>CAWEHM010000022.1:0-8770 GCA_963808875.1 uncultured Thermoleophilaceae bacterium
GAGGCAGTCCGGGCGGTATGACGACCGTGTCGCCGACCGACACCTCGGCCAGCTCGTCGCCGAGCTTCATGCGGCCGCTGCCGCTCGTGAAGAGGTAGATCTCCTCGGACACACGATGGAAGTGCTCCTCGGTGTCTGCGCCGGGCGGGACGGTGGCCTCGGCGAGGCTCTGGTTCACGGAGTTGCCGGTCGGGGTGCCGGCAAGCTCGCGGATCTCCGAGCCGTCCTTCGTGACGAACGGCTCCGTGGCGTCCAGCCGCTCCTTGCGCATCGTCCGCAGCCTACGACTTGGCCGGGGGCCGCTTCTCGGCGGCTCCCGCCAGCTGCGGGAGGCTGTCCGGGCGCGGAAGGTGGATCCACCCCTCGGCACGCGCCGCCTTCCATTCCTTCTTCTTCTTCGGCCACACCGTCAGGCCGACCGCGGCGGAGCGCGCTATCAGCGCGCACAGGAACGCGTCGAGGAAGTCGTCGCTCTCGACGCAGCGGTCGCGCGCGTCGTCCTTCCAGCGCAGCCAGTCGGCGGATCCCTCGATCTCGGAGAGGAGCGCCTCCCGCTTCGAGCGCTGGCTCAGTTTGCGCTCGGCGTTCCCACTCGCCTTGTAGCCGCGCCGGTCCAGCCCCCAGCGCGTGAGCGCCGCGCCCGGGTAGACCTCGACGATCCGGTCACGGCCCGTGCGGTCGGCGGCCTTCTTGCCGGAGCGAGCCAGCGTCAGGAGCCGGGCGCAGCGCCAGGCGGTCACGCCGATCCGATCGGACGAGACGCTGAGCGGTGAGAGCTTCACCTCGTCGCGGACGAGGCGGTCGGTGAGCCGGTACCGAAGGGCGTCGGCATCGATGTCCGGCCACGGCTCGCGCTCGGCGTATCCGGCCACCGCGTTGACGAAGCCGGCCGGCCAGCCGAACGGCGAGTCGATCCCGACCCAGTTCGCCTTGCTGACCGCTTCGACCAGCGCGTCCTCCGTGACGCCATCCGCCCCGCCTACCGGCGGTGCTACCGACGCGGAGCGGCTGCTCCAGCTGATCGTGCATACGGCCGTCTTCGCGTCCTGCGCCGCTAGGTCGATGCCGGTGGTCTCCATGCGCGATCAGAGGTTACGGCGGTAGCGCACCTCGGGGATGTGCGCCCAGGCCTCGTTCGAGCGCTCCGCCCCATCGCGCGTGAAACCCATCCGCTCGTAGAACGCGTTCGCTGGGTCGTTGTCGGCGAAGGACCAGACCACGGCGGCGGTGTAGCCACGCTCGCGCAGGTCGTCGAGCGCCGCGTCCATCAGGGCGCTCCCCACGCCGCGGCGCCACGCAGAGGAGGCCACGAACATGCTCCGCACCTCGCCCGCGTCGGGCGGCGGATCGGGGTCGCGGTTCGTCCCACAGCCCACGTACCCGAGCAGCCCGCGGCCGTCGCCCTCGGCCACGAGCACCGACACGTCCCGGTCCGCCAGCAGCTGCTCCCACAGCCCGCGCGGCGCCGTCGGGTACTCGTGTCCCTCGGGCAGCAGCGGGGAGAAGCCCGCGTGCGCCGAGTCGAGCCAGACGGCGGTCCAGGCCGCCTTGTCCTCGGGACGGGCGGGCCGGACGGTCAGCGGCCGCCGCCGGCCATCGCCGGCAGGATGACGACGGTGTCGCCGTCGGACACGCTCGTGTCGAGCCCGTCGAGGACGCGCACGTCCTCGTCGTTCAGATAGACGTTCACGTAGCGGTTCAGCTCGCCGTCCTCGGAGAAGAGCTGCGACTCGGTCTCGGGGTGCTTAGAGGCCAGCGAACGGAGCACCTCGCGCACGTCCGAGCCGGAGGCCTCGACCTCCTTCTCACCGCCGACGCTGCCCCGGAGGACCGGGGGGATCTTGATCGTCGCCATAAGAGGTCCGGCAGCCTAACCGGCGCCGGCGCAGAAGGCTTCGTAGTCCGGAAACACGCCCATCTCCTCGTCGGAGATCTCGTCCGGGTCGCGCGAGCAGATCGGGCAGTCGGGGTCGCGCCGAACCTTCAGCTCGGTGAACGTGGTGCCGAGCGCGTCGTACAGCAGCAGGCGCCCGGCCATCGTGTCGCCCGCGCCCGTGACCAGCTTGATCACCTCGACCGACTGGAGCAGACCCATCACGCCCGGTAGCACGCCGAGCACGCCGGCCGCTCCGCAGGACGGCGCCAGCTCGGCCGGCGGCGGGGTCGGGTAGAGGCAGCGGTAGCAGGGACCCTCGTACGGGTGGAAGACGGACAGCTGGCCCTCGAAGCCGAGGATCGAGGCCGAGACCACCGGGATCTGGAGCCGCACGCTCGCGTCGTTCAGCAGGTAGCGGGTGGGGAAGTTGTCGAGGCCGTCGACGACGACGTCGTAGCCCTCGATGATCTCCATGATGTTGTCGGCGCCGAGCCGGACGGGGTACTTCTCGACCTTCACGTCCGGGTTGATCTCGTGGACCGAGATCTCGGCCGAGTCGACCTTCGGCATGCCGATGCGGTCGTTCGAGTGCGCGACCTGGCGCTGGAGGTTCGACAGGTCGACCACGTCGTTGTCGACGATCCCGAGCGTGCCGACGCCGGCCGCCGCCAAATACAGCGCGGCCGGCGAGCCGAGCCCGCCCGCGCCGAGCAGCAGCACCTTCGCGTCAAGCAGCTTCATCTGGCCCTCGAGCCCGATCTCCGGAACCAGCACGTGACGCGAGTAGCGCTCGCGCTGCTCGGGGGTGAGCGCGCGCGGGACCTCGACCTCGTAGCCGCGGTCCTTCCACAGCGTGATGCCGCCGCGCATGGAGGCGACGTCCTCGTAGCCGAGGAACTCCTGAAGAGTGTGAGCGGCGAGCGCGGAACGCTGACCGGTGGCGCAGTAGAGAATCACGCGCTTCGAGCGGTCGCTTCCGACCGCGCCCTCGATGCGCGACTCGAGGTGGCCGCGCGGCACATGCACGGCGCCCGGCAGATGCGACTGCTCGAACTCGTGCTGCTCGCGCACGTCGACGATCACGGGCCCGCTTCCGTTCCCGTGGCCGTTCGCCGAGGACTCGTGGACCTCCTTCGGGTCCACCTCCTCGATCTGCTCCTTGATCTGCCGGATCAGCTCTGCGCCTGATGCCATTACTTCAGAAAGGATAGCGAGGTTCGACGGGGACGCGCGGGCCCCCGGGAAACAGCCGGGGCGCCCTTTCGGACGCCCCGGCGGAAGACCCAGACCTAAATTGTGCGGAAGCCCCCGGCAAGTTCCACCTGCTTGAAGCCTCACCAAGAGTTTCGTCTTTCGGGGTGCGTGCCGATATGGGGTGGAGACCCCATTTCTCGCCCCGAACAGTGTTCCGACACATTCAAAGACCCTCAATGACGCGACGCGACGACTCCCTCATCGGTCAGGTCGTGGCCGCGAACGTGGTGCTCGTCGCGATAACGCTGTTCGCCGCGAGCCTCGCTGCCGGCCTTGACCTGACCGTCTCCGACCAGCGCTGGACGTTCCTGATCCTGGCGCTCGCGATCGTGCTCACGCTGTGCGTGAACCTGTGGATGCTCCAGCGCCGGTTCGCGCCACTCGAGCGGCTCATCAGGCGGATCGAGGGCATCGACCCGACCGAGCCGTCGAGCCACCACCTCCCCGACCAGGACCCGGTCGAGGAGATCGACAAGCTGTCGCGCTCCTTCAACGGCCTCCTCCAGCGCATCGAGGAGGAGCGCCGCCGCTCCGGCACGCTCGCCATGCGCGCCCAGGAGGAGGAGCGCCGCCGGCTCGCGCGTGACCTCCACGACGAGGTGAACCAGGCGCTCACCGCAATCCTGCTCCGGCTCGAGGCGCTCGCCCAGGACAGCCCGAGCGTGAACATGGCCGAGGTCACAGAGCTGAAGCGGCTGGTGAACCAGGCGATGGAGGAGCTCCTCAACCTCGCGCGGCAGCTCCGGCCGAGCGCGCTCGACGACCACGGCCTGATGCCGGCGATCGAGACGCAGCTGAAGCGCTTCTCGGCGCGCACCGGGGTCGAGGTGAAACTGGACGTCGCCGGCGAGCCCGACACTCTGCCCGAGGACGTGCAGACAGCCGTCTACCGGATCCTTCAGGAGGCGCTCGCGAACGTCGGCCGCCACGCCGCGGCCACGGCGGTGACCGTCGAGATCGAGGCGGGCGGCGAGCGGCTCGACCTGCACGTGCGCGACGACGGCGCGGGCTTCGACCCGTCGGCGCTGGCGCGCCGCTCGAACGGCGACGGCCCGGGCGCCGGGCTGGGCCTCAGCGGCATGGCCGAGCGAGCCCGCCTCGCGGGGGGCGAGCTCGACGTGCGCTCAGCCCCCGGCGGCGGCACGACCGTGACGTTGCGGATCGCGGAGCTCGCGAAGGTGGCCTCGTGATCCGGGTCCTGATCGCGGACGATCACGGGATCGTGCGATCTGGGCTCCGCATGCTGATCGAGCGCCAGGCCGACATGGAGGTGGTCGCCGAGGCGGAGGACGGCGTCGCGGCGCTCGAGTCGACCCAGGAGCACCGCCCGAATGTCGCGGTGCTCGACGTGTCGATGCCGCGGATGACCGGGCTCCAGGCGGCGCGCGAGATCCGCGCGCACGCTCCGGACACGCGCGTCCTCATGCTGTCCATGCACGACGACGAGCGCTATTTCCTCGAGGGCCTCGAGGCGGGGGCGGCCGGCTACGTGCTGAAGCGGGCGGCGGACAAGGACCTCATCGACGCCGTGCGCACCGTCGCGGACGGCCGGACGTTTTTGTCCGACGAGGCCCAGAAGACGCTGATGAACGAGTGGCTCGAGGGCGGCTCGACGGACGTGGACGACGGCCTCACCCCCCGCGAGCTCGAGGTCGTGAAGCTGATCGCCGAGGCCTTCACCAACAGGCAGATCGCCGAGACGCTGAAGCTCTCGGAGAAGACGGTGGAGTCGCACCGCACCAACGTCTTCGGCAAGCTCGGGATGCGCGACCGCGTGGAGATCGTGCGCTACGCGATCCGGCGCGGGCTCGTCGAGCCGTAGGCCTCAGCCTGCGCGGCCTCCGCGCGGTCGTGGTCCTGACCTGAGCGGTAGAAGAAGAAGCCGACGGCGAACAGGATGATCGCCAGGTCGACGCTCATCATGAGAGCGCCGGCGATCCGCTGGTCCTCGAGCGGGCTGATGCCGTGCTCGGCCGTGCGCCCGACGTACCAGTCGTACGCGGGCGTGCGCATGACGATGAAGGCGGCGCCGAGGAACATCCCGACCAGCCGTGCGCCCATGATGTGACCCGCCTTCCAGAGCTCGCCGCGGAGGCGGCGGCGGGTCGGCTCGAGCGCCGGGATCCAGACCAGGATCGCGATCACGAAGAAGGACTCGTGCTGGAGGGCGTGCACGAACGGGTTGTGGAGCGCGGCCTCGAAGGCGGGCGCGAAGTGCCAGCCGTACAGGACGATCGCGTAGGTGGCGATGGCGCCGATGGGCGTCGTCAGCTTCCGCATCACCTTCCGGAGCGTGCGCCGGTGCGCGAGCCACACCATGGCCGGCTTCGGCAGGAAGAAGTAGATGACCGGGGCGCGCAGACCCACGAGGATCAGCGGCGCGCCGAGCTCCGCGATCATCAGGTGCTGCGCCATGTGCAGCGACAGGAGCTCCTCGCTCAGCGAGTGGACCGGCGAGAAAATCGCGATCGCCCACAGCGCCACGCCGCCGAAGAAGGCGCACTGCTGGAACGTCGTGACCTCGAGCCCGCGCCCGCGCGCGATGCGCACGGCGCGCACGTAGAGCGTGACGGCGATCGCGAGGTATACGAACACCCCCGGGTCGAACGAGAATGACACCGTGGGGATTGTGGTGCACATCCGCACCGGCGGCTCCTCCGGCGACGTGAACGAGCTCGTCAGGGTCAACGGCGAGGTGTTCGAGCCGGAGTACGCGCTGTCGCCCTCGTTCGCCGGCGACATGGCCGTGCAGCTCGCCGAGCTCCGCCGCTCGGGCTGGCCGGGCCAGCGCGAGGGGCTCTGGATCGCCGAGGCGGAGGGACAGGTCGTGGGCGGCGTCACGCTGCGCGACCTGGGCGGCGGCCTGGCCCGGCTCGGGCACCTTGCGCTCCAGCCGGAGGCGCGCGGGACGGGGACGGGCCGGCGGCTTGTGGAGAACGTGCTCGAGGCGGCCCGCGCCGCCGGCTACGAGCGCGTGGAGCTGATGACGTTCAGCGCGCTCACCGAGGCACGCGAGCTCTACCGCCGCGCCGGCTTCGAGATGACCAGCACCAAGCACACGGTCCGCTGGGGTCGCGCGATGGACTGGGAGCGCTGGGAGCTGGCTCTCTAGCCTGCGCGTGGTGAACCCGCGCATCGCGATCGCCCTGGTCCTGGTGGGCGCGCTGGCCCTCGGCGGGATCGTGCTGGCGGCCAGCAGCGGCGGTGATGAGGACCCCGTGGCCGCCCCGAACGAGTTCGCCGGAGCCACGATGCCGGCGGACGCGCGCGCTCCCGACTTCCGGCTGCGCGACGAGCAGGGCGAGCAGGTGTCGATGCGGGCGCTGCGCGGACAGCCCGTGGTCGTCACGTTCCTGTATTCGCACTGCCAGGACACCTGCCCGATCACCGCCCAGACGATCCGCGGCGCGCTCGACGACCTCGGCCACGACGTACCCGCACTGGCAATCTCGGTGGACCCGCCGAACGACACGCCGGCGAGCGCTCGGAAGTTCCTCGCGGAACAGCGCGCGGGCGGCCGAATCCGCTTCGTGCTCGGATCGCGCGCCCAGCTCCACCCGATCTGGAACGGGTACGGCATCACCCCGCAGCGCATCACGCAGGAGCACCTGGCGCACATCACGCTGGTGGACGCACGCGGATTCCAGCGCGTGGGCTACCCGATCGCCCAGGCAACCCCAGAGCGGCTGGCACATGACCTGCGCCTGCTGGAGCGCGAGTCCGGCTGATTCTCCTACCGCGTAGGTAGGATTTGGGGTTGTGATGTTCTCGACCAAGGCCGAGTACGGCATTCGCGTCATGGCGCATCTCGCCAGGACGGGTGGGGACGGTCCTATCTCGCTCGGCACGATCGCCGATGAGGAGGGACTTCCGCTCGCGTACCTCGAGCACCTCGTCCAGAGGCTGCGGAAGGCCGGGCTGGTCGAGTCCAGGCGCGGCGCGCACGGCGGTTACACGCTCGCGCGCGAGGCCGGCGAGATCACCATGGCCGAGGTCGTGCGCGCGCTCGAGGGCGACATCGCGCCGATCGAGTGCATCACCGCGGATGCGGACGGCGTTCTCGTCTGCTCGCGCGAGCACCTCGACAACCACGAGCCGTGCCCGACCAAGCTGCTGTGGACCCGTGTACAGGGGTCCATCGTCCGAACGCTCAATGACATGACGCTGGCCGACATCGCGAAGCCGGCCCGCACCCGACCGGAGAAGGCAACGACCACCGTATGACTCTTGAAGTCCAGAACCTGCACGTGCGCACGGAGGAGCGGGAGATCCTCCACGGCGTCGACCTCGTCGTGAAGAAGGGCGAGACGCACGCGCTCATGGGCCCGAACGGCTCGGGCAAGTCCACGCTCGCGAACACGCTGATGGGCAACCCGAACTACGAGATCACCGAGGGCCGCATCCTCCTGAACGGCGAGGACCTCACCGAGGCCGACCCCGACGAGCGCGCCCGCGCCGGCCTGTTCATGGCGTTCCAGTACCCGGCCACGATCCCGGGCGTCTCGGTCGCCAACTTCCTCCGCATGGCCGTGAACGCCAAGCGGGACGAGCCGATCAAGGTCAAGGAGTTCGGGGCCATGCTCAAGGAGAACATGGACCTGCTCAAGATCGACCGCGCCTTCACGAGCCGCTACCTGAACGAGGGCTTCTCGGGCGGCGAGAAGAAGCGCGCCGAGATCCTCCAGCTCGCGATGCTCCAGCCGGAGTTCGCCGTGCTGGACGAGACCGACTCCGGCCTCGACATCGACGCGCTCCGGATCGTCTCCGAAGGTGTGAACGCGATGCGCGGCGACGAGCGCGGCTTCCTCATCATCACGCACTACACGCGGATCCTGGACTACGTCAAGCCGGACTTCGTGCACATCCTGATCAACGGCAAGATCGTCCGCGAGGGCGGCTCCGAGCTGGCCGACGAACTCGAGGACAGGGGCTACGAGTTCGTCCGCGAAGGGGTGGCATGGCGCGAGGCCATGGCACGACCGAACGCTGCTCGTCGAGGATCGCCGTCGCGCCGCGCTCGAGGTCTACGAGTCGCAGGAGGTGCCCACCTGGCGCCGCTCCGGCTTCTGGACCACCTCGCTGCGCGGGCTGGACCTCGACGCGCTCGAGCCGAAGCGCTACGACTCGCTCGACTCCGCCATGGTCCGCGACCATCTCGGCGACGAGGAGCACGCGGCGCTGATCGTGCAGCAGGGCGCGAACGTCGTGCACTGCGACGTGACGGATGACCGGATCACCGTGATGCCGCTGGAGCAGGCGGTCGAAGAGCATCCGGACCTCGTCGAGGAGCATTTCGCGAAGCGGCTCCCCTACGAGGAGGGGAAGTTCCCCGCGGGCACGGCGGCCTTCTGGACCGGCGGAGTCTTCGTGCACGTGCCCGCCGGTGTCCAGATCGAGAAGCCGATCCAGGCGGTCTGGCTCATCGAGGAGCCCGGCACGGTCCAGTGGGCCCACACCCTCGTGGTCGTGGGTGAGAACGCCGAGTGCAAGGTCCGCGAGTACTTCCTCGCGCCCGACTTCGACGGCCAGGCTCTGCACGCCGGCGCCTTCGAGCTCTACGCCAAGCCGGGCGCTCAGGTGCACCTGGCCCACTATCAGGACTGGGGTTCAGGTCAGGTGCACGATCTCTCCGTGAGGAGG
>CAWEHM010000023.1:0-44346 GCA_963808875.1 uncultured Thermoleophilaceae bacterium
TCTCCCTACGCCTGCCGCCCGACGCCGTCCGCGTGCTCACCAGGAGCGAGCCGGACGAGGAGGCCGAGGAAGCCGACGAGACCGACGGGGCCGAGGGGGCCGACGACGTGCCGGCCGCGCAGGGCGGTCAGCCGGCGTAGCCCGGCTCGGGAGCGGCCTCCGCGCGAACCGCGGGACGTAGTCCGCGCCTGGCCGGCCGGCGCTCCCGGATGTGCTCGGCGGCGAAGTACGAGCCCACCACGAGCGCGGCGGCACCGATCTGCACGGCGATCGTCTCGACCGTCGGGTAGACCTCGAACCAGCGGCCGGCCCAGCCGGGGATCGCCACGCCCAGGTCGTGCTTAGGCAGCCAGCCCAGGTCCTGGAAGGTCGAGGCGGTGCCGCCGATCATCACCACGAGGACGAAGCCGATCATCACGCCGGTCACCACGAGCATGCGCCTGTAGGGCAACCGTCGCTGCAGGACGAAGGTGAGCACGCCGACCACGGCCG
Organism: uncultured Thermoleophilaceae bacterium; assembly: GCA_963808875.1. Classification (GTDB taxonomy): domain Bacteria; phylum Actinomycetota; class Thermoleophilia; order Solirubrobacterales; family Thermoleophilaceae; genus JACVRW01. The sequence goes on from CAWEHM010000023.1 coordinate 493, forward strand.
TGGCGGCCAGCCCGAACGCCACGCCCTCAAGCACCGCGGCGGTGCCGGCCTTGAGCTCGAGCGACTGAAGGAAGAGCACGACCTCGAATCCCTCGCGGTAGACGCACGTGAAGCCGAGCATCACAAGCCCGAGCGTTGCGGCTGACCCGCTCGCCAGCAGCGCGCGGCGGCGGCCGTGCTGCTTCTTGATGTGGTTCGTCCAGTAGATGCTGTGGAGGAACCAGTTGAGGACGATCAGGAGGACGACGACGGCGATGAGGCCGGTGATCGCCTCCAGCTGGGCGCCGTAGTCGGAGAAGAAGCTGAGGAGCGCCTGCACCAGGAACCAGGTGAGCACGGCGGCGAGCAGGCCGATGCCCGCGCCGCCCGCCACCGGTCGCCGAAGCGCGCGGTTGCCGCCGACGAAGCTCGCGACCACCGCCGCGAAGATGAGAATCGCCTCGAGACCCTCGCGGAACACGATGATGGCGGCGTCGACCACGACCGTGGTGCGACTCTCCTGGTCCGGCGTCTCGGTCGGGTCCACCCCGAGCGACTGCGTCGTGAACCAGACGCAGAGGAGCAGCAGGGCGGCAGCGGCGGCCCATGGCAGGAAGCGGATCAGCGGCGATTCGGTCCGGTCAGACATTTCCTAGTCTCGCGGTCGGATTACGAGTTAGGGCACCCTAACAAATGCTCGTCTCGCGTCGCATCGGGCCCAGCTACCCTGACCCGTCATGGTGGCGCCCGTCCCTCCTGCCGCAATTCATCCCCTCACGCCCGGAAACCCGGCGTACGGTGCGCTCAAGATCGGAGCCATCGGCGCCCTCGTCGGGCTGCGCTTCGTGCTGGTCCGGCGCAACAGGTCGCAGGAGACCGAGGCCGAGCCGGAGGCCGTCGAGGTCGCGCCGGCGGTGAGCCGGCCGCATCCGGTGAGCAAGAAGAAGAAGCGGCGCAAGCGCAGCGGTTGACCCGGCTTTCGGCTCCCCGTAGCATCCAATGAAAGGTGATTTCACTCAGTGAAATCACGTCGGAGGCCGACCGCTTTGGGGCGGAGCTCGCCACACGCCTGTCCGCCGAGCAGGAGAACCGCTTCCAGGGGATGCCCTCCGACGGCGATTCGCGCGCCGGTTACCGCGCGATGGGCGAGGCAGGCTGGATCGGCCTCCACTGGCCCGAGGAGCTGGGCGGGCGCGGGCTCGACCCGCTGCTGACGGTCGCCGCCGAGGAGCGCTTCGGCTACCACTGGCTGCCGCTGTCGAGCTACCTGCTGTCGGTGAAGACGATCGGCAACGCGATGATCGACCACGCGTCCACAGAGCTGCAGGAACGGCTCCTCCCCGAGATCGCTGCCGGCCGGCTCGTCTTCTGCCAGGGCTTCTCGGAGCCCGAGGCCGGCTCGGACCTCGCGTCGCTCCGGACGACCGCCCGGCGTGACGGCGACCGCTTCGTGGTGTCCGGCCACAAGACCTGGACGTCGAGCGCGCAGGTCGCGGACTGGATCTACCTGGCCGTGCGAACGGACCCGGACGCGGCGCGGCCGCACCGCGGGATCTCCGTCCTGGTCGCCGAGATGGACTCGCCCGGGATCGAGGTGCGGGAGATCGAGGTGGTGGGCGGCGGGGTCCTGAACGAGGTGTTCCTGGACGAGGTGTCCGTGCCGGCGGCGCAGCTCGTGGGCGAGGAGAACGCCGGCTGGCGGGTGCTGATGAGCACGCTCGACCACGAGCGGGTGACGAGCGAGAAGATCGGGATCGTGCAGCGGGTGCTCGAGGACATCGAGGCGGCGCTCGCGAGCGGCGGCTCGGCCCTGGGCACCCGGCTCGAGCTGCGGCGGCTTCGCGGCGAGGCCGAGGCCGCCCGCCTGCTGGGCCGGCGGGCGGTGAGGCTGCTTGCCGACGGCCGTCCCGCCGCGGCGGCTTCCGCGATGGCCAAGCTGTCGATGTCGACGCTCGCGAAGCGGACCGCGGACGCGGGCACCCGGCTGCTGGGTCCCCGCGCTCTTGTGGAATCCGGCCCGGAGGCGATCGGCGAGGGGCGCCTCGCCGGCGTGACCCGGTCCACCGCGGGCAGCTCGATCGCGGGAGGCGCCTCCGAGATCCAGCGGCGCGTGATCGCGCGGCAGGGGCTCGGGTGCGCGGCGTGAGCGAGCTGACTCAGTCCCCAACTCTCGAGGAGGCTGCCCAATTCGCGGCAACGGTCGCCGGGATCGCGGCCCGGCACGCACGGCCGGACCCTTGGACGCCGGGCGCGGCCGTCTCGGACGCGAACGCGGCCCTCGACGACGCCCTGAGGGAGTCCGGCTGGGGCGAGCTCGGCGGCGACGGCGACCTCCTCCCCCTCGCTGCCCCCGCAGGCGCGGCGCTCGGCCGCGCGTTCGCTCCGCTGGCGCCGGTGGACGCTCTGCTGGGAGGGGCGCTGAAGGTGGGTGGCCTGGCGCGCTACGCAAGCCCAGGCGCGGTCACGGCCGAGCCACGAGCGCACGCGATCCTCGCCGGCGTCGCGGAGGACGCCACCGGTGTCGCATACACGGACGCGCTCGGGGTCGCGAGCATCACCGTGCCGGATGAGCGTGAGCTTCCCGGCGAGGAGGCGGACCGCAGGATGGCCGCGTGGGTGGCGGCGTCGACCGGGTACATCGCCGGGCTCGCGGAGGAGGGGCTACGGCTCACGCTCGAGCACGCGCGGTCGCGGCGGGCGTTCGGCGGGCCGCTGTCGGCGCTCGAGCCGGTCCAGCAGATGCTCGCCGATGCCGCGACGCTCGTGGACGGGCTCACGCTGCTCACCGCGGAGTGCCCAGGCATGGACGCGCTCGCACACGCCGGCGACGCCGCGGAGCGCGCGGTCTCGATCTGCATGCAGGTGACCGGCGCGCTCGGGTTCACCATGGAGTTCCCGCTCCAGCGTGCCTACCGCCGCAGCCGCTCGGCGCGCTCCTGGAACGACTCGGTCCTGGACGCCTGGGATCGATGAGCGCTGCCCTCCCACTCGCAGGGCTGCGCGTCCTCGACTACGGGCAGTACGTGGCCGCCCCGTTCGCGACGATGCTGCTCGGCGACCTCGGCGCCGATATCGTCAAGGTCGAGCCGCCGCGCGGTGACGAGTGGCGACGCTACGACCCGTTCCAGCCGGGTGAGAGCCGCTACTTCTATGCGCTGAACCGAGGCAAGCGATCGATCGGCGCTCGATCTGAAGACGCCGGAGGGGCGCGAGCGGAGCCGGGATCTGATCGCGAGCGCGGACGCGCTCGTGCACAACTGCCTCCCGGACCGCGCCCACGAGTTCTGCCTCGACCGCGAGAGCGTGCACGAGGTGAACCCGAGGTGCGTGATCGTGTGCGTTTCGGCGTTCGGAAGCGACGGTCCGGATTCCGGCCGGCCCGCCTACGACCTGATCGGGCAGGCGCTGTCCGGCCTCCTGCTGGCCGACCCGCGGCCCGGCGACACCGTTCCCCGCCGCACCGGCGGCCTCGCGCTCGCAGACTTCACCGCCGGCCTGCTCGCGGCGCTGTCGGTCACCGCCGGGCTGCTCGGTCGTGACGACGCCGCCGAGGTACGCTCCACCCCAAGGGGAGCGGCGCCGGAGTTGGAGGTCTCCCTGCTGGGCGCGGCGCTCGCGCTCCAGGCGCAGCGCTTCGTGTCCGTGGATTCCGTCGACGGGAGAGAGAACGGGAGTCCGTTCGCGGGCCGGGCCGAGCTGGAGCGCGCGGCCGCGCGGGTCGAGCTCGGCGAGGCGCTCGATCCGTACTACCGGGCGCACGCGTGCGCGGACGGCTTCGTCGCCCTCGCTTGTCTCAACATCGTGCAGCGGCTGCGGGTGTGCGAGCTGCTCGACCTCCGGGACCCGTTCGTGGACAACCCCCAGGCCCCGCCCGGGGACGCGGCCGAGCGCGACCGGCGCGCGGCTCACGTCCGCGCGGTGGAGGCCGGCTTTGCGAGGCTCTCGGTGAGAGACGCCGTGGACGAGCTCGCGAACCGGAAGGTGCCCGCCAGCGAGGTGCGAAGTCTCGACCAGCTGTTCGACGACCCCCAGGTGGGCGCGAACGGGCTCGTCCAGACCGTGGACCAGCCCGGCGTGGGCACGGTGCGGCTGCTCGGGAGCCCCTTCAAGGTCGACGGCTCGCCGACGGCGAGTGGCCGTCCCGCTCCGTCGCTCGACGAGCACGCCGGCGAGCTGAGCGGAGCACCGCAGCCGCGATGAGGGTCGTCACGGACCTGCCACGCCCGGTGCGGGTGATGGACCACGTCTGGATCCCGCTGTCGGACGGCATCCGGCTGGGCGCGCGCATCTGGCTCCCGGAGGACGCGGAGGACGACCCGGTGCCGGCGATCCTCGAATACCTGCCGTACCGAAAGGGCGACGGCACGGCCACGCGGGACCAGCCTCGCCACGCCTACTTCGCCGGCCACGGCTACGCCGTGCTGCGGGTGGACATCCGCGGCTCCGGCGAGTCGGGCGGCCTCCTCGCCGACGAGTACCTCCCCCAGGAGCAGCAGGACGCGCTCGAGGTGCTCGAGTGGATCGCGGCGCAGTCGTGGTCCACCGGCGCCGTGGGCATGTTCGGCATCTCGTGGGGCGGCTTCAACGGCCTCCAGGTGGCCGCCCACGCGCCACCGCAGCTGAAGACCGTGATCAGCCTCTGCTCGACGGACGACCGCTACGCCGACGACGTGCACTACCGCGGCGGCTCGGTGCTCGCGCTCGAGATGCTGTCGTGGGGCGCGTCGATGCTGTCGTTCAACGCGATCCCGCCGGATCCCGAGGTGGCCGGAGCGGAGTGGCGTGAGATGTGGCTCGAGCGCCTCGACGGTGTCGACCCCTACGAACACGAATGGCTCCGCCACCAGCGCCGCGACGACTACTGGAAGCAGGGCTCCGTCTGCGAGGACTTCTCGGCGATCCGGTGCCCCGTCTACGCGATCGGCGGGTGGGTCGACGGGTACTCCGAGGCGGTGATCCGGCTCGTCGAGGGCCTCGGCTCGCCCTCGAAGGGACTGATCGGCCCGTGGTCGCACGCGTTCCCGGACGAGGTGGAGCCGGGCCCGGCGATCGGTTTCCTGCAGGAGTGCCTCCGCTGGTGGGCCCGGTGGCTGAAGGGCGTGGACACGGGTGTCGAGGACGAGCCGATCCTGCGCGCGTGGATGCAGGAGCCGGTCACGCCGTCGGCGCGACAGGTGGAGCGCCCGGGACGGTGGGTGGCCGAGGAGAGCTGGCCGTCGCCGAACGTGGAGGAGCGGCGCCTCGCGCTCGGTGACGGGACGCTCGCGGAGGAGCGCGGCTCCAGCGGGGAGCCGGGCGGCGAGGGCTCCGCGCTGCTCGAGATCGGCACCGACCTGCTCTGCGGCCTCGACGGCGGCGTCTGGTGCGCGGACGGCACCCACGGCGAGGGCGCGGTCGACCAGCGTGCCGACGACGGCCGCTCGCTCTGCTTCACCTCCGCCCCGCTCGAGGAGCGGATAGAGCTGCTCGGCAACGCCCGTGTGGAGCTGCTGCTCGAGAGCGACCGGCCGGTCGCGCAGCTCGCCGCCCGCCTCTGCGACGTCGCGCCGGACGGCACATCGCTGCTCGTGACCCGCGGCGTCTTGAACCTCACCCACCGGAACGGCCACGAGCATCCGGGGCCGCTCGAGCCGGGAGCACCCACGCGCGTGGTGCTCGAGCTCGACGGCATCGCCCAGGCGATCCCGGCGGGCCACCGCGTCCGGCTCGCGCTCTCGCCCGCGTACTGGCCGTGGCTGTGGCCCGCGCCGGAGCCGGTCACGCTCGGCGTGCACGCCGCGGACAGCTCCCTGGTGCTGCCAGTGCGACCACCGCGCCCCGAGGACGAGCGGCTGCGCCCATTCGAGGAGCCCGAGCAGGCGCCCCGTCTCGAGGTGGAGACGCTCGAGCCGGTCGAGGGCTCGCGGACCGTGACGCGCGACTTCGCCACCGGCCGCACCGAGCTGGTCTTCGACTGGGCCGCCGGAGGCCGCTACCGGCTCGTCGCCGCCGGACTCCAGGCCGGCTACTGGACGAAGACCACCTACTCGATCCTGCCCGGCGACCCGCTCTCCGCCGAGATCCGCTGCGAGGCCGCCACCGAGCTGGGCCGTGACGGCTGGCTCGCCCGGGCCGAGATCCGCTCGGTGATGAGCTGCGATGCCGACCGCTTCATGGTGCACACCGACCTCGAGGCCTTCGAGGACGGCGAGCTGGTGCGCCGGCGCGAGTGGGATTTCGAGACGCCGCGCGAGCTCGGCTAGGAACGGTCGACCAGCGCGGGCTCGACTCGCGCCCGCACCATGTCCTGGAACGCACCGATCAGCGCGCTCGGTGCGAGTGAGCAGCCGGCCGTGCTCAAGTGCGCCGCTGGCGGCGCCACGCTGCACCGCCTCGACGAGCCCGGTGTCCTCGGCGCCGACCTGGTTGTCGAACGCGAGCATCTGCTCGATCCACGCCTCGTCGATGCCCTCCGCGAAGAAGTAGTCGAACCACGCGGCGGTGCGGTCGGTGGCCACCGGCCACAGCGGGCCGATCGACAGGTTCGGCCGGCCCGGGTTCACGTTGAACTTCATCGCCGGAAAGAGGATGTGGTACTGCGCCGTGGGGACGCTGTCCGTCACGTCGTACGGCGCGTCCGGCCCGTACGCGTCGGGGTGCACCGGCGGGAACTGGCTCAGCCGCAGGCCGTCCACCTCCATCCGCTGGCGCTGCTCGTCAATCACCTTGACGAAGTCCGGATGGTTGAGCTGGCAGTGGTAGCACTCGAGGTAGTTCTCGATCGCGATCTTCCAGTTGGCCTGGATCTCGTAGTACCCGCGGCTGTGGAAGCGGAGCGACTCCACGTCCAGGCCGTTCTCGGCCACGACCGCCGGCAGGTTGCCGAGCGCGGCGTCGAGCGGCGGCGCGTCCATGTCCGGGTTGACGAACACGAACGGGCCCCAGGTGCCCACCTGCACGGGCACGAGTCCGAGGCAGGACATGTCGAAGTCGGGCTCCTCCTTGCTGCGCGGCGCGCCCCGCAGCGAGCCGTCCAGCCCGTACGTCCACGCGTGGTACGGGCACTGGATCGTGCCACGCGCCTGGGGCTCGTTCACGAGCACGGTGCCGCGATGGCGGCACACGTTGAGGAACGCGCGCAGCTCGCCGTCCCGGTCGAGCACGACGACCACCGGCAGGCCGCCCACCTGCGTCGGGAACATGCTGCCCGGCCCGCTCAGCTCGCCGGTGTGTCCCGCGTATTGCCAGGAGCGCCGGAAGATCAGGTCGCGCTCGGCCGCGGCGACGGCCGGATCGGCGTACCAGCTGTACGGCAGCGTCTCCACGCGCGACTCCACCTGCGTGCGACCCATCGGCGGGTTATCCTTTCAGAAGTCGATATGCGAAAGCAACTTTCGCAGGATGAGAACAAAGCCTCCGTGGGCACCCTCGCCCGCGGCCTCGACATCCTCGAGCTGTTCGCCGGCGAGTCGCCCGAGTTGACCCAGACCGAGATCTCGGACCGCCTCGGTCTCCCCGTGCCGACGGTGCACCGGCTCGTGAAGCTTCTCACCGAACGAGGCTGGCTGGTTCGGGACCCCGGCACGCGCCGGCTGCGCCTGGGGCTCGGAGCGGCTCGCCTGCTGCCGGCGGTGCGGCTGCCCGACCTCGCCCGCGAGCCGCTTCGGACGTTGGCCGAGCGCACCGGTGAGACCGCGAACCTGGCCACCCTCGACGGCGCCGAGGTCCTCTACCTGCTGAGCGAGACCGGAAGCCATCTTCTGACGCTGCGCTCACACGTGGGCCTGCGGCTCCCGGTGCACGCGACCGCGCTCGGGAAGTGCCTGCTGGCGCAGCTAGACGACGACGCGGCGCGCACGGCGGCCGGCGACGAGCCGTACGAGTCGCTGAGCGAGCGGACGATCACCAGCTGGAGCAAACTGCGCGCGAACCTGGAGCGAATCCGGCGCGAGGGCGTCGCGTACTCGCGCGAGGAGTACGAGATCGGCCTCTGCTCGGTGGCCGTTCCGATCGACTGGGTGCAGGGCGACGGCCCGGTGGCGGTGAACGTGTCCCTGCCCGCGTCGAGGGCGGGGCGCGACGCGACCGCGAAGCTGGTCCGCGATCTGCGCGCCGCGGCGGCGGCGATCACCGGTGGAGGTGCGGAGGGGGCCGCCGCGTGAGCGCCGGCACCACGCCCTTCTGGCTGGACGCGGCGTACGAGCCGCGGCCCGCGCTCGACCGCGATCTCGAGGTGGAGGCGTGCGTGATCGGCGGGGGCGTGGGCGGGCTGTCGTGCGCTCGCCGGCTGGCGGAGCACGGCATCGACACGGTGCTGCTGGAGGCCGGCACCGTGGCCGGCGGCGCGAGCGGGCGCAACGGCGGATTCCTGATCACGGGCGTCGGCCTCTTCCACAACGATGCGCGCGAGCGTCTGGGCGCCGAGCGGGCGAGCGCGATGTACGCGGCCACGCTCGAGGCACAGCGGGAGGTGATCGCCCTGGCCGAGGAGCTGGGCGCGGGCGACGCGCTCCGCCAGATCGGCCTGATCCGGCTGGCCGTCTCCGAGGAGGAGGCCGAGCACGTGCGCGACCACGCCGCCGCCCTCCGCGAGGACGGCTTCCCGGGCGAGACCATCGAGCGCGACGACCTCCCGCCCGCGCTTCAGCGCACGGGACTGGTCGGGTGCCTGACCCCGCACGACTGCGCCCTCCACCCGGCTCGCTGGTATCGCCTGCTCGCAGCGGCGGCGGAGCGGGCGGGAGCGCGGATCTTCGAGAACACGCGCGTGAGCGCCCCGGTGGCCGCGCCCGGCGAGGGTCCGGTTGTAGCCCACGCGGACGCGGCGGCGCGCGTGACCGCGAAGCACGTGGTGGTCGCCGCCGACGGCGCGCTGCCGGTGCTCGTGCCCGAGTACGCGGGGCGCGTGCGGTCGCGGCGGCTGCACATGGTCGCCACCGCGCCGGTTCCACCCGCCATGGACACCATGGTCTACGCCCGGTGGGGCTTCGAGTACCTCCAGCAGCGCCCGGACGGGCGCATCCTGGTCGGCGGCTTCAGCGACGTGGACGCCGACGACTCGTACACCGACAGCGACGCCGGCAGCCCGCTGATATGGGACCGCGTGGAGCGATACCTCCGCGAGGACCTCGGCGTGGAGCCGGAGATCACCCACCGGTGGGCCGGCGTGGTCGGCTACAGCGACGACTCACTCCCCTACGTCGGCGAGGTGCCCGGCCGCGACGGCCTGTACGTCTCGGGCGGCTACTCCGGCGTGGGCAACGTGCCCGGCTTCATGTGCGGGCGTGACATCGCCGACGCGATCGCGGGACAGGCTCACGAGCCCCTCTTCCCCGCCGACCGAGCGCCATGGACGGACCCGGCGCCCGCGGCATGATCGGCGACCTGTACGAGCAGGAGCGGGAGCGCTTCGCCGCGCGGACGAGTGCGTCACGCGAGCTCTTCGAGCGCGCGTCGAAGGTCCTCGCGGGCGGCGTGACCTCGTCGTTCCACCGGAGCGACCCGTGGCCGGTGTACATCGACCGCGGTGAGGGCGCGCGGATCTGGGACGTCGACGGCAACGAGTACCTCGACTTCCACAACGGGTTCAGCGCCATGGTGCAGGGCCACGCCCACCCGGCGATCGTTGAGGCGGTCCGCGAGCGGGCCGCGCTCGGCACCCACTTCGGCGCCACGACCGAGCAGGCGGTGGCCGTCGCGGAGGAGCTGACCCGGCGCTTCGGCCTCTCGTACTGGCGCTACACGAACTCCGGCACCGAGTCGAACATGGCGGCGATCAAGCTCGCCCGCGCGGCCACGGGCCGCGAGCCCCTGATCAAGATGGCGGGCTCCTACCACGGGCATGCCGACATCGCCGCCCGCGAGGTTCCCTTCAATGACGCCGCGGCCCTCCAGCTCGGCATCGAGGAGACGGATCCGGCGGCCGTGCTGATGGAGGGCGCGATGACGAGCGGCGGGCTCACCCTGCCGGAGCCCGGCTACCTCGCAGCCGTGCGCGAGCTCACGCGGCGCCACGGAGTCGTGCTGATCTTCGACGAGGTGAAGACCGGGCTTACGATCGCCGCCGGAGGCGCCACCGATCGGCTCGGCGGAGACCCGGACATCGTCACCGTGGCGAAGTCCCTCACGGGCGGGCTCCCGGCCGGCGCGGTCGGCATGACGCCCGAGTTCGAGGGGCTCCTTGCGAAGGGCGACGTGCGGCTGATGGGCACCTACAACGGCAACCCGCTCGGCATGGCCGCCGCGAGCGCCAGCCTCCGGCAGGTGCTCACCCCGGCCGCCTACGACCAGCTCGAGCGGCTCGGGGCGCGGATGGCCGGCGGCTGCGAACAGGCGATCGACGACGCCGGCGCAGGCTCCACGGTCGTGTCCATCGGCTCCAAGGGCTGCGTCAGGTGGGGCGGCGACCTCGAGCTGGGCCGGCTGATCTGGATCTGGCTGATGAACCGCGGCATCTACACGACCCCGGGCCGCGAGCAGGAGTGGAACGTGAGCGTCGCGCACGACGAGCGCACGGTCGACCGCTACGTGGACGCGTTCGGAGCCTTCCTCGCGGAGCTCAGCCCACGATTGTCCGGCTCTGCTCGCGCATGAACTGCGGGAGGTACCAGGCGCCGAGCCCGCCCTTGCCGGTCGAGCCGCTCGATTTCCACCCGCAGAAGGTCTGGGTGCCGGGCCACGCGCCCGTCGTGGCCCCCGCGCGCCTGTTCACGTAGACGACGCCCGCCTGGATCTCGGCCAGGAAGCGCTCCGTCTCGGCCTCGTCGCCCGTGAAGATTCCGGCGGTGAGCCCGTACACCGGCGCGTTCGCCTCGGCGAGCGCCTCGTCGAACGAGCTCACGCGCGTGACGGTCACGAACGGCAGGAACAGCTCGTCCCGCTCGAGCTCGTGACCGTGCGGCAGATCGGCCACCACCGTCGGCTCCACGTAGTGGCCCGGGAGGTCGGGGCGGCCGCCACCCGCGGCCACGCGGCCGTCGCGCCGGGCCGCCTCCACCGCGCGCTCGTACCGCTCCACCGCGCTCTCGTTGATCACGGGGCCGACGAACATCGCCGGGTCGCTCGGGTCGCCGAGCGCCAGCTCCCCCGCGCGCGCGGCCAGCCTGTCCACGAACTCCTCGTACACGTCGTCGGCCACGATCGCGCGCGAGCACGCGCTGCACTTCTGTCCGGACAGGCCGAAGGCCGAGCGCGCGACGCCCTCGGCCGCGGCGTCCACGTCGGCGCTCGCCGTGACGATCGCGGGGTTCTTGCCGCCCATCTCGGTGAGCGCCGGCCGCGCATACGGCCCGTCCTGCAGCTTCCGGGCGATCTCCCTGCCCACCTCGGCCGAGCCGGTGAAGGCGATCCCGTCGACGCCGGCGTCCACGAGCGCGCGACCCGTATCCGAGCCGCCGTGCACGAGGTTGAACACGCCGTCCGGGAACCCGGCTCCAACCATCACCTCGCCGAGCGCCGCGCCCGTGGCCGGCGTCTCCTCCGACGGCTTGAACACAACGGTGTTGCCCGCGATCAGAGCCGAGCTCGCCATGCCGATCGAGAGCGCAACGGGGAAGTTGAACGGCGCGATCACCCCGAAGACGCCGTAGGGGCGCAGCACGTCCACGTTCCGCTCGCCCTCCACGAAGCTGTTGAGCGGAGCGGTGTAGCCCTCGTTCTCCTCCATGTGGCCGGCGTAGGCCTCGATCAGGTCGATGGCCTCCTGCACCTCGAGGATCGCCTCGGTGCGCGACTTTCCGGTCTCGAGGCTGGCGACGGCGGCGAGCTCCATGTGGCGGTCGCCGATGCCGTCCGCGGCCGCTCGCAGAAGGCGGCAGCGCTCCGAGTAGTGGGTGCCCGCCCAGCCGGGCGCGGCCGCCCGAGCCGCCTCGACCGCGCGCCGCACCAGCTCCGGGCCGCCCTCACGCGCGCGGCTCGCCACGCGATCCGCGTGTGCCGGGTCGCGTCTCTCGAAGGGATCGCCCTCAGCGACCTCCTGGCCTCCGATCAGATGCGGGCTCGGATCGGCGTCGGAGCCCCGCGCCGCCTCCAGCGCCTCCTCGAAAGCGGCGTCCGTCTCCGGGCCGAGGTCACCGCTCGTGTAGGTAAGCCTCGTGCTCATCGCCTGAAGCTAACCGAACCGCGTGGCACGCCGGAAGGAATTGCGGGTCCTCTCCACGGCACCGTTCCTCGATGCCCAGCCGAGCCGCCTCGCCGGACTCCACGACGGGACAGCGCGGGTGGAAGCGGCACCCGGCCGGGATGCGCGTGGGGTCCGGGGTCTCGCCGCGCAGGATCTGCGGCTCCATGTGCTGGCGCTCCGGCACGACGGACAGGAGCGCGCGCGTGTAGGGGTGACGCGGGTCCGTGAGGAGCTGCTCGGCTGGTGCGTCCTCCACGATGCGGCCGAGGTACATGACGGCCACGCGGTCCGCCACGTTCCAGGCCAGGCCGAGGTCGTGCGTCACGACGAACACGGTGATGCCGGCCGAGCGCACCAGCCCGAGCATGAGCGACAGGATCTCGCCGCGCACCGACGCGTCGAGCGCCGACACCGGCTCGTCCGCCACGAGCAGGCTCGGGTTGAGCACCATCGCGCCGGCGATGATCACACGCTGGCGCTGCCCGCCGGAGATCTCGTAGGGGTAACGCGTGAAGAAGCTCTCCGGCGGGCGCAGGCCGGCCCGCGACAGCGCCTCGGCCACAAGCCCCTCCTCGTTGCCCTGCACGCGCTGGATGCGGAGTCCCTCGGCCACCGCCTCGTACAGCGTCTGGCGCGCGTTCAGGGCGCCGGTCGGGTCCTGGAAGATCATCTGCGCCCGGCGGCGGTGCTCGCGCATGCCGTCGCGGTCATACGAGAGCGGCTCGCCGCGGAAGCGGATCTCGCCGGACGTGGGCCGGTGAAGCCCCATGATCGCCCGCGCCAGCGTGGTCTTGCCGCAGCCCGACTCGCCGACGAGCGCCAGCGTCTCGCCCTCGTACACGTCGAGGTTCACGCCATCGACCGCGCGCGCGGGGCCGTCGCGGCCGCCCGGGTACTGCACGTGGAGGTCGCGCACCTCCACGAGCGCTCTGCCGCGAGCCGTTCACGTGGCCACCGGCGAGCCGGACACGTGCACGCACGCCGCGTCGCGGCCGTCGCCCGCCGGCCACAGCTCGACCTGGGTGCGTGGGCAGACGTCGATCGCCTCGGGGCAGCGCGGGTGGAATGGGCAGCCGCTCGGCACGTTGCGCGGGTCGGGCGGGTCGCCCGGCAGCCCGGACGGGTTCATCCGGAACCGCGCGTCGCCGATCACGGGGAACGCCGCGGCGAGCGCGCGGGTGTACGGATGGGCGGCGTCGGCGAACACGCGGTCGTTCGGCCCCTCCTCCACGATCCGCCCGGCGTACATCACGGCGATCCGCCGGCAGATGTTGACGAGCGTGGAGAGGTCATGCGTGATGAAGATGATCGCCAGGCCGAGGTCGCGCTGCAGGTCCGCGAGGAGGCGCAGCACCTGCGCCTGGACCATCACGTCGAGCGCCGTCGTGGGCTCGTCGGCGATCAGCATGCGCGGCTCGCACGCCACCGCGAGCGCGATCAGAACGCGCTGGCGCTGGCCGCCGGAGAGCTGGTGCGGATACGCCGATGCGCGCCGCGTCGGCAGCCCCACCAGCTCGAGCAGCTCCGACACGCGCTCGGAGGGGCTTACCCCGTTGCCCGAGGAGTGCAGGCGGATCGCCTCGGCGATCTGATCGCCCACCCGACGGACCGGGTTCAGCGTGTGGAGTGCGCCCTGGAAGACGATCGCGAGCTCCGTCCACCGGACCGCGCGGAGCCGCCCGGGCTTCATGTCGAGCACGTCCTCGCCGTCGAGGAGCACCTCGCCGGTCACCTCCGTGCCCCTCGGCAGCAGCCGCAACAGCGCCGCCGCCATGGTCGACTTCCCGCACCCCGACTCCCCCGCGATGCCGAGCGTCTCGCCCACGTCCAGCGCCAGGTCCACGCCGCGCACGGCCGGGATGGGCGCCGGGGACGACGCGGCGTACGTCACGTGGAGGTCCCTGACCTCGAGCAGGCTCATCCGCGCCGGTCCCTCAGCCGCGGGTCCAGGATCTCCTCGAGCGCCGTGCCGCACAGCGTGAACGCGAGCGCCACCAGCACGATCCCGAGCCCCGGCGGGATGAACACCCACCACGCCTCGGCCGTGATCGCGCCCGACTCGAACGCGTCGTCGAGCATCTGCCCCCACGACGGGTTGAGCGGGTCGCCGAGACCGAGGAAGGACAGCGTGGCCTCCGAGAGGATCACGATCGGCACGGTGAGCGTCGTGTTCGCGAGAATCAGCGGCGACACGTTCGGGAGGATGTGGCGCGACATCAGATGCCAGTTCGACGCGCCGAGGGCCCGGCTCCTGTCCACGTAGTCGCGCTCGCGCAGCGTGAGCACCTGCGCTCGAATCAGCCGCGCCGGCTGGGGCCACGACGTGATCCCGATCACGATGATGATGTTGCGGACCGAGGGACCCAGGATCGCCGCCAGCACGATCGCGAGCGGCAGGAACGGGATCACGAGGAACCACTCGGTGACCCGCATCAGGACGCCGCCGATCTTGCCGCCGAAGAAGCCGGCCGCGATGCCGACGATCGATCCGATCAGCACCGCGAGCAGCGTGGCCACGAGGCCCACCAGCAGGCTCGTGCGGGCGCCCCAGATGAACTGCGTCAGGACATCGCGGCCGAGGGCGTCGGTGCCGAGCGGCGCGAACTTGGCGGGGCTGGCGAAGGTCGGGTTGTGGACGGTGTTGATCGCACGCAGGCCGGACTCGTCCGCGAGCAGCGGCGCCGTCAGCGCCATCGCCACGGCCAGCACCAGGATTCCGAGGCCGATCATCCCCGGCAGGTGCTGCCGGTACTCGCGCCAGGCGTGCCCGAACGCGCGCCGCCGGCGGAGCCAGGCGATCCTGCGAGCGGACGTGACCTCCATGACGCCCGCGCCGGCGTCGCTCATGCCGGCCTCACCCGCGGGTCGAGGTAGCCGTAGAGCAGGTCGGCGATCAGGTTGAAGAAGATCACCGACGCGCTGAAGACCAGGAACAGCCCCTGGAGCATCGGCAGGTCGGGGCCCTTCAGCGCCTCGTACGTCGCCAGGCCGAGCCCCGGCCACGAGAAGATCGCCTCGACCGCGATCGCCCCCGAGAGCACGAAGCCGAAGTTGATCGCGAGCAGCGCGACCACGGGCAGGATCGCGTTCGGCACCGCGTGCCGGTTGCGCACCATCACGTCGCGCAGTCCCTTCGCGCGCGCCAGCACGAGGTAGTCCTCGCGCATCGTGTCGAGCAGCGACGAGCGCATGATGATCGCGTACTCGCCCAGGTAGGCGACCGTGAGCGTGAGACACGGGAGGAACATGTGGTGCGCCTCGTCGGCGAGCTTCGAGAGCCCGGTGGCATCTGACGCCGCGTCCTGAAGCCCGCCCACGGGGAACCAGCCGAGCACGACGGCGAACAGCGTGAGCAGCACCATGCCGAGCCAGAAGTCCGGCATCGAGTAGGTGCCGACGCTGAACGCCGTCACGCTGTAGTCGGTGCGCGTGCGTCTTCGCCATGCCGCGGCGATGCCGAGCAGCACGCCGAAGACCCCCGACAGGATTGCCGAGATGCCCACCAGCGCGATCGTGGGCCCGGCCTTGCGCTTGATCTCCTCCCACACCGGGGCGTTGCCGGTGTAGGTGCGCCCGAAGTTGAACGTCGCGGTCTCCTTCAGGTAGGAGACGAACTGGGCGCCGGTCGACTTATCCAGGCCGAACTGCTTGGTGAGCTTGTCGCGCTGCTGCTCGCTCAGGTTACGGCCGCGGTAGAGGTTCGCGACCGGGTCGCCCTCGACGACGCGGAACAGGAAGAAGTTGAAGCAGATGACGAAGATCAGGGTGACGAGCGACCCTGCGACCTTGGCCCCGACGAAGCGTGCGCTCACTCCCGCTCGTCGGCCGTGCGCCGGCGCCGCATGAAGAACACGGCCCCGGCCGCGACGAGCACCACGGCGACGATCGCCGCGATGATCCCGCCGCTGCTCCCTCCATCGTCACTGCTCGCCGACGCGGTGACCGGCTTCAGCCGCGCATACGACGGCGACGTGTTCGAGTAGACGACCGGGCCGATCTTGGCCGGCTGCCGAACGAACCCCTCGAAGCGGTTCTTGATGTACGCCTGCGTGTCGGGGTACGTGTAGATCACGTTGTAGACCGCCGACTGCTGGAGCCGCGTCAGCATCTCGTGAACGATCTGCTCGCGCTTCTTCGGGTCGAGCTCAACCTTCTGCTGCTGATAGAGCTTGTCGTACTGCGGGTCGCAGTAGTTCGCGTCGTTGTAGTAGTTCGTCGGGTCCTTCGGGTCGCTCGCGATCTGGTCGCACGTGAAGTACGACAGCATCGGGTCCGGGTCCACGAACGGGGTCCAGCCCCACGAGAACATGTCGTAGTCGCCCTTGCCGATGATCTCGGTGAGCTGAGTGTCGTCGGCGACCTTCTTGGTCGTCGCGATCCCGATCTCCTTCAGCCAGCCGGTCTCGAACTCGGCGATCTTGGCGCCGGTCTCTCCGTCGGAGCGGACCATGTACGTGAAGTTCAGCGGCTTGCCGCCGCCTGGCATCTCGCGCACGCCGTCGCCGTCCGTGTCCTTGTAGCCGGCGTCCTCGAGGATCTGCCTCGCCTTGTCGAGGTCGAAGTCGTAGACCTGATCGGCGGGGATGTCGGGGGTCCACTTCGGATCCGGCGACGTGCTCAGCGTCTCGGTCGGAGTCCCGTGGCCATTCAGCACGCGCGCGACAAGCGTCTTCTTGTCGATCGCGTGCGCGATCGCCTGGCGCACCTTCGGGTCCAGCAGGGCGGGATGCGGCTTCTTCAGGCCGTCGCCGCCGTTGATCGCGATCTCCGACATCGCGCCCTGGTTGCCCTCGACGGTCTGGATGCTGTCGTCCTTCGCGAGCTGGTCGAACGCGGCGCCCGGGACGTCCTCGGCGGCGTCGATCTCGCCCGTCTTGAGGGCGGCGACCATCGTGTCCGGGTTGTTGAACTTGCGCAGGACGACCTCGTCGACGGCCGGCTTGCCCCCCCAGTAGTACTTGTTCGCCTTGAAGCGGGCGAACTGGCCCTTCTCGAACTTGTCCAGCACGAACGGCCCGGAGCCGACGCCGTCCGTCGCGGCGTACTTGCCTCGCGCGTCGGCGCTCATCTCGCCGAAGATGTGCTTGGGCAGGATGTAGACGTCCATCGTCGGCAGCTTGGGATCCGGCACCTTCGTCTTGATGACGACCGTGGTGTCGTCCTTTGCCGTCGCGTCGAGGTTCACGGTCGTGGCGCTGTGGTTGATCCACTCCTCGTCGCGGCTCGTGTTGACGTTCCAGGCGATGTCCTCGGCCGTGAGCGGCTTGCCGTCGGACCACTTCAGGCCGGGGCGCAGCTTGTAGGTCCACGTGAGGCCGTCCTTCGAGCCCTTCCACGACTCGGCAAGGCCGGGGATCGTGTGGAAGTCGCTCGCCGCCTTGTCGGTGAGCGTCGCGTACTGGATGTTCCACGCCTCGTAGGCGGCGACGGTCACGCCGATCAGCGGGTTCATGCTGTCGATGCCCTGGGGATCGCCGACGCTGAAGACGACCTTCTTGTCGCCGCCTCCCCCGCTGTTGTCGTCCTGGCTCTGGGCGGACACCGCCATCAGGACGGACAGGAGAAGTGCACAGGGGACGATGACCAGAGCGAGTCGCTTCATGACGGCGGACTCTCTCACGCGGTCACATGAGATTCCAGTTAAGAAACCGCTCCAGCCGCCGGTAGAAGTCGAGCTGGGGCCCCGCCCGGAGGAAGCCGTGCGCCTCGGTGGGGTAGGTCACGTACTCGAAAGTCTTGCCGAGCTCGCGCAGGCGCCCCACGAGCTGCTCCGACTGCTTCGGGCTCACACGCTCGTCGCGCTCGCCGTGGGCGATCAGCAGCGGCACCTCGACGTTCTCGAGCCGGTGGTAGGGCGACCCCGCGATGTAGGCCTCGCGCGCCTGGGCGGGCGTGCCCATCATGCGCTCGAGGTCCTGCACGCCGGTGCGGTCGCCCTGCGCCCACGAGGTGGTGATGTCGCAGTCGCCGTACTTCGGGACCGCGCACCGGAAGCGGTGCTCGGGATCGAACGTGACGGCGCACAGCGACATGTACGAGCCGTAGCTCGCCCCGAAGATGCCGAGCCGCTCGCCGTCCACCCAGTCGAGCGTGCGGAGGTAGTCCGCCGCGGCCAGGCAGTCCTTCGTGTCGGCCACGCCCCAGACGCCGTGGTTCCCGCGCTCGAAGTCGCGGCCGTAGCCCGTGGAGCCGCGGAAGTTCACCGCCAGCCACGCGTAGCCCCTGTCCACGAAATACTGCGCGTGGCCGTCCCACTCGTCGGCGTACGCGTCGGTGGGACCGCCGTGCGGGTAGACGACCGCGGGCACCGGGTGCTCGGGCGAGGCGTCCGGCGGGCGCATCAGGAACGCCGGGATCGTCAGGCCGTCGAAGGACTCGAACGTGACGTCCTCGGGCCGCACGTGGGGCGCGCCCCTCACCGACAGCGGAGCCGGGGCGTGAATGGCGGCCGGTGCGCCACCGGGCGCTACGCGCCGCAGCTCGGGCGGGGTCGCGTGGTCGTGGTAGCCCGCGACCACTTCGCCCGCCGCGGTCCACTGCGGGGCGTCCCAGACGCCGCCCGGCGCGAGCTCGGTCGCGCTGCCGTCCGCCGCGGTCGATCGAGACGAGCGCGAACCGGTTGCGCTCCCCGCGCGCCGCCACGATGCGGCCGCCGTCGGGATGCCAGGCGTGCTCGGGGTGGTCCGCGCCGGCGCTCGTGAGCCGGCGGTCGTTCGCGCCGTCCGGGTCCACCAGGTACAGCTCGTAGAACCCGCTCCGCTCCGACGCGTACGCGATCGATCCGCCGTCGGGGGACCACCGCGCGCCGCCGTCGTGCATGTCGGGGACGCCGGTGAGGCGCCTGACCGCGCCGGTGTCGATGCTCGCCACGCGGATCTCGCTGCTTCGGTTCTGGTCGGCGCGTGCGGTGAACGTGTAGGCGACCTCGGTGCCGTCCGGCGACACGTCGGCGTCGCCCTCGTCGCCGCGCGGGTCGAGGTCGCCGTGCCCGGTGGCGAGCCGACGCGGCCACGGGTCGTCGACGTACAACGATCGCCAGCCGGGTCGTCCGGTCCTCGTCGCGCTCCACGTCGATCAGCAGGCGGCCGTCGTCGATCCAGAGCGGGCTGCCGCCCTCGGCCAGCCGTCGCGGCGGGCCGCCGGCGGCCGCGACCAGCCACACGTGGTCCCCGTCCGCGTACGCGACGGTGGACCCGTCCGGCGAGAGCTGGGGGTGGTGTCCTCCCAGTACGGCACGGGGTCGCGGCCGGTCGTCAGGCGCCGGGGCGCGCCACCGTCCTCGAGGTCGATCAGCCACACGTCAGAGCGGTCGTCGCCGTCCTCGATGAACACCGCCCGGCGGCCGTCGCGGCTTACGGAAAGGCTGCGCGGCCGCGGCGTGTGGGCGATCGCCTCGAGCCGCCAGTGCCGAGGGCGCGGCGCGTCCGGCCGCGGCTGCGCGAGCACGCCCTGGCGCTCGTCCTTGCCGACCCAGATCGAGCCGTCCTCACCCACGCCCGCGCGCTCCCTCCTCGATGCCCGTCAGCGCCTCGAGCACCAGCGCGCCGAGCGTGTCTAGGTCGTAGCCGCCCTCCTGCACCACCACGGTCGGAAGGCCGAGCCGCCCGAGCGCGCGGCCCGCGTCACTGAAGCCGGCCGGAGTGACCGCGAGCGGGCTCTCGGGGTCGCCCTCGGCCGCATCCACGCCCAGCGCCACGACGAGCGCCTCCGCCCCAGCCTCCGCTGCCCACGCGGCGAGCTCCGTCACCGCCGCGACCCACGGCTCGTCGCCGCTGCCCGGGGCCATCACGGCGTTGCGGTTCGAGCCGTCCGCGCCGCGCTCGTCCTCGAAGCCGAGGTAGTGAGGGAACCATCCCTCGGCGGGATCCACGTGGACCGAACCGGTGAGCACGGTCGGGTCGTCCCAGAAGATCGCCTGCGTTCCGTTGCCGTGGTGGGCGTCGATGTCGATCACGGCCACCGTGGCGTGGCCACCGGCGCGCAGGCGCGCGGCCGCGGCCGCCGTGTTGTTCAGGTAGCAGGAGCCGCCGAAGCAGGTGCGCGTCACGTGATGGCCGGGCGGGCGGGTGCAGGCGTACACCGCCCGGTCGCCGTCGAGGACGAGATTCGCCGCGGTCACGGCCGAATCGAGCGCCGCACGCGCGCCGTCCCAGGTGCCCGGCCCGATCAGGGTCATCGTGTCGTAGGCGAACTGGCCTGCGCGAGCGGTCACGGAGGTGGCCGCGCGCGGCGCCCTGCCGGAGAAGAGATCCGGGTGCGGGAACAGGTACGGCACCACGCGGTCGATGCCGGGATCGTCCGGGAGGCCGGCCGCCTCCCACTCGTCCCAGGCGCCCTCGAGGTAGGCGGTGAGCTTCGCGTCGTGGACGCTGGCGACCGCGTCGTCCGGCTGCGCCTCCGCCTCGACGAACCACGCGCCGTCGGCTGTGAGCGCCTCCCGGATCCGCTCGGCCCGCTCGGGCAGCTCGGTGCCCGGGATGCGCACGCCCAGCCAGACCTCGCCGCCCGGATCGTGAAGGCGGTGATCGTCGCTCCACACGACGGGCATTGCGAGTCCCACGGCGCGAGCAGCCTACCCGCCGAGCTTGTCGGGCCGCTCGGCGCGGATGAGCGCCGCCGCCTGGGCCGGGGCGATCCGTGTCGTGTCGATCGTCAGGTGCACGTCCGCCAGCTCGCCGATCACGCGCACCCACCGCTCGGTCTCCTCGAGCAGGTGGTCGATGCCCGACCACCCGGGCGGCTCGCGCTCGAGTATGCGCTGGCGAAGGAGCGCGTACGGCGCTGTCAGCCGCACGAGCAGATGGTCCTCGGCGCCGACCGCCTCGAGCAGCTGCGTCAGGTGCTCCTTCGACTCGATCACCTCGCCCAGGAGCAGGACGGCGTGGCCGCGGTCCCTGTACGCCGCCCACGCGTTGCCCACGTACGCGGCACGCTCGCTCAGATCCGGGAACGGATATGCCCACGACACCTCGTCCGTGTCGATCGCCGCGTGCGCGACCTCCACGTCGACGAGGGCGTCGGTGAGCCCGATCAGGTAGGTCGTCTTGCCGGCGCCGGGCGCCCCCGTGATCACGACGGCGAACACGCCGCGAGTCTCGCACTCGTAGAGTCCGGCCATGGACGCGGTAAAGAGCCTGCGTGATCACGGCGTTCGCATCGGGACGCTCGAGCCGGGGCCCACCGGGTCGATCGCGGACGTGGGCGACGTGTCCGTTGGCCACGTGACCGTCGTGCGCGACGAGCCCGATCCGCCCGATGGCCGCGGCGTCGCCCGGAGCGGCGTGACAGCGGTCGTGCCGGGGCCGCTGGCGAGCCTGCACGCGGAGCCGCCCGCGGCGGGGATCGCGGTGCTGAACGGCGCCGGCGAGCTCACCGGCTCGCACGAGATCGCCGAGTGGGGCGAGCTCGCCACGCCCGTCTACCTGACCGCGACGATGTCGGTGGGCCGGGTGTACGACGGAGCGGTGGCGGCGGCGATCGCGGCCGACGCTCGGATGGGCGTGGACGACGTGGTCATCCCCGTCGTGGGCGAGTGCGACGACAGCTGGCTGAGCGACGCTCGTGTCGTGCAGGTGGAGGCGCACGACGTGGGCCGCGCGCTCGCGGACGCCGAGGTGTCGGCCGAGGTGGTCCAGGGCGCGGTGGGCGCCGGCACCGGGATGGTCTGCTTCGACTGGAAGGGCGGGGTCGGAAGCTCGAGCCGCCTGACCGAGGAGGGTCACGCGCTCGGCGTGCTCGTGCTGGCGAACTTCGGCGACAGCCCCGAGCTGCGCGTGGACGGCGTGCCGGTCGGGCGGCACCTGGCCCCGGGCGAGGCGGCGCGCGGTCCGGCGGGGAGCTGCATCGCGGTGGTCGCGACGGACGCGCCGCTCACCTCCGCCCAGCTCAACCGCATCGCCCGGCGGGCCGGGCTGGGCCTCGGCCGCACCGGATCGATCGCCCACCACGGCAGCGGCGACATCTTCGTCGCCTTCTCGACCACGAACCGCGCCGCACGCGACGACCCGCGGCCGCCCGCCCTCCCCGACACGCGGCTCGACCCGCTCTTCCAGGCCACGGTCGAGGCGACCGAGGAGGCCGTCCTGAACGCCCTCTGGCACGCCGAGACCACCACCGGCCGCGACGGCCGCGTGGTCAAGCGGCTGCCGCACGAGCCGGTGCTCGAGCTGCTGCGGCGACACGGCCGGGTGGCCGGCTAGCTCCGCGGCCGGCTCAGGGCTTGAACGACGGCGGCGTCAGGAGCGGCACCTTCGGGCCGTCCAGCGCGGGCAGCACGCGGCCGTTGCCCTCGAACAGCACCGACACGCTCGGCGGGCCCAGCCGCGGCGGCGTCCGCCTGATCCCGAAGCGGGCGTCGCAGTTCCGGCTCAGCTTGCGGCGCACCTGCTGCGTGCGCCGGCCTCTGAGCACCACCCGCATCAGGAGCGTGCCGCGGCACGCCTGCCGCGCGGACACCCCGCGCGGACCGAGCAGGTGCGCGACCGTGATCATGCGGCGGCCGTCGATGAACACCGAGGCGTCGAAGAACCGCGCCGGGCGTAGTCCCATGGCGCGGGCCGCCCCGAGCGGATCGTCGGTGATCAGCTCGTCGACCTTGGCCGCTCGCGCGGCGCGCACGTCCGTCGCCGTGTCGAGTGTGAACGGGATCACGTCGAGCCCGTTGCCGTGCGCGCGGTGCACGTAGTCCGCCGTCACGGGCCACTCGGGCGAGACGATGTCGTAGTCCTTGTCGAACGCGAGCTGCAGGTAGGCCTCGTTCAGCGCCTGGAGCGACAGCAGGCTGGTCGCGACGCCCGGGAGCCGTTGCACGGCCACGTCGAGGTTCGCGGGCACGAAGCTCTGGATGATCAGCTGGCTGCGCGGGATGCGGCTCGCGACCACCGCGTCCATCACCTTGTTGGCGTAGGCGGGCGTCGAGTCGTAGTCCGGGTCGCTCGGCACGTTCTTGATCTCCAGGTTCACCGTCGCGCCCGCCCTGCGCGCGTAGTCGAGCAGCGAACGGATGGTGATCATCCGCGCCGGCTTCCCCGCCGGAAGGTCGATTCTGCAGCCCGCCAGCTCGGCAAGCGTGAAGGTGCGCACCTCGCCCGTGCAGGTCGTGGTGCGGTCGAGCGTGGCGTCGTGGATGGCCACCGGCACGCCGTCCTCGGTGAGCTTCGCGTCGACCTCGAGCACGAAGCCGTTGCGCGCGGCGCGCTGGTAGGCGGCGAGGCTCTCCTCGCCGTACTTCGGCTTGCCGTTCTCGACGGTGCCGCCGCGGTGGGCGTGGACCTGCGGAGTGGCCGCGGCCGCGGCGCCGGCCGGCGCCAGGACGGCGAGGGTCACGAGCACGAGCACGCGAGTGGACATCGGCGGCACGATATCTTCCGCCCGTGACGTCGCTCGACCATCTCTGGCTGCACTTCACGGAGATGGGGCGCTATGAGGCGGGCGAGGAGCTCCAGGTCATCGTCCGGGGGGACGGGTGCTACCTCGAGGACGCGGCGGGGCGCCGCTATCTGGACGCGCTCGCCGGCCTGTTCTGCGTGAACATCGGCTACGGCTTCGGCGAGGAGATGGGCGAGGCGGCCGCGGCGCAGATGCGCGAGCTGCCGTTCGCGATCAACTGGACGTTCGCCCACCCGCGCTCGATCGAGCTCGCGGCCGAGGTCGCGGGGCTGGCGCCGGGCGATCTCAACCGCGTGTTCTTCGTCTCCGGCGGCTCGGAGGCGGTCGAGGCCGCCTGGAAGCTCGCGCGCCAGTTCCACACCGCGCGCGGAGAGCGGCGGTGGAAGGCGATCGCTCGCCGGGTCGCATACCACGGCACCACGATGGGCGCCCTCTCGATCAACGGCTGCACGGATCTGCGCGCCCCGTTCGAGCCGCTCGTTCCCGACGTGCTGCACGTGTCGAACACGAACCGCTACCACCGGCCGCCTGACGAGACCGAGGAGCGCTTCACCGAGCTGCTGCTGGACGAGCTCGAGGCCACGATCGTCCAGGCCGGGCCCGACACCGTCGCGATGGTGATCATCGAGCCCGCGCAGAACGCCGGCGGCTCGTTCATGCCGCCGGCCGGCTACCTCGAGGGCGTGCGGGAGGTGTGCGACCGGCACGGCATCCTCCTCTGCTTCGACGAGGTGATCACGGGCTTCGGCCGGCTCGGCCACTGGTTCGCGGCCGAGCGCTTCGGCGTCACGCCGGACCTGATCACGTCCGCCAAGGGCCTGTCGTCGGCGTACGCATCCATCGGGGCGCTGATCGCGAGCGAGCGCGTGATGGAGCCGTTTCTCTCCGGCGGCCGCATGTACACGCACGGGATGACGTTCGGGGGCCACCCGGTGCAGGCCGCGATCGCGCTGAAGAACATCGAAATCATGCGCCGGGAACGGATCGTGGAGCACGTGCGCGAGACCGAGGGCGACTTCAGGGCCGCGCTGGAGCAGCTGCTCGAGCTGCCGATCGTGGGCGACCTGCGCGGCGCCGGGTTCTTCTACGCGCTCGAGCTCGTCAAGGACAGGGAGACGCGCGAGAGCTTCACCGACGAGGAGTGCGACGAGCTCCTGCGCGGGTTCGTCTCCCCGCGCCTGTTCGAGGAGGGGCTCCTCTGCCGAGCCGACGACCGCGGCGACCCCGTCGTCCAGATCTCGCCCCCGCTGGTCGCGGGGCAGGAGGAGTTCGACAGGATCGCCGGGACGCTCGGCACGGTGCTCGCGGAGGCCGGCGAGCGCATGCAAGTGTCGGCGTGAGCGGGGGCAACGGGCGCCGGGCCTTCGACGCCGTCGTCGTCGGCGGCGGCCACAACGGGCTCACGTGCGCCGCCTACCTCGCCCGCGCCGGACTGCGCGTGTCCGTGCTCGAGCGGCGTGACGTGCTCGGCGGGGCCTGCGTGACCGAGGAGCTATGGCCCGGCCAGCGCGTGTCGCGGGCGTCGTACGTGGTTTCGATGCTCCAGCCGAAGATCGTCTCCGACCTTCGGCTGCACGACTTCGGGTACGAGGCGGTGCCGCTCGACCCGAGCTACGCGACCTTCGGCCCGGACGGGCGCGCGCTGCTCTTCTACAACGACACGGCGCGCACCCAGGCCGAGGTGGCGCGCTATTCCAAGCGGGACGCCGAGGCCTACCCGGGCTACGCGGCCGTGCTCGAGCGGGCGGCCGGGTTCCTGCGCCCGCTGCTCCTCCGGCCGCCGCCGGCGCTCGGGTCGAAGCGGCCCGGCGACCTGCTCGCCCTCCTGCGCGAGGCGGGCCGCGCCGCCGGCCTCTCGCGCCGGGACGTGCACGAGCTGTTCCGCGTTATGACGATGTCGGTGGGCGACCTGCTCGACGACTGGTTCGAGACCGACGCGCTCAAGGGTGCGATCGCGTCCACCGGCGTGGTCGGCGTCTGGGCGGGCCCGCGCACGCCCGGCACCGCGTACAACCTCCTCCACCACGAGCTCGGCGAGCTGGACGGCGTGCCCGGCGCGTGGGGACACGTGAGGGGAGGCATGGGCGGGATCAGCCAGGCGCTCGCGCGCAGCGCGGAGTCGCACGGCGCCACGGTCCGCGCGGACGCGCCGGTGCGCTCGATCGACGTGCGCGACGGCCGCGCGACCGGCGTGACGCTCGAGAGCGGCGAGGAGGTGCGGGCGCCGCTCGTGATCTCCGGCGCCCACCCGCGCACGACCGTGCTCGACCTGGTCGGCGAGCGGCACTTCCCGGACGAGGTCGGCGAGGACATGCACCGCTTCCGCAGCCGCGGCGGCTCAGTGAAGATCAACTGCGTGCTGTCTGAGCCGCCACGCTTCGCAGACGACCGCCTGCTCCGCACGGGCGTGGCCATCTGCCGTTCCATCGACGAACTCGAGCGCGCCTGGCAGGACGCCGTGCGGGGCGTTCCGGCCGAGCGGCCGTACATCGAGCTGGAGGTGCCGAGTGCCGTCGACCCCTCGCTCACGGACGACGACACCCTCGTCGTGACGATGTTCACCCAGTACGGGCCGCACTCGGACGACGGCTGGCCCGACGGCGCGCGCGAGGCGTACGCGGAGCGCTGCTTCGACATCGTCTCCGAGCACGCCCCGAACTTCCGGGACGCGCTCGTGCACCACGAGGTGCTCGCGCCGCCCGACATCGAGCGCGTCTTCGGCCTGATCGGCGGCTCGATCTTCCAGGGCGAGCAGGGGCTCGACCAGATGGCGTTCATGCGCCCGTCGCCGCTGCTGGCCCAGTACGCCACGCCGGTGGAGGGCCTCTACCTGTGCGGCGCAGGCACGCACCCGGGCGGCGGCGTGATGGGCGCGTGCGGCCACAACGCGGCGCAGCGCGTGCTGAAGGACCGCCGCCGTCAGCGCTTCACGCGGAAGCTGGTGCGCGCGAGCAGCGCGTAGCCGTCGTCGAGGAACAGCCCCGCGACGTAGCGGCCGGGCGCGAGCTTTCCGGTATCCGCCGTCGCTACGAGGCCGGCGCAGCGCCTCTTGGCAGGCCCGGGAGGTCGAGCTCCGGAGCGATCGCGGCCCAGATCTCGCGGCGCGCGCCGGCCACGTCCAGGTCTCCGAACAGGACGCGCACTCCGTAGCCGTCCGCCAGGGCGAGGATCCGGTCCGCCACCTGGTCCGGGTCCGCGCCGGCGCGAAGCTCGCCGCGCTCGATGCCGGCGGCGATCGCCTCCGCGAACCACTCGCGCATCCGTGCGTAGAGCCGCGCGGCCGTCGGCCGCATCTCCTCGTGGCGCACCGCCCGCAGCCACAGCTCGACCCAGAGGATCCAGTCGCGCTCGAGCAGGCCGGGATAGGGAAGGCACTGGTCAACCATCGCCGCTAGGCGCCCTGCGCTGTCAAGGTCGTGCGCGTCGCCGTCGGGGCCGAGCCGGACGTCGCCGGCGAGCTCGTACGAGTACTCGAGCGCCTGTTCCAGAAGCGCGTCGCGTGTCTCGAAGTGGTAGTGGACGAGTGAGGACGACACCCCAGCGTCCATCGCGATCCGCGCGATCCGGACCTCGTCGATGCCGTCGCGCGCGATCCGCTCGACGGCCGCGGCGAGGATGCGCTCCCGGGCCCCGCGGTCCGTGGCGGCGGTGGTCACTCGAGATCCGCCCTGATCCGGTCGGCGAACCAGGCGATGGCGGCCTCGCGGTGCGACAGCGGCCCGAGCTCGAGGTCGCGAGTCTCGAGGCCCGCCTGGACGTTCGCCACGAGGTCGGCGTCCTCGGCGCTCACGGCCGTGTTGAGCCTGTTGTTGAGCCGCTGGGCGAGGCTGGTGCGGAGGCCGGCGTGAGGGTGGCGGTACCCGAACGCCTCGTCGCGGGCGCGCAGGGGGCCGTCGGGGTCGATGCGCCAGGTCACCACCTGGTCCGGATACAGGTCGATCGTCGTGTTCGGATAGATCATCGCGTAGCGCCACACGCGCCGGTCGGCCTCGGTGAGGCTCGGCATCGGCGAGATCATGCGCTGGTAGGCGCGCTCGAGCATGTTCGACGAGGGCTTGTCGCGGAAGGGTGCCTCGAACCAGACCCAGCCGTCGTGGACCTCGACGTCGTAGTGCTTGTAGTCGAGCAACCGCATGAGCCCCGGATGCGCGATCGGCACGTGGTAGCCCTCGTTGTAGTTGTCGATCACGATCTTCCAGTTCGAGGGCTGGTGGTTGTGCCACTCGCCGCTCGGCACGAGGTGCTCGATGCCGTAGCGCTCGAGCCGCTCGGGCAGGCCCGTCACCTGCTCGGCGAGCGCCTCGGCGTGGATGTCGAGGTTCACGAAGATGAGCCCGCAGAGCGTCTCCACACGTGCCGGGAAGAGCCCGAGCGTCGACTTGTCGAGCCCCGCGATCGAGCGTCCCTCGGGCA
The DNA here is from genome assembly GCA_963808875.1 of uncultured Thermoleophilaceae bacterium. GTDB lineage: Bacteria > Actinomycetota > Thermoleophilia > Solirubrobacterales > Thermoleophilaceae > JACVRW01. The sequence goes on from CAWEHM010000023.1 coordinate 28,373, forward strand.
CGCCGATCAGCTCGCCGTCGGTCCGATAGGTCCAGCCGTGGTAGCGGCAGCGGATCGCCTTGCCGCAGTGGCCAGAGCCGCTCAGGAGGCGCGAGCCGCGGTGGCGGCAGACGTTGCGGAAGGCGCGCAGCTCGCCGTGCTCGTCGCGCAGCACGAGGACGGGCTGGGAGCCGGCCGTGGAGGTGATGTAGTCGCCCGGGTTCGGCAGTCGCCCCACGTGGCCCACGAGCTGCCAGGTGCGGGCGAAGATCCGCCGCTCCTCGAGCTCGGTGATGTCCGGGTCGCGGTAGTGGCGCGGCTCCAGCTGGCGCCAGGTCTTCTGGGCCTGCATATCCACCGCCGGGCGCCCCTGCTCCGCGTCTTTTTCCGCTCCAGGCCTGGCCTCGACTGTGCTCATCGGCTCCATCCTGACTTTGTGATCAGTCGCATGATAACATGCCCGGCGTGCGTCCGATTGGCGCCCGTCACGTGTGGCTCTCGATCACGCCTGAGCCGGAGAGCGAGCTGCCTCGCGCCATCGCGACGCTCCGCTCCGGCGGCGCTCCCCCGGCGGCGCTGGTGGAAGACGAGAGGGCACGGGCCGAGGCGCTCGTCCTCCGCGGAAGCCGGCGCGCCTGGCGCCGCTACCTGGCCGAGGCGCTCGCACTTGCCGGCGCCTCGGACGACCCGGCCGTACACGACGCCCGCGCGCTGGTCGAGGACGTCGTCCACAACCACGACAACCTGGAGCTCGCCCTATGACAGTCACGCCCGCCGCCCCCGCCGCCGCTCAGACGGCTGCCGACTTCACGCCGGAGCAGCTCGACCTTCAGGAGCGCGCGCGCCGGTTCGTGGAGGACGTGCTGATCCCGAACGAGGAGCTGGCCGAGCGCGCCGGCGGCCACATCCCGGACGAGCTGAAGCGGCGCATCAAGAGCGAGGCCGTCGAGGCGCGCCTGTCCGGCGGGCTGCACGCGGTGGAGCACGGCGGGCAGGGCTGGTCGAAGGTGGAGTGGTTCCTCGTCGAGGAGCAGCTCGGCCGGTCGACGAACGCGCTTTCGTGGCACATGCCGGGCGCCTACAACGTGCTGGCGAGCGGCTCGCCGGAGCAGATCGAGCGGTACCTCAAGCCGGCGCTGCGCGGAGAGCTGCACGACGCGTACGCGGTCACGGAGGCCGAGGCCGGCTCCGACCCGTCGCGCATCGCGACCACCGCGACGAAGACGGAGGGCGGCTGGGTGATCGACGGCGAGAAGTGGTTCGTGACCTACGGCGACGTGGCGGCCGTCTACATCGTGATGGCGAATGCCCTGGTGGACGGCGAGCCGCAGCCGACGCTGTTCCTGGTCGACCGGTCGCTGGACGGGATCGAGGTCGTCGAGGACCCGCCGTTCACCCACACCTATCCGCACGGCCACCCGACGATCCGCTTCAACGGGGTCGAGGTGGGCGACGACGCGGTGATCGGCGGGATCGGCGGGGGTGACGACCTCCAGCGCTCGTGGTTCACCGAGGAGCGGATCGGGATCGCGGCCCGCGGGGTGGGCTCGATGTGGCGGCTGATCGAGGAGGCAACCGGCTGGGCCATCGACCGCGAGCAGGGCGGCTCGCGGATCATCGACTACCAGGGAGTGTCGTTCCCGCTGGCCGACTCGGCGGCGGACGCCGCCGCCGGCCGCCTCCTGACGCTCGAGGTGGCGCGACTGGCCGACGCGGGCGCCGACCCGAAGGTCGTGCACGCCAAGGCGTCGATGGCCAAGCTGTTCGTGAGCGAGGCGTCCAACCGGTGCGCCGACCGCTGCCTCCAGATCTTCGGCGGCCGCGGCTACATGCGCACGAACGTCGCGGAGCGGTTCTTCCGCGAGCTCCGGGTGGACCGCATCTGGGAGGGCACCAGCGAGATCCAGCGGCTGATCATCGCGCGCGCGCTCGAGCGCCGCGGCGTGGAGCGGACGCTGCACTGATGGAGCTCGGCCGGCTGCTGCGGCCGCGGAGCATCGCCGTCGTCGGCGCGAGCGAGCGCGACGACTCGTACGCGGGCGAGACGCTGCTGAACCTGCGCGGCGCGGGCTTCGCCGGGCCGGTGTGGGGCGTGAACCCGAAGCGCACGTCGGCGCACGGGTTCGACTGCTTCCCGTCGCTGTCGGACCTGCCGGGCGTGCCCGACGCCGTGGTCGTGGGCATCCCGGCCGCGTCCGTGGCGGAGGTGATCGACGAGGCGGGCGCACTCGGTTGCGGCGGCGCCGTCGTGTACGGGGCGGGCTTCGGCGAGGTGGCGCGGGGCGTGGAACACGAGCTGCGGCTGAGGAAGGTGGCGCTGCGTCACTCGTTCCCGGTGTGCGGCCCGAACGGGAACGGCATCGTGGCGATCGGCTCCGGCGCGGCGATGTGGGGCGACGCGCTCGCGCCGCTCGAGCCGGGACCGGTGGCGCTGGTGTCGCAGAGCGGGAACGTGGCGGTGAACGCGCTGGCGGGCCGCCGCGCGCTGCGCTTCCACACGGTCGTCTCGTGCGGCAACGCCACGGTGGTGGACCCCGCCGAATGGACCCTCGAGCTGGCCCGCGACGACGACGTGCGCTCGATCGCCCTCTACCTCGAGGGCGACGGCGACGGCGCGCTGCTGTGCGAGGCGCTGGCCGAATGCGCCGAGCGCGGCGTGGGCGTGGCGGTGCTGAAGGTGGGCGAGTCCACCGCGGGCGCGGCCGCCGCAACCGCGCACACCGGCGCGCTGGCGGGCGACCAGGGTGTGTTCAGAGCCCTGGTGGAGGAGGCCGGCGCGGCGTGGGCGGCCGACCTGCACGACCTCCTGGAGCTGGCGAAGGCGCTCGCCGTGCGCCGCCGCCCGGTGCGCAGCCGGCCGGGCAAACCCTCAACCACCCTCCGAAAGGGGTCAGACCCCTTTGGCAGGCTTGCCATCCTCACCTGCTCCGGCGGCGACTCGGCGCTCGCGGCTGACGAGTGCGCGCGGCTCGGTCTGACGCTTCCCCTGTTCTCGTCGGAGACGGCCGCGCGGTTGCGGGATCTCCTTCCCGACGCCGCGACGGTCGGCAACCCGCTCGACTACACCGCGCTGATCTGGGGCGACACCGAGCGGCTGCGTGACATCGTCGTCGCCGTCGGCGAGGACCCCTCCATCGACCGGATCCTCGTCTTCTACGACCAGGCGGCCGACTCCGGCCGGGGCGGCTCATGGGCCGCGGTGCGAAAGGGGATCGCGCACGGTGCGGCCGCATCGGGCACGCCTGTGATGGTCTCCTCCACCCTGCCCGAGCTGCTGGACGAGTCCTCCGCGCTCGAGTTCATGGACGCCGGGGTGCCGGCGGTGGCCGGCCTTCGAACCGGACTGGCCTGCGCGGCCGCGCTCGGGAAGCCCCCGGCCGACGCCGCCCACCTGCGCGCGATTGCACGGCCGCCACCCGCGGCGTGCGCCCGTCGACGAACGGGCGGCGCTGGCTCGCCGAGCACGAGGCCAAGGAGCTGCTCCGGTCGGCCGGCCTGCCCGCGGTGGAAGGACGGCTCGTCGAGAGCGAGGACGATGCGGTTGTCGCACTCTCGGAGCTCGGCGGTCACGTTGCCGTGAAGATCAGCGCGCCCTCGGTGCAGCACAAGGCCGACCTGGGTGCACTCGAGCTGACGTCTCCACCGAGGAGGCGGTGCGGGCCGCGTACCGGCGGCTGACCGAGCTCGATGTCGAGCCAGCCGGGATTCTGGTCGAGCGCATGGCGCCCGCCGGCGTCGAGCTGCTCGTCTCCGCGCGCTCGGATGCGGTCGTGCCGTGCCTCGTGATTGCGCTCGGCGGTGCCTGGACGGAGCTGCTCGACGACTCCGCGATCGTGCCGCTTCCGGCGACGCCCGAGCGAGTGGAGGAGGCGATCCGCGGGCTCCGCGCCGCGCCGGTTCTCACCGGTGGGCGCGGCGGCGTGCCGGTCGACGTGCCCGCGGCGGCGCGGATGGCGGCGGCCGCGGGCGAGCTGCTGCTCGCGAACCGGCTGGAGCTGCTCGAGCTGAATCCGGTCCTCGTGCACGAGCGCGGTGCGACGGCTGTGGACGCGGTCGCGGCCGGATGAGGGCCGGATGAGGGTCTCATGAGGGCCGTCGTGGTCGGCGCCGGGCTGGCCGGCCTCGTCGCGGCCGACGAGCTGGCTCGCGGCGGTGCCGATGTCGTCGTGTTCGAGGCGCGCTCCCGCGTCGGCGGGCGGGTGTGGTCGCAGACCCTCCCCAACGGCGCGGTCGTGGAGATGGGCGCCGAGTACATCCTGCCGGGCAACACGGCAATCCTCGAGCTGGTCGATCGCTTCGGCCTCGGCCTCTGGGACAAGGGCATGCGCTACGGGCGGCGCGACCCGCGCGGCGGCATCGGCACCACGCACGAGGAGCTGGCCGCCGCAATGGAGACGGTCGAGGCCGAGCTCGACGCCGGAGCTCACAGGGAGGCGAGTGCCGAGGACTTCCTCGACTCGATCGACATTCCGGCGGGCGCGCGCGAGGCGATCCTTGCGCGCGTCGAGATCTCCTGCGCGAGCACCGCGGACCGCGTGGCCGCGGCTGACCTCGGCGGCGTGGCGCACATCGACGACGAGCCCTCGCCGAGCATCGCGAGCGGGAACCAGCGCCTGCCGCTCGCGCTGGCCGACGAGCTCGGCGCGGCGGTCCACCTGAACGACGCCGTCACGTCGATCCGGTGGGACGACTGCGTACGAGTGCGGTCGACGGCCGGTGAGGTGGAGGCCGACGCGTGCGTGGTCGCCGTGCCCGCCGGCGTCCTCGACCGGATCGCCTTCGAGCCCGCACTGCCCGAGCCGCTGCGCGGCGCGCTCGCCCTCGTGGAGTACGGCCACGCGGCGAAGCTGTTCGTCCCGCTCCGTATGGCCGTCGCGCCCAGCGCGGTGATGAACGTGCACGAGCGCTACTGGACCTGGACCGCCACTGGCGCCGGCGACGAGCCGCAGCCGGTTTTGAGCGCCTTCGCCGGATCCACTCCCGCGCTCGAGGACCTCGACGTCGACGCGGGACCGAGCCGCTGGCTCGACTCGCTCACGCGCCTGCGCCACGATCTGGAGCTCGACCAGAACGGCGCGGTCCTCTCCACCTGGGACGACGATCCCTGGGTGCGCGCGGCCTACTCGACCACGCCGCCGCCCGAGGTGGAGGCGGCCACACGGATGCCGGCGGGCCCGCTCGCGTTCGCCGGCGAGCACACCGCGGGCGAGCACCACGGCCTCATGGAGGGCGCGATCAGGAGCGGGCGGCGCGCCGCTCGGTCGCTGCTTCGGAGGTGACGTCGCGGTAGACGGAGGCCACCTGGGAGGCCACGTCGGCCCAGTCGAAGCTCAGCACGTGCTCGGAGGCCTCGGCCACGAGCCGGTCGCGCAGCTCGTCGTCCGTCAGGAGGCGCTCGGCCATCTGGCCCAGCGAGCGCGGGTCGCGTGAGCGGAAGCGCAGCCCCACGTCCTCGTTAGGCACCACCTCGCGGAGGCCGCCGGTATCCGCGACGAGGCACGGGCAGCCGGACGCCATCGCCTCCAGCGCCACCAGCCCGAACGGCTCGTAGATCGAGGGGACCACGGTGAGGTCCGCGATCCGGTAGAGCGAGTGCAGCACGTCGTCGCCGATCCAGCCGAGGAAGGTGCCGTGGTCGTCCAGGCCGAGTGAGGTGGCCTGCTCGCGCAGCTCGCTCTCAGCGGTGCCCGACCCGGCCACCATGAAGCGCACCTTCCCGATCCGCTCGATCAGTCCGGGGAGCGCCTCGAGCGCGAGCTGGAAGCCCTTCTCGTACACGAGCCGGCCCACCAGCAGCACCAGCTTCTCGTCCGGTGCGGCGAACCGGGAGCGGAGCGTGTCGAGGTCGTCCACCGGCACGAGCTCCGACGGGTCGATCCCGTTGGGGATCACGTGCACCCGGCTCTCCTCGAGCCCGTAGATGTCGGCCACGTGCTCGCGCATGTAGGAGGAGCAGGTGATCAGCCGCTCGGCGCGGTTGGCCATCCACCGCTCCACGCCGTGGATGTACGACTGCGGGTGCTTCTCGACCCACCCCTGGTGGCGGCCGTACTCCGTCGCGTGGATCGTCACCACGAGCGGCGCCCGGAAGCGCTTGGCGAGGTGGTCGCCCGCGGAGGCCACCAGCCAGTCATGCCCATGGACGACGTCGAAGTCGTGGCGGTCCCCCACCTCCACGCCCGCGGCCAGCATGTCCGAGTTCATGTGCTCGATCCAGGCCACGAACTCGCTGAGGTCGCGCGGGCGCTCGGGCTCCCGCACCCGGTGCACGATCACGCCGCCGCAGAGCTCCTCGGCCGGGTCCTCCTCGCGCCCGCGCGCGAGCACGTGCACGTCCACCCCCTGAGCGGCCATGTTCTCCGCGAGCTTGCGCACGTGCCGGGCGAGGCCGCCCTCGATCAGCGGCGGGTACTCCCAGGACAGGATCAGGACGCGCATTCGAGCTAGGGAGTCGTGAGCGGAGAGAGGTCGAGGTGAGGCGCCAGCCCGCGCAGGGACGGGTCCGGAGCGGCCGCTGAGTCTGTCAGAGCGGCCAGTGCGGCGTCCAGAGAACCTGCGTGGGCCCGAATGCGTTCGAGCGGGTAGTCGGCCGCCAGGTCGCGGGTGACCATGAAGGACCAGTCGCTCGACTGCATGGCGAGGAGCTCGCGCGCGGCCCGCTCCAGCGCGGCGTGAGGGGCGCCATGGGTCGCCACCGCCGCCACGGTCTTGAGCTCGGCCGCCCGGGCGTCGAAGGCCAGCTGCGCGACGGCGGGCGAGTCCCAGGTGGTGAAGTCCTTGTCCCTGCCCCACGTGGCGGGAGCGAGCGGCCGCGCGGCCGGCTCGGCCAGCTCCACCCCCTCCGAGACCGTGACGAGACGGACGCCCTGGGCCTCCGCCTCCTCGAACACCGCCCGGAGCCAATCGAGCCCCTCGTACCACCAGTGGCCGAGCAGCTCGGTGTCGAGCGCGCAGCAGAGGAGCCCGCCGTCGGCCAGCTTCTCGCCGGCATGCCGGACGAAGTCGCGCGCGTGCGTGCGCGCGAGCTCGAGCGCGGCATCGTGGTCGTACGGCTCACCGTCGTTGTTCCACGGCTTCAGGTCGTGGACGGTCCGGCCCCAGTAGTTGCGGTAGGTGCCGTGCGTGGGGTAGCCGCGCTCATCGCACCAGACGAGCTCCACCGCCTCCCAGTCGATCGGCACCGCCACGGGCCCCGCGTCGGTGGCGACCGGGCTCAGGTGGTCGAACCCCTCCACGCCCGTCTGGTCGACGCAGAAGACGCGCACACCGTGGTCGGCCAGCTCGCGCTCGAGACCCGGGACGTAGGCGCACTCGGGCAGCCAGAAGCCGCCGCCCCAATCGCCGAACCGGCGCACGTGCGCCGCGGTGCCGGTCGCCACCTGGAGCCGCACGCCGGCGTCGGTGGCGAGCAGCGGAAGCAGCCCGTGGGTGGCGGCGGAGGTCCACAGCTCCACGCCGTCGAGCGCGGCGAAGGCGCCGAGCAGATCGCGCCCGCGCGCCTCGAAGTCCTCATCGGCGCGCGTGTAGTCGGTGGCGGCGCGGCGCACCTCGGCGGCGAGCGCGGACTCGCCCGTCTCGTCCAGCCCCGCCGCGTCCTCGGCATGGATGGGCGCGCGGACGTCGCGCAGGAAGCCGACGTAGCGGTCGCCCGCCTCGCCGCGCATCGCCTCGAGCTGGTCGCAGAGAACGGGCGTGAGCCCGAGCGTCACAGGCGCGCTGCCGAGCACGTCCAGGAGCGGCAGGTACACGCACGCGGCGGCCTCCCACAGCCACTCCTCGCCGAACGGCCAGGTCCCGAAGCCCTCCACGTACGGCATGTGCGAGTGGAGGACGATGGCGAGCGCCCCGTCCTCCGGACGGCGCGTCAAGGCGTGAGCACCGCCACGAAGTCGAGTGCTCGGTCGAGCGGCCCGCCGCGCAGCGCGAAGTCGCGCGCGGAGATGGCCGGGGTGAAGCGGTCGTAGAACGGCTTCGTGATGCCGAGCGCGGCGTGCACGCGGTCCCAGCCGGCCCGCAGCGCCAGCTCGTGCGCGCGCAGCACGCGCGCGTGGAAGAGGCCGAGCAGCTCGACCTCTCCGAAGGCGCTCTGGCAGAGGGTGCGGAACTCCTCGGCGCGGTACTCCTTGACGTGCCACGGGTTGTCGGACTTCTCGGCCCCGGGAGGCGCGAGCGTCAGCAGGTTGGGGGTCGACACATATGCGGTCCCGCCCGGTCGCAGCATGTCGCGGAAGTGGCGGAGCACCGCCTCCGGCTCCTGAACGTGCTCGATGGTCTGGAGGAACACGACCGCGTCGCACGGCTCCGCGTAGCTCTCTACGAGATCGCGAACGAACCGGACGCCGGGCCGCGTGTACTTGAGGCGAGCGTGCACGTGCGCCTCCGGGTTGGCGTCCACCCCGGTCACGTGGCGGGCGCGCCGCGCGAGCACGTCCACCCCGTAGCCCTCTCCGCAGGCCATGTCCACGACGTCCCGGCCCGCGCAGCGCTCGGCCACCCATTCGTACACCGCCAGGTGGCGGCGGAACCAGTAGTTCTCGGCGGGCACGTCGGGGAGCGTCCGCTCGCCGGTCAGCTCGAGTGGCGGCACCCCCTGCGGCTGGGCTCTCTGGACCGTGTCCTGCATGGGCCGCCGGAGTCTAGGTACTACCCTCCTCCGGCCCATGCAGACCGCAGAGCGAATCCGGGACGCGAACGTCCGGTACCACGACCTCGCCGCGGAGCACTACGACTCGAAGTGGGGCATCAACTACAACGAGGTCGGCCAGGCCCAGGTGACGGGCAAGCTGCGCAAGGCGCTGGGCCACGCACCGGCCCGGTACGGGCGCGCCCTCGAGATCGGCGCCGGCACCGGCTACTTCACGCTGAACCTGCTGCGCGCCGGCGTGGTCGGCGAGGCGGTGGCCACCGACATCTCGCCCGGGATGCTGAGCCGGCTGGAACGCTCGGCCGGCGAGATGGGCCTCGCGGTGGAGACGGCGGCGTGCGAGGCGGCCGAGCTGCCGTTCGAGGACGACTCGTTCGACCTCGTGTTCGGGCACGCGGTCCTTCACCACCTACCCGACCTGACGGCGGCCTTCGGCGAGTTCCGCCGCGTGCTCCGGCCCGGCGGCGTGGTGGCGTTCTGCGGTGAGCCGTCCCACCACGGCGACCGTCTGGCGTCGTGGCCGAAGCGCGGCGCGAACGCCGTGGCCCCGCTGTGGCGGGCGCTCATGGGCGCGCGGGCCGCGGCCGTCGGGCAGCTCCAACGGCCACGTCCACGGTGCGGAGGAGGACCAGCTCGAGCAGGTCGTGGACATCCATGCGTTCACTCCCGGCCAGCTGTCCGCGTTTGCGCGAAGGGCGGGGTTCGAGGAGGTCAGGGTGAGCGGCGAGGAGCTCGTGGCCGGGCTGTTCGGCTGGGCCAACCGGACCCTCGAAGCGTCGGCCGACCCGCTCGACGTGCCGTGGGCGTGGCGGGTGTACGCCTACCGCGGCTACCTCCTGCTGCAGACGCTGGACCGCTCGCTGCTCGAGCCGCACCTCCCGCCGGCGCTGTTCTACAACCTGCTGGTCTCGGCGCGGCTACCCGAGCGCGATGGCTAGGAATGGCGCTGCCGCGGATGCCATCAGGACGTAGTCCCCTGCCCTTGCATTGAGGGACAGGCCCACCGCGGGTGCTGCGGGCTCGAGGGTCGCGGACTCGGTGACCACCCAGGTGAGGACGGCGTCGAGTAGCTCGCGCGGGCGCTTGGGTGTGTCGTTCAGACGGGCGGTCAGGGTGCGGGCGGCTGCGGCGAGGCGGCCCTCCGAGTCGATTCGGTCGAGCACCGAGGAGGCCTCGGGCGCTGCCGGAACTCGCCGGATGCGGTGCAGCGCTCGCCTCGACACCTCGCGGAGGCCCTCGGCGCCCGCTGCCGCACGCAGCCAGGTGGCGGTGAAGACGAGCAGCGCCGCGCGGAGCGCGCGCCGCAGCGCGACGTCGAGCCCGAGCCCGCCGCCGAGGGCGAAGGCGAACGCGCCTGCGGCGAGGATGGCGGCGAACGCGGCGCCCGCTCGGAGCGGCGCGGAGTCGGCCCGGGTCGCGAGCCACGCCGCGGTCAGCCACGCCGCCATGGCCGCAAGGAACGCCCACTCCGTGCTACCGAGCAGCAACGCGAATGCAACGACGGCACTGAGGGTGATCGCCCGGGGGTCGAATCTCCCACGGTGGTCGGGAATCGTTGCGTTTTCCGCACCGATTCCCCACCACCGCGGATTGGGCTCCCCCTCATTTCTGTCTTTCCAAGTCCGCAGCCCGCGCCGGTACACAAGCACCTGCACCGTGCTGGCAAAGAGCGCCCACGCCAGCAGGCTCACCAGCGTGAGCACCACCGCGTCCGCGGTGCCCACCTCGAAGCCGAACCTGCGGCCGATCGCGTCGTAGGTGCCGGCGTAGGCGTCGAGGCCGCCGGCGATCACCCAGATGAAGAAGGCCGTGGTGGCGGCGTTGTGGAGCAGGCGGACGAGGGCGCAGGCCGCCAGCTGAGGCCAGAATCCGACGCGGCGGGCGTGCAGGCGGCCGAGCATCGGCGCGGTGAGCGCCTGCGTGAGCGGCACGCCGAAGCGCGCGGGGCCGATGATCGCGACCGTCTCGAGCATCGCGGCCGCACTCGCTCCGAAGCCCAGCCGGGCGCCGCGCCGCTCGGCCGCGCGGGCAAGGGCCACACCGCCGGCGAGCGCAATCCAGAAGCCGCCCGTCGGCGCGGCGCGGGCGGCCAGGAAGGAGACGACACCGACGTGCGCGGGCCCGACGACATCCGGCGGAGCCGCATCCGACGCCTGGGCGCGCGGCCCGGCCTCCTTCGGTGCGTCGTTCCGCCCGACCCGCGGCCCGCGTTCCTTGGCTGCGTCGTCCGCCCGGGCGTCGCCCATGGAGCGACCGTAGCGGGAGCTGGAGGGGCTCCCGCCGCGATCAATGGGGGTTTGCTGGTCTGGGTTCCCGGGGCGGGGCCTCGGGGCGTCGGTCTAGCTGCCGGAGTAGCGGCGGATCGGCGACTCCGCGATACGGCGGCCAAGGTCGGCCACCTCGTCGTCGCTCATCTGGGCGGTTGGGAAGCCCGCCTGCTCCAGCTCGTCACGGACACGCTGCACGCCCTGGATGTAATCCAGCTTCGCGCCCAGCTTCACCATCACCGACTTCGCGTTCTCGTCGTCGATGGCGGCACTTCCGTCCGCGGACGGCTTGAGGAGCCAGGACTTGACAGCCTCGGCCTCGGCAAGCGTCAGCTCCAGGCTGACACCCTGATCCGCTCCCTCCGGGAGACCATTGGTCACCTCGATGGACATGGTGAGTGAATCGGCTCGCGCACGGGTTCCTTGATTCTCAGCGGGATTCCTGGACAAACCGTGCAATTGCTGCTTCACGAGCCTCGCGCTGATCCACGATGGGCTCGGGATAATCCACGCCGTTCGCCCACGGCTCGGCCAGATGCTCGAGCGGGACCTCGCGCAGCTCCTCGACATGGCGGCGCACGTAGACGCCGTCCGGATCGAGCGTCCGGAGCTGGCGCGTGGGGTTGTAGAGCCGCCGATAGAACGGCTGCGGATCCACCCCCACGGAGGACACCCACTGCCAGTTCCCGTTGTTGTTCGCCTGGTCGCCGTCCACGAGCCAGCGCATGAACCAGCGCTCGCCCTGGCGCCAGTCGATGCCGAGCTGCTTCGTCAGGAACGAGGCCGCCACCAGCCGGGCACGATTGTGAATCCAGCCCTCCGTGCGGAGCTGCCGCATGGCGGCGTCCACGAGCGGGAAGCCGGTGTGGCCCTCGCACCACGCCTCGAACCGCTGTCTCGAGCGGCTCCAGCGGATGCTTCCGCGGTAGCGCTCCTGGAACTCGGAGCGCGCGTTCCGCGGGAAGTGGAGCAGCACGTGGCCGTGGAAGTCACGCCAGCAGAGCTGGCGCCTGAACGCCCGCGCGCCCTCGCCGGCCGGGAGCCGCTCCTCGACCTCGCGCGCGGAGACGCAGCCGAAGTGGAGATAGGGAGACAGCCGCGAGGTGGCGTCGGCGCCGAGGTCGTCGCGGCCGTGCGCGTACTCCTGAATGCCGTCGTTCAGGAAAGCGTCGAGCCGCTTGCGTCCGGCGGACTCGCCGCCCTGGGGAGGGGCGCTCAGGGGATCGTCGCCCGGCGGTGAGGGAAGCGCGCCGCGCAAGCGGTCCGGAAGCGCGAGGCGGAGGGCGGGAGCGCCGAGCACCGCCCGGCGCGGCTCCTCGAGCCAAGTCCGCTCGAAGGGACTGAACACCGTGTACGGGCCACCCGCCTGGGTGCGGATGGACGCGAGATCGTCCACCGCCGCCACGCCCGGGTGCAGCACGAGCGCACAGCGGAGCGCCCGTCGCACAGCGGCGGCCCGGCGGCGCGCGAAGGGCCCCACGTCCTCGGTCGCATGGACGGCGCTCGCGCCAAGCTCCTGCGCGAGCTCCGGAAGCACGCGCTCCGGCCTGCCGTCACGGAACGCGATCCCGCCCAGCCGCTCGTCGAGCTCCGCAAGGCATTCGAGCATGAAGCGGGCGCGGGTGCTCGACGCGTGCCGGCCGTTCAGGAGCCGGGAGTCGAAGCAGAAGACGGGGACGAGGTCACCGCGCTCCTCGAGCGCGGCACACAACGCGGGATGGTCGTGCACGCGGAGGTCGCGGGTGAGCCAGAGCAGTGCCGTCACGCGGCCGGACACTAGCCTTGGAGCATGGGCCTGGAGATCGAGCGCTTTCCCCTGTTCCCGCTCGGCCTCGTAATGCTCCCCGGCGAGCTCGTGCCGCTCCACATCTTCGAGGAGCGCTACAAGCAGATGATCGGCGAGTGCCTCGACGAGCAGCGCGAGTTCGGGATCCTCTGGCTCGCCGACGACGAGCTGAAGGAGGTCGGCTGCGCCGCGCGCGTGACGCGGGTGCTCGAGCGCTTCGAGGACGGCCGCCTGAACATCCTCGCCGAGGGCACCACGCCCTTCCGCATGGAGCGCCGCATCGGCGACATGGCATACCCCGCCGGCGACGTGGTCCTGCTCGACGACGAGCCGGACGCGGACGACGACGCGCTCGAACGCGCCCGCACCACCTACGCGGACCTGGTCGAGGAGGTCACCGACGCGCGGCCGGAGGCCGAGACGCTCGCCGGCCTCGATGCGTACGGCATGGCGGCAACGGTCGACATCAACCCGGCGGCCAAGCAAGCGCTCCTCGAGCTGCGGTCCGAGCCGGCTCGCCTGGAGCAGCTGGACGGCCTGTTTGCCGAGGCGCTCCGCCGGATCAGGACCGCCGCGCGGGTGGCGGAGCAGGCGAGCGGTAACGGCCACCTGAAGCCGGGCGAATAGCGCTCCCAAGCGGGTTCGGCGGGTTGGGCCGTTTAGCGTCCGGCCGGCCCGGTGACCACTTGCCCATGCGCAGGGGCATCCTCGGTGTCGCCTGCCTCCTCGTGCTGCTGGCCCTCGCCGGCAGCGCTCAGGCGGCCAGGTACGACGCCCACACAGTCATCGTCAAATTCGCCAGCGGCGTCTCCCAGACGCACCGCGCCGCCCTCTTCTCGAGCGCCGGCGTGACCGGCACGACCGGGCACGTGGCCGGCGTCGGGGCCGACGTGGTCACCGTCTCGGGCGACCCGGCGACCGTCGCGGCGCGGCTCAACCGCACCGCGATCGTGAACTACGCCGAGCCGAACTTCATCCTGAAGGCCACGGCAACGCCGAACGACCCGATGTATCCGCAGCTCTACGGCCTCAACAACACGGGCCAGACCGGCGGCAAGCCGGACGCGGACATCGACGCGCCCGAGGGCTGGGACGCGGCCGGACTGGGCGGATTCCCGGCGACGGGCGGCACGAAGATCGGCATCGTCGACACCGGCATCGACCAGACCCATCCCGAGTTGAGCGGCAAGACCGTCGCCTGCGGCGACGCGCTCGGCGGCACCGTCCTGAGCGGCGAGTGCACGGACGACAGCCTTCACGGCACGCACGTGGCCGGCACGATCACGGCGAAGGCGAACAACGCCACCGGCGTGGCGGGTGTCGACCCGAACGCCAGCCTCGTGATCTGCAAGGCGCTGCGGGGAGGCGCGGGCGTGGGCCTCACCTCCGACGTGTCCAGCTGCATCACGTGGGCGCACGCGCAGGGCGCGAGGGTCATCTCGATGAGCCTCGGCGGCGGCGCGTCCACGACGCTCCAGCAGGCCGTCCAGGGCGCCTGGGCGAACGGCGGGGCGAACGGCTCCGTGCTCGTGGCCGCGGCCGGCAACGACGGCGACTCGACCGTGAACTACCCGGCGGGCTACGCCGAGGTCGTCTCGGTCGCCGCGACCGACAAGAACGACGCGCGCGCGTCCTTCTCGAACGCGAACGCCGATGTCGAGCTGGCCGCCCCCGGTGTGGACATCCTCTCGACGATCCCGGGCGGGCAGTACGCCACGATGTCAGGCACGTCGATGGCCACCCCGCACGCCTCGGGCCTGACCGGCGTCCTGTGGCAGCTGTTCCCGACGGACACCGCGGCCGGGATCCGCAGCAAGCTCGACGCCGCCGTGGACGACCTCGGCTCCGCGGGCCGGGACCAGTCCTTCGGCTTCGGCCGAGTCAACCTGTGCAAGGCGGCCGGCGGAGGCTGCTGAGCCACGCGCCGGCCGGGGCTAACCGACCACCGTCGCGACACCACCCCTGCGCGGGTCACCTCCACCGGTGAGGCGGCCCGTGTCGGGGTTGCGCGCGACGGCCTGCACGCCGCCGAAGAACAGGTTCAGCTCGCTCCAGCGCCGGACGCTCCAGCCCGCCTGCTCGAGCCGGTCGAGCGCCGCCTCATCCACGCCCGGCTCGGCGTCCACCTGTCCGTCCTCCACGTGCAGCCGCGGCGCGGAGACCGCGTCCTGGGCGGCCATCCCGTCGTCGACGACGTGCAGGACCGTCTGGAGGATCGCGGAGCGGATCCGGTTGGACCCGGCGCTGCCGATCGCGATCTCGGCCTCTCCGCCGGACAGCACCACGGTCGGCGCCATCATGCTCGGCACCCGGCCGCCCGGCGCGTGCCGGTGGAACCCGAGCGGGTTCAGGTCCTGCTCGCCGAGCATGTTGTTCACGTGCACGCCGGTGCCGGGCACCACGACACCCGAGCATGAGCCGTTCGAGCAGGTGACCGACGCGCATCCACCCTCGGCGTCCATGACCGAGATGTGCGTGGTGTTGCCGAGGCGCGAGCGCACCTCGGTCGCGACGGCGTCGAGCGCCTGCTTGGCCAGGAACTGCTCGAGGAACCCCTCGGTCGCGAGTCCCTCGAGGAACTCCTCGTCGCGCGCCTTGTTCGTCTCGTCGATCACCTCGGCGATCACAAACGGGTCGTGCGGCCGGCCGAGCCGCTCGAGGATGCCGAGCGCGTCCGCGATCAGGATCCCGCCCGACGACGGCGGCGGATTCGTGAGCACCTCACGGCCGCGATACGTCACGCGCGCGGGCTCGCGCTCGATCACCTCGTACGACGCGAGGTCCTCACGGCTCAGCATGCCGCCCCGCTCGAGCACCCAGTCGCTCACCGCGGTCGCCACGTCGCCCGTGTAGAGGAAGCCCGGCCCCTCGGCGCCCAGCCGGTCCAGCAGGTCGCCCAGCTCCGGCGCCCGGAAGGTGTCGCCCTCGCGCGAGGAGCTGCCCGTCCGGGGCGTACATCGCCGCGCACTCCGGCGTGGAGGTCACGATCGGGGCGAGCACGGTGTAGAGGAAGGCCTGCATCTGCACCACCTCGACCCCCTCGCGCGCCGCCCGCGCGGGCGCGGCCGTGAGGTCGCCCAGGCTGACGCTCCCGAACCGCCGGAGCGTCTCCGCGAGCCCGGCCGTCGTCCCGTACGCGCCGCAGGACGCGGCGCCGATGTTGAACCGCTGGACCGCGTCCTCGGAGAAGCGGACATCGATCGGGACGAGCTCGCCGGGCTCGCGCTCCTCCTGCCCCAGCCCGGGCGCCGCGACGAAGAAGTCGAGGAGATGGTTCTCGCCGCGGGCGTGCACCACC
>CAWEHM010000024.1:0-30840 GCA_963808875.1 uncultured Thermoleophilaceae bacterium
TTCCTTTCCATCCCTCACTGGTGTGAGGGGAGCACATTCGGTATTAGCCCGGGTTTCCCCGGGTTGTCCCGATCATTGGGGCACGTTACCCACGTGTTACTCACCCGTTCGCGGCTCTGCCCCAGGGCAAGCCCTGGTTCGTCGCTCCACTTGCATGTGTTAAGCACGCCGCCAGCGTTCGTCCTGAGCCAGGATCAAACTCTCCGTGAAAGTCTGGCGTGGGTATCAAACTGCCCACTGTCAGATCATGGAAAGCTGTCAAGTCGTATGAGCTTCCCGCGTACACCTGCGGGCCTGCTCAACTTGACGGGTACTGATTCAGGCCCTTCTGCGGCACGCCGAAGCGCCCCGAGAAGGGTTCAAACCTGGACGCGACTCTTTCGAGTCGCACGTACTGCTGAGTTTTCAAAGACCGTGCGCCCTCAGGGGTGGGGCTTCCACCACGCACTGAAGCGCGACGGAGGAATATAGCACTGCAGAGCGGCCCTGCCTCAGCCGGAGCGCCGCAGCTTCTTGAACCGGCGCCGGCCCACCTGCAGGACCGCGCCGTCGAGCGTGTCCGCCGGCACGTCCAGGGACGCGCCGTCGAGCTCGTCACCATCGAGCCGCACCCCGCCCTGGGTCAGGAGCCGGCGCGCCTCGGACCGTGACAGGCCGAAGGCCTCCGCCATCAGGGCCGGGAGGTGCACCTGGCCATCCTCCGGGCTGAAGGCGAACTCCTCGATGTCGTCCGGGAGCTCGCGCCGTACGTGCAGGGTGTCGAAGCGATCGCGGGCGGCGCCGGCCGCGTCCTCGCCGTGGTAGCGGGCCGTCAGCGCGTAGGCCATGTGCCGCTTGGCCTCCCGCGGGTCCGCCTGCGGCCGCTCGTCGAGCAGGAGGTCGTAGTACACCGGCATGGCGTCGTCCGGCACCCGCATCAGCTTCCCGAACATCTCCTCCGGCGGGTCCTCGACGCCCACGTAGTTGCCGAGCGACTTGGACATCTTCTGCACCCCGTCGATGCCAGGCAGGATCGGCATCGTCAGGACCGACTGCGGCTCGACGCCGTAGGCCTTCTGTGTCTCACGCGCGAGGAGCACGTTGAACTTCTGGTCGGTGCCGCCGAGCTCCACGTCGGACTCGATCGCGACCGAGTCGTAGCCCTGCAGCAGGGGGTAGAGCAGCTCGAGGATCGAGATCGGCTCGCCGCCGGCGTAGCGCTTGGCGAAGTCGTCCCGCTCGAGGACCTGAGCCACCGTGGAGGTGCGCGCCAGCCGGAACAGCTCCTCGGCCCGCATGTCGAGCCACTCGCCGTTCCGGCGCACCTCGGTGCGGTCCCGGTCCAGCACCCTGAAGGCCTGCTCCTGGTAGGTCTCGGCGTTCCGGTCGATCTCCTCGCCCTCCACGAACGGCCGGGTGGCCGAGCGGCCGCTCGGGTCCCCCACGCGGCCCGTGTAGTCGCCGATGATCAGCACCACCTGGTGGCCCAGGTCCTGGAATTCACGCAATTTGCGGAGAACCACCGTGTGGCCGAGGTGGATGTCCGGCGTCGTCGGGTCCACGCCCAGCTTCACCCGCAGCGGACGGCCCTTCCCGAGCTGCCGCTCGAGCTCCCCCTCCGGCAGGGCATCGACGGCGTTGCGGGTGAGGAATCGGGCAGCCTCGCCCGGCGAATCCGTCATGGGCCCAATGCTAGGGTTTGGCCCCGCCCTGCGCCCCTGTGCCGTGCGGCCGGGCGCAGTTCTCATGCCCGAAACGCCGACGCCCATCATCCATCCGAGCGCCACGCGGACCGAGCGCTTCCCGCGCACGAACGGCGTGCCGCCGCAGCCGAACGGCTCCGGCCCACCGCCGCAGAAGCCGAAGCTGAAGAAGCTGCGCCTGGGGCTCGTGTTCGGCGGCCTCGGAGTGCTCGCGCTCATCTCGACCATCTTCGGGATGCTCATGGCGGTCGCGAGCGATCTGCCCAGCCTGGAGAACCGCGCGCAGTACAAGAGCGCGAAGAACTCGGTCCTCTACGCGGACAACTGGGGCTGCAAGAAGCCGGGCCACGACGACCCGAAGTGCCTCGAGATCGCCAAGCTCACCGGCAACCAGAACCGCATCCTGGTTGGCGAGGGTGAGATATCGCCCAACGTGAAGAACGCGGTCATCTCGATCGAGGACCGCCGCTTCTACAGCCACAAGGGCGTGGACTACACCGGCATCGCGCGCGCGTTCGGGCAGGACATCCTGAAGCGGCGCGCGGCCCAGGGTGGATCCACGATCACCCAGCAGTTCGTGAAGAACGCGCTCGCCGCGCAGGGCGACCGCTCGGTCTTCCAGAAGCTGCGCGAGGCGGCGCTCGCGTACCACCTCGAGCGCAAGTGGTCGAAGGAGAAGATCCTCACCCAGTACCTCAACACCGTGTACTTCGGTAACGGCGCCTACGGGATCGAGTCCGCCGTGCGCACCTACTTCGGCTCGGGCGACCCGCCCAGCGAGCGTGAGGGCGCCGCGGACACGGGAGTGAGCTACGCGCCGCCGGTCGCGCCGGAGGACCAGCCCGACCCGAACGCGCGCGAGGCGATCAACGTGGCCCCGCACGAGGCTGCGTTGCTCGCGGGGATGATCTCCTCGCCGAGCATGTACGACCCGGTTCAGCATCCGCAGGCGGCGATGGCGCGGCGGAACCTCGTGCTCCAGCGGATGCTGGACATGCACACGATCACGCAGGCGCAGTACGACACCGCCATCCGGCAGAGCCTCCCCTCGGAGGACGACATCAACCCGCCGAAGATCGAGTCGCAGCAGCCCTACTTCACGAGCTGGATGACCGAGCATCTGCTCCAGAAGTACCGCGCCGGCAAGGTGTTCGCGGGCGGCCTGAAGGTGCGCACCACGCTCGATCCCGAGCTTCAGGCCGCGGCCGAGCAGGCCATCGTGGGCCGGCTCGCCGGCGTGGGCCCCGACGCCGCGCTCGTGGCGATCGAGAACGGCACCGGCGAGGTGCGAGCGATGGTCGGCGGCTCTGACTTCAACGCCCGCCCCTTCAACCTCGCCACCAACGGCCACCGCCAGCCGGGCTCGGCCATCAAGCCCTTCATCCTCGCGCGCGCGCTCGACGACGGGATCGACCCGAACAGCGTCTGGGCCTCGCAGCCGGTCTCGTTGCCGTTCGTGAACGGGCACGGCCAGAAGGGACGGTTCGACGTCTCCAACTACGACGACGCCTACTACGGGTCCTCGTCGCTCTGGTCCGCGACCGCCCACTCGGACAACTCGGTGTTCGCGCAGGTCGGCATGAAGGTGAAGCGGGGCCGGGTCGCGCATCTCGCCCAGCGCATGGGCATCCGGACGAAGCTCTCCACCAACCCGGCGATGCTGCTCGGCGGCCTGAAGGAGGGCGTCACGCCGCTCGAGATGGCGTACGCCTATTCGACGATCGCCAACGACGGCAAGCGGATCTCCGGCTCGATGGCGCCGAACCAGACCGGCCCGGTGGCGATTCAGAGCGTCGAGGACGGCGACGGCAAGGTCGAGGACAACAAGCCGAACTCGGTGCAGGTGCTGCCGCCGAAGGTCGCCCAGGTGGAGAAGGAGATGCTCCGCATGGTCGTCAGCGCCGGCACCGGCAAGGCCGCGCAGGTCGGGACCGAGGACATCTGGGGCAAGACCGGCACGACCGAGAACTACGGCGACGCCTGGTTCGTGGGCGGAAACGCCGACCTGACGGTCGCGATCTGGGTGGGCTACGCGGACAAGCTGCAGCCGATGGAGTACGAGCATGGCGGGAGCCCGGTCGCGGGCGGCACGTTCCCCGCCGAGATCTTCCACGACTTCATGACGTCCTGGCTCGACCTGCGCCAGGCCCGCCGGCTCGAGCGCGCGGCGAACAAGCAGTCCGAGGACGGCACGAGCACTGATGTGGCGCCGGCTGTGCCGGTGTCGCCGACCGAGGTGCCGCCGGCCACCACGACCCCGGCCGACCCCACCACGGGCGGCACGGGCGGCGGCGGAGGCACCGGAGGTGGCGGCGGAGGCACGGGCGGCGGTGGTGGCCAGCAGACGCCGCCACAGAACCAGCAGCCCGCCGAGCCGCCATCGACGCCCGCTCAGCCCGAGACCCCACCGCCCACCGGCGACGGAGGCGGCGGCGTGAGCCCGGGCGGGACTCCCTAAGCGGCCTGGCGCATCGCGGCCGGCCAGGGTCGCGACACATGACGAGAGTCGGCGTCACAGAAGCGCCAGGGAAGATCGGCTGCCTTGGTGATGCCGATCCGCTCCCCGATCACCACTCGCGGCTCACGCGAGCCGGGCTCGCGGGTGAGCATCTCGATGGGGCCGTCCACGAGCGAGGTCCCGTTCAGCGACAGGCCGATGCCGAGCGCCTGGGTCAGCTTGCCGGGGCCTGAGCAGAGCTCCTCGTCGTTCGTGACCCGGCGCCGCTCCCGCATGACCTCGATCCCGTCGACCGGCTCGAGCGCCCGGATCAGCACCGCCGCCCCCACCCCCTCCTCCTCGGTTACCGCGTTCAGCAGCGAGTGGACGCCGTAGGAGAAGTAGACGTACGCGTTGCCGGGCGGCCCGAACAGAGTGCTGGTCCGCTCGGTGACGCCCGCGTACGCGTGGCAGGCCGGCTCTTCCATGTGGTAGCTCTCGGTCTCGACGATCCGCCCGGCCGTCTCGCCGTGGCGGACCACGCAGCCGATCAGGTCGCGCGCAACGTCGTGCACCGAGCGCGCGTAGAAGTCGCCGCCGAGGCGCGCGGAGGGCGCGGCCCTCACGCGCCGGCCTCGCGCAGCACCTGCCGCGCCTGGGCGAGCTGGTCGCGCACGCGCGCCATCGCGGTGCCGCCATCCGACACCTTCGACTCGAGGATCGCGCGCTCGTCGAGCAGCTCGTAGAACTCGCCGTCGAGCTGCGGAGCCAGGTCGCGCAATTCCTCCTCGGTCAGCTCGGACAGCTGCTTCCCGCGGTCGACCGCCGCACGCACCAGGCCGCCGACGATCCCGTGCGCCTCGCGGAACGGCACTCCGCGCCGGACGAGCAGGTCGGCGACGTCGGTGGCCGCGATGAACTCGTCGGAGGCGGCGGCCTCCATGGCCTCGCGGTTGAAGGTCACGCCCTCGAGCATCTCGGCGGCCACGCGGAGGCACAGCTCGAGCGTGTCGACGGTGTCGAACAGCGGCTCCTTATCCTCCTGGAGGTCCTTGTTGTAGGTGAGCGGCAGGCCGTGCAGGACGCCGTGGAGCGCCACCAGGTGCGAGGCCACGCGGGGCGCCTTCGCCCGCAGGAGCTCGGCGGCGTCGGGGTTCTTCTTCTGGGGCATCAGGCTGGAGCCCGAGGCGAACGAGTCGGACACCTCGCAGAAGCCGAACTCCTGGGTCGACCACAGCACGATCTCGGCGCCGAGCTGCGAGAGGTGCGTGGCGCACGTGGCGGCGGCGGAGAGGTAGTCGAGCACGAAGTCCCGGTTCGAGACGGCGTCCAGCGAGTTCTCGGCGATGCCGCCGAACCCGAGCTCCTGGGCCACGAACATGCGGCTGGTGTCGAAGTTGACGCCGGCGAGCGCGCCGGCCCCGAGCGGAAGGTCGTCCGTGCTCGTCATGCAGAAGTTGAAGCGCTGAAGGTCGCGCCGGAACTTCCAGAAGTAGGCGAGCAGGTGGTGGGAGAGATAGACCGGCTGGGCGCGCTGCATGTGCGTGTAGCCGGGCAGCCGCCAGTCCATGTGGCGCTCGGCGACCGAGACGAGCGTGCCCATGAGACGCTGCAGCAGCTCCTTCGCCTCCAGGCTGTGCGCGCGGACGAGCATGGCGACGTCGGTGGCCACCTGGTCGTTCCGCGAGCGTGCGGTGTGCAGCTTGCCGCCAACTGGGCCGACGATCTCCGTGAGCCGCCGCTCGATCGCCATGTGGATGTCCTCGTCGTGCTCGGCGACGACGAACGTGTCCGCGTCGATCTCATCCCGGACGGCGTCGAGGCCCTTTTCGAGCTCGGTGAAGTCGTCGTCGCTGATGATGCCGCTGCGGGCGAGCATCAGAGCGTGCGCACGGGACTGCTCGAGGTCGTACGGCGCGAGCCGGTAGTCGAACCGGATCGACGAGTTGAGCGCCTGGAAGAGCGGGTCCTGCGGGTCGGTGAAGCGGCCCATCGCGCGTGCAACGGTATAGCCCCCGGGGGCGGGTCAGTATGTTGCGCGCGTGCGGGTTCGCAAGGCGGGTCAGGACGACCGAGCGACGGTCGCGCGTCTCCTGTTCGAGAGCGCAGTCGACATGTACGAGCGCTTCTCGGGTGGCCGCGAGCGCGCGCTGGCCACGCTCGAGCGCGCGTTCGACGAGCCCGGCAACCTCGCGAGCGGAGAAGTCATCTGGCTGGCCGAGGTGGACGGTCAGCCCGCCGCCGCAATGGCCGCCTTCCCGGTGTCGGAGGCCGCCGAGCGCTCACGCGCCTACATGGACCTCGTGCTGCGCGGTACGCCGTTCTGGCGCTGGCCCGGCGTGATGCGCCTCTACTGGGCGGGCGGCCGGGCGAGTCCGAAGCCGCGGGAGCACTCCTTCTACATCGACGCCCTGGCCACCGACGCGGCCTTCAGGCGCCGGGGCGCGGCCCGCGCGCTGCTGGAAGAGGCCGAGCGCGAGGCACGCGAGCGCGGCCTCCCGGCGGTCTCGCTCGACACGACGCTCAACAACGAGGCCGCCCGAGCCCTCTACGCCGGAGCCGGCTTCGACGAGGTGGCCTACCGAGCGCCGTCGCGCGGGCTGCCCGGCTTCGTGGCGCTGGTGAAGCCGCTACAGACGGCGTCGGTGTGCGTCGGATGGGCGGGTGGAGCGCCGAATGTGCGCAGGACGTGCTCGAGGGTCGAGGCGAGCAGTTCGTGCGTCGCCTCGCGTGTGGCCTCGCCCAGTAGCCAGCGGCGCAGCTGATGCGTGATGTCACGGGAACACCTCGTGAGGAGATGTCACGACAACTCATGATTCCTGCCGCAGACACTGGCTCACGCCGTCGACACCCCGGGCGGTGCGCCTGCTCTGCTCTTCCTCAGCGGCGGTCGGCACCGTGCAGAACTGGAGCCGCGTCATCCGCCGTCTCGACGGGAAGTACCGCACGGTGCGGTTCGACGCGCGGGCGCGCGGAAAGTCGGGCAGATCGGCCGACTACTCCATCCCGGCGCCCGTCGACGACGTCGGCCGGGTCATCGACGCGACCGATATCGACCGCCCGATCCTCGTCGGGTGGTCTCACGGCGCCAGGATCGCGGTCCGATACGCGGCCCAGTACCCCGGGCGGGTCGGCCGACTTGTTCTAATCGACGGTGCGTACCCGATCGCCATGTTCGACGACGCCGGAAAGCAGAAGGTCCGCACCCAGTTCCGTCGGTTGGGGTGGATCATGCGCATCCTGGCGGCGCTCGACCGCTCGGCCCGGATGTCTCCCGCCGAGTCTGCAGACGTCGTGATCGAGATGGACGCCGTCAACGGCGAACTCGGACCCGACTTCGCGGCGCTGGAATGCCCGACCGTGTTCGTGGTTGGCACCGGAGCCCACCCGGGCGCCACCGAGGACGAGATGCGCACGGTGCGCGCTGCTGTCGCCGACGCCGAGGAGAGCAACAAGCGCGTGTCCGTATTCGCAACGACGCCCCAGAAGCACACGCAGATCCTCAACAAGGCCCCGACACCGTGGTCGCCGCGATCGAGCACGTCGTCCACGAGTCTTCCTGACTACTGCCCGATGACGTCGCGCAGCGCCTCCACCACCTGCTCCACCTCGCCGTCCGTCAGCTGAGGGAAGAAGGGCAGCGCCAGGGAGCGGGCCGCCACGTCCTCGCAGACCGGGAAGTCGCCCTCCTTGTGGCCGAACCGCTCGCGGTAGAAGCTCATCAGGTGGATCGCGGGCAGGTAGGGCTTCGTGTCCACGCCGCGCTCGCGCATCGCGCTCGACGGCCGCGTCGCGGTCCACGCCGCGCGGCAGCTGCACCACGTAGACGAACCAGCTGCGCTTGTTGCCGTCTGAGTCCGGGCAGGGCAGGCCGATTCCCTCGACGTCCGCCAGCGCCTCCGAGTAGAGCGCCGCGACACACGCGCGCGGGCGGCGAGCAGCTCGTCCAGCCGCTCCAGCTGTGCGAGCCCGAGGGCGCATGACATGTCGTCCAGCCGGTAGTTGAAGCCGAGCCGGTCGTGGTCGAGCCAGCCCATGTCGGGCGAGCGGCCCTGGTTGCGCTCGGAGTCGATCCGCTCCTTCGCCTCGGCCGACGGCGACACGACGACTCCGCCCTCCCCCGTCGTGATCTGCTTGTTCGGGTAGAAGCCGAACACGCTCAGGTTGTCGCGCGCGCCCACCGCGCGCCGTCCGCGTGCACGGCGCCGAGCGCCTCGCAGGCGTCCTCGACGATCCACAGGCCGCAGTCGCGCGACAGCAGCTCGATCGCCGGCATGTCGGCCGGGTAGCCGAAGATGTGCACCGGCAGGATCGCCGGTGGTGTTCTCGGTGAGCGCCTCGCCGGCCGCATCGGCGCTCATGTTGAGCGTGACCGGGTCGATGTCGCAGAACACCGGCGTGGCGCCCTCGTAGAGCAGGCAGTTGGCCGAGGCCACGAAGCTGAACGGGGTCGTGACGACGTCGTCGCCCGGCTGGATGCCCGCGGCGCGGATCGCGAGATGCAGCCCGGCCGTTCCGGAGGAGACGGCCGAGACGTGCGTCGAGCCGTGAGCGGCGGCGAAGGCGGCCTCGAAGGAGGCGAGCCGCGGGCCGAGAGCGAGGCGGCCGGAGCGAAGCGTGTCGAGACGAGCTCTTCTTCGCGCGCCCCGATCAGGGCCGGGCGAGCGGGATCACGGGGACGACGCGGTGCCGCGCCGCGAGCTGCGCGCCGGCAGCATCCCCGCCTCGAGCGAGTCCACGAGCGCCTCCCAGCTCGCCTCGATGATGTTCTCGGAGACGCCGATCGCGCCCCAGGTGTCCTGGCCGTCGGTGGTGTCGAGCAGCACGCGCGTGACCGCGCCGGTGCCCTTGCGCTCGTCGAGGATGCGCACCTTGAAGTTCACGAGCTCCATGTCGCGCAGGTGCGGGTAGCGCTCGCCGATCGCGCCGCGCAGCGCCTTGTCCAGCGCGTTCACCGGGCCGTTCCCCTCCGCGGTGCGCACGTAGCGCTCGCCGTCCACCCAGATCTTGATCGTGGCCTCGGTCTCGACGCGGCCGTCCTCGCGCTTCTCCACGATCGCGCGCCAGGACTCGAGCCGGAACAGCGGCTCGTACTCGCCCGTCTCCTTGCGGATCAGCAGGTCGAAGGAGCCGTCGGCGGCCTCGAACTGGTAGCCGCGGCTCTCGAGCTCCTTCACGCGGTCGATGACCCGCGCGGCGGTCTCGGTCGTCCACGTCCGCCCGCGCCTGCACCGTGCCCTTGCCCGACAGCTCGGAGACCAGCACCCGCCGGTCGGCCCCCACCTCGGCCGGGTCGATGTGCTCGAACGTGCGGGCGTCGCGGTTGATGCCCGCCACGTGCATCCCGCCCTTGTGCGCGAACGCGTTCGCCCCCACGTACGGCTGGTTCGGGTTCGGCGTGACGTTGCAGAGCTCGTCCACCAGGTGGGCGGTCTCGGTGAGCCGACGCAGCCGGTCGCGCCCGATCGACTCATGCCCGAGCTTCAACTCCAAGGCCGGGATGATCGAGATCAGGTTCGCGTTGCCGCACCGCTCGCCGTAGCCGTTCATCGTCCCCTGCACCAGCCGCGCGCCCGCCTCTACCGCCACGAGCGAGTTCGCCACGCCGCAGCCCGAGTCGTCGTGGGTGTGGATGCCGATCTGGACCGAGTCGCCGAGCTCGGCCACCACGCGCGACGTGGCCGCGCTCACGTCGGCCGGCAGCGTCGAGCCGTTCGTGTCGCACAGCGTCACGTTCTCGGCGCCGGCCTCGGCGGCCGCGCGCACGCAGCGCAGGGCGTAGTCGGGGTCGTCGCGGAAGGCGTCGAAGAAGTGCTCGGCGTCGTAGATCACGCGCTTGCCCTGGCCCGCCAGGAAGCGCCACCGAGTCCGCGATCATCCGCAGGTTCTCCTCGGGATCCACCTGCGTGACCTTCTCGAGGTGGAGCGACCAGGTCTTCCCCACCAGCGTGCACACGGGGGCGAAGGAGCCGGCCAGGAGCCGCAGCGCCTCGTCGTCCTCGGCCGCTCGCGTCGCGCCTGCGCGTCATGCCGAACGCGGCGATCTCCGACGTGGAAAAGCTCTCCTTCGCGAGCAGGTCGAAGAGCGCCTCCTCCTTCGGGTTCGAGGCGGGGAAGCCGGCCTCGATCATGTGCACGCCGAGGTCGTCGAGCGCGTGCGCCACGCGGACCTTCTCGTCCACGGACAGCGACATCCCCTCGCCCTGCATCCCGTCGCGGAGCGTGGTGTCATAGACGGTGACGTTCAAGCCTGAGAAGGCACCGGCACGAGATCGAGCCAGTCCGCGTAGCGGGCGTCGCGGCCGCACAGCGCGTCCTCGAAGACGCCCTGGACCTCGCGCGTGATCGGGCCGGGCGGGCCGATCTCGATGTCGTCGATCTCGCGCATCGGCGTGAGCTCCGCGGCCGTGCCGGTGAGGAACACCTCGTCGGCGAGCGCCAGCTCGGCGCGGGCGATGTTCCGCTCGATCACCTCATAGCCGAGATCGCGCGCGATCTGGATGCACGACTTGCGGTTGATGCCGTCGAGGATCCCGTCCGCCTGACCGGGCGTGTGGATCACCCCGTCCTTGATGACGAAGACGTTCTCGCCCGTGCCCTCGCAGACGTAGCCGTTGTCGTCGAGGAGGATCGCCTCCTCGTAGCCGGCCTTGACCGACTCGATCTTCGCGAGCACGGAGTTGAGGTACTGGCCCGACGCCTTCGAGTGCGGGATCAGCGACTCGGAGGAGATGCGGCGATAGGACGACACGCGGGCGCGCACGCCGTTCCGCTTGCCCTCCTCGCCGAGGTAGGCGCCCCACTCCCACACGGCCACCATCGCCTCGACCGGGTTGTCGAGCGGGTTGAGCCCCATCGGGCCGTAGCCGCGCCACACGAGCGGGCGGATGTAGCAGCTCTTGAAGCCGTTGCGGGCGATCAGCTCGTGCGTGACCTCGCGGAGCTGCTCCTTCGTGTAGGGCAGGTCCATGTAGTAGAGCTTGGCCGACTTCTCGAGCCGGTCCAGGTGGTCCTGGTTGCGGAAGATCGCGGTGCCGTTCGGCGTCTCGTACGCCCGGATCCCCTCGAACACCCCGGTGCCGTAGTGAAGGGCGTGCGTGAGTACGTGTACCTTCGCGTCCTCCCAGGCGACGAACTCTCCGTTCAGCCAAATGAGGTCGGCGGTGTTCACGTACGGGTGCTCCTAGAGGTTCGTGAGGACCGCCCGGGTGGCGGCCTCTGTCGATGCGTCCCCGCCCAGGTCCTGAGTCCGGAGGCCCTTTCCGAGCGCGAGGTCCACGGCCGATTCTACGGCAGCCGCGGCGTCTTCCATAGCCAGTCCGTGGCGCAGCATCATCGCCACGGAGCCGAACATCGCGAGCGGGTTCGCCCGCCGGTGCCGGCGATGTCGGGCGCCGAGCCGTGCACCGGCTCGAACAGGCCCGGGCCGGATTCGCCCAGCGACGCGCTCGGCAGCATTCCGAGCGAGCCGGTGAGCATGGCGGCCTCGTCGCTGAGGATGTCGCCGAACAGGTTCTCGGTCAGGAGCACGTCGAACTCCGCGGGTCGCGATACGAGCTGCATGGCGGCGTTGTCCACGAGCATGTGCTCCAACGGGATCGTCCTGGTCCTCGGCCACCCGCTCGACGGTCTTCCGCCACAGGCGCGAGGTCTCCAGGATGTTCGCCTTGTCCACGCTCGTCACCTTCCTCCGCGCGAGCCGGAAGGCCACGCGCGCGATCCGCTCGACCTCGCCCACGCGTGTACACGCAGGTGTCGTGCGCGGTGTCGCCGTCGAGGCCGCGGTCGCCGAAGTAGATGCCGCCGGTGAGCTCGCGGACCACCAGGAGGTCCACGCCCTCGATCCGGTCGCGCTTGAGCGGGCTCGAGTCGAGCAGCGCGGGGCTCGGCCTGACCGGGCGCAGGTTCGCGAACAGGCCGAGCTCCTTGCGGAGGCCGAGGAGCCCCTGCTCGGGGCGGGGCGCGTCCGGGTCGGTGGTGTCCCACTTCGGCCCGCCCACGGCCGCGAGCAGGACGGCGTCCGCGCTCCGGCAGGCGTCGAGCACCTCGTCCGTGAGCGCCGTGCCGTGGGCGTCGATCGAAGCTCCGCCCACGAGCCGCTCGTCGAACTCGAACTCACCGACCGCGTCGAGGAGCTCGCGCGCCGCGGCCATGATCTCGGGCCCGATGCCGTCACCGGGCAGGAGGACGATTCGCTTGGCCACGGCGGCGGATCCTAGATACTCATCCGCGATGGCCGAGGACAACGTCGAGATCGTCCGGCGCGATCTACGAGGGATGGGCTCGCGGCGACTTCTCGAACGTCGACGACTTCGACCCCGACATCGATTTCGAGATGGTGGACTGGCCGCATCAGACGAGGGTCACCGGGATACCCGCGATGTGGGAGACCTGGCGCGCGACCCTGAGCGCCTGGACCGACTTCCGCTCGATACCCGAGGAGATCACCGACTACGGCGACAAGGTGCTGGTCAGCAATCGCATCGTCGGGTCGCGGCAGGGAGAGCGGCGCCGACGTGAGCGCGGACACCGCAACGCTGTGGACGCTGCGGGACGGGAAGGTCGTGCGCATGGCGCTCTACTGGGACGTCGACGCGGCGCGACGGGAGGCCGAGGCGCAGAACTAGGCCGCCGCGGCCGGCAGGCGCTGCGGGCGGCCCAGGTGGTAGCCCTGGCCGTAGGTCACGCCGAGGCGGCGCAGCTCGACGAGCTGCAGCTCGGACTCGATGTGCTCGGCGAGGACCGAGGCGCCGCTCTCGCGGCCGAACTCGATCAGGGCGGCGGCGAGCGAGCGGCGGCGCGGGTCGTCCTCGAGCGAGCGGGTGAGCGAGCCGTCCAGCTTGATCAGCTCGGCGTCCAGCTCCAGGATGTGGCGCAGGCTCGAGAAGCCGGCCCCGGCGTCGTCCACCGCCAGGCGCGCGCCCAGCTCGCGCACGCGGGCGATCGCCACCCGGAAGCGGCGGTAGTCCTCCACCTGCGCGTGCTCGGTCACCTCGAGCACCACCTCGCTGACGTCGCAGCCGGCCAGCAGCGCCAGCAGCTCCGGCCGCTCCGCCGTGACCGGCGAGACGTTGACCGCCATGAACATGCCCTCGGGGAGGTCGTGCGAGCGCTCGCAGGCGAGCCGGATCGCCGCGAGCTCGAGCTCCGGCCCGAGCCCCACCTCGTGCGCCTCGGCGAACCACTCGTCGGGCCCGCGGTCCGGCTCGGCCGGAGAAGCGCGACAGCGCCTCGTAGCCCACGACCGTCGCGCGAGTCGAGCGCGACGATCGGCTGGAACACGATGTCGAACTCCTCGCGTCCAGCGACACGCGCCGGATCCGGGCGCGCTTCGTGATCATCGCCTCGTGGCCGCGGTTCGCAGCGTGCACCTGGTCCATCAGCTCGCGGAGGACGGCGCCGTTGACCGTGCCGTCGAAGATCGTGTCGCCCTGCCGCAGCCGCGCGCAGCGCCGCCATCAGCTTCCGCGGCGGCGCGTCGCGCACCACGAAGCCGCCGGCGCCCGCCCTGAGCATGGCCACGACCTCGGAGTGGTCGCGTCTCGCCGGAGTGCGCGAGCACGCGCGTGTCCGGCGAGGCCGCGAGGATCGCGCCGCACCGCGTCGTCGCCCCCGCCGGGCACGCGCGCGTTCACGAGCGCCACGTCCGGATGCTCGGCCTCGGCAAGCTCGGCGGCCCGCGCGCGCGCTCGCGGCCACGCCCACCAGCTCGAATCCGTCCGCCGGAATCGAGCGCAGCGGTCGTTCCAGCCGCCGCCAACTGCTGATCGTCCGCGATCAACACGCGGACAGGCACCCCTGCCATGGGCGCAATATCCCCCCGGGTGAGGGACAAGTCAACAGACAACCGCGCGCGGCGGACGAACGTCCGATACTGCACGGTTTCTTGCGCTCTAGCGGGGCTTTTTCGCGTCGATATTGAGCCGCACGTAGTCCAGCTCGGATCCGGCGCGCTCGCAGCACGGCCTCCGACGTAGCCGGCGCGGAGCTCCTCCGGCAGCTGCTCGGAGGTGCGGGCCGAGGCAGACCGTGCGTCAGGAAGCCGGTCGGGTCCTCCGGGGTGATCGGATAGGGCTCGAGCCAGGTGTCGATCTCCGCGAAGCCGGCTCGCTCGAGCCGCTCGGCGGTCTCCTCGGCGCCGGCGAAGTTCCACGGGCCGGTCCAGCCGGCGAGGTGCTCGGCGTAGGGCTCGCTCGGCGGCGACCTCGCGCGCCGCCGCGTGGAAGCGCGCCACGTTGCCCTCCCCGCCGCACTGGGCCACCAGCGGCCCACCCGGCCGGAGCGCCGCGTGCAGGCGCGCGAACAGCGCGTCGTGGTCGGGGATCCAGTGGAAGACGGCGTTCGAGAACGCCGCGTCCACCGGCTCGTCGAGCTCGAGCTCGGTCAGGTCCGCCTGGAGGACGGTGGTGCGCTCCGGGTCGAGCGCCTCGCGCGCGTGCTCCACCATCGACTCGCGACGAGTCCACGGCCACCACGTGGCCGCGCGGCAGCCGGTCGAGCAGGAGCTGGGTGACGCTGCCCGAGCCGCAGCCCGCGTCGAGCACCGTCTCGTCGCCGCCGAGCGGCAGCCGCTCCAGCACCTTCTCCGCCCACTCGACCTGCGGCGCCGAGACGCGGTGGTACGCCGCCGCGTCCCAGCCGCGCTGGTCATGCCAGCGCGGTCGTGACGGGGCCGGAGCGCTCGCGCTCGGCCTCGTAGCGGTCGATCGCGTCCGCCTGCTGGAGCGTCACGCCGATGTCGTCGAGGCCGTCGAGCAGACGGCGCTTCGTCTCGGGATCGATATCGAACGACGCCTCTCCCCCGTCCCAGCGTCACGCGTCTGCGCGGCGAGGTCGATCGTCGCGTGGCCGGCGGCCATCACGGCCTTCACCTCGCTCCTCGGTGAGCGCGCACCGGGAGCAGTCCGATCTTGGTGCAGTTGGAGTAGAAGATGTCCGCGAAGCTCGGCGCCACGACCGCCTCGAAGCCGTAGTCCTCGAGCGCCCAGGGCGCGTGCTCGCGCGACGAGCCGGAGCCGAAGTTGCGGCCGGTGGCCAGGATCGGGTTCTTCGGCAGCTCCCAGCCCGGCTGTTTGGCCCAGTCATAGAAGAGGAACTCGCCGAAGCCGGTGCGCTCCACCCGCTTCAGGAACTGCTTCGGGATGATCTGGTCCGTGTCGACGTTGTTCCGGTCGAGCACCGACACGCCGCCCTCGATGACGCTGATCCTCTTCACGACCACTCCCTGATGTCGACGAAGCGCCCCTCGATGGCAGCCGCCGCGGCCATCTTCGGGCTCACGAGGTGAGAGCGCGCGCCGCGGCCCTGGCGGCCCTCGAAGTTGCGGTTGGACGTGGACGCCACGCGCTCGCCCGGCGCCGCGATGTCCGGGTTCATGCCGAGGCACATCGAGCAGCCCGCCGAGCGCCAGTCGAAGCCGGCGGCGCGGAACACCTCGTCGAGCCCCTCCGCCTCGGCCTGCGCCTTCACCTGCTGCGACCCCGGCACGACCATGGCGTCGACGCTCGACGCCACGCGCCGGCCCTTCACCACCTCAGCCGCCTCGCGGAGGTCGCCGATGCGCGAGTTGGTGCACGAGCCGATGAACACGCGGTCGAGGGCGATCTCGGACATCGGCGTGCCCGGCTCGAGGGCCATGTACTCGAGCGCCCGCTCGTCGCCCTCGCCGGCCGGCTCCGGCACCGCGTCGGTCACGCCCACGACCATCCCGGGCGTCGTGCCCCAGGTGACCTGCGGCGAGATCGCCGAGGCGTCCACGACGACCTCCCTGTCGAAGCTCGCGCCCGTCGTCGGTGCGGAGCTCGCGCCAGTCGTCGAGCGGCAGCGGGTCCGGCGCGGCCTCGCGGCCCTCGACCCACTCGAAGGTGGTGTCGTCGGGCGCGATCATCCCGGCGCGGCCGCCGCCCTCGATCGTCATGTTGCAGACGGTCATGCGGCCCTCCATCGACAGCCTCTCGATCGCGGGGCCGGCGTACTCGATCACGTGCCCCACGCCGCCGTCGACGCCCATCTGGCCGATGGTGGCCAGGATCAGGTCCTTCGCGGTCACGCCGTAGCCGAGGTCGCCCTCGTAGCGGATCAGCATCGACCGCGGCTTGCGCTGCTGGAGCGTCTGGGTGGCGAGCACGTGCTCCACCTCGCTCGTGCCGATGCCGAAGGCGAGCGCGCCGAAGGCGCCGTGGGTGGAGGTGTGCGAGTCGCCGCACACGATCGTCATGCCGGGCTGTGTCACGCCGATCTCCGGCCCGATCACGTGCACGATGCCCTGGCGCCGCGAGCCGATCGAGTAGACGGGGATGCCGAACTCGCGGGCGTTCCGCTCGAGCGTCTCCACCTGGACGCGCGAGAGCTGGTCGCGGATCTGCTGCGCCGAGGTGGAGCCGTCGGTCGGCACGTTGTGGTCCGCGGTGGCGAGCGTGCGGTCGGGGCGGCGGACCGGGCGGCCCGCCAGCCGCAGCGCCTCGAACGCCTGCGCCGAGGTCACCTCGTGCACGAGGTGGAGGTCGATGTAGAGGAGCGCGTCGGCGACCTCGTGCGCGTCCCAGATCTTGTCGAAGAGAGTCCTCGGCACTGGCTAGCTCCTCCTCAGGCCGGCCGCGACGATCGGCGTAGAAGCTCGCCTCGGCCGTCGCCGGGGTTCTCGAAGTGGTGGGGAAGGTCGGCGTCGAAGGTCACCGAGTCGCCGTCCTCCAGGTCGTGCGCCGCGCCCCCGCAGACGAACCGCACCGGCCCGCGCTCCACGATCGCCGTCTCGCGGCTGCCGGCCTCGTGCATGGGCGGGTCGTCGGGGCCGGCCGTGGCTGCGCCCGGGCGCGAGCGTGTGCAGCGATACCTCGGCACGCAGGCCGGGGCAGCGGCGGCGTGAGCACCTCGTAGCAGTGCTGCGCTGCCGCCGGCACGGCGGCGCTCGTCCGAGCGGACGACGCTCACGCCGTCGCCCTCGTCGAGGCGCAGCAGCTGCGACAGGCTTAACTCAAGCCCAAAGGCGATCCGCTCGGCCACGGCTAGCGTGGGACTCGTTTCGCCCCTCTCGACCTGGGAAAGCATCGGGGCAGAGACGCCACTGCGGTCGGCCAGGTCACGCAGGGAGAGGTCCATGCCCTCGCGGAGGGCCTTCAGACGCACACCGAATGAGCCATTTTCGGCGGACATTGCCTCGCGTACGTTATCACGTACTTCTGTACGTGATACTAGCTGCAGCCGCTGCTCGTGGCCGGCTGCGGCGGCGACGACGACAACGAGCAGCGGGAGCGACTACAAGCTCCGCACCACCGCCTTCAAGAGCAACGCCGTGCGCGAGCCCGGCGAGAGCGGCACCATGAAGGTCAACGCGTGCAGGACGCTGTCGCAGGCATTCGTGGGCCGGAGCGTCCAGTCACGCGCTCTGAAGCCCTCGCGCGAACAACTCGCTGGATCTCAGCATCTGCGAGTGGGACGGCTCGGGGACGCACGTGAAGCTCTTCGTGGACACGGCCCCGAAGGCGCAGCTCCGCTACTACAACCTGCTCGCGGAGCAGCACGAGTACTACAACGCGAATCCCGGAGCTGAAGGCGCGCCAGATCAAGGGCGTCGGCGAGGACTCCGCCTACGGCGGCGCGGGTGCCTGGTGGACGCGCGGGCGCAACCAGCTCGTGGCCTACGACCACAACAAGATCGCTCAAGGTGCGCGTGAACGTGGACGGCTGGAGCGACGCGCGGGCGCGGGCCGCCGCCATCGTGCATCGGAAAGCGGGCGGTCCGGAAGCTGCGCGCCTAGCGCGCCTGGCCGGTCGGGCCGCACCACGACCTCGTTCACGCACACGTGCGGCGGGCGGGTCACGGCGTGAAGGATCTCGGCGGCGATGTCCTCGGGCTTCAGGACCTCGCCGATCTGCTCGCGTGAGCGCTCCGTCGCGCGCCGCACGACCGGGTTCGTATTGTGACCCTGGAGCTCGGTCTCGACGAAGCCCGGCGCCACGGTGGTGACGCGCACCTTCACATGGAGCGCCTCCTGGCGGAGCGCCTCGGAGAACGCGTGCACGCCGAACTTGGTCATGTTGTAGACGGCGGCGCCGGCGTCGGCGCGGCGGCCCGCCACCGAGGAGACGTTCACGATGTCGCCTCCCCCGTTCCGCGCGATCAGCGGCAGCGCGGCGTGCGTGCAGTAGAGGAGCCCGAGCAGGTTCACGCCGACCATCCGGCGCCAGTCCTCGGTCGTCTGGTCGCGAGACCGGGCCGAGCAGCATCAGCCCGGCGTTGTTCACGAGGACGTGGAGGCCGCCCAGCTCGCCGGCGGCGTCATCGATGAAGCCGGTGGCCTGCTCCTCGTCGGAGATGTCGACGGCGCGGACGAACGTCGGTCCGTCGAGGCTCTCCGCGAGCGCCTCGAGCCGGTCCGCGCGGCGGGCGCATAGCGCCACGGCGGCGCCCGCGTCCGACAAGCGCGCGCACGGTCGCCTCCCCGATTCCGGAGGAGGCGCCTGTCACGACCGCTACACGACCTTCGAGCGGACCCGGCATCCGGTCGGCATGCTACCCCGCTATGCGCCGCGCGCGCAGCGCGAGCTCGAGCTCGAAGCGGCCGTCCGGGTCGTCGAGCCGCGATCCGAACAGCTCGCGGAGGCGCGCAAGCCGGTAGCGGACCGTCTGGGGATGCACGTGGAGCGCCTTCGCCACGGCCTCGGTGCGGCCGCGGTGCCGGAGCCAGGCGTCGAGCGTCGAGCCGAGCCGCTCGCGCGACAGCTCCGTCTCGGAGTCGAGCGGGGCCAGGGCCGACTCGGCCACGTCGCGGGCGAGCCGCCGGTCGGCGCCGAGCAGGAGCGACAGCTGATGCCGCTCGGCCACGATGAGCGCCTCGTCGCCGTCGATGCCGCCCTCGCCGGCAAGCCGCAGCACCTCGCGCGCGCGGGCGAAGCTGAGCGCCGCCTCCTGCCACGACACCTCCGGCCCGATCGACGCCCTTCTGCCGCGAACCGCCGCCTCCAGCTCCTCCCGCCGCGCGGGCGCCGGGACCAGCGCCACGTTGAGCGGGGGCTGGTGCGTGACCAGCGCATCCGGGCCGAGGCGAACGGCCAGCCGCTCAGCGCCCTCGCTGCTCTCATCCGACTCCACCACCAGCACGCAGACGCTGCGCGGGATCCGTAGCCCGGCGTTCGAGGCCGCCGCCTGGACGGTGGCCGGCGCCGCCGGCGGGTCCTGGACGAGCAGAGCGGCGAGCCGCTGGCGGCGACGCTGCAGGGCGCCCGCCGCGGCCGCCTGCTCGCGCGCGTAGCCCTCGATCGAGTAGGCCGAGAGCTCGTCGATGTAGGCGAAGATGGCCTCGGCCAGCGTGTACAGAGTGCGCGGCGGAAGCCCGGCTCGCTCGCCTGCCGCGGCAAGTCGCCGCCAGGCCACCCGCGCGCCGAGCCGGTACGCGGCCAGCAGGGCGTCGAGGCTGCGGCCGGCACGCATCTCGCCGCGGCCGAGGTTCAGATAGACCTCCCGGCCGGCGTCGGGATCGGCCTTCGGGTCGGCCACGAAGAGCGTGAACCGGCCGAGCGCCTCCTCCACCCCGGCCCTCAGCGCCTGTCCGAAGGGCCCCTCGAGCGGGCGCGCATAGTCGGGGACGCCGCGGCTCAGCTCGGCGACGATCTCGTCCGCGAGGGCGGGCAGCTCGGGGCGCAGCACGTCGGCGACCTCCGGCGGCAGTCCCTCCCACGGATGCTCGGCAACCATTTGTGAGAAACCTACAAGAACTGCCTCTCTGGTCGTGGCCGATATGTGTAACAGGGCGCTCTTATGGTGCGTAGCCTTCAGAGTCGATGACCAGAGCGCACCGCAACATCAACATCGCCGCCGTCCTCCTGCCCTTCGTCGCCTTCATCGCGGCGATCCCCATGCTCTGGAACAGCCTGGTCGGCCCGCTCGACCTGATCCTGCTCCTGGCGATCTACGCCGTGTCCACGATCGGCATCACGGTCGGGTACCACCGCCTCCTCACCCACCGCGCCTTCGCGACGCACAGGTGGCTCGAGTACGCCTACGCGGTCATGGGCTCGCTGGCGGTCGAGGGGCCGGTGATCGGCTGGGTCTCGGACCACCGCAAGCACCATGCGCACGCCGACGAGGAGGGCGACCCGCACAGCCCGCACGTCGACCACGACGGCGAGACGCCCGGCCCGATGCGCGGCCTCTGGCACGCGCACGTGGGCTGGCTCTTCCACCACGCGACCGCCGTGGACGCCGAGAAGTACGCGCCCGACCTGGTCGAGGACCGCGGCATGCGCTTCATCTCCAGGTACTTCCCGCTCTGGGTGACGCTCGGCCTGGTCATCCCGGCCGCGATCGGATGGCTGATCGGAGGCACCCTGACCGCCGCGCTCACCGCCTTCTTCTGGGCGGGCCTCGTGCGGGTGTTCATGGTTCACCACCTCACCTTTTCGATCAACTCGATCTGCCACTTCTTCGGCCGGCGCCGCTTCCCGACCGACGACAGGTCCACGAACGTGTTCTGGCTCGCCCTCCCGACGATGGGCGAGTCCTGGCACCACAACCACCACGCCTTCCCGCGCTCCGCGATGCACGGGCTGCGCTGGTGGGAGATCGACATCGGCGGCCTCGTGATCCGCGCCATGAAGCGCGTGGGCCTCGCCTGGAACGTCGTGCTCATCTCCCCGGAGCGCCAGGAGCAGCGGAAGCTCCAGCCGGCGCCCAAGCTGCGCCCGACGGCGCCCGAGCCGCGGCGGCCCGCGGCGAGGATCAGCGCCTAGAACGGGAGCAGGAAGGGATCGCCCACCAGCATCGTCTGGAGGGGGTAGCGGTCGTCCGTCGGCGCGCCGTCCGCGCTGCGTCCGCGGATGCGGACCACCAGCCGATCCCAGTCCGCGGACATCGGCTCGGACGTGTCGAGCGGCACTACGAAGCGATGCCGGTTCGCGAACGTGAACGGTCGCTCCTCGCTCAGCGCTCTGCCGTCGAGCTCGAGCTGGACGGTCCCTCCGCATGCGGCCGGGTGCGCCTCGCGGCACCCGAGGAGCAGCGACACCTGCGCGCTGCCCGTCGGCCCCGTGAAGAACGCGAGCGGGACGGGCGAAGGCCTCGAATACGGCTCGTGGTGCTCGCACGCGAGCGGATAGTCGATCCCGTCCGTGATCGCGCTGTCCTCTCCGCCGCCGCAGTGCAGCTGCTCGATGGCGCCGTCGCGCGCCTGGATGATGTCGCGGCCGCGGCCGGCGTCGACCTTGTCGACTCCGGGGCCTCCGTCCATGAGGTTCGGCCCCGCGCTTCCGGTCAGGAGGTCGCTCTGGGCGCCTCCGACGAGACGGTCCGCCGTCCGGGCCACGCTCATCCCAAACGCACCAGCGAGGAGCCGGTCCACACCGCCACCACCGGACAGGACGTCCGTCCCGGGCCCGCCGAGCAGCACGTCGGCCTCCGGGCCACCGCGGACGACGTCGTTGCGGTCGCCGAGCCTCACCACGGCGCGGACCGCCCCGAAGGTGTCCACGTCGCACCTGACGAACTGCCGCCGGCCCCTATGCGCGCGCCTGCAACCCGTCCCGGCCTTGATCGGAGCCGAGTCCTCCACCGAGTAGTAGGCGAAATCGTGTCCTCCGTACGGCTCGTCGTGGGATACCGAGATCCGGACGTGGTTCCGCTCGCCCGGCGCGGCGCGGTACTCGAGGACGCCCGTTTGCTCGTTGAGCCGGACGGTCGCCGCGAGCGCGGGCGTGCAGGGCACCGCCAGGCCCGCGAGCAGCACCACCAGGACCGATCGCCGCATGCTGAGCAAACAACGGCCGGCGCGCGGAGTTGCGGCTACAGCGCGGCGCGCAGCAGCGCGAGCAGCTCGTCCTCGCCCGGCGGGTCCGGCGTGTTGGCGAGCGCGGGGTGCCGCATGACCGCCGCGGCGACCGGCGGCAGGTGCTCCTCCCCTACCCCGAGCGTGGCCAGGCGGGTGTGGCCGGAGCGCGCCGAGAGCTTTGCCGCGCGGCCGGCGGCGGCGGACGGGTCGCCGTCCGGGTCGCCGAGCGCACGCGCGAGCTCGCCCATCACGCCCGGCACGCGCGAGGCCATCAGGCCCGCGAAATGCGGCAGCATCACGGCGTTCGTCTGCGCGTGCGGCGAGCCGGCCGTTCGCACCAGGAGCTGGCAGGTCGCGTGGTGCACCGCGAAGCCGGTCATCCCGGATGCCCAGCCGCACAGGAACGCCCCGAGCGCCAGGTCCTCGTCGAAGATCGCCCGCGCGCCTCGCAGCGCCGCAGCCTCCGCGACCGGGTTGGCGAGCGGCGTGTAGAGCGCCTCCATCCCGTGCGCGAGCGCGTTCATCGCGCTGGCCCACAGCTCGCGCCCGGCCTGGGATGCCATCAGCCGCGGGTCGGCCACCACGAGCGACGGCCTGACCATCCGCGCGCCCTCGACTCCGGCCGGCGTCCGGTGGAACGGCGTGAGCTCGGCCCCGGACAGCGTCGTCGGGATCGCCGCGACCGGTGCTCCGGTCACGCCGGCGATCGCCTTGGCCGTGTCGATCACGCGGCCTCCGCCGAGCGCCACGAGCGGCCCGTCCCCCGCCTCCGGCAGGAGAGCGGCGGAGATCTCGTCCACGAGCCCCGACGGCACCTCGATCGTCCGAGCGGGCTCGAGCGGCGCGCTGCCTGCCGCACGCGGCGTGGTCAGCAGTGTGTATTCGCCGAAGCCGTGCTCCGACAGGAGACCGGGTCGCCTCGGCCGCCGAGCCCTCCCCGAAGCGGATGGTGCGTTCACCGTCGCGCATCGTGAAGGACTCGGCGGCCAAGGCGCCGCGATCGTATTTGTTCCAGGCGGGACCGACCGCGAGGGCACAGCAGACGGCGGGGCCGGAAGCCCCTACGGGGTAGGTGTCTTCTTGGCCTCGCGCTCGAGCATGCGCTCCGCCTCGGCGGCCACGTCCTTCGCCAGGGCGGTCGAGAGAGCGCGCAGATAGGCCTTGCCGGACGCCTCGAGGATGTCGGTCGAGACGCCGACGCCGGAGGACACCTGGCCGCCCAGCTCGAGGAGGACGGTGACCTCGCCGAGCGCGTCGCGCCCGCCGGTCACCGCCGAGACGTGGTACTCGCGTAAGCGCGCCTCGTGGCCGGTGGCGGCGTTGAGGGCGCTGAAGAAGGCATCCACCGGGCCGTCTCCGGTGAAGCTGCCGGACTCCACCTCGCCGTCGGGCAGCCGCACGCTCACGCGCGCGAGCGGGGACCGCGTCGAGGACGCCTCGATGTCGAACGAGACCAGCTCGTACGCCGCAGGGGCCTGCTTCATCTCGTCGGAGACGATCGCCTCGAGGTCGAGCG
Source organism: uncultured Thermoleophilaceae bacterium (assembly GCA_963808875.1). Lineage (GTDB taxonomy): Bacteria > Actinomycetota > Thermoleophilia > Solirubrobacterales > Thermoleophilaceae > JACVRW01. Next base: position 23,398 of record CAWEHM010000024.1, read on the forward strand.
CAGTGACCTTCTTCTTCTTGTCCGCCAGCTCCTTGAAGCGCTTGAAGGCGGTGTTGAGGGCGGCGCCGTCGACCTTGAAGCCCAGCTCCTCGAGCGCGTTGCGCAGCGCGTGCCGGCCCGAGTGCTTCCCGAGCACGAGCGAGTTCGCCTCGAGCCCGATCGTCGTGGCGTCCATGATCTCGTAGGTGGTGCGCTCCTTGAGCACGCCGTCCTGGTGGATGCCGGACTCGTGCGCGAACGCGTTCCGGCCCACGATCGCCTTGTTCGGCTGCACCTGGTAACCGGTCAGGCGCGACACCATCCGGCTGGTCCGCGCGATCTCGCGCGTGTCCACGCCCGTCCATAGGCCGTGCGCGGCCTCGCGTACGTGCAGCAGCATCACGATCTCCTCGAGCGATGCATTGCCGGCCCGCTCCCCGATGCCGTTGATGGCGCACTCCACCTGGCGGCAGCCCGCCACGACGCCGGCGAACGAGTTCGCCACCGCCACGCCGAGGTCGTCGTGGCAATGCACCGACGTGGTCACGTCGGCCAGGCCCGGGACCATCCGGTACAGCTCGAGCCACATCGCCGCGTACTCCTCGGGCATCGCGTAGCCCACGGTGTCCGGCACGTTGATCGTGGTGGCGCCCTCGTCGAGCGCGATCCGCAGCACCTCGGCCGTGAACTCGAGCTCGGAGCGCGTGGCGTCCATCGGCGAGAACTCCACGTCCTCGCAGTGCTCGCGCGCCTGGGCCACCGCCGCGCGGGCCTGTCCCTTCACGTCCTCACGAGAGGACTGAAGCTGGTGCTCGATGTGGATGTCGCTGGTGGAGATGAAGGTGTGGATGCGCGGCCGCTCGGAGTCCTTGACGGCGTTCCACGCGGCGTCCACGTCCTGCGCGTTCGCGCGGGCCAGGCCGCAGATGACCGGGCCATGGACATCGCGCGCGATCGCCTGCACCGCCTCGAAGTCCCCCGGCGAGGAGATCGGGAAGCCGGCCTCGATGATGTCCACGCCGAGCCGCGCGAGCTGGTGGGCGATCTCGAGCTTCTCCTGCCTGTTGAGCGAGATCCCCGGCGACTGCTCGCCGTCGCGCAGGGTCGTGTCGAAGATCTTTACGCGCTTCTGCTCGGTGCGGTCCATGTCGTTCCTAACTCTTTCTTCGGCCTTCCTGAAATCCCCTTGATGTGCGGCAATCGGCGGCCGCCACGCGCTATTCCCCCCGAAGGGGGAGGAGGAGAAGAAGTCGGAGGGCCGCTCGGAACGACATGCCGAGCAAGCGTACACATTCAAGAAAGAGGGCGTGAGGTCCGATTCGCAGGTGTAACGACGCCCATGTCCTCCCCCAGATACGTCGATCGGGCTGCTCCCACCTGGGTGCGCGCCCTGCTGACGGCGCTGGTCGCCTGCGCCGCGGTCTACGCCGTCCTGCTCGTGGGCGGCGGGGAGCTGCTCGGGCTGCCGGTGGACCCCGCCTCGTGGTGGCCGATCGGCGTTCTGAACGTCGCGGCCGGGTGCTCGTGCATCGCGCGGGCCGCGTATAGGCGTCGCGAGCGCCTCGCGTGGACGCTGCTCGGTCTCGGAATCATCAGCTCCGGAGCCGGCTTCATCCTCTGGGCGGCGGTCTACGAGGGCGAGGCGGCGCCGCCGTACCCGTCGCTGGCGGACGCGCTCTGGCTGCCCTACTACCTCCTTCTGTTCGCGGCGATCGTGGCGCTCCTGAGGGCCGAGCGGCCGCACATCCCCGCGACCACCTGGCTGGACGCCGTGATCCCGGCCTGTGCGGTGAGCGCGATCGCGAGCCAGCTGCTTCTCCCCCACGTGTCGACCGCGGACGAGCCGCTCCACACCCAGATCACGCTCCTGGCGTATCCGGCCATGGACGTCCTGCTCGTGGTGGCGGCGATGGTGTTCCTCGCTCTGCGGCGGTGGGAGCCGGACACGCGCTGGGGCCTCCTGGCGCTGGCCGTGCTCGGCTCGGCGCTCGGCGACACGCTCTGGACCTACCTGGTCGCGAACGACAGCTATCACTCGGGCTCGGCGGCCGACCTTCCGTATGTGCTCGGGGCGGCGTCGGTCGCGCTCGCCGCCTGGACGCCGCGGACGACCGACTCCGCCCCGAGTGGCGAGGACCGGCTCACGATGCTGCTCCCCGCCGTGGCGGCCATGTGCGCGCTCGGGCTGCTCCTATACGGGTCGCTGACCGGGGACCTGATCGCCGTGGCGCTCACGCTGGCCGTGGCCGCCGTCATGGCCGGCGTCGTGCGGTGGCTCATCGCGGTGCGCCGCGAGGCACAGGCCGCGGTCCTGCGCGACGTCGCGGACGAGCTGGCGCGCAAGGCCGAGCAGCAGGCCACCGTCGCCGACCTCGGCAGGCAGGCGGTGGCGAACGGGGACGAGCAGGGCCTGATGGAGCTGGCGGTGAAGGTGGTGGCGGACAGCCTGAGCGCCGACCGCGTGGCCGTGCTCGAGCTCGCGCCCGGCGGCCGCGACCTTCTCCTGCGGGCCGAGTCTGGCGGCGGGGCTGCGCAGCTGGACCTCGCGGCGCTGGGAATCGACTCGCTCGGGGCCGGCCGGCCCACGGTGCTGAGCCGCCGGGCCATCTGCGCCCGGATCGAGCGCAAGGACGGCTCCTGGGGCGTAATGGCCGTGGCGCACGGGCGCGCGACCGACATGAGCCACACGGATGTGAGCTTCATCCAGGCCGTGGCGAACGTGCTCGGCGCGGTGGTGGCGCGGGCGCGCGAGGAGCAGCTCGAGGCGCAGCTGCAGCAGTCGCGCCGGCTCGAGAGCGTCGGGAAGCTCGCCGGCGGCGTCGCGCACGACTTCAACAACCTGCTCGCGGTGATCCTCAACTACGCGGACTTCGCGCTCGAGGCCGCCACCGACGCCGGGCAGCGGCGCGACCTCGAGGAGCTCTCGAAGGCCGCGGCGCGCGGCGCCGAGCTGGTGCGCCAGCTGCTCGCCTTCAGCCGCCGGCGGCCGGTGGACGCGGTCGCGCTCGATCTCGCGGAGGTGGTGCGCGACATGGAGCCGATGCTGAGGCGCACGATCGGCGAGCACATCGACCTGCGCTGCTGGGTGGCGAGCGAGCTCCCTCCCACGGTGATCGACCCCAGCCAGGTCACGCAGCTCCTCATGAACCTGACCGTGAACGCGCGCGACGCGATGCCGGACGGCGGCCGCCTGACGATCCAGGCCACCGAGTTCGACAACGGCGTCCGGCTGATCGTCGAGGACACCGGCGCCGGGATGAGCGCGGACACGGTGGCCAAGGCATTCGACCCCTTCTTCACGACGAAGCCGCCCGGCAGCGGCACGGGCCTCGGGCTCGCGACCGTGTACGGGATCGTCTCGCAGGCGGGCGGCACGGTGTCGCTCGACTCGGAGCGGGGCCGTGGCACGCGCGCGACGATCGACCTGCCGGCGCGGGAGCCGCTCTACCCGCCCACGCTGCCGCGGCGCGAGCAGGCGGTCGGCTAGAGCGTCAGGACGACCTTCCCGACGTTCCCGCGCTCGTGTATGTACCGGTGGGCGGCGGCGCCGTCGTCGAGCCGGAACTCCTGGGCCACCACGGGCCGCAGGCTGCCGTCCTCGATCCAACCGCGGAGCGGTTCGATCAGGTCGACGAGCGATCCGCGCTCGTCCCAGAGCGTGAGCATGTTGAGGCCGATCACGGACTTCGACTCGTTCATCAGCCGGAGCGGCTTGAAGCGCGGCATCTGAGCGAGCACGCGGAGCGCGCGCACAGGGCTGCGCCGCTCGCCCGCCTGCACCTCCGACGCTCCGAAGCAGACGAGCCGCCCGCCGGCGCGGAGCAGCGCGAAGCTCTGGCGGAAGCTGCGGCCGCCGATCGCGTCGAACGCCAGGTCGATCGGGTGCTTCTCGCCCGCTACGCGGCGCACCTCGTCGACCACGTCGTGCGTGCGGTAGTCGATCGGATGGTCCACGCCAAACCCGCGGATCGCCTCGTGCTTCGCCGGGCTGGCGGTGCCGTATACCTCGGCGCCGAGCAGCTTGGCGATCTGGGTCGCGGCGATCCCCACACCGCCGCCGGCCGCCTGGATCAGCACGCGCTCGCCGGCGCGGAGGCCGCCGTACCGGACCAGGCCGGCGTAGGCGGTCGAGTAGGTCACCGGCATGGCGGCGCCCTCCGCGTAGCTCCAGCCGTCCGGCAGCGGCAGCACGGTGTCTGCCTTCGCCACCGCGAGCTGCGCGTAGCCGCCGAAGCGGCACGCGGCCATGACGCGCTGGCCCACCTGAAGGCCGTCCACGCCCTCGCCGAGCGCGTCGACGTCCCCGGCCACCTCGTAGCCCACCACGCAGGGCGGCTTCGGCGCATCCTGGTAGAGGCCGACGCGCGCAAGCAGGTCGGCGAAGTTCACGCCGGCCGCGCGCACGGCGATGCGCACCTCGCCGGGTCCTGGCTCCGGATCGGGTCGCTCCTGGACGCGCATGACGTCAGGAGGCCCGTGCTCGGTGATCACGAGCGCCTTCATCCGGCGAGCAGGCTATATCGTGGACGCGCGATGGAAACCGCCTCGGGCACAGGCGTCGAGATCAGCGACTCCATTCTCGACGCTGTGGGCGACACGCCGCTGGTCCGGCTGTCGCGGCTCGGACGGGATCTCCGCCCGCAGCTCGTGGCGAAAATCGAGGCGCTCAATCCGGGCGGCTCGATCAAGGATCGCGCCGCCATCGCCCTGATCGAGGCGGCGGAGCGGGACGGCAAGCTGAAGCCCGGCGGGACGATCGTCGAGCCCACGAGCGGCAACACCGGCACCGGGCTGGCCATCGCGGCCGCGTTGAAGGGCTACCGCGTGATCGCCGTGATGCCGGACAAGATGTCGAAGGAGAAGATCGACCTGCTGCGCGCGTACGGCGCCGAGGTGGTCGTGGCGCCCACCGAGGTGCCGCCGGAGTCGCCGGAGTCGTACTACCGCGTGGCGGACCGGCTCACGGAGGAGATCCCGGGCGCGTTCCAGCCGAACCAGTACAAGAACCAGGCGAACCCCGAGGCGCACTACCGGACCACCGGCCCGGAGCTGTGGCGGCAGTCGGGCGGCCAGATCACGCACTTCGTCGCGGGCGTGGGCACGGGCGGAACGATCACCGGGGTGGGCCGCTACCTGCGCGAGCAGAACCCCGACATCAGGATCATCGGCGCGGACCCCGTGGGCTCGATCTACTCGGGCGGCGAGGACGGCGTGAAGCCCTACCTCGTCGAGGGCGTGGGCGAGGACTTCTGGCCGGACACCTACGACCCGTCGGTGGTTGACCGGTACATCACGGTGTCGGACCGGGACTCGTTCCTGTGGACTCGCAGGCTCGCCGAGACCGAGGGCATCCTCGCCGGCGGCTCGGGCGGGCTCGCGCTGTACGCGGCCTACCAGGTGGCGCGCGAGGTGGACGACCCGGCCGCCATGGTGGCGGTGATCCTCCCCGACGGCGGCCGCTCGTACCTGTCGAAGGTCTTCAACGACGCCTGGATGCGCCAGTACGGCTTCCTCGAGCGCGAGGCGGAGCAGACCGTCGGGGACGTGCTGCGGCACAAGCACGCGGAGGGCGACATCCCGCCGCTCCTGACGGTCGAGACGCACGCTCAGGTGCGCGACGCCGTGGCGCTGCTGCACGAGCACCGGGTGTCGCAGCTGCCGGTGGTCTCGGCGCACGACCCGCAGACGGTGGTGGGCTCGGTCAGCGAGCGCGGGCTGCTCCGCCACGCCATGGACGACCCGGCGCTGCTCTCGGCTGAGATGGAGGCGCGTCCCGTGTTCCAAGGCTATGTTATGCTGGCCTGACTCATCGTATTGCTTCGATGCGCATTCGTGGTGTCTGCCCCGGGTGCGCCACAACGGGGTGCTTCCCGGCCTGGCCATCGACGCAGATCGGCAGCCGATCTGTTTGTCGTGCGCGGGGATTCCCGGAGACTTCACTTGCCGACGCTGCGGGGACGAAGGCAATTTCTCCGGCGCGGAACCTGTGCCCGTTGCGCCCTTCGCGACGATCTGACCGTTTCGATGATCGACGGCGCGCACGACCCACACGCCATGGCTGCCATCGTTGAAGCACTGTGCCGCGTTCGAGCGGCCCGCCAGCATCCTGACCTGGAAGCGTTCGCCCAAAGTGAAGGCACTGCTGGCAGGACTGGCCTTCCGGGGAGATCACGTTGACCCATCAGGGCCTCGACAAAGCCGGTACCGAACCGCGACCAACCATCTGCGGAGCCTGCTCGAACACGCCGGCATCTTGGCTGCCCGCGACGAACCGCTGGCCCGGTTCGAGCGTTGGCTCGTTGAGAAACTCGAGTCGGTCACCGAGCCGGCCGTGCGCGCTCCGGTGGAACAATTCGCCAGGTGGCATCACCTACGGCGGTTACGTAAAGCATCGGTTCCAGGACAAAGCTCCGCTGCCGGCGCGCAATACGCCAAACAAGAGATCACCGAAGCGATCAAGTTTCTCACCTGGCTGCACAGTGCACATCACCGCACCCTGGCCAGCTGCCGACAACAAGACGTCGATGAGTGGCTGGCATCCGGTCCCACCACGAGACTAAAAATCCGAAACCTGCTGGCCTGGGCCAAGAAAACCCGGGTGAACAAGTCGGTGCAGATCACCCATCAGCGGCCCCCTCCCAGCCGCGCACTCACCCAGCAGCAGCGTCTGGCATGGCTGCGAGAGCTTATTGACGGCGACTCCGAATCACTGGCTTACCGTGTCGCCGGAATCCTCCTGCTCCTGTTCGGCCAGCCCCTGACCAAGATCGCAGCCCTGCCGACATCGGCAATCACGATCACCGAAAACAACATGCGGATCTCGCTTGGCCAAGAACCAATCCCCGTCCCGCAACCGATCGCAGACCTGCTCGCCAACCACATGGCCAGCAGGCAGAATCTGGGAGCAACCGCCGGAGTGGCGACCACACCATGGCTATTCCCCAGCAGCCGGCCCGGCCGGCACCTCGCCCCAAATTTCATCATGACGCGGTTGCGACCTCGGCATCAACCTACTCGCAGCACGCAACACCGCGCTGCAAAGCCTCGTCGTCGAAGCCCCACCACCCCTGGTCGCCGAGCTCCTCGGCTACAGCTACAACACCACCCAACGCCACGCTGAAATCGCAGCCCAGCCATGGGCCCGCTACGTGACCAAACCAGCCGCCGAATCAAACTGACCCAGGATCTTATCCAACATGTGCTGCAAAGGCTTTGGGCCGTCGGGCCACACCAGCAAACAGGACGGCGTCTCGGCACAGTGATGACATTGACGCCATATCGGGCACCCAACCACAACGATCGGGCACCAACTGCTTAGCGATTCTGGAGCCCCTGACACCTTTCCGACACGACCGAATACGGCCAAATCGAATACGGAGGGTTACCGGTATACTGATCCGGTGCCCCGACCACCAAAGTCCGCCTCCCGGCCGATGAACACCGCCCAGAGTGGTTCGAACAGTT
>CAWEHM010000025.1:0-8726 GCA_963808875.1 uncultured Thermoleophilaceae bacterium
CTGACGTACCAGCCCGCCTCGTAAGACCCTGGCGGGTGCCCGGAAGGACCTCATCCGGGCATCCGTTGAGGTTTTAGTGAGGTTTGTGTGCTCAAGTGGGGCAATGCGACGTCCACTGGGGTCGGTGGCGCTACTGCTGGGGATCGCCTGCTCGCTCGTCTTCGCGGGCGGCGCCTCCGCGGCGTTCCCCGGCACGAACGGCCGTGTCGTCTTCGTCTCGAACAGGGACGGCAGCCAGGAGATCTACAGCGCGAACGCTGACGGCAGCGACCCGAGGCGCCTGACGACGAACCTGGTCGCCGACACCGAGCCGGCGTACTCGCCGGACGGGTCGAAGATCGCCTTCACCCGCGGCGGCGACATCTGGGTGATGAACGCCGACGGCACGGGCCAGGCGGCCGTGACCGGCATCGAGGGCCCGGACAGCGAGCCGGCGTGGTCCCCGACGGCAGCCAGATCGTCTACGTGAGCAACCAGACCGCCATGGGCGGCGGCACCACCGGCCCCGAGCTGTTCGTGAGGAACGTGGACGGGTCGGGATCGCTCCGGCGGGTGACGGACACGACAACCGGGGCGAGCCGGGCACCCGCCTGGTCGCCCGACGGGGCCACGATCGCCTACGAGAGCAACTCCGACGGGACTCTCGAGGTCTTCACGATCCCCGCGGGCACGACCGCCGGGACCGGAACCCGCCGCTCAGCCAACGCCGTCGGCGTCAACTACCAGAACCCGAGCTGGTCTCCGGGCGGCGCCCGGATCGCGTTCGAGGCCGGAACCGGCACCGCGACGAGCGACACCACCAAGGAGATCTGGACGATGGACCCGGACGGGACCAACCCCGTCCAGCTCACGAATAACAGCGTCTACGACGCCCAGCCGGCCTATTCGCCGGACGGCACCCGGATCGCGTTCCAGAGCAGCGCCGACGGCGACCAAGAGATCTACACGATGGATCCGAGCCCGCTCGCGCCGGCCACGAACATCACGAACACCACCTCGGGCATCACGGACGAGCTGCCCGACTGGGGCGATACCCCGCCGCCTCCTCCTCCACCCCCGCCGCCGCCTCCACCTCCTCCACCCCCGCCTGACGACGGGTCGAAGGGCGCGAACCCGCCCACGTGTAACCAGACCGTCGGCTTCGGGACGGTGCAGGCGATCGGCTGCTTCACCGAGCACAACGGCGGCTGGCTGTCGTCCGGAACGCTGTGGATCAACGGGATCGCGTTCGTGCCGAGCGCAGGCGGCCAGCTCTTCATCGATCCGAAGAACCACGTGCTCGACTCGCTCGGTGCGGCGTTCACCGTCGGCGTGCAGGGCAGCCTCATCAAGGCGGGCGCGATCAAGTGGACCCTCGTCGCAGATCGTGGGCGGCTTCCTGGCGCAGTTCCAGGCCGGCGTGGCGTCCCAGCTCGGCGCTCTCCCTGCCCAGGGCGACATCAAGCTCCGCTTCCTGCAGGGCGCCGTCGGACAGGTTCTGGGCGCGGCCCGGATGCCGTTCATGGAGGCGCTGCAGCGAGTCTGCGGCAAGAACTGCCCGTCGGTCACGGCCGACGTCTCGATGCTGACCGACAACGCGACCGGGCTCCAGCACCGAGGGCTGACGTTCAAGGCCAGGAACGTCCCGCTCGGCCTCATCCGGGTCGAGAGCATCGATGCGACCTGGGTACCGGCGCTGGGACGGTGGGAGGCGGACGGCGCGATCCTCTTCCAGTCGTTCTTCCCGTTCAGGGCGAACGTCCACTGGCTCACCGACGGGGGCAGGCTGATCGAGGCGACGGCCAGCCTGCGCGGCGTCCGCACGCCGTTGTCGAACCTCGTCTTCCTCCAGCGGCTCGAGCTCGCCCTCCACTCGCAGCCCGTCCAGGCCGACGGGGCGATCACGACCACCGCCGGCCCGACGCTCGGGGGCTCGCCGCTCCTCCAGAGCGACGGCAGCTTCGCGATGGCGCTCAGTCCGAGCGGCTTCATCAAGGCTCAGGGCGCCGTCAGCGTCCTCGGCCTACCGGTGGCGCAGGGGCATTTCGAGTGGTACCCGACCGGCGCCTTCAATTTCGGGGCGGCCATCCACGTGGACTTCACGTCGGGTGGGATCCTCAACGGCGGGTCGCTCGCCCTCAGCGCGGGGCTCGAGGGCTGGGTGTCGAGGTCCACGGCCGGGGCTGAGGGCACCGCGAGCGTGAAGCTGTACGGTGCGACCCTCGCAAGAGCCGAGATGGTGCTCTCGAACGTCGGCTGGGCCGCGTGCGGCCAGCTCGGCTGGTTCCGCGTCGGCGCCGCGCGTCGCTTCCCCGACGGCGGTGTCGTGCTCATGGCGGCTGGGTGCGACGTTGCGCCCTACCGCGCCGCCAAGAGCGCCCACGCCGCGCAGGGCGGTCCGGTGAAGCTCAAGCTGCGCGCGTCCGGTGCCGGAACGCTGCTGCGGTTCCGCGGCAATGGCGGTGCTCCCAAGGTCGTCCTCGACGGCCCGCATGGACAGCACGTGGCGGCGTCGGCCGACGGCTCGCCTGTCAAGACCGGCACCGCTGTGGTGCTCCAGGACCCGGACGGCGCCGCGACCCATGTGGCGCTCAAGAAGCCCGCCGGACAGTGGACCGTCACCACCGCAGCCGGATCGCCGACGATCGCCGGAGTGGATTCGGCGGACATCATGGAGCCGCCGGCGGTGTCGGCGCGCACGGGCGGTCACGGCACCAAGCGCACGCTCACCTGGAAGTTGAAGCCGCGGCCGGGGCAGCGAGTGACCTTCACGGAGCTCGGGCGAGACGCGAGCGCCGTGATCGCCAAGACCTCGGTGTCAAGAGGCCGGGTGCGGTTCACGCCCGCCCCCGGCAACGCCCGCGCGCGCCGGATCGTCGCGACCGTCGAGCAGTCCGGGATGCCGCGCGAGTCGGTGACGGTCGCGCGGTACACGGCGCCGGCCTGGAAGAAGCCGGCCAAGCCAGGGAAGCTGCGCGCCCGCCGCAGCGGCTCGAACCTGATCGTCACCTGGCGCGCCGCGGCAGGGGCCGCACGCTACGCGGTGTACGTGACCGCCGCGGACGGAGAGCGAGAGCTCTTCATCGCGTCGGCCCGGAAACGGCGTCTCAAGGTGCGCGGCATCGCGAGGGACGACCGCGCGGTCGTGAAGCTCCAGGGCCTCCGCGCGGATGGCGTGCCGGGCAGGGCCGCCACGCTGCGGGTCAAGCCGGCTGCTCGACGCTGGACGAGCTTGTTAGCCTCGTCCCGTGGGTCATCGCACCGGTCCGGTTGTGCGCATCGCGCTCGCGATGGTTGTCCTGAGTGCCGCGTTGCTCTCTTCGGCCGGCACGGCCGCGGCGAAGCGTCTGCCCTACGGCTTCAGCGGTGTCGTCTACTCGGGCCCGGGATACGCACCGCCCTACCCCGGGATCGCCGGCGACTTCGCGCGAATGCGGCGGGCGGGCGTCGAGTCGGTGCGCCTCGACGTTCAATGGCAGCTCGTGGAACCTGACCGGGGCGTCCTGCGCTTCGACCTGCTTGACCCGATGGTGCAGGCGTCCGCCCAGCACCGCATAGACCTGCTGCCCATGGTTTGGACGACGCCGCGGTGGGCTAGCCAGCAGCCGGGCCGACCCGACTTCGCGATCTGGTCGCCGGCGAGCACTTCGGACTACGCGGCCTTTCTCCAGCAGCTCATCCACCGCTATGGCCCGCGGGGCGACTTCTGGCGGGAGCACCCACGACTTCCGAAGCGCCCGATTCGCGCCTGGCAGATCTGGAACGAGCCGTCGGCCCGCTACTGGTGGGCGACGCCCGACTACCGGAGCAGCTACGTCGCGCTTCTGAAGGCCGCCTACCCGGCTGTGCATGCCGCGGACCGTGGGGCGAAGGTGGTGATGGCGGGGCTCGCGAGCTTCCTGAGCGGGGCGTCCGGCGAGACGAGCACGAACTGGGAAGACCTCGACGCCTTCTATCGCAACGGCGTGCGCGGCTACTTCGACGTCGCGGCGGTCCACGCGTTCTCGTATCAGGTCAAAGACGTCATCAGAACCGTCGCGAAATTCCGCGCTGTCATGAGGCGGAACGGGGACCGGCGCAAGCCGATCTACGCGACGGAGGTGTCCTGGCCGGCGCTGAACCCACTCCTGCCGTCCTCGCGCCACCTCGGCTTCGAGGTGAGCCCTCGGGGCCAGCGCGAACGGCTCGCCGCCGCGTATCGCCGCTTCGCACGGGACCGCAGTCTGGGCGTCACCCGCGCGTACTGGAACTCGTGGAGCTCCTCGTACGGGATCGACTCGTGCAGTCCGGCGCCCGGCGCGTTCGAGTTCGTCGGCCTGGTGCAGCGCGGCTGCCAGCAGCGCGCCTACAGGCCGACCCCCCTCCTGAAGGCGTACGCTCGCGCGGTACGACGCTACTGACTCCGCGCCCAGGCGCTAGGCCGGCACACCGGCTGCCGGCCGCTCGAATCGCGACTCACCGCCGCGGTCCGGCTCGCCTGGCACCGCCCGCGCGGACTCGATTGCGCACCGAACCTGAGCGGGAAACTCGGCGCGGAACACGCTCGAGTCGAAGCGGGCCGCGTTTGCGACGCAGTCGGACGGCCGAATCGCCCTGTCGTCGAACCCGGCGACCGCGCGCGCGAGGTCGTCTGCGTCCCCGCTCCAGAAGCAGCCGGTCACGCCGTCGCGCACGGTTTCGACCAGGCCGCCCGCCGCTCGGGCGATAACCGGCCGCCCGGCCGCCTGCGCCTCGACGGCGGCGATGCCGAACTCCTCGTTCGCGGCGACCACGAGCGCTCGGCAGCTCGTCAGGAGCATGTTGACCTCGTGGTCGCTTGCGCGGCCGGCGAATGACACGTTCGCCGCCGCGAGGCGACGAAGGCGTCCAGCGTGCGGCCCGTCGCCCACGACCACAAGCGGCAGGCCAAGCTCCGAGAACGCCGTGACGATCGTGTCGATCCGCTTGTGGCTGACGAGCTCTGACAGCACCAGGTAGTGGTCGCCGGGCGGGCTCGGCGCGAAGCGCGCGGTGTCCACGGGCGGGTACACGACCGTCGACTCGCGGCGGTAGCAGCGCCTAATCCGTTCCTGGGTGGCAACCGAGTTGGTCACATACGCGTTCACCCGCCGCGACGCCGCCAGGTCCCATGCACGCCAGCGGCGGAACACGTCCCGCAGCGCCGAGCGCGTGATTGGGTCGCGCCGCTCGGCGAGGGCGCGTTCGTATTCGTTCCAGAGGTAGCGAAAGGGGTTGTGGCAGTACGACACGTGCACGGCGTCCGCCGGGTGGCGAGCCGCGTGCGCCCACGCCGAGAGCTCGAGACCACGACGTCGTAGCCGGAGAGGTCGAAGGACTCGATCGCCCTCGGGTAGAGCGGGAGCAGCGCCCGGAAGGTCCGCGCGGTCGGCCTCAGCCGCTGAAGGAACGACGTCTGGATGCGCCGCCCGGCGAAACGGCCTTGCGTCCCGTCCTCGTCGTAGATCGTGGTGAAGACGTCGGCGTCCGGCCACAGGTCGCAGATCTCGAGAAACACGCGGTCGGCTCCGCGCAGGCTCACGAGGAAATCGTGAACAAGGGCGACCCGGCCCTCTGGTCGATCACGCCTTCCTGGCGCCTTCATCGGGCAAGCTTACGGCGAGCCCTACAAGAGCGCGACAGCTGGCTCCCGCTCGAGCGCGAACTCCGTGATCGCCTCGGTCAGCTCCTCGGGCGCGTCCGACATGGGCGTGTGGCCGATGCCGCGGATGTAACGGAGCTCCGCGCCGGGGATCAGCCGCTCGAAGCGGCGGCCCTGGCGCGGAAGAAGCACCACGTCGAGGGTCCCCCACAGGATCAGCACCGGGGTGTCGAGCGTGGTCAGCCCACGCGGTTGGGCGTACATCGTGTGCGGGAGGGTGGCGTCGAAGCCTTCGTTGCTCGCGAACAGGCGTGTCTCCTCCGCCAGAAGCTCCGGGTCCTTCTTCCACCCGCGCGCGTATGAGGGCCCCGCGGCGAGGACCCGGCCGACCGAGCTCTCGAGGAGGAACGCCGGCGGGGGCGCGTTTCGCGCCACCCAGCGCATGCCCCGGAGGATGGCGACGCCCCAGTCCCACTCCCGTCTGTTCTGGAGGCCCGGCGGGCGAGATCGCCGTGACCGTCTCGGCCCGTCCGCGGCGTGCCAGCTCCAGGCCCACCCAGCCGCCGAGCGAGTTCCCGGCGATATGGGCGCGGTCGAAGCCCGCCCGCCCCATCTCGTCCTCGACCGCGTCGGCGAGCGCCTCGGGGGTCGAGTCGACGCTCGGCGGGAACGGGTCCGAGTAACCGTGCCCCGGCAGGTCGACCGCCAGGACGTCGAACCGTTCCTCGAGCAATGGGAGCATCGGCTTCCACCCGCGCCAGGTGTGGCCGATGCCGTGGATGAGCACGAGCGGCGCTCCGAAGCCGCCCCGGTGGTGGTCCAAGGCCATGGCTGGAGACTATGCCGCTGCTACCATCCCGCGCCGCATGCCCAGTATCAACCAGCTCGTTCGCAAGGGCCGTACGAAGCCCCGCAAGAAGGTCTCGACCCCCGGTCTGAAGTCCGGCCAGGGTCGCAAGAAGCGCATCGCCGCCCCGCAGCGGCGCGGCGTCTGCACGCGCGTCTACACGGTCACGCCGAAGAAGCCGAACTCGGCGCTTCGCAAGGTGGCCCGCGTGCGCCTCACGAACGGTATGGAGGTCACGTCCTACATCCCGGGCGAGGGCCACAACCTTCAGGAGCACTCGGTCGTGCTCGTGCGAGGCGGGCGAGTGAAGGACCTTCCGGGCGTGCGCTACAAGGTCGTGCGCGGCACGCTGGACGCGGCCGGCGTGACCGAGCGCAAGAAGGCTCGTTCCCAGTACGGGGCGAAGGCGAGGTAGCGATGCCGCGCCGCGCCTCTCCAGGACAGCGCCCGGTCGAGCCGGACCCGATGTACGGGTCGAAGCTCGTCCAGCAGGTGATCAACAAGGTGATGGTGGACGGGAAGAAGTCCACCGCCGAGAAGATCGTCTACGAGGCGCTCGAGATCCTCGCCAAGCGCACGAGCTCGGACCCCGTCCCGGCGCTCGAGGAGTCGATCAAGCAGATCACCCCGGTGCTCGAGGTGCGCTCCCGCCGCGTCGGCGGCGCCACCTACCAGGTGCCCGTCGAGGTGCCGCAGCGCCGCGCCCGCACCCTTGCGGTGCGCTGGCTGATCGAGTTCGCCCGCGCCCGCCGCGAGAAGTCGATGGCGGAGCGCCTCGCCGGCGAGCTCGCGGACGCGCAGTCCCAGCAGGGCGGCGCGTACAAGCGGAAGGACGACATCTTCCGCATGGCGAAGGCCAACCAGGCCTTTGCGCACTACCGCTGGTAGTCCTCTGGCCGCGGCGTGCCGCCGGCCAACGGCGGCATTGAAGGCGGGTTCAGGCGATGATGTCGTCCTTATGCCCGTAATGCGGGCCTAAGGACGACACCATGCCGATTTACGAGTTCGAATGCGATAAGTGCGGGGCCCGGTTCGAGGAGCTCGTCCCCGCCGGAGCCAAGGCTCCCTGCCCTCAATGCAAGTCGTCCGAAGTGGAGCGGCGCTGGTCGACGATCGGAGAAGGGCGCGTCCCCGTCGGCCTCTTCGGCAAGGCCGCCGCTGAGTCCAACGCGCAGCGCAAGAACCGCGAGGAAAAGCGCCAGGAGAAGTTCGCCGCCGACCGCGAGCAGCGGCGCAACCGCTAGCCCAGCGGTGGCGCGATCGGCTCGCTCACGGGCGGGGTTGGCCTGAAGCGCGCCAGCGATAGGCCGTCGAGCAGCTCGTAGTAGCCGAGTCGCTCCGTGCCGTCGCGGCCGATCAGGCCCGAGTCCCAGTTGGGATTCCCGTCGAAGCGCCAGTTGTAGAGGTAGAGGCGCTCGATCCGGTGCAGCCGGTTCGTGAGCTTGAAGACGTGCCGGATCACCCGCGCGGCGCGGTCCTCGTTGTACTCCCAGGCGTTGTGGCGCACGATCCCGCCCGTCTCGGTGATCCATACACGCGCGCGCGGGAACCGGCGCATGAACGCGCGGGTCACCTGGCTCCGGAGTCGCGTGACCTCCGGGTAGTTGTGGAGCCCGTAGATCAGCCGGCCGCGGCCGGCTCGCTCCCGGAAGGCGCTCAGCCACCGCCAGGTGCGCCAGTTGCCGGTCAGGAGCACGTCCACCGCCACCACGGTGCATCGCCTGCACTGCCGCTTCAGCGCGAGGTAGTAGGCGGCCGTCCGGCGCGGGTGGTGGCCGGTGGGCTGCGAGCTCGCCAGGTTCGCCTCGTTCCAGGTGCCGAGCTCGCGCACCCACGGATAGCGCGCGCGGAACTCGCTCACGCGCCGGGAGTACTCGCGGACGCTCGGAAGATGGTGCCGGCGCCGGTCGCTCCACCGCGACGTGAACGTCACCAGCGGCTCGATCCCCTCGCGGCGCGCCGCGGCAAGCCAGGCGTCGGCCGACCACAGCTGCCAGCCACCCGCCTTCACCACGTCGTAGGGAAGGATCAGCCGGGCGTGACGGATGCCGGTGTCGACGAAGCGGGCATCGTCGAACATCCCCGGGTTCTGCTCGCCCATGCCCATGGTCACGTGCGGCGGAGCCGCAGCGGCGGGCGCGCCAGCGCCATGGCGGCGAGTGCAATCGAGATCCCCCTGAGCATCAGTCGTCCGGTCGTATAACCCGCAGCACGCCTGCTAATACCGCCAATGCGCCTCCAACAACCTCGAACCACAGCCCGATCCCCGCCGAGGCGTGCGCCTCGGCGTAGTCCTTGCCG
>CAWEHM010000026.1:0-513002 GCA_963808875.1 uncultured Thermoleophilaceae bacterium
GCCCCTCGGTGGGCTCCTCGAAGCCCGCGACCATGCGGAGCGTCGTGGTCTTCCCGCAGCCCGACGGGCCCAGCATCGTGAAGAACTGGCCCCGCGGGATGTCGAGGTCCATGTCGCGCACGGCAGCGAAGTCGCCGAAGCGCTTAGTGACACCCTCCAGCCGGACGCTCGGAGCATCGGCGCCCGTTTGGACCTCATGGCTCATGGTCGCGGTCAAGCTATGGCCGTACCGTACCTGCCGCAAGGGGCGGAATGCCTTAAAACGGCGTTAGGTGTTGGACGAAATGGCGTACGCGCATGTCGGGATTTCGCCGCAGCGCCCTTGTGTTGCTCCAATACCGCCGATACCGTTGTCCACTATGGCGACAACCCCCAGACGGTCTTCGAACCCCACTCCGGATGCATCCAGCGATCTACAGGAGAAGGCGCGCCGCCACCTCTGGATGCACTTCACGCGCATGGGGGCGTACGACCCGCGCACGAGATCCCGATCATCGTGCGCGGCGAGGGCTCGTACGTCTACGACGAGCACGACAAGCGCTACCTCGACGGCCTGTCGGCGCTGTTCTGCGTGAACGCCGGCCACGGCCGCACGGAGATGGGCGACGCCGCCGCCGAGCAGGCGAAGAAGCTCGGCCTTCTACACGAACTGGAGCTACGCGCATCCGAAGGCGATCGAGCTCGCCGAGCGTGTTGCGAACCTCGCGCCCGGCGACCTCAACCGCGTCTTCTTCACCTCGGGCGGGTCCGAGGCGGTCGAGTCGGCGTGGAAGCTGGTCGCGCCAGTACCACAAGCTCACCGGCAACCCGCTGAAGACCAAGATCATCTCGCGCGAGACCGCGTACCACGGCACCACCTTCGGCGCCGCTCTCGATCACCGGCATCACGCCGCTGCGCACCGCGTTCGAGCCGCTCGTGCCCGGCGCGCATCACGTGCCGAACACGAACGAGTACCGCTGGCCCGAGGACCGCGACCCGCTCTGGGCCGCGAACCAGATCGAGCACATGATCGAGTTCCAGGGCCCGGAGACGGTCGCCGCGGTGATCCTCGAGCCGGTGCAGAACTCGGGCGGCTGCTTCGTGCCGCAGGACGGCTACTGGCAGCGCGTGCGCGAGATCTGCGACAGGCACAACATCCTGCTGATCGCCGACGAGGTGATCTGCTCCTGGGGCCGGCTCGGCCACTACTTCGGCGTCGAGCGCTTCAACGTCGAGCCGGACATGATCACGACGGCGAAGGGGCTCACCTCCTCGTACGCGCCGATGGGCGCGGTGATCACCTCCGACCGCGTGGCGGAGCCGTTCATGGCGGGCAAGAACACCTTCACGCACGGCATCACGTTCGGCGGCCACCCGGTGTCGGCCGCGGTCGCGCTCGCGAACCTCGACATCTTCGAGCGCGAGGACCTGTGCGGCCACGTGCTCGAGAAGGAGGGCGAGTTCCGCGGCATGCTCGACAAGCTGCGCGAGGACCTCCCGATCGTCGGCGACGTGCGCGGCGCCGGCTACTTCCAGGCGCTCGAGCTCGTCAAGGACAAGGAGACGAAGGAGAGCTTCACCGACGAGGAGGGCGAGGAGCTCCTCCGCGGCTTCATGTCGGGCGAGCTCTTCAAGCACGGGCTGATCTGCCGCGCGGACGACCGCGGCGACCCAGTCATCCAGCTCTCGCCTCCGCTCATCGCGGACAGCGAGGAGTTCGAGATCATCGACCGCGTCCTGCGCCAGGTGCTCACCGAGGCGTGGGACCGGATCGTCCGCCACTGATCCCATGCTCACCGTACGAGGGCTCGCGTCCGAGATGGGGCTCGAGCTCGCGACGGGCGAGGACGGCGCGGACGCGCCGGTTCGCTGGGTGCACATCTCGGAGCTGCCCGACCCGACGCCGTGGCTGTCGGGCGGCGAGCTCCTGCTGACGACCGGGATCCAGCTCGACACCGACGAGCGCCAGCGCGAGTTCGTGCGGCTGCTCGCGGGGCACCACCTGGCCGGGCTCGGGTTCGGGACCGGCTTCGACCACGAGACGCTTCCCGCCGCGCTGGTGGACGAGGCGACGCAGCTCGACTTCCCGGTCTTCGAGGTGCCGTACGAGCTGCCGTTCATCGCGCTCACCGAGAAGGCCTTCACGCGCCTCGTGAACGAGCAGTACGAGGTGCTCCAGCGCGGCATCGCGATCCACAAGCGGCTCGAGCGGCTGGTGCTCGAGGAGAGCGGGCTCGACGAGGTGGTGCGCGCGCTGGCCGCCGCGACGGGCGGCGCGGTGTGCGTGCTCTCCGGCCGCGGCGAGACGATCTCCTCGAAGGCGTTCCGGCGCCAGCTTCCCGGGGAGGCGATGGAGCAGGTGCGCAAGGAGGTGGCGCGCCGGGGCGAGCAGCTCTCGAACGGCAACGCGAGGGCGGTCGAGAACGCCGAGTTCGCGCCGGACCATCCGGACATCGCGGGCCGCACGCTGGTGCTGCCCGTGTCGCTGCGCGGCCGAGGCGCCCCGCAGGCCTGGCTGGTGGCGGCGCGCGACGCCGGTGGCCTCGGAGACTTCGAGCGGCTGATCCTCCAGCAGGCCGTGACCGTCGTGGCGCTCGAGCTGATGCGCCAGCGCGCGATGCGGGACACCGAGCGCCGGCTCGCCGGCGACGTGCTCGCGGAGGCGCTCACCGGACGGCTGTCGGACGAGGAGCTGGCCATGCGGCTGCGGCCGTTCGGCATCGGTCAGGCCGCTGCGGTGCTCGTGTTCGGCGAGCGTCGAGGGCGCGCCGCCGCCACAGGCCGAGGCCGAGCTCGACCGCTTCCTCGCCGACGCGAACGTGGGCGCGCTCGTGGCCACGCGCGAGCGCCTCCTCTGCGCGGTGGTGGACGCGAGCGAAGACATGGACCCGATCGCGCTCGCGGGCCGCGCGCGCGAGGCGATCACCGAGGGTCAGGCGTCACTGCGAGCCGCAGCCTCGCGCGCCGCTCCGGTGGGCGCGCTGCGGCGCACGTTCCACGAGGCGCGCTGCGCGCTCGAGGCGGCGGCGCTCGCGAACGGCTCGTCCCCGTCGGTGGCCTCCTATCGCGACCTGGGCGCTTTCCAGCTGCTCCTGTCGCTGCAGGACGACGACGCGCTGAGGCTCTACTGCGACAGCGTGCTCGGCCCGCTCGAGGACTCGAGCGGCGAGTACGGCGACGAGCTGATTCGCTCGCTCGAGGCGTTCATCGAGCAGAACGGGCAGTGGGAGCGCGCCGCGCGCGAGCTCTACTGCCATAGGCATACGCTGCGGTACCGCATCAGGCGGGTCGAGCAGCTGACCGGCCGCGACCTATCGAGCGCGCGCGACCGGATCGAGTTCTGGCTGGCGCTTCGAGCGCGCGAGCTGGTGACGTGAACCGAGGGAGGACTGGCACCGCATGAAGGTCGGAGTACCCACGGAGATCAAGACGGACGAGTACCGCGTATCGCTCACGCCCGCAGGCGTGAGGGAGCTTGTCGAGCACGACCACGAGGTGCTCATCCAGTCCGGAGCGGGGGTGGGAAGCACCATCCCGGACGAGGAGTACACGGCGCAGGGCGCGCGGATCGTGCCCGACGCCGCCGCGGTGTTCGAGGAGGCCGAGATGGTGCTCGGCGTCAAGGAGCCGCAGCCCGGAGGAGGTCGCGATGCTCCGCCCCGACCACCTCCTGTTCACCTATCTGCACCTTGCCCCGGCGCCGGACCTGACCAAGGGACTCGTTGAGTCTGGCGCCACCTGCGTGGCCTACGAGACGGTCGTGGACGACCAGGGCAGGCTGCCGCTGCTGGCGCCGATGTCGGAGGTGGCCGGAAAGATCGCCACGCAGGCCGGCGCGTTCTTCCTCGAGCGGCCGCTCGGCGGCCGCGGCGTGCTGCTCGGCGGCGTGCCGGGCGTCGCGGCGGCGACCGTGATGATCATCGGCGGCGGCGTGGTGGGCCAGAACGCGGCGTTCATCGCGATCGGCATGGAGGCCGACGTGTTCGTCTTCGACCGCAACATCGACCGCCTCCGCGAGCTTGACGTGGCGTTCGGGGGCCGCGCCTCGACGGTGTACTCCTCGACGCTCGCGGTCGAGGAGATGCTGCCGCGCGCGGATCTCGTGATCGGCGCCGTGCTGGTCCATGGCGCGCGCGCCCCGTACGTGGTGAAGCGCGACCAGCTCGGCCTCATGAAGACGCGCGCCGTGCTCGTGGACGTGTCGATCGACCAGGGCGGCTGCTTCGAGACCTCGCGCCCCACGACCCACTCCGATCCCGTCTACGAGGTCGACGGGGTGACCCACTACTGCGTCGCGAACATGCCGGGCGCCGTGCCCGTGACCTCGACGTTCGCGCTCACCAACGCCACGCTCCCCTTCGTGCTCGCGCTCGCCGACCACGGGCTGGAGGGCGCCATCCAGAAGATGCCCGGCCTGAAGCCGGGCGTGAACGTGATGGATGGCAAGGTCACGCACGAAGCCGTGGCCGAGGGGACCGGAATGCCGTACACACCTGTTGACGACGTACTGGGCGCCATCGCCTGAGTAGGAGGAGAGGCCCGCACATGGCCACCATCAGCAAGAGCAAGCTGCAGAACTTCATCGACGGCGAGTTCGTCGATTCCGCCGAGGGCGCCACCGAGGAGGTGACCAACCCGGCCAACGGCGAGGTGATCGCCGACATGCCGCTCTCGACCGAGGAGGACGTGAACCGGGCGGTCGCGGCGGCGAAGGCCGCATTCCCCGGGTGGTCCACGACCACACCGGTCGAGCGCGCCACGGCGATGCTGAAGCTCGCCGACATGCTGGACGAGCACGCCGAGGAGCTCTCGGACCTCGAGGCGGCGGACGCAGGAAAGCCGCGCAACGCGTTCCTCGAGGACGAGATGCCGGCGGTGAGCGACACGCTCCGCTTCTTCGCGGGCGCCGGGCGCATCCCCGAGGGCCAGGCTTCCGGCGAGTACGTCGAGAACCGCACGTCCATCATCCGGCGTGAGCCCGCGGGCGTCGTCGGCCAGATCGCGCCGTGGAACTACCCGCTGATGATGGCCGCCTGGAAGATCGGGCCGGCGCTGGCGGCCGGCTGCACGATCGTGCTGAAGCCCGCGGAGACGACACCGATCACGACGGTGAAGCTCGCCGAGCTGGCCGCCGAGGTGCTCCCGAAGGGCGTGCTCAACGTGATCACGGGCCACGGCCAGCCGGCGGGCTCGTCGCTGGTGACGCACCCGGACATCGACATGGTGTCGCTCACGGGCTCGCCCGAGACCGGCAAGTGGATCGCGAAGGCGGCGGCCGAGTCGCTCAAGCGCGTGCACCTCGAGCTGGGCGGCAAGGCGCCGGTGATCGTGTTCGACGACGTGGAGATGGAGACGGCGCTCGAGACGATCGCGGGGACGGCGCTCTACAACGCCGGCCAGGACTGCACCGCGGCCACGCGCGTGCTGGCGTCGGCGAAGGTCTACGACGACGTGGTGAGCGGCCTCGCGGACCAGGCGAAGGGCTACAAGGTGGGCGACACGTTCGACCCGGAGACCACGCTCGGGCCGGTGAACTCGATGCGGCAGCGTGAGCGCATCGAGGGCTTCCTCGAGCGCAAGCCGGGCAACGCCGAGATCGTGACCGGCGGCCACGAGCCCGACCTGCCCGGCTCGTTCTTCGAGCCCACGGTCATCGCCGGCCTCGAGCAGGGCGACGAGATGATCCAGAACGAGATCTTCGGCCCGGTCATGACCGTCCAGCGGTTCGACGACGAGGCGAAGGCGATCGAGTGGGCCAACGGCACGCGGTACGGCCTCGCGTCGTCGGTGTGGACGCGCGACGTCGGGCGGGCGCACCGGGTGGCCAACGCGATCCGGTTCGGCACGGTCTGGATCAACGACCACATCACGATGGCGATGGAGATGCCCCACGGCGGCTTCAAGCAGTCCGGGTACGGCAAGGACATGTCGAAGTACGCGCTCGAGGACTACACCATCGTCAAGCACGTGATGGTGAACCTCGAGGGGTAGGGGCATCGAATACCGGTTCCTGACGGCCTGGCTGCTCGAAGCGGAGCGCCGGGCGGTCTGGTGGACTCTCCGCGACGCGGAGCGCTGGCCCGAGTGGTGGCGCGGGGTGGAGCGGGTCACGGTGCTCGAGCCGGACGAGCGCTACCGGATCGCGTGGCGCAGCCGGATCCCGTACGAGCTGGAGTTCGAGTTCACCGTGCGCGACATGGACGAGCCGTGCGCGATGAGCGGCGAGGCCAGCGGAGCGCTCACGGGGAACGGCGCCTGGCGCCTGTTCGAGCAGGACGGCGTGACCGCGGTGACGTACGAGTGGAACGTGCGCACCACGAAGACGTGGATGAACCTGCTCGCGCCGGTCGCGCGGCCGGTGTTCGGCTACAACCACGACGTGGTCATGCGCTGGGGCGGCGAGGGGCTCGCGGGGCGACTTGATTGCAAGTTGTTAGCAGCAGGCTGAGCATCAGTCCCTAGAGTGCGGGCCGTGCGGCGGGTGCTGGCGCTGATGTTGGTCGGGGGGATCTGCCTGTCCGGTTGCTCGTTCACCGGCGACGACGCCCAGGGCGCCAACCGGAAGAAGGCGACGCGCCCGAACGTGGTGCTGGTCGTCTTCGACGAGTTCGGCGGCGACATCCTGCTCGGCCCGAACGGGAAGATCGACGCCGGTCGCTTCCCCCACTTCGCCTCGCTGGCGCGCGACGGCACCTGGTTCCGCAACGCACAGACGCGCTACGACTCGACCACCAAGGCGGTGCCGCTGATCCTCGACGGGATGGCGCCGCGGCGGGGGACCGCGCCGACGGTGCGTGACCACCCGCACTCCATCTTCACGGCGCTCGGCAGGGCCGGCTACCGGATCGTGCCCTCCGAGGAGGCCACGGCGATGTGCCCGAAGCGGTACTGCACCTCCGAGCCGGCGAGGCAGCCCGCGATCATCCCGAACCTGAAGGGCGGACGGGGCGAGCGCTTCGAGCGGTTCATCCGGTCGATCCACGCGACCGAGCGACCGACGTTCTGGATGAAGCACGCCCTCCTCCCGCACGGGCCGTGGGTGTACCTGCCGGACGGCCGGATGTCGCGCCCGCCCGGTCCGGAGCTGCTGCCCGGGATGCAGACGATCCCCGGCTTCTACGACGACTACCTGCGCCACCACAACGAGCAGCGCCAGCTGCTCCAGCTCGGGTTCGCCGACCGGCTTCTGGGCCGCCTGATCGCGCGGCTGAAGCGCGCGGGCATCTACGACGACACGCTCGTCGTGGTGACGGCGGACCACGGCTTCGCCTGGAAGGTGGGTGTGGACACGCGCCGCAGCGTCAGCCTGTCGAACGTCGACGAGCTGGGCTCGGTGCCCATGATCGTCAAGCGGCCGGGGCAGCACGCCGGACGCGTGAGCGGCGAGCTGGCGCAGACGCTCGACGTGACACCCACGATCGCCGACGTGCTGAACGTGCCGCTCGGGTACCGCCCCGACGGCCGGTCGGCGTTCTCGCGCGCGGCGGCTGCGCGCCGGACCGTGCGGATCGTCAAGCGCGACTTCAGCTCGGTGGTGAGCATCTCGAAGCGGCGCTGGATCGCGCGCCGCGCCGCTGTCGTCAGGCGGCGGCTGGCGGAGCTCGGATCGGGCGACTGGCCCAGCCTGTTCACCGGCTTCGGGCCGCGCCGCGACCTGATCGGGCAGAGCGTGGCGGACGTGCGGACGGCGAGCGGCGTGCGCGCCACGCTGTCCCTGGCGCACTCGTTCAGGCGCGTGCGGCGCTCCAGCGGCGTGGTCCCATCCCAGATCGCGGGCCGGATCCGCGGGTCGGGCCCCACCACCGAACGGGACGTCGCGATTGCCGTGAATGGCCGAATCGCCGCGGTTGGGCGAAGCTTCCATCTGCGTGGAGAGAAGGTGGAGAGCTACTCGGTCATGGTTCCGGAGGACTCGCTCCGGGACGGCCGCAACTCCGTCGAGGTGCTCGAGGTGGAGCCCGACGGCGACATGGCGCTGCTGGCTCGCGGCTGAGCTGGCCGCGGCGGCGCTGCTCGCCGGCTGCACGCTGCCCGGGACCGAGGAGGAGGCGCACTCGGCACAGGGGCGGCCGCCGGTGGTGTTCGTGGTGTTCGACGAGTTCCCCGCCGACGACCTCCTGCGGCCGGACGGGAGCATCGACGCCGAGCGGTTTCCCAACTTCGCCAGGCTGGCGTCGATCTCCACCTCGTTCCCGAACGCGACCACCGTGTTCGACTCCACCTTCGGCGCGGTGCCCGCGATCCTCGACGGCCGCCTGCCGCGGCCGCGGATGGCCACGGACGTGCGCAGCCACAAGCCGAGCATCTTCCATGTGCTCGACGGGCTCGGGTACGAGGTGTTCAAGGTGGAGTCGGCGTCGGCCGTCTGCCCGCCCTCGATCTGCCCCGGCGCGCGCACGCGGCGCCCCGGCGTGCTGGCCCGGCTCGCCGGCGACGGGCGGCCCTCACGCTTCCACAAGTGGGTGGGCGCGATCCGGAAGCGGGCGCAGCCGGCGTTCTACTTCCACCACGCCCTCATGCCGCACGAGCCCTGGCTCTACCTCCCGTCCGGACATCAGAGCAGGCCGGCGGGCGAGGACCCCATCCCCGACCTCAACCACGACGTCGGGTTCGACGATCCGGACCTGAGCGAGCAGAACCACCTGCGCCACCTGCTCCAGGTGGGATACACCGACCGGCTGGTGGGAGAGCTGCTCGACAGGCTCGAGCGGACCGGCCTGCTCGAGCGCGCGCTCGTGGTGGTCACGGCGGACCACGGCTACTCGTTCCGGATCGGCGTGAAGAGCCGCCGCCTGATCAGCGACGACAACGTCGAGGAGATCGCGCCCGTGCCGCTGTTCGTGAAGGCGCCAGGGCAGATGGAGCCGAGCGTGAGCCGGGTCGCTGTGCGGAACATCGACATGCTCGCCACCATCGCCGACCTACTCGGCGCGAAGGTCTTCTACGAGCAGGACGGTCGCTCGGCGTTCTCACACGAGGTCCGGGAGCGGAGCGAGATCGAGGTGCGGACCCGCGACTTCGCGGGCACGGTGCGCATCGGGCTTCCCGACCTGAGGGAGCGCCGGGCCGCTCGCCGGCGCGAGCACGCCGAGCTCTTCGGCACGGGCGAGGAGAGCACGCTCCTGTACGGCGACCCGTGGGCGAGCGCGTACCGGGTGGGCCCGCAGCCCGCGCTCCTCGGCCGGCCCGTTGCCCGGCTACGGGCGAATGACTCGAGCGCGGCTCGCTCTGCGCGCGTGACCGTCGCCAACCAGGACCTGTTCGCGCACGTCTCCCCGCGCGCGCAGGTCCTTCCCACTCGGGTCACGGGCTCGCTCCGTGGAGTGCCGCCCGGCGAGCATCGCGACCTGGCGGTCGCGGTCAATGGCCGCATCCGCGCCACCTCGCGGAGCTTCGACTTCCACCGCGGCGAGCCCGAGTACTACTCGTTCGAGCTGCCCGAGACGGCACTGCGCCCGGGCCGCAACCGACTGGAGATCCTGGAGCTCCCCTAGCGCAGCGGGTTGCGCACGCGGCTCGGGTCCTCCTTGATCTTCGCCTGCTTCGTGCGCACATCGATCAGGTAGCAGGTCCATGTGCGCCGGTCGTCGGAGGGGATGCAGGCGCGGAAGTAGCCGTCGAACCACTTGTCCATGTCGG
The DNA here is from genome assembly GCA_963808875.1 of uncultured Thermoleophilaceae bacterium. Taxonomy (GTDB): domain Bacteria; phylum Actinomycetota; class Thermoleophilia; order Solirubrobacterales; family Thermoleophilaceae; genus JACVRW01. The sequence continues at coordinate 9,620 of CAWEHM010000026.1, forward strand.
ACGCCTCGAGGTTGCGGCGGAGCTCGTCGGAGCCCTTCTCCTGCACGTACGCGTACAGCTTCTTGGCGGCGCGCTCCTTCGCCTCGGTCTCGGCCACCACCAGCGGCCGCGCGGCCAGCCCGGCGGCGGTCACCCCGACGATGGTGGCCAGCAGGAGGCCCGTGCCGATCCGGTCCGTGAGCACCTCGAGCTGGGCCCGCGGCGGCGCGCCGGGCTCGGCGGCCGGCCGGCGGTTCCACGTGCGGCGCGCCAGCCACGGGCCGACCACGCCGATCAGGAGCAGGTTCCCGAAGGTTGAGATCAGGAGCGCGGGGATGAAGTTGACACCCTCGCCGATCGGCGGGAGCACGTGCAGGATCAGCGCGTCGACGAGCGTGACCGCGATAAACGTCGGCCACATCCACGCCCCGCGCAGCCTCCAGCGGATGCGGGCGGGCCAGAAGCGCTCGTCTCGATCCACTGGGCCGGAGAGTAGCCTTCGCTCCGTGGCGGAACTATGGGTGGCGCAGCTTGGAACCGTGCCCTACCGGGACGGCGTGGCGCTCCAGGAGGAGCTCCGCGAGCGCCGTCAGGCCGGCGAGATTGCCGACCTGCTGCTCGTTCTCGAGCATCCGCCGGTGTACACGAAGGGCAGGCGCACCGAGCCGGGCGACCTGCCCATGGGCGAGGACTGGTACCGGGCGCAGGGGATCGGCGTGTGCGAGACCGACCGCGGCGGGCGGGTGACCTACCACGGCCCCGGCCAGCTCGTGGCCTATCCGATCATGGAGGTGGACCGGGTCGCCGACTTCGTGCACACCATGGAGGGCGCCATCGTGGCGGCGCTGGCCGACGAGGGCATCGTCGCCGAGCCACGCGACACGCCCTTCACCGGCGTGTGGGTGGGTGACTCGAAGATCGCCTCGATCGGGGTCCGGGTGTCCGGCGGCGTGTCCACCCACGGGCTGGCGGTCAACGTGGACAACGACCTTCAGCCGTTCGAATGGATCGTGCCGTGCGGGATCGATCACGTGCGCGTGACCTCCGTGTCGAAGGAGACGAGCCGGGGCCACTCGCTCCCGTGCTTCCGCAAGCGGATGGCGTGGCGCTTCGCCGAGGCGTTCGGCATGCGGCAGCGGATCGTGTCCGGGCGGCGGCTGCTCGAGCGCCCGAGGGTGGCCGGCATGAGCACGCGATCGCGAACGAACCCGGGCGGCGGGAAGGTGCTCGAGCTGATGGGCGAGGTGCGGCCGTTCCGGGAGCGCAAGCCGGCGTGGTTCAAGCGGCCCGCGCCAGGCGGCCCGGCGTATCGCGAGCTGCGCGGCATGATCGAGAGCGAGGGGCTGCACACGGTCTGCCAGGAGGCGGCGTGCCCCAACATCGGCGAGTGCTGGGAGCGCGGCACCGCCACGTTCATGATCCTCGGCGACACATGCACGCGCCGCTGCGGCTTCTGCAACGTGAAGACCGGTAAGCCGACCTTCCACGACCCGCTCGAGCCGCTGCGCGTCGCGCAGTCCGTGAAGCGCATGGGACTCCGCCACGCGGTGATCACGAGCGTGGATCGCGACGACCTGCCCGACCTGGGCGCGAGCGCCTTCGTGGGCGTGATCCGCTCGATCCGGCGCATGGCGCCGGGCTGCAAGGTCGAGGTGCTCACGCCGGACTTCCGCGGCGAGGAGATGCCGCTCGCCCGCGTGATCGCCGAGCGGCCCGACGTGTTCAACCACAACGTGGAGACCGTGCCGCGGCTGTATCCGCTCGCGCGGCGCGGGTCGCGCTTCCTGCGCTCCTGCCGGGTGCTGCGGAACGCCAAGGAGATGGGCGGCGACGAGGTCGTCACGAAGTCCGGGCTCATGACCGGGCTCGGCGAGACCAAGGAGGAGCTGCTCGAGACCTTCGGCGTGCTGCGCGAGCACGGCGTCCAGGTGCTCACCGTGGGGCAGTACCTGCGGCCCACCAGAGACCACCTGCCGGTGGTGCGCTACTGGCACCCGGACGAGTTCGCCGAGCTCGAGCGCGAGGCGTACGCGATGGGATTCGAGTCCGTGGCGGCCGGCCCGCTGGTGCGGTCGAGCTACCACGCTGAGCAGACGCTCGCGCAGGCTTCGTCGGCGGGCTAGCGGGTACTGCCCCGAAGACGCCTTGATCCCGCTCAAGGACGACATCCCGACTCGCCGCACGCCCGTCATCACCATCGCGCTGATCGTGATCAACGTGCTGGTCTACTTCGCGTTCGAGCAGGGCGGGCTGAGCCTCGGCGACGTGGGCAACCAGCGCGTCGTGGAGTACGGGGCGATCCCGGTCGAGATCACACACCCCGGGACCGAATGCGTCGCCGATCAGAACGTCGAGCGGATCGCATGCGACCGAGACATCAATAACGGCCAGGCGGTGTGGTGGCTCACGATCTTCACCGCGATGTTCCTTCATGGAAGCATCCTGCACCTGGCTGGCAACATGCTGTTCCTCTGGATCTTCGGAAACAACATCGAGGATTCGATGGGGAGGCTGACGTTCGTCGCCTTCTACTTACTGGGGGGCTTGGCAGCGCTCGCCCTGCAGGTCCTCACGGATCAGAACTCGTTCGTGCCAACCGTTGGCGCAAGCGGGGCGATAGCCGGGGTGCTGGGCGCCTACGCGCGCCTGTATCCGAGAGCGCGGGTGGTCACGCTCATCTTCATCGTGATCATCTTCACGGTGGTCACATTGCCGGCCCTGCTCGTACTGGGAGTGTGGTTCCTCCTGCAGCTCCTGCCGGCCTTCAGCGAGCCGATCACGGGCGCCGGGGGCGGGGTCGCGTACTTCGCGCACATCGGCGGATTCATCTTCGGGCTGGCCGCGATCAAGCTGTTCGCCAACAACGTGCGCGAGGACTACGACCGGGCGTACCGTATTCCCGTGTACTGATGGCCCGATCGCTGGCGCTCGGCGGCACCCTGGTGATCATCTGCGTGCTCGCCTTCCTGACGATCTCCGTCGCGGTGAGGGACGGAATCGACATACTCGTAGTCGTCTCGGTGATCGTGCTGGCGCTGCTCGGCATAGGTGTGCTGGGTGCGCTGTCGACGCCACCGCCGCCCGATGGCTAGGCGGCGGCGATCCTCGGGCCCTCCACCCGTCCCCGGGCTGGTCCTGCATGGCGGCCGGCGCCGGCGCGGCCGCGTGAGCGTGGCTCGCGGGGCCGCGTTTTCGCGGGCCGGCCGGCTGATCGCGGTCGTGGCGATCCTGGCCGCGCCATTGGGGGTGGCGGCCGCTGCCTACTTCTCCTTCGCCGACGACGAGGGCCACGGCGCCACCGCGCTGCCGCTGGCGGTGGGCGCGCCACCCACGCCGACCGCGCCGGCGGCGCCGCGCGAATCCACGCCGCTCATCGAGGGCGAGCCCACGCCGGCCGTCCCGCTCTCCGGGGTCGACGCGTTCCACGTCCACCTCCGGCGTCCGCCGCGCGCCGGGCTCGTGTTCGACGTGGACACGGGCGACGTGCTGTGGCGCGAGCGGCCCACGCTCGTGCTGCCGATCGCAAGCCTCACGAAGATCATGACCGCCCTGCTCACGGTGGAGCGGAGCCACCCGAACGATCCTGTGCGGATCACCAAGTCGGCGCTGAATTACTCGGGCTCCGGGGTGGGCCTACTGCCTCGCGGGAAGCGGGTGCGGCTCGAGACGCTCCTGAACGGCCTGTTGATCGTGTCGGGGAATGACGCGGCGATCGCGCTGGCGGTGCACCTGGCGGGGACCGAGCGGCGCTTCGTCGGGATGATGAACCGGCGCGCGCACGACTGGGGGCTCGACTGCACGCACTTCGCCTCTGCGCACGGGCTCGAGGACGGCAACCGCTCGTGCGCGCGCGACCTCGCCATCCTGACCCGTCTGGCGATGGCGGAGCCGCGGATCCGACGGATCGTGCGCCGCCGCCAGGTGGTGTTTCACTTCCCGATCAAGGGCCACAAGCTGTACCTGTACGGCCACAACCCGCTGATGCGGCTCGGCTATCCGGGAACGATCGGGCTGAAGACCGGCTATACGAGCGCCGCGGGCCCGTGCTTCGTGGGAGTGGTGCGCCGCGGCGGCCGCACGCTCGGCGTGGTGCTGCTGAATTCGCGCGACCCGGCCAGGCACGCCACGAAGCTGCTGAACGCGGCGTTCGCGCGGCTCTAGGCCAGGCCGGTCCCGCTCAGCGAGCGAGCGTGCGGTCGAGCAGGTCGAAGAGCGCCTGAAAGTGGCGCTCCGCCGCCTCCTCGTTGTACGCGGGCGTGTCGGACATCGTGTAGCCGTGAGCGGCGCCCTCGTAGACCTCGGTCGTGTGCGTCACGCCGGCGTCGTCGAGCGCTTTGTCGAGCGCTGCGATCTGCTCGGGTGAGTTGCTCCCGTCGTTGTCGGCGTGGCCGAGGTAGAGCTCGGCGCGGAGCGCGGCGGCCGAGAGGTGCGGGCTTGCCGGATCGTCAGTGACGAGCCCGCCCCCGTGGAAGGCGCCGAGCGCGGCGACGCGATCGGCGTGCGCCGCGGCGATCCTCAGACCGAGGCGGGCGCCCATGCAGTAGCCGGTGATGGCGAACGGCTCATCGGCGTGCTTCGCGAGCTCGTCGAGGTACGCGGCGCCGTCCGCGGCCAGCCGCTCCGGCGTGAGCTCCGCCATGAGCGGCTGAACGCGCCCGAAGAACTCGCCACGGGCCTCGTCGGAGCTCATGTCCGGAAACGGGATGACCGGCGAGCGCCCCGCCCGGTAGAAGACGTTGGGCGCCAGCACCACATACCCCCGCCCGGCGATCCGCTCCGCCATCTCCTCGATGCGCGGCCGAAGCCCGTACGCGTCCATGACAAAGAGCACCCCCGGATGCCGCCCACCGTCACCCGGCCGGCTCAGGTACCCGTCGGCAACCCCGTCGGGCGTTTTTATGTCGATGGTCGACGTGGGCATGAATCGGAGATGGAGCCAGCCGGATTCGAACCGGCGGCCTCCTACGTGCAAGGCAGGCGCTCTACCAACTGAGCTATGGCCCCACTGTTTCGTCTGGGATGGTACGGGCAATGCGGGGCGCCATGAGGGACGAGGAGGGCCCGAAGCCGAGCCGGGCCGAGGTCTCCAACTACGAGATCGTCGAGCACTGGTTCCGGATGGCGGCCGAGCGGCTCGAGCTGCCCGACGACGTTGCTGCCGTGTTCACGTCCTCAACGAGCTGGGCATCGAGCGGGTTGTCGAGGCCGCGTCCACCCGTGGCTACATCTAGTACCTACGTCCACTCCCGCCGACACCTGTCGAGCGGGCCGAAATCGCTATCCAGAAGGACCTCGTAACGGCCGAGAAATGGGATACGACGGCATGGAGGGTTCCGTCGAACTAAGCGGCACGGGACGCCGCTGAGTTGCATCAAAGCGGGGGGTCGCCGGGGCGGGCGGCTCCCCGCCGCAACTCTTCCACGAAGGGTCGGCCTGGTTCGAGCGGCTGCCTAGTCGAAGTCGAAGTCGCGAGGCGGCTTCTGCTCGAACCAGAGCCGGTCGTGCTCCGGGGTGTCCTGGAGGAAGTCCGGCGTGTCCTCGAGCACGTCCTCGTCCTCCGCCTCCGGATCCGACAGGAGCAGATCGTCCTCGTCCGGCCCGGATCCCTCCTGCGCGTCCTCCGCGTCCTCTTCGTCCTCGTCGAGCGCGTCGAAGCCGTGCGGCTGGGTGTCGCCGAGGCGGGCATCGTCGGGATCGTGCTCGTGAGGCTCGGGGTGGGCTCCCTCCTCCGGCTCCTGCTCGGTGGGTGCGTGCGAGCCGATGTCCGGCGCCTGCCCCACCGCCGGCTGCCCGGCGACGGGCGGCTCCTCCGAGAGGGAGGGAACGTCCGGCTCGGCCGCGGAAGGGGGCTCGGACGGAGGCGCGTCGTCTGCGCCCCGGAGGAGGCTCCACGGGCGGAGGCTCCACGGGCGGAGGCTCGACCGGGGTCGGCTCCTGCGCGACCGGCTCGTGCAGCAGGGTCGCGTCCTCGTGGGCAACGCGCGGCGCCTCTTCGTGCGCCGGCGGTACCTCCGCTGCTTCGGGGGGCGCCTCGGCCACGGGCGCCTCGCCGGCCGGGCCGTCGTCGCCGTCGAACAGGGCGGTCTCCTGCTCGGGGTCGGCCTCGGCCACCGCCGCTGCCGGTTCGGCTTCCTCCTCGTGCTGGTGCGCCACGTCGCGGCGGGCCGGCCCCAGCGCCTCTTCCTCCTGGCGCTGGACCTCTTCCTCGTCCACTCCGTGCCTGCGCTTCAGCTCGAGATGCTCCCTGATGGCATCGTCGAGTACGCCCATCGGGCGCAACCTTACCGAGGTCGGCCGGACGCCTCAGCCAGAGTCAAGCCCGCGCGTTCGACGCGGTTCTTTCCTCCCGTCTTCGCCGCGTACAGCGCGGCATCAGCCGCCGCAATCAGCTCGTTCCGGTCGGCCCCGTTCTCTGGCACCGAGGCCACTCCGAAGCTGGCCGTGACCTCGATCGTGCCGCTCGCGCCCACGCGGGGGATGTGGAGGCCCTCGATCGCGCGCCGCATCCGCTCGGCCAGCTGAGCCGCCCCCGAGCCTTCCGTCTGGGGCAGCACGACGGCCAGCTCCTCCCCGCCGTAGCGCACGACCGTGTCGAGGTCGCGCGAGGCCTCGCGTAGCACCCAGGCCACGTGCGCCAGCACCTCGTCGCCCTGCTGGTGCCCGTACGTGTCATTCACGCGCTTGAAGTCGTCGAGGTCGATCATCACGAGGCCCACCGGGTGGTCGAAGCGGCGGCGGCGCTCGATCTCGCGATCCAGGACCGACGTGAATGCGCGCACGTTCGCCAGGCCGGTCAGCTCGTCGGTGACCGCCTGGCGCTCGACCGTCTCGTGGAGGCTGGCGTTCTCGATCGACACGACCGCCTGACCCGCCAGGTACTCGAGCAGGTCCTCCTCCTCGCCCGTGAACGCGTTGCCGTGGCGGGCGATCGAGATCGCGCCGAGGTACTCCGGCCCGTCGACGAGCGACCTGAGGCCGATCGACAGGGCGTGCAGCCCTGGCGCGTGGACCGACACCGCCCGCCGCGTCCGCTCCGCGCGGTCGTCGCCCTCGAGCGCCCCGAGCAGCTCGGAACCCACGTCGGGCCTCACCACGAAGACATCGCGCTCGGCCGCTTCGATGGCCTGCTCGAGGTCGCCGGACACCTCGCCCACGTCGCACTCGGAAAACGCACCGTGGGCCAGCGGAAGAGCGCGCCCCACCTCGGCATCGCACGCGTCCACCGCCTGCCGCACCGCGAGCGCGACCACGCCGTCGCGGTCCACCCCGGTCGCAAGTGCGTCGCCCACACGCCGGATCGTGTCGGCGAGCTCCTCGCGCTTCCGCTCGGCCTCCTCCATCTTCGACTGGAGCTCAGCCGACATGTCGTTGAACTCGCCCGCCAGCTCCGCGAACTCGTCGTCGTGCGGCAACCGTGCGAGCGGGCGGAAGTCGCCGCGGGACAGGCGGCGGGTGGCCTCCACGAACGTGGCCAGCCTGCGACTAAGCCGGCGGCTCACCACCGCGCCGTAGACGAGGCCAACGAGGACGAAGCCGACCGTCAGGAGGGCAACCGGCAGACGGGCGCCCGGCGCGACCACGGCCGCGACAACCCCACCCGCAACCGCGGGGATCACAACGATCACGGCGAAGGACCGTCCAAGCCGGCTGCGAAAGCTCATTCCCCTACCCCCTCGGCCAAAGGGTAGCCGCGAATGAACGTCGTCCGGGTGCTTGCAACGCCTGTTCGGTGCCACCGCAGCGCCGCTACCATGAAGCCGCCCGGGGCTATAGCTCAGTTGGGAGAGCGCCTGGATCGCACCCAGGAGGCCGCCGGTTCGAGTCCGGCTAGCTCCACTGTCGAAGTGCGTACGTACGGGGCAGCGCCAGAACCTCCGAATTGTCGCGTGGCTCGGCCAGGGCCAGGATCGCTCTTGCGCCGGCTGCGACGCCCGAGGCGATTCGGCCGTCGGCGCCGAGCAACACGGCCATTGGGGTTCCCCCGATTCCGAAATGGTCGCCTGCTTCGAAGTGCTCATCGAGGAGCACCGTCGAGCGGAACCCGTCGGCGCGGACCGTTGCCTCGTCGCCTGAGGAGACGATCACCAGGCGCGGTGCGCTCCCGTTCGCGTCGGCCTCTCGGGCGAGCAGCTGGTCGTGCATGGCCCGGCAGTAACCGCAGTCGGGGTTCCAGAACAGGAGCAGCGTCTCCTGGCCCCGCATGTCGGCCAGGTTGAGGCTCTCGCCGTCCAGGGACTGGAGCTCGAGGTCTGGGCTCGGGGCCCCGACCGGGATGCCCGGAGCATCGAGTACGGCGGCGACCAGCGTCTCTATCGCTTCCTGCCCGGCCGCCAGATGACTGGCTATCGATCCGTCCGCAGCGATCAAGACCGCGCTCGGAGTGCCGTTCGCCTCAAATGCGCGGTACAGCTCGAGTCCCTCGTCCACGAGGACTCGGTTCAGCCCGAGCTCAGCAGCCTCGGCACGCACCTTCTCCGGCTCGCCGGCGCTCGCCACCGCGACGGTCAGCCGGTCCGGGTGCTCGGTCTGCCATAGCGCGACCTCGGGCAGGAGAGCCCGGCACGGACCGCAGTCGGCGCTCACGAACAACAGCAGGGCTGGGAGTCGCGGGGCGAGCAGCTCGTCGAGCCCGGCGAAGCGGGGCGCGAGGGTGCCCGGCTCGAGGCCGTCCGCGCTTGGCTCGACCGTAACCCCCGCGGCCGCCAGCGCCTCCTCCATTCGCTCAAGCCGCACGAGCACACGCCCGTACGAGCGCAGGAGCGACATGAATGCCACCGTGCCGGCCGCCGCCAGCGCGAGCACGGCCGTTCCGATGGCCAGGAGCGCGGTCTCGGCGCCGTCGAGCCGCTCGACCCAGGCAACGGCGCTTGGATCGTCCGCTGCCAGTGTCCCCGCCAGCGTCAGCGCGGCGACAGCGGCGAGCAGCCCGGTTCGAACGAGGGTGCGCGTGCCCGCGGGCGCGGAGTGAAGCTGCCCGAAGCAATGGCACTCCGGCTCACGGCCGCGCACGAGGTTCAGCGCGATCGCGGCCGAGAACAGCAGCAGGAGTACCAACGCCCCGAACGCGCCGGCGGCCGCGGTCGCGGCCGGCAGAAGTAGGACGGCCACGGCCAGCTCCGCGAGCGGCAGGACGAGCGCGAGCGGCGCAGCCAGGGGCCGCGGCGCGCCGAACGCGGCCACCGCTTGCCGGCTGCCCTCCCGGTCCGCCAGCTTCGCGAGCGCGGCGACGGCGAACACGGCGGCCAGCAGGAGCCGTGATGTGAGGAGCACTGCGTCGAGCACGGCCGATCAGGTCGGTCGCCGTCGTGACGACTGGGAGGTGTGCGGGCGCGGAGTCCTACCGCGGACCTTGCGCGGGCGCCGGTTGGAGACCGTGATCGGCCGCCTGCGCGATCGGGCCGCCTGGCCGGTGAGCTGCTTGGCCAGCTTGGCCAGAGCAGCGCTTCTGGAGGCGTCCGCCAGCGGCGCGATCAGTATGTCGCCCGCGACGCGCTGGGGTTCCTTGGCGAGGATGAGCCGGGCGACGTTCGTCTGCTCGGCGCGGCCGAGGCCGAGCTGGGTCAGGCGCGCCCGCAGGTCGGCCGGGAGGCCCCCGCTGCGCACCGAGGCCTGGAAGTCGGCGACCTGGCGGGCCGTGACGTTTACCTCCGGCGTGCCGGCGGCTTGCAGCCCGGCAACCGCCGCTGCACGCAGGCGTGGGAGGGGGCGCAGGGCCTTGGCCGCTTTGCCCGCGAACCGTCCGTATGAGCGCGCCTGGCTGCGCGCCGCCCTCACGTTGCTCGCCCGGATCGCTCCGAGGGACCGCGCGTAGGCCGCGGCCGCGGCGTTCAGGAGCGACCAGGCACGTGCCTCGGCGGCCAGCAGCTTGTTGAGCGCCTGCGCGCCGGCGGCGTCGAGCCCCGGTCCGGGCGCGACGGGCGCGAGCGCGGGCTTGTCGGCCTTGACCGGGTGCCGATAGCGGGAATCGGGCCGGCCCGAGCGCAGGCGATCGGCCGCCAGCGCACCCAGGCTCTTGACAGCCTCGAGAGCGACGAGCGCGTCCGCGGCGCCGTCCGCGGCGGCGGCTCGCGCTCTGGGCCGCCGCGTCGCTTGGCCGGATGCGCTCGCAGCCTCGCCCCACAACGGCAACGGCTCGAGGTGCAGGAGCTTCTCGAGTGCGTCGCGCAGTTCCTTTTCGAGCCCGGGAGAGCAGCAGGTGTAGTGGCCAACGCCGACGTGCCGTCCGGCGAGCTCCCCAGCGACGGAGGCGCGGCAGCACACCGCCCCGGCCTCGCAGCAGAGGCTGCCGCACCGCTGCGACTGGGGGCAACCGCAGAAGCCGGGGATGTCACTGCAGATATCGGTGTCGTCGCAGCACCACGCCGCGCCACCCTTCTTGCAGCAGTTCCCGCGGCAACAGCCGTCCCCGCAGCAGTTTTGAAATGCGGAACAGCACTCGCCTGCTTGTGTACCGAACCCCGATTGCGTACTTGGACAGTGGTACTGACCGGGCGGGCATTTCTTGGCGCAGATGTCCGAGTCGGGCGAAAACGGGTCCTCCACGTGGCAGTCCTCGTCCTCCGGGCAGCAGGTGCCGCCGCACAGCGGTCTCCGGCACACGCACCCGGAGCCCGCGCACGTGGTTCCCTCCGAGCAGATCCAGGCCGTCGGCTGGCCGTCGTACGGGTCGGGCCCAAAGCAGCACTCCTCGGTCTTGGGGTCGTAGCACTGGCCGACGGCCACCTTTGCAAGCCCGCCGCCCAGGCGCCGGCAGCACGGCATGGTGCCGGGACGATCGGCGCAGGTGGGACACGGGTCGTCGGCCGCCTGGGCGTGTGCGCGGGACGGCAGCGTGAAGAGCGACGTCCCGGCGGCCGCGGCGGCCAGTCGGAAGACGCGTCGCCGTGACAACGGGGCAGCCAGCACCCGGGCGACTCGGTCGAGCGCGGGGTCCCTCGACTGCGCTCGGACGCGGGAGACATCTGCGGGCGACGGGCGCTCGGCGAGGCTGCGCGCGAGATCATCGATCCTGCTCATCTGCCTCTCCGGTGAGCATCTCACCGCTCCAGACCGAAAGCAACCACGAGGCCGGGTCTCCTCAAGCGCTCCAATACCCAGCGCTACGATCACCGCCGTGATCGCCGGCGCACACACGATCATCTTCGCGGAGGACGCCGAGCGTGCTCGCGAGTTCCTTCACGACGTGCTGGGCTTCGAGGGGATCGATGCCGGCGAGGGCTGGCTGATCTTCGCCCTGCCGCCGGCCGAGGTCGCGGTCCACCCTGGCTCCGGTTGGGGCCGGGAGCCCGGCCATCACGCCCTGTTCCTCATGTGCCACGACATCGAGCGCACCGTCGCGGAACTCGAGCGCAAGGGCGTCGAGTTCGTGTCTCCGATCGAGGACGAGGGCTGGGGCCGGATCGCGCACTTCAGGATCCCCGGCGCCGGCGAGATCGGTCTCTACGAACCCAGGCACCCGAGCCCATTACCAGAGTTCGCGTAGCCGCTCTGCGCTCGCTGTGGAAGTGCACCCGTCTCGTGGCTTGAATGGCTCCAGCGATGAGTTTGCGTCTCGCGATCGGTCTTCGCGAGCGACAGAAGGAATGCGAGAGATAGGAGCCTCCGTTGTCACGCCCAAGAGCGAACGCCGCGGCGGTCGGTACACGATGAACGCCCCCGCCTCGATCACCGTCACGCCAGTCTTCGTTGCCGACCTGCTCGCCGAGGGCGATCGGATGCCGCTCTACGTGCACGTCATCGACCATCCCGATGCGCGCGTGCTGGTGGACACCGGCATAACGGAGCTGCATCCGGCGGTGGACGATCTCGATCCCCGTCTCCGGCCACTGAGCGAGCAGAACTTCGATCTCGCCGGCATCGACATGGTCGTCAACACGCACCTGCACTTCGACCACTGCGGCGGCAACCACCTCTTCGCCGGCAGGCCGATCTACGTCCAGCGCCGGGAGCTGGACGACGCGCGCAGCGAGGACGACTACACCATTCGCGAGTGGGTCGAGGCGCCCGGCGTGCGGTACGTGCCGGTCGAAGACGAGCTCGAGCTGCTCCCCGGGCTCCGGCTCGTCCCGGCGCCGGGCCACACACGCGGCATGCAGGTGGTCGTCGTCGAGAATGGCGAGCGTCCGGTCGTCGTCGGCGGCGACGTGGCGGTCTGGTTCGGTGAGCTCGACGAGCCGCAGACCGAAGGGCAGCTGCGGGTGCGTGCGCTCAACCCCGAGGTGGTCTGGCTCGCGCACGAGCACGAGCCATGGCGACCCGGCACCGTCCTCGCCGGCGAGGGTTGAATTAGGGGTTGCGACGTCTTAGACCACGTGGGAGGAGCACAGAACCGTGACCGAGCAGACGCCAACCATCGACTACGAGAACCTGCCCACCCCGAGCGAGGGCTTCCTCGTCACCCACTTCCTCACGGTGCGAAGCGTTGCTCGGTCCCGCGCGTTCTACTCCGAGGTCCTCGGCGGCCAGGTCGTGCTCGAGGAGAACCCGTGCATGGTCAAGCTCTCGAACTCGTGGCTGATCATGAACCCCGGCGGTCCGCCCACCCCCGACAAGCCCGACATCTCGGTCGTCAACTACGAGCCCGGGAACACCGTCTCCAGCTTCCTGAACCTGCGGGTCGCCGACGTCCAGGAGTGCTATGAGCAGTGGAGCGCGAGAGGGGCCACGTTCGTGACTCCCCCGATCGATCGCGGTGCTGAGATCCGGTGCTACATGCGCGACCCCGACGGCTACCTGATCGAAGTCGGCCAGGCCACCGGGCTGCTCGAGGGCAAACTCGCCAAGAAGCGGCCGGAAGATCTCCCGGGCTGAATCCGCCGCGCCGCGGAATCCTCTCAGCCCTCGAGCGTCTTGTAGACGGCCCAGCCCACCGCCACCATCGGCACGGCGAGGAAGGCGCCCACGATCCCCAGCAGCTGGCTTCCGACTATCACCGCGGTGAGCGTGACGATCGGATGCAGGTTCACCGTCTGCTGGTAGACGAGCGGGGTCACGAACATGCTGTCGAGCTGCTGCGCGACCAGGATCACGACGGCCATGGCGACGGCGCCGCCCGTTCCCACGGCGGCCAGGGTCACCAGCACGATCACGGTCCCAGACACCCAGGCGCCGAGAATCGGCACGAACAGCGTCACGAAGCTGAGCAGGGCGAGCGTGCCGACGTGCGGGGTGCCGATGACGAGCATGCCGGCCGTGATCACCGTGGTGTCGATCAGGGCGATCAGGCTGATTCCGCGGATGTAGCCGCTCGCGGCGTTCCACGCCGCGCTGCCGCCCTCGGCCACGCGCGCGCGGCGCTCGTTGCTGAAGCGGCCCCGGATCCATTCCCAGATCGAGTCGCCGCTGGTGATGATGTAGAGCAGGAACACGAGCACGAGGAGCGCGCTGCTCACGATCTGCGCCGTGAAGGAGAGTCCGCCGAGCGCGCCCTTGACGATGCCCCCGGCGGCGTGCTTGGCGGCGGGCAGGATGCCCGCCAGGAAGTCGCGGATCTGCTGCTCGTGCTGCTTCGCCCAGTCGTCGTTGTCACGCAGCCAATTGACGACCTTGTCCGCGCCCTCGCTGACGTTCTGGCCGATGCCGCCGAGGTTGCCGAACAGCGTGTCGGTGAACACCCAGGCGAGCCCGATACCGACCGCCACGACGAGCAGCATGCTGAGGACGACGGCGAGCCAGCGGGCCATGCCGCGGCGGGTCGCGATCTCGATCAGCGGTAGCAGCTGGGTGCTGATCAGTGCGGCCACGATCAGCGGAACCGTGGCGGCCCGGGCGTACCAGATCGAGCCGCCCACGAGGAACGCACCCGCCGTGATCAGAAGGGCCTTGGCGCTCCAGGCGGCCATTGCACTGCCCGCAGCGGCACGAGGCCGGGCTTCAGCCGACATGCGCCTTAGTTCGGCGTCCGGGCCGAGCGTCCTCTACCCCCGGTACCGTCACCCCATGGCCAACACAGTCAGCAATCGCTCGGGCTGGATCACCTTTGCCGGCATCGCCGCGCTGGTCGCCGGGGCGTACAACACGCTCAGCGGCATCGCCGCGCTGAGCGACGACGATACGATCGCCTCGCAGGCCAAGGAGGTGCTGTACGGGATCGACCTGACCGCCTGGGGCTGGTTCTGGCTGATCGTCGGGATCGTTCAGCTGGTGACCGGCGTGCTGATCCTGCAGCGCAACATGACCGGCCTGTGGCTCGGGGTCACCGCCGCCGCGATGAGCGGTCTGATGACGGTCTTCATCATCTTCGTCTTCCCCCTCTGGGGAATGGCAGTGCTCGCGATCGACTTCCTGGTCCTGTTCGCGCTGCTGACGCGCGCCGACGAGTTCGCCTAGGGCTTCGCGAGGCGCAGCGCGAGCGCGCGCACCGACCGCTCATTCGCCCTCACCGCCACGGACGCGGCCGGCAACACGAAGACCCAGAGGAAGACGGTCGGCGTCAGGCGCTGACGTTCCGCCTGTAAGCGGCCACGTTCGGCCGCTCGGTGTGGTCGATCGATATGCCGTAAGACGCCTCGGCGCCTGCCACTCTTCGCCTCACGAGCGTCGCCCGGACATCACAGGTGTTCGTCGCCTGCGCAGCGCTCGCGGGCCTGTCCCTACTGATGCCGTCCGCCCCCACGACCGACCCCTGGGGATGGATCGTCTGGGGCCGCGAGGTGCTTCACCTCGACCTCTCCACAATCGTCCCGGGGCCGCCGTCGTGGAAGCCGCTGCCCGTGCTGATCACGACACCGCTCGCGCTCGCCGGTGGGGCGGCGCCCACGCTATGGCTGTTCGTGGCGCGGCTCGGCGCGCTGGCGTCGCTGGCGGTGGCTGCGCGCCTGGCCAACAGGCTCGCCGGGCCGTGGGCCGCGGCGATCGCCGTGGTGGGCCTCGTGCTCAGCACCGACTGGCTCCGCGCGTTCGCGCACGGTTACACGGAGCCGCTGGCGATCGGGCTGCTGCTCGCGGCGGTGGATCAGCACCTCTTGGACCGGCCGAGGCGGGCTCTCACTCTCGGCGGCCTGGCGGCGCTCAGCCGGCCCGAGACGCTCCTTCTCGTGGCCGTCTATGGCGCGGTCCAGTGGCGGCGAGGCCGGCTGGCGGCGGGGCTCGTCGTCGCGGTCCTCGCAGCCGTCGTGGGGTTGTGGGTGGTCCCCGACTGGATCGGTTCGGGCGACCCCCTGCACGCGTCACACGTGGCGCGCCTCGTGGAGGCGTCCGGCCCGCCGGCGGCGCTCAACGCGATCGGCAAGGGGGCGCTCATCCTCCCCTGGCCGCTGGCCCTCGCCGGGGTGGCGGGCGTGGCGATCGCGCTGCGCAGGCGGGACGGGCGCGTCGTCTGGATCGCGCTGAGTGCGGCCACCTGGGCCGCCGCCGAGGTGGCGCTGATGCTGGCCGGGTACCCGGCGCTCGGCAGGTTCTTCATGCTTCCGGCGGCGCTCTGGTGCGTGGTCGGCGCCGCGGGAGCCGTGTGGCTCGCCGAGACGGTCCGCGCCCAGCGGAGCCGCCTCGCGGTCGTGTGCGGGACCGCCCTCGCCATCGTCGCGCTCCCGTTCGTGGGCGTCCGCGCCGAGCACTCCGTGCGGGAGTTCGCGGATTCGATCGATCGCGCCGAGCTGGAATCGCAGCTGGTGGCGGTGGTGGACTCCGCAGGCCCGGACCTTCGAACCTGTGGCGGACCCGCGATGCCCTCCCGGCTCACGTGGATGAAGGGCGCGGTGGCGTGGGAGCTCGATCTGCCGCTCGACAGCGTGCATGCGGTGCGCACCTGGGGATCCCGGGCCTACCTCCAACGGCTGTCCGACTCAGACCAGCGACCGCTGCCGTGGCCCTCGGCGGGGCGCGTCGTCAGGGTCGGTCCCGCAGCCCTCCACGGCTCCGGCTTCCTTGACCCGTTCGCGAACGCCCGTCTCCGGATGCGGGGCCTGGACGAGACGGTGGCGCCGAGCGCTGGACGCTGGCGGGTGGTCGAGCATCCGTGCGGGAGGATGGGTGCGGCATGAGGCCGATCGCCGAGGGAGAGCGCGAGCGGGCGGTCGCCATCATCGTCGCCGCCTTTGAGGCCGACCCGGTGGAGCGGTGGATGTTCCCCGAGCTCGAGCACTACCAACGCGACTTCCCGGCGTTCGTCGTGGCATTCGGCGGCGAGGCGTTCCGGGCCGGGACCGCGTGGGAGCTCGACGACTTCGCCGCCGTCGCGCTCTGGCTACCGCCCGGCGCGCACGCCGACGCGGAAGCGATCGGGCGCGTATTCACGGAGGCGGTCGCCACGGACAAACAGGACGAGTTGGCCGCTGTGGCGGGACAGATGGACGATCTGCACCCCACATATCCGCACTGGTACCTGCCGTGGCTGGCGGTCGATCCGGCGCGTCAGGGGGAGGGTCTGGGCGGCGCGCTCCTGGAGGAATGCCTCGCCCAGCTGGACGCCGACGGGATGCCCGCCTACCTCGAAACACCCAACCCACGCACCGTGCCCTTCTACGAACGCCACGGCTTCGAGGTGACCGGCGAGGCCGCCGCGGGGAGCTGTCCGCCGGTCATAACGATGCTGCGAGAAACGCGCTTATAGTGGCGCGCATGCCATCCACCCGGATTCGCACCCTCCTGCTTGCATGCCTGCTCGCGGCCATGTTCGCCGTCGCCTCGTGTGGCGGCGACGACGACGACAACGGCGGCTCGACTGGCGGTAGCTCGGGGTCCGAGCCGCAGCCCGGCTCGCTCGCCGACCTCTGCCCGAAGGACCGGCTCGACCTCGTCAAGTCCGGGCAGCTCACGGTCGGAACGGACAAGCCGGCGTTCCCGCCGTACTTCGAGGACAACGATCCCACGAACGGCAAGGGGTTCGAGAGCGCCGTGGCCTATGCGGTCGCGGAGAAGCTCGGGTTCTCGAAGAACGAGGTGAAGTGGACGGTCGTGCCGTTCAACTCCTCGTACGCGCCCGGGCCGAAGAACTTCGACTTCGACATCAACCAGATCTCGATCACGCCCGCGCGTCAGAAGGCGGTGGACTTCTCGGATCCGTACTTCACGGCACCCCAGGCGGTGGTGCTGGCGAAGGGCTCGGACGTCAAGATCGGGTCGCTCTCGGACCTGAAGGACGCCGAGATCGGCGTCCAGATCGGGACCACGAGCCTCGACGCGGTGCAGAACTTCATCATGCCGTCGAAGGACCCGAAGGTCTTCAACGACTCGAACGACGTGGTGACCGCGCTGAAGCAGAACCAGGTGGACGCGGTCGTGACCGACCTCCCGACGGCCTTCTACATCACGGCCGCGCAGGTGCCCGGGTCGAAGATCGCCGGCCAGTTCGACACGGGCGAGGGTGACAACTGGGGCCTGCTGCTCCACAAGGACTCGAAGGTCACGCCGTGCGTGGACAAGGTGATCGGCGACCTCACCGAGAGCGGGGAGCTGAAGAAGCTCGAGAAGAAGTGGATGGGCGCCGCGGCGGGCGCTCCGGAGCTGAAGTTCTGAGCAACCGCCGTGCCGTCAGGGAGGCCGCTCGCCGCCGGCGGGCGGCCCAGGGCGCGGCGATCTCGGGGCTGTCCACGGTCGTCGTGCTCGGTGCCCTCGCGGCGCTGATCCTGACGAGCAAGGGCTGGCCCAACGTCCGAGAGACATTCTTCAACTGGGACGCGTTCAAGGACTCCTTCCCCGACGTGCTCGACGGCTTCTGGCTCGACGTCAAGATCTTCATGACCGTCGAGATCGTCGTGCTGGTGCTCGGCCTCGTGGTGGCGCTCGTGCGGGCGACGCGCGCGCCCACGTTCTTCCCGTTCCGGATACTGGCCGCGAGCTACACGGACATCTTTCGCGGCCTCCCGGTGATTCTCGTGGTGTATTTGATCGGGTTCGGCGTGCCGGCGCTCGAGCTGTCGGGGGTGCCGAGCGACCCGGTGGTGCTCGGCGGCATCGCGCTCGCGCTCTGCTACGGCGCCTACGTGGCCGAGGTGTACCGCGCGGGGATCGAGTCGATCCACCCGAGCCAGACCTCGGCCGCCCTCTCGCTCGGGCTCACGCCGGTCCAGTCCACCCGCTTCGTGGTGCTGCCGCAGGCGATCCGGCGCGTGATCCCGCCGCTCCTGAACGACTTCATCGCGCTCCAGAAGGACGTCGCGCTCGTGTCGATCCTCGGGCCGCTCGAGGCGTTCCGGGTCGCGCAGATCGCCGCGTCGTCCACGTTCAACTACACGCCGCTGCTCGCAGCCGCGGTCCTGTACCTCGCGGTGACGGTGCCGCTGGCGCGCATCGTGGACCGCATTACCGCACGCGACCGCCTGCTCCGGAGCGCGGGAGCGCCGGTATGAGCGCAACCGCCCCGGTGCTCGAGGTGCAGGGGGTGACGAAGGCCTACGGCGACGTCGAGGTCCTGCGCGGGGTGGACCTGGCTGTGCGTGAGCACGAGGCGATCGCGCTGATCGGGGCCTCCGGCTCCGGCAAGTCCACGCTGCTGCGCTGCATCGATCTGCTCGAGGACATCGACGACGGCGACGTGCTGCTCGACGGGGAGGTGATCACGGACCCGTCCGTGGACCCCGTTCAGGCGCGTCGCCGGCTGGCGATGGTGTTCCAGGCCTACAACCTGTTCCCGCACCTGAGCGTGATCGACAACGTGCTGCTCGCGCCGTCGCGGGCGCACGGCTTCGACCGCGAGGAGGCCGCGGAGTCCGCGCGCGAGCTGCTTCGCCGCTTCGGCCTGGGCGACCGCGAGCGCGACTACCCGGACCGGCTGTCCGGCGGACAGCAGCAGCGGGTGGCGCTCGTGCGCGCGCTCGCCACGCGGCCGCGCGCGCTTCTCCTCGACGAGATCACGAGCGCGCTCGATCCCGAGCTGGTGGGCGAGGTGCTGGAGGTGGTGCGCGAGCTGAAGGAGGAGGGCATGACGATGCTGATCGCCACCCATGAGATGGGCTTCGCCCGCGACGTGGCCAACGAGGTGTGCTTCCTCCACGACGGCCGCATCCTCGAGCGAGGCGCGCCCGAGCGGGTGCTGAGCGATCCGCAGCAGCCCGAGACGCAGCGCTTCCTCCACCGCCTGCTGTCCGCCGGCCGCGCCTAGCTACGACAGGAGCGCGCGCAGGCTCTCGTGCTCCTCGTGGCAGGCCGGGCAGCCGGCCAGATGCTCGCGCATCCCGGGCACGCCGGCGTCGGCGTCCGCGCCGCGCAGCTCCAGCTCGACGTACTCGTCCAGCCGCTCGAAGCACTCCTCGCAGCCGATGTCCGGGCCCGCCGGCCCCAGCAGGCGCTCGAGGCGCTCGTTCGGCTCGCTCATGGGCTCACCTCCTCCATGTGCCCGGCGGCGACCAGCTCCGCGCGCAGCTTCGCGCGGGCGTCGTGCAGGGTCTTGTAGAGCGCGCCGCGCGTCGTGTCCATCCGCTCCGCGAGCACGTCGATCGGGACCTCGTTCAGGGCGAGCGCGGTGAACACGTTCCGCTGGTGCGGCGTGAGCGTGTCGCTCACCGCCCGCTTCAGCGCGCTCAGAAGCTCGGCCTGCTCGGGTCCGCTCTCGACGGGCGGGCGCCGGTCGTCCTCGAACGACGGCCAGGTCTCAGGTTCGAGCACCACCTCACGCCCCTGCCACGCACGCCGGCGCACCCTCACGCCCGCCTCGAGAAGCGCGAACTTGTACGCCCAGGTCGTGAAGCGGCTCGCGCCGCGAAAGGTGTGGAGCTTCGCGAGGATCGCCACCAGCGCATCGTCGGCCGCCTGGGTGGCGAGGTCGTCGACATCCTCGCCGCGCACGTGCGCCAGCGCCTCGCGCCGGCGGCCGATCTCGAAGCGCGCGGCGCGGAGGAGCAGGTCGTGGAGATCGGCCACCGCGTCATCGCGCTCGCTGCCGCTCGCGCTCAGCGCTTCGACCCAGTTGCGTTCCACGGGAATGGGAGCGGCCACCGCCATCCAACTATTAGCGATCCGAGCGCCGCACCTCTTACCCGTGCGTAAGAACGGCCGGGTCGGGGTCGCCAAGGGGGGCATGAGCACAATCGCCGCAGCACTCCGACCCGTACCGATCCCGAGGCGCGAAGCCCTCACCCGCGACCCCGCGGCCCAGGCCTTCATGCTCCTCCGGATCGTCTTCACAGTCGCGCCGATCCTGTTCGGGCTCGACAAGTTCGCAGGCGTCCTGACCGACGACTGGACGCGCTATCT
This sequence comes from uncultured Thermoleophilaceae bacterium, assembly GCA_963808875.1. GTDB lineage: Bacteria > Actinomycetota > Thermoleophilia > Solirubrobacterales > Thermoleophilaceae > JACVRW01. The sequence continues at coordinate 29,729 of CAWEHM010000026.1, forward strand.
GGCGACCGAGTTCAACGACATCATCCCCGGGAGCGCGGCCGACGCGATGCACATCGTGGGCATCGTGGAGATCGCCGCCGGCGTCGTCGTGGCCGTCACGCCGCGCTTCGGCGGGCTCCTCGTGGCCGCCTGGCTCGCTGGCATCATCCTCAGCCTGCTCCTGGTGGGCGGCTACGGGGACATCGCCCTGCGTGACTTCGGCCTACTCGTCTCCGCCGTCGCCCTGTCGCGGCTGGCGAGCGCACACGCCGGTTCGCGTCGCCTGGTCCCAGAGTCGTGACACCCCGGCCATGCCGTACTCGCGCACGCGAGTGACGGCATCGAGGTCGAGGACGTCGGTGAGGAGCTCCTCGCCGCCGCCGGCCTGGAGGCGGACGAGGCCCTCGGGGTCGACGATCAAACTCTGCCCCAGGCCGGCCGGCGAGCCCGCGTTCAGCGACACGACGTAGAGCTGGTTGAAGATCGCGTTCGCGCGCGCCATGACGAGCTCCTGGGCACGGTCGCTGGTGGTGGTCAGGCTCACCTGCAGGACGGCCTCGGCGCCCATCCAGGCGAGCTCGCGGCAGGTCTCGGGGAAGCTGCCGTCGTAACAGATCGACAGGCCGAGCCGGCCCACGTCCGGGACGTCGAACGTCACGAAGCGGTCGCCGGGCGCGGACGGCTCGTGCGGCTCCCACGGGAACACCTTGCGGTAGCTCGCGGCCAGCTCGCCCTCGGGGGACAGCACCAGGGCGGTGTTGTGCACGCGGCCCTCCTCCCCGCGCTCGAAGACCGAGCCGGGCACGAGCCAGACGCCGTTCGCCCGGGCGATCGCGCCCAGCTCGTCCGTGAGCGGTCCCGGCACCTCCACGGCCAGCGCGGCCGGGCTGTCGTGCGGCTCGAGGAGCGGCGCCAGCGCCGGCAGATGGAGCTCGGGGAACATGACGAGCTGCACGTGGGGCACCACGTCGCGCACGCGCGCCACGCGCTCGCCCATGCGGCGAAGGGTCGCCTCCGGGTCGCCGAAGACCGGCGACGTCTGGAGGGCGGCGATCGAGAGCAGCCGCACTACGAGCCGATCGCCCGCTGGAACGCCTCCGTAACGTCCTGGCCGAGCTTCCCGCCGAGCACCGGCTCGAAGCTGCAGTTGGCCGTGTAGTCCTCACTCGGGAAGATCAGCTCGCTCTTCGCCAGGGCGGGATCGCGCTTGGCGAGGATCGCCTTGAACGCCACGCACGGGCGTCACGTAGTTGACCCACTCGGCGACGTCCGCCTGCACCTTCGGGTCGTACACGAAGTCCATGAACTTCTGCGCGGCCTGCGGGTTCGGGGCGCCGACCGGGATCTCCATGCTCGTCGACCAGAGCATGCACCCCTCCTTCGGCATCACGAACTTGATGTGCGGGTTGTCCTTCTGGAGCTGGATCGCGTCGCCCGACCAGCCCAGCGCGATCCAGGTGTCGCCCTTCGGCAGGTCCTTGATGTAGTCGTTGCCGGTGAACTTGCGGACCTGGCCCGAGTCCGCCGCCTCCTGGATCTTGTCCACGGCCTTCAGCCACTGGTCCTCGGTCGCCTTCTCCGGGTCGATGCCCATCGCCTTCAGCGTCATCGGGACCGTGTCGCGCATCTCGGTCAGCAGCGAGACCTTGCCCTTGTACTTCGGGTCGTACAGGTCGTTGATCGAGTCGACGCCGGGCGCGAGGTCGTCGCGGACGATCAGGCCGGTCATGCCGCTCTGCCATGGAACCGTGAAGGCGCGCTTCGCGGTCGGCGGCGGGATGGCGGAGCGCCGGGATCATGTTGCGCTTCACGTTCGGCAGCTGGGAGTAGTCGAAGTGCTGCAGGTAGCCGAGCTTGTCCATGCGGGCCGCGAGCCAGTCGCTCACGACGATGAGGCTGCGCCCGCCGCTGTCGCCCTGCTGAAGCTGCGGCCGGATCTTCCCGAAGAACTGGTCGTTGTCGTTGATCTCCTCGACGTACTTGACGTCGACGCCGGTGGCCTTCTCGAACTCGGCGACCGTGCCCTTCTTGCCCGGGTCGATGTAGAGCGGCCATTGCGAGATCGTGAGCTGGCCCTTCACCGGGCCCTTCTTCACGACCGGCGCCTTCTCGCCCTGCGACTTCGCGCCCGGTCTCGTCGGTGCCGCACCCTGCGGCGACGACGGCGAGCGCGACGACTGCGGCCAGCATCCAGCGGGTCATCCCGGACTCCTCCGTGAGTTTCTCGAATCCGATTTCATAAACTAACGCGAATGCGGCCACGAAACCAGGCTCACCGGCGCCGCCAATTGGCGAACGCCGGTAGAAGAGTGCTGCTGGAGCGGGGCGCCGTGGGCCTGCGCGTGAAGGACATCGCGGAGCGCGCGGGCATCACGCCGAGCTCGGTCCTCTACTACTACCCCCGCCTCGACGAGCTGATGATCGAGGTGTCGCGCGAGGCGATGGAGCGCTACGCCGAGCGGCGGTCGAGGCAGGTGCGTGCGCTCGACGACCCGGTCGGCGCAGCTCCGGCTCGCCATCAGCCTCGGCGTGCCGACCGGCCCGGACGACGAGGAGAGCCGGCTGCTGTACGAGCTCGACGCCTTCGTCGGCTCGAGCCCGGCCTTCCGGGTGCTGAGCTCGGCGTTCTTCGACCGGCAGGTGGCGCTGTACGAGCAGGTGCTCGAGGGCGGCGCGGCCAGTGGCGTCTTCGAGCTGGCCGCGCCGGCGGACTCGCTGGCGCGCGGCATCGTGGCGATGGAGGACGGGCTCGGCCTGCAGGTGGTGATCGGCCACCCCGGCCTCGACAACGCGGCGGCCGAGCGCATCCTGCTGCGCACGCGGACGGCGACGCCGCGAGTCACCGGGACGGCGCTCGGCGCCGGCAAGCGAAACGGCGCCGGCCCTGAGGGAGAAGACCGGCGCCGCTTCGCTGGAGGGGCCGTTGGTTGGAGCCAGCCCCGCGGCGCGCCCGGGTAGCGCGCCGACGATCTAACGCTTTAGGCGTGTGAGAGGCGGCCGCGGAGTAGCGAGCGGAGGCCGCGCGCACGGGCCGGACTCGCGCCCGGCGGCGTCCATCTGGCTCCGGCGCAGCTCGAGCAGCTGAACGAGCTCCGCGGTCGGCTCGAAGGGATCCGCGATCGGCCGGCCCGCGCCGAGCGGCAGGGCCGCCAGCATCCGGGTGTCCGCCTCCGCGATCAGCGCCGGCCCCCTTGGCGGGCTGGCGCTGTCCAGTGCAGCCAGTCGAGCGAGTGCGCTCTCATCACCTGAAGTGGACCGGCGAACCGTGACGTTCTGCATGACTGTATGACCTCCTGGGTGGTACACCCGTTGCATGTATGACCTTGTATTGATACTGTAGGACGTACAAACGTGGATTCAAGGTCATACAAGATCGACTTGTCTGAGCTGGAGCGGGATGGCGCCACCTCGCTGACCCAGCAGGTCGTGGACCGCTTCGCGGCCGCGATCGAGTCCGGCGAGCTCGAGCCCGGCGAGAAGCTGCCGCCCACGCGCGAGCTCGCGGAGCTGGTTGGCGTGAACCACCTGACCGCCGCCCGCGTGTACAGGCGCCTCGCGGAGCTCGGCTACGTGACGGCGAGCGTGGGCCGCGGGACCTTCGTGCGCACGCTGGCCCCGGCGGGCAGCACCGAGCTGGGCGACGACTGGCAGCTGTACGCGCTCCCTGAGCACGAGCTGACCTATTCGGAAGAGGTCCTTGCAGACGTGATGTCGAGTGGCGGGCCAGGACGAGCTCCTGTCGCTCGCGGTCGGCTGGCCCTCCCCCAACCTCTACCCGACCGCCGAGCTGGCCCGCATCACCGCCGAGGTGTTCGAGGAGGAGGGTGGCGGGGCGCTCGCGTACCTGCCCGCGGAGGGTCTCTACGCGCTGCGCGAGCACCTCGCCGCACGCGGCCGCGCCGACGGCTTCGCGCAGGACCCGGACGAGATCATCGTGACCTCGGGCGCGAAGCAGGGCATCAGCCTCACCGCGCGCGCGACGCTCGAGCCCGGCGACGTCGCGATCGTGGAGTCACCCACATTCGCCGGCCTGCTCGACTCCCTGCGCCAGACCGGGGCGCGGGTGATCGGCGTGCCGGTCGACGAGAACGGCTTCGACGTCGGGCAGCTCGAGCGGCTGCTGGCGCGACACGAGGTGAAGCTGGTCGCGCTCCAGACGGCGTGCCAGAACCCCACCGGCCGCGACCTCTCCGAGGAGCGCCGCGTCCGCCTCGCCGAGCTGGCCATCGAGCGCAACTTCTTCATCCTCGAGGATCGCGTGTACGCGGACACGAGCTTCGGCCACGAGCCCACCCGGCCGCTCCGCGAGCTGGCGCCGGCGCACGTGATCTACATCAACTCGCTGTCGAAGGTCGTCGGCGGCGGGCTGCGCGCCGGTTGGGTGGCCGCGCGTGGGCCGGTGCGCGAGCGGATCGCGATGCTGAAGCTCGAGAGCGACTTCTTCACCGCGGCGCTGATCCAGCACATCTCGGCGCGCTGGCTGGCCACCGGCGCCTACGACCGCCACGTGGAGCACACGCAGCCGTACTACCGCGAGCGCCGCGACGCGCTTCTGGCGGCGCTCGAGCGGCACATGCCCGGCGAGTACGAGGCCGACCGCCCCGAGGGCGGACATCACATCTGGGTCACGCTGAAGCGTCCGCTGGACGAGCGCGCCCTCTACCGGGAGGCCGCGCGCCACGACGTGGCGTTCACGCCGGGCGATGCCATCACGGCCGAGCGCCGCACGCAGACATCCTTCCGGCTGTCGTTCTCGCTGCTCGACCCGGACGAGCTGGACGAGGCCGTCAAGCGCCTGGCCCGCGCCATCCGCGAGGTGCGCCGGCAGGCGCGCCACACGGTGGCCGCGCCGATGTCCTAGCCGGCGGTGCCGACCTTTTCCCAGAGCGCGCCGATCGAGCGCAGCTCGTCGCGGGAGAAGCGGTCGAGGAATAGCCGGCGGACGCCGTCGAGGTGCGTCTTCCTCGCCTCGGCGAACAGGCTGCGGCCCTCGTCGGTGATCTCCGCGAACAGGCCGCGGGCGTCGCTCGCGCAGCGCTCTCGTCGCAGCAGACCCTGACGCTCGAGCCGGTCCACGAGCCGGGTGAGCCCGCTGCGGCTGAGCAGCACCGAGTCCGCGAGCTCGGACATCCGCATCCGGCCCTGGTCGGAGTCGTTCAGGAACAGCAGGACCTCGTAGGAGGACAGCGGCAGGTCGTGCTCGCGCATGAGATCAGCGTCGAGCGTCCTGGCCATCTCGGCGTGCGTGCGGAGCAGGCCTCGCCACGCGGCGAGCTCCTCCTTGTCCAGAAGCACTGCTGTTGTAGAGTGGTTGCTGATGCAATCATTATATCGTCCCGCGGCGGCGGACCCCGAGGGAGCTCTGGTACTGCTCCACGGACGCGGCGCCGACGAGCGCGACCTGTTCTCGCTCCTCGACATGCTCGACCCCGAGCGGCGCCTGCTCGGCGCCACGGCTCGCGGGCCGCTCTCGCTTCCGCCGGGCGGCGCGCACTGGTACGTCGTGCAGAGGGTCGGCTATCCCGACCCGCAGACGTTCCACTCGACCTATCCAGAGCTCGTGGCCTGGCTCGACGGCATGCTCGCCGAGCACGGGATCCCACCCGAGCGCACCGTCCTCGGCGGGTTCTCGCAGGGGTCGGTGATGTCGTACGCGCTCGGCCTGGGACCTGACCGGCCGCGGCCCGCGGGAATCATGGCGCTGAGCGGCTTCCTGCCCACGGTCGAGGGCTTCGAGCTCGATCTCACGAAGGCCAGGGACCTCCCGGTGGCCATCGGGCACGGCACGCACGACCCGGTGATCTCGGTGGAGTTCGGGCGCGACGCGCGCGAGCGGCTCACCGCGGCCGGAGCGGACGTGACCTACCGCGAGTCGCCGATGTCGCACACGATCGACCCGCAGTTCCTGCGCGAGCTGCAGGAGACCTGGCTGCCCGCGACGATCTCAGCCGCGGCCGAACAGCCGGCGGATCCGGTCGAGTAGCGCTCGGAAGAAGAGCGAGAGGCCGCCGATCGGCTTCGCGGTGGTGGGTGCCCCCGCATCGCCCGCGGCCGGCGGAGCGGCGGCCGCGCCCTCCGGCGTGGCGGCGACGATCGCGTCCAGGACGTTCGGCTCGGCCGCCGGCGGCGCCTCGATCCGCTGCTGCACGCACTCGGCGAAGTCCTTGAGAAGGCGGTTGGAGATGTCCTGGATCATCCCGCCGCGGCCGAAGCGCGCGAGGCGGCCGGTGATCGTGAAGTCGGTCTCCACCTCCACGCGGGTGACCTCGCCGTCCTCGTGCATCGTGCTGACGATCGTGGCCTTCGCCGAGCCATGGCCGCGCTTGTCCTGACCGTTCGCGCTCATGACCACGCGCCGGGCGGACTCGTCGACCTCCTGCATGTGGAGCCTGCCGCGGTAGGCCGCCGTGGTCGGGCCGAGCCGCAGGCTGAACGTGCCTCGGTAGATGCCGTCGTCGCCGGCCTCGGAGATCTCCGCGCCCGGCAGACAGGGCGCCACGCGCTCGATGTCGATCAGCGTCTCCCAGACCCGGTCGACGGGCGCGTGGACCTCGAAGGACTGTTCGAGCTTCACCTGACCGGGGTGCCCCTGACGGGGCCGCCCGCCCGGAGGGTGTCGAGCTCGGCGGGCGTGTCCACGTCGTCGCCTCCGCCGAGGTCGTCGCAGGGGATGTCGCGCACGGGCACGCTGAGGAGCAGGTTGCGCGCCCCCTTGTCGCCGGTCACGTCGCGCAGCTGCTCGAACAGGTCCTGCTCGAGTAGCACGGGGTGACCGGGGTTGCCCTTGTAGGTGGCGCGGATGGCCGAGGCGCCGTTTCGTCCGTCGACCACCCGCCTGATCGCGTCCGGCGACACGCGCGGCTGGTCGCCCAGCGTGACCACCACCGCCTCGCAGTCGGCGAGCTCCGCGAGTCCGCAGGCGAGCGAGGCGGACTGGCCCTCCTCCCATCGGCGGCACACGATCGGATCGGCGCCGTGGAGGTTCACCCTCGCGACGATCTCCTCGGCGGCGGAGCCGAGCACCACGACCACACGCCCCACCGGCGCCGAGCGCATGGTGCGCAGGGAATGCTCGAGCATCGGCACGCCGTCGAGCTCCGCGAGCTGCTTCTGCGTCCCGAAGCGGGTGGAGGCGCCGGCCGCCAGGACGAGCCCGCCGAACGATCCGCGCTTCGGCGCGGGAGGGCACATTCACGCGCCCACCTCGTGGATGCGGCCGGCGGCCCGCGAGAGCCGACCGCCCTCACGGCCGTTCCGCACCGCCACCACCTCGGCCATGATCGAGAGCGCCGTCTCCTCGGGGGTCACGGCGCCGAGGTCGAGCCCGATCGGCGCGGCGATGCGCTCCAGGAGCCCCTCCTCGATGCCCGCGGCCAGAAGCCGCTCACGACGCTGCGCCTGCGCGCGCCGGCTGCCCATCGCGCCGACGTAGGCCGCGTCCGATCGCAGCGCGATCGTGAGTGCGGCGTCGTCCAGCTTCGGGTCGTGCGTGAGGACCGCGATGTAGGTGGCGCGGTCGATGCCGCCGATGCGGGCGAACGCGTCCTCCGGCCAGGCGGCGATCACCTCCTCGGCGTCGGGGAAGCGCGCGGCGGTCGCGAACTGAGAGCGCGGGTCGCACACGAACGGGCGCCAGCCGGCGGCTCGCGCCAGCCGCGCGAGGAGCCGCCGCGTAGTCCACGGCGCCGAAGATCACGAGCCGCGGCGCGGGCGCCACGACGTCCACGAACAGGGTGGTCTCGCCCGCCTCGCGCGTCTCCGAGCGCTCGGCCCAGAGCAGCTCCTCGGCCGCCTCGACGCCGGCCGCGTCGAGCTCCGGCGTGCCGAGCCCGCCGTCGGTGCTCCCGTCGGCGCGCACGAGCAGCCTCGCGCCGATGGACGGCCCGGCGATCACCGTCACGAGCGCCGCGCGGCCGTCGGCGCCCGCGATGTCCGCGAACTCGGACTGCAGGCTCACTTCTCGAATTCCTCCACGAACACGTCTATCTCCCCGCCGCACGGCAGCCCGACGTCCCACGCCTCGCTGTCGGCGATCCCGAAGTGGAGCAGCCGCGGCTCCTCCGCGCGCAGCACCTCGGCGGCCGCCTCCACGACGGCGCCCTCGACGCACCCACCGGAGACGGCGCCGGACACCTCGCCGTGCTCGTTCACGGCCATCTTCGCGCCGGGCGCGCGCGGTGCCGAGCGCTTCACGCCGACCACGGTCGCGATGGCGACCCTGTCGCCACGGTCGAGCCACGCCCGAACGTCCTCGAGCACGTCCTTCATTCGAGACCTCCTTGCATCAGCTTCGCCAAGTCTGCCAATGACGAAATCGAGTTTCCGGACAGGAAATGGTCGACGTGCGGAAGCGCCGCCTGCATGCCGCGTGTCAGCGGCTCGTATCCGGGGTGGGCCTTCAGCGGGTTGAGCCAGATCAGGCTGTGCGCGCAGCGCTGGAGGCGCGCCATCTCGGCGGCCAGCTCCTCCGGTTCGCCGCGGTCCCAGCCGTCCGAGAGCAGGACGACGATCGCGCCCCGGCCGAGCCGGCGGCCGTGCTCGCGGTTGAGCGTGGCGAGCGCCTCGCCGATGCGGGTGCCGCCGGACCAGTCCTGGGCCGCGCCGGCGGCGCGGTCGAGCGCGCGGTCGGGGTCGCGCCCGGCGAGCTCGGCGGTGACGCGCGTGAGGCGCGTGCCGAACACGAACGCCTCCACGCGCCGGCGGGCGGCCACGCAGGCCTGCATGTACTGGAGCAGCATGCGCGCGTAGGGCTCCATCGAGCCGGACACGTCGCAGACGAGCACGAGCGGGCGCGGCCGCTCCGAGGGCTCGCGCCAGTGGCGCTCGAACGGGTCGCCGGCCGTGCGAAGCGAGGCGCGGATGGTGCGGCGGAGATCCGGCCGGGCCGCGTGCGGCGGAGCGCCGCGGCGGTGGGCGGCGCGGGTGCGGCGGCTCGGTCGCGTACGGGCTCGCGGCCGCGAGAGTGCGCATGACGCGGCGGGCCACTTGGCGCTCGGCGTCCGTGTAGTCCGCGAAGTCCTTGTCGCGCAGGAGCTCGGCGTCCGACCACGCGGACGGCACCACGTCCGCCTCGCCCTCGGCCGGCACCACCACCTTCTCCGCCGGCACGCCGACGCGCGGCAGGACGAGCGCGGCGGGCTCGAGCTCCTCCGGGAGGGCCGGCGCCTCCCGCGGAGCGGGCGCGAACAGCTCCGCGAAGGCGGCGTCGAACGCGGCGAAGTCGTCATGACGTGAGCACAGCGTGGCCCTCAGCGCGAAGTACGCGGCGCCGCGATCGGCCGGATCGACGGCCGCGAGCGCGCGATGGGCGCCGAGGAGCTCGTCGACGCCGACGCGAGCCCCGGCCGCGCGCATGGATGCCGCGAGCAGGGCGAGCCGGCCCGTCAGATCGGAGACCGAGCGAGCGCGACTCGGTGCTCCGCTCACGCACCCTTCAGCACCTCCCGCTCGCGCACGCGGTCGATGTCCTCGCGCACCTTCAGGACAACGCCGAGGGTGTCGTCGAGATCGCCTTCCTCGAGCGCCAGGAGCGCCTGCGCCCACGAGATCGTCTCGCCGACGCCCGGCAGCTTGTACAGCTCCTCGCCGCGCAGGCGTGCCACCGCGGCGCATACGCGCCGGGCGATCTCGTCCGGCACTCCGGGCAGCCGCGCGTGGACGATCTCCGCCTCGCGATCCGGGGTGGGGTAGTCGATCCAGTGGTAGAGGCACCGCCGCTTCAGCGCGTCGTGAAGCTCACGCGTGCGATTCGAGGTGATCACGACCAGCGGCCGCCGCTCGGCGGTGATGGTCCCCAGCTCGGGGATCGACACCTGGAAGTCGGACAGGAACTCGAGCAGGAAGGCCTCGAACTCGTCGTCGGCGCGGTCGATCTCGTCGATCAGGAGCACCACCGGCTCGTCCGCCTGGAGGGCCTCCAGGAGCGGGCGCCGCAGCAGGAAGCGCTCGGAGTAGAGCGGCTCGGTCTCCGCGTCCGCCCGCAGGTGGAGCAGCTGGCGCGGGTAGTCCCAGTCGTAGAGGGCGTGATGGAGGTCGATGCCCTCGTGGCACTGGAGCCGGATCAGCCGCGACCGGGTCGAGCCCGCGAGCGCCTTCGCCACCTCCGTCTTGCCCACCCCCGCCTCTCCCTCGAGCAGGAGCGGCTGCTCCAGGGTGGCCGCGAGGTAGACGGCCGTCGACAGGCCCCGGTCCGCGAGATAGCGCTCCCCCGCGAGGGCCTCCTGTACGGCTACGGGACTATCGAGGCTCAGACGCTCACTGCCTCCTCGAGCGCCCTCCGCGTGAGCACCCGCGCCAGGTGGCGCTTGTAGTCGGGTGTCGCGTTCAGGTCGCCCGGCGGATCGGTGCCGTCGGCCGCGTGCTCGGCGGCGCCGGCGATCGCGGCGTCGTCGAGGCTGCTGCCGCGGAGCGCCTCCTCGGCGGCCGTGGCCCGCAGCGGAGTGGATCCCATCTGGGTCAGCCCGATGCGAACGTCGTCGCACGTGCCATCCGGAGCGCGGCTCACGAGCGCACACACGCCGACCATCGCCCAGTCCTCGGCGCGGCGGGTGAACTTCTGGTAGCCGAAGCCGTAGGTGCTCACATCCGGCAGCCGGACCTCCGTGACCACCTCGTCGTGCGCGAGCGAGGTGGTCAGGTAGTCCTGGAACAGGTCGGCCGCGGCGATGGTCCGCTCGCCGTTCGGCCCTCGCGCCGTGACCTCCCCCTCGAGCACGAGCAGCACCGTGGGCAGGTCGGAGGCCGGGTCGCCGTGCGCGATGGAACCGCCGATCGTGCCTCGGTTTCGCACCTGTTGGTCCGCGATCAGCGAGGCCGCCCTCGCCGCCACCCCGAGCTCGTTCGTGTTCTCCAGATCCGCGTGGCGCGTCATCGGACCGATCCGCCAGCCGCCGTTGTCTTGCTGGATGCCATGCAGGCCGGGGATCTTCCGCAGGTCCACGAGGATCGTGGGCGCTGCCAGCCGCAGCTTCATCAGCGGAAGCAGCGAGTGCCCGCCGGCCAGGAGCTTCGCGTCCTCGCCGTTCTCGTGCAGCATCCGGACGGCCTCCTCGACCGACTCGGGTGCCTCGTAGTCAAACGGTGCGGTGATCATGCCGCGCCTCCTTCCGGTGGGATGGACGGGCCCTGCCGGACCGTTGCCATGGATCGCCTGCCACACACGCATCGGCGTCAACGGCATGTCGAGCTCGGTCACGCCGAGCGGCCGGATCGCGTCGAGCACCGCCGCGGCCACGGCCGGCGTCGCGGCGATCGTGCCCGCCTCGCCGATGCCCTTCACGCCGAGCGTGTTCACCGGCGACCGCGTCTCGGTGCGGTCGGTCTCGAACGACGGCACCTCCGCGGCCGTGGGCAGGGCGTAGTCCACGAACGTGCCGGTCACGAGCTGGCCGTCCTCGTCGTAGACGATCTGCTCGTACAGCGCCTGGCCGATCGCGTGGACGATGCCGCCGTGGATCTGGCCGTCGATCAGCATCGGGTTGATGGCCGGGCCGCAGTCGTCGACCGCTACGTAGCGCACCACCTGCACCTTCCCGGTCTCGGGGTCCACCTCCACGATGCACGCGTGCGCGCCGAACGGGAACACGAAGTTCTCCGGGTCGTAGAACGCGCTCTCCTCGAGGCCCGGCTCGATGTCGGCGGGGAGCTCGTTCGGCGGGATGTGCGCCGCACCGGAGATCTCCGCCATCGTCATCGACTTGTCGGGCGAGCCGCGCACCTGGTACTTGCCGTCTACCAGCTCGATGTCCTCAGGCGCCGCCTCGAGCAGCGCGGCGCAGATCCGCTTCGCCTTGTCCTGCACCCGCTGCGCGGCGCGCACGATCGCCTCGCCGCCCACGGCGAGCGAGCGCGAGCCGTAGGTGTCCCAGCCCCAGGTGCCCTGGTCGGTGTCGCCGTGGTGCACGTCCACGTTCGCCGGGTCGATCCCGAGGATGTCTCCGGCTATCTGGGCGAAGCTCGTGTCGAGCCCCTGGCCGTGCGGCGAGGTGCCCGTGTAGACGATCGCCGAGCCGGTCGGCGTGACGCGCACGTTGGCCGACTCCCAGAACGCCGCCTGGAGGCCCACGCCCTGCGGGCCCACCGCCCGCGACGGCGCCAGGCCGCACACCTCCACCCATGTGGAGAAGCCCACCCCCCGATACACGCCCTCGCCGCGAAGGCGCTCCTGCTCGGCACGGAACTCGTCGACATCGAAGTGCTCGAGCAGCCTGTCGAGCGCGCCCTCGTAGTTGCCGGAGTCGTAGAAGATGCCGAGCGCCGTCTCGAACGGGAACTGGTCGCTGGGGATGAAGTTCTTCCGCCGCAGCTCGAGCCGGTCCATTCCCAGCTCGTCGGCGAGCCGGTCCATCATCAGCTCGATCCAATAGGTGGCCTCCGGGCGGCCCGCTCCGCGGATCGCGTCGGTGGCCATCTTGTTCGTGAACACACCCGTGAACTGCAGGTCGATGTTCGGGATCCGGTAGGGGCCGCCCATGACCGGGAAGCCCAGCTCTGGGATGAACGGCGTGAGCAGCTGCTGGTAGGCGCCGAGGTCGGCGATGATCTTGACGCGGAGCGCCGTGACCGTCCCGTCGCGCTTCGCCCCCAGCGTCACGTAGTTGATCTGGTCGCGGCCGTGGTGGCTCGTCGTCATGTGCTCCGAGCGCGTCTCGACCCATTTCACCGGCCGGCCGAGCCGCTTCGCGAGCGCGAGGACGAGCACCTCCTCGCCGTAGGTCTGGAGCTTCGCCCCGAAGCCGCCGCCAACATCGGGAGCGATCACGCGCAGCTGGTCCTCGGGGATGCCGAGCATGCCGGAGAAGACGAACCGCGCGATGTGCGGGATCTGGGTGGTCGAATACAGCGTGAGCTTGTCGCCGCGGAGCTCGCCGATCGAGCAGCGTGGCTCGATCGGGGCGCCCGAGGTGCGGTGGTTCACGAACCGGTGCTCGACCGTGACCTCCGCTTCGGCGAGGCCGGCGTCGATATCGCCGCCGCCGACGCCCCACTCATGCGTCCTGTTGGTGCCGAACTCCTCCCAGACGAGCGGCGAGCCCTCCTCGAGCGCCGCCTCGGGATCCACCACCGCGGGCTTCGGGTCGTAGTCGACGATCACGTCCTCGGCGGCGTCCACGGCGAGGTGGCGGCTCGTGGCCACCACCACGGCGACCGGGTCGCCCACGTGCTTTACCTGGCCGCGCTTGAGCGGCCAGTGCTCGGGAGTCTTGATCTCCACGCCGGGAGGCGCCCACACCATCGGCAGCGGGCCGGCGAAGTCGCTCGCCATGTCCTCACCCGTCAGGACCGCCACGACCCCGTCGCGCTCGAGCGCCGCGGAGGTGTCGATCGACGTGATCGCGGCGTGCGCCTCCGGCGAGCGCACCACCACGGCGTGCAGCGTGCCGGGGAGGTTGATGTCCTCGGTGTAGCGCCCCCGCCCGGTGATCATGCGGGGGTCCTCCTTGCGGCGCATGGACTGCCCGATCGCGCTCATGCCGTCACCCCCGAGCCCGCGGCGGACTTAACCGCTTCGACGATGTTGTGGTAACCGGTGCAGCGGCAGAGATTGCCCTCGAGGCCGTGCCGGATCTCCTCGTCGGAGGGGTTCGGGTTGCGGTTCAGCAGGTCGACCGCCGCCATGATCATCCCCGGTGTGCAGAAGCCGCACTGGAGGCCGTGCTTGTCCATGAACGCGGCCTGCATCGGGTGGAGTCCGTTGCCGCCGGACAGGCCCTCGATGGTCGTGACCTCCGCACCGTCGGCCTGAGCGGCCAGCACGGTGCAGCTCTTCACCGCCTCGCCGTTCAGGTGGACGGTGCAGGCGCCGCAGTTGGTGGTGTCGCAACCCACGTGCGTGCCGGTGAGACCGAGCTCGTCGCGGAGCCAGTGCACAAGCAGGAGCCGCGCCTCCACATCCGCCTCCCGCCGGTCGCCGTTGACGGTGACTTCCACGTGGACGGTCGCGCTCATCCCGAACTCCTCCCGGTCGCGTTGGTGCTGCGCGACCGATGCTAGTGCGCGGGTATTGTGGCCCGCAATGGTCACCAAGTCATTCGACTACGAAGGTCACCGGCTTGTCTACGACGAGTACGGCGAGGGCGCTCAGGTCGTCGTCCTCCTGCCGGGCCTTCTGTTCTCCCGAAAGATGCACCGACCGCTCGCCGAGGAGCTCGCGAAGGGAGGTCACCGCGTGCTGTGCCTCGACCTGCTCGGGCACGGCGAGTCGGACCGCCCGCCCGAGATGTGGAACTACGGGATGAGCATCTTCGGGCGCCAGGCGATCGCGCTGCTGGACCACGCGGACGTGGACCGCGCCGTCCTCGGGGGGACGTCGCTCGGGGCCAACGTGACGCTCGAGGCGGCCGCGTACGCCCCGGATCGCCTTCGCGGCATGCTGATCGAGATGCCGGTGCTGGACAACGCCCTCCTCGGCTGCGCGCTGGCGTTCACTCCGCTCCTCGCCGGGCTCACGTTCGGCGCCCCCGTCGTGCGCGCGATCGCCGCCGGGGCACGGCTCGTGCCGCGCGGGACCTGGATGCTGGGTGACATGCTGCTCGACTGGGCGAGCCAGGACCCGAAGCCGTCGGCCTCGGTGCTCCAGGGGCTGTTCTACGGGCGCGTGGCTCCGCCGCGCGAGGAGCGCGAGAAGATGACCTTCCCGACGCTCGTGATCGGGCACTACCGCGACCCCGTCCACCCGTTCTCCGACTCGGACATGCTGGTGCGCGAGCTGCCGAACGCCCGGCTGATCGAGGCGTCCTCGATCCTCGAGCTCCGGCTGACCCCCGAACGGCTGACGAGCGAGATCGTCACCTTCGTCGAGCGGTGCTTCAAGCCGTCGCGCAGCCCCGGGCGGAAGCGCACGGCCGCCTCCGGAACCCGCCGCTCCACGCGGACCCGGCGGCCAACGGCTTAGCGGCCGCTTAGGGCCTTTTACTACCCTCAGCCGCCGTGTCCCATCGCAGGGAGCAGAAGGAGCGCCTCCGCCAGGAGCGCGAGGAGCGGGAGCGCCAGGCGCGCGCCGCTGCGCAGCGCAAGAAGATGGTCGGTTATGGAGCCGGCGCCCTGCTCGTGCTCGTGGCCGTCATCGTCGTGGCCGTGCTCGCACTCGGCGGCGGGAGCAGCGGTGGAACCGACGCCAAGGCCGCCGAGGTCTTCCCGGACGGCGGCAGCTTCCCGAAGCAGACGGTGTTCGACGTGAAGCCGGCGGCGGCAGCGGCGGGCTGCAAGCTCAGCACGGTCAAGGCGACCTCGCGCGAGCACACCACCTCGCTCTCCGACCGGGTGAAGTACTCGACCAACCCGCCGACGAGCGGCAAGCACTACCAGATCCCCGCGCAGGACGGGATCTATGGAGACGCGCCGCAGGACGAGGAGCTCGTCCACGCGCAGGAGCACGGCCGCGTGATCTTCTGGGTGAAGCCGAGCGCGCCGAAGGACGTGCGGGCAAACATCCGCGCGCTGGTCGAGGACGACCCG
This sequence comes from uncultured Thermoleophilaceae bacterium, assembly GCA_963808875.1. Lineage (GTDB taxonomy): Bacteria > Actinomycetota > Thermoleophilia > Solirubrobacterales > Thermoleophilaceae > JACVRW01. The sequence continues at coordinate 45,164 of CAWEHM010000026.1, forward strand.
TACCAGATGTTCCTCGTGCCGCGCGAGAAGATGCCGTACGTGGTCGCGGCCACCGCGTGGGACGCGGACCCGGCTCCGAACGGCACCGGCGAGCTGATGACCTGCACCAAGGTCGACGACAAGACCTACGACGCGCTCGCCGCGTTCAGGGACGATCACCGCTCGCAGGGCCCCGAGCCCATCCCGTAGGAGGGCATCGCCGCGGGGGCACCCCGCAACCTCGGCCCCGCTATAGGTGTTGGGGCTGTGATGAAGCTGCCCGCCTCAGCAGCCGCGTTCCTGTGCGCGTTCCTGCCCGTTTCCAGCGCTTTTGCGGCACCGCGCACCGCCGATTTCGAGCGAAAGGCGCCCGCCCGCGCCACTGCAAGAATCGTTGCACCGAGGCCCTTCAACCTGGTCGGGCTGAATTGGCGCGGTGACGCTGCCCCGGACGTGCATATGCGCGCTCGGCGGCATTCCGGCTGGACACGGTGGCGGGACGTGGGCGTGCACGGGGCCGGCGGATCGGACCCGGTGTGGGTGGGACGCGCTCGGGTCGTCCAGTACCGCCTGAGCCGCCGGGTGCCCGGCCTGCGGCTTCACTTCGTGTCCGTGGGGCGGCCGAGCGCGCGGGCACGCGCCAGTCAGACGGTCGATACGCCGTTTCCCTATGTGACGCGGGAGCAGTGGGGCGCCGATCAGTGCCCGCCGCGCGCCGCGCCGGAGCACGGCGAGGTGAAGGCGGTGGCGGTGCACCACACGGTGTCGCTGAACGACTACACCCCCGAGGAGGCGCCTCAGATCGTGCTCGCGATCTGCCGCTACCACCGGAACTCGAACGGCTGGAACGACATCGGCTACAACGCGCTGGTCGACAGGTTCGGCACGATCTACGAGGGCCGCGCCGGCGGGCTCGACCAGGCCGTGGTCGGCGCGCATGCCCAGGGCTTCAACTCGCAGACGGCGGGCGTGGCGAACATCGGCGACTACTCGAGCGCTGGCGCGAGCGACGAGGCGCTGTCGGCCACCGCGACCTACATCCGCTGGAAGCTCGGCGTCCACGGCCGGCCGCTGTCCGGTCCGGTCACGCTCACGAGCGGCGGCGGCACGGAGAGCCGGTACGCCGCGGGGACGAAGGTCACCGTCGACCGGGTGCTCGGCCACCGCGACGTGGGGAAGACGGCCTGCCCCGGCGACGGCCTGTACGACCAGCTCGACCAGATCCGCTCGCTCGTCACGTCCGGCACGCCGTTCGCCACCTTCTCGGCACGCGTGAGCGCCGCGCTCGCCGACTACACGGCCGACTACGGCCAGGACGTTCCGGTGAACGGGACGCTCGCGGGGCCCGACGGCAACCGGCTCGCGGGCCAGCCGGTCGAGGTGCAGGTGAACTCGGACAACGTGTGGCGCACCTCGCGCCGGCTCGTGACCGGTGCGGACGGCTCGTTTGCGAGCGACCTCCGGCCGTCCAAGCGGATGTACATCCGGGTGCGATTCCCGGGCAGCGCCGACGTGCGAGCGGCATCGTCGTCGCGACTCCTGCTGCGCCTGCGCCCGCGGGTGGCCTTCACCAGGCCGCCGAAGACCGGGTCGCGCGGCCGGCGCGTGTCCGTGAAGGGCACGGTGGCACCCCGCAAGCGGGAGGTGAGCGTGGTCTTCCAGCAGCGGGTGGGGACGCGCTGGCGGACGGTGGGGCGTCGGGCGGCGCGCACGTCGAAGGGCCGCTTCGCGACCTCGTTCGTACCGGCGTTCAGGGCGAGCTACCGCTACTACGCGGTCGTGAAATCCGACCTCGACACCGACCGCGCGGCCACGAAGTACATCTCGCTGCGCGTGCGCTGACGAACGACGGGCTTTGAAGGGTGGGGTCCTGGCGGAAGCAGGGGGGTTTGCCGGGTTAGTCCCGATATGCGGGATCAGGACGGCAAGCCCCCCCGCTATCGAGCTACCAGCCCTGCTTCAGGTCGTCGCTGTAGAGGCCGTGTCCCGTGGCGAGCATCTGCGCCGTGCGGGCCAGGATGCGGAGGTCCAGGCGCAGCGAGCGGTGCTCCACGTACCAGACGTCCAGCTCGATCCGCTCCGGCCAGGGCAGTGACGTGCGCCCGTTGATCTGCGCCCAGCCGGTGATGCCCGGCCTCACCTCGAGCCGGCGGAGCTGGCGGTCCGTGTAGCGGTCGACCTGCTCCTGCACGGTGGGCCGCGGGCCGACGATCGCCATGTCCCCTCTCAGCACGTTCACGAGGTTGGGCAGCTCGTCGAGCGAGAACCGCCGCAGGAGGCGGCCCACACGGGTGATGCGCGCGTCGCCCTCGAGCACGTAGATGCCGGCGCCCATCGTCTCCGCGCCGCGCACCATCGTCCTGAGCTTCCACAGCTCGAACTGCTCGCCGCCCCTTCCCACCCGAAGCTGGCGGTAGAAGACCGGTCCGCGGCTCTCCAGCCGGATCGCCAGCGCGGCGAGGGCGAGCAGCGGCGAGGTGACGAGGAGCAGGGCGGCGGCGAGCGCCGCGTCAAGAGCGCGGCTCACCGCCGGTTACCGTTCCGCGCGCGTTGCACATCCTCTACCTGCACCAGTTCTTCCTGACCCGCGAGGGAGCGGGCGGCACGCGCTCGTACGAGTTCGCGCGCCGCTTCGTGGAGCGGGGTCACCGGGTGCGCATGGTAACCGCGGGCGACTCGCGGTCAATCGTGGACGGGATCGAGGTCGTGGGCGTGCGCGGCGCCTACTCGAACTACATGCGCGCCACGGGGATGTCGAACCTGAGTCGCATGGCCGCGTTCGCCCGCTTCGCGGCCGGCGCCACCGTCGCCGCGCTGCGCGGTCCGCGCCCCGACGTGATCTACGCGACGTCGCCCCCGCTCACCATGGCCCTGCCGGCGATCGCCGCCTCGCTGCGGTGGCGGGCGCCGCTCGTGTTCGAGGTGCGCGACCTGTGGCCGGAGGCGCCGATCCAGATGGGCGCGCTCCACAACCCCCTCGCGCGGCGACTCGCCCGCGCCCTCGAGCGCTTCGTGTACGCGCGGAGCGCGCGACTGATCGCCCTCTCGCCCGGGATCCAGGCCGCGCTGCCCGTCGGCAGGACCGAGCTGGTGCCGAATGCGGCCGACCTCGATCTGTTCGATCCCGAACCGCAGGCCGGCCCCTTCCAGGTCGCCTACTTCGGCGCCATGGGCGAGGCGAACGACCTCACCTCCGTCGTCGACGCCGCCCGGCTGGTCCCGGACGTGCCCTTCGTGCTGATGGGCGACGGGAAGCGGCGGGGCGAGCTCGAACGCACCGCGCCGCCGAACGTGAGCTTCCGGAGCGGCAGCAAGACTGACGTGGCGCGGCTCGCGGCCGAGTCGAGCGCCTGCCTCACCGTCTTCAAGGACGTGCCCGTGCTCGCCACCAACTCGCCCAACAAGCTCTTCGACACGTTCGCGGCAGGCCGCGCGGCGATCGTGAACATGGACGGCTGGATGCGCGAGCTCGTGGAGCGGGGCGGCGCGGGCGTGTACGTGCGCGCCGGCGACGCCCGCGACCTGGCCGAGAAGGTGGCCTGGCTGCGCGACAACCCGGACGAGGTCCGCCGGATGGGCGAGAACGCGCGGGCGCTCGCCGAGCGCGAGTTCGGCCGCGACGAGCTCGCCGGGCGTGCGCTGGCCGTGCTCGAGGAGGCGGCGCGGTGACCGAGCTGTCGTACTGCGTCGTCAACACCGGCGGCCGCGACTACCTGCTGGAGTGCCTCGCCGCCATCGAGCGCACGCACCCGGACGGCGTGGACCACGAGATCCTCGTCCTCGACAACGCCTCCGAGGACGGGTCGGCGGAGGCCGTGCGGGAGCGCCACCCCGAGGCGCGGCTGTTCGCACTCGAGCTCCGGACGGGGAAGGCGGAGAACGACTCCACGCTGCTGCGCGAGGCGCGCGGCCGCTACTGCCTGCTGCTGAACGAGGACTCGGAGCTGCACGACGGAGCCGTGCGTGCGCTGCTCGACGCGCTCGACGCCGATCCGCGCGCCGCGATCGCAGGCGCGCGGCTGCTCGACTCGGGCGGCCGGCCGGTGCCGTGCGCGTGGCGGCTGCCGGACATCCCGTGGGCGCTCGCCGCGGCCGCGTTCATGCACGACCGCGTGGCGGTGGAGAGCGCCGGGGAGCGCGTGCGAGAGGTGGGTTGGGTCCAGTCGAGCGCCGCGCTGGTGCGGCGCGAGGCGGCCAGGCAGGTGGGCTGGCTCGACCCGGCCTTCTTCGTGTACTCGGACGAGACCGACTTCTGCAAGCGGTTGCACGACGCGGGCTGGCGGATCCTGTTCGTGCCCGCCGCGCGGGCCGTCCACCACAACCAGCTCAGCACCGACGCCGCTGCCATGTCCCGGCGGATCGTCGAGTTCCACCGCAATCGCGACCTCTACTTCCGCAAGCACGGGCTGCGGGGTACCGGGCTCGTCTGGAAGGTGTGCTGGACGTGGGCGTACCTCGTGCGCGCCGCGGCCGCCGCGGTGCTGCCCGGGCGCGATCCGCGCCGCTACCTGCTCCACGCCCGCCAGGAGCTGTTCCCGCGCCGCGGCGAGGGGATCCGGGACGCCGCCGAGGCCCGCAACCGTGCTCTGGCCAATAAGGTGGCCGCCCGCCATGGAGCACGCTGACACCGCCCAACTCGCCGCCGTGGGCGGAGCGCTCGGCGCGGTGCTCGTGCTGCTGCCGGGCGGGCGGGCCGCGCGGCCCCTCCTGCTCGCCGGCCTCGCTCTCCTGGCCGTCGTGGAGCTCGCGCTGGCGTGGGCGCTCGGGGGAGGGCTGCTCGACCGGCTGAGCGGCGCGACCGGCGCGGCTGCCCTCGTCGTCGGCGTCACGGCGGTGCTCGCCGCGGCGGCGGCCCTCGTCCGCTGGCCCGGGGTCGTGCCGCTGGCCGTCCTCGTGGCCGCGCCGCTGCGCCCACCGCTCTCCTTCGACAGCTCCAGCAGGTTCCTCGTCCAGATCGCCAACGACGGCCGCCTCGGGCGGCTCCTGCCGCTCTACTTCGTCCTCGCGGCTGCGTCCACAGCGCTCGGCTGGCGCGCGCTGCGCGGCGAGGACCTCCGCGCGCTCCCCAGAACGATCGCCCTCCCGGCCGCCGCATTCTTCGCGTTCGCGTGCTGCTCGCTCCTGTGGGCGGAGGACGTGGAGGCCGGCACAAACCTCCTGCTCTTCTTCACGCTGCCGTTCGCAGCCCTCCTGACGACCGTCGCGAGAACGCACTATCCGGACTGGGCGCCGCGCTGGCTGGCCGGCACCGCGCTCGCGATGGCAGCGCTGTTCGCGGCCGTGGGCCTGTGGCAGGCCGCCACGCACAAGCTGTTCTTCTACGCGCCCAACCTCGCGGCGTCGAACGCGAACACGGACTACTTCCGCGTGACGTCGCTGTTCGGCGACCCGAGCCTGTACGGCCGACACGTCATGCTCGGCATCGGCGTGGCGCTCACGATGCTGGCCACGCGGCGCTGGCGCACCTGGCCGCTGATCGCCCTGATCGTGCTGATGTGGGCGGGCCTCCTGTTCTCGTACTCCCAGTCGAGCATGATCGCGCTGCTCGTCGTGACGCTGGCGCTCGCCCTGGCGACCGGCGACGCCCGGATCCGGCGCGGTGTGGCACTGCTCGCGGCCGCCGCGCTCCTCGCCGCCTGCGCCTACGTGGCCGTGCAGGTGGCGGACGGGAAGTCCTTGAACAGGATCACCAGTGACCGCACCGAGCGCGTTCAGGACGCGACCCGCGTGATCGAGCACCATCCGATCGTGGGCGTGGGCATCGGCGGGCAGCCGCGCGCCAGCCGCCGGCTCGCGCACAGCGACCGGCCCACGCCGAACTTCGTCTCGCACACGACGCCGCTCACGGTGTTCGCCGAGCTGGGAGTGGTGGGGCTGGCGCTGTACGCGTGGCTCCTGGCGGCGGCGGCGGTCCTGATCTGGCGCGTGACCCGGCGCGACCAGGCGCTCGGGCTCGCGCTCGGAGCGAGCCTGCTCGGCCTGTTCGTGCACGCGCTCTTCTACAGCGGCTTCCTCGAGGATCCGCTCACGTGGCTCGTGATCGGCCTGGCGGCGGCGTACAGCGTCGAGCCGCGGGCGGCGGAGCGACGGCCGGAGGTCGCCGCCGCGTGACCCAGCGCGAGGGGCTGATCCTCAGCGCCGTGCTCCTCACGCTCGTGGCGATCACGCTGCCCGAGCTGGGCTCCGACCCGTGGCACTTCCGGCCGCCCAGCGTGGATCCGCAGGGGCCACTCGCGCCGCTCGTGCGCGCCGCCGGCGAGGAGTGGGACCTCGGCATCGCCCGCGCGTCGGCCTTCCTCGCGGCGCTCCTCTGCGGAGGCTTCGCGACGGTGCTGCTCACGCGGTCGCGGCCGGCGCTGCCCGCCTGGACCGGCGTGGCCCTCGTGCTCGTCGTCGGGATCCTGCTGGCCGCTCCGTCCACGCTCCTGCAGCTGGGGCTCCGCGACTCGACCGCCCCGTGGTTCTTCACGAACGACTCCACCTACCAGGTGGAGCTGGGCGGCGACCTCGTGCTCCACGGCCACAACCCGTACGGGCACGACTACACCCACTCCGGGCTCGAGCGCTTCTACACCCGCGACGGCAGTGTGTCGGAGCGGGTGCGGGAGAAGGAGGTGGCGCTGCGCCACTTCGCCTACTTCCCGGGCGCCGTGCTGAGCGCGGCCGTGTGGCGCCTCCTGCCGGAGCCGTTCGACGACTACCGGCTGCTCGTGCTGCTCGCCACGCTCGCTTTGCTTCCGGCCGCGCTCCTGTTCCGAGGGCCGCTCGGGTGGCGGCTGGTGCTGGGCGCCGTGCTCGTGTGCAACCCGATCTCGATCCGGTCCGCGTGGTTCGGCCAGAACGACGCGCCCAGCCTGCTGCTGCTCGTGCTGGCGTTCGCGCTCGTGACGAGAAGGCGCTTCGCGTGGGCCGCGGCGGCGCTCGCGGGCGCGATCCTGCTGAAACAGTTCGCCGTCGTGGCGCTGCCGTTCATGGCGCTGATGATCCCGCGCGAGGAGTGGAAGCGGGCGGGCCTCACGTTCGCAGGCGTGCTCGCTGTGTGCGCCCTCCCGTTCTTCTTCGCCGACCCGGGCGCGTTCTGGGACGACACTGTGAAGTACGGCGCGGGCACCTACCGGATCGTGGGCTACGGGCTGTCGGCGATCCTGATCCGGCTGGGCATCCTCGACGACCGCTACGGCAGCTACCCGTTCGCGCTGATCGCGCTGCTCACCTGGGTGCCGCTCACGGTCTGGCTCCTGTACGCGCAGCGGCGATCACGCGAGCTGTGGATCGGCGCGGCGGCGTTCAGCCTCTCGATCCTGTGGCTGATGTTCATCGGCCGCACCTTCAACAACTACTACCTCGTGTGGCCCATGACGGGGGCGATCGTGGCGGCGCTCATGGCGCTAGGGTCGCTTCGTGATCCGGCACGAGGGTGACCCGGACCGCTGCGCGGTCATCCTGCCCGGGGTCCGGTACTTCAGCCAGGCGCCCCTCCTCTGGTTCGCCCGTGAGGCGGCGCAGGCGCACGGATGGTCGGTCGTCGAGGTGGATGAGCACGCCCCGCCCTCGGAGGAGCCGTTCGACTGGATGCTCGGACAGGCCGAGCGGGCGCTCGACGCCGCGAGCGGCGCCGCCACGGTCGCGGTGATCGGGAAGTCGCTCGGCAGCATCGCCGCCACGCTCCACCACGGGCCTGCCGCCTGGCTCACCCCGCTCCTGATCCGGCCGGAGATCGTGGAGGCGCTCAGGGCGACGAGCGCGCCCACGCTGCTCGTGGGCAGTCCCGACGACCCGACCTGGAGCGGCGGCACCGTGCCGGACAACCCGGTGCTCGACGTGCTCGAGCTGCCGGGCCTTGATCACTCGCTGCAGGTCAGCGGTTCTCCTTCTTCTTCTTTCGATGCCCTCCGGACCGTGACTGAGCGTCTTTCTTCTTGGCTCGCTGCGCTAGCAGGTACGCCTTGACCACCTTCGAGCCCTTCCGCGCGAACGCGTACTCGTGCGCGCGGCCGGTCACGTACATGCGGTCGCCGTCGGAGATGACCGGGTTGGCGTACTTCCCCGCCGGGAAGCTCCACACCTGGTGGCCGTCGCTCGCGCGCACGGCGTACGTGGCGTCCGGGCCGCGCGCCACCGCGCGCTGCGCCTCGGAGCCGCAGGTCGAGCAGACGGCGTAGTACACGAGCCCCGCCATCACCGTCGGCGCCGCGTGCACGGCGCCGTGGGCGTCCCGCCGCCAGCGCACGTCCCCGGTGGCGGCGTCGAGCGCGTAGAAGCTGCCGTCGTAGGTGCCGACGTACACCTTCCGCCTGTACACCGCCGCCGCGCCGTAGATGTAGCTGCCGAGCGGCCGCGCCCAGAGGAGCTTGCCGCTCCTCGCGCCGAACGCGTACATGGTGCCGTCGGTGTTGCCGATGTAGACGCGCCCGTAGGCGACGGTCGGCGTCGCGTACCAGAACTCGGTGCCGGCGCCCGAGCTCCACAGGAGCTTCCCGGTCTTCGCGCTGAGCGAGTACAGCGTGCCGCCGTCCGAACCGATGAAGATCCGGCCGCGCCACCACGCCGCCGAGGTGTTCACCTGGTTGTCCGCCTGGAAGCGCCAGATCCGGTGTCCGTTATTCGCGTTGATCGCGTGGACGCCGTGGTCCCAGGACCCGATATAGAGCCGGTTGCCGTGGAGAAGCGGCGAGGACTCCACCGGCTGAGTCTGGTACCGCCACCGCTCGCGGCCCGTCTTCGCGTCCCACGCGACGACGAAGCCGTCGGCGCCGGCCTGGTCCTGTGCGCACACCACCCGGTGCATGTAGGACTGGTAGACGACCTTCTTGCCGATCGTCGGCGACGAGGCGGCGCAGCGGCCCAGGCTCTTCCGCCACACGACCCTGCCGTTCTTCGCGTTGAGGGCGAAGAACAGGCCCTTCTGCTGGGCGAGGTACATCTTCCCGTAGCCGACCGTGGGCGGGAACTCGAGTGTGTCGTGCGCGTCGATCGTCCACAGTCGCTTGTAGGGCGGGCGCATGTGGTACGGCGAGATGTGCTGGCGCGCGTCGTCGTAGCCGTACGTCGGCCACGGCCGCGGGTTCTCGGCCTTCGGTGGTGGCTTGGGCTCCGGCTCCTCGGTCGTCACGAACTCCTCCGTGGCGGAGCCGCGCTTCTCGGGCGGCTTGTCTTGGCTGCGGACATACAGGCCCCCCGCGACCGCGATGACGATCGCGACGAGCCCGCCTCCCACCAGCAGGCGTCGTCGAGTCACGCGCCGGAGAATGGCAGGCCGGGCGCAAGCACCGGGCGGTGCACGGTGCGCAGCGATGGCTTCTTCGTCATGGGGCGGAGCCGCCCGACAGGAGCGTCCAGATGCGCTTTGTCACTTGGGGAAGCTCGAGGCTGAGGGCCGACTCGTTCAGCTGGCGGGCCCACTGCGGCGTGCCGGAGCGGATCACGATCCCGCCCCCGAGCCCGAACGCAACGAACGCCGGCTCGCCTGGATCGCGGCCCGCCTCGCTCATCCGGCGCGCCGACTGGGGGAGTCCGCTGGTGGTCTCGAAGACCGTGAAGTCGCCGACGAAGCCGGACACGCCCTCGAAGAGGCCGAGGCTGTCCTCGAACACGGTGAGCGGCGCCGCGCTCGTCCTGATCGTCTTCGTGCGCTGGCCGAGGGCGTCCTCGCGCCGCCGCGGCGTCGGGTCGCTCATCACGGCGCCCTTCAGGGTGATCGCGCGCCGGAACGATTCGGTGCCGAACGAGGCCAGCCGGCCCCCGTCGGCGACGTAGTCGCGCAGCCGCTTGAGGAGCTCGTCGGGCAGCCACAGCTCGCTGCCGGCAAAGGCCACGCCGGGCGCGTTGCCGAGCGCCGGGCCCTCGTGGCGCGCCAGCGCAAGGTCGGTCGTGAGGTCGTACGGCAGCCTCTCGCGGTCGAGCCAGCGGAGCAGCGGCGACACCTCGGCATCGAAGCGCCTCGGCAGCGCGCCGCCCCGGAACGGGCGATCCACGCCCACGGACCGGGAGAAGGGCAGCCGGTCGGGGAAGCCGTCGGCGTCGTCGTCCACGCGGTTGAGGCCCTGCCATGTGAGCGCCGGGAGCACCACGAGCGGGCGCGCCTCGCCGCGGGCGCTGCGCGGCGGGAGCCCCGCCACGGCGAGTGGCCAGACGGCGCGCTGATCGCGCGAGCGCACCCGCACGATGTACACGCCGGTGCGCATCTTCGACGGGATGTGGATGCGGAACCGGCCCGCCACGCGGCCGCCGTGGAGCAGCGGCTTCGGGTCGCCGAGCCGGGACACGGCGAAGTTGAAGTCGCGGTCCACAGGACCGACCTCGAAGTGGGCCACCTGGCCGGCGGCGACGGCCGACAGCGGGCCCCGCAGCGTGAAGTTGCTCACCGTCACGCCGGTGCCGGGGCGGGCGGCGTTCGGGGTGGGCGTCGGCAGGGGCGCCTCGGTGATGTTGCCCGCCCTGTCGCGCACAGCCACGGTGAACGCGTAGTCCCCCTCCGGCGCGGGCTTGGTGCGCTCCTCGCCCGCGCTCACCCGGCCGTCCCAGATGGCCGTCCGGTCGGGCTTGCCGCGGAAGCGCCTCACGATGTGCGGCTTGCCGTCGTCGGTGCGGAACACCCGGATGACCGGCGCCCGGTTCGCGGGGCCGCGATAGCGCAGCGCGACGCTCGGCGTCTCGCCGGGGAGGTCGGTCGCGATCGCGGACGGCTTCGCGGACGTCAGCGCCGCCTTCGGCGGCACGGTGTCCACGCCGATCTCCTTGACCGAGTCGATCACCCGGCTCTCGTCGCGGCGGACCACGCGCATCCGGTAGGTCCCGTCCGGGACAACGGCGCCGTCGTCCGAGCGCCCGTCCCACGTCCACCGGTGCTTGGCGTCACCGGCCAGCCGGCGGTCGCTCGCAAGCCGCCGCACCTCGTTGCCCTCGGAGTCGACGACCATGAACGTGACGCTCGCGGGCTCGGACAGGTCGAAGCCGATCTGGGTGCTGTCGCGGTAGCCGTCGCCGTTCGGCGAGAAGTGCGCGGGCTTCGTCGCGAAGCGGATCACGAGCGGGAAATCGCTCTTCAGCTGCTGCGCCACCACGAAGGCGCCGAGGGTCGCGGCGATCATGACCGCGAACACCGCCCGGACGAGGGGCCGGGTCACAGAGGGCGGAGCCGGGTCATCGGTGAGCGGACCCTAGAGAATGCCCTGCGTGCGAGTGCACCTGATCGATCCCTCCGGCGACGTCCTTCCGTACGACCACGCGCTGGCCGGCGCGCTGGCGCGCCAGGGCGTGGACGTGGAGCTCGTGACCTCGCGCTTCGTGCACGGCCCGACGCCGGATCCGGCGGGCTATGAGGTGACCGAGTCGTTCTACCGGCTCGCCACCCGGTTCGGCGAGCACTCGCCGCGGCGGCGGCGGGCGGTGAAGATGGCCGAGCACGTGCCGGACATGCTCCGCTACCGCCGCAACGCGGACGCGGCCGACGTGCGCCACTTCCAGTGGCTCCCGGTCGAGCGGATCGACTCGTACCTGCTTCCGGCGGCGCGCCCGCGCGTGCTCACGATGCACAACGTGATCCGGCGCGAGGCGGTGGACCTCCGGCTGGCCGACCTGATGGACGCGGTGATCGTGCACACCCGCCACGGCGCCGAGCTCCTCGGTGGTGGCGAGCGCGTGCACGTGATCCCGCACGGCGCGTTCGAGCACCTGACACACCAGCCGCACGAGGAGCCGCTCCCTCGAGAGCTCGCTTCGGTCGACCGGCCCGTGGTCCTGTACTTCGGCGTGATCCGCCCGTACAAGGGCGTGGACGTGCTGGTCGAGGCGTTCCGGCAGGTCGAGGACGCCGAGCTGTGGGTAGTCGGGCGCCCGCTCGAGGTATCGATGGAGCACCTGCGCCGGCTCGCTCCGCCGGGCCGGGTGCGGTTCGTGGACCGATACGTGAGCGACTCCGAGCTCCCGGCCTTCTTCCGGCGGGCGGACCTGCTCGTGCTGCCGCATCGGAGCGTCGACGTGTCCGGCGTGCTGTTCGCCGGTCTCGCGTTCGGCAAGGCGATGGTGCTGTCCGGCGTCGGCGGCTTCCGCGAGATCGCCGAGGAGCACGGGGTGGCAGCGCTCGTGCCGCCGGAGGATCCTGACGCGCTTGCGGCCACCATCGCGCGGCTGCTCTCAGACGACGCCGAGCGGCACGGGCTCGAGGAACGGGCGCGCGCGGCGGCCGCCGGGCCGTTCTCGTGGGACCGGATAGCCGAGCGAACCGCGAGTCTGTACGACCAGGTGCGCTCGTGAGGGTCGTGTACATGGCGAAGGCGAAGCGCTCGGCGGCGCGCGCGCTCGAGTGGCTGGTGGTGGAGGGCGCCGAGGTCGTGGCGGTCGTGGCGGGTGAGCCCGAGGAGCTCACGCGCGACGATCAGCGCGTGGACCTCGTCGCGGAGCGGCACGGTCTCCCGTTGGTGTCCGACGAGGATCTGCGCGCCTCGCCGCCGGAGGACGTGGACGTCGTCGTCTCGTTCCTGTTCTGGAAGCGGATCAGGGAGCCGCTCCTGTCGCTCGGGCGGGTCGGCTGCCTCAACTTCCACCCCGCGCCGTTGCCGGACATGCGCGGGGTGGGCGGGTACAACGTCGCGGTGCTGGAGGGGATGACCGAGTGGGGCGTGTCCTGCCACTTCGTGGACGCCGACTTCGACACCGGGGACATCGTGGAGGTGGAGCGCTTTCCGATCGACCCGGACACGGCGACGGCGCTGTCCGTGGACATGGACAGCCAGGAGCACCTGTACGAGCTGTTCAAGGGCGTGATGCGCCGCGTGCTCGCCGGTGAGGAGCTGCCTCGCACGCCGCAGGGCGAGGGCCGGTACGTGTCGCGCGAGGACTTCGAGGACATGCGGCGCGTGCGGCCGGGAGACGACCTCGACCGCAAGCTGCGCGCCTTCTGGTATCCGCCGTTCCCGGGTGCCCTCATCGACGTGGAGGGCCACGACCTGACGCTTGTGAACGAAAAGCTTCTTGCGGAACTGGCATTGCTCTACCGCGAGGGCGGTTGGGTGCCTTAACCTCGTTGGGTATGACCTGCGCGGCCTGCGGCACCGAGAATCCGGCCGGGGCGCGCTTCTGCATGAACTGCGGCAACGCGCTCGAGCGGCGCTGCCCGAACTGCGGAACGCCCGCGCCGCCCGAGGCGCGCTTCTGCATGAACTGCGGCGCCACGCTCGACGGGCCGTCGACGCCCGCCACGCCGTCGCCGCCCGCCGCACCGGCCACCGCCGCGATCCCGCCCGAGGAACGCCGCCAGGTGACCGTTCTGTTCGCCGACCTGTCCGGCTACACGGCGTTCGCCGAGCGGATGGACCCGGAGGACGTGAAGTCGCTCGTGGACCGCGCGCTCCTCCGGCTCGGCGAGGAGGTGCAGCGCTACGGCGGCACCGTCGACAAGTACATCGGCGACAACGTGATGGCGATCTTCGGCGCACCCGTCGCGCACGAGGACGACGCGGAGCGCGCGGTGCGGGCCGGTCTGGGCATGCAGGACGCCATGACCGAGGTGAACGCGGGCCTGCCCTCCGGGGCGCACTTCGCGCTGCGGGTGGGCGTGAACACGGGCGAGGTGATCGCGGGCGCGGTGGGCGAGGCCTACACCGTCGTCGGCGACACCGTGAACGTGGCCTCGCGGCTTCAGTCCGCCGCCCGTCCCGGCAGCGTCACGGTCGGCGAGCGGACGATGCGCGCGACCGACGCGGCGGTCGACTACACGACCCTCGAGCCGCTCGAGCTGAAGGGGAAGGCCGAGCGCGTGCCCGCCTGGGAGGCGGTCGGGCTGATCGCCGAGCACTCCGTGCGGCGGGTGGCGCCGGCCTCGGAGTCGCCGCTCGTGGGCCGCGGGCAGGAGCTCGACGCGCTCGACAGCCTGTACGAGCGCGTGGTGCGCGAGGGCACCTCGCACCTGGTGACCGTCGTGGGCGAGGCCGGAGTGGGCAAGTCGCGGCTTCTGCGCGAGTTCGAGCGGCGGCTGGCGTCACATGCCTCGACGCCCACGGTCCGGACCGGCCGCTGCCTGCCGTACGGGAGCGGAATCGTGTTCTGGGCGCTCGGCGAGGTGCTGCGCGCCGAGTGCGGGATCGTGGAGTCCGACTCGTCCGAGCGGGCGTGGCAGAAGCTCCGTGCCTACGTGGCCGACCTGGTCGGCGGCGAGGCCACCGACTACTCGGACCGCGAGGCCGCCCTGATCGGCCGCCTCCTCGGCGTGGACGTGCCGTCCGAGCTGGTGCCGGAGGAGGACGACCCCGAGCGGATGCGCGAGGCCTTCCTGGCGGCCCTCCGGCGCGGCATCGAGCTGATCGCCCTGCGAGGCCCGTTCGTGATCGCGTTCGAGGACATCCACTGGGCGGACGACGGCATGCTCGACGCCATCGAGCACCTCGCGCAGTGGGTGCGCGCGCCGCTGATGCTCGTGTGCCTGGCGCGCGACGAGCTGCTCGACCGGAGGTCGAGCTGGGGCGGCGGGCGGCGGTCCGCGACGCAGCTGATGCTCAGCCCGCTGAGCGACGAGCACAGCCGAGCGCTCGTGCGTGCCCTGCTCCCGGAGGGTCTCGAGGTGGTGCCCGCGGTGGCGGAGCGCTCGGGCGGCAACCCGCTGTTTGCCGAGGAGATGGCCCGCCGGATCGCCGAGGAGGGCACGATCGAGGCGGCCGAGCTGCCGGACACGGTGCAGGCCGTGCTCGCGGCACGGCTCGACTCGCTGGAGCCGTTCGAGCGGCGGCTGGTGCAGCAGGCGTCGGTGGTGGGACGCACGTTCCCGGAGGGCGCACTCGCCGGCCTCGCCCGCGCCGAGGGGCGCAACCTCGACGTGGCACTCCGCTCGCTTCAGGAGAAGGACATCCTCGCGCCGGCGCTCGACAGCCCGTTCCAGGAGCGCGAGATGGCGTTCAAGCACGTGCTGATCCGCGACGTGGCCTACGGGATGCTCCCGAAGGCGGTCCGGTCGCGCAAGCACTTCGAGGTGGGCTCCTTCCTCGAGGAGCGCGCCGGCGACCGCACCGACGAGGTGGTGGCGCTCCTCGCGGAGCACTACGGCCGCGCGGCGGCGCTCGGCCGCGAGAGCGGCGTGGCGCCCCAGGAGCTCGAGTCGATGCGCACGCAGGCGCTCCGGTTCCTCGAGGAGGCCGGCGACGCGGCGGCGCACCTGTACGCGAACCGCGAGGCGGCCGCGCACTACCGGCACGCGCGGGCCATCGCCCCCGAGAGCGCGCGCGAGGCAAGCGTGCGGATCGGCGAGAAGCTCGGCGACGTGTCGCTGCGCCTGGGCCGCGTGGACGAGGCGATCGGCGTGTGGTCGGACTGCCTCGACTGGCACCGCGGCCAGGAGGACCTCGAGCGGGTGGCGGACCTCCACCGGAAGATCGGCGCGGCGCTGTCGCACAAGGGCGAGCGCAAGGCGGCGATCGAGCACTACCAGAAGGGCATCAACCTGCTGAAGGACGGCCCGCCGCGGATCGAGCTCGTGCGGCTGTACGAGGAGGCGGCGTGGCTGTACCTCCACACCGGCGACAACATGCTCGCCATCTACGCCTCCGAGAAGGCGCTGCGGCTCGCGGAGCGGCTCGAGGAGACGCGAGCGGCGAGCCGCGCGCACGGCATCTTCGGCCGCGTCTTCGGCCGGATCGGCGACACCGAGAAGGCGCGCCAGAACCTGGAGCGGGCCGTGGAGCTGGCGCGCGGCTCGGACGACGGCGAGACCATCCTCGCGCTGTCGGCGCTCGGCCGGCAGCTCGAGATCTCCGAGGCCGACGTGAAGGGCGCGCGAGCGGTGTACGAGGAGGCGCTCGCGCTCGCGGAGCAGGTGGGCATGCTTCCCGCCCAGGTCGAGCTGCATGCGTGGCTGGCGCAGCTCGCCGCGTACTGCGCCGACTGGGACCGCGTGGAGGAATCCACCGAGGCGAGCGCGTCCCTGGCCGAGCGCGAGGGACTCGTGGGCAAGCTGTGCCTGCCCTACGCGCTGCGCGGCCTGCTGCGCTGGCGCGAGGGGCGGATCGGCGAGGCCACCGTGCTGTTCCACCGCGCACACGAGCTGGCGGAGCAGGTGGGCTGGTCCGAGATCTCGTTCCAGGCGCTCTTCGGCCTGGCGATCGCGCTGCGCGACCAGGGCGACCTGGACGGCGCCACCGCCGCGCTCGACCAGGCGATCGAGGTGTGCGAGCGGGCGGGCCTGATCGCGCAGTCGATCCAGGCCACCGGCGCGCGTGCCGTGATCCTCGCCCTGGCGCACCGGCCGCAGGCGGCTCGCGACGCCGCCGAGATGGCGTCACAGATGGCGGAGCGGCTCCACTACCCGGTGGGCCGAGCTGCCGCGCTCGAGGCGCGCGGGGTGGCCGAGGAGGACCCGGCGGCCGGTGCCGAGCTGCTCGCCGAGGCCGAGGAGGCGTGGCGCGCGCTCGACAGGCCCCTCGAGGCGACCCGCGCCCGCCTGCTGGCCGGACAGCTCCTGCTCGGGCACGACGACGACCGCGCCCGCGGCCTGCTCGAGCAGGCCGCCGAGCAGAGCGAGGAGCTGGGCGTGCCGCACCTGGCCGAGAAGGCACGCGCGCTGGCCGCCGGCAGCGAGCAGCTGCGGCAGGGCTGACCGAGGCCGGCTACTGGGACAGGTCGGCGCCGGCGATGATCACGACGGTGGCGTCGCCCGCGAGGCCCTGGCTGGCCGGGTCGATGGGCTGACGCTGAGCGATCCCCATCCGCCTGCTCACCGCCTTCGCCTCGTCGCGGTGGCCGGGCGAGTAGAGCACCACCGACTCGGCGCGCTGCTGCGTCTGGTCGGCCGTGTTGGCGACGGTGCCGAGCTGGAAGCCCTTCGAGCTCACGCTCTCGCCCACGCTCTTCGCGAGGTTCGGGACCGTGGTGCCGTTGAGCACCGCGACGGTGACGTTCGCGGGGTCGATGGGAGCGGCCTTCTTCTGGTCCTGGCCGTCGCTCGCCTGGTCGCCTCCGGATGACGACCCGCCGCCTCCGCTGGGCGCCGGGGTACCGCCGCCGCTCGTGTCATCGCTCGAGAGCTGGGACACGCCGAAAGCGGCCGCACCGCCGAAGATGAGGACGCCGGCCACGACGAGCACGAGGTAGCGGGGACTGGCGAGCAGACGCCTGTACCACGGCTGCCTCGGTGGCGGGATGATCGCCGTCTGCTGCGGCATGGGCCGCGCCGGGAGCATGGGCCGGGCGGGCGTGGTGCGCTGCGGCGTGTTGCGCTGCGGCGTGGTGCGCTGAGGGGTCGTGCGCTGGGCGGCCGGCACGGGAGGCCGGGCACCGGGGACGGCAGGCTGGGCGCCCGGGACGGGAGGCGGTGCTCCCGGCGGACGGCCGCCGGCGGGAGTGGACGGGCCGCCCGGGCCGGCGGGAGTGGACGGGCCGCCCGGGACGGCCGGAGTGGAGGGCCCGGCGGGTGCGGATGGTGCGGGCTGCGCGCCGGGGGCGGGCTGCGCGGGGGCCGGCTGGCCCTGCGCGGGCTGCGCCTCGGGTGGCTTCGTCGGCGACGGCTTCGTCTGCGTCGCGGACGCCGCGGTGGCCCCCGCCGCGGCCGCAATCGCGGCCGCTCCGGCACGAGCGGGCACCTGCGGCGAGTCGGCCTGCTGCGCGTCCTCCTCGCCCTTCTCGGCGCCGTCCTGCTCGGCCTTGTCCGCACCGATTTCCTCGGACCGCTTGGCGCCATCCTTGGCGGGCCCGACGGCGCCGTCCCCATCCGCCTTCTCGGCGTCATCCCCGGCGGGCTTGGCGACCTGGGCAGCGGCCGTGGCGGGCTGCGGCTGGCCGGGCTTCGCATCGGCCGCAGCGGGCTGCCCCGGCTTGGGCGGCACCTGCGCGCCGGGGGGAGCGGACTGCGCCTGTGCGGGCGCAGGGACGGGCTGGACGGGCTTCGCCGCCGGCTGCCCTGGCTGTGCCGCCGGCTGTCCCGGCACGGGCGCCGCGGCGCGACCCGGGAGCACCTGGGTGCCCAGCTCGGCCGAGCGCTCGGGCGCGCGGCCCGCCCATTCGCGCAGCCGCTTCACGTCCCGCGCCTGCGAGAAGTAGAGCACTGAGAGGACGGCGAGCCCGGCAACGGCGGCCAGGCCGGCAACCGCACCAATTTCCTGGACGATCTCGGGCAAGGTGTCGAATCGTAGAGCCGGGGTCGGCTCGTGTGCGGCGAGCACCCGGGCGGTGCCCGGTGCGCTGCCCTGTTATCAGCCGCCTTGGAACGTCAGCGCCCGCTCGACCGAAAGCTCGGCGACGGTGGACGCGAGCGCCGCGGCATCTCCCGCGTACGCGAGCTCCTCGATCCGCACGAAGGCGCTCTCGACCCAGTCCGGGTCGAGAGGCGGGTGCACGGCGGAGACGATCTTCTCTGCGGGCGTGGCCTCCGGGCGCTCGCCGGGGTTGAAGAGCTCCTCGTGGATCTTCTCGCCCGGCCGCCGGCCGATCAGCTCGATCGCGATGTCCACCTCGGGCTCGAGCCCGGCCAGCCGGATCATGTTGCGCGCGAGGTCCACGATCCGCACCGGGTCGCCCATCTCGAGCACGAACACCTCACCGCCGGTGGACAGCTCGCCCGAGCGGATGATCAGCTGTACCGCCTCCGGGATCGTCATGAAGTAGCGGGTCATCTTCTCGTCGGTGACCGTGACCGGCCCGCCCTGGGCGATCTGGCGCCGGAAGATCGGTACGACCGAGCCCGACGAGCCGAGCACGTTGCCGAACCGCACGGACGAGAAGCGGGTGCCCTTCCAGCGATTCTGCGCGGCCTCGATCGCCCACTCCGCGAGCGCCTTCGACGCGCCCATCACCGTCGCGGGGCTCACGGCCTTGTCCGTCGACACGAGCACGAACCGCTCGGCGCCCGCCTCGCCGGCCGCGGAGGCGACGATCCGGGTGGCCACGGCGTTGTTCCTGACCGCCTCGACCGGGTTCTCCTCCATCAGCGGCACGTGCTTGTAGGCGGCCGCGTGGAAGACGACGGACGCGCGGTGCTCGGAGAACACCTCGCGCATGCGCGTCGCGTCCTTGCAATCCGCGAGCACCGCGACGGCGCGCGCGTAGTGGCGCTCCTCCTCGAGCTCGCGGCGGATCTCGAACAGGGCGTTCTCAGAGTTCTCCACCAGGATGAGCCGCTTCGCGCCCACGCGCGCAATCTGGCGGCTCAGCTCGGCGCCGATCGACCCGCCCGCGCCCGTGACGAGCACGGTACGGCCGCGCAGGTAGGCGCCGACCCTGTCGATCTCGACGCGCACCGGGTCGCGGCCGAGCACGTCCTCGACGCGCACCTCGCGCACCTGGCGCATCAGGTTCACGCCGCCGGAGAGCAGCTCGAAGGTCGTGGGCAGCGTGCGCACCGGGATGCTGCGCTCGCGGCAGGCCGTGACGACCTGCTGGCGCAGCGTGCCGGGCGCGGAGGGGATCGCGATGATCACCTCGTCGGGCTGCACCCCGTCGAGGATGCGCGGCAGGTTGGCGGTCGCGCCGAGCACCTTGATGCCCGCGATCCGCATGCCCTGCTTGCGCGGGTCGTCGTCGACGAAGCCGACCGGCGCGCTCCGCAGGCCGGGGTTGCGGCGGAGCTCGAACGCCACCTGCTGCCCGCCGTTGCCGGCGCCGACGATCAGCGCCTCGGTCGACGCGCGCTCGAGGATGCTGCCGCGCGTGGGTCGCTCGACGATGTACCGCACCGCGAAGCGGGCGCCGCTCACGAACGCGAGCGAGAGCAGGAAGTCGAGCGCGAGCACGCCGCGTGGCGGGTCGTGCTTCCCGATCGAGAAGACGAACAGGAACACGATCACGCCCACAGAGGAGACGACGACCGCCTTCAGGATCGTCTCGAAGTCCTTCTGGTCGACGAACCGCCACAGCTTCGAGTACAGGCCGAACAGCGCGAAGATCGCGAGCTTCATCGCGACCGTCACGACGATCGTGTCCGACAGGAGCAGCTCGTACCGGTGCGGGATGCCCGAGTCGAACCTGAGGACGTACGCGAGGTAGTACGCGAGCGCGAGCAGGCAGGCGTCGATGCCGACCTGTCCAAGGCGGCGGACATTGACGGATGTGGTCAGCGCTCTCATGCGTGCGAGGCCGAGAGGAGAAGTGTGACGAGTTCTCGCGGGTCTCGGCGGATGCGCAACTCACCATGCTGCTCGCGGCGCTCGATGCGCACATCCGACGCATCCGTGAGGCGGCGAAGGCGGCCCTCACCCAGCAGCCGCTCGTCCACCGCGCCCAGCCGTCCCTCGAAAGTCGTATAGACCGGCGTGCCGAGCGCGACGGCCTCGCGGTTCATCGTCCCGCCCGCCGAGATCACCAGATCGGCGTACGCGACGAGCGACTGGGCGTCCACCGCGTGCTCGGGCACGACGAATGGCCCGAGCCGGCGCACCTCGTCACGCTGCTCGGCGGTGCGCGGAAGCACCACCGTCTGCGCGTCCTCACTCGCGAGCCGCTCGAGCACCTGCCGGAACAGGGGGTTCTCGAAGCGGTGGTACAGCGACACCTCGGGCGGGGTGCGCACCACCACGAGCCCGCGCCCGCGGTCCAGCCCCAGCTCTGCCGAGCACCGCCTCGGACGGCTCGAAGTCCGCGAGGTAGTACTCCTCCTTCAGCCCGGCGTAGCGGCGCAGCTTGGCCGGCTTCGCCCCGTACCGGGCGAGTCGCTCGGGCGGGATGGCATCCGGCACCATCACCACCCGGCAGAGGCGGCAGTTCACGTGATGCTGGGCGGCCGCGAACTCGTAGTCGAAGGCGGTGGCCGCGGGAATGCGAAGCAGCGCGGCCGCGACGCTCACGTCGTTCGACCCGTGCCCCATCGCGACGTCGAACCGGCGCCCGCGCGCCCACCGCGTGAGTGCCCCGCTCCGGCGCACCAGCCCCACTCCCTTCGAGGCGAGCCGCTCGCCCTGGTGCCGGCCGATCGCCGTGTGCTCGATGCCGAAGCGGTCGCACAGCTCGAGCGTCTGCGCGAAGTCGCGCGCGGTGACCTCCACCTCGTGCCCATCTGCCCGCATTGCCTCGATCAGCGGGCGCATGACGAGCACGTGCGGGCTGTTCGTCAGGTCGACCCAGACACGCATTCCACGACCTCGCGCAGCCTGGTCCTCGGTGAGGTCCGTGCCCATCGGCAGGGCGTAGTTGGTGCGCGCCGCCTCCTCGGTGCCGGGGAGCTTGGCGCCGGAGGCGATCGCCGGCTGGCGGTGCACCGGTGTGCGGTAGTAGCCGCGCCCGACCGGCAGCTCGCGCTCCGAGCGCACGACGTAGAGGTGGTACGCATGCCGCGCGCCGTCCGGCGCCTGCGGCAGCTGCACGTGCTCGCCGAGCCCCAGCCGCTCGTATGAGTCGGCCACGCCCGCGCGCCGGTCGATCCAGCCGTCCAGCTCGGGAAGCAGGACGCGCAGCACCGCCGCCTGGAGCTCGTCGAGCCGCGAGTTCCACCCCACCGCGGTGAACGTGCGCTTGTCCCGCGAGCCGTGAAAGCGGAGGATGCGCGCGGTCTCGGCCAGCTCGTCGTCGTCCGTCACGAGCGCCCCGCCGTCGCCGAGGCACGGGAGGTTCTTCGACGGGAAGAACGAGAACGTGGCGGCGTCCCCCAGGGCTCCCGCGTTCACACCGTCGAGCGCCCCGCCCACCGCCTGCGCCGCGTCCTCGATCACGGGCACGCCGAGGCCGCGCAGCTCGGGGACGGGCGCCAGGTTGCCGAACAGGTGGACCGGCACGATCGCCTTGGTCTGCGCCGTCATCGCGGCCTCGACGGTCTCGCGGGTGACGTTGAACGTCTCGGGGTCGATGTCGCACCAGGCCGGTCGCGCGCCGAGCACGAGCGCGGCCTCGGCCGTCGCGTAGAAGGTGAACGAGGGCAGGACGACGTCGTCACCGGGGCCGACGCCGACCGCCTTCAGCGCGATGGTGAGCGCGTCGGTGCCGTTCGCGACGCCCACGCAATGGCCCACGCCGAGGTAGCGGGCGAACTCCTCCTCGAACGCCTCCACCTCCGGCCCGAGGATGTAGCGGCCGCTGCGCGCGACGCGGTCGAGCGCCTCGGTGAGGCGGTCGTGGTACGGCTCGAGACTGCTGGCGAAAAGCGGGACTGCGCTCATGAACGGCCAGCTACCCTACCCCGCGCCAAAATGGTCGTCGCCTCGCTCACAGATCCGATCGTGCAATTCGCGGTCGACACCGTAAACGCGCTGGGGCTCCCGGGCATCTTCGTCCTCATGCTGCTCGAGAGCGCCTGCATCCCCATCCCCAGCGAGGCGACGATGCTGTTCGCGGGGTTCAACGTCTCGAACGGCGAGTACAGCCTGGCCGCGGCCACTGCGGCAGGGGTGCTCGGCAACCTCGTGGGATCGTGGATCGCCTACGGGGTCGGATACTTCGGCCGCGTGGACGTCCTCGAGAAGCACGGGCCGAAGCTCCACATCAAGAAGTCGCACCTCGAGTGGGCCGACCGCTGGTTCCAGCGGCACGGCGACGCGACCGTGTTCTTCACGCGGATGCTCCCGATCATCCGAACCTTCATCTCGCTGCCCGCCGGCGTGGCGCGCATGCCCTTCTGGCGGTTCACCGTTTTCACGCTCGCCGGCTGCATCCCGTGGGTGCTGCTCCTGACCTTCATCGGCAAGGAGGCCGGCGACAACTGGGAGTCGTGGAAGGACAGCCTCCACTACGTGGATTACGCGGTGCTGGCCATGATCGTCGTCGGCGTCGCCTGGCTCATCATCCGCGGCAGGCGCCGTCGCTCCCAGGCAATGGTGGCGAAACAGCCCTAGCGCACATATCTTGGAAGCAAGGCAGGGGGCCCCGCGATGACCCAGCCAAGCCCGCTTCCCCCGGCCCCCTTTCCGGCGACCCCTGCGCCGTGGCGCGAGCGCACGCTCGAGCGGCTCGCTCAGCACGTGCGCGCGGTGCTCCCCGTATCCGCCGTCGCGTTCGTGGCCGGCGAGGAAGGCGGCGAGCCGGTCGGCTGGTTCGCCGACGACGAGCTGCGCGCGGCGCTCCCGGCCTGCATGCCCCGGCTCGTGCAGGGGCGGACGCTCCTCCTGCCGCGCGTCGATGCCTGGCAGGCGGCCCCCGAGCTCGTGGACGCGGTGGCGGCCGAGCTCGGCGAGGAGGCCGCCCAGCGCGCCTGGACGACCCTCCAAGGGGCGTCACTGATCGCCTGCCCCGTGCGGGGCGAGTTCGGAAGCCGGCTGGGCGCCCTGGTGGTGGCGTCAGTCGACAGGCGCCACCCGCTCGGGAAGGAGCAGGTGGCGACCGTCGAGGCGCTCGCCGACCTCGCGGCGATCTCGCTGGAGCGGACGAGCCTGCTCGAGGCCGAGGGCAGGCGCGCACGTGACGAGCTGCGCCTGAAGCGGGCGGCGGAGGAGATCTCCGGCACGCTCGACCCCGCCGAGGTGTACGTGCGCGTGGCGGAGCACGCCGCCGCGATCTGCGATGTGACCTGCGCGGTGCTCACCCGGCTCAGCGCGCGCGCGGGCGAGGCGCGCACAGCGGCCGCTCTCCACTGCACAGACGAGGTTGCGGCCCAGCTGGCGTCGCTCGAGAGCAGCGCGTTCGGCCACGTGGTGCGCACCCGCACCCCGGTGCTGCGCAGCGGGATCGACGCCGCGCCGCTCGGCTCCGTCATGCACGCTCCGATCGAGCTCGGCCCGCGGCTGTACGGGGTACTCACCGTCGGGCACGAGGAGCCCGGACGGTTCAGCGAGGACGACCTCGAGCTGCTCGTGAAGCTCGCCAGATCGTCCGCCGCCGCGATCGCGAACGCGATCGACTACCAGCGCGAGCGGAGGATCGCGCGGGCGCTCACGCTCGGCTTCGTCCCGGAATCGCTGCCGCGACTGCCGGGATACGAGACCGGGCTGCTGTACGCGCCCGCGGCCAACGAGGCCACCGGCGGCGACGTGTACGGGGCCTGGCCCGTAGGGCACGGCGACAGCGTCGCGGTGCTGGTGGGAGACGTGGCCGGCAAGGGCGTGGAGACCGCCGCGCTCAGCGCGATGGTCCGCTTCTTCATCGAGGCACGCAGCTGGGACTCCCTGTGCCCGGGGCAGATCCTCGAGCAGGCGAACTCGATGCTCCTGGGCAGGCTTCCGCGCGACGCGTTCGTGACGGCGTTCCTGGGGATCCTCACGAGTGACTCGCTGCGCTACACGAACGCCGGCCACCTGCCGCCGCTCCATGTGCGCGGCGACCTGCAGCGGCCGCTGGAGAGCCATGGCCTGCCGCTCGGGGTGATGGAGGACCAGACCTACGCATGGACGGAGCTCGAGCTGGAGCCCGGCGACCTCGTGTTCGCTCACACGGACGGCCTGATCGAGGCGCGCCGCGCGGGTGAGATGTACGGCGCGGAGCGGCTCGCCCGCTTCGTGGCGGGCGCCGCCGGCTCGCAGTCGCCGAAGCAGCTCGTGCGCGCGGTGCACGAGGAGGTCGCCGGGTGGGCGGACGGGATCTCCGACGACGCGGTGGCGCTCGCGCTGCGGCGTGTCTCGTAGTGGGGCTATGCCCTTTTCCGCTTGAATGAGGCCCGTGGAGGGCGCATACGCACGGTCCGGCGTGGACCAGCTCCTGTCGGGCAACGCTGTGGCGGCGCTGGTGGAGGTGCTGTCAGGAATCAGGACGGGGCGGCCGTCGCGCGCCGCGCTCGAGAGCGGCCACTACGCCAACGTCCTGAAGATCGACGACCAGCGCGGCCTCGCGCTGTCGTGCGACAGCGTCGGCTCGAAGGTGATCCTGTGCGAGCAGCTCGGCCGCTACGACACGATCGGGATCGACCTGTGGGGCATGAACGCGAATGACGTGATCTGCGTGGGCGCCGACCCGATCGCCCTGCTCGACTACATCGCCGTCGAGGAGGCGAACCCGGAGGTGCTCGAGCAGATCGCGCTGGGCCTGCGCGAGGGCGCCGAGCAGGCCGGCGCGGAGATCCCCGGCGGCGAGCTCGCCGTGCTGCCAGACGTTGTCCGCGGACACCCGTCGCCGCGCGGGTTCGACCTGGTCGGGTTCTGCGTGGGCCTCGTGGACCTCGACTCCATCATCACCGGCGACCGCATCGAGCCCGGCGACGCGATCGTCGGCATCCCCTCGAGCGGCATCCACTCGAACGGCCTCAGCCTGGCGCGCGCGGTGCTCACGGACCTCGGCGAGGAGCTCGACCCGCCCACGACGATGGGCGATCTGCTGCTCGAGCCGACCGTGATCTACGTGAAGGCGATTCGCGCGCTGCTCGAGTCGAGCGTCGACATCCGCGGGCTCGCGCACATCACCGGCGACGGCTTCCTCAACCTGCTGCGGCTCGAGGCGCACGCCGGCTATCGGATCGACGCGCCGCTGCCCGTGCCGCCGGTGTTCGTGCACATCGCCGAGCGCGGCGGCGTGGAGGACGCCGAGCTGTACGAGGTGTTCAACATGGGCTGCGGCTTCTGCGTCGTGGTCCCACACGCGGACGCGGACGCGGCCGTCGAGCTGCTCGCCCGCCACCATCCCGGCACCGCCGTGATCGGCCACACGACGACGGCCACCGGGGTCGTCGAGCTCCCGAAGCAGGGACTGATCGGCCGTCGCGGCGAGGGCTTCAGGGCGGCTTCCTAGAGCGGTCGCGGCGCTCGCGGCCGTGTTGGCCGGCGCGTGCGCGCCGGCCGCTGTGGCGAACCCGGTCGTGCGCGGCGACCACCCGGATCCCTCGATCCTCAGGACGGCGAGCGGCTGGTACGCCACGTCGACCTCAGACGACTGGCTGCCGGCCTTCCCGGTGCTCCGCTCGAACGACCTCGTGCACTGGCGGCAGGTGGGCGCGGTGCTGGCGCGGCGCCCACGCTGGGCGAGGAACGACTTCTGGGCGCCCGAGCTGGTGCGCCGCGCCGGCCGCTTCGTCGCCTACTACGCCGCCCTCGCGAAGAATGGCCGCCGCTGTGTGGCGGGCGCGTCCTCCGGGCGAATCGCGGGCCCGTACCACGACCACGGGCCGATCGTATGCAGCCGCACGGGCGAGATCGACCCGCTCCCCGTCAAGGACGAGCAGGGCGGCGCGTGGCTCCTGTGGAAGCACGACGGCAACAGCCGCGGGCGGGCGACGCCGATCCGCGCCGCGCCGCTCGCGCCGGGCGGGATGTCGCTGGCCGCTCCGCCGCGCGAGCTGTTCCGCGCGGGCGCCAGATGGGAGCGCCACAACGTCGAGGCACCCGCGCTCCTGCGCCACGGCGGCTTCGTCTACCTCTTCTACTCGGCGGGGCACTGCTGCGGCCGCAACTGCACGTATGCCACGGGTGTGGCGCGGGCGCAGACGCTCCTCGGCCCCTGGGAGAAGCGCGGCCGGCCGATCCTGCGCGGCGGCGGGGCGATCCGGTGTCCCGGTCACGTGGGTGTGACCCGGGCGCGCGACGGCGCGCCGCTGCTGGCGTACCACGCCTACGTCCGCGGGGACCCCTCGAACCGGCAGCTGTTCATGACGAGGGTCCGGTTCGGCGTCGACGGCTGGCCATCGGTCGCGAGAGACGCCAAACGGGTGGAAACGCGCTTCCGCGGAGGCGTTTCCACGACCGACGGCTGGCAATGGCCGGCCGGCCCGCGGCCCGATTTCTCGGCGACGAGGGGACGGCTCGTGCTCGGGACGGGCACGGTTGCTCGCCAGACGGGCACGACGCGGTTCAGCGCGGACACGGTGCTCGACATCGCCGACAGAGCCGCGCGACCGAGCCTGGCCGTGACGGGTTCCGAGGGGAACGCGGTCGGGATCGAGCTACGAGCAACGAGAGCGGTGGCTTGGAGCACGGCCGCGGGACGCCGCAGGATCACCGGCAGGGTGCGTCTCCCGCCCGGCCGACCCGTCGCCGCCGGCGGCCGGGTGAGGCTGCGCGTGACGATTGGCGATCGCGTGCGGGTGGCGATGCGTTTCCGTGGCCGGTGGCGTTCCCTGGGCCGGTCTCAGCCGCCGCCCCGGTGGGCGAGCGGTGCCCGCCTGGCGCTCGCGGTCCGGGCGCCCGGCCATACGGCGCGGTTCGAGACGCCGACAATCAGGCCCCGCTAGGCCGGCTCCCACAACTCGCCCGCGAGCACCGGCACGCGCTTCACGCGCCACTCGCTCGCGAGGCGCCACGCCTCCGCGCCGGCCCGCGGGCCGGGCAGGTCGCAGACGGCCTCGAGCTCGGCGGTGGCCATCCGCCCGAAGCGGTGGAGCGCGCCGGTCACGTCCGGCCGCGGCCCAGAGCTCGGGGACGCACACAGCTCCACGGCCGCCGCACGCCAGTCGTCGTAGGAGTGGTCCCCGCCGACCCACCGCTCGCCGCCCTCTCCCACCAGCCGCAGCGCCGGGAACCGGAGCCGCTCCACAGACGACCCGTGGCCTCCCTCGGCCGCGAGACCGGCCTCCCGCGCGGCGTCCGGGATCGTCCTGCTCTCCTCGAGGTCGCCCCCGAACGCCTCCAGCGTCGCATTCGACTCCAGGTCGATCCGGAACCGCTCGCCGTCGAGACCGGACCGGCGCGCCTCGTCCACCAGCGCCTCCGGCCCGTCCAGCTTCCGGCGCCCGCACATGAAGCCCTCCCGCAGCGCACGGAGGTAGCGCGCCTCCGCCTCCGCGCCCTGCTCGGCCGCGGCCTTCACCGCGATGCACGCCGGGTAGCTCGATCGCGGGGCGCGCCGTCCGCCCAGATGCGCGGATCCACCGGCATGCCGGACTCGGCTGAGTGCTCGAGCCAGCTCATCACGAGCTCCGCGTGGTCCCCGAACTCGCGCGCCAGGCCGCCCATCACGTAGGTGATGTCGAGGTCCCCGGCGAACTCCACCACTAGCCTGCGGAGACGAGGCTCGGCCGCCCAGGACGCCGAGCAGGCGGGGTCCGTGTGATAGCGAGCGCGTACAGCCACCGGGAAGCGGAAAATAGATGACGGTGATCGGCACGCTGATCAGCGAGCGCTACCGACTCGACGAGAAGATCGGGTCAGGCGGCATGTCGAGCGTCTACCGGGCGTTCGACCCGACGCTGGAGCGATGGGTCGCGATCAAGCTGATGCACCGGGACATCTCGAACGACCCGGACCAGCTCGAGCGCTTCCGGCGCGAGGCGCGCGCGGTCGCCAGCCTCAACCATCCCCACATCGTCACCGTGATCGACGCGGGGGAGGACGACGGGGCGCCGTACATCGTGTTCGAGTACGTCGAGGGCGAGACGCTCAAGGAGCGCATCCGCCGCCTCGGCCGGCTGCCCGTGTCGGAAGCGGTGGCGTACGCGATCGAGATCGGCCGCGCGCTCGAGTGCGCGCACGCCAACCTCCTGGTCCACCGCGACGTGAAGCCGCAGAACGTCCTGATCGATCCAGACGGCCGCGCGAAGGTCACGGACTTCGGCATCGCCCGCTCGCTCGAGGCCCAGGGGCTCACCGCCACCGGGCGCGTGCTCGGCACCACCGACTACGTCTCGCCGGAGCAGGCGCTCGGCCACGAGGTCACCGGCCAGTCCGACATCTACTCGCTCGGGATCGTGCTGTACGAGATGCTCACCGGCGAGACGCCCTTCAGGGCGGACACGCAGGTGGCCGTGGCGATGAAGCACGTGCGCGAGCCGCTGCCGGACGTGCAGCGGCGGCGTCCGGAGATCTCCGCCTCGCTCGCTCTGGTGGTCGAGCGCGCGACCGCAAAGGAGACGCAGAACCGCTACCAGAACGTCTCGGAGATGGTGCACGACCTCGAGGAGGTGCTCGCGATCGAGGCGGCGCGCACCGGGCAGACGACCGGCGAGGCCACCACCGTCCTCCAGTCGCTGTCGGGCGACACCGCCGACTTCGCCCCGATCCGGATGCGCCGCCCCAAGCGCGCGATCGCGCTCACCCTGGTCGTGCTCGTGGCGGTCGCCGTAACCGCGGTGTTCCTGGCCACGCGCACCGAGAAGGGGCCCGGCGTGGCGGTCGTGAAGAAGCCGCGCGGGCTGACCGAGGTGCGCCTGGGCGCGAACGCGGCGAGCGACTACGACCCGGAGGGCGACAACAGCGAGTCGCCGGAGGCGGCGCGGCTCGCGATCGACGGCATCCGCAGCACGCCCTGGGACACCGAGAGCTACCAGGGCGGCTTCGCGGGCAGCCACAAGTCGGGCGTCGGCCTGTATGTGGACGCCGGCAAGGTGATCGCGGCGCGAGCGCTTGCGCTCGTGACCGCGACGCCCGGCTTCAAGGCGGCCGTGTACGGCTCCGAGACCGTGCCGCCCAAGCTGGGGGGCTGGACCAGGCTCACGCCTGAGAGACAGGTCAAGGAGGACTTCACGTTCCGGTTCGACACGCGCGGACACAAGTACCGCAACTACCTGCTCTGGATCAGCGAGCTGCCTCCCGACAGCGAGAAGGCCAAGGTCCAGGAGCTGTCGCTCTTCAAGTAGCGACGCGTATCAGGGCGACGGCGGCGCGGGCGAGAGCGTGTCGTCCTGTTTCAGGACGCCCACCACGATCGTCACCTGGCTGCCCTTGTCCACCTGCGTGCCGGAGCCTGGGCGCTCTTCGATCACCACGCCGTCCTGCGTGGGATCAGTGACCTCGCGTTCCTGCCGTACCGGCGTGAGCCCGGCCTTGGACAACGCGGAGTTCGCCTTCGACTCCTTCATGCCCACCACGTCCGGGACGGTGACCTGAGGCTTGCCGGTCGACACCGTGATCGTGACCGTCGAGCCGCGCGCGAGCTTCGCGCCGGCCGCCGGATTCTGCGAGATCACGTCGCCCTCCGGCACGTCCTCGGAGTCCTGTTCGTCAACCTGCACGGCAAGGTGCGCGTCGCGCAGGCGGGATTCCGCCGAGGCCTGCGACAGGCCGGACACGTCCGGGACCGAGACCTGCTCGGGACCCTGGCTCACCAGCAGCCGCACACGCGTCCCCTTGGTGACGGAGGCGCCCTCCTTCGGCACCGTCCGGATCGCGAAGCCCTTCTTCACCTTGTCGGAGAACTCGGGATCGGTGGTCACCTCGAGGCCCGCCTTGTGGATCTCGCGCACCGCCTGCGCCTCGGTCAGATGCTCGACTGCCGGCACGAGCACCTCTCCCGGCCCGCCGGACACCTCGAGCGTGACCTTCGAGCCGACCTCGGCCTCCTCGCCCGCGTTCGGATCCTGGTCGAGCACCTGATCGAACGGCTGCTCGCTCTGCACACGCTCGGTCTCGACCTCGAACCCCGCGCGTTCCATGACCGCCCGCGCCTCCACCAGCTGCTTGCCGGTGACCCGCGGCACCTGCTTCTTGTCCGTGGCGAGGACGCCGCTGAGGATCAGGTACGCGAGCACGGCGACAAGCGCCAGGACGAGCGCCCCGATCGCGTACCAGGGCCAGCGCCGCTCGCGGTCGCGCTCGGGATCCTCGATCACCGGAGGTGGCGGCGCGCCGCCGAGCTGCGTGGGCGCCGTCTCGTCCGCCACGGGCATCGGGATCGCCGCGAAGCCGGCGGTGTCCTGGCCGCCGTTCGCGCCGGCCTCGATCTGGGTGCGGGCAGCCTCGAGCCCCGAGGCGAGGTCCTCCGCGGACTGCCAGCGGTGCGCCGGGTCCTTCGCCAGCGCGGCCATCACCACGGCCTCGAGCGCCGGGTGCACGTCCGGCCGCCACTGCGAGATCGGCGCGGGCTGCTCCGAGAGGTGCTTGAGCGCGATCGCCACGGCGCTGTCGCCGTCGAACGGCAGCCGGCCGGCGAGCATCTCGTACAGCATCACGCCGATCGAGTAGACGTCCGAGGTGGCGGTCACGGCGTGGCCCTGGGCCTGCTCGGGCGACAGGTACTGGGCGGTGCCCATGATCGAGCCGGTCTCCGTCATCTCCGAGGCGCCCGCGCGCGCGATGCCGAAGTCGGTGACCTTGGCGTGACCGGCTTCGTCGACGATCACGTTGTGCGGCTTGAAGTCGCGATGGATGACCCCGTGGCTGTGCGCGAACCCGGCCGCCTGGAGGATCTGGAGCCCGAGGTCGATCACGCGCAGCTGCGGCAGCGGCGCCTCCGCGGTGACGATGTCCTTGAGGGTGCGGCCCTCGAGGAACTCCATCGCGATGTAGTAGGTGCCCTCGTGCTCGCCGCGGTCGAACACGCCGACGACGTTGGGGTGGTTCAGGCCCGCGGCCGACTTCGCCTCGCGGCGGAAGCGCTCGACGAACTCCTGGTCCTGGGCAAAGCGGCGATGCAGCACCTTCAGCGCCACCTGCCGGCCCAGATGCGTGTCCTCGGCGCAGTACACGTCCGCCATGCCGCCGGAACCGAGGCGGCGGAGCACCCGGTAGCGGCCGTCCACCACTGTGTTGCCGGCCACCTCGGTCATCCCGCGCCTCCGCCGAGCATCGCCTCCAGCACCGACTTGGCGATCGGCGCCGCGACCGTCCCGCCCTGGCCCTGCGTGCGCTCGACCGTCACCGCCACGGCCATCCGCGGATTCTCCACGGGCGCGAAGCAGATGAACCATGGCTGCGTGAACTCGCGGTTCGCGCCCACCTCGGCGGTGCCGGTCTTCCCGGCCACGGTGATGCCCGACAGGGCGGCCGCCGTACCGGTGCCCTCCTCGACCACGCGGCTCATCATCTGGGCAAGCTGGTCGGCCGTCTCGGGCTTCATCACCACCGACTGCAGGTCGGGCTGGATGCGCTCCTTCACGCGGCCGTCCTTGTGCACGATCCGGTCGGTGAGGCGTGGCTTCATCAGGCGGCCGCCGTTCGCCACCGCGGCCGCCACCTCTGCCATCTGCATCGGCGCGGCCCGCACCTCGCCCTCGAGGCCACCCTGGCCGATCGCCACGCGGCCCACGTCGAAGCCGTCGTCGACGTACTGGCCCTTCCCGTTGATGATGCCGCTCGGGATCATCTGCCCGCTCGGGTAGTCGAGCTGCGGATCCTGGTAGAAGCCGAACCGGCGCATGTACTCGACCAACGTGTCGCGGCCGATCCGCTCGCCCACCTGCGCCCAGTAGGTGTTCACCGAATTGGTGAGCGCATCCGTGGCCGAGATGGCTCCGAACTGCTCGCCGCCCGCGTTCTCGAGCGGCACGCCGCTGATCGTCTTCGGCGATGAGGCGTCGATGGTCGTGTCCGGCGTGATCTTCCCGCTGTCGAGCGCAGCCGTGGCGGTCACGACCTTGAAGGTCGAGCCGGGCGGATACAGCTCCTGCGTCGTCCGGTTGAGCAGCGGCTGGTTTGCCCGGTCGTTGTTCAACCGGCCGATCTGCGACGGGATCAGGTTCGGGTCGTATTCCGGAATCGACACCATCACGCGGACCTTGCCCGTGGACGGCTCGATCGCGACCACCGCGCCCTTCCGGCCCGCCAGGCCGTTCACGGCCGCTTCGGTGCCCTTCAGGTCGAGGTTCGTGACGATGTCGTTCCCCTCGCGGTCGCGGCTCTCGAGGCCGGACAGGATGGTCGCGAACTCGTTCTCCTTCCCGACCAGCTCCTCGTTCCGGCTCAGTTCGAGGCTGCGCTGGCCGTTCGTCAGGTACGAGTAGCCGATCGGATGGGCGAACAGGCCGCCCTTGGGATAGGTGCGCGTGTACGTGCGGTTCTGGCCGCGCCCATGTCCGCGGTTGGTCGCCAGCACCGTCCGGCCGTCGTCGGCGAGGATCAGGCCGCGCGGGATCTTCTGCGCCTCGATCAGCGGCCGGCGGTTGTCCGGGTTGTCCGTGAGCGAGCTCGCCTCGAACACGGTCCAGCGCGAGGTGAAGACGATCAGGATCGCGAACAGGAAGGTGAACAGCCCGAAGAGCTGGACGATCTGGCGGTTCACGGGCTAGACCAGCCCTCCCCGCCGGCGCGCGTCCGCGCGCGCGTGGTCGGAGACGATCAGGAGCAGCGCCAGCAGCACCATGTTCGCCACGATCGAGCTGCCGCCGTACGAGACGAACGGGAGCGTCACGCCGGTCAGCGGGATCACGCGGGTGACGCCGCCCACGATCACGAAGACCTGGATGGCCAGCACGGACGTGAGCCCGGTGGCGAGCAGCTTCGAGAAGCCGTCGGCCGCGGACAGCGCGGTGCGGAGGCCGCGGTAGACGAGCAGCAGGTAGACGCCGATCAGCCCGGCGGCCCCGAACAGGCCGGCCTCGTCGGTTAGCACGGCGTAGATCAGGTCCGTGTGAGCGGCGGGCAGGATCGTCCCTCCGCCGGGCAGCTCGAGCAGCGCCTGCCCGAAGCCCTGGCCGAACAGGCCTCCGTCGGCCTGCGCGAACAGCGACTGGGCGAGCTGGTACCCCTCGTCGTTGACCACGCCGCGGGCGAACGGGTCGAGCCAGATGTCCACCCGCTCCTTCACGTGGGCGAGGTGCTGCGAGAGGTAGAAGGCGCCGCCGAAGAACATCGTCGAGCCCACGCCGATCAGCGAGAGCCGTGCGGTGGCCACCCACAGGAGCCCCAGGAAGCCGCCGAAGAACATCAGCGAGCTGCCGAGGTCGCGGATGACGATCAGCATGAGCATCGCCAGGCCCCAGACGAGCAGGAGAGGGCCGAAGTGCTTGAGCGACGGACGGTCGCGGATCACCGCGGCGAACGAGAACAGGAAGACGGCGAGCAGGACCGAGCCCGCGGGCCCCAGGCCGAGCACCGCGACCCCGAACAGGGTGAGGACCGCCGGGATTCCCCACAGGAGAAGCTGGCGCTGGTAGGGCAGCGGGCGCAGCCGCGGCCGCACGAGTATGTCGCCCGTTTCTCGCAGATAGCTGGCGAGGAAGACGATGATCCCGAGCTTCGCGAACTCCGCGGGCTGGAACTGGATCGGACCGACCTTGATGCCGAGGTAGGCGCCGTTCACCTGCGCGCCGATACCCGGCAGCCGCGGCAGCACGAGGAGGCCGATGCTCACCGCCGCGATCGTGTAGCGGTAGCGCTCCAGCACGTGGTGGTCGTCGATCACGAGGATGGTCACGCAGAAGAACGCCAGCCCCACCACGAACCACTGCGCCTGCTCACGCGCGAGCTCCGCGTCGATCCGGTAGATCAGGACCAGCCCGATCCCGGCGAGCCCCGCGGCGAGCGGGAACATGTACGGGTCGGCCTCCGGCAGCCGGGCGCGGATGAACAGGTGCGCCAGGACGCATAGGCCCAGGAAGAACAGTCCATAGGTGAGCGTCGCGTTCGAGACGTCTGTCGAGCGCGTGGAGAGCACGGCGGCGAAGCCGGCCGCCACGAGGAGCGACACCGGCAGAAGGCCGAACAGCTCGCGTGTGCGCGCGGACATCAGTTCGAGGCTCCGGCGTCGAGCTGACCGCGCTCGAGCGCCCTCACCAGGTCTTCCGCGTCGCCGCGGCTGCGCCACTGGTGGTCGAGCACCCTGCCGCGCCGCGGCGCGGGGATCGCCCGCGCCGGCATCGCGCTCGCGTACTCCTGCTGGTAGAGGTGGATCCCGAGCGGTAGGTCGTACGGGATCCCGCGATAGACGGTCACGAGGCCGCCGTCGTTCGTGCCGATGAAGTAGACCTGGCGACTCGCCACGTAGGCGCCGCCGATCACGGCCGCCAGCAGGATCACCGCGAGCGTGGCGCGTAGCCAGGTGCGTCCACGACGGCGACGGCGTGGGGCCGGCACCGGACGCCGCTCGGCGGGCTCGAACGGCTCGGGGCGGCGGTGGATGACGGTCGCGTCCGAGACGCCGCCGTCCGGGGCCACGGTGGCTCGCCGCGTGGACGTCGTCGGCGTGCAGCGTGCCGGCGATCGTCTCGTCGTCCGCGGGTGCAGGGGCGATCGTGTCCTCCTCCTCACCCGGCACACCCTCGCCGAGTCGGAACAGGATTACGGTGATGTTGTCCTTGCCGCCGCTCTGATTCGCGGCCCGGACGAGCGCCTCGGCGGCGTCGTCCAGCGACGACGCGGAACGCAGGATCGAGGAGACCTCTTCGTCGGAGATCATCGACGTGAGGCCGTCCGAGCAGATCAGGAAGACGTCCCCCTCGCGTCCCGCCAGCGTGTAGGTATCCACCTCGACGTCCGGCTCCGGCCCGAGCGCGCGCGTGATGATCGAGCGCTGCGGGTGGTGCTCGGCGGCCTCGGCCGTTATCTGACCGCTCCGCTCGAGCTCGGCGACCAGCGAGTGGTCGCGCGTCAGCTGGTGGAGCTCGCCCTCCCGCATGCGGTAGGCGCGGCTGTCGCCCACGTGCGCGAGGCTCACCTCGTCGCCGTGGACCTTCGCGAGCGTGAGCGTGGTGCCCATGCCCCGGCGGGACTCGTCCGCCACCGCGAGGTCGTAGATGCGCCGGTTGGCCGAGCGGACGATGCCCGCGAGCTGGGCCTCGGCGGGCTCCCCGGACTCGCGCGCGTGCTCGACCGCCTCGACCGCCACCGCGGAGGCCACCTCGCCCGCCTTCGCGCCGCCCATGCCGTCGGCCACCGCGAACAGCGGCGGGCGAACGGCCAGCGAATCCTCATTCGCGGTCCGCTGGCGGCCAACGTCGGTGCGGCCGGCCTGCTCGACGATGCGGAGCGCCACCCGGCTACTCCTCGTAGCGGTATTCGCTGTCGCCTATGCGGATGGTGTCGCCCATGTCGAGCCGCTCGGCGGACTTCACCTTGCGCCCGTTCAGGTACGTGCCGTTGGTGGACCCCATGTCCTCCAGGTACATGGCGCCGCCGCGGTTGTCGATGCGCGCGTGCGACGACGAGGCGAACGGGTCCTCCACGCGTACGTCCGCCTCGTCGGCGCGCCCGAACATCGCGCCGTCGGCCAGGTCGAACGTGGTGCCGGGCTCATGGCCCATGGCGGCCACGACGATCAGCCGCGGGGCGCCGCCGTCGCGCCGCTCGGCCGCCGCTCGGGCGCGCCGCTTGGGGCTCGGCGCCTCCACCGGCTCGGCGGCCGCACCGCCGCTGTAGCGGGCGAGATCGCGCGCGGAGCTGCGCACCACCCACAGGAGGAAGAGATAGAGAACGGCGAGGAAGCCGAACTTGAGCGCAACCGCGACCGGCTCGTCCATCGGCTAGTCGAGCTCGAAGGTCAGGTCCGTCACGCCGATCGTGACCTGGTCGCCCGGACGCAGCGGCTGGTGGTCCACCCGCCGCCCGTTGACCTTGATCCCGTTCGTCGACCCGAGATCCACGACCTGCCAGGCCCCATCCTCGCGCCGAAGCTCGGCGTGCCGCCGAGAGACGTTCGGGTCCTGGAGCACGATGTCCGCCTCGCGGCTCCGCCCGATGACGACACGGTTCCCGCTCAGCACGTTGCGGCGGCCGCCGCCCACGAGCAGCGCCTGGCGACGGTCGTCGACCGGATCGATCTTGCGCGCGTCGCGGCTCGGGGAGTAGACCATCGTGTGGCCGAAGTCGCCCGACGACGGCCCCGGGCCGGCCTCGCCCTGGGGACGCTCCTCCTCCGGCAGCGCGACGAGCTCGGCCTGTATGCCGAACTCGCCGAGGTCGAGGCGCTCGTCGGTGTGGAACTCCACCTGCGGCCGCGTCGAGAGGGCGAACTGCTCCTGGCGCGCATGCTCGAGGAGGTAGTCGGACAGCTCCTTGCGGAGCGCGGGCTCGTAGCTCGCGAACTGCTCCCGGTCCTCCGCCGACAGGTAGACGCGGTACTGGTTCGGCACGTACACGCGCGAGACGGAGGCCATCTGGTTGTCCTCCATCTCCTTGGCCAGCTTGTGGGCGAGCTCGACGGGCTGGACGCTTGTGCGGAAGGCGCGGCCAAAGGCCCCCTCGACAAGGCCTCCCAGCTTCGCCTCGAGGTTGCGCAGCATGCTCATCTGGTCCCGCAGAGTAGTCCTAAGCCGTGGTCACACGCGGAGGCCGGTGAGCCAGCGGGGGCCGCTGTCCCCCCGCCGCGTGGTAGGTGGCGATCACGACGAGGGCGGCGGCGATGCAGCCCGCCACGCCGCCACGGGCGTGGTCGAGAGCGAGATCCGCGGCGAGCGCGTTCCCCAGCGCGGCGTGAGCGGCGATCAGCCCCGCGGCGCACGCGCCGGCTCCGAGCAGGTCCACCGCCAGCCAGCGGCCGCGGACCACGAGGGCGAGCACCACCGCGCCGGCTGCCCACACGAGCGCCGGCGCCAGAGCCGGGGCTGGTGAGGAGCGGCTCGAGCGCGTCGGACGCGGCCGCCGAGATCGAGCCGTCCCAGTGGGCGCGCGGCAGGACGGCCTCGGGAGCGCCGAACAGCAGGATCCTTCCGGTCAGCACCTCGCCGATGAGCACCCACCAGAGGCCGGCGGCCGCGAGGCCCGCGCGGCGGGCGGGGGTGGACGCGAGCGCCGCGACGCCGACGAAGGCGGGCGCGAGCGCGATCGTGCCGAGCAGCGGGGCGAGTATGGGCACGGACCAGAGAAGGCCCGCGCGGGGCAGCAGGAATGGCACGGGTGCGGCCGCGGCCGCGAGCACGAGCGCGGTGCCCTGGCGGTCGGCCTCCGGGGAGACCAGCCAGGCACACAGCCCCACCACGCTCAGGATCCAGCCCACGCGTGGAAGCGCAGCCGTGGCGAGCGCGGCGAGCCCAGCAGCGGCGAACGGCGAGAAGGAGGGGTCCGGGCCGAGCGTGAGCAGGCACGCCAGCACGAGCCCGCCGGCGGCCAGCCCGGCGGCGATCCGCTCGGGGATGCGCGGCGGGCGCCGCACTGTGTCGTCGAGCGGCGACACGCCGGGGAGCGCCTCGCCAGGCTCCGAGATAACTCGTGTCCTCCGGAGAAAGCCCCGTCTCTCGGTGGTCGCGAGCCCGACGCGGCGAAGCGTCTCGGGCTCGACCAGGCCGCCGTCGTCGGTGAGCTCTCGCTCCGCCGCCCTCAGCTCGGCGCGCAGCGTCTCCGGGGTCGGTCGCCGCGCCGGGTCGATGTCGAGGGCGTCGTCGATCGCGTCGCACAGCGGGAGCGGCAGGTCGCGGCGCATGCGCGCCAGGGAGGGGAGCGGCCGCCCGAGGCGGCGCGCGGTCGCCGCGGGGCCGGCGGCACGGACGGGGTTGGTGCCCGTCCACACCTCGTACAGCGTGAGCGCGAGCGAGTAGACGTCGCACGCGGAGGTCACGCGGGCGCCCTCGGCCTGCTCCGGGGCCATGTAGGCCAGCGTGCCCACGATGTCGCCGGTGCGCGTGAGCTCGTCCGCCGTGGCCACGTGCGCCACGCCGAAGTCGGCGAGCTTCGCGAAGCCCGCGCCCGCGGCCGGGTCGGCGAGCACCATCACGTTGCCGGGCTTCACGTCGCGGTGGATCACCCCGCGCGCGTGCGCGTGCTCGAGCGCCTCGCACAGCGCGATCCCGATGCGGGCCACGTCGCGATCCGAGATCGCCCCCGCCTTGGTCAGCTCGCCGAGCGTTCGGCCCCGAACGAGCTCCGAGACCAGGTAGACGTCATGGGCGTCGGAGGCCAGCTCGTAGATCCCGACGATGCCCGGGTGGTTCAGCCGTGCCGCGGCGCGCGCCTCGCGCTCGACCCGCTCTCCCTCGCCGCGCTCGCGCGGGATCACCTTCACCGCGACCTCGCGCTCGAGCTTCTCGTCCCAGGCAAGCCATACGACGCCGAAACCGCCGGCGCCCAGGCGGCGTTCCATGCGGTACCGGCCCAGGATCACCCGCGCGTGCGATGTCGCGGATAGCTGTTCTGTAGGGTCAGACCCCCCTAGCGGGAGCGTTCTCATGCCACTTCCGTGTTCGGTTTTTGGAGAGCGCGTCCTGCCCCCCGTTCATACTCCCAACGACGCGCGCACCAGGCGCGCACTGCGCTAGGAGCGATTCGCCTGTCCTTCCTCGACGAACCGGACGAGCCTGTACGCCGCCCGCCTCGCCGCCCACCGCGCGGTCCCTCCACGGACCGCCAAACGCTGTTGGTCCGGAGGACCATAGCCGCCGGCGCAGGCATTCTGGTCTTCATTCTGCTCGTGGTGGCGTTCAAGGGGTGCCTGAACGCCCGCAAGGAACGCAGCATGCAGGACTACGTCCGGAACACGAACGAGCTCGTGGACCTGTCGAAGGCGGAGAGCCGGCGGCTGTTCTCGATCCTCGAGGCGCCGAGCGACCAGAACCAGGACGTGGACCGCCAGAACCAGGCGAACACGCTCAAGATCGACTCCGCCACGCTCGCCGACCGGGCGCGCAACCTCGACGTGCCCGACCAGCTCTCGAAGGCGCAGAACTACTTCGTGGAGGGCCTCGACCTGCGCCGCGACGCCCTGTCGATCATCGCGGAGGAGCTGCCCAAGGCGACCGCGCAGCAGGCGCGGCGGCAGAGCACAGCGCGGATCGCCGACATGATGCGGGTGTTCGACGCGAGCGACGTGCTGATGAGGAGCCGCTTCCGGGTGGACGAGAAGAACGCGCTCGAAGAGGAGAACGTGACGGCCACGCTGCCCTCGGAGACGGCGCTCGCCTTCCTCACGGACGTGCAGTGGCTCCAGCCCGATTTCGTGGCCCAGCAGATCTCGGGCATCAGCGGCTCGGGCGGCAGCGCCACACCGGGCCTCCATGGCGACGGCCTCGGGACCGTGTCGCTCGGCGGCGTGGCGCTCACGCCGGGCGGCTCGACCACGGTTCAGCTGACCAAGGACATCGCGTTCGACGTCCAGGTGGTGAACCAGGGCGACAGCACGGAGACCGACGTGGGCGTGACGGTCACGGTCGGCTCCGGGGCCGACGCGATGAAGCTCGAGGAGACGATCCCCGAGATCGCCGCCGGCGAGCAGAAGACGGCGAGCATCCCGCTGAGCTCCCAGCCCCCGACCGGCCAGAACGTTCCGATCACGGTGAACGTGAAGGCGGTGCCGGGCGAGCAGGTCACGGACAACAACAAGGCCGACTTCACGGTCATCTTCACCCGCTGAGCCGCCCTATACCCTGGCGCCCGTGGACGATCTGAGCTCGACCCAGGGGATCGTGGCGCTCGCGGCCGCGGGCATCGCCCTGGTCGCGTTGACCTGGGTGATCGTCCTCGCCGTCAAGCTGCGTCGGGTGCGTGCGGCACAGCGCACGATCCTCGGCGACGCGGAGACCGATATCGCCGCCCACGCGGCGTCGCTCCAGGAGGCGTTCGTCCAGCTTCGTGACTGGGTCGAGGAGGTGGCGCGCGGGCTCGAGGGCCGCGTGGGCGGCGCCGAGCACCGGATGGACGGCTGCATCGCCCACACGTCGGTGGTGCGGTACGACGCGATGAACGAGCTGTCCGGGCAGCAGTCGAGCACGGTGGCGCTGCTCGACGAGCGCCAGACGGGCGTCGTCATCTCCTCGATCCTCCACCGTGACCAGGCCCGGCTATACGTCAAGCAGGTGCGCGAGGGCAACCCCGAGTACGAGCTCTCGCCGGAGGAGCAGCAGGCGGTGGAAGAGGCCATGGCAGGCACGCCCGCGGGCGCCTGACCATGCGGGTCGCGTACCTCGGTCCGGCGGGGACGCACAGCGAGGAGGCCCTGCGCGCGTCCGCCCCGGAGGACGCCGAGGCGATTCCGTACCCCACGATCTACGACGCCGTCATGGCGGTCCAGGAGGGAGCAGTGGACCGCGCGATCGTGCCGATCGAGAACGCGCTCGAGGGCAGCGTGGCCGTCACGCTCGACACGCTGACGCTCGAGGCCGACCGGGTGCGAATCGAGGCTGAGGTCGTCCACCCGGTCCACCACTGCGTGATCGCCGGCTCGGAGCTGTCGCTGTCGACCGTCGAGCGGGTGGTCTCGCACCCGCAGGCCACCGCCCAGTGCGCCCGCTTCCTCCGCGAGCACCTCCCGAACGCCGAGCACGTGAGCGCGCCGTCCACGGCGGATGCCGTGATGACCGTGTGCAGGGCGGACGACGCGAGCGTCGCGCTCGGCTCGAGCCTCGCGGCCGAGCTGTACGACTGCCACATCATCGCGACCAACGTCGAGGACCACCCCGACAATGCGACCCGCTTCGTGTGGCTCGCGCCCGAGGACCAGGTGGGCGAGCCGGGCGAAGACCCGAAGACGTCGATCGTGTTCTGGGGCGGCGGCGACGAATCTCCCGGATGGCTCGTGGACGTCCTGAACGAGTTCGCAGGCCGCGACGTGAACTTGACCCGGATCGAGTCACGCCCGCGCCGCACCGGGCTCGGCCACTACTTCTTCTTCGTGGACCTCGAGGGCGCCGCCGGCTCGGGACGGGTCGACGAAGCCCTGGGCGCGGTACGCGGGCACGTGGAGGAGCTGCGGGTACTGGGGTCGTACGGCCGGCCCCCCTGGCTAAACTGACTCGCATCGTGGCAGTGCGGGCGAACGTGTCCTTCACGACCGAGCCAGGTGACGTAGAACCAGGCCCTCGCTTCGCGCTGCCCGGGGCCGGCCGGCCTGTGCAGCGCGCCACGTCGTCCGGCCGGGTGCTGGTCCTGAACGCCTCGTACGAGCCGATCAACGTCTGCACGGTGCGCCGCGCGGCGGTGCTGATCCTCAAGAATCGCGCCGAGGTCCTCGAGAAGGGCGACTGGGCGCTCCACGCGGAGAGCCTGACGCTCGACCGGCCCGTCGTGATCCGCCTCCTCACCTACGTGCGCATCCCGCGCGATGCGCACCGGCGCAAGATCACCCGCAGGGCCGTGTTCGCCCGCGACCGGTGGACGTGCCAATACTGCGGCCACGAGCGAGGCAACCTGACCGTCGACCACGTGATCCCGCGCTCCAAGGGCGGGCCCTCCACCTGGGAGAACATCGTCACCTGCTGCGCGCCGTGCAACCGCCGCAAGGGTGACCGGCTGCCGAAGCAGGCGAACATGGTGCCGGCGCGTGCGCCGAAGGCGCCCAACCCGGCAATCTTCATCCACGTGGCCGCGCCCACGATTCCCGCCGCGTGGGAGCAATACCTCCTGGTGGCCGCTTGACGGGCGATCCGCCTCCGGCTCCATACGTCGAGGACGACCGGCCCGCGACCGTCGCGGATCTCAGGGGCCTGCGCCGCTGGCTCGTCGTGACCGCCGTGTGGGCCGTGGCGGCCACCGCGCTCGGGGTCATCGCCCTGATCCAGGCGAACAAGAACGACGAGGCCGGCAAGACCCAGTCGGCCGCCGACCTGGCGCAGGTCCAGCGCGATCTCAACGGCCGCATCGACGACCTGAAGGCACAGGTGGACGAGCTGCCGACCTCGGACGATCTGTCGAAGCTCGACGGACGCATCAAGGACGTCGAGAAGAAGGCCGACAGCACGGGCTCTGACATCGACAAGCTGAACGGCCGGATCGACGACCTCGAGAAGCGCGTGGACGACCTCGAGCAGCAGCAGAGTCAGACCCAGACGAACACCACCACCACGCCCTGAACAGGACAGCCTCCGGGTCTGCTTCAATAGCCGGACCAGGGAAAGGAGGTGGTCCGAACTTGACTGACAGATTTTTTGGGACCCTGGAGGTGTCCGGCCGCTAGACGACCGGAGCTGGGCCCCGTCTTAGCGGAGTCCAACCCGAGACACCGCCGGCAACTCTGACCGGGGTTGGTCCCGCCGGTCGCAGCAGAGAAACCGGTCGAGTCCAGCAGAAACTGAAGGGCGTCCCGAGAGGGGCG
Organism: uncultured Thermoleophilaceae bacterium; assembly: GCA_963808875.1. Classification (GTDB taxonomy): domain Bacteria; phylum Actinomycetota; class Thermoleophilia; order Solirubrobacterales; family Thermoleophilaceae; genus JACVRW01. Next base: position 87,503 of record CAWEHM010000026.1, read on the forward strand.
CCCTTCGTTATTCCTCGGTCTCCTCGGCTTCGGTGTCGATCTCGACCTGAGCGGACGTGTCCGCGGCGGTGTCCATGACGAGCGCCACCGCGCTCACCGTGTCGTCGTCCCGGAGGTTCATCACGCGCACGCCCTGGGCGGGCCGGCCCTGCTTCGAGATGCCCTTCACGCCCGTGCGCTGGACCATGCCGTTCTGCGAGATGAAGACCAGGTCGTGGTGCTCGCGCACGATCAGCGCGCCGGCGAGACCGCCCTTCTTCTCGGTCAGGCCGATCGTCTTCACGCCCATCGAGCCGCGGCCCTTGACCGGGTATTCCTCGATCGCGGTGCGCTTGCCGTAGCCGTTCTCCGTGACCACGAGCAGCTCGGTGTCGGGCCGGACCACGTCCATCGCTAGCACGCGGTTGTCGCCCCGCGAGACGTTCATGCCCTTGACGCCTCCGGTGTCCCGGCCCATTGCCCGCACCTGGTCCTCGTTGAAGCGTGCCGCCTGGCCCGAGCGCGACACCATGATGATGTCGTCGTCGCCGCTCGTGCGGCGCACCTCCACCAGCTCGTCGTCGTCGCGGATGTTGATCGCGATGATCCCGTCGGCCTTGATGGGAGTGTTGTACGCGAGGAACTCGGTCTTCTTGATCTGGCCCTTCCTCGTGGCGAAGACCAGGTACTTGCCCTCCTTGAAGTCGCGCGTGGCCTGAACGGCCTGAACGCGCTCGCCCTCGCGCAGCGGCAGGAGGTTCACGAGAGCGCGGCCCTTGGCGGTGCGCTGGGCCTCCGGCAGCTCATAGACCTTCTGCCTATAGACCTTCCCGCGGTTCGTGAAGAACAGCAGGTAGTCGTGCGTCGAGCTCACGAAGAGATGCTCGATGTAGTCGTCGTCCTTCATGTCCATCCCGGTCACGCCGACGCCCCCGCGCTTCTGCTGGCGGTATGTCGCGAGCGGCAGCGTCTTGATGTAGCCGGAGTGGGTGATCGCGATGACCATCTGCTGGTCGGCGATCAGGTCCTCGATGTCGATCTCGTCCTCGGAGTGGGTGATCTGCGTCCGGCGGTCGTCGCCATAGCGGTCGCGGATCTCGAGCAGCTCCTCGCGGATCAGCCCCATGACCTTGGCCTCGTCGCCGAGGATGTCGCGGAGCCAGGCGATCCGCTCGACCACGTCGGCGTGCTCGGTCTTGATCTCGTTCGTCTGGAGCGCGGTGAGCCGCTGCAGGCGGAGGTCGAGGATCGCCTGCGCCTGGGTGCGCGACAGCTCGAAGCGCTCGATCAGCCCGTCGCGCGCGACGTCGGGGTCGCTCGAGCCGCGGATCAGCTCGATGACCTCGTCGATGTTCTCGATCGCGACGAGCAGACCCTCGAGGATGTGGAGGCGGGCCTCCTTCTCGCGCAGCTCGTACTTCGTGCGCCGCACGATGATGTCGGTCTGGTGATCGACGTAGTTCTTGACGATCGGCAGTAGGCCGAGCGTCCGCGGCACGCCGTCGACCAGCGCGACCATGTTCACGCCGAAGGTCGTCTGGAGCTGGGTGTGCTTGTAGAGCTTGTTGAGGACGACCTTCGGGATCGCGTCGCGCTTCAGCTCGATGACGAGCCGGATGCCCGACTTGTCGGACTCGTCGCGGAGGTCCGAGATCTCCTTGAGCCGGCCGTTCTGGACCTGCTCCACGATCTTCTGCATGAGACCGCTGCCGTCGCCGCGGCCGTCGCCCTTGTAGACCTGGAAGGGCATCTCCGTGACGATGATGCGCTCCTTGCCGCGCTCCATCGGCTCGATGTGCGCCCTGCCGCGCACCACCACTCGGCCGCGGCCGGTCTCGTACGCGTCGCGGATGCCGCCGTGGCCGACGATGATCCCGCCGGTCGGGAAGTCGGGGCCCTTCAGGTGCTTCATCAGGCCCTTGACGTCGATCTGCGGATCGTCGATGAAGGCCACGACCGCGTCGATCGTCTCGCGCAGGTTGTGCGGCGGGATGTTCGTGGCCATCCCGACCGCGATGCCCGACGAGCCGTTGACCAGCAGGTTGGGGAAGCGCGCCGGCAGGACGAGCGGCTCCTGGCGCGACTCGTCGTAGTTCGGACCGAACTCGACGGTGTCCGCGTCGATGTCGCGCAGCATCTCCGTGGCGAGCCGCGACAGGCGCGCCTCGGTGTACCGCATCGCGGCCGGAGCGTCGTTGTCGATCGAGCCGAAGTTCCCCTGGGGGTCGATCAGCGGGTAGCGCATCGCGAAGTCTTGGCCGAGCCGGACCAGGGCGTCGTAGATCGCCGAGTCGCCATGGGGGTGGTAGTTCCCCATGACGCCGCCGACGACGTTCGCGCACTTGCGGTGCGGGCGCCCGGGCTGGAGCCCGGAGTCGAACATCGAGTAGAGGATGCGGCGGTGCACGGGCTTGAGCCCGTCGCGCACGTCCGGAAGCGCGCGGCCCACGATCACGCTCATGGCGTAGTCGAGGTAGGAGGAGCGCATCTCCTCCTCGAGCCCGCGCGGCTCGACGTTTCCGCCTGTCAGCTGTTCGATGCTCATCTCCTAGACGTCCAGGTTCGTGACTTCGCGTGCGTGGTTCTCGATGAACTCCCGCCTCGGCTCGACCGCGTCGCCCATCAACATGGAGAAGATCTGGTCGGCGCCGCTGGCGTCATCGATCGTGACCTGCTGGAGCGTCCGGTTCTCGGGGTCCATGGTCGTGTCGAAGAGCTGGTCGGCGTTCATCTCGCCGAGGCCCTTGAAGCGCTGGAGCGGCACGCCGTCGCGGCAGATCTCGAGCACCTTGGTGCGCAGCTCCTCGAACGACAGAGCGTCGCCGTCCTTCTTGCCGAGCACTACGTGGAACGGCGGCGCGCCGGCGTGATCCTGGAGCTCCTTGTGGATCTTCACGAAGCCCGTGTACTCGGGTGTCTCGAACATGGCGCGCGCCAGCCTGTAGGTCTTGGCGGTGCCGGTCTTCCGCTCGATCACCATCGCGACGACCTCGGTGTCGGTCTCCTCGAGCAGCGACGTCTCGTATGCCTCGCCCTCGTGATCGGCGGCCTTCAGCAGCTCGATCACCGCGGCCGGGTCCGTGGCGCCCTCGTCGAGCAGGGACGACTCCTCCAGGAAGCTGATCGGGTCGTGCCCCCACTCGGCACGCAGGGCCGCGGCCCAGCCCTCGTACTGCTTGAGCAGGCGCCCATAGCGCTGCCAGCGGGCGTGCGTGAGGCTGAAGGCGTTCCCGGCGCGGTCGGTGACCTCGAGCTTCTCCAGCTTGTCCCGCAGGAGTACCTCCTCGAGCTCCGACTCCTTCTCGATGTACACGTCCTGCTTGCCCGACTTGATCTTGTAGAGCGGCGGCTTCGCGATGTACACGTAGCCGGCGTCGATCAGCTCGGGCATCTCGCGGTAAAGGAAGGTGAGCACCAGGGTGCGGATGTGCGCGCCGTCCACGTCGGCGTCCGTCATCACGATCACCTTGTGGTAGCGGGCGTTCGCGATGTCGAACTCCTCGCGGATCCCGGTGCCGATCGCGGTGATCAGCGCCTGGATCTCCTTGTTCGAGAGCACCTTGTCGATGCGGTTCTTCTCGACGTTGATGATCTTGCCGCGCAGCGGGAGGATCGCCTGCGTGTTCCGGTCGCGGCCCTGCTTGGCGGAGCCGCCGGCGGAGTCGCCCTCGACGATGAAGATCTCGGCCAGCGCGGGATCGCGCACGGAGCAGTCGGCGAGCTTGCCGGGAAGGGTCGAGTTCTCGAGCGCCGACTTACGCCGCGTGAGGTCGCGCGCCTTGCGTGCGGCATCGCGAGCTCGCGCCGCGTCGACGGCCTTGCGGATCGCCTGACGCGCCTCTGTCGGGTTCTCCTCGAGGAACTCGGAGAGACCCTTGTTGACCGCGGCCTGGACGAAGCCCTCCACGGGAGGGTTGCCGAGCTTGGTCTTGGTCTGACCCTCGAACTGGGGGTCGGCGATCTTCACCGAGATGATCGCGGTGAGACCCTCGCGCACGTCCTCGCCCTGGAGGTTGGGGTCCTTCTCCCTGAGCTCGCCGACCTGGCGCGCATACGCGTTGATCGTCCGGGTGAGCGCGGAGCGGAAGCCGGACAGGTGCGTGCCGCCCTCGTGCGTGTTGATGTTGTTGGCGAACGAGAGGAGCGCCTCCTGGTAGGAGTCGTTCCACTGAAGCGCCACCTCGACCTCGCCGACGTCGCTCGACTCCTCGAGGTACACGACCTTCGGGTGGAGCGGTGAGCGCGTGCCCTGGCTGTGCAGGTACTTGACGAAGTCGACGATGCCGCCGTCGTACTGGAAGCTGCGCTCGAATCGCTCGGAACCGCGCTCGTCCTTGAAGCTGATCTTCAGGCCCTTGGTCAGGAAGGCCATCTCACGGAAGCGCTGCTCGAGCGTCGCGCTGTCGTAGTCGATCGACTCGAAGATCTCGAGGTCCGGCAGGTACGTGATGCTGGTGCCGCGCCGGTCGGTCTCCGCGCCCTTCTCGAGCGGGCCCTGCGGAACGCCGCGCTCGTAGGACTGCTTGTGCTCGAACCCGTCGCGCCAGACCGTCAGGTGGAGCCACTCGGACAGCGCGTTCACGACCGAGACGCCGACGCCGTGGAGGCCGCCGGACACCTTGTAGCCGCCGCCGTCGCCGAACTTCCCGCCCGCGTGGAGAACCGTGAGCACGACCTCGGCGGCCGGCTTCTGCTCCTTCTCCATGATGTCGACAGGGATACCGCGGCCGTTGTCCGTGACCATCACGCTGTTGTCCGGGTGTATGACGATCTCCACCTCGGTGGCCTCGCCGGCCAATGCCTCGTCGACCGAGTTGTCCATCACCTCGTAGATCAGGTGATGTAGCCCGCGCACCCCGGTGGAGCCGATGTACATTCCGGGACGCTTCCGAACGGCCTCGAGGCCCTCGAGGACGGTGATGTCCTGAGCGCCATACGAGCCGTTGCTCTTCGAGCCGTTCTTCTTCTCGGGCTGCTTCGCCAAATCGTTCCTTCCATTGCGCGGCGGCCGGGCGGTGGAACCGCTGCATACCGCGAAAAGCCCCGACTCCGGAACCCCTGTCGGCCGGGTCGGGGCGCTACATAAGACCGCCCTTAATACTAGCAGGCTAGCCCCCGAACCGGACGGGTTGCGGCGCTACAAAATGCCCGCAAATCGCGACAAAATGGCCACTTCTAGCGACGGTTCGGGGGCGAACCTGCGACGAACCTCAACTTGGTGACGGATCGAGCGCCCAGACTGGTCTCCAGGCGGGTGAGAAGGTCGGGTCCGAGGAGGTCCAGCTCCTGCGCCCAGATACCCGATTCGCAGGCGACCGTGACCACCCCGTCACGCTCCGAAACGGGAGCCGCGGCCGCCGCGAGCCGGTCGCCGGCCACCTCCTTCCAGGCCGCCTGGACCTGGGCGAGGAGCGTGGCTGGAGCCATGTCGGGGAGGACGTTGTCGAGGGCGTTCGAGAGGGGGCGAGGGCCTGGGCGTCTCATTTCGGGGCCGCCGCGTGCGCCGCCGTGCCGGGGCGAACTACGGGCATTGAGGGGGTGGGGTCGGAGGGGGCTTGTCGCATTGACCGCGTATATCGCGGATAAGACGTCAAGCCCCCGTCGCAGCCGGCCGTCATGCCGCCACCGCCTGGGCTCCACCCTTTAATGCGCCGTTTTCCACGCTGATCAACCCACCGCCCGCCAGCGCGCCGGGCACGTGCTCGGGCTCGGTGGTCGTGATCACCGACTGGCCGCCGGCACGGAGGAGGTCGGCGAGCAGCTCGCGGCGCTCGGCGTCGAGCTCTGACATCACGTCGTCCAGCAGCATCAGAGGCGGCCGGGCGCGGCGGTCCGCCAGGAGGGCGCGCTCCGCGAACAGGAGCGCCAGCAGGGCGGCCCGCTGCTGCCCCTGCGAGCCGTACGCACGGAGCCCGACGCCTCCGAGCAGCAGCTGGAGCTCGTCGCGGTGCGGTCCATGCGCGGTGAAACCGCGGTCGAGATCGGCCGTACGCCGCTCCCTCAACTCGGCAGCCAGCCCATCCGCGTCCGAGGCATCCGAGCGCGGCCGGTAGCGCAGCTCCGCATCCCCTGGAAGCCCGAGCTGTTCCGCCAAGCCGGCGAACAATGGGCGCAGCCCCTCCACCGCCTCCGCACGATCCGCCATCAGCCGGACACCGTGCCGCGCGAGCTCCCCATCCCAAGCATCCAACGCAGCCGGCCCCGCCGCGCCCCCCCGGATCCTCGCCACCAGCGCGTTCCGCTGCGCGAGCGCGCGCGAGTAGGCGCTCCGCGTCTCCGCCCGGCTCGGCCACAACGCCGCCACGAACTGGTCGAGATGAGCACGCCGAGCGGCGGGCGCCCCCTTCACCAGCTCCAGCCGCTCGGGGAGAAACACGCTCACGAGTGGCCGGACCTCCACAGCGGACAGAGAGTCCACGGGGCTGTCGTCCACGCGCAGGTGCTTGGCATCGCCGGGCTGGAAGCCGACCTCGATCCGGTGCTCGCCGTCGTCGCCGGCCAGGTCGAGCACCACGCGCGCGACCCCGTCACCGCCGCGGCGCACCAGCTCCCGCTCGTTCGAGGTCCGCGGCGAGCGGGCCGTGCAGCCGAAGTAGAGGGCCTCGAGCAGGTTGGTCTTGCCGGCGCCGTTCGCGCCGGTCACCACGGCGAGCCCGTCCGCCAGCCGGACGTCCGCCGCCTCGTAGTTGCGGAAGTCGCGCAGCTGGATGCGCTCGACGCGCACGGCGGGCCTACACGTTCAGTCTGATCGGCATCACGAGGTAGCGGAAGCCGGCTTCCTCGTCGCCAGACTGGATCAGGCCGGGGCGCAGCGGGCTGATCAGCTTCAGCACGAGCTCCTCCGACTCCGCGCTCTCCAGGCCCTCACGGAAGAACTCCGGGTTGAAGCCGATCTCGAGCTCCTCGCCCGCGAACGGGACCGGCAGGGACTCGCTCGCCTCGCCCACATCGGGCGTCTGCGCCGACACGTCGAGCGCGCCCTCGGAGAAGCGCAGGCGGAGCGGCGCGTTCTTCTGCGCCAGGAGGCCGACGCGGCGCACCACCTCGAGCAGCTCGTCGCGGCTCACGCGCAGCTCGTGCTCGTACGCCTCGGGCAGGAGCTGCTGGTAGTTCGGGAAGCGGCCCTCGACCAGTCGCGACGACAGCACGATGTCTTCGACGGTGAAGATCACCTGGTTCTCCAGCGCCGCGACGCCGATCGACTCCGCGCCCTCCGCCGAGGCGATCCGGCCCAGCTCCTGAAGCGTCCGAGCCGGCACGTTGGCCTCGAGCGAACCGCTCAGGTCCGAGTCGAGCCGGGTCTCCTTGACCCCCAGTCGATAGGAGTCCGTCGCGACCATGCGCAGCTCGTTGCCGCTCGCCGTGACGAGGACGCCCGTGAGGTGGGGACGGGTCTCGTCACGCGAGGCCGCGCGCGCCACGCGGGCGATCGTGTCGACGAACGCCGCGGCCGGCACGGTCAGAGCGCCCTCGGACGGCGGGTCCGGCAGCTTCGGGAAGTCCTCGGTGGGCAGCGTGCGCAGATGGAACTTCGACGGGCCCGACATCACCTCCACGTCCTGCTCCGCGCTCCGGTACTCCAGTGTCAGATCATCCTTCGGAAGCGAACGAACGACGTCGAGGAGGAGCCGGCCTGGGACGACGGCCTGGCCGGGCGTCGACTCGGACGTGTCGAGCGACACCCGCACCCCGAGCTCCATATCGGTCGCCTGCAGCTCGGCGCGGCCATCCTCCACGCGCAGCAGCACGCCGGCGAGGGATGGAACGGGCCCGCGGGTCGACGCGCCGCGGACGGCAACGCCGAGCCGAGCGAGAAACGTTTCACGGGAAACGGAGAGCTTCAAAAGATGCTGCCTATCTGAATAGGGGTTGTTGGGGGTGGGAACTGTGGGGAGAAGTGGCGCCGCTTCAGTCCCGACGCGGAAAGCGGCTTGGGGACAAGCTGGTGATTCTTCCATCACCGCCGGTCATGACGCGGGTTGGGCCAAGCGGCGGCGCAGGTTGTTCACGGAGTTGCGCACAACCGCATCGTCCTTCACCGCGCCGTCGATCTGCTTCACCGCATGGTTCACGGTGGTGCGGTCGCGCTCTCCGAACACCTTGCCGATCTCGCCCGGAGTGTGCCCGGTCAGCTCCTGGGCGAGGTACATGGCCACGTGGCGGGCACGGGCGACAGGACGCTTGCGGCTGGTGCCCTTCAGGTCGGCGAGCTCGACGCCGAACTCCTGGGCGGTCGCCTCGAGGATCTCGTTGACGCTCCGGACGTCCGGCGACTCGTCGACGCCCAGGCGGCGCAGCACGTGTCGCACCAGCTCGGGCGTCGGCGGCTCGTTGTGCATCGACGCGTACGCCACTACCCGGATCAGCGCGCCCTCGAGGGCGCGAACGCTGGTGGACACGCGGCTCGCGATTTCGGCGAGCACGTCACCGCCCACCTGGATGTCGTCCAGCCGGGCGCGCTTGGCGAGGATGGCCATCCGCACCTCGAGCTCCGGCGTGTCCACCTCGGCCACGAGGCCCGAGCCGAACCGCTCGATCAGTCGCGCCTCGATGCCCGGGACGTCCTCCGGCGCGCGGTCGGAGGTCATGACGAGCTGCCGGCCGGCGTCGATCAGGGAGTTGAACGTGTGGAAGAACTCCTCGCGCGTCTTCTCGCGGCCGGCGAGGAACTGGACGTCGTCGATCAGCACCACGTCCGCTCCGCGGAAGCGCGCCTTGAAGTCGGCGGTCTGGTTCCGCCGCACGGCCTCCACGAACTCGGACGTGAACTCCTCGATCGTCGCGTAGCGCACCTGGAGGCCCGAGCCGAACCGCTCCACGTAGTTGCCGATGGCGTGCAGGAGGTGCGTCTTGCCGATCCCGGGCGAGCCGTGCAGGAAACAGTGGGTTGTACGAGTGGCCGGGCAGCTCGGCGACGGCCAGCGCGGCCGCGTGGGCGAAGCGGTTGCCGGGACCGATCACGAACTGCTCGAAGGTGTACTTGGGGTTCAGCCGGTCGCCGCGGCGCGCCGGTCCCTCCTCGCCGGCGCCGGCCGCGCCGGTCCGGGTCGAGCCGGCCGGTCCGCCCTCGGCCGGCGGCTCCCAATCGTCGCCGACCACCTCAACGAGCGCGTGCTCGTCGAAGCCGATGGACGCGGCGCGGCGCAGCAGAGGGAGGTAGCGCTCGGCGACCGAGGTGCGGATGTGCTCGGGCGCGCGCACGTAGACCGTGTGGCCCCGGATCGCGGCGAGCTGGAGCGGCTCGAGCCAGATGTGGAACTTGAAATCGGGCGTCTCCCGGCGGAGCTCTCCGCGGATGGCATCCCAAATTTCGTCTGGCTGTGCAGGCACGGGCGGTCGCGACCCTCCTCGGGGGCCAACTCGATCTGTCTTCTCTGAGGAAGGGCCGAGCGGGACGAAATCAGCCCCGCCGCCCTCGGCCGAGCGAGTGTACATCGGCAAAAATGGCCGCGCCGCGTACCCCGGGGGGAGCCCTCGCAAAACGCGGGAAAAGCGTCGCGGCGCCGTCTAGTACCCTGGCTCGCGGCACATGAAGCGCACCTACCAGCCAAAGAAGCGCAAGCGCGCCCGTACCCACGGGTTCCGCGCGCGCATGAGGACTCGCGCCGGCCGTGCGCTTCTCAAGCGCCGCCGCGCCAAGGGCCGCAAGCGGCTCACCCCCTAGCCGATGACCGACCGCGCGCGCCGAAAGCGCCGCAGGCTGTCCCGCAGCGGCGAGTTCGAGCGCGTGTACCGCGAGGGCCGCTCCCATGCGAGCCGGCACCTGGTGGTCTACGCATTCCCGCGGGCGGACGACGCCGACTCGGACCCGCGCCTGGGCGTGTCCGTCGGCCGCAAGGTGGGCGGCGCGGTCGAGCGCAACAGGATGAAGCGCCTGCTCAGAGAGGCTTTCTGGGCCAGCGCGGAGGAGCTCCGCGACGGCCACGACTTCGTCATCGTCGCCCGCCCCGCTGCCGCCGAGCTGGCCGGTCAGGGTGGCGAGCAGGCGATCGAGGCCGAGCTGCGCGAGGTGCTCACCGCCGCCGGACTGGCGCCTGGCGCCGAGGGATCCGCGTGAGCGCGATCCGCTCGATCGCCACCGCTCCGGTGCGCTTCTACCAGCGCGCGATCTCGCCCGGTATCCCCGCGCACTGCAAGTACCATCCGAGCTGCTCCGAGTACGCCGTTCAGGCGATCCGGCGCTACGGTGTGCTGCGCGGCGTCGTCCTGGCCGCGTGGCGGATCCTTCGCTGTAACCCCTGGAGCCACGGCGGGGTCGACCTCGTCGAGGACCAGAAGCTGTTCCGTGTGCGCCCGCGCACCGAGCGCTAGCCCATGTACATCGCAAACGTCCTACAGCCGCTCATCGATGCCTGCCAGTGGATCCTGGAGTTTTGGCACGACCTGATCGGCGGAAGCTGGGGCTGGGCGATCATCCTCCTGACCTTCACGGTCCGGCTCGCGATCCTGCCGCTCACGTTCAAGGGCGTGAAGTCCATGCAGCGGCTTCAGACGCTGCAGCCCGAGATCAAGAAGATCCAGGAGCGCTACAAGGACGACCGGCAGCGCATGAACCAGGAGGTCATGGCCTTCTACCAGCGCGAGAAGGTCAACCCGCTCGGGTCCTGCCTCCCGCTGGTGCTGCAGATCCCGTTCTTCATCTCGCTCTTCTCGCTGCTGCGCTCGGACAGCTTCCAGATGGATATCGCGAGCAACCCGGGCTTCGGCCCGATCGACAACCTCGCCGAGAAGGTCACCGATCCCGTCCTGCTCGCCGTGCTGATCGTGCTCTACGTGGGCACGCAGCTCGCCGCGAGCGCCGTCACGGCGATCAGCGCCGACCCGACACAGCGTCGCATCATGTTCGCGCTGCCCTTCGTCTTCGTGGTCTTCATCATCAACTTCCCGGCCGGCCTGATCGTGTACTGGATCACGACGAACGTGTGGACGATCGGGCAGCAGCTGGCCGTGAAGAAGCTCTATCCGAAGCCGGTTCCGATCGCCGCCGGCGCGGCTGTCACGGCGGGCGACGGGCAACCCGCGCGCGGGAAACCGCCCAGTACCGCGGCCGCGGCCAGCGCCGGGAACGGCAGCGGCGACGACCGTCCGAAGGCAGAGGCGAAGGCCGAGGCCAAGGCCAAGGCCACGAACGCGGAGCCCGCGAAGGCGCCGCCTCAGTCTCCGCGCAAGAAGAAGAAGCGCTCGGGGCGCCGGCGTTGAGCTCCGAGGAGTCCGTGGCCGAGGGAAGGGGCGAGACGCTCGGCGAGGCGAAGTGGGCTGCGATGAAGGAGTTGGAGTCCCGCTTCCCTGGCCTCACCCAAGACCACGTGCGGTTCGAGGTGACGCAGGAGGACGGCTCGGACGGGCCGGCGCACGTGAGGGCCGAGGTGGACGAGGAGGCGTGGCGCTCCGCCGCGGGCACGATCCCCGATGAGCCGGCCGAACGGGTCCGGGCCATCGTGGGCCGGGTGGTGAATGCGCTGGGGCTGCATGCGACGGTCGACATCGTCGAGACGGACGACGAGATCCGCGCGACGGTGAACGGCGACGACCTCGGTCTCCTGATCGGCAAGCACGGCACGACGATCGACGCGCTGCAGCATCTGGCTTTCCGCGCGGCCTTCAAGGGCGACGGGCTTCGCAAGCAGGTGACCGTCGACGCGGCGGGCTACCGCGAGCGGCGCGAGGGCGCGCTGCACCGGATGGCCGACAGGGCCGCGGCGGAGGCGCTCCGGTACTCGCGCCCGGTCGAGCTCGAGCCGATGCGCGCGACCGAGCGCAAGATCGTGCACACGTATCTGAGCGAGCGCAGCGACGTGGAGACGCACAGCGAGGGCGACGAGCCGGACCGCCGGCTCGTGGTGAGTCCCGTTGAGCGTTTCTCGTGAAACGCTGCTGAGGAGCCCGCAGGTCGAGCGGCTGCTGGCCGCGCTGGCAGCCGAGCCCGATCCGCACACGACGGTCTCAGACCCTGAAGCGGCACTTGACGTCCACGTTGCGGACAGCCTGTCGGGGCTGGAGGTTTTGGAGCTTTCGTCCGCCCGCCGCGTCGCAGATATAGGCGCAGGTGCAGGATTTCCTGGACTCGTGTTGGCGATCGCTATCCCTCGAGCGCAGGTCGACCTGATCGAGTCGGCCGGACGCAAGACAGCGGTGATCGACCGGCTGATCCAGGCCGCCGAGCTCGGGAATGCGCGCTCCATAACCGCGCGCGTGGAGGACTACGCGCGGGTGCCGCCGGCGCTCGGGGGCGGGCGCGAGGCGTATGACGCGGTGACGGCGCGGGCGGTGGGACCCCTGGCGCTGCTCCTCGAGTACGCGGCGCCGCTGCTGCGCGTGGATGGCGTGCTCGTCGCGTGGAAGGGTGCGCGCGACTCTGCCGAGGAGGGCGCCGGCGTGGCTGCCGCAGAGAAGGTGGGCATGGCGGTGAAGGAGGTGATCTCGGTGCAGCCGTATGCGGCCTCCGAGAACCGCCACCTGCACGTCTACCGCAAGATGGCGCCCACGCCGCCGGAGTTCCCGCGCCGCGCTGGCATGGCACGAAAGCGCCCCCTGGCGTAACACTCCGGCCCGCCCCAGGCGGGTGGGGCGTTTTATATACCGAGGTCAGTACATAAGTCGACCAACCCCCGCCCGGGCCGCCCTCAATGCTGCCGTTGCAGGCAGGACCGAGCCGTTCGCCCCCGAACACCTTTCCGACCGATCTGAACCGTAGGTTCAGCCGCGTGGGCACAGTCGTCGCAGTCGCAAACCAGAAGGGCGGGGTGGGCAAGACCACCACCGCCGTCAATCTCGGCGCAAGCATCGCGGACGCCGGCTACCGGACCCTCCTCGTGGATCTCGATCCTCAGTGCAACGCTACGGTTGCACTTGGGCTCCCGAAGGATGGCGGAGGCAGCATCTACGACTGCCTATCCGGTGAGCTCGCGCTCACCGCCGCCGCGGTCCCCAGCGGCATCGACAGGCTGGACGTCGTGCCGTCTACCCCCGACCTCGCCGGCGCCAACGTGGAGCTCCCCCGGATCGAGGGATCGGAGACCACTCTGCGCGACCGGCTCGGCAGCGTCCGCGACCGGTACCTCTTCACGCTGCTCGACTGCCCGCCCTCGCTGGGCCCGCTCACCGTGAACGCGCTGGTGGCCGCGGACAAGGTGATCGTCCCGGTCCAGACCGAGTACTTCGCGCTCGAGGGGCTCGCGCAGCTGCTCGACACCCTCTCGCTGATCCAGCGCGAGCTGAACCCGCGCCTGACCGTGCTGGGGATGATCCTCACGATGTACGACGGGCGCACGCGGCTGGCGCGCGACGTCGAGCGCGAGGTGCGCGAGCACTTCCCGGCGCTGGTGTTCGACACCGTCGTGCCGCGCAACGTCCGGCTCGGCGAGGCGCCGAGCTATGGCCTTCCGGTCCTGCGGCACGCGCCGCACAGCCCGGGGAGCGCGGCATATCTGAAGCTGGCCAAGGAGGTGGCCGCACGTGGCTGACGCACAGCAGCGCGGCATGGGCCGCGGGCTCGCGGCGATCCTGCCCCGCAGCGACAAGGTCGAGGACGGCCTGCGCGAGATCCCACCGGACCTGATCCAGCCGAACGCGCGCCAGCCCCGCCGCACGTTCGACCAGGCGCGGCTCGCCGAGCTCGCCGAGTCGATCCGCACGAGGGGCGTGCTGCAGCCGGTCGTCGTCCGGCCGCTGGCCGGCGGGAGCTTCGAGCTGGTCGCCGGCGAGCGTCGCCTGCGCGCCGCGCAGATGGTGAACCTCTCGACGATCCCGGCGCTCGTCCGCGACACGGACGACTGGGAGCGGCTCGACCTCGCGCTCGCGGAGAACATGGCGAGGGTCGATCTGAACGCGGTCGAGGAGGCGCGCGCGTGCGCGATGCTCGTCGACGACCTCGGCCTCACGAAGCAGGAGGTTGGCCGCCGGGTGGGCCGGAGCCGCGTCGCGATCTCCAACCTGATCCGCCTGCTCGAGCTTCCCGAGGAGGCGCTCGAGCTGATCGAGCGCGGCGACCTCAGCGAGGGGCACGGCCGCGCCCTCCTGCTCTGCAAGGACCACGCGAAGCGGCGGAGCCTGGCGCTCGAGGCCCGCGACGGCGGCTGGTCGGTGCGCGAGACCGAGCGCCGTGCCCGCGAGGCTGAGGGTCAACCGGAGCCTCAGAAGAGGCGTTTCACGCGCGAGATCCACCCCGACCTGGCCGAGGCCTTGGGTGCCGCGGAGGACACCCTCGCGACCGCGCTGGGCCAGCCGGTGAAGGTGCGCCCGCGTGGCGAGGCCGGCTGCCGCGTGGAGCTCGACTTCGACTCGCCGGCGGACGCCGTGGCGCTGGCCGAGCGGCTGCTCGCCCGCGCCCACCTGCGGCGCGGTCTAGAAAAGACCGAGGGCCCCGTCGACGGTCTCCGGGGCCCCTGGCACTCGCCTGTTGAGGAGATTATGGTGGGCGCATGGCCCGGCCGATGCGGCGCGCCCTCGTTGGTGTAGTCACCCTCGTCGCCGCCTGCACGGCGCCCGCCGCGGGTCAGGCGGTAACGGGCCGTTCATCTCGGTCTGGAAACCGCCCGCCGCCGACGGCACGAACCCGCCGCCGACCGGCAATGTGAACGGCTTCGTGCTCGGGCTCAACGCCGATGTCGAGCGCGACAACGACGCCGACATCGCTCGGGGACGAGACCCAGGACTCCGACGACGACAACGACGGAACCGCCGACTCCGCCGACAACTGTCCGACCACCCCGGGCGGGAGCCAGGTGGACACGGATGGGGATGGCGCGGGCGATGTCTGCGACCCGGACGACGACAACGACGGCCTGTCCGATGCGGCCGAGGTCGCGCTCGGCAGCAACCCCGCCAACGCCGACTCGGATGGCGACGCGGCGCCGGACGGCACCGACCGCTGTCTCCTCGTGGCCGGACCGGGCGGCTGTCCGGGCGCAGCGGCGCTCGTCATCAAGGCGCCCGCCCGGCTGAAGCGCCGCGCATTCACAGGCGGGGTGAGGGTCACGATCACGCCCGATCAGGCCGTCGCGCTACGGCTGTCGCTCGTCGCGCCCGGGCGTGGGCGCGGCACGATCCTCGCCGAGAAGTCGCTGCCCCTCGCGGCGGGCGCCCGGACGGTGAGGTTGAGGCCATCGCGCAAGGCCGCCAAGGGCGTGAAACGGGTCCAGCTCCGGGTGCTTGCGATCAACGTCGAGGGGGCGCAGACCGACCTCCGCAGAACGATCCGCGTACGTCGGTGAAGCGGCGTCCCGGGCGGCCGTTTTCGGCGGCTACAATCGCACGTCGCGGGCGATTAGCTCAGTCGGTTAGAGCGCGTCTCTGATAAGGACGAGGTCCCTGGTTCGAGTCCAGGATCGCCCACTGGCCGGTAGTCCCCCTCTCGAGGAGTGGGCGGCGGCGGTCCTTCCGCGCGGCTCTAAACTGTCGCTACAGATGCAGGAGATGGTCATCTACGGCGTCAGCTTCGACATGGTCGGCAAGCAGCCGATCGTGCTTTTGAAGACCCGCGACGGCAACAAGTTCCTCCCGATCTGGATCGGCCATCCCGAGGCTGCCGCGATCCTGATGAAGCTCCAGGGAGCGAACACGCCGCGGCCCATGACGCACGATCTGATCTCGGAGATGCTGACGGAGCTCGAGGTGAGCTGCACGCGCGTGGCCGTCACCGAGCTGCGCGAGAACACCTTCTACGCCGAGGTCACGCTCCAGCTGAACGGCCGCGAGATCCCGATCGACTCGCGCCCGTCGGACGCGCTCGCGCTCGCGGTCCGCACCGGCGCGCCGATCTTCGCCGCCGAGGACGTCATCACCGAGTCCGCCATCGAGTTCGAGCACGAGGTGGAGGACACGGAGGAGGTCGTCGAGAAGTTCAAGGACTTCCTCGACAACGTCACGCCCGAGGACTTCGCCAACGGCGAGGAAGAGGAAAACTAGAAGCCGGCCCGCCGCGCCCGCTCGGCGCGGTCCGGCAGGTGCAGGACGTCGGCGCCGCCCGGAAGCGGCTCCTCCGCGGGCGGCGGCTGCACGGCGTCGATCTCGCCGGTGAGCGTTCCGTAGAGCTGAACCTGCTGCGTCACGACCTCGCCGATCCGGCGGATCCCCTCGCGGATCGCCTCCTCGTTCGAGCCCGAGAAGTTGAGCCGCATCGAGCTGCGGCCGCGACCGTCCAGGAAGGCCGCCTCGCCCGGCACGAACGCCACGTTCTCGTGGAGGGCGCGGGCGAGCAGGTCGGTGGTGTCGATGAAGTCCGGGAGCGTCGCCCAGATGAACAGCCCGCCGGAGGGCCGTGTCCACTCCGCCTGCGGCGGGAAGTGGTCGGCGAGCGCGTCGAGCATGGTGTCCCGGCGGGCGCGGTAGATCTCCGTGAGCGACTCGACGTAGTCACGCCAGCGGCCCTCGGCGAAGTACGCCTGCACCATCAGCTGCGACAGCGTCGACGTGCACAGGTCCGCGGCCTGCTTGCCGAGGTTGATCTTCTCGAGCACCGGCGGCGGCGCCACCACCCAGCCGAGCCGGATCCCCGGCGACAGGATCTTCGAGAAGGTGCCGAGGTACATCACGTAGATCCCGCCGTCGAGTGAGAGGAGCGGCGTGGGCGGCTCGCCCTCGTACCGGAGCAGCCCGTACGGGTTGTCCTCCAGCACGAGCAGCTCGCGCTCATGCGCCACCTCGACGAGGCGCTGCCGCCGGGGCGCCGACATCGTCACGCCCGCCGGGTTCTGGAAGCTCGGCACGGTGTAGATGAACTTCGGCCGGCGTCCCTCGCGGTCGAGCCGATCGAGCGTGTCCTCGAGCAGGTCCACGCGCATTCCGTCCGCGTCCATGTCGATCTGCACGAGGTCGGCCTGGTAGGAGGTGAACACGGACGCGGCGCCCGGGTAGGTCGGGCCCTCGGCCACCACGACGTCGCCCGGGTCGATGAGGGTCTTCGTGACGAGGTCGATCACCTGCTGCCCGCCCGTCGTGACGAGCACATCCTCGTTGTCCACCCGCATGCCCTCGGCGCCCATCACCTCGGCGATGCAGTCCTTCGTCTCCTCGAGACCCTCGGTGGGCCCGTACTGGAGGGCCTTCGCGCATGACTCGGACGCGATCCGCTGAGCCACCGCCGCGAACGTGTCCGGCGGGAACGTGCTGGTGTCCGGCAGGCCGCCGGCGAGCGAGATGATCTCCGGCCGGGCGGTGACCGCCATGAGGTCGCGCATCGCGGAGGACTTCATGACCTTCGTCCGCGAGGCGAACAGGCCGGCGTAGCGCTCGATGTCTCGCGAGGAGCTCATGCGATGAGCGCGAGGCCGCCACGCCAGGCGCGGCGTTAACCTCACCGCGCGGAGGGTACCGACCCTTTCACTCCGCCTCATGAGCGCGTTCCTCGACATCAGCACGGGCGCGGGCCTTGCGTCGTCCACAGGGATCCGGCCGTATCTGCCGCCGCTGCTGGCCGGCGGGCTGGCGCGCGGCGACATCGCGATCGACTTCGACGGCACCGACTTCAGCTTCCTCGAGTCGCCCGCGTTCCTCGGAGGGGTGGTCGCCGTAGGCGTCGTGGCATTTCTCCTCGAGCGCTCGGGCTCGCCGTCGCCCGGGCGGGGCGCGGCCGAGGTTCTTTCCGGCGTTGTCGGGCTTCTCATGGGTGCGCTGCTGTTCGGCGGTGCCCTCGCTGACGGCGGTGAGGCGGCGTGGGTCGGTCTGCTCCTCGGCCCGTTGTGCGCTGTGCTGGGGTGGCTCGCCGTCGGCGGTCTCGTGGAGCGCGTCCGTGCCCGGCTCGAGCCCGACCAGGCGGCCCTCCTCACGGCCTACGCCGACGCCGCCGCGCTGATCCTCGCGGCGATTGCGCTCTTCGTGCCGCCGCTCGCGCTCCTCGCCATCCCGGGCTTCATCGTGCTGCTCGCCGGCGGGCGCCGGCGCGACGGGGAGAAGTACGCCGGGCTGAGGATCCTTCGGTAGTGCCGAAGAAGCTCGTCCTCGCGGTCATCGATTCGTTGAAGCCGGACATGCTCGACCAGGCGGTCGCCGAGGGCGACGCCCCGGCGCTCGCGGCGCTGCTCGACTGCGGTACGTACATTCGCGATTGCGTGTCGACCTTCCCGTCCGTCACGCCCGTCGCGTCGGCCGCGATCGCCACAGGCTGCGGACCCGCCGAGCACCACATCCCGTCGATGAACTGGTTCCACCGCGGCGAGGAGCGCTACGTGGAGTACGGCTCGTCGCTGCCGGCCACGCGCGCCTTCGGGATCGTGCGCTCCCTCTACGACACCGTCTACAACATGAACCTGGCGCACCTCACGCGTGCGCATAGGACCGTGTTCGAGCACCTGGACGACGCTGGCCTGCGTACCGCGTGCACGACCTACCTGATCTACCGCGGCCGTACGCGGCACGACCCGTCGGGCGCCAGCGTCTACCGGCGGATCGCCGAGGCGGCGCAGTTCCGCCACCCGGTGTACGGCGCGCGCGAGCTGTTCTACGCCGACCTGTTCGACTCGCGCGACACCGGCTGCACGTCCGCGCTCGGGATGCCCGGCCAGCGCGACCGGCACACGGGCTGCGTGGGCGCCTATCTGGTCGAGCACGACCTCTTCGACTTCCTGCTGTTCTCGCTGCCGGACAACGACACGCACTCGCACAAGGTCGGCCCGGACGGCCAGGTGCGCTCGATCGCGGAGGCCGACCGCGCCCTCGAGCGGATCATGCACGTGGCGGGCGGGCCGGAGGCGTTCCTCGAGGAGCACGCGGTGATCGTGATGTCGGATCACTCGCAGACCGCCGTCGAGTCGGGGATCAACCTCTCCGACGTGCTGGCGGACATGCGCGTCCTCAGCCCGAGCGACCCCGCGCCCACGGAGGCCGAGCTCGCGGCCTGTCCCTCGGCGCGGTCCGCGATGGTCTACGCGCTCGACGACGGCCGCCGCGACGAGCTGGTCCGGCGCGCGGCCGACACGCTGCTCGAGGCCGACGGCGTGGAGCTCGTGGTCACGCGCGAGGACGGGCGCGCGCTGGTGCGCTCCGCTGCGGGCGAGCTGCGCTTCGCACCCGGGAGCGATCTCACGGATGGGCGTGGGCGTGGCTGGGCGCTCGCGGGCGACGAGTCCGTGCTCGAGCTCCACACGGGCGGCGGGCGGGTGGGCGGCGAGACCTACCCGGATGCCCTCGGGCGGTTGTGGTCCGCGCTGGCGTGCCCGCACTCCGGCGACGTGCTGGCATCGGCCGAGCTGGGCCACGAGTTCGTGGACTGGGGCGGCGCCGACCACGTGGGGGGTGGCAGCCACGGGTCGCTCCACCGCGACGACTCCGAGGGCGTGCTGCTCCTGTGCGGCGTCGAGGCGCCCGAGCGCGAGCAGTGGTCCCTATCCGACGTCACGCCGTTGGTGCTCGAACACTTCGGTGTACCTTTGGCCGGGTGACCGACGAGGCGAGGGCCCCGGTCGCCGACCGCCCACACGCGATTCACCTCCGGGTGCGGGCCGGGCTGGCGCGGCCCCACAACTGGATGCAGCTCCTGAAGTTCTGCGCGGTCGGCGTGTCCGGCTACGTCGTGAACCTGTGTGTGTTCGCCGTGTGCATCGAGCTGCTCGACCTCCATCACCTGGTGGCGGCGACGCTTGCATTCGTGGTGGCCGTGCTCAACAACTTCTGGTGGAACCGGCACTGGACCTTCCGCGCCCGCGGCGGGCACGCCGGCTTCCAGGCGGCGCGCTTCTTCACGATCAGCATCGCGGCGTTCGTGTTCGCCGCGGCGATCCTCGAGGTCCTGGTGAGCGTCGCCGGCATGCCCGACCTGCCGGCGCAGGCGATCTCCATCGTCGCGGCCACTCCCCTCAACTTCCTCGGGAACAAGATGTGGAGCTTCCGCATCCAGCTGTCGCGCGGCTAGCCGCGCTCGCTGTTGT
Source organism: uncultured Thermoleophilaceae bacterium (assembly GCA_963808875.1). Lineage (GTDB taxonomy): Bacteria > Actinomycetota > Thermoleophilia > Solirubrobacterales > Thermoleophilaceae > JACVRW01. The sequence continues at coordinate 107,344 of CAWEHM010000026.1, forward strand.
AGTCGCAGTCGCGCTGGCCGCCTGCGGCGCGCTTGCGCCCGCCGCGCATGCCGCGGATCTCGACCGGCCGCCGTCGCTCACGCAGCCGCCGCGCTTCTTCGAGCACAGCGCGCGGGAGATCGAGCGAATCGCGGCTCGGGCCGAGAAGGTGAAGGAGGCGGTCAAGGACGGCCGTCTCCAGCCGTCGGCGTACACGAAGGGCCTCGGGCGCTGGCAGGTGAGCTGGTTCCGAGACCGCCAGGAGATCGTTCAGGTGCAGGTGGACGACCGCAGCGGGGCGATCGTGGAGCAGTGGTCCGGCGATCAGGTCGCCTGGTCGATGGCGCGCGGCTACGCGGGCGCATTCGGGCGGAAGCTGAACGCGCCGTACGTCTGGATCCCGCTGTGCGTCCTGTTCCTCGCGCCGTTCCTCGACTTCCGGCGGCCGTTCCGGCTGCTGCACCTCGACCTGCTCGTGCTGCTCGCGTTCGGGGCGTCGCACTACTTCTTCAACCGGGGCGAGATCGGCGTGTCCGTGCCGCTCGCGTATCCCGTCCTCGTATACCTCCTCGTGCGAGTGCTCTTCGCGGCGTTCAGGCCGCGAAGACCGTCGGGCGCGCTCGTGCCGCACGCGTCGCTGACGCTGTTGGTGGTGGGCCTGGTGTTCCTCGCGGCGTTCAGGATCGGCCTCAACGTGGCGGACTCGAACGTGATCGACGTGGGTTACGCCGGCGTGATCGGGGCCGACCGGATCGCGGACGGTCACCAGCTCTACGGCGACGGCTTCTCCGGGGATGTCGAGCGGGGCGACACGTACGGCCCGGTCAACTACCTGCTGTACGTGCCGTTCGAGCAGGCGCTCCCGTGGAGCGGGCGGTGGGACGACCTGCCCGCGGCCCACGGAGCGGCGATCACGTTCGACCTGCTGGCGCTCGGCGGGTTGCTGCTGCTCGGCCGGCGGATGCGCCCGGGCCGCGAGGGCACGCTGCTCGGAGTGGCGCTCGGGTACGCGTGGGTGGCCTACCCGTACACGACATTCGTCCTGGAGTCGAACTCGAACGACACGCTGGTGGCGGTGGCGTGCGTGGGCGCGCTCCTCGCCGCGACGATGGCGCGCGACCGCGCCTCCGCGGCGGTCACCGGCGTGGCGCTCGCACTCGGCGCGGCGGCGAAGTTCGTGACCGCGGCGCTGGCTCCTCTGTTCGCCCGCCGGTCGCCGGTCGTGCTGTTCGGGACGCTCCTGCTGGTGCTGGCGCTCTCGGTCGCGCCGTTCATCCCGGACGGCGGTGTGCGCGAGCTGTACGACAGGACGATCGGCTATCAGGCGAGCCGCCCGTCGCCCTTCAGCATCTGGGGACAGGTGGACTCGCTGGGGTGGCTGCAGGACATCGTGAAGGGGGCGGCAACCGGGCTCGCGGTGCTGGCGGCATTCCGCCCGAGCGCGCCCGACCTGCGCCAGATCGCCGCGATGGGGGCGGCGATCCTGATCGCGGTGGAGCTGACCGCGACGCACTGGTTCTACCTCTACATCGTCTGGTTCGTGCCCTTCGTTCTGGTCGCCCTGCTGGCGGCGCACGTTGCCGGGCCCGCCGAGCACCGGGAGGAACCGGAAGCGGAACGCGAGACGGTGTTCGCGTGAAGCGCGCCGCTCTTTTCGCTCTCGTCCTGCTCGCCGCCGGCTGGGCGCTCACGCTCTGGATCGCGCCGTGGAGAGACCAGCGCGTGAACGATCTGTTCGTCTATCGCACCTTTGCGGCGCCCGTTCTCGACGGCGGGCTTCCCTACCGAGACGTCGCGTTCGAGTACCCGCCGCTGGCCGCGCCGGCGATCGCGCTGCCCGGGCTCGCGGGCACAGGCGAGGACCCCTTCCGCTGGGCGTTCGCCGCGTGGACGCTCCTGGGAGCGGCGGCCGTGGTCCTGCTCTGCGGCGCGCTGGCGCGGCGGACCGGCGGCGATGCGCGCCGGGCGATGCTCGCCGCCGCGACCATGCCGCTCCTGTGCGGCGCGGTCCTGCGGACCCACTTCGACCTGTTCCCGGTCGCGCTCGTCCTCGCCGCCCTCCTGCTCCTCGCCCTCGACCGGCCGCGGGCCGGCTTCGCCGTCCTCGGCGTCGCGGTTATGACCAAGGCGTTCCCGATCGTGATCGCGCCCGTGGCCATCGCGTGGCTCGTCGCGCGCGGACGCCGTCGCGACGCCTGGCAGGGCGCGCTCGTCTGCGCGGCGGTGATGGCGGCGATCGCGGCTGCCGCCGTCGCGGTGTCGCCGGACGGAGCGCTCGACGCGGTGCGCTTCCAGCTCGACCGCCCGGTGCAGGTCGAGAGCTCGCCCGCGCTGGTGGTGCTCGGCCTGGATGCTGCTGGGCGCGGGCCACGCGGAGAGCGTGAAGAGCTTCAGGTCCGACGGTCTGCTCCACTCCGCCTCCGACGCGGTCACGTCACTTTTCCTGACCGCTCTCGTGGTACTCGTCGCACTCCTGTGCGTGAGGGCGGCCGCCGCATCCCGCGCGGCAGGGACCGCGCCAGGCGCTCCGACCGCGGTCCGCGACCGGTGCGCGCGGAGCTGGTGCTCGCGAGCCTGGCGGCGTGTGCCGGCTTCGCCCTGTTCGGCAAGGTGCTTCTCGCCCCAGTTCGTGATCTGGGTGCTCCCGCTCGGCGCGCTTGCGTTCGCGTGGCGGATGTACGCCCTTGCGGCGGCCGTGGCACTCGTCGCCGTCCTGACGCAGGTCGAGTTCCCCGCGCACTACTTCGACGTCGTCGCCCGCGAGCCGCTCGCGATCGGCGTGGTCGCGCTCAGGAACATCGCCGCTGGCCGCGGTGATCGCGCTCAGCCTCCGGCGAGCTCCGTCGCCGCGTCGCGCACTCGTCCGCGCGCCCGGCTAGCCCCCCGCCAAACCCTCGACCACCCTCCGAAAGGGTCAGACCCTACTTCTGGCGCGGACCTAGAGCTCCGCGGGAGCAGCAGCTGCTCGATGCTCGTCGCGCGGCCGTCGGCGTCCGCCTCGATCACGCACGCCGTTCAGCCATGGATCGTCGTCCGAGGTCTCGAAGCGGACGTTCGTCATCGTCAGGAACCGCTCCAGCGCGAGCTCGCGCTTCACGCCGATCACGCCGCCGCGCGGGCCGGTCATCCCGACGTCGGTCACGTAGGCGGTCCCGCCCGGCAGCACGCGGGCGTCCGCGGTCGGCACGTGGGTGTGCGTGCCCACGCAGGCGGTCGACGCCGGCCGTCCACGTGCCAGCCCATCGCGACCTTCTCGCTCGTGGCCTCCGCGTGCATGTCGATCAGCACGGCGTCGGCGCGGCCGCTGAGATCGGAGAGCGCCGCGTCCGCGTCGGCGAACGGTGACCGCACGGCCGCGAGGTAGAGCATCCCCGACAGGTTCACGACACCGAGCCGCATGCCGTCTCGCTCCACCACCGTGTGACCGCGGCCGGGGCTCCCCTTCGGATAGTTGGCCGGCCGCACGATCCGGGTCTCGTGGTCGAGCAGCTCGTAGACCTCCCGGTGGCGGAAGGCGTGGTTGCCGAGGGTGATCGCGTCGGCTCCCGTCTCGAGCAGCTCGCGGGCCGTCTTCTGCGTGATGCCCACCCCGCCCGCGGCGTTCTCGCCGTTCACGACGACGAAGTCCGGCTCGTGCGCGTCGCGGATCCCCGGCAGCAGCGCGGCGAGCGTACGGCGTCCGATGCCGCCGACGACGTCGCCGACGAAGAGAAGCTTCACGACGGCCGATTCTGCCAACCTGCGCGCCGTGGAGACGGCGACCGTGACCCTGGCCGCGCGTGACCTCGTCAAGCGCTACGGGGATCGGGCGGCGTTGCGCGGCGTCTCGCTGTCGGCGGGCCGCGGCGAGCTGGTGGCCGTGATCGGCCCGAACGGCGCCGGCAAGACCACGCTCCTCTCCATCCTCGCGGGCATCCAGCAGCCCGACGAGGGCGAGCTCACCGTGCTCCCCAGCGGCATCGGCTGGGTTCCCCAGCAGGCCGCGCTCTACTCGAAGCTGACCGTCGAGGAGAACCTGTCGCTCTTCGCCCGGCTCGAGCGCTGCCCGGACGTGCGCGCGACGGTCGGCCGCATGCTCGACCTCACCGACCTGCGCGAGCGCGCCCGCGACCAGGTGAGCACCCTCTCGGGCGGCAACCGCCAGCGCGTGAACATCGCGATCGGCCTGCTCGCCGAGCCCGACGTGCTGCTGCTCGACGAGCCAAGCGCCGCGCTCGACCCGCGCCAGCGCGCCCGCCTGTGGGAGTTCATCCTCCGGCTGGCCGGCGAGGGCACGACGGTCATCTACGCCACCCACAACGTCCAGGAGGCGGACCGCTACGCGACCCAGCTGATCGTCCTCGCCGACGGCGAGCGGCTCTTCGACGGATCGCCGCGCGACCTGGAGCAGGAGGTCGGCACGAGCGGCCTCGACTTCGAGGAGGCGTTCGTGGAGTTCCTCCACCGGCGCGGCCACTGACATGCGCTGGCTGCTCCTGAAGGACCTCCAGATCCTGAGGCGCTCACCGCTCCTGGTGGCGCTGCTCGTGCTCTACCCGGTGATCATCGCCGTGCTGATCGGGTTCGCGCTCTCGCGCGGGCCGGACAAGCCGGAGGTCGCCTTCTACAACGGCCTCGAGGGCAAGTCGGCGGTGGTGGAGCTGGGCGGCGACCGCATCGACCTCGCGAAGGAGGGCTCGCGCCTCTTCGACGCCATCGACCCGGTGCGCGTGAACAGCAAGGAGGAGGCGATCCAGAAGGTCAAGGACGGCGACGTGCTCGGCGCGCTCATCATCCCGAGCGACCTGGCGTCGAACATCCAGTCGCAGCTCGAGCCGGGGACGGTCGAGGTCTACTACAACGCCGAGGACCCGGCGAAGCAGCAGTTCGTCGAGAACACGATCAAGGCGCAGGTGCAGACCGCCAACGGCGCGCTCACGAAGCGGGTGGCGAAGGAGGCGCTCCAGCTGCTCGCGCTGATCAGCAAGGGCGGCCAATACAGCTTCCTCGGCCAGAACTTCGACGTGCTGGGCCTGAAGAACGCCGAGACGATCCTCGCCAAGGCGCGCAAGGAGCTCCCGCCCGGCTCCGACGAGCGCGCCCAGCTGGACCGCGTGATCGCGTTCGGGCGGCTCGCGCGCGAGAACCTGTCGTTCTCGGACGACGTGCTGGCCGTCGTGGGCGAGCCGATCCGCGTGAAGGCCACCGCGCTGAACGGCGGCACCACCTCGCTCACGTCCTTCGCCGTGGCGCTCGCGCTCACCGTGTCGCTGATGTTCATCACGCTGCTGCTCGCGGCCGGCACGCTGGCGCTCGAGCGTGAGGAGAACGCGTTCTCGCGGCTGGTTCGCGGCCTGGTGTCGAAGACCGGGCTGCTTGCGGAGAAGGCGGTGCTCGCCGCCGTGTGCTCCGTGGTCGTGTGCCTCGTCATGGTCGCGGGCCTCAGCCTGTTCGTGGACATCGACTGGAGCCGCTTCCCGCTGTGGCTCGCCGCGCTGGCGGTGGGCGCGGTCGCGTTCGCCGCGCTCGGCCTTGCGATCGGAGGCCTGACGCGCGACGTGCGCGCGGCCTCGCTGCTCGCCTTCATGCTCTGCCTGCCGCTGGCGTTCCTGGCGCTCGTGCCGTCGGGTGCCGTGGCGCCCGCCCTCTACGACGTGATCCGCGCCGTCTCGGCGGTGTTCCCGTTCAAGCCTGCACTCGACGCGCTGGACGCCGCCCTGAACGACGCCGGCGACCTCGGCGGCCCGCTGCTCCACCTGGCCGTGCTCGCGGTGGTCTTCGGCGCTGCTCGGCCGGCTCTCCCTGCAACGGTTCGCGGCCACCTAGACTGGTTGATCCATGCCCTTCCCGGCCACACGTCTACGGCGCCTGCGCAAGACCGGGGTGCTCCGTGAGCTCGTCCGCGAGACGACGCTCACGCCGGCGGACCTCGTCTACCCGATGTTCGTGCAGCTCGGCGAGGAGCGCACGCCCGTGGAGGCGATGCCCGGCATCGAGCGGATGTCGATCTCGAACGCGGTCGAGGAGGCCGGCGAGGCGCACGCCCTCGGCATCCCGGCGGTGCTTCTGTTCGGAGTGCCTGCCGAGAAGGACGAGCAGGGCTCGGGCGCCTATGACGACGAGGGCGTCGTGCAGCTCGCCGTGCGCGCGATCAAGGATGCCCACCCGGATCTGCTCGTGATCACGGACGTGTGCCTGTGCGCCTACACCTCGCACGGCCACTGCGGCGTGGTGCTCGAGGACGGCACCGTCGACAACGACCTCAGCCTCGAGCTGCTGGCGAAGACGGCCATCTCTCACGCCCACGCCGGCGCCGACGCCGTGGCGCCGAGCGACATGATGGACGGCCGCGTGGGGGCGCTCCGCGCGCAGCTCGACGCCGAGGGGTACAAGGACCTGCCGATCGTGGCCTACTCGGCGAAGTTCGCGTCGGCCTTCTACGGACCGTTCCGCGAGGCGGCCGGCTCCGCGCCCTCGTTCGGCGACCGCCGCAGCTACCAGATGGATCCGGCCAACTCCGACGAGGCGGTGCGCGAGGCGCTGCTCGACGTGGAGGAGGGCGCGGACATGGTCATGGTCAAGCCGGCGCTGCCCTACCTGGACGTGATCCGGCGCGTGAAGGACGCCACCCGCGTCCCGGTGGCCGCGTACAACGTGAGCGGCGAGTACGCGATGGTCAAGGCCGCCGCCGCGGCGGGGTACCTCGACGAGGAGACCACCGTGATCGAATCGCTCACCGCTATCCGGCGGGCTGGAGCCGACGTCGTGATCACCTACCACGCCAAGGACGTGGCCCGGTGGCTCAGCCGATAGCGAAGGTTCGGAGCCGAAGGGACGGCTCCGCGATCCCGCTCGACGAGCTCGACAAGCGGCTGCTGAACCTGCTGCAGGGCAGCTTTCCGATCGCGGAGCGGCCGTTTGAACACGTGGCCGGCCTGGCGGGCGTGCCCGAGGACGAGGTTCTGACCCGAACCAAGCGGCTGGTGGACGAGCGGATCATCCGCGAGGTCACGCCGATCTTCGACACGCGGGTGCTCGGCTACAGCTCGATGCTGGTGGCGGCGAAGGTCGACGCCGAGAATCCCTGGCGCGCGGCGAAGGTCATCAACTCGCATCCGGGGGTGTCCCACAACTACCTCCGCGACCACGACTTCAACATCTGGTTCACGATCGCGACCGAGCCCGGCTCGACGCTCGGGCTCGAGGGCACGCTGGAGGTGCTGCAGCGGCTGACCGGGGCCGAGTCGGTCCGCCAGCTCCCCACGCTGCGGCTATTCAAGATCCGGATGGACCTCGAGATGGAGAAGGGCACCGACGCGCTCGCGACGGTGGCGGAGGCCGTCGATCACATGGAGCCGGAGGCGATCGAGCTGTCCGACCTCGACATCGCGGTGATCCGCGCGACGCAGGGACCCATGGACGTGGTGTCCGAGCCGTTCGCCTCCGCGGCAGCGGAGCTCGCCATCTCACAGCGAGAGCTGCTCGACCATCTCGAGTCAATGCGCGAGCGGCGCGCGCTGCGGCGGGTGGCCGCGATCCTGTTCCACCGGCGCGCCGGGTTCTCGGCGAACGGCATGGGCGTGTGGAAGGTGCCCGAGGACCGGATCCTCGAGCTGGGGCCGCGCATGGCCTCGTTCCGCGGTATCTCGCACTGCTACCAGCGCCCCACCTACGCGGACTGGCCGTACTCGGTCTTCACGATGGCGCACGGCCGCTCGAAGGAGGAGTGCGACGCGATCCTCGACTCGATCGCCGAGGACACCGGCGTCCACGAGCGCCGCACGCTCTACTCCTCGACGGAGTTCAAGAAGTGCCGGCTGCGCTATTTCACCGACGAGCACGAGCGGTGGGAAGCGGAGCACGCGTAGCCGGAAGGTCGGCGGCCGCCTACGAGCGCGCCCTCGAGCTCCTGCCGGGCGGCGTGAACTCGCCGGTCCGGGCGATGCGGTCGATCGGTCGCGATCCGATCTTCGTCGCGCGCGGAGAGGGCGCCGAGCTGGTCGACGTGGACGGCAACCGGTACGTCGACTGGGTCATGTCGTGGGGACCGCTGATAGCGGGCCACGCGCACCCCGAGGTGGTGTCCGCGGTGTCGGCCGCGGCGGCTGCGGGCACGAGCTTCGGCGCGCCGACCGAGGCGGAGGTCGACCTTGCGGCGGAGGTCGTGGATCGGATCCCGTCCGCCGAGATGGTCCGGATGACCTCGTCGGGTACCGAGGCGTCGATGAGCGCGCTCCGGCTCGCGCGGGCGGCGACCGGCCGCGACAAGATCGTCAAGTTCGCCGGCGCCTACCACGGCCACGTGGACGGGCTTCTCGCCGACGCGGGGTCCGGTCTGGCCACCCAGGGCATCCCGGCCAGTCCCGGCGTGAGCGAGGCGCAGGCGGCCGACACGATCGTCGTGCCGTGGAACTCCGAGCCGCCCGAGCTCGAGACGGCGGCCGTGATCTGCGAGCCATACGCGGCCAACATGGGCCTGGTGCCTCCCGCGCCCGGCTTCCTGGGGGCGCTGCGCGAGTACGCGGACCGAACGGGAGCCCTGCTGATCTTCGACGAGGTGATCACCGGCTTCCGCGTGGGCCGGGGCGGCGCGCAGGGGCGCGAGGGCGTGACGCCGGACCTCACCGTGCTCGGCAAGGTCATCGGCGGGGGCCTGCCGGCCGCGGCGTATGCCGGCCGCCGCGACCTGATGGAGCGCATCGCGCCCGCGGGCGACGTGTACCAGGCGGGCACGCTGTCCGGGAACCCGCTCGCCACGGCCGCCGGCCTGGCCACACTGCGTCTACTCGACGAGCGCGCATACGCGCAGCTCGACAGCACCACGGCCACGCTCGCCGCGGGGCTGGAGGAGGCTGTGGGGGAGGCCGGCGTGACGGCATCCGTGGCGTCGGCAACCGGCCTCGTCACGCTCTTCTTCGCCCCCGGCCCACCGAGGAACTACGAGGAGGCGAGGGGCTGCGACCTGGATGCATACGCCGCGTTCTGCCGAGGCATGCTGGACCGCGGCGTCTACCTCCCGCCCTCGCAGTTCGAGGCCTGGTTCCCGTCGCTGGCGCACGCGGACGCGCACGTGGAGCGGACGCTGAACGCCGCTCGCGAGGCGCTGGCGGAGCTGTGAGCGCGCTCGCCGAGGTCGTTGCGGCGGCCGATCCGGCGCTGGCTTCCCACGCCGTAAGCGATCCCGGGCCGGGCCGCTTCGACGGCGTGGACGGCGTGCGCGGCTTCGTGCTCGAGGCCGTCTACGAGGGCTACCTCCTTCACTATGGCGAGCCGCGCGCCTTCACGGGCATGGATCGCGACATGCGCCTGCTGGCGGGCGACGCGCTCTACGCCCTCGGGCTGGCCCGCCTGGCCGAGACCGGCGACCTCGAGGCGGTGGCCGTGTTGTCCGACCTGATCTCCGCCACGGCGCAGGCTCAGGCGGAGGGCAGGGCCGCCGATGCGGAGGCGCTGTGGGAGGCGAGCGCGGGGTCCTTGGCGCGATAGGCTCCCGCGCGCCGATAACCGGCCTCGTGCGGTCCGTAACCAAGTTGGCATTGCGGGTCGCCGAGCGGAACAATCCATAGCGCACCCGTGGCCGAATCACCTCCGAAGTACGACCGGAAATCCCGTTACACGGAGGGTCGCGGCATCGCGGGCGCCTTCGAGGGCGAGACCGTCACCCGCCGGCGCCTCATGGAGGGCACCGCCGCGGCCGTGGGCGGCATCGCGACGATGGCGTTCGTCCTGCCGGGCCTTGGCTTCGCGCTAGGCCCGATCTTCGAGGACACGAACCCGGAGATCTGGCAGGACGTGGGCGCGGAGTCGGACTTCAACGACACGAGCTACGTGCCGCGCGTGATGAGCATCGACCCGGAGATCGGCGACGCCGGGAAGACGACCGTCTACGTCCGCAAGTTCAACAGCGACATCGACAAGGTGGTCGAGGGCCAGGATCCGCAGCCCTACGTGGCCATCTCCACCCGCTGCGCGCACCTCGGCTGCCCGGTCCGCTACATCCAGGCGTCCGAGAAGTTCGTGTGCCCGTGCCACGGCGGCGTGTACGACTCCCAGGGCAAGGTGCTCGGCGGCCCGCCGGTGCGCCCGCTCGACCGCTTCTACACGAAGGTTGAGGCCGGCCGCGTGATCGTGGGCGACCGCTTCTCGCTCAACTCGCAGCTCGAGCGCTTCTCGCCGCGCGACCCGTCGAACCATCTCGACGGCCTGTGGCAGTACCTCTACCCGTCGAGGCCGACCACATGAAGCTGCCCTCGGCCCCGAGGGCGCTCCGGCGCAGCCCGACACGCCCGGGCCAGGACGATCGCAATGGCGGTCGCAACGGCCGGAACGGCAAGAACGGCGCCCCGGCCACCAAGCCGACCGGGAAGGAGCAGGCGGTCGAGGGCGTCGCGGGCGTCGTCGGCTGGCTCGACGAGCGCACCGGCGCCAGCCCGTTCCTGCGCGGCTTCCTCTACCGGAAGGTCCCGAAGGGCACCAACTGGTACTACACGCTCGGGTCGGCCACGATGTTCGCCTTCCTGTCGCAGGCGGTCACCGGCGTGTTCCTGGCGATGTACTACGAGCCGGACCCGACCCGCGCCTACGAGTCCGCCTCCCGCATCACCAACGAGGTGTTCCTCGGCGAGTTCGTGCGCGGCATGCACAAGTGGGGCTCGAGCGTGATGATCATCCTGATCTTCGTCCACATGGCGAGGACGTTCTTCTTCGGCGCGTACAAGTACCCGCGCGAGCTGAACTGGGTCATCGGCGTGGTCCTGATCGTGCTCACGCTGCTGATGGGCCTCACGGGCTACCTGCTGCCGTTCGACCAGCGCTCCTTCTGGGCCACCGTCGTGGCCGTCAACATCAACGCGTCCGGGCCGATCGTGGGGCCGTACCTTGCCGACTTCCTCCGGGTGGGCTCGGAATTCGGGCCAACAACGATCTCGCGCTTCTATGCCCTCCACATGCTCCTTGTGCCGGGGCTGATCGCGGCGCTGATCGGCGCGCACCTGTACCTCGTGGCCAAGCTCGGCACGACCGCGCCGCCGTGGCTCAGGGCCGAGAAGAAGGACCTCCTGAGAGAGGAGGTCTGAGCCGTGGACGCACGCGAGAAGGAGGAGTACCTCCGCGAGTACTCGATCCTGAAGAGCCAGGGCAAGCCGTTCTTCCCGTACGCGATCGCGAAGGACGGCGCGATGGCGTGCGTCACGCTCGCCGTGATCATCACGCTGTCGATCGTGCTCGGGGCAGAGCTCGGCCCGAAGGCCGACCCCACAACGACCACCTACACGCCGCGGCCCGAGTGGTACTTCTTCTTCCTGTTCGAGCTGCTCCGCGTCGTGAAGCCGCCGGAGCTCGTGTTCCTGGCGACGATCGGGATCCCGACGATCTGCCTGGTGCTGCTCCTCCTCCTGCCGTTCATCGACCGGAGCCCCGAGCGCAACCCGCTGCGGCGGCCGATCGCGACCACCGCGGGCATCGCGACGATCGCGGCGATGGCCTACCTCACGATCCTGGGAGCCACGGCGGGCTCGCCAACCGAGATCGACCAACCCGCGCCACCGGGGCTGAAACGCGGCCAGGAGGTGATGGCCTCGTCCGGGTGCCTGGGCTGCCACAAGGTGGGCGAGAACGGCAACACGCTCGGCCCGAACCTCACGGAGATCGGCGACAAGCTCGGCAGGGACGCGATCGCCCGGACGCTCGTGAATCCGACTTCTCCGATGCCGTCGTACCAGAAGTTCCAGCAGCAGAACCCCAAGGAGTTCGATCAGCTCGTCCAGTACGTCGCCTCCCTGAAGAGCGAGTGAGCGCCTCCCCGGGGAGCGGCACGCTCCCTGACACCCAGGTGCGGGCGATGTTCGATCGCATCGCGCGCGTGTATGACCGGATGAACTCGGTCATGACGGCCGGGATGCACCACCGCTGGCGCCGGCGGGCCGCGGAGCTGGCGCGTGTCGGCCCGGGGTCGAACGCGCTCGACGTGGCCACCGGCACGGGCGATCTGGCGATCGAGCTTGCGCGCAGGGGCGCGGAGGTGACCGGCTCGGACTTCGCTCCCGCGATGCTCGAGATCGCGCGGCGAAAGGCGCCGGGGCTCCGCTTCGAGGAGGGCGACGCGCTGAAGCTCGCGTACCCGAACGGCTCGTTCGATGCCGTCACGGTCGGCTTCGGGGCGCGCAACTTCGCCGACCTCGATCGCGGACTCGGCGAGATGGCGCGCGTCACGCGGCCGGGCGGGCGCGTCGTCGTGCTCGAGATCACGACGCCGCAGAAGCCGCCGCTGTCCTTGTTCTTCCGCGCCTGGTTCGACCGGATCGTGCCGCTCCTGGGCCGGATCGCCGACTCGGAGGCGTACACGTACCTGCCCAGCAGCGTCCGGCGGTTCCCCGGACCGGAGGAGCTGGGCGGCCGGATGGCGGCCGCGGGGCTCGCCGACGTGCGCTGGATCCTCACGGCGGGTGGCATCATCGCCATTCACTCGGGGACGAAGGCATGAGCAACACGGCACAGGCACAGCTCGGCTCGGTGCTCGCTGCGGGCGGTTCTGAGCTGGCGAAGCTGCTCGAGCACACCGAGGACCGGCTCGCGCGCGTCACGGAGGGTCACGGGGACGAGCTCGGCCGACACGCCGGCGGGACGCTCGCCGCGGGCGGAAAGCGGCTGCGGCCCGTGCTGGTCTTCCTGTCGGCGGAGCGGGCCGACAAGCGCCTTGTGGCGGCCGGGGTGGCCGTGGAGCTGCTCCACATGGCGACGCTCGTCCACGACGACGTGCTGGACGGTGCCGACCTTCGGCGCGGCAGGCCGACCGTGTTCGCCAACGGCGGCCGCGCCGCCGCCACGGCCACGGGAGACCTGCTCTTCTCCCGCGCGTTCGCGGAGCTCGCCGCCGCCGGAAGCGAGGAGGCCGTGCGGGCGCTCTCGAGCGCGTCGTCGGCGCTCGCGCGGGGTGAGCTCATGCAGCGCGCCGACGCCTGGAGCGAGGACGTGACCCAGGAGCGCTATCTCGAGCGCTGCAGGCTGAAGACGGCGAGCCTGTTCGAGGCGTCGTGCCGGCTGGGAGCGGTGTTCGGCGACCGGCCCGATCTGGCCGGTGCGCTCGGCACGTTCGGCGAGCGGCTCGGCGTGGCGTTCCAGATCCTCGACGACGTGCTCGACGTCTCCGGGCCGCCGGAGCGGACCGGCAAGCCACGCGGCGCCGACCTGCTCGACGGAACCGTCACGCTCCCGCTGATCCTCGCCCGCGAGAGCGACCCCTGGCTGAGCGGCGCCGTCAGGTGCGCCGAGGAGGCGGCCACGGTGTGCGACCGGATCGCCGCGACGGGCGCGCTCGACGCGTCCCGCGAGCAGGCGCTCGGCTACGTGGCCGAGGCCAAGCGGACGGTGGACGACCTCGACCTTCCCGACCAGCGGGCGAACGCGCTCCGCCTGGTGGCGGACGGCGTCGTCGAGCGGTACGCCTAGCGGCGCGGCTCGCCTAGAAATCTTCCGGAAGGATCGCGCCGGCGTCCAGCGCACCCACGAAGCGGTCGATCTCGTCCGCCATGTTGGCGCGCATCAGGCGCTTGTAGTCGCGGGCCAGCGCGTCGGCGCCGCGGTCGAGCTCCTCGTCGAACAGCTCGACGTTCTCCTGCGTGAAGACGCCCTCGCGGAACACGTCGCAGTTCGGGCAGTGGAGCAGAACGCTCCAGTTCTCCGGACCGGCCTCTTCCCATTGGACGGGGTAGACGAGCTCGGAGTCGCACTCGACGCACGTGTGCAGGTCCTGCTGCTGCTCGGCCGGCGTATACGCCGGGGCGTCGGGCTCGGGCAGGAAGCTCTCGTCGGCGAAGTAGACGACCTCGATCGTCTTGCCGCTCGGGAGCGTCACACGCTTCGTGAAATGCCCGTTGTCGCCCTGTGCGTCCATCTCTTCCATCCTCTGCCACCTGTATCGGAAACGGGGCGAGCAACTTGAAAAGAAATTCATGGACTTTCCGAGATCTCGTTGGGACGCCCGTTACGCAGCTACCATGGGTGTTGGCATGTGGAGCCCAAGTCCCATCGAACTGATCATCATCCTGGTCGTAGTGCTCATCGTGTTCGGCCCCAAGCGGCTGCCGGATCTCGGCCGCTCGCTGGGGCGGGGAATGCGCGAGTTCAAGGACTCCGTGACGGGCAAGGACAAGGACGAGCTGCCCGAGGGAACGGCCGAGAAGCCCGAGCCCACCACGGTCACGCCGGCCAGCGAGCAGAAGTCCTAGCCCCAGGAGCCGCGTAGGGCGTGCGGCGCATTCGGCCCGTATCCCACGACGACAAGCTTTCGGTCGTCGATCACCTCGACGAGCTGCGCAGCCGGCTGATCGTCAGCCTGGCGGCCTTCGTGGTCGCCTGGGCGCTCACGACCTGGCAGAACCACCTGGTGCTCGAGATCATGAACGCGCCCCTCCCGGACGGGAAGGAGCCGATCACCCTCGGGCCGACGGAGGCGTTCACGACCACCCTCATGAACGCCGCCTACTTCGCGCTGATCCTCGCGGCCCCGGTGATCCTCTACGAGATCTACGCGTTCGTCCTGCCGGCCTTCAGTTCGTCGGAGCGTCGCGTGGCCACGCCGCTCCTCGTCATGGTGCCGGTCCTGTTCATCACCGGGGTCGTGTTCTGCTACTTCGTGGTCCTCACCCCGGCGCTGCACTTCCTCCTGAACTTCAACGCGAGCGAGTTCAACACCCAGATCCGGGCGAAGGACTACTACTCGTTCATATCGATGCTGATGCTGGTCATGGGGCTCGGCTTCCAGATCCCGATCGGCATCCTCGCCGCGTGCAAGCTGGGCATCACGAGTGCCGAGAAGCTCCGGCGCAACCGGCGCTACGCGATCGTCCTGATCGTGGTGCTGGCGGCCCTCCTGCCCACACTCGATCCGATCTCGCTCCTGCTGGAGGCGCTTCCCTTCTACCTCCTGTACGAGCTCAGCATCGTCCTCGCGGCGCGCTGGGGCCGTCCGGCCTACGACGTGAGCGACGAGCCCGCGACGGAGGGTCTGTAGTGGGCAAGCACCGGGCGGTGCCCGGTGCGCAGCGATGCTGTAGCTAGCCTACGCCGCGCATGCTGTTCGATCTGAGAGGGCGCCGCCGGAGGGTGGTGCAGGCGACGTATCTGCTGCTGGCGCTGCTGCTGGGCGGCGGCCTCGTGCTGTTCGGAGTCGGCGGCGACGTCTCCGGTGGTCTCCTCGACGCCTTCAAGGGCGGAGGCGGCTCGAGCGGGAACAGCGCGCTCCAGGCCGAGATCGACAAGCAGGAGAAGCGTCTCGAGACGAATCCGCAGAATGAGGTGCTCCTGCAGGCTCTGGTGCGCAACTACTACGCCAAGGCGACGCAGACGCGTCAGAGCGGCGCGACCTTCCCGCCCGAGGCGAAGAACGACCTCCGGAAGGCCGGGGTCTACTGGAACCGGTACGCGGCCGCGGCCGACAAGCCGAATCCGACCACGGCGAGCTACGCCCTCCAGATCTACGACGTCGGCGCGCTCAACAAGCCCAAGGAGGCCCAGAAGGCGGCGTCGATCCTCGCGCAGGCGACGAACGACGCGCCGTCGTACCTCCGCCTGGTTTCATACGCGGCGCGCGCGGGCGACACCCGCACTGCGAATCTGGCCGGTCAGAAGGCGATAGACCTCGCGCCGAAGGCGCAGAAGAAGCTCGTCGAGAAGCAGGTTGAGGCGCTCAAGAAGGCCGGAACGCAGCAGCAACCGAGCGGCTGACGTACTCTACGCACGCACATTCAGCCCTCCCGGGACACGGGACTAGGCAGGGAGAACCTTTGAACTTCCACATCCAGGACGAAGCGGTAGACGACACCACCCACGTGATCGAGCTCGGCGGCGAGGTAGACCTCTACACGGCGCCCGAGTTCAAGGAGCGCATGGTGGAGCTGATCGAGTCCGGCAAGAAGCAGATCGTCGTGGATCTCTCCAAGGCGACCTTCATCGACTCCACGACCCTCGGCGTGCTGGTGGGCGGCGTGAAGCGCCTCCGCCCGGCCGGCGGTCAGCTGGCGCTGGTCTGCACGGACGAGAACATCACGAAGATCTTCGAGATCACGGGACTCGACCGCGTCTTCCCGATCCACTCCTCCCGCGAGGAGGCGCTCGACGCAGTCAGCTCAGGAGCCACTGACTAGACTCGTCTGCTTCGGGCCGTTAGCTCAATTGGCAGAGCAGGAGACTCTTAATCTCAAGGTTGAAGGTTCGATTCCTTCACGGCCCACTTCTATGGCCGAGCTCGCCTGTCTAGACGGTCGCGTCATGCCGGCGGGGGAGGCGACCATCCCCGCCACGGACGAGGGGCTGCTGCGCGGGGACGGCGTTTTCGAGGTGATCCGGGTCTACGACGGGCGCCCGTTCGCGCTGCGGGACCATCTGGACCGGCTCGAGCGTTCGGCGGCGAACCTTCGGCTCGACGATGTGCCGCGGAGCGAGCTGGAGAGCGAGATTCCGGCGCTGCTCGAGGAGCGGGGCGGGGGCGCCTTCGACGGTTGCCTTCGGTTGGTCCTGACGCGCGGCGGCCACCGGATCGTCTTCACCGAGCCCCTTCCGCAGTCGCCGGAGCGGATCCGGCTGGGCGTGGTCGAGTACGCGCCCACGTACGTGCTCGACGGGATCAAGTCGCTGTCCTACGGGGCCAACATGCTGAGCAGCCGCCTCGCGCGCGAGCGGGGGTTCGACGAGGCGCTCCTGGTCACGCCGCAGGGCAGCGTCCTCGAGGCGCCCACCTCCTCGCTCTTCTGGGTCGACGAGTTCGGCACGATCCTCACTCCGCCTCTGAGCGAGCACATCCTCGCCTCGATCACGCGCGACCGCGTGATGCGCGTGGCCGGCGTCGAGGAGCGGCGCTGCACGATGGACGACCTGCGCGTGGCGGGCGAGGCGTTCCTCGCCTCGACCACGCGCGAGGCCCAGTCGATCGCCGCGATCGAGGGACTCGAGCTGCCGGACGGCGAGCGCACCGGCGAGGTGGCCGCCGCCCTCCGCCGGCTCATCGACGAGGAGCTGGCTGCCGGCTGATCGTCACGGTCATCGGCAATCGTCCGCAGTTCGTCAAGGCGGCCGCGGTCTCCCGGCGGCTGCGCGAGATCACCGACGAGGTGATCGTCCACACCGGGCAGCACTACGACGACGAGCTGTCGCGGATCTTCTTCGAGGAGCTCGGCGTGCCCGCGCCGGCGCGTGAGCTGGACGCCGGCGGCGGCACGAACACCGCCCAGACCGCGCGCATTCTCGCCGCTCTCGAGCCGGTGCTCGGCGAGCTCGAGCCCGAGCATGGTGCTCGTTTACGGGGACACGAACTCCACGCTCGCCGGCGCGCTCGCCGCCCGCCAGGCCGGGATTCCGGCCGGCCACGTGGAGGCCGGGATGCGCTCGTTCGACCGCGAGATGCCGGAGGAGCTGAACCGCGTGCTCACCGACCACGCGAGCGACGTGCTCCTCTGCTCGACCGAGACGGCGGTGAGCAACCTCGAGCGCGAGGGAGTGGCCCGCGAGGTGCATCTGGTGGGCGACGTGATGGCGGACGTGTCGCTCGCCTTCCGCGACATCGCGGAGGAGCGCTCGCGGGTCCTGGACGAGCTCGGGCTCGAGCCCGGGTCCTACCTCGTGGCGACGGCGCACCGGGCGGGCAACGTCGACCGGCCCGAGCGGCTTCAGAAGCTGGTCGAGCTCCTCGCCGCCATGCCGCAGCCGGTGGTCTTTCCGGTGCATCCGCGTACCCGGCTCCGGCTCGAGGAGGCCGGCCTGACGGAGCGCCTCGCCGATGTGCGGCTCGTGCCACCGCTCGGCTATCTCGACTTCATGAAGCTCGCCCGCCACGCTCGCGCCGTGCTCACGGACTCGGGCGGCGTGCAGAAGGAGGCGTATCTGCTCGGGGTGCGCTGCATCACGCTGCGCGACACCACGGAGTGGGTTGAGACCGTCGAGGCCGGGTGGAACGTCCTGGTCGATCTCGACACGGAGGCCGCGCTCGCAGCCCTGGAGCGGGATCCGCCGGCCGAGCGACCCGAGCTGTATGGCGGCGGCCATGCCTGCAGAACGCGTTTGCCGCGTCCTCGCGTCCTACACTCAGCGGCTATGAAGCTTGGAGTTGTGGGGCTCGGCTACGTCGGCCTGCCGCTCGCGGTCGCGTTCTGCGACGCCGGACACGAGGTCACGGGCGTGGATACCGACGCGCGGGTGGTCGAGGCGCTGTCGGCGGGCCGCTCGCATGTGGAGGACGTGCCGGACGAGTCGCTTCAGGCGATCGGCTCCCAGCTGCGCGTGACGACCCGCTACGCCGACCTCGCCAAGGTGGACGCGATCATCGTCGCGGTCCCCACTCCGCTCACCCGGAACCGGGAGCCGGATCTCCAGCCGCTGATCGCCACGGGCACCGCGCTCGCGGGGGTGCTGCAGCAGGGCCAGCTGGTCGTCCTCGAGTCGACCACCTACCCGGGCACCACGCGCGACCAGTTCGTGCCGCTCCTCGAGGAGTCGGGGCTCGCCGCCGGCCGCGACTTCTACGCCGCCTTCTCGCCCGAACGGATCGACCCCGGGCGCACCGACTTCACGCTGCGCAACACGCCGAAGGTCGTTGGCGGCCTGACGGACGAGTGCCTCAGCCGGGCCGTCTCGCTCTATCGCGAGGTGTGCGACGAGATCGTGGAGGTGTCCACGCCCGAGGCGGCCGAGCTGACCAAGCTGCTCGAGAACGTGTTCCGCTCGGTGAACATCGCGCTCGTCAACGAGCTGGCGATCCTGTGCGACCGCATGGGCATCGACATCTGGGAGGTCACGGACGCCGCCGCCACGAAGCCGTACGGGTTCATGGCGTTCAAGCCCGGCCCGGGCATGGGCGGCCACTGCCTGCCGGTCGATCCGTTCTACCTGGCCTGGCGCGCGCGCGAGTTCGACATGCAGACCGAGTTCATCGAGCTCGCCGGCGAGGTGAACCAGAAGATGCCGTACTTCTGCGTCGAGCGAGTGGCGCGGGCGCTCAACGACCACTCGAAGGCTGTGCGCGGCTCGCGCGTGGGCATCTTCGGCGTGTCGTACAAGCCTGGCGTGGGCGACCTCCGCGAGTCCCCGGCGCTCCGCATCATCCGCCTGCTGCGCGAGCAGGGCGCCGAGATCGTGTATCACGACGACTTCGTGCCGGAGCTGCCCGAGCAGGGCCTGCGCTCCGAGTGGCCCGAGGACGTGGACTGCGCCGTGATCGTCACGGCCCATCCGGGGCTCGACGTGGAGCGCGTGGTGCGCGAGGCGCCGATCGTCGTGGACTTCCGAGGCGTGACCCGCGGGATCGAGGCCCCGAACCTCGTGCGTCTGTGACGACCGTCGGGGTGGTGGGCCTCGGCTACTGGGGCCCCAACCTCGCACGTAACTTCGACAGGCTGCCGGACGCCGAGCTCACCTGGCTGTGCGACGCCTCCGAGGAGGCACTCACGCGCTGGGGCCCGGCGTTCCCGTCGGCGCGCACGACCTCCTCGTTCGACGACCTCCTGAACGACGAAGCGCTCGACGCGATCGTGATCGCCACCCCGGTGCCCTCGCACGCCGACCTCGCCACGCGCGTGCTCTCGGCCGGGAAGCACTGCTTCGTGGAGAAGCCGCTGGCGCGGAGCGAGGAGGAGGCCGAGGCGGTGGTCAAGGCCGCGAGGGCGGCGGACCGTGTCCTCCTGGTGGGGCACCTGCTCGAATACCACCCTGGGGTCCAGCGGCTGGCCCAGATCGTGACGTCCGGCGAGCTCGGCGACCTCCGGTACATCTACTCGAACCGGCTGAACCTGGGGAAGGACCGGCCCGACGAGAACGCGCTGTGGTCGCTGGGCGTGCACGACCTCTCGGTGATCCTCATGCTCGCCGACGAGGAGCCCACGTCCTGGGACGTGACGGGCGAGAGCTACCTGCGACCGAACGTGGAGGACGTGGTGTTCGCGCTGATGCGCTTCAACTCCGGCCTCCTGGCGCACATGCACCTCAGTTGGCTCGACCCGCACAAGGAGAGACGGTTCACCGTGGTGGGGTCGAAGCGGATGGCCACCTTCGACGACATGGAGATCGAGCGCAAGCTGACCGTCTACGACAAGGGGTTCGACGAGGACTACTCGTCGTACGGCGAGTACATCGCCCGCTCAGGAGACATCTACTCGCCGCGGGTGCCCAACGAGGAGCCGCTGCGGATCGAGTGCAGGCACTTCCTGGATTGCATCCGGGACGGGGCCGAGCCGCGGACGGGAGCCGAATCGGCGCTGCGCGTGGTGCGGGTACTGGAGCGCCTGCAGCGCTCGCTGGCCGAGAGCTCGTATGCCGCCAAGCGCTGAGCTACTCAGCTCCGACCGCGCGCCCGGGCTCCTGCTCGGCGAGGGGGTCGAGCTGCCGGACGACGTGGAGATCGGCGGCCACGTAGTGGTGCACGCCGGAAGCCGGATCGGCGCCGGGGCGAGGCTTCAGGACGGCTGCGTCGTGGGCAAGCCGGTGGCGCTGGGGAGCCGGTCGAGCGCGGCCGAGGGCGGGGCCCCGGGATCCGCCGTCGTCGGAGCGGGGACGACGATCGGTGCGGGCGCGGTGGTGCTGGAGGGCGCCGTGATCGGCGAGCGCTGTGTCATCGCGGACCAGGCACATGTGCGCGAGCGCACCTCCATCGGCGACGAGTGCGTCGTGGGGCGTGGCGTCTCGGTGGAGAACGACGTGAGCATCGGGGCGAGGGTGCGGATGCAGACCGGCGCCTACGTGACGGCCTGGTCGCTGGTGGAGGACGACGTCTTCATCGCGCCGGGTGTCGTGTTCACGAACGACCCGACCGCGGGACGCCGCCCTGACGGCGTGGAGCTGCGCGGGCCGACGCTGAGGCGCGAATGCCGGATCGGCGCGGCCGCGGTGCTGCTGCCGGGTGTGGAGATCGGCGCGGACGCGTTCGTCGCGGCCGGCGCGGTGGTCACGCGCGACGTGCCCGCGGGCGCGCTCGTGATGGGCGTGCCGGCTCGGGTCGTGTCGTGAGGCGGCGGCGGCCACGGCCGCTTGCGCCGGGCAGGGGCACGCTCCTGCTCGGAGCGCTCGCCACGGCGAGCCTGGCCACCGTGATCGCCCTAGAGCTGAGGAGAGCGCGCAGGAGCGGGTCCGACGAGGCGGTGGCCGACGTGGCCCGCGTCGCGCGGGCGGGGTACCGCGACGTTCCGACTCGCGAGAACTCGATGTTCAACCTGCTCACGTCGTTCACGACCACCTTCCTCGTGGTCCGCACCGTCACCTACGCGCTGAGGACCCGGCGCACGGTGGGTCCATTCCGGAACCTGCGCGTCGGGCACCGGCACATCCATCACTACGTGCCGGGCATCGTGATCGCGCTCGTGTCCGGTGCCGCCGGGATCGTCACGCGCGACGAGCGCCTGGAGCCGGTCCTGGCCGTGCCGTTCGGCGTAGGCATGGGCCTGACGCTCGACGAGTCGGCGCTGCTCCTCGAGTTCGAGGACGTCTACTGGACGGACGAGGGCCTCCTGAGCGTGCAGATCACGCTCACGGTCGTGGCGATGCTTGGCGCGCTCGCGCTCGGGTTGCGGTTCCTGAGGCGGGGCGAGGAGCTCGTCCTCGAGCCGGGCGGCTCGTCTACCGAAGCTGATTTGATTCCGCGCCATGGAGACGCCACCGCCGCCTGAGCGGCCCCTGCCTGACCAGCCGCAAGCCCCTCCTCCGCCTCCGGGCCCGCAGGCCCCCGCGTACGGAGGTCAGGTTCCGCCGGGTGGCTGGCAGCAGCCGATCGCTCAGCAGGCACCGGCATGGCACGGCCGCCGGCTGGCGAGCTGGGGTTCGAGGCTCGCCGCCTACCTGGTCGATGCCCTGATCCTGTTTGTCCCGGTGCTCGGCCTCACGCTCATCGTCGTGGCGATCGCCGCGGGTAGCGACACCGGCGCGATCGTCACGGGGATCGTCGGGTTCCTCGCCTACCTGGTGCTGGGCTTCCTGTACTGGCCGCTCCTGATGGCGCGCGAGGGCTCGCACAACGGCCAGACGTGGGGCAAGCAGGCGCTCGGGATCCGGGTGATTCGTGACGTCGGTGAGCCGATGAACTTCGGCTCGGCCGCCCTGCGCGAAATCGTGGTCAAGGGGTTCGCCGTGGGGATGGCCTCGTCGATCATCCCGTTCGTCCCCTGGTTCCTGGACTTCTTCTGGCCGCTGTGGGACGACGAGAACAGGGCGCTACACGACATGATCGTGTCGACCCACGTGGTCCACGCTTAGGTTCTAGGCGGCGGCCGGGCGCAGCGGCTCGGCCGCTCCGGTCCAGATCATCTGCTCGCGGCCGGGACCGACGCCGATCATCACGACGGGGACTCCCAGCGACTCGGCGATGTAGTCGAGATACGCCTGGGCGTTCGCGGGGAGCTCGTCGACCGAGCGACAGCCGCGGATGTCCTCGTGCCAACCAGGCAGCTCGACGTAGTCGCCGTGCACCCGGTGAACGATCGACTGGTGGTACGGGAAGTCGTCGAAGGTCGCGCCCTCGGGGCCGAGGTAGCGCACGCCGATGTGCAGCGGGTCGATCCCGGTGAGCACGTCGAGCTTGGTGACCACGAGACCGGTCAGGCCGTTGATCCGCGCGGCGTATTTCAGCGCCACGAGGTCGAGCCACCCGGTGCGGCGGGCGCGACCGGTGGTGGTGCCGAACTCACCGCCGGACTCCCGGATCTGGTCCCCGAGGGGGCCTTCGAGCTCGGTGGGGAATGGCCCCGCGCCAACCCGGGTGGTGTAAGCCTTGGCGATCCCCCACACCTCGTCGAGCGCGCCGGGACCCACGCCGGCGCCGGGGCCGGCCGCGGCGGCGACCGTGTTGGAGGACGTGACGAAGGGATAGGTGCCGTGATCGATGTCGAGGAGCGCGCCCTGGGCGCCCTCGAAGACCACGAGCCCGCCCTCGTCCAGCGCGCGCCAGGCGATCGGCGGGGTGTCGGCGATGAACTGCTCGAGCCGGTGGCCGTGGGTGCGGTACTCCTCCGTCATCGTGTGGAGGTCGAGCTCGGGGAGCTTGGCGTACGGACGCAGCATGAGCCGCTTGGGCTCCATGGCCGCGTAGATCTTCTTCCGGAGGATGTTCTCGTCGAGGAGGTCCTGCATCCGGATGCCCAGCCGGGCCGCCTTGTCGGCGTAGCAGGGGCCGATGCCGCGCCGGGTGGTGCCGATCTGGAGCTTCCCGAGCTTGGCCTCTCCCTCCTGGTCCAGGAGCTTGTGGTACGGCATGATCAGGTGAGCGTTGGCCGAAATGCGCAGCCCGCGCAGATCGACCCGTCTGCGGCGCAGATCGTCGATCTCCTGGGTGAGCACGACCGGGTCCACGACCACGCCGTTGCCGATCGCGCAGAGCTTGCCGGGGTAGAGGATCCCCGACGGGATCAGGTGGAACTTGAAGGTCTCGCCCTCGCGAACGATGGTGTGGCCGGCGTTGTTGCCGCCCTGAAAGCGGATGACGAGATCGGCCTGCTCGGCGAGCAGGTCCACGACCTTCCCCTTCCCCTCATCGCCCCACTGGGCACCGACGATGACCACTCCAGGCATGGCGGAATCGAGTCTAGGGCCGGGAGCCTCTAGAAAGCGCCGTCGTCGGCGACCGGCGGCACCGGCTCCACGACGCCCCGGTCGCGATACAGGTTCGCGAACTTCGGATACTTGGGCAGGAACGTGAGCGCAACCTCCCCGATGGGTCCGTTGCGGTGCTTGGCAACGATCACATCCGCCTCACCAAGACGCTCCGACTCCCGGTTGTAGTACTCGTCGCGGTAGATGAACATGACGACGTCGGCGTCCTGCTCGATGGAGCCCGATTCGCGAAGGTCCGACAGCATCGGTACGGGCGGGTTTCTTGACTCCACGGCTCGGGAGAGCTGGGAGACGGCGATCACCGGTACGTTCAGCTCGCGGGCCAAGATCTTCAGGCCTCGGCTGATCTGGCCGATCTGCTCGACCCGGCTCGAGTCCGGGCGCCCCTCGGGGCGCATCAGCTGCAGGTAGTCCACGACCACCAGCCCGAGGCCGTGGCGGGCCGCCAGGCGGCGTGACTTCGCGCGCAGCTCGAGCACGCTCATGTCGCTCGAGTCGTCCACGAAGATGGGCGCGCGGGCCAGCTTCTCCACCGCCTGCAGCACCTTCGGCCACTTCTCGGCGCGCACGCGGCCCTTCCGCAGGTCGTCGCTCGACACGCGCGCCTGGGAGGCGAGGAAGCGGTGCGCCAGCTCGGTCTCCGACATCTCGAGCGAGAAGAGGGCCACCGGCACGCCGGCGTCGACCGCGGCGTGCTCGGCGATGTTCGTGGCGGCTGCGCTCTTTCCCATCGAGGGGCGCGCCGCAAGGACGATCAGGTTGCCGGGCTGGAACCCGCCGGTGAGGGCGTCGAGGTCCGTGAAGCCGGACGGAGTGCCCGTCAGCCCGACGTCGGTCTTCGACAGCTCCTCGAGCTTGTCGATCTCGTCGTGGAGGATGGCCTCCAGCGAGCGCATCTCGGACGTGCCGGTGTCGTGGCCGATCTTGAACAGCACCGACTCGGCGCGCTCGATGAGCTCGCGGGCCTCGCCGTTGTGGGCGGCAACGTCGTCCTGGATCTCGCGCGTGGCCTTCAGCACGCTCCGCAGGAGCGAGTGCTCCTTGACGATGCGCGCGTAGTCGAGCACCGCGCCCACGGCCGGCACCACGGTCGGCAGCGAGTGGAGGTACGCCTCGCCGCCGGCCTTCTCGATCCCCTCGCCGCGGCGCAGTTCCTCGGCCACCGTCAGGGCGTCGACAGCCTCGGGGGTCGCCTTCTCCTTGAGGCGGATCATCGCCTGGAAGATCGCCTCGTGGCGGGGGCGGTAGAAGTCGTGCGGGCGCAGCCCGACCTCGAGCAGGACGCCGTCCAGGGCCTGCTCGGTCAGCAGGATCGCTCCGAGGACGGAGGCCTCGGCCTCATCGTTGTGAGGCGGTACGCCGGCCGCCATCTCGGGCGGTACGGCGATGGACACGCTAGGCGGTGGGGGTGACGATCGTCTTGATCTCGGCCGTCACTCCGTCGGAGACCTCGACGGAGACCATATGCGTGCCCGTGGTCCTGATCGGCTCCTCCAGCCGGACGCGGCGCTTGTCGAGCCGCACCCCGCGCGCCTGACGGATCGCGTCGACGATCTCCTGCGAGGTGACGGAGCCGAACAGCCGGCCGTCGTCGCCCGCCTGGTGCGAGATCGTCAGGACGGTCTTCCGCAGGAGCGACGCCGTCTCTTCCGCCTTGGCGGCCGCCTCGGCGACAGCCTTCTCGGCCGCGTCCTTACGGCGCTCCGCGTCGGCGATGGCGGCCGGCGTGGCCGGCTGCGCCATCTTGCGCGGTACGAGGTAGTTGCGGAGGTAGCCCGGCGAGACGTCGATCACGTCGCCGCTCTCACCGAGCTTGTCCACGTCCGTCAGGAGGATTGCCTGGGCCATGCTGGTCCCGTCGCCTACCTGTCTGCGACGTACGGCAGGAGCCCCACCTCACGCGCCCGCTTGACGGCGGTTGCGAGCTGGGACTGGTGACGGCGGCAGGCGCCGGTCACGCGCGACGAGCGGATCTTGCCCTTGTCGCTGATCGCGCGACGGAGCGCCGAGAGGTCCTTGTAGTCGACGACGTCGATCTTCTCCCGGCAGAACGGGCAGGGCTTGAAGCGCCCACCACCGGGCGCGCCCTTGCCGCGAATCCCGCGCTTGCGGTCCCGCGTCTGTGTTCCACCACGCTGCTTCGCCACTTATGACTCCTGCGTACTCGCTACTCCGGGATCAGAACGGAATGTCGTCGTCCGTGCTGTTCCCGGTGGCCACCGGCGCCTGGGCGAAGTCCGCGGTATCCGCGGGAACATCGCTCTGAGGCGTGAAGCGACCGCCGTTCTCGCCACCCTCGCGGGAGCCGAGGAACTGCACGGAGTCGGCAATGATATCTACCGCCTGCCGCTTCTGTCCGGATTCCTTGTCCTGCCACTCGCGCCACTCGAGCCGGCCGTCGATTGCGACGGGCCGTCCCTTCGAGAGGTACTGGGCGCAATTCTCGCCCTGAGCGCCCCACACGGTGACGTCGAAGTAGTTGGGCTTGTCCACCCACTCGCCGGTCGACTGGTCCTTCCGCCGCGTGTTGCTGGCGATGCGCAGGCTGCACACCGCGGTGCCGCCGTTCGTGTGGCGCAGCTCGGGATCACGGGTGAGATTCCCGGTCAAGACCACTCGGTTGATGTTCGTCGCTGCCATGAGGCTGCTTTCCTCCTGTCCTGCTCGAAGATCGTCGATCGAGACTACATACGGGTTCGGCGCGGTCGGTCGCCGACGCCCAAGAAAGAGCACTAAAGAGCGGGTTCTTTCGCGGACGCGTTACATGGGTAGCAGCCCGGGGTGCCTCCCCGGGCTGAACACGATGTTCCGGCCCTGCCCGGCCGCCGGTGGCGGGAGGGGGCTACTCCTCGTCGGCCGAAGGTGCTGCGACCGGCTCGGCGGGCGCCTCGGCGGGCGGCGCCTCAACGGCCGGCTCCGCGACAGGCTCGGCGGGCGGCGCCGCGACGGGCTCGGCGTATTCCGCCTGGCTCTCGTCCTGAACCTCGTCCGCCGCGGGGGCATCCGCGGCCGCGCGGGCGGCGACCTTGGTGTCCTGCGCCTCGCGCTCCTCGCGCCGGCGCGGCGCCTGCTGATCGGGCGGCGGCGGGGTGGGCTGGCCCGGCTTCAGCTTGATGATCCGGAAGCGGAGCACCCCGTCGAGGATGCGCAGCCGCTGGTTCAGCCGGTCGAGCAGGGCGTTGTCGCCGTTGAACTGGTACAGCCGATAGTCGGCCTCGGGCCGGTGATCGATCTCGTAGGCCATCCGGCGGGTGCCCCAGTCATAGCTCCCCACGAGCTCCCCACCCGAGTTGATGATCGACTCGGCCTCGGAGATCGCGGCGTTCCGCCGCTCCTCGGGAGCGGTCGGATCGACGAGCAGCATGAGGTCGTAGTAGCCCGACATGCGACCGGCCACGATAGCGAAAGCGGGGCGAACCGCAGCGGGATCGGCCTTCACGGGCATGGCGAGGAGGCGGGTGCGCTGGCGGAACGTGGGCCGGGTGGCGTGCCTGGCGGCGGCGGGGGTGTTGATTGCGACGCACGGACCGCGCCCCGCCGATCGGCCGCCTCGCGGCACGGCGCCTCCCCGACCCGCGCAGGAAGCGCAACGGCTCCCGCGGTTGCGTGACATCCCGCGTCTGGTTTTGCCCCGGCCGCGTGAACGACGGGCATTGAAGGGTGGAGATTCCGGCCGGGGCAGGGGGGTTCGTCGGGTTGGTCCCGATATACGGGATCAAGACGGCAAGCCCCCGGCTGGCGCGGGCGGAGAAAGCGGCGCGGGCGGAGAACGGGCGGTTCAGCCCAAGCCCCCACCCCCCTCACCGCCGACCGGCGGCGCCGGTCAGCCGGCGCCGGAGGAGCGGAGCGCACAGCCGTCACCGCCGGCCCCGCCAACCACCGGCGAGTTCACGCCTGACCCGGCGCCTGCGGCGCCGGCTCCCTAGCGCCTTCGCGCTTGCGCTCGATGTCGGCCAGCTGGTCGTCGACCCAGTCGCCCGGGTCGCGGGCGGTCACGATTCGCTTCAGGCCCTGCGCGCGCCAGGAGCGCTCCTCGGCGGACATCGTCAGCGCGCGGTGGATCGCGTCGGCCTGCTCCTGCACGTCGAAGGGGTTCACCGACAGCGCGAACTCGGCCAGCTCCTCGTGGGCGCCGGTGTTCTCGCTCAGGAGCGACACGCCGTTCCGCTCGTTCACCAGCGGGCCCTCCTTGGCGATCAGGTTCATCCCGTCGAACATCGCGTTCACCATCAGCAGGTCGTAGTGCTTGTAGGCGGCGATCGCCTCCTCGAGGTTCTCGCGCAGCCGCAGCTCGATCGGCATCCAGTCGGTGGTGCCGTGACGGTGGTTCACCACGGCCACGAGCGCCTCGATCCGCTCGAGGTACTCGGCGTACTCCGGCACGTCCTGCCGCGAGGGGATCAGGTGGGCGATGAAGGTCACCTGCTCCTTGAACTCTGGGTGCTGCTCCAGGAACAGGTCGAACGCGGTGAACCCGCGCAGCACGTTCTTCGACAGGTCGGCGCGGTCCACTCGCAGGATCAGGTGCTCGCGGCGGCGGCGCAGGATCTCGCGCTCGTACTCGTGGACCGCCGGCCGCTGCGCGGTCTTCTGGAACGTCTCGGCCGAGATCGGCAGCGGGTAGGAGCGCACCCACACGTCGCGCCCGTCGAAGCGCACCACCCCCGCCTCCTCGTCCACCTCCAGGTCGAACAGCTCGCGGCAGCAGAGCAGGAAGTTGCGCCGGTAGGAGCGCGTGTGGAAGGCGATGATGTCGTTGGAGAGGATGCCTTCGTAGATGTCCTCGCGCATGTCGGCGGGCAGCACGCGCCATGCGTCCGGCTGCGTCCACGGGATGTGGACGAAGTGGTGGAGGAATAGGTCGGGCCGCTCCTGGCGGATGAACTTCGGCGCCACGTAGAGGTGGTAGTCGTGGAGCATCACGACCGCCTCCTCCTCGTCCTCGACCTCCTCGAGCACCGCGCGCGCGAGGTCTTCGTTCACGACGCAGTAGCCCTCCTCGTAAGCCTGCACCTCGTGCTTGCGGACGTCCGGCGCGTTCGAGAGGTCCCACAGGTAGTGCTGGATGAACCACAGCATCGGGTTCGCGACCACGTTGTAGAAGCGGTCGTAGGCCTCCGGGTCGCTCGTGACCAGTCTGATCCGGTAGGTATCGCCGTCCACCTCGACCGAGAACGAGCCGCCGTCGTGGCGCTCCGCCATCTCGGCGTCCTCGTCGGTCATCGCCGAGGCCACCCAGACCGCGTCGCGGTGATGCACCAGCCCCTGAAGCGCGGTCACGAGCCCGCCGCCGCCGCGCTTCGCCTCGCCCCCCTCGAACGTGGCCGGGCCGCGATTCGAGACGAGGACGAGGGGTGTGTCCTGGTTCATCTGTAGTTCCCGAAAGAGCTTCAGCCAGTCGCGTAGTAGGCGGGGCGTCAGGAAGTGCGTGCGAACGTGCTCCTTGCCCGCTCGCCCGAGCCGCTTGCCGAGGTCCGGCTCGCGCAGGATCTCAGCGGCACGGTCAGCGCACTCCTCGGGGCTCGACACGAGGAAGCCGGTCTCGCCCGTCCTGCACCTGAAGCGGGATGCCGCCGACGTCGCCGCCGATGAACGGGCGCCCCTTCCAGAGCGCCTCGGACACGGTGAGTCCGAAGCCCTCGCGCGTGGACTTCTGGATCACCACGTCGGCCTGTGACTGGAAGGCGTTCACCTCGATCGCGCCCACGTTGTTCAGGTTGTTGAGGATATGGATGTCCGGGTCCCCGTCGGCGTAGGCCATCGTGGAGTTGAAGAACTCCCAGCCCTCGGGGTCGTCGGTGGCCATCGAGCCCACCAGGGCGAGCTGCACCTCCGGAAGCTCCTCGGTCACCTTGCGATACGCGTCGATCACGCCCATCGGGTCCTTCCACGGATCGAACCGCGACACCTGGCAGAGCAGCGGCCGGTCCACGTCGATCCCGAACTGGTCGCACACGAAGGCCGCGTCCTCGGGCGAGAGCGCCATGTTCTTCGGCGACAGCGGGTCGATCGCCGGAGGGCAGATGTGCACGCCGCCGGACGCGCCGTCGAGCCCCGCCGGGACGTACTGCTGGAGGTGCCAGACCGACGCGTCGTACTCGCGCACCAGCGGCACGATGTGCTCGATCGCGTCAGGGTTCGGCGTGGACAGGTCGATGTGGCAGCGCCACACCCACGTCTGCGCCTTCTCCGGCACGTGCCGCCTGATCCCGGCCGGCTGGGGGTCGTGGACGATGATCACGTCCCAGCCGCCCTCGACCTCCTTGGCATTCATCTCGTTGTAGCGGTCGAAGGTCTCCCACTCCTCGTCGGTGAGCGAGTCGGGGTTGCCCTGGAGCGCGTTGTGCAGCCGCTTGGTCGCGTTGTAGAACTCCTCGCGCCCGAGCATCACCTGCCACTCCGCGGAGATCCCCACGTCGTTCATCAGCGGGATCAGCGTGTAGAGGATCTCGGAGACCCCGCCGCCGAAGGCGGTCGCGGACAGATGGAGGACCCGCAGGCCCTCGAGATCCTTCGCGAGCTCGCGAATCTCCTCGATGAGGGGCCTTCCGGCCAGGTGGGTGTAGTCCGCGAGGCTCTTGTTGCCTACGGAAACCGGCGTCAGCACAGCGCGGCAGACTATCCAGTCTCGCTCAGGTACTTGGTGAGCCGAGTGCGGCCACCGGAGAAGTCGGCCTCGTCCACCGTCGCCTCGATGATCGCTCGGCTCAGCTCCTGTTCCGACGAGGTCACCGGGCCCGCGGTTCCCTCCAGGTCCATCAGCAGCCGGTCGTCTCCCAGATGGAAGGAGAAGTTGAGCCGGCTCTCGTCGTCGATGTCGCCACTCTCGTCCACGAAGTCGTTCGCCGCCTCGGTGATGGCGAGCTTGAGGTCCGCCACCTCCTCGGCCGAGAGTGGCGTCAGGCGGCACACGGCGGACAGCGCGAGCCGCGCGAGCACGAGGTAGTCGGCTCGCGCGGGAATCGTCAGTGAGACATCTCTGCTGTCCGCTGCCTGAGACGCTTCCACGTTCGGCACCCTACCCGGAAACACGCATGAAGCCTGCATCGAGCGCCCGCAGAATGGCGTCGTGAAGTGCGGGATTCCCGCTCGCCACCACCGACATCTGGAACTCGTGCTCCGACCCGAGCAGGGGACACGGGCCGAGCGGCCGTCCATATGCGTCGGTGACCACCGCTTCCGCCTCCTCGAGGATGAGCGTGGCCGCAGCCAGGTCGTAGGGCGAGTTGTTGAGGACCGCCCCGCCGCCGACGCGCTCGAACTCCTCGCGCATGCCGGGCACGTCCTCCACCAGCCGCGGCCCGGGCTCGACGTAAGCGTCGAGCTGCCCCGTCACGACGCGCGTCATGTCGAACGCCGCCGAGCCGAGCTCGAACGTGGCGCCGCCCACGGACGAGGCGTCGATCAGATCGCCGAGCACCTCCGCCATCGGGCGCGCCGGGCGGCCGCGGAAGCCGTAGGTCCAGAACATGCGGTCGACCTGCTCGTTTCGTGACAGGAGCACCGGCGGCCCCTCAACCACGCCGGCGCCGCGCTCGGCGAGGAAGACGGTGCCGGACGGGATCTCGACCACGCACCCAACGCTCACGTCCGCCATCGTCGGCTCGCCATCGAGCAGCGGCGCGGCCGCCACCGACACGCAGCAGGACTCGAGCCCCGCGAGGGCGGGGCGGGTGCCGTCGATGGGGTCCACAACGAGCACCGTGCGTGCGGAGCCGCCGGGCTCCACCAGCCCCCGATCCTCTGAATAGAACGCCACGTCGGGTGCTCGCTCGGCGAGAAACGCCTCGAGCTCGCGCTCGGCCTCTGCGTCGATCGCGAAGGTCACGTCTCCGCCCGCCGCCTCCGCCTCGTGCGCGCGGCCGGCGTGCGACCCGAGATGCGGCAGAACGCGCTCGCGCAGCGCCAGGGCGAGGTCGCGGACGAGCTCGCGCACCGGCTACGAGCTGCCCGCCGCGGGCCGCTTGCCGAGCTCGACCTCGACGGTGGTTCGCTTGCCGTCTCTGATCAGTGTGAGCCGCACGCTGTCGCCCGCGCTGTGCGCGCTGATCTCGTCGGCGAGATCGTGCTCACGCGTGAGCGGCTTGCCGTTCACGGCCACGATCAGGTCGCCGCCCACTGCGATGTTCGTCTGACCTTGGAAGGTGATCGTGTCGTCGCCCGCCTTTATCCCGGCGTCCTCCGCGGGGCTGCCGGCGACCACGTCCTGCACAAGCGCGCCCGTGTCCCCGTCGAGCCCCAGCCGCTCCGCCAGCTGCGGCCAGAGGGTGAGTGACTCGACGCCCAGATAGCCGTAGTCCACGTGCCCCTCGTCGCGCAGCTCGCGGAGCGAGCGGCGCACGGTGTCGACCGGGACCGCGAAGCCCACTCCCTCACCCCCGCCCGACTGCGACTGGATCTGGGCGTTGATCCCGATCACCCGCCCCCGCGCGTCGAGGAGCGGCCCACCGGAGTTCCCCGGGTTGATCGCGGCGTCCGTCTGGATCGCGTCGCCGATCTGGAAGCGGGTGAGCGACCGGATCGTCCGGTCGAGGGCGGAGACCACGCCGATCGACAGCGACTGGCGTTCGCCGAACGGGCTCCCGATCGCCGCGACCGGCTGGCCCACCGCCAGGGACGCCGAGTGGCCGAGCCGCAGCGGCGTGAGCGAAAGGCCGGCCGGATCCACCTTCAACAGCGCGACGTCGGCGTTCGGATCGTCGCCCACGATGTCAGCCGCCACCCGGTTGCCGTCCGAGAACTCGATGTACACGTCGTCCGCTCGCGCCGTGCCGTTGCGGCGCTCGGTCGTGACCACGTGCGCGTTGGTGGCGATGTAGCCGTCGCCGTCCACCACGAACCCCGACCCCTGGCCGCCCTCGCCGCCGTCCTCGAGCAGGCTCCCGCCTCCGTCGAAGATGGACAGGATCGTCACGACACCGGGCGACAGCCGGTCGTAGATCGCGGCCGGGTCGAACGCGCCACCGCCTCCCTTGCCGAGGCCCTCGACCACCTGGACGCGCGTGGTCGTGACCTCGCTCGGCGCGGCGGAGTCCCCGCCCTGGCCGTCGTCGCCGCCGGAGTTGCAGCCGGCGGCCGCCAGGACGAGTGCCGCGGCGACGGCCGCGGCAGCGCGTCTCACGCGCCGTTACCGTCGGCGCCGTTGGCGGGCAGCTCGAGCGTGAACGCGGTCACGTCGCGCTCGGCCGTGAGCACCAGCCGGCCGTCCATCCGCTCCGCGAGCTCGCGCGCGATCGCCAGGCCGAGTCCGGCGCCGCGCGCCGCGTCGCCCGTGAAGAACCGCTCGAACACCTTCGCGCGCGCGCCCGCCGGCAGGCCGGGGCCGGTGTCCGCCACCGTGAGCTCGGCGGCGCCGTTGTAGCGGGAAGCGCTCACGGTCACGTCCGTGCCGTCCGGGGTGTGCCGGAGGGCGTTGTCGAGCAGGATACGCATGATCTGAGCGACCCGTTCGCGGTCGCAGAGCGCGCTCGGGCCCTCCTCCGGAACGTCCAGCATGAGGTCCGTGCCGTGCTCGGTGAGCCGCGGGTGGAACTCGCCGGCGACGGAGCGGGTGAGCTCCGCGAGGTCGACGGGCTCGGTGTGCAGCTCGACGGAGCCGGAGTCGAGCCGCGACAGGTCGAGCAGGTCCACGGACAGCTTCTGCAGCCGCTCCACCTGCTCGCCCATCGTCTCGAGGAACTCGCGCCGGGTGTCCTCGTCGAGGTCCTCGTCCTGGAGCAGCTCGACGAATCCGCCCAGCGAGAAGATGGGCGTGCGGAGCTCGTGCGAGGCGGTGGCGATGAACTCCTTCCGCGCGATGTCCACGCTCTGAAGCCGCTGCTGCATCTGGTTGAAGGTCGCCGTGAGCTGGCCGATCTCGTCCTTCGACGTCACGCGCAGCGGCTCCACCCAGCGCCCTCGCGCGACTGAGCGCGCGGCCCGCTCGAGGCCGCTCACGCGCCGGCCCAGCCGCGTCGCGATCAGAAGTCCGCCGACCAGCGCGATCAGGAGCGCGATGGCAGTCGCGATCAGCACGCGGTTGCGCACGAACGCCACCGTCGTCTGGACGTCCTCGAACCCGATCGAATAGAAGGCCACCCTGGCGCGCCTGCCCGGGCTCTTGATCGGCTGGGCGATCATGCCGATCTGCTCGTCGCGGAAGGTCCCGTACGCGCGCAGCACGTGCCGGCTCATGAGCGCGCGGCGCGCGAGGTCCTCGTCGAAGGGGACCGGATCCTCCGCCTCGTCCACGGGATAGAAGCCCGGGTTGCGGTCGTCCGAGCGTTGCCGCTGCCAGTCGCGCACCGTCACGCGGGCGTTGGTGGCGTCCTCGGCCGTGCCGATTCGGTCGGCGAACTGCTTGGCGCTCGGCTGGCGCCCGCCCACCGTCGGCAGCTCGAGCGCGGGGCGGGTCGAGCGGATCTCGTCGCGCAGGTTGGTGAGCCGCTGCTCCTTCAGGTTCTGCTCGAGCTGCGGGACGACGCCGAACCAGATCACCGTGAACGCGGCCGCGGTGACCAGGAAGAAGACGAACGCGATCTTGTACCGGAGCGAGCGGAGGCTGCTCATGTGTCCCGGAACCGGTAGCCCACGCCTCTGACGGTGAGGATCAGCTCGGGAGTCTTCGGCTCCGCCTCCAGTTTCTCGCGGAGGTGACGGATGTGCACGTCGATCGTGCGCGGGTCGCGGTAGGCGGCGTCACCCCAGACGCGCTCCAGCAGCATCGTGCGGCTGAACACGCGCCCGGGCGCGCG
The DNA here is from genome assembly GCA_963808875.1 of uncultured Thermoleophilaceae bacterium. Classification (GTDB taxonomy): domain Bacteria; phylum Actinomycetota; class Thermoleophilia; order Solirubrobacterales; family Thermoleophilaceae; genus JACVRW01. Next base: position 141,615 of record CAWEHM010000026.1, read on the forward strand.
CGCGAGCGCGGCCAGGATCTCGAACTCGACGTAGGTGAGCTGGGCGGCGTCCCCGCGCACCACGACGCTCCGCTTCTCGAAGTCGATCTGGAGGTCGCCCACGTCGATCGGCTCCTCGAACTGCGCCTCCGGCTGCGCGAAGGAGGCGCGCCGCAGCACGGCCTTCACGCGGCTCGAGAACTCGCGGATCGAAAAGGGCTTCGTGATGTAGTCGTCGGCGCCGAGCTCGAGGCCGAGCACCTTGTCGGTCTCCTCGGTCTTCGCGGTGAGCATGATGATCGGGACCGTGCTGCGTGAGCGGATCGCGCGGCACACGTCGAAGCCGTCCATCCGCGGCAGCATCACGTCGAGCACGACCAGGTCGAAGGTGTCCTCACGCAGGCGGTCGAGCGCCTCCCGGCCGTCGAGCGCGGGAATGACGTCGTAGCCCTCTTTGCGCAGGGGATACGTCAGGAGCTTCTGCACTGATAGCTCGTCGTCCACGAGCAGGATGCGGGGAGCCGTGGTGCTCAACCTTCCGAATTGTAGGTTGCGCCCTTCGTGATCGAACCGCGGATCTACCGCGCGGCGTTCGTGCCTGCCCTTCTGGCCGTCGTCCTGACCATGTTCTCGTTCCAGAGCCGGCCCGGGCCGCTGCGGCAGGGCCTGCCCGCCGACATCCTGTTCGACGGCAACCAGGCGGCCGTGCTGGCCGGCCGGATCGCGGCGCAGGAGCCCGACAGGCGGGCCGGATCGGCGGGCGACCGCGCGACCGCCCAGCTGGTCGCCGACACGTTCGCTGCGCGCGGCTTCGCGGGTGGCGGCGGGGCGCGCCCGGTCATCCAGCGGTTCACGACCGACGGCAAGCGGCTGGTGAACGTGGTGGGCCGGCGGGCGGGCAGCTCGCGGCGGCAGATCGTGATCGTGGCGGCCCGCGACGCGGCATCGGTGCCCGACGCGCCCGGCAGCGCGGCGGACACCGCGGCGCTCATGCAGTTCGCGCGGGTCTACCAGGGACGGCCGTCCAAGAAGACGCTCGTGCTCGCTTCGATCGACGGCTCGCACCTGGGCCAGGCGGGCGCTCGCCGCCTGATCGAGGTGCTGCCCGAGCCGGACCTCGTCGACGCCGTGGTGGTCGTCTCGGACCTGGGCTCGAGAGACGGCGGGCCGCCCGTGCAGGCGTGGTCGAACGACTCCACGCGCGCGGGCATCGCTCTCCAGCGGACCGTGGCCGAGTCGATCCGGCTGGAGCTCGGCGGCGCGGGAGCGGGCAGCGGCACGTTCGGGCAGCTCGCGCGGCTCTCGTTCCCGATCGGGATCGGCGCCCAGGGCGTGCTGCTCGACTCGGGGTACGACGCGGTCCGGATCTCGGGCAGCGGGGAGCTGCCGCCCGGCGGCAGCGGACCTCCTGAGGCCATCGACGCCGATCGCCTGGGCGGGCTCGGCCGCGCAACGCTCAGGACGCTCACCGCCCTCGACAATGGCCCGCGCCCGGAGCACGGGCCGAAGAGCTATCTGCAGGCGGTGAGCCAGGTTCTGCCCGGGTGGGTCCTGTCCCTGCTCGCGGGCACCCTCCTCCTGCCGGTGCTGGTGGCGTCCGTGGACGCCTTCGCGCGCGCCCGCAGGCGTCACCTCGACGTCCTGAGGTGGCTGCGCTGGCTGGGCGCCTGGGTCGCGCCGTTCCTGGCCGCGCTCGCGGTGGCGCAGTTCCTCGCCCTCGTCGACGCCACACCCGCGGCGCCGGCGGCACCGGTGCCGCCCGACGACCTTCCGCTCGACGGCCCCGCACTGGCAGTGCTCGGCGGCATCGCCGTGGCGATGGTGCTGGCGTTCTTCCTCGCCCGCTGGCTCGCCGCGCGCCCCGACCCCGAGCTCGGCCAGACCCCCGACCTCGGGGCCGGCGTGGCGCTCGGCCTCACCATCGCGGCCGCGTCGATCCTCCTGTGGCTCGTGGATCCGTACGCGGGGCTGCTGGCCGTGCCCGCGGCGCACCTGTGGATGCTGCTCGCCCTCACCCGCCCGCTGCCGGACCGGGGGGTGCGGGCCGCGCTGATCGCGGTGGGCGTCCTGCCCGCGCTGATCGTGGCGATCTACTACATGTTCGCGCTGTCGGTCGATCCGCTGTCCGGCCTCTGGTACCTCCTGATGCTCGTGACCGGCCAGAGCGTCGGTCTCCTGACCGCGCTGATCGCCTGCGTGTGGCTGGCGGCGTTCTGCGCGACGATCGAGACCTCGCTCAGGTGGCCGGATGTCCAGGTGTGACATTCGGCCGGTCCGGCCGATAACCAGGGGCACACGGGAGGTGCGAGGCATGACTGGCAGGGGTATCGATCCGACGCTCCGGACGAGCGTCTCGCAGGGCCATTACGAAGTGGATTCGCGCGAGGTCGCCGAGGCGATCGTGCGCTCATGGATGCTCGTAGCCGCTGAGTCCGGTCACGGGGCCGTCCGCGTCGAGGAGGACGAGGCCGCCGCCGGCTGAGGCCTCGCCGATCCAGGTGAGCTGAGCGGCGGCCTCGGCGGCCCCGCGCCGCTCCGGCGGAACGGCCACAAGCAGCTCGTAGTCGTCTCCGCCGGTGGCGGCCTCTTCGGCCGTGACACCGGCTGCCCGGGGCACGTCGCCGAGCCGGATGCGGATCTCGACGCCGCTGCGCTCGGCGACGTGACGGGCGTCGGTCGCGAGGCCGTCGGAGATGTCGATCATCGCCGTGGCACCCGCCGCGGCGAGCGCGCGCCCCTCCGCCAGCCGTGGCACGGGCCGCCGGTGGCGTTCGGCCAATGCCGAGTCGGCCGGGCCGTCGTCCAGCTCCCGCCGGCCGGCCTCGGAGCCGCCCAGCTCGCCCGTGACGCCGACGAGATCACCAGGCCGGGCGCCGTCGCGGCCCACGAGCTCGTCCTCCGAATCCGCCCAGCCGGTCACCGCCGCGGTCAGGACGAGCACGGGGCCGGACACCACGTCGCCGCCCGCGATCGTGACCCCGGTCGCGCTCGCCAGCTCCTCCATCCCGTGGATCAGCTCGAGCGGCTCGTCGACGTCCGCCGGCAGCACCACCGACACGTACGCCTCGCCGGCGTCCGCACCCATCGCCGCCATGTCGGACAGGGCGGTGGCGAGCGCCTTCCAGCCGATGTCGCGCAGGCCGTGGGTGGCGCGCTTGAAGTGCACGCCGTCCACGAGCGTGTCGATCGAGGTGACTGCGAACGGGCGTGCGCGCGTGACCGCGGCGTCGTCTCCCGTCCAGCGCACCAGCCGGCCGCTCCGGTCGGTGAGCGCGGCCTCTATCGCGGCGATCAGCTCGAGCTCGCCCACGGCGCTAGCCCGGCGGCAGGGGCATCAGCCCGGAGCGGGGTTGCCGTTCCCGTTCCCGTTCCCGTTGTTCCCAGGCGCGGGCTGCTCGGGCTGCACCTGCTCGGGCGGGGTCTGGTTCGGCTGGTCGAGCGGTGCCTGCTCGTAGAAGCGCGGGTCGTACTTCTGGTCAGGCTGCGTCGTGGTGCCGCCCGTGCCCGGCGTGGAGTACGGGCTCGAGCCGGAGGAGCCGGTCCGGGCGTACTTGCCGAAGTACGGCGACAGCTGGGCCGGCTCTGTCGGCGGCGGGAAGTCGTCGCAGAAGGTGCCGTGGGCGGGCTCCATGAACGCGTGCCAGACGGGCGCGGCGTATGTGCCTCCCTGCGCGCCGGGCATCGCGATGCCCGCCTTCGGATACCCGACCCAGACCGCCGCGGACAGCTTGGGCGTGAATCCCACGAACCATGCGTCCTTCGCCTCGTCCGTGGTCCCCGTCTTGCCGGCCGCCGGGCAGCCGTAGTTGGCCGCGACGCCGGTGCCGCCGAGCACGTTCTCGTGTAGCACCTTCGTCACCTCGTAGGCCTCGCCGTCGGTGAGCACCCGCTTGCCCTTCGAGTTCGCCAGGTTCTCGCTCTTGCCGTCGGGGAACACGACCTTCTCGATGCCGGTCGGCCGGTGCCTGACGCCGCCGCTCGCGAGCGTCGCGTACGCGCCCGCCATCTCCAGGGGGGTCACGCCGAGCGTCAGGCCGCCGAGGCCCTCGGCCGGGTAGCAGTCGAGATGGGTGGTGATCCCGAGCAGCTTGGCCGTCTCGCAGACCGCCTTCGGCCCGATGTCGAGGATCAGCTGCGCGTAGACCGTGTTGTCCGAGGAAAGTGTCGCGCGCGTCAGGCTGACGGTCCCGATGTAGCTGTTCCCGAAGGTCTTGACCTCCCAGTGTCCGTACGTCGGGTCGTTGATGTCGAGCGGCTTCGACGTGTAGTAGGTGGAGTCGGGATCCACGCCCTTGCGCACAGCCGCCGTCAGCACGAACGTCTTGAACGCCGAGCCGGGCTGGCGGTGGCCCTGCGCGGCGAGGTTGAAGTTGCTCGACGCGTACGTGCCGGTCGACGCCATCGCGCGGATCTTCCCGTTGGCGGGATCGATCGCGACGATCGCGGAGCTCGGGCCGGCCGGATCCGCGTAGTACGCGTTCACGGCGTTCCGGGCGTCCTCCTGCATCTTCGGGTCGATGGTCGTGTGGATGCGCAGGCCGCCGCGACGGACCACGCCCACGCCGTAGCGCTCGATCAGCTTCTCCTGGACGTAGTCGAAGAAGTACGGCTCGCGGCGCTGGATGTAGCGCGTGCCGTGCCTCAGCCCGAGCCCGCGCTGCGACGCCCGCGTGGCCTCGGCCTGGGTGATGTAGCCGTTCTCCTCCATCTTCCGGAGCACCTCGTTGCGGCGGGTGAGCGCGGCCTCCGGGTTCCGGAACGGGTTGTACTCGGACGGCGCCTGCGGGAGACCGGCGAGCAGGGCGGCCTGGTACAGCCTGAGCCTCCGCGCATGCTTGTTGAAGAACGTGACCGCGGCGGCCTCGATCCCGATGGCGGTGCGGCCGCCCACCGTCCCGTACGGCACCGAGTTCAGGTAGTTGTGGAGCACCCAGGTCTTCGAGTGCTTGTCCTCCAGCTCGGATGCCAGCTTGGCCTCGCGGATCTTGCGCGCGAAGTCCCGCTTCGGGTCCTTGATGTAGAGCGCGCGGACGAGCTGCTGGGTGATCGTCGAGCCGCCCTGGACGGTCTTGCCGGACTCGAGGTTCTTTATGCCGGCGCGCACGATGGCGTTGAGGTCCACGCCGCCGTGCTTGTAGAAGCGCTCGTCCTCGATGGCCACGGTGGCGCGCCGAATGTTCACCGGGATGTCGGTCCAGGGGACGACGCGCCGCAGCACGTCGGACTGGATGAAGCCGAGGCGCGAGCCGTCGGCGGCGTAGACGACGGACAGCTGGCCCTTGTCGGCGGGCTTCAGCTCCGCGAGGTCGGGCGCCGTGGCGGCGATGGCGAGCACGTAGCCGACGGCGGCGAGCACGCCGATGACGGCCACGACGGTGAGCACGCCGAGTCCGAGCAGCACGCTGTTGCGCCCGGTGTGATGGCGCCTCCGCCTCCGTTGCTTTCGCTGCCGCTGCGTCATGAGAAGTTCGGGGGCGAACCCGCGCTCAGGCCTCCGCTGAGGATAGTGCGTGCTCGCGCAACAATCGGAGCCATCGCGCGCGCAGCTCAGCCGCGGTCCTCCCGCGCTCGGCGGGGCTCGAGGCCCAGGTCGTGGCGCTGAGCCGGACGCCGTCCTTGTCGGTCTCGGCGACCATGACCGAGATGCCGGCGTCCTCGTCGGCGATCAGCTCCATCGCCTTGTCGAGATCGGCGTCCGTCGGCAGCCAGACCGACACCTCCACCTGCACGCGCCGCTCGGCGATCGTGTGGTTCACCACCGAGCTCTGAGCGAGCCGCTCGTTCGGCACGATCAGGCGGCGCCCGTCGCCGAGCCGGATGTAGGTGTAGGTCAGCTTCATGTCCTCGACCTCGCCGGTCTCCTCCTCGAAGGTGACGAGGTCGCCGATGCGGATCGGCTGCGTGATCGCGAGCAGGATCCCCGCGATGGCGTTAGCCAGCGTCTGACGCGCCGCGAAACCGACGACGAGGCCGAGCACCGCGGACGACGCGAGGATGCCCTTGGCGACGCTCGACAGCTCGTCGAAGTTCGACGCGGCGACGGCGACGCCGATCAGGATGATGCCCGCCGAGACCAGCCTGCGGGTCACCCGGAGGCGCGTCTTCGTGGCCGCCGACATCTCGCCGCGAGAGACCAGCTCGCCGACGGTCGCGCCGCGCTTGGCGATCAGCCGATCCACGATCCGCGCGATGACGATCGCGACCACGATCGCGATGGCGGCGTCGATCCAGTCACTGCTCGTGGTACCCGAGTCGGTTGCGGCTGTGTAGAACTGGGCTTCGAGCATGGCGATTGAGGCTACCCCCGCGCGCGTGAGCGCAATCGCGTCCATACGCGACTCCGAGGCGTTCAGGGCCGCCGTGCGGATCGGCCTCTCCTCCCGCATGGCGGTACTCCTCGTGGCGGTCTTCGCCGCGCTTTCGTTCGGTCCTGCGAGCGGCGGCCTCGCCCGGGAGAACGCCCACAAGTTCGACGCGCCGGCGCTCACGCACGCGATCGCCGACCCGGTGCTCGCGCCGCTCGCCCGGTGGGACTCGGTCTGGTACCTCAGGATCGCCGACTCCGGCTACGGCGACAGCACCCCCAGGGCGGCCTTCTTCCCGCTGTACCCGCTGCTGGTGCGGGGCGTGGGCACCCTGTTCGGCGGCTCGCATGCGGCGCTGCTGATCGCGGCGTTCCTGGTGTCGCTGGCTGCGTTCGTCGCGGCGCTCGCGCTCCTCTACCGGCTCACGGAGCTCGAGCTGGGCAGGCGGCTCGCGCGCCCCACGCTCCTGCTGCTCGCCGTGTTCCCGGCCGCGGTGTACTTCGGCGCGCCGTACTCCGAGAGCGTCTTTCTCCTGCTGGCCGTGGGCGCCTTCTACGCCGCACGCACGGGCCGCTGGGCGTGGGCGGGCGCCTGCGCCGGGCTCGCCTCGGCCACGCGCAGTGCGGGGCTCCTGCTGGTGCTCCCGCTGGTCGTGATCTGGTGGGGTGCGAGGCCGCGCCGCGCCGGCGACGCCGCCTGGCTCCTGCTGGCGCCGCTTGGGATCGTGGCCTACGCCGCCTGGCTCGGGGTCGTGGAGGGCGACGCGCTCCGGTTCCTAGACGTGCAGGAGGCGTGGTCGCGCCACCTCGTGGTGCCGCTGACGGGCGCCTGGGACGGGCTCGTGGCGGCGTTCGACGGGGTGCGCCAGCTCGCGTCGGGATCGCGTACCCCGGTCTACTTCGATCGGGCGGCCGGCGACCCGTTCAGGATCGCCGCCATCAACGTGATGCTGTTCGCGACGCTCGTCTTCGCGGTGGCCGCGTGCGTGGGCGTGTTCAGGCGGCTGCCGCGCGCGTACGGGGTCTGGGTGGCCGCCTCGCTCGTGGTGCCGCTGACCTTCCCGGTCACGCCGCAGCCGCTCATGTCGCTTCCGCGGTTCGTGAGCGTGCTGTTCCCCGTGTTCATGTGGCTCGCGCTCGTGTGCGAGGAGCGGCGGGTCACGGACCTGGTGGTCGCGGGGTCGGCCGTCGGGCTCGGCCTGTTCACCGCCCAGTACGCCAGCTGGCACTGGATCTCATGACACGCGCCGTGCTCCTCGACGCGCTAGGCACGCTGGTCGAGCTCCAGCCGCCCGCGCCGCGGCTCCAGCGGCTGCTTCACGACTTCGGCTTCGAGGTGAGCGAGGAGCAGGCGGCGGCCGGCTTCATGGCCGAGATCGCCTACTACCTCGACCATCACCTCGACGGCTCCGATCCCGAGCGGCTCGAGCGGTTGCGCGACCGCTGCGCCGACGAGATGGGGCGCGCGCTCGGCATCCCCGAGCTCGACCACGCCACCGCGCGGCGCGTGATGCTGGGCGCGCTCGAGTTCACGCCCTATCCGGACGTCGAGCCGGCACTGCGCGAGCTGCGCGAGCGCGGCATGACCGTCGTGATCGCGAGCAACTGGGACTGCTCGCTGCCGGAGTGGCTCCGGCCCACCGGGATCCTCGACCTGGTGGATGACGTGGTCACCTCGGCCGAGGTGGGGGCGGCCAAGCCGAGCCCGCGCGTGTTCGAGCGGGCGCTCGGGATCGCGGGTGTCGAGCCGGCGGAGGCGCTGCACGTGGGGGACAAGGTCGACAACGACATCGAGGGCGCTGCGGCGGCGGGGATCCGCGGAGTGCTGCTCCAGCGCGAGGGCGATCCGCCGGCCGGTGTGGAGTCGATCCGCTCGCTTCGCGAGCTGCCCGCCCTACTCTGACGTCCGTGCAGCACGCCGCCTTCGACCCGCCACCCCCGCCTCCGCCCGACCGGCCGGAGCTGCCGGAGGGCGCCGCGCCGCGGTGGCCGGCCTGGTACGCGGGCGTGGGCTTCCTGGTCGCGCTGATCGCGACGCTGATCGTCGTGGGGATCCTCGCGGCGGCCACGGGCGCCACCGCGGACGACGAGGACCCGACGTTCACGATCGTCGCCACGTTCCTTCAGGGCCTGATCTTCATCGGGACCGCCGTCATGTTCGCCTCGTTCACGCGGAAGCCGAAGCCGGAGCAGTTCGGGCTGCGTCCCACGCGCTTCTGGCCCGCGGCCGGCTGGGCGGCGCTCGGGATGCTCAGCTTCTACGCGCTCGTGGCGCTGTACTCCGTGATCGTCCAGCCGGACGCGGAGCAGAGCGTCGCCCAGGACCTCGGGGCGGACCAGGGCACCTTCGGCATGATCGCGGCGGGCTTCATGGTCATATGCGTGGCGCCCGTGGCCGAGGAGTTCTTCTTCCGCGGCTTCTTCTACCGGGCGCTGCGGAGCCGCTGGTCGATACTCGGGGCTGCTGCGATCGACGGCCTCCTGTTCGGCGTGATCCACTACGACTTCACGGGAGCCGACGCGCTCCTGATCCTCCCGCCGCTCGCGATCCTCGGGTTCATCTTTTGCCTCGTCTACGAGCGGACCGGCTCGATCTACCCGACCATCGCCATGCACTCCTTCAACAACGCGATCGCGTTCGGGGTCACCATTCACAACGGGTCCGTGTCCCTCGTGCTCGGTCCGCTCATGCTGCTCGCCTGCGCCACAATTCCGCGAGCACAGCGGACGGCCGTGGCATAGTGAGCGCCAAATGACGAAGCTTCTACCGGTCTCCCTGGTCCTGATCGCGCTGGCCCCGGCGGTCGCCCACGCGCAGACACCCACGGTTCCGACCACCCCCACGACGCCAGTGGAGCCGAAGCCGGCGAAGGGCAGGGCCACGCTCTCGATCGAGGGCGGGCTCGGCAACCAAGAAGACGCATTTCTACGCGCCTTCCCAGGAGGTCGTCGTGCGCGGCGTCGTAAAGCCGTACGTGCCGAACGAGGTGCTCACGCTGTACGCGATCCGCGGCAAGAAGTCGAGCAAGACGGTCCGCCGCCACGTGGGTAAGAGGGGCGCCTACGAGTTCCGCTTCAAGGTGGGCAACGCGGGGCCGGTGCGGCTGGTGGTCAAGCACAAGCGGAGCTCTGCCCAGCAGGCCTTCCGCACGCGTAGCGAGACGATCCAGGTGGTCAACTGGTCGGCCGGCGCGGGCTCGCGCGGCCTGAAGGTGCTGCTGCTCCAGCGCGGCCTGCTCAAGCTCGGGTTCGCCACGCCCGTGACCGGCTACTTCGACGGGCTGACCGCGAACGCGGTGAACGTGTTCCGGAAGACGAACGAGATGGGCCGCGACGGCTTCGCCACGACCTCGGTCTACGCGATGGTGCTGCGCGGGCAGGGTGCGTTCAAGCTGCGCTACCCGACCTCGGGGACCCACGGCAAGCACGTGGAGTTCGACTGGTCGCGCCAGGTGCTGGTGCTGGCCGACCACGGGAAGCCGTACCGCGCGTACCACGTGTCATCCGGCAAGCCGTCGACCCCGACCGTGTTCGGCAGCTACCACTTCTACCGCCAGGAGCCGGGGACGAACTCCCACGGGATGGTCTACTCGTCGTACTTCATCGGCGGCTACGCAATCCACGGCTACGCCTCGGTGCCGAACTACGCAGCGAGCCACGGCTGCCTCAGGGTGCCGATCCCGAACGCCGTGTCGATCTACAACTGGATCGACGTAGGCGACCCGATCTACACGTACCCGTAGGAGCTGCCCGCGGGCCACGACCCGCGCTCGGCCCCGCGCGCGGCGCGCCCCGCGGGTGCGGGCCTTCGCAGCGCGCCCCCGCCGGCGCCCGGCCCAGGTAACGCGAAGGCCCCGCCCGGTAACGGACGAGGCCTCCACGGTTCCCCCTTGGCTACGCCGGCCCACTGGGCCGACGCGATCTCGCCAAGCCCTGCTACTGAGCCGCGACCTCGACGGCGGCCTCGCCCGTCACATCCGCGCCGCTCTCGGTGCTCGCCGTAACCCCAGCGTCACCCGCCGTGGCACCCCCGGCGCTCTCGGTGACCGCCGCATCGGCGGCCGGAGCCGCAGTCGCGGAAGCCGGAGCGGCCGGAGCCACAGTCGCGGAGAGCCGGGGCGCCGGAGCCGGAGCAGCCGGGGTCGCGGGAGCGGCCGGGGTCGCCGGAGCCGCCGGAGCGGCCGGGGTCGCCGGAGCGGCCGGGGTCGCCGGAGCGGCCGGAGCGGCCGTGGCCGGAGCGGTGGTAGTGACAGCCGGAGCCTCCGCCGGAGCGGTGGTCGCCGGAGCGGTGGTCGCCGGAGCCGCCGGAGCCGCTGGAACCGCGGGTGATGGCGCCTCGGCCGGAGCGGTTGGGACGGTGCCGGTCACGGTCGTGTCCGTTCCGGTGCTTCCGGTGACAGTGCCGTCACTCACGGTGCCGACCTCGGTGCCGGTCGTGACCGTCCCGTCGGTGGTCGTGGTGGCCGGTGCCGCGGCCGGGGCCTGCTCCGTCGGCACGGTGCCCGCCGGGGCCTGCTCCGCCGGGGCCTGCTCCGCCGGCACGACGGTGCCCGCCTCGGGCTCGTTCATCGTTCCCGGCGGGGCCACCTCGGCGGCGATCTCGCTCGCCGAGAGGGTGTCGTCCTGCTCCGCGGTGTCCGGGGCGGCCTGCTCAGCCGGTGCGGTGCCCGTGGGCTGTCCGGACGGCGTCAACGTGGTGGCGCTCGCCTGCTCGTTCGTCGAGGACGTGCCCCCTCCGATGCCGAACTGCGTCTGGCTCGAGCTGCTCCTGCTCGCCTTGGTCGCGCTCGCCGAGGCTCCTGGGATCGACGCGCCGCCCAGGTACTGGGTCGGGTTGCGCGCCACGCCGCCCACTCGGGTCTCGAAGTGGAGGTGCGGGCCGGTGCAGTTGCCCGTGCACCCCACGTAGCCGATCACCTGACCCTGCTGCACGTGCGCTCCCGTCGAGGTGCCGAACCGCGACAGGTGGGCGTAACACGTCGTGAACTGGCTCGTGTGCGTGATGCACACGATGTTTCCGTAGCCACTCTGCTGGCCGGCCAGGCTCACCGTTCCGCACGCGGCCGCGCGCACCGGCGTCCCGGTCGCGGCCCCGATGTCCATCCCGTCGTGGTTCCGGCCGCCGCGCGGCCCGAAGGGGGACGTCACCGGACCGCTCACGGGCCGGATGATCGTGCTCGACCTACAGCCGCTCACGGTCGTCGTACCGGGAGCCGGCGCCGAAACGGGCGACGTTCCGCCCGGAGCCGTGCCGGTCCCAGTGGTGCCGGTCGTCCCGGTCGTGTCCACGCCGGTGGTTCCGCCGACCGTGCCGGAGACTCCGGCATCGCCCTGGGCGGCCAGCTGGCTGCCGGCCTGGTGAACGGTCTGCTCCACCTTCGTCTGGGCGGCGGCGGGGATGTTCGATCCGCCCATCGCGGCACCGGCCGACGCAGCATCCACCTGGCCCGGGAACAGCGACCCCCAGGTGGCGAGGCCGACGATTCCGTCCACGTCGAGGCCCTTCGCCTGCTGGTAGCTCCGCACGGCGGCGTCGGTCTGGACGCCGAAGATGCCGTCGGTGTCCACGTGCAGAGCACGCTGGACCTGGACCACCAGGTCGCCCTGACTGCCCGCCTGGAGCGGCAGGCCGCCCTCGCGGATCTCGATCGCGCGGTTCGCCGGCGACTCGGCCGCGACCGCGGCGCTCAGGTCCCCCGACGTCACCTGCGCGGCCGCCAACGGCGTAGCCGGACCCGCTACCACGGCGGTCGCGAGTGCCGCCGACACATGCTTCTTACGCCTGTTCTCTCGCCGTGCCTTCGACAGCAGCGCCCGCCGGCGCCGCGAGCGCTCGAGCGAGCGCGCCCATGGCTCAGCCGCGGACAGATCCCGGTGGGCGTTCGTCATCCATGTCCCCTTCCGTTCGGGCCTACGGGGTTAGCTGACGGGCTCGCGCTGGAAGATGCGCTACGCGGCTGTAGGGCCCGCGATTCGCCCCCGGGCGGCACGGCTGCCACCCAATTGGTTCCCCCGTTCCGGTCGCCTGGGAAGCGGCCGGACTCGGCGCTTGACTTGCCTAACACGCAACAGCCCCCGGCAGGGGAAGTTGCGCGACGAGCACCCTAGCGAATGGCTAGGACTCGACTGTTCGCCAGTCGGCGCCGTGGTCGCGGCTCTTGGGCAGCATCCTCGCCAGCATCCCGAGGCAGAACCCGTAGAGAATGAGGGCGAGGATCGTGGGCACGCCGTGGGTGACCCAGCGGTTGTCGGAGCCCTCGACCAGATTGGCGAAGGGCCCGAGGAGCACGTCGTTGGCGTCCTCGACGGCCTCGCGGAACGTGCCGTTCACCCGCTCGCGGGCCGCCTCCTCGTCAGGCGAGGGCGCGACGGGCGCCGGGTCCGGAGCACCGTCCAGCTCGGCGCCAAGGGCGTTCTGCTGGTTCTGGGAGCCGCGGCTCAGCTCGTCGGTCGCGAAGTACGCGAAGCCGAGCAGCACGAGGCCGGAAGACACAATGGCGACGACGCGGACTAGCGAGCCCATCGCGGACTACTATCGGCCGCCGCCTGAAGAACCTGACTTTTTCATGCGCATCTGCACACATGGATAAAACGGCTCAGGAACGCCTGATAGCGGCGCTGCGCGAGCACGCGCTCGTGATTGGAGACGTCACGCTCACGAGCGGGCAGAAGGCGAGCTACTACGTGGACGCCAAGCGGGCGATCCTCCTTCCCGACGGATTCGGCGCGCTGGGTGAGCTCGTGGCCGAGGAGGCGGAGCGCCTCGGCGCCACGGCCGTCGGCGGGATGACGATGGGCGCGGACCCGGTCGCGTGCGCGGCGCTGGCCGCGGGCGCGCCCGTGAAGGCGTTCTTCGTGCGCAAGGAGAAGAAGGAGCACGGGCTCCAGCGCTGGATCGAGGGTCCCGAGCTCGCGAACGGGGAGCGTTGCCTCGTGGTGGAGGACGTCGTCACGACCGGCGGCTCGACCGTGAAGGCCGTCGAGCGCATCCGTGAGGAGGGGCTCGAGATAGCCGGCGTGGTGAGCGTGCTCGACCGGCTGGCCGGGGGTGCCGAGGCAATCCAGGCCGCTTCCGGCGGCGCGCCGTATACGCCGCTCACCACGATCGACGACGTCTATCCGGATCGGCCGGACCGCTAGCCGGCGAGCCAGGCGTCGATCAGCCGGCGCGCGATCGAGTACGGCGGCGCCAGCATCAGCTCACCCTCGCCGCGGGCGGCGGCCTCGATCTCGGACCGCTCGAACCAGCGCACATCGGCCAGCTCGCCGTCGCGCGGGGAGGGATCGCCCCGCTCGGCCACCGCGCTGAAGCCCAGCATCAGGGAGCTGGGGAAGGGCCACGGCTGGGAGGCGATGTAGGCGACCGAGTCGAGCGCCACGCCCGACTCCTCGAGCACCTCGCGCCTCACCGCCTCCTCGAGCGTCTCGCCCGGCTCCACGTATCCGGCCAGGAGCGAGAAGCGGCCCTCCGGCCAGCGCGCCTGGCGGCCGAGCAGCAGGCCATCGCCGCCGTCCGACACGCGCACGATCACCACCGGGTCCGTACGGGGGAAGTGGTGGGCCTCACAGGAGGGGCAGACGCGCTCGTGCCCGGCATCGCGCGCCTCCGTCGGGGCGCCGCAGTTCGCGCAGAAGCGGTGGCGCCGGTGCCATGCGAGCAGCGAGCCGGCGTAGGCGGCGAGAGCGGCATCGCTCGCCGGCAGCTCAGTCGCGGCCTCGCGCAGCCCCGCGGGTCGTCCTCGAGCCGGGCCGGCTCCATCGACGTACTCGGCGAACAGCGGCGCGCCGTCCATCAGCCCGAGGAACACCGCCTCGGCGGCGGGCGGCTCGAGCACCAGGCGGCCGCCGTCGATCCACACGCCCTGCTCGGACATCAGCACCGCCCCGGCGCGCGGGTCGGCACGCTGTCCCTCGAGCCAGTCCGGCCGGCGCCGGAGAACCGGGGCGCGGTCGAGCGCGGCGCCGGAGAAGACGATCACGCCGTCACGGTAACCCTCCGCACACCTCGCAGTCTGGATCGCGTGGCACCGGCTCGTCCGATACCTCGAGCGTCCGCGTGTCGAACACCCGTACGCGCCCCCTGCTCGCCGGTGCACAGAGCCCGGTGAGCTGATGCACCACGTCGAGCGCCACCTGCCCGCCCACGAACGCGCACACCGGCCCGAGGGTCGCCGCGGGGGAGGGCGCGCCGCGACGCTGGTCGACGATGTGGTCGTACAGCTCGTACGAGCGCCGGTAGGCGCGCTCCTGGCAGTTGAAGCAGCCGGTCTCGCCCGGCACGTACAGCGGGCCGACGCGCGCGTACGGCGGAAAGTGGCTCATCGTGACGTAGGGCACGCCGTGCTCGAAGCAGGCGGCGTTCACCCAGCGCTCGATGTCGTGGGTCGGCCGGTCGGCGGCGTCCACCACGAACGATGCGCCCGCCACCGCGGCGGCGATCTCCGTCTGCGAGCCCAGCGTCCGCTCGACCGGCACCACCCGGATCCCCGGGTTGAAGCGCCCGATCGCGTCGGCGGCCAGCCGCGCCTTCGGGCGCCCGATGTCGGCGGCCGCGAACAGCACCTGGCGGTTCAGGTTGCTGAGCTCGACCACGTCCCCGTCCACGAGCGTCAGCTCGCCGACCCCGCAGCAGGCGAGGCTCAGCGCGGCCCAGCTTCCGAGGCCGCCCACGCCGAGCACGACCACCCGCGCATCGCGCAGGCGAAGCTGGCACTCAGGCGCCGACAGCCCCTCCGCCGGGGCGAGGTCGGCGAAGTAGCGGAGCTGACGGTCGTACCGGCCGCGTTCCTCGTCTGACAGCACGGAATAGGTGCTCGCGTCCTCCACGAGCCCCTCGGACTCGAGCAACCCGATCAGCTCGGCCACGGGCCCGGCGCCGTAATCGGCCTCGAGCGCCTCCCGCGAGGTGCGCCCGTCGAGCGCCGCGACGAGCGCGTGGTCGCGCTCGCCCGCGCCCTCGAGCACGAGGTCGGCGTCGTCGCTGGGGCGGAGCAGGCAGATGTCGCCCTCCGGCGAGCGGAACACCTCGGTCGTCGTCTTCAGGCGGGGGAGTTGCATTCATGGGCCCTCCTCGGGGCTCGGCCCGGAGCGGCGCCGAGCCCCGGAGGTCGACTTCGTCAGGAGCTCTTGGTGACGGACTTCGACGGCAGGAGCCGTGTCTCGATCTTCCTGAGGGTCATTCGGAGTCACCTCCCTTCGCGACGCGTCGGGCGAAATACACGAGCTTGTGGTGGAGGTCTTCGTCTGCGGTCGCGACCGTGTCGAGCGACCCGTCCGACAGCAGCCCGAATACGCCGACCGTGGCCAGGCCGGCGCCCGCCAGCGCGCGCTCCACGGCCGGCCGCGGGTGGTGGCGCTCGACATGGCGCGAGGTCACACGCTCGTACACGCCCGGGCGCGTCTCGCTGAATGCCTCGACGATCAGCTCCGCGATCCCGCCCGGCTCGAAGCCCTCGCCCGTCTGGCCGCGCCAGGCCAGGAAGAGCTCGGGGCTCTCGAGCGTCGCGTCGCGCGCCCACGTCGTCCGGTAGGCCGACACCGTGTTCACGTCGAACACGAGCACCCCGTCCTCGGCGAGGTTCCGTGCGAATGAGCCGAACGCGAGGTCGAGGTCGGCGTCGCCCGTCAGGTAGTTCACGGCGTCGTCCAGGCAGGTGATCAGGTCGAACTCGCCCACGTCCCCCAGCTCGCGGACGTCGGCCGTGAACAGCTCCGCGTCGCGCGTCTTCGCGCTCGCCACGGCGAGCATCTCGCGGGAGATGTCGCAGCCGGTGACGGCGTAGCCGCGCTCGAGGAACGGGATGAAGCTCTTGCCGGTCCCGCATGCGGCATCGAGCAGCCGGCGTCCGCGCACGCCGTACGTCAGGGCGGTGTGCTCGAGGTGCCGCGTCCAGCCGTCGTAGTCGTGGTCGCGGGTGAGCTCGTCGTAGAAGGGGGCGAGGCGCCGATACGTCTCGTGGGCGCAGGTCGTGGGTGTTTCCATCGCGCACATGACCCCTCAAGCGCTGCAAAAGGTTTCATCCACTTCCTGGGACTGGGCGGAATTGCGCAGGTTCTGCTTCAGCCAGGCCCTGCAGATCGTCGGCAACCGCGAATCCGCGGACGAGGCGGCTCAGGAGGCCATCGTGCGCGCCTGGCGGCACCGCGACAGCTGCCGCCAGCCGGAGCGGCCGTTCGGCTGGTTGCGTCAGATCGCGCACAACGAAGCCGTGCGAGTCGCGACCCGCCGGCCGAAGGAAGTCCTCGTCCACGAGCCGTTGGCGGCCTCACATGGACCATCAGACGACGACGATGGGCTGGACGATCGCTTGCTATTCCGCGCCATCCTGGGCACGCTGTCCCAAGCAGATCAGGAACTCGCGCACCTCCGGTACTTCGAAGATCTAACTTGCGCCAAGGTCGCTGACCACTTGGGCGTGAGTGAGGCGATAGTTAAGGTGCGTCTACACCGCCTACGGCGGAGACTCAGGCAGAGAATGGAGGCTCAGACTTGAAAAGAGAGACAGCGAGCGCCTTGGACTCACGGATGGCCAAGGCCCTGGCGCACCCGCTGCGCGTGCAGCTGCTGACAGCCCTGAACGAGGGCGTCGCCAGCCCGAATGAGCTGGCCAAGCGGCTGAACGAGCCGCTCACGAACGTGAGCTATCACGTTCGGATGCTCCACGACCTCGGTTGCATCGAGCTGGTCGAGACGGAGCCCCGACGGGGCGCGCTCGAGCACTACTACCGGGCGATCGTGCGGCCCTTCTTCGCCGACCGCGACTGGAAGAAGCTGCCGAAGAACACACGCGGCTCGATCTCCGACACGGTGCTCGGACTCGTGTGGGACGACACCGCCGACGCGATCAAGAGCGGCATCTTCGATGAGCGCGAGAACAGGCATCTCAGCCGCAGCGTCCTGTGCATGGACGAGAAGGGCTGGGAGGACATGAACGACCTCCTCTCCGAGACGCTCGACCGCGCGATGCAGATCCAGGCGGACAGCGCCGGCCGCGTGACCAAGGGCGAGGGCGACACGTTCTCGGCGACCATGGTGATGATGAGCTACCCGACGCCGAAGTCCGCGAAGGACAGCACCGCGCCGAGCTCGGGCACGAGAAAGAAGCGGAGCTCGAAGAAGAAGGCCACCGCGAAGGCCTGACCAGCGCCCCGGGCCGGATTCGAACCTCCGGCCTACTCCTTAGGAGGCCCCCGCGACGGGGTCAGCGCTACATGGCTCGCTGGCGCGTACGAGCTGCATAGGCGCGACCTCGGCATAGCTCTGTGAGAAACCGTCAGCCCCGCAGGGCATTAGTCGCCTCGACACTATCGTCATCACGTCGTCGCGTGCGCGGGCTTGCCCCGCTTGCGCGCCAGGGCCATGAGCGCGCCGGATCCAGAGACGGCGAGGTACGCGGTGAGCACCGCGATGGCGACCGGCGCGATCTGCAGCGTGCCGATCTGGGTCGTGAGGGCGCCGAGCAGGATCAGCGAGAACGGGGCGGCGACGAGCGACCCGGGGAGGGCGGCGAACATCGCTGTGAACGCGAGTCCCTCCGGCAGCCCCGGGATCAGCACATGGGCGGCGGTTCCGGCCGTGCCGCCGATGAACAGCATCACGAGGAACGGTCCTCCGATGAACCCGGTGGCCTCGCACAGCGCGAACACGAGGATCTTCGCGAACACGACCGCGATCAGCAGGCCCGCGCCGAGCGCCGTCCCGTCGTGGATCACGGTCGTGAGCTGATCGGTTCCGGTGAACAGCGTCAGCGGCAGCGCGACGCCGACGAGCCCGAACGCGATCCCCCCGAGCGCCGGGCGAAGGATCGTGCGCTTGGCGAGCGGAGCGGCGAGTTTCGTCATGACCCCGATCGCGACGGCTGTGATCAGCGCGAGCGCGCCGGCGACGAGGCCGAGGGGAACGGCCGCGAGCAACTGCCAGTCCTCGTACTTGTACGACGGCAGCGCGTAGAGCCCGACGAACGTCGATCCCGCGATCGGGAAGTACACCGCGAACGCGACCGAGGACGCCAGCAGACCTGCGACCAGCGTGTCGGCGAAGCGTGCCGCCTTTGGACGCGCGATCTCGAGCGTGAGGATCGACGCCAGGAGCGGAGATGACAACAGGCCCCCGTACGCCGCGGACATCCCACTGAGCGTGTTCGTCGCGCGCACGTCCTCGCTGAGCTTCTGCCGCTCCGAGACCCAGGTTCCCAGCCCGCCCCCCATCTTCCCCAGTGCGTCCTCGGGCCCGAGGCTCGCCCCACCCGCCAGCGACACCAGCGAGACGGCAACCGCCCCCGGCACCGTGGAGGGCTCGACCCGCTGGTCCTTGAGCTCCTCGACCGTGCCCGCGCAGCTTGGCCGGGACGCGAAAGAAGCGCCGCAGCACGCCGACGAGCACACCGGCGCCCGCGGTCACCGCCACCCACCAGAGGCTCCCGTCGAGCCAGCCGGGGTCTTCGGGAAGCGTGAACCAGAGGTTCGTGCCGCCCTTCACCAATCCCAGAAACGCCAGCGCGGCGAAGGCGAGCACGACGCCGAACAAGATGGCGTCGCGCACGATCACCCAGAACCCGGGTGACTGCGTCAGGGCGACGTAATCTGAGGCTGTATGTGGGTCCTCGCCGGTCGCGCGTGTACTCATCGGGTCCAGACCTCGAGCAGGGCTCCGCGCCCAGCAGGGCTTAAGCGCCTGTGGTCCATCGACGCGCGCGATACGGTCGAGTTGCCGCCGGCGGGCATCAGCGGTTCGATCTCTTCAAGAAGAAAACGATCGGCGGCTGTTTGTCGCTCATTCCAACCTCCGGCCTGGCGGTCGACGCGGGTTTGCCGGGAGCCTGGCAAATGCCCGCTCGGGCGACCTCACCCGATGTAGGTGACCCTCAGAACGGTTTGTCAACCCGGACTACCTGGACGATCCGAAAGCCTCATGCGCGAACCTGCGCCCGGCCGCGATGGCTTGTACCGTTTCGTACCTCCGGGAGGCCCCAGCCGTTGGGCGTGGAACGCAAAGTCCCTGCTATTGGGGACGCCCCGAGCAGGATTCGAACCTGCGGCCTACTCCTTAGGAGGGAGTCGCTCTATCCGGCTGAGCTATCGGGGCTCAGACTGAGACGATAGCCCGCTGCTCGAGCCGCGGGTGGTGGAGCTCTGCCGCGTCGACCAGCGTGTCCACAAGCTCCTCGATGTCGGCGGTGCGCTCGATCTGGCGCAGGTCGTCCGGCTGGCCGCGGGTGACCGCGAGCTTCGAGGAGAAGAGCTGGCAGCAATCCTCGTCGGGGAGGATCGAGATCTCGTAGGTCCCGAGCTGCTTCGCGATCTCCACGATCTCCTGCTTGTCGCGGTCGATCAGCGGGCGCAGCAGGGGCAGCTCGGCCGCCTCCTCCACCACCGCGAGGTTGGGCAGGGTCTGGGACGCCACCTGGCCGAGTGAGTCGCCGGTCACGAGCGCCTCGGCGCCCTCGCGGCGGGCGAGCGCGGAGGCCACCTTCACCATCAGCCGTCGCTGCGACAGCACCTGCAGCCGTCCCGCGCCGGCGGTGGCGAGCCGCCGCTGCGCGGTGCCGAACGACACCACGAACAGGCGCGAGTCGCCCTGGAAGCGGTCGAGCCGGCCGGCCAGCGCGTACGCCTTGTACACGGACTCGGGGCCGGTGAACGGTTGGCCGCTGAAGTGCACGAAGTCGCAGCGCAGGCCTCGCTTCATCATTCGGTAGGCCGCCACCGGCGAGTCGAGCCCGCCGGACAGCAGCACGAGCGCTCGTCCGCTGGAGCCGACGGGGAGTCCCCCCGCGCCGCGCATGCGGTCCGCGGACACGAGCAGCTCCTTGCTGTCCACCTCCACGTATGCGACCAGGTCTGGGTTCGACAGGTCCACATCCAGGCCGAGCCGCACCCGGACCGCGTCGCCGATCACACGCGACAGCTCGACGGACCGGAGCGGAAAGCGCTTGTCGCGGCGGGTCGTGCGGATCGCGAAGGTGCGCCCGGGACGGCCGCGGAGCAGCGAGACCGCGGCGTCCGCCGCCGCGGCCGGGTCGCGCTCGCACCGGATCGCGCGCTGCACGACGCTCACGCCGGGCAGCGCCACGCAGCGGCCTCGCGAGCTCGTCCTCGTCGGGAGTGCTCGTCACGATGAGGACGCCGCCGCGATGCCTGATCTCGAGCGGCCCCAGGTCAGCCGTAAGGCGACGGAGGTTCCGCTCCAGCGCCTTAACGAACAGCGGCCGGTTGCGACCCTTCAGCGCGAGCTCGCCGAACTTGAGCAGCACGCAGCGCTGTCCGCGAACTTCCTCCATATGGCGTGAATCTACCGCCGTTGGGCAAGCACCGGGCGGTGCCCGGTGCGCAGCCACTATTCCTCCTCGTAGAGGGATTCGCGGGCCAGCTCGGCACCGCGGGCCCCGAACAGGGCCACCTCGACGTAGTCGCCCGTGTAGGCGTCGAGCGACACCAGCGTGAAGCGGTCCTCCACGAGCGTGCACTGGTCGGTGGTGGTCGGTCCGAGCTCTGCCGTGGCCGCCACCCCATTGGCCACGAGCGCCACGCCCCAGACGAGCGTGATCACGCCGCGGCGCCCCTCCGAGCCGCGCCAGTGGCCGATCTCGTGATCGGAGAGGTCGAGCGTCCAGTCCGGGTTCTCGGCGGCGGTCTCGTCCGTGAAGTCGGCCGCGGCCATGAAGTCCACCGCCTGCGCGCCCTCGTGCTCGCGCGTGTAGGACACGTAGCCGAACACCTCGCCGCCGTCCTCGGCCGGCGCCGTGGCGGGCACGTAGGTGCGGCCGCCCCAGGTGCGGTCCGGGAACCAGGTGATCTCGCCGATGGCGGACTCGGCTGCCTTCTCGAAGTGCTCGCCGAGCGCGTCGCCCCAGCGGCCGTACGGGAGCGGCTCCTGGGGAGGTTCGGCAGCGAACATCGGCACCTGGCGCGGAACGGGCGGCATCGGCGGCGGGGAAGCTAGCGCACGGGGGCGGCGCGGTTCACGGGCCGGCCTCGCGGAGCCGCCGCGCGGCGTCCTCCGGCGCCAGCACATTCAGGTGCACGCCCGTGCCGATCTCGAGGCCGGCCAGCTGCGCGAGCCGCGGCATGATCTCGATGCGCCAGCAGAAGTGCTCGGCGTCGCGCGGCGCCGTGCGCACCCACATGTTGAGCGGCGGCAGGTTCCCGAGCGTGCGGCCGAGCCGGTTCAGCACGTCGTGGAGCAGGTGACCGCCGAGGGCCCCGTCATCGGTGAAGCGCGGGGAGGGACGGCGCGGAGCGAGGACGATGTGGAACGGCACGCGCGCCGCGAAGGGCGCCATCGCCACCGCCTCGTCGTCGATCGCGATTACGCGGTCGCGCCTGCGCACCTCCTCCTGCACCAGGTCCTCGAGCAGGTTCCGGCCCTGGGTGCGGTCGAAGTAGGCGGTGAACCGCTCGCGCTCGCGCGCGACGGCCGCGGGCACGAAGGGCAGGGCGTACAGCTGTGCGTGCGTGTGCGGCAGCGACGCGCCGGCCTCCTTGCCCTCGTTCACTATTACGTGGACGTAGGCGGCGTCCTCGTGCGCGCGCATGCGCTCGCGCCAGACGGACATGGCGGTGTCCACCTGCTCCGGATCGAGCTCGGCCAGTGAGCTCACCGGGTCGGGCGCGTTCACCACCACCTCGTGCGCGCCGCGAGCGGGCCGGCTCGCGAACAGATCGGGCTCGCCGCGGCCGCCGGCGAGCGGATCCGTGCCGGCGTCGCCCGCGCCGTCCTCCGAGGACAGCGCCGGATACAGGTTCGGCACCACGCGCACGCGCCAGCTGCCGTCCTCGCGCAGCGCGTACACCTCCGGCGGCGTGCGGTCCTCGTGCCCGGCCGCGAACGGGTCGCTGTCGGGGTCGATGGGCGGGCGCGGGGCGATGTCCAGGAAGGCGCCGGGCCGCGAGCCGCGCTCCCCGGCCACGATCACTCGCAGGCCGCTCAACGGGTCGATGCGGAGCTCAGGCAAGTCGCTTCTCCATGGCCACGTGCTCGATGCCCTCCTCCACGAAGGTCGGGCCGTACTCGCTGTACCCGGCCGCCGAGTAGAGCGCGAGCGCGTAGGTCTGCGCGTGGAGCGCGATCGAGTCGGCGCCGGCACCAACCGCCACCCGGTCGGCCTCGCGGAGGATCGCCGCGGCGATGCCGTCGCCGCGCCGGTCTCGCTCCACCGCCAGCCGCCCCAGCCGCGCCACCTGGCCGCGGAAGAGCAGCCGGCACGTCCCGATCACGTCGCCGTCCTCGATGGCGACGATGTGGGTGGCCTCGGGGTCGCGGCCGTCCTGATCGGCCTCGAAGGACACGCCCTGCTCGTCGCAGAAGACGCGCGAGCGCAGCGCGAGCGCAGCGCCCACCTCGTCCTCGGTGAGTGCCTCGCGGACCTCCACGGTCAGCGCGCGTATCGGTCGATCGCCTCCGCCAGCTGCTGCTCGGTCGTGAACGGCCCCTGATGCACGAACTCGAGCTTCCCGTCCGACCCGTAGAACGCCGTGCTCGGGAAGGCCTGGACCGCGTTGAACTTGGCCGCTATCTCGAGCTTCGGGTCGGAGAAGTGCTTGAACGGGACGGGCTCCTCCTTGAGGAAGTCCTCGGCGTCCTTGCGGCTGTCGTTCGAGTTCACGCCGATGAAGACGACCTGGCCCTTGCGCTTGTCGGCCTCCTTGCGGAACAGCGGGAACTCGAGCCGGCATGGGCCGCACCAGCTCGCCCACTTGTTCACGACCACCGGCTTGCCGCGCTCGCTGTCGATCTTCTTCTGGAACGCGTCCACCCCGCCGGCGAAGAAGTTGGCGGAGGGCGTGGTGTCGTCCGACGAGCATCCGGCGAGGGCCACGGCGAGTACCAGGAGTACGGTCAGCCGGCGCACTCCGCGAAGGATGGCAGAGCCCTCTATGACCCCATTTCGTTTCACGGTGTGCTTCAATAGGTATACGCCAAGCGTCCCTCACAGGACCTGGCCCGTCGTTGCTCGCGGGACTCAAGAGAACGGCGGCGCACCATGGGCGTACCCCGCTGTCTCCTGACGAGCAACTCGGTACGTCCCCCTAACGAAGAACGCCTGATTCGTGGCTGAGAGAAGCTCCGTGGCCGATGCCTCGCCGGTTTCCGGCGAAGACCTGAAGCGCGCCGAGAAATTCGCGCGTGAATCCTTCGTGCTCGGAGGCGAGGACGCGGCCACCGCGCTCGCCGACAACTCGCCCCGGCGCGCCGCGCTCGACGCGGCGCTGAGGGAGATCGACGAGGGCCGCTCCGAGCCGTCGCTCGAGTGGAGGCGGGAGTTCTCGCTGATGCTCGGACTGGAACGGCTGCTGGCGGAGGAGGAGCCGCACCTGGCGGACGGCACGACGCTGTCGGCCCACCAGGTGGACGCGCTGTCCGGCACGCTGATCGCGCTCGAGGCCGAGCTCCTGATCGGCCGCAACGGCAAGGGGAGCGCCGGGATGGAGGAGCTCCACTCCGGCGAGGTGGAGCTCGAGGGCGACGAGCTGCCCGACGAGGAGCCGCTCGACTGGGATCCCGCCGAGGAGGCCGAGGAGGAGGCGGCCACCGACTCCATCGACGAGGACGCGGGCGCGGCGCGGCGCTTCTGGTTCGAGCACGCCACGGGGGCCGGCAAGACCGTTGCGGCGCTCGGCTTCGTGGAGGCCTCGCGCACGGGCGGCATCCTGATCCTCACCCACCGCCGGAACCTGGTGGACCAGTTCCTGGGCGAGCTGCGCGACCGCGGCTACAAGAAGCGCATCTCGGCCCCGCTGCTGAAGAACGGCGGCGGCGAGCCGCCCGCAGGCGGCCCGGTCACGGTCGAGACGTACCAGTGGTTCGTGCGCAACGCCGGCAAGGTCTCGGACGCCTACACGATCGTCATCTGCGACGAGGCCCACACCGCGCTCGGCGAGAAGACGAGCGCCTCGATCCGCCAGTGGATCGGCCCGGTGTTCGTGGGCATGACGGCCACGGGCGCGCTGATCGCGCGGCACGTGACCGACCTGTTCCCGACGCAGACGTCGCGCTTCGACCTCGCCCAGGCCGCCCGTCGCGGCGTGATCGCGCCGCTGCGCTCCGTGCGGATCCCGCCGGGCGTGGGGGTGCGCTCGATCGCGAACGTGCCGCTGCGCCGCGGCGAGGTGGACCAGGACTTCGACCAGGAAGAGCTGGCCGCGCTGCTCGACCAGACGCCGTTCAACCTCGCGGTCGCCGACCTCTACAAGACGCGCTTCAAGGACCTGCCCGGGGTCGTGTACTCCGCGGGCGTGAAGCACGCGCACAACGTTGCGAAGGCGTTCGTGGACGCCGGCATCAAGGCGAAGGCCGTGTCGGGCGAGACGCCGAAGCGCGAGCTCACGCGCATCCTGGCGGGCTACGAGCGCGGCGAGATCGACGTGCTTGTGAACGCGCAGCTGCTGGCCGAGGGCTGGAACTCGCCGCGGGCGACGGTGTGCATGCACCTGGCGCCGACCGCCTCGAAGCGGATCTACCAGCAGCGCGTGGGACGAGTCACGCGGCGGACGCCCGGCAAGGAGTCGGGGATCGTCGTGGACTTCGTCCATCCGGCGACTCCGAACGACGACCCCGTGGTGACGCTGCACTCGCTGCTCGACCGCGACGTCTACCGAGGCGGCGCGATCGTGGTGGGCCCGGTGCGGCGCGGACGCGGGCGGCGGCTGCGGGTGGAGCGCCGGGTCGTGCCGGTCACGGCCGACGGCGAGCGCCGCGCACAGGTCTTCGAGCGCGAGCTGTGGCGAATCGCCGTGGAGCACCTGAGCTGGGGCGAGCAGCAGGCCTGGGCGATGCTCGCGGGCGCGCGCGTGGCGTCGAACAACTGGCGGCGTGCGAAGGCGATGCTGCACTTCGACTCGACCGGCGAGCTGCGGCGGCTGTTCCTGATCACCTGCCTGCGCCGGAACCGGAACACGCAGCTGCGGGTGCGCGCGCTCGGCGAGGTCGGAAACCTGCGCGACCCGGAGGCGTTCGACGACGCCGTGGAGATCGTGGGCGGCTGGTCACGCGACGAGCGCCGCGAGGGAGTCAAGGTTCTGCTCCAGGCGCTGACCGAGCGCCAGATCGGCCGCCGCGACCAGGCGGCGAGGTGGCTGTGGCACCTGGCGGAGTACTCGCGCGAGGTGCACGAGGAGTACGCGGTGCAGCGCTGGCCGGAGACGAAGCGGCTCCTCGGCCTGCTCGTGAACTCGGCGGGCGCCGCGCACGCGCGCAACGCGCGCCGGCTGGTGCAGGCGGCGCGGAAGCAGGACCGCCGCCTCTCGGCCGCGCTGCTCGCCGCCGCGCTGGCGCACACGCCGGAGGCACAGCAGGTGCTGGACGGCGCCCGCATGCGGATGGCCCGGAAGCCGAGCGCCCTGGCCCGCGAGCTGCTCCGAAACTTCCCGAAGGGCAAGCGCCGCCGAGGCGGCCGCCGCCGGAAGAAGAAGGGCGGGGGCGACGCGAACGGAGGCGCGGATGCGTCCACGACGGCGAAGACGAAGGCGCCCTCGAGGAAGAGGAAGGCCAAGGCGGGACAGGCGAACGGCGGCAATGAGGTGAACGGAGGGAACGGCCGCGATAAGGAGGAGGCGCCCCCCGACGCCGAGGACGATTCGACCGACGCCCCGGACACCGGCGATTCCACCGACGCGCCCGACGCCGGCGATTCCACCGACGCCCAGGACGATTCCACCGACGCCCGCGACGCCGCTTAGCCCACTTCGCGGGTGGGGCGACTTATGTGCTCTGTAGAGGACATTTCGCGCCCAACCCCCGTCGGCTAGCGGAGCAGGTGCACCTCTCCGGCATCGAGTGTGACGGGACCGACATCGGTCCGTACGCGGAGAGCGCCTGAGTCGTCGATCCCATCGGCGATTCCCTCACCCTCCGCCCACCGCACCCGCTCTCCCCTCAATGCATCCCGAGAGCGCCAGGCCTCCAGTACCGCGTCGGGCGGAGCGCCGATCCAGCGATCGAGGGCGACCACCAGGGCCGGGAGGACGTCCGAAGGAGCCACGTCGTAACCCGCCAGACGCAGCGAGGTCGCAAGCTCGGCCAGCTCCGGCGGGAACGAATCCGTCGTCACGTTGAGCCCGATCCCCAGCACCGCCCACCCCTCCTGAGGGCGCCCCTCGATCAGGATCCCGGCCACCTTGCGGCGGTCGATCCACACATCGTTGGGCCACTTCACCATGGGCGCGGGGTCGGACCCGACCGCCTCGCACACGGCCACCGCCGCCGCGAGTGGCAGCAGCGCGTGGC
Source organism: uncultured Thermoleophilaceae bacterium (assembly GCA_963808875.1). Classification (GTDB taxonomy): domain Bacteria; phylum Actinomycetota; class Thermoleophilia; order Solirubrobacterales; family Thermoleophilaceae; genus JACVRW01. Next base: position 168,122 of record CAWEHM010000026.1, read on the forward strand.
GCTCGTCGAGGTCGCGGAGGATCAGCGACATCAGCACGGCCGAACCGGCCGGGGCGGTCCAGGCTCGCCCCTGGCGGCCGCGGCCGGCCGACTGCTCGTCGGCGGTTACGAGAGTTCCGTGCGGCGCACCCGCGTCGGCCAGCTCCTTGGCGCGCTCGTTGGTCGAGTCGGTGACCCGGTGATGGACCCGCGGCGTGCCGATCATCCCGGCTGGAGGCGCACCTCGGCGTCGACGCCGATGCCGAGCGTACCGGCCGCGTCGCCGCGGTTGACCGCGAGCGCCAGCGTGCGGTACGCGTCCTGGTAGACGATCAGCTCGCCCGGGCTTCACGTCCGCGAACGTCTGCGCGTAGGTGGCGATGTAGCGCTCGCCGCCGGCCTCCACCGCCACCCGCCCGCCGAGCGTCATGCCCGTGCCCGCGAGCTGGTCGTGGTCCACGTTCAGGCCGACGTTGCCGAAGTGGTCGATGACGAGCGCGTGCGCCACAACGGCGCCGTCCTCCTCGCGCGGCTCCGGGAGCGCCACACGCTCGAGCGACTCGGGATCGAGCGGGTCGCCCGCGTCCGCCAGCTCGGCGCCGCGCCGCGAGATGCGCGGCGACCGGAGCGAAGATGTCGCGGCCGTGGAACGTGGCCGACACCGGCTCGAGCCGGTGGGGCGAGCGCGTGATGTCCACCGCGATCTCCACCTCGTCGCATCGCTGCCAGGCGAGGCTCAGGAGCCCGTTGTCGGGGCCCACGAGGATGCGGCCGTCACCGGTGCGAAGCGCGATCGCCCGCCGCTCGGTCCCAACCTGCGGGTCCACGACCGCCACGTGAACTCCGACCGGCATGTAGGGCAGCGTGTTGCGCAGAACGAGCGCCCCCTGCCTCACGGCGTACCGCTCGATGCCATGCGTGATGTCCACGATGTCGGCGTCCGGATGGATGCCGCGGATCACCCCGTGGCAGACACCGACGAAGTCGTCGTCGCGCCCGTAGTCGGTGAGGAGCGTGACGATCAGGCCGGGACCCTCCTGCGCGCGGCATCGGCGACCAGGGCATCGACCAGCCCGTCGATGTCGTGCCGCTCCGCCTCGACGTCGACCGTGAGCCCGTGCTCCTCGGCGGTGGCCGACGTGACCGGCCCGATCGACACGATCCGAGCGCCGGCCGGCGGTCGCGCGCCCGCCTCCAGGAGGAAGCGGACGGTGGAGCTGGAGGTGAACGTGACGTAGGTGGCCCGCTCGAGCCCGCCGCGCTGAGCCTCGCCGAGCGGCTCGGCAACGGTGTCGTAGAGCGCGACGTCGTCGACCTGGGCGCCACGATCGCGTAACGAATCGGGCAGCACGGAGCGCGCCTCGGCCGCCCTCGCCACGAGCACCCGCCGGCCTTCGAGCTCGATGCCCGCGAGCGCCTCGACGAGCGCCTCCGCAACGAAGCGCTCGGGCACGACGTCCGCGCGAATTCCGTGGTCGAGGAGCGCCGCGGCCGTGCCGGGTCCGATGGCGGCCACCGTGGCCGAGGCGAGAGCGCGTGCATCGCGAGGCGGCCCGCCAGCCGCGTCCGCTGCGCCAGATCCGCCGAGCGCCTCGAACCACAGGTGCACGCCGTTCGGGCTCGTGAAGCAGACGAGCGCGTACTCGGCGATCCGGTCGATCGCGGCGCGCAGCTCGCCCTCGACCGGCCGGGGCTCGATCCGGATCGCGGGGGTCTCCACGACCTCCGCGCCAAGCTCGCGCAGCCGCTCGGCCAATCCGCTCGCCTGCGCGCGGGCGCGCGTGACGGCGACAACCTCGCCGTGGAGCGGCCGCCGCTCGAGCCAGGCGATCGTGTCGCGCAGCTCGGCCACCGGGCCCACCAGCGTGATCGCCGGAGGACGCACCTCCTCGGCCTCCGCCCGCGCCGCGATCCCGCCCAGCGTATCCACGACCGTGCGCTGCCCGGGATGCGTGCCGCGCTCGATCACCGCCGCGGGCGTGCCCGCGTCGCGGCCGGCCTCCGTCAGCCGCTCCGCGATCCGAGGCAGGTTCCTGATCCCCATGTAGAACACGAGCGTGCCGGGGAACCGCGCCAGCGCGTCCCAGTCGAGCGCCGAGTCCGGCTTCTCCGGATCCTCGTGACCGGTGACGAAGGCCACCGCCGACGCGGCGTCGCGGTGGGTCACCGGGATGCCCGCGTACGCCGGCGCCGCCACCCCGGCGGTCACGCCGGGCACGACCTCGAACGCGACACCCGCTGCCGCCAGCGCCTCCGCCTCCTCACCGCCGCGCCCGAACACGAACGGGTCGCCGCCCTTGAGCCGGACGACGTGCTTGCCGGCGCGGCCGAGCTCGACGAGCAGCGAGTTGATCTCGTCCTGCGACAGCGCTGCCGCGCCCGGCTCCTTGCCCACGTACCGGAGCTCCGCATCCGGCCGCGCGCCGTCGAGCGCGCCTGCCGGGATCAGCCGGTCGTACAGGATCGCGTCGGCCGAGGCGATCAGCTCGAGCGACCGGCGCGTCATCAGCCCCGGATCGCCCGGGCCCGCGCCGACCAGGTACACGACACCGCTCACGCGAAGAACGCTATCCGGCGGCCACGAGCCGCTCGGCCTCGGCGAGAAGCTCCTCCGCGCCGGCCGCGCGGAGCCGCTCGGCAACCTGGCCGCCGATGGCCCCGACCGCTTCGGCGAATGGCAGCTCGAGCTGATCGCGAATCCATCGGGAGCCATCGGGAAGGCCCACGAAGGCGGTCATTTTGATCGAGCGTTCGGAGACGGCGGTCGCATGCACCCCGATGGGTGTGTTGCAGGTTGCCTCCAGGAGCCGGACGACATGCCGCTCCTCAATCAGGCACTTGCCGTCGGTGTTCTCGGACACGCCTGTCATTCCCGGTAGGTCGGACACGGCTCTGTTCGCCACATCGTCGGCATCCCGAGTCTGCACGGCGAGGCAGCCCTGACCCGCGGCCGGGACGAACCCCGCGGGGTCGAGCGGGCGGCCCTCGCCTCCGCGACCGAGGCGGTCGAGGCCGGCCTGAGCGAGGACGATTGCGTCGAAGTCGCCTTCGGCGAGGCGCCGAAGCCGTGTATCGACGTTGCCGCGCAGGTCGCGCACATCGAGATCCGGCCTGGTGGCCAGGAGCAGCGCACGCCGGCGGAGACTCGACGTTCCGACCACCGCTCCCTCAGTCAGGTCTTCGATCGAAGACGCGCCGCAGATGGCGTCCCTCGGGTCGACGCGGCCCGGAACGGCGCTCAGCAGCAGGCCGGCGGGGAAATCGGTCGGCACGTCCTTCGCCGAGTGGACGGCCAGGTCGACATCGCCGCGCAGCAGCGCGTCCTCGATCTCCTTGACGAAGCGCGACTTGTCGGCAAACCCTCCCAAAAGGGTCTGACCCTTTTCTGAGGGTTGGTCGCCTGACGTCCGGATCGGGACGATCTCCACCTCGTCCGGCAGCCGCTCCGCGACCCAGTTCGCCTGTGCGAGGGCAAGCGCGCTGCCGCGCGTGCCGAGTCGAATCACCGCCGGCGGCGCTCACGGGCGGCGTCGAGGCGGGTGACCTCGGCGGCCGGCTCGGCGAGCTCCGCCGCGGCCGCCTCCAGGCCGAACAGCTCGTGCACCGCGTGCACGTAGCGGTACGAGGTGCCCTCGCTCGCCGCGTCGCGCAGGGTGCGCGTGGGCTCGTGGAGCAGACGGCTGACCACGGCGGCGGCGAGAGTGGCGACCCGCTCGCGGTCGGCCTCGGACAGCGATTCCCAGCGGGTCTCGTTCTCGCGCAGCACCTGTTCCACGATCTCGTCGGCGCGGCGCCGGAGCGCGGAGATGGTCGGCACCACGTCGAGCGAGTCGAGCCACTGACCGAACCGGGCCACCTCCTCGCGCACGATCACGAGCGCCTCCTCGGCCTCGCTCTGGCGGTCGCTCAGGTTGCGCGCCACCTCGGCCTGGAGGTCGTCCATGTCGTACAGAGCGATGCCGGGGCAGTCGCGCACGCCGGGCTCGATGTCGCGCGGCACCGCGAGGTCGATCATCACGAGCGGCCGGCCCATCCGCGAGGCCGCGACGAAGTCGAGCTCCTCGCGCCCCACGATCTGATGCGGGGCGCCGGTCGAGCTCACCACGATGTCGGCGTGTTCCAGCTCGGCCGGGAGCGAGTCGAACGCGATCGCGCGCCCGCCGTAGCGCTGCGCCAGGCCCAGCGCGCGGTCGTAGCGCCGGTTAGCGACGAACAGCGCCTCCACGCCGCGGTCGCGCAGCGCTCGCGCCGTGAGCTCGGCGTTCTCGCCGGCGCCGATCACGAGCACCCGCCGGCCTGTGAGATCACCGAGGAAGTCGGCGGCCAGCTTCACGGCCACGGACGACACCGAGACGCTCGAGCGCGACACCTGGGTCTCGTTCCGCACGCGCTTGCCGGTGGCCAGCGCGTCGCGGAACAGGCGATTCGTCACGGGCCCGGTCACGCCCTCGACCAGCGCCCTCTCGTACGAGCGCTTCACCTGGCCCTGAACCTCGGCCTCGCCCACGATCATCGAGTCGAGGCCGGCCGTGACCGAGAAGAGGTGCTCCACCGCCGCGCTCCCGCGCAGCGAGTAGATCGCGCCGAGCAGCTCCGTCGGCCGCAGGCCCGCCTGGCGCGACAGGATGCCGAGGGCAACGCTCTCGGCCTCCACCGGGTCGGACACCACCAGGTACAGCTCGGTGCGGTTGCAGGTGGAGATCGCCACCGCCTCGTGGATGGCCTCGTGGTCCACGAGCTCCGCCAGCACGCGCGTGGCGCGCCCGTCGGGCAGCGCCAGCTTCTCGCGCAGCGGCAGCGGCGCGGTCTTGTGGTTGGCGCCGATGACCAGGAGCTCGCCGGTCACTCGTCGTCCTCCGAGGCCACGAGCTCCGAGATCTGGCGGTCGATCCGGGCGATCTTCGCCCCGATGATCGCGACGTACACCAGGATCAGCGCCACGAAGACCACGTAGGCGCCCGCCACGTACTTTCCGGCCTCGTCAAGCGGCAACGCGGGCACGGTTCCTCAACCCCCTGTTCCTCAGCCTCTTCAGCTGCATCGATGCGTGCTTGGCGGTCAGCTCGAGCTTCCACAGCGTCACGAACAGCAGCACCATCCCGAGCAGCGACACCAGGAAGGTGAGCCGCATGTCGCCCGGCAGGTCGCCGCCCGTCTGGGAGAGCACGCGCGGGTGCGTGAACGACTCCGCCATCCGCACGGCGATGAAGTTCAGCGGTACGAAGGCGCCCGCGGCGATGGCGAATACCGACGAGTAGCGCGCCTGCCGGCCCGGGTCCTCGATCGAGAACCGCAGCGGGTAGTACACGCAGTACAGGAGGAAGACGATCAGGAACGAGACGAGCACCGGCTCGTCCCACACCCACCAGTGGCCCCACGACGCCCTCGCCCAGATCGACCCGGTGGCCAGCACGCCGACCCCGAGGATGATCGACAGGTGGATCGCCACGTAGGAGCGCAGGTCCCAGGACGGGTCGCCGCTCCGGAGGTGCCGGATCGCGAATATCGCCGCCCGCCACGAACCCGCCCAGCGCCACGATCGCCATCGGCACGTGCACGTAGAAGATCTTCTGGACGAAGCCCTGGTCGGCGTCGTTCGGCGCGTAGAAGAACACCATCGCCAGCGCCGCCGTGACGGTCACCACGGTGGCTGCGGCGAGGGGAGCGAGGCCCTTGGAATACATCAGTCCTCGAGCAGGAAGTCGAAGACGGCGACTGAGAGAAGCACGAACACCACATCGTAAAGACTGAGAAGCCCCAGCCAGCGGCCGAGGTCCTCCGGCCACGGCCTCCTGGCGCATGAGCGGCTCCGTGGCCTGCGCGCAGGCGATCAGGACCGGCACGAGCAGCGGCAGCAGGAGGAGCGGGACGATCAGCTCATGAGCGCGCGTCTCCGCCGCCAGCGCGGCCACCAGCGCGCCCACGGCCGCGACGCCGAGGTTCCCGAGCGCCAGCACGGCGAGCAGCTCGGGGAACGCGGCGCCCAGCCCGGGGCCGAGCAGCAGCAGGCCGAACGCCGGCACAGCCACCAGCTCGACCACCGTCAGGAACACGAACAGCGCCGTCGCCTTCGCCACGAACAGCGCGGTGCGGTCGACGGGGGAGAGCAGCAGCCCGTCGATCCCGCCCTGCTCGCGCTCGGCGGCGAACAGCCGCGACACGCCGATGACCGCGGCGAGCAGCAGCGTCACCCACAGGACCCCCGCCGCCAGAGCGCCGTCGAGCGAGTCGCGGTCGAGCCCGAAGTGGAACAGCACGTAGACGGTGATCGAGAAGAGGACCATCGCCGGCACCGACTCCTTGGTGCGCAGCTCGATCAGGAGGTCCTTGCGGAGGATCGTCCGGGCGGCGCGAGATCACCGGTACAGCTCCGCGTCCACGGGCGCCGGCCGGCCGGCCCTCAGGCCGAGCGCGACGTCGGACTCCGCCAGCGCGCCCTCCACGTCGTGGCTGACGAGCACGCGCGTCCGCCCCGACGCCCGGCCGATGAGCGGCTCGACCAGCTCGGCGGCGGCCGGGTCGAGGTTCGCGCGCGGCTCGTCGAGCAGCAGCAGCGCGGGCTCGTGCAGGACGGCGCGCGCGATGGCGAGCCGCTGGACGAGGCCCTTCGAGAGGTCGCGGACCGGCTCGTCGGCGCGGTCCTCGATGTCCGACCTCGGCGAGCACCTCGTCGATGCGCGCGTGCGGCACGCCGTGCAGGTCGCGCGTGGTAGCGCAGGTTCTCGCGGCCGGTCAGCTCTCGGTAGAGCAGCGGCTCGTGGCCCACGTAGCCCACCTGCGCGGGCAGCCTCCAGCGCTCGTCCGGGAGCGCCGCGCCGAGCACGCGCGCGCGTGCCGCCGTGCGGGCGCAGCAGGCCGGCGAGCACGCGCAGCAGGGTCGTCTTCCCGGCTCCGTTGCCGCCGAGCACCGCGAGCGTCTGCCCCTCCTCCACGCGCACGCTCACGCCGCCGAGCGCGACCCGCTCGCCGTACCGGCGCTCGAGGCGCTCGAGCTCGATCGCAGCCACGCGCGGAAGCCTATGCTGAGGCTGTGGCCCGGATGGTCGGCATCAACCACATCGCCCTGGCGGTCGGCGACGTGGACGAGGCGGTGGACTTCTACGGGCGCATCTTCGACCTCGACGCTGCGCGGACGGGCGGGCCGGATGGCCTTCCTCGACATGGGCGACCAGTTCCTGGCGCTTGCGGAGGGCGACGACCCGGTGGCCGACCGCCACCGGCACTTCGGCCTCGTGGTGGACGACGTCGAGGGCGTGCGCCGCGCGCTGAGCGACGCCGGCATCGCCGAGGAACCGAGCCGTGGCCTGCGCTTCCGCGACCCGTGGGGAAACCTGGTCGAGGTGGTCCAGTACTCGGAGGTGCAGTTCACGAAGGCGCCGCCTGTCCTCGCGGGCATGGAGCTGTCCGGGCTCGGAGAAGTCGGAATCGGCGCAGCAGGAGCTGCGCGAGAAGGGGCTTGCTCCCTAGCGCTCGAGCAGCTTCGCCGCGTGCTCGAGCGTCGGCTCGATGATCGGCCAGGACTGCTGGATCGCCTTGGGGTTCCCGGGCAGGTTCACGATCAGCGTGCGGCCGCGCACGCCTGACACGCCGCGGGTGAGGTGGCCGAGCGGGGTGTGGTTCCGCGCGTCCATGCGGATCGCCTCCGCGTAGCCGGGCGCCTCTCGCTCGATCACGGCGCGGGTGGCCTCGGGCGTCACGTCGTCGACCGTCAGGCCGGTGCCACCGGTGGTGAACACGAACCGGACGCCCTCCATGTCCACGAGCCGCTTCAGCGCCGTCTCGATCGACTCGCGGTCGTCCGCCACCACCTCGTGCCGCACCTCGAGCCCGGCCTCCTCGCAGAGCCGCGCGAGCGCAGGCCCGGACACGTCCTCGCCCTCGCCCGCGGCGAGCGACGTCGAGATGGTGAGCACCGCGGCGCGCGAGCTCACGGGTCGCGGCGCCAGTCGTGCCGGCCGCCCGACTTCTCGAGCAGGACCACCTCGGCGATCTCCACGCCGCGCTCGATGCCCTTGACCATGTCGTACACCGTGAGCGCGGCCACGGACGCCGCGGTGAGCGCCTCCATCTCCACGCCGGTCTGGCCGCTGGTGCGCGCCTCGGTCTCGATCTCCACACGGTCATCCAGCACCTCGATCCGCACGTCCACGAACGACAGCGGCAGCGGGTGGCACAGCGGGATCAGCTCCGCGGTGCGCTTCGCGGCCTGGATCCCGGCGATGCGAGCCGTGCCCACAACGTCGCCCTTGGGCGCGTCGCCGCGCGCCACCGCGGCAGCGGTCTCGGGCGCCATGCGCACCACGGCGCGCGCCACCGCGCGCCGGTCGGTCACCTGCTTGTCGCCCACGTCGACCATCCGGGCGCTCCCGGCCTCGTCGATGTGTGTGAGCTCGTCAGGCAGGCTGGTTGACTCGCTGCGCCGAGGCGATGAGGTCGCGCACCGCCTGCTCGTCGCCCTGGCGGAGCAGCTCGATCGGATCGGGGTCGCCGTTCACGATCGACTCGAAGAAGACCTTGCGGTCCTGGTAGGTGGGGAGCGTGCCCTTCGCCCAGCCGCGCACCTCGTTCAGGAGGATCGCGAGCCGCGCGTAGGGCTCGCCGTACTCGTCGGCGATCTCGTCGCGGATCCGCTTGGCGAGCGCGGGCGACGCGCCGGCCGTCGAGATGGCGATGGCGAGTGGACCGGTGCGGATGATCGCCGGGAGGATGAAGTTGCACAGCGGCGGCACGTCCACGACGTTCACGAGCATGGCGCGCCGCTCGGCGTCGTCGTAGATCTGGATGTTCACGTCCGTGTCGTCGGTCGCGGCGATGACCATGAACACGCCCTCGAGGTCCGCGGCACCGCCGTACTCGCGCCGCTCCCAGCGGATCGAGCCCTCCTCGGCGAGCTGCCGGAGCGGCTCGACGGCGTCCGGGGCGATCAGGGTCACCTCACCGTCGCAGGCGAGCAGCCCCTCCACCTTCTCGAGGCCCACATCGCCGCCGCCGATCACCACGCAGCGCCGCCCCGTGAGCTTGAGGCACGCGATGTAGAAGGGGGTGTCGAGCATCCCCTGGACGCAGCTCTGGTCGCAGATGCCCTTCCTGAGCTGGCAGACGCATTCCTTGCCCGCGTAGGCCTGTGCCGGCATTTGGAAGAGTCTAGGCATGGCGAGGGTCTACGCGAGCCTGCCGCTCAGCGGGCGGGCGGCCGGTGCTGGCCGGGAGATTCTGAGTGGTGCGGAGCGCGCGCTGAACCAGAGCGGAAGCTTCTCCCCGGAACTTGTCGTCCTCGACACCGGCGGCGAGGCGCGGGCCGAGGATGCGGCTCGTCTCGCAGCCTCTGACGATGCTGCGGTGGCCTACCTCGGGGACTTCTACTCGAGCCAGGTGCACGCCGCACAGGCGATCCTCGGTCCCGCCGGGCTTCTTCAGGTCGCGCCAGTGGCCACCTCGGTGGAGCTGAGCGGGCCGACGCTGATCTGCCTGATGCCGGATGATCGCGCGGGCGCGCGTGCGATCGCCGGCTGGCTCGTGAAGGCCGGCGTGTCCGATCTTCTCGTCGTCCACGACCACGACCCGGGCTACGGGGCCCCCGTGGGAGCGATGTGTGTCGACGCTATGCGGGATCGCGGGTTGACGGCCCGGTCGCGGCCGGTCTGGAACCACGACGAGTCGCCTGCGGACGACCTCGGCGATGCGGAGGCCGTGCTCTACGCGGGAGTTGCCGGCTCCGGCGCGGAGCGGCTATGGCACGACCTGCACAGCGCGAACCCGGACCTGTGGCTGCTCGGCACCGATGGAGTCGCCGTCGGGTGGCTGGCCGAGGCGCTCAGTCCGGCGGCCGCCGCGCGCACCCGCTTCTTCGTCCCACAGGAGGAGTCGCTCGGCTTCTACGGCGAAGCGGCGATGTCGCTGATCCTCGACGCCGTCGCCGAGGGCGGTGACGACCGGCGGGAGGTCGTGCGTGTTGCGCGCGAGAAGCACACCGCGCCCACCGGATACGGATGCCTGGCCGTCGTGGACGGCGAGCTCGTCAGCGCTTGAAGACGTCTCGGACGGTCTTGCCGCCCACCCGCACGAGCGGGAACAGGCCGCGGCGCAGCGCGCCGGGCTTGTCGGCGTCGCGGCCGTAGAGGAGGCGGGCGGAGGCCTGCATCGCCTTCCCGAGCGACTCGTTGTACGGGTGCCACCAGAAGTCGCGTGTGCGCGACGGCTCCCAGGTCACGAGCTTGATGTTCACGCACTCGTACAGGCCGAACTTCGAGTGCGAGCGGCCGAGCCCCGAGTTCTTCACGCCGCCCCACGAGCACGAGCAGGCGCCGTGGCTGAACATGTGGTCGTTCACCCACACCATCCCGGCCTCGAGCCGGCGCGCGATGCGCTCGCCTTTCGCCCGGTTCATCGTCCAGACCGAGGCGCCGAGGCCGAACTCCGAGTCGTTGGCGAGTGCGATCGCCTCGTCCTCGTCGTCGACGGTCACGATCGGCACGACCGGACCGAAGATCTCCTCGCGCATGATGCGCATGTCGTGCGTCACGCCCGTGAGCACGGCGGGCCTGAAGAACGGCTCCTCGGCCCCGCCGCAGTGGAGCGTCGCGCCGTTGGCCACGGCGTCGTCCACGAGCTCCTTCACGGTCTCGAGCTGCTCCTGCGACACCATCGGGCCGATCTCCGTCTCCCAGTCGAGCGGGTCGCCCACCCGGAGCGCCTTCGCGCCCTCGACCACGCCCTCCACGAACCGGTCCGCCACGTCCTTCACGACGTACACGCGCTCGATGCCGGAGCAGGTCTGACCCGCGTTCGCGAAGCCGCCCCAGAGGCAGCCGGAGATCGCGTTCGGCAGGTTGGCGTCCGGGCACACGACCATCGCGTCCTTGCCGCCCAGCTCGAGCACCGAGCCCTTCATCCGCTGGGCGCACTCGACGCCCACGCCGCGACCAACCTCGACCGATCCCGTGAAAAAGATCTTCGCCGCGCTCGACTCGACGAGCGCCTGGCCGACGGCCCCGCCTCCGTGCACCGTGCGAACGAGCCCCTCCGGCAGCCCGGCCCGCTCGAATACCTCCTGGATGCGCTGACCGATCAGGGGGGTGAGCGAGGCCGGCTTCAGGACCACGCCGTTGCCGGCCATCAGCGCGATCGCCACCTCGCCGAACGGGATCGACCACGGATAGTTCCAGGGCGCGATCACGCCCACCACGCCGAGCGGCTCGTACGTGAACCGGGCGCGCTTCTGCTTGAGGAAGATCGGGAGTGGGATGCGCTCGTCGTCGAGGATCTCCGGGCCGGAGTCGGCCAGCCAGCGGAGCGAGTCGATCGTGGGGAGCAGCTCCATGACGTACGACTCGTTCAGCACCTTGCCCTGCTCGCGCGAGAGCAGCTGGGCGAGCTCGTCGATCTGGTCGATGATCGCCTGCGCGGCCCGGCGCATGTAGCGGGCGCGATCGACCAGCGGCAGCTGCGCCCAGAACGGCTGGACGCTCGCCACGTCGTCGACCACCGACTGGACCTGCCCAGGCGTGATCGTCGGCACGGCGCCGATGCGCTTCCCGTCGAACGGGCTGAAGGACTCGAGCTCGGTGGCCTCGGCAGGCCGCAGCGCAGCTTCCATGAGCCGGAATTCTGTCAGCCGCGGCCGCGAGCGCGCCGTATCCGCTCGAGCCGCTCGCGGAGCTCCGCTTCCTCGCCGTGCTCGGAGAGCTCGAGAAAGCGCTCGCCGACCGCGTCGGCGGGCATGAGCTCCTGGTCGGAGACGCCCTCCGGACGGGCGTGCGGGTAGTCGTAGTCGAGCCCGCGGCCGAGCTTCTTCGCGCCCGGATAGGCGGCGCTCCGCAGCGCCGCGGGCGGCTCCGGCGTCCCGTGCTCGCGCACCCAGGCGCGCGCCCGCTTGATGCCCTCGTACGAGGCGTTCGACTTCGGCGCCAGCGCCAGGTACACGGCCGCCTGGGCCAGGTTCAGCGCGCATTCCGGCATCCCGACGTGCTCCACGGCGTGAGCGGCGCTCACCGCCACCTGCAGCGCGCGCGGGTCGGCGTTCCCGATGTCCTCGCTCGCGAGCACGATCATCCGCCGCGCGATGAAGCGCGGGTCCTCGCCGCCCTCGATCATCGCCGCCAGGTAGAGGAGCGAGGCGTCCGGATCGGACCCGCGCGTGGACTTGATCCAGGCCGAGATCAGGTCGTAGTGGAGATCGCCGCCCTTGTCGTACAGAATCGCGCTGCGCTGGAGGGCGTCCTCCGCCACGCGCAGGGTGACCGCACCGCCCTCGCCCACCGTCTCGGCCGCGAGCTCGAGCGCCGACAGCGCTGTGCGCGCGTCGCCCGCCGAGCGGGCCGCGAGGAACTCGAGCGCATCGTCGTCCACCCTCGGCGCTTGCGCGAGGCCCTGCTCGGCCCCGAGCGCGCGCTGAAGCAGGGCGAGCACGTGCTGGTCCTCGAGCGAGCGCAGCTCGTAGATCCGGCACCGCGACAGGAGCGCCGAGTTCACCTCGAAGTAGGGGTTCTCGGTGGTGGCGCCCACCAGCACGACGGTGCCGTCCTCGACAGCCGGCAGGAGGGTGTCCTGCTGCGCCTTGTTGAAGCGGTGGATCTCGTCGAGGAAGAAGATCGTGCGCTCGCCGCTCGTCTGGAGCCGGTGGCGGGCGCGGTCGATCACGGCGCGCACCTCCGCGCGCCCGGCATTCACCGCTGACGCCTCCTCGAAGGCCGCTCGCGCGTTGACCGCGAGCAGCCGGGCCAGCGTCGTCTTCCCGGTGCCCGGCGGCCCGTACAGGATCATCGAGTGGGGCCTGCCGTCCTCGATCGCGGTGCGTAGCGCGGACCCGCGCGCGAGCAGGTGCTCCTGGCCCACGAACTCGCCGAGCGACCGCGGCCGCATCCGGGCGGCCAGCGGCTGGCCGGCCACCTCGCCGGCGTCCGGCCCCGAGGCCGGCTCCTCCATCTCGAACAGCTGCTCTTCCACTCAGGTAAGTCTCGCAAGGAAGCCCGTGAGCGCCGCGGCGCACTCGGCGGGCGCGTCCTCCCACACGAAGTGGCGCGCCCCGCCGATCACCGCGAGCTCCGTGTCCGGCAGCTCGCGCTCGAACCGGTGGGCGCCGGCCACGGGGGCGAACTGATCGTCCTCGCCCCACACGAGGAGGACCGGAACGCCGAGCGAGGCGAGGTCGAACCGCTCGAGCTTGGAGAAGTCGCCCGAGCGGTACATCTCGAGCTGGCCGCGGCGGCGGTCCTCGTCGGCGTAGGCCTTCCAGTACTCGTCGAGCGCCGTGTCGGTCATCCCCGGACACTGGGACCGCAGCATCTGGCCGAAGCCGTCCCGGTCGGCCGACTCGAGCGCCTGCTCGCCCACGCCGGGCTCCTGGAGCGCCTTCGCCATCCCGTGCCACCGCCCGTCCGGGAAGAAGCCGGTCGAGCTGATCACCAGCGCCTCGACCGCGTCGGGGTGGTCACACGCCCACCACAGGCCGATCAGCCCTCCCCAGTCGTGCACCACCGGCACGCACCGCTCGATCCCGAGCTCGCGGCGGAAGCGCTCCACGGAGTCCACGCGCCGCTCCCAGGTGCCGGGCGGGTCGGGCGGCGAGTCGCCGAAGCCGGCGAGGTCGGGCGCGATGGCGCGCCAGCCGGCGGCCGCAACGGCGGGCATCACGCCCTCCCACATGTAGGACGACTCCGGATAGCCGTGCAGCATCAGCGCGACCGGGCCATCCGCAGGACCGCTCTCGCGGTATGAGAGTCCGGCGGCGAGCATCTAACCTTTGAGCATGACGGCCCCTGTCCCGGAGGACAAACTTCGACTGGGCGGCATGGCGCTGCGCAACGGCCTGCTGGTCCATGGCCCGACCCACTGGGCCGCCGCCGTGCGCACGAAGGACGGCGAGGTGAAGGTCGCGTCCGGCCGCAAGCCCGACCTTGGCGGCGCGGCGTCCGAGCGGATCCCGGGCGTGCGCGGAGTCGTGAAGCTCGCCGAGGCCATGGCGGTCATCCCGCTGGTGAAGCGGGCGCTGCCCGACGCGCGGCTCCCCATGCAGGACGTGAAGACGCTCGGCTCCATGGGCGCCGCGGCGCTCGCCGGCCAGGCGATCCGCACGGCCGGCGCCCGACAGCCGGGCAGGCGCACGGCCGCGCGCGAGACCGCCGTCGCGCTGGTGAGCCTCGCGCCGGCGCTGCTGGCGCTGCGGAGTGGCGATCTGGCCGCCTACCACGGCGTGGAGCACAAGGCGATCGCGGGCTACGAGGAGGGCGCCGACGCCGCCGACGCGAGCAAGGAGCACGACCGCTGCGGCTCGCACCTCGTCGCGCCGATGCTCGCGGCCGCCGCTGTGGGGAACGTGGCGCTTCGCCGCACCGGGCTGCGCGGCCCCGCGGCCGAGGCCGCCGTCGGCCTGGGGAGCGCCGCCGTCGCGGTTGAGATGTTCGCCTGGGGCGAGCGCCATCCGGACTCCGCGGTCACCCGCATGATGCGCCGGCCCGGCTTCGAGATCCAGCGCGCCGTGGGCACCCGCGAGCCGACCGACGAGCAGCTCCAGGTCGGCCGGGCAGCGCTCGAGGAGATCCTGCGAGTCGAGGGTGGCGAGTAGCGCCTCCACCCGCGAGCGCCTCGATCCTGAGGTGTTCCGGCTGCCCGTCGAGCGGATTCGCCAGGGCTACTACTCGGACGCCTACTTCAACTTCACCCGGGATGTGCTCGTCGATCTGGGGCGGCACCCGCAGGTGACCGTTCAGGTGTTCCAGAAGCAGCACTCCGTGCTCGGCGGCATCGACGAGGCGGTCGCGGTGCTGAAGCTCTGCGTGGACGACTGGCCCGGGCTCGAGGTCCACGCCCTCCACGAGGCCGACGAGATCGAGCCGTGGGAGCCGGTGCTCCAGATCGACGGCGACTACTCCCTGTTCGCGCACCTGGAGACCGTCTACCTCGGGGTGCTGTCGCGGCGCACGCGGATCATGCGCAACGTGCGCCGGGTCGTGGAGGCCGCCAACGGGAAGCCGATCCTGTTCTTCCCGGCGCGCCACGACCACTGGCTCGTCCAGACGGGTGACGGCTGGGCGGCACACGTGGCCGGCGCGATCGGCGTCTCGACCGACGCGCAGGCGTCCTGGTGGGGCGGCCGGGGCGTCGGGACCGTGCCGCACGGGCTGATCGCCGCGTTCGGCGGCGACACCGTGGCCGCGGCGCGGGCGTGGGCGGACCGCTACGCCGACGCGATGAACGTGACCGTCCTCGTGGACTTCGAGAACGACTCGGTGCGAACCGCGCTCGACGTGGCCGACGCGCTGGGCGAGCGGCTCTGGGGCGTCCGGCTTGACACGTCCGAGCTGATCGTCGACCGCTCTCTGTGGACCCGGATGGGCGACTTCAGTCCGACCGGCGTGAACAGAGAGCTCGTCCAGATGGTGCGCGACGCGCTCGACGCCGCAGGCCACGAGCACGTGCACATCGTGGCCTCCGGCGGCTTCGACGCCGAGAAGATCGCGGCCTTCGAGCGCGACGGCGCGCCGGTCGACGCGTACGGCGTCGGCTCGTCGCTCGTACAGGGTGCGAACGACTTCACGGCGGACGTCGTGCGGCTCGACGGAGACGACTGCGCCAAGGCCGGACGGCGCTTCAGGGCCAATCCCCGGCTAGTCAGGGTCGCGTAGCACTCATGGAGAAGCCACGGATGGCCGATTGGGGTACTGAATGAGGGGAGCCCTCCGCAGCCTGCCCGTGCTGGCCGTCCTGATTGCGCTGGCCGCGCCGGGCACGGCGTTCGCCGCCGCGGCCGGTGGCTCGGCCTCCTGCACGATTCCGCTCGAGATCGCCCGCCACCAGCAGCTCGGCGAGCTGGATCTCGACCGGGGCCCCTACAAGCTCACGGTGCTGGACTCGTCGCAGCTCAACTGCGGTGAGGCGAGCGACGCGGTCCGGGACGCCCTGCGCGCGCCGGGCGCCGATCTGCCCGAGGGCTGGGTCCTCGACCCCTCCTCGAAGGTGCTCTCGCGGAGCGACGGCACCGACGCCGTCCGGCTCGAGTTCGAGCCCGACGAGCTGCTCCCGGCCGCCTCCGGAGGGTCGTTCTGGGACGACATGCAGAGCTTCGCGCTCACCTGGCTGCCGATCATCTTCATGGGCCTCATCGCGGTCGCCGTCGTCTGGATGGTCCAGTACATGCCGCGCACGAAGCCGACCGAGATCGCGCCCTCGTCGTCCAGCTCGGTGCGGTGGGGCGACGTTGCCGGCTGCGAGGAGGCGAAGGACGAGCTCCGCGAGGTCGTGGAGTTCATGCGCGATCCGAAGCGCTTCAAGGCGCTCGGGGCGAAGGTCCCCAAGGGCATCCTCCTGCACGGCCCGCCCGGCACCGGCAAGACGCTGCTCGCCAAGGCGGTCGCGAACGAGTCGAACGCGAAGTTCTTCGCCCAGTCCGCCTCCTCGTTCGTCGAGATGTTCGCCGGGCTGGGAGCGGCGCGCATCCGCAGGCTCTTCCGCCAGGCCCGCAAGGCCGCGCCCGCGATCGTGTTCATCGACGAGCTCGACGCCGTGGGCGCCACGCGCGGCAATGACATCTCGGGCGAGAAGGACCAGACGCTGAACCAGCTGCTCGTCGAGCTCGACGGTTTCGGAGGGGCGGACAACGTGGTCGTCATCGCCGCGTCGAACCTGCTCGAGAAGCTCGACCCGGCGCTGCTCCGGCCCGGCCGCTTCGACCGCCAGATCCTCGTCACGCCGCCGGATCTCAAGGGCCGCCGCAACATCCTCAAGGTGCACACCAAGGGCAAGCCGCTCGCCGCGGACGTGGACATGGAGGCCGTGGCGCGCCAGACGAGCGGCATGACCGGCGCCGACCTCGCCAACATCTGCAACGAGGCGGCGATCTTCGCCGGCCGCGAGCACCGCGACGAGCTGAAGACCACGGACTTCCAGGGCGCCCTCGAGCGGGTCGTGGCGGGCATGCAGTCGCGGCGCGTGATCACGGATCACGAGAAGCGGGTGGTGGCCTACCACGAGGCCGGCCACGCGCTCTGCTCCGAGCTGCTCGCGTCGGTGGAGAAGGTCCACCGCATCTCGATCATCCCGCGCGGCCGGGCGCTCGGATACACGCTGAACCTGCCCGAGGAGGATCGCTACCTGAAGTCGAAGGAGGAGCTGCTCGACTACATGGTCGTGCTCCTCGGCGGCCGCGTCACCGAGCACCTCATCTTCGGCACGATCACGACGGGCGCCTCCGACGACCTCCGCAAGGTCCACGAAATCTCCCGCAAGATGGTCACCGAGTACGGCATGGGCACGGAGCTGATGTCGAAGCAGATTCCGACGGACGACTACGCGATGTCGGACCACACCCGCCGCCAGGTGGACGAGGAGCAGCAGTACCTGACCGACCTGGCGCACCGCCGCGCGCTCCGGATGGTTAGCGAGAACCGCCCGCTGCTCGACACGCTGGCGCACACGCTGCTCGAGAACGAGGTGCTCGAGCGCGAGGACATCGAGCGCATCGTCGGCGACTACCGCGACGGCGGCGGCGGGGGCGATTCGAACGGCCGTCGGCGCCGCGTCGTGCCCTTGGCCGAGCCAGGCAAGGCCCGCGTCGCGGCGGCTGAGCGCCTGCGGGACAACCCGCCTTCGTAGACTGATCCGTCCCGTGTTCGGACGGATCGATCACATAGGAGTCGCGGTCGAGGATCTCGACGAGGCGATCGCCCTCTACGGCGAGCGGCTCGGCATGCCGCTCCAGCACCGCGAGACGGTGGAGGAGCAGGGCGTCGAGGCCGTGCTGCTCGGAGTGGGCGACAGCCACGTCGAGCTGCTGCGGCCACTCGGTCCGGACACGGCGGTCGGGAAGTTCCTTGAGCGGAGCGGACCCGGCCTTCACCACGTGGCGTACGGGACGGACGACATCGACACCGCCCTCGAGGCTGTGCGCGACGCCGGCCTCCGGCTGATCGACGAGCAGCCCCGCACCGGCATCCGCGGCAGCCGCGTGGCATTCCTGCACCCGAAGTCGACCGGCGGGGTGCTCACCGAGCTGGTCGAGTCCCCGGAGAATCATTGATGGCTGACGCCCCGCGACGTATCGATATCGGCTTCCAGGGCGGCCAGGTGCTGCCCGTACGCGTGTCCCAGGAGGTCCACGACGAGTTCCGCAAGGCCCTGTCGAACTCGAGCGCCGACCGCTGGTTCGAGCTGCAGACGCAGGACTCGGACGTGCACATCGACCTGTCGCAGGTCGTGTACGTGCGGCTCGACACCGAGGACCATCGGGTGGGCTTCTAGAGCTTGCGGGCGTTAGCCGCGCTCGACCTCCGGCTGCTGCGCCTCCTTCGCACGCGGGGGCACTCGCCGGGCGTCGAGCGGGCGATGATCCGGCTGGCGCAGGCGGGCGAGAACGGGCTGCTCTGGAACGCGATCGCCGTCGCCGGCGGCGTGGTGAGCGCGCGCCGGCGCGATGACTACGTGCGCGCGATCGAGATCGTGCTGGTCACGCTGGCGCTCAACACAGCCGTGAAATACGTGGTGCGGCGGGCCCGCCCCGTGCTCGAGGAGGAGCTGCCGGCGCTCACGCCGGTGCTGTCCGGCCGCTCCTATCCGTCCGCGCACGCCTCGACCTCGTTCGCCGGCGCGCGGGCGCTGGCATCGGCCGGGCTGCCGAGCGCGCCCCTCCACGCCGTGGCGGCGGCCATGGCGCTGTCGCGCCCGTATCTCGGCGTTCACTACCCGTCCGACGTGGTGGCGGGCGCGTTCCTGGGCGACGCCGTGGCGCGCCTCATGACGCGGTGACGCGGGAGATCACGCGGCCGATCAGGTCGGTGAAGTCCATGCCGGCCGCCTGCGCGGCGTAGCGCGTGGGCCCGGTCTCCGTCAGGCCCGGGATCGTGTTGATCTCGAGCACCTGCGGAGTCGAGCTCTCGTCGAGGATCAGATCCACGCGGCCGAGGTCGCGGCAGCCCGCCGCCCGGTAGGCCTGTGCGGCCACCTGCTCGACCCGGTCGCGGGTTGCATCGTCGAGGTCGGCCTCGCGCATCGTCGCCGCGCCGGGCTCGTAGTGGGCCCGGAACGTGTAGAACGGCTCCTCGGTTTCGATCTCGATCACCGGCAGCACGTCGGGCGCCTCGGCCGGGCCGAGCACCGTCACGGCCAGCTCGCGCCCGGCCACGTAGCGCTCGATCAGCACGCGGTCGTCGTAGTTGAGCGCGCCCACGATGGCGGGGCCGAACTGCTCGGGTGTCTCGACGAACTTGATCCCGAGCGACGAGCCCTGGCGCGCCGGCTTCAGCACGAACGGGAAGCCGAGCTGCTCGGCGAGCTGGTCGAGGCTCTCGGCAGCCCCGAACTCGGAGAACGCCTCCCTGTTGAACGAGTGCCATTCCGGCGTGGCGAGTCCCTGCGCCTGCATCAGCTGCTTGAACGAGTGCTTGTCGAGGCAGCGGCCGGACGCGTGCACGTCCGAGCCGGTGTACGGCACGCCGAGAATCTCCAGGAGGTCCTGGAGCGTGCCGTCCTCGCCGCCGCGGCCGTGCATGGCCACGAACACGAAGTCGGGCTCGAGCTCGCGGATGCGGCGCACGAAGCGGGCATCGGGGTCGATCACCGTCACGTCGTAGCCGAGGGTGCCGAGCGCGTCCGCGGCGCGGCCCCCAGAGCGCAGGCTCACCTCGCGCTCGAGGCTGCGGCCCCCGCTCGCTACCACCACCTTGCCGGGCATCGCGCTAGCGCCTCTGGTGCTCGGAGATCAGGACCGACTCGAACGTGCGCGTGGTGGCGCGGCGCTCGGCGGCCTCCGCGAAGGCGATGTCGAGCAGGGTGTCGGCGAGCTCCGGGAACGACACGCCGGCCGGCTCGAACAGGTAGAAGGCGAACGAGCCGGGCACGGTGTTCGCCTCGTTGAGGATCACCTGCGGCGCGCCGCCCTCCTCCTCCCTCAGGAAGAAGTCGTACCGGACGACGCCGAAGAACCCGAGGCCCGTGTGGGCGGCCTTCGCGGCGTTCACGAGCGCTTCCCGTGCCGCGTCCGAGACCGGGGCGGGGATGATCCGGTCGGCGCTCGCCATGCCCTCCGAGCCGCCCTCCTTGGTGCCGCCGCCTGCGCCCTTCGCCGCCCCGCCCTTGCCACCGCCGCGGAGGTACTTGTCCTCAAAGGACAGCGCGGCCTCCGTGTCGCGCACGGGCTGCTCGACCTCGGAGGCGCGCAGGCCGGTGCGGCGGCTGCCGAGGATCGCGACGTTCACCTCCACGCAGTCATCGAGCGCGGGCTCCACGAGGGCGGTCTGATCCAGCTCGAAGGCGAGCTCCAGCGCCTCCTCGAGCTCCTCGGCGCTTGTAACGCGCGCCACGCCGATCGACGATCCGAGCGAGACCGGCTTCACGTAGCAGGGCAGCCCCTGCTCGCAGGCCCGGCGCAGCGCGTCCTCTCGGTCGCCGGTCCAGTACTGGCGATGCAGGACGGTGTGCGGGCACACCTCCACGCCCGCCTCCTGGAAGACGAGCTTCCCGAGCCGCTTGTCCATTGCCACCGCCGCGGCGGCGACGCCGCCGCCTACGTACGGGACGCCGCTCAGCTCGAGCGCGCCGAGCAGGCTGCCGTCCTCGCCGCCGGTGCCGTGGATCGAGTTGACTGCGACATCGACGTGGAGGTCGCGGTCGCCCTTGAAGCGCGAGCCGCCGGGCGAGGCGAACGGCGCTCCATCGCGTCCCAGGCGCAGCTCGCAGGGCTCGGCACCGGCCGGCTGGTCGCGGCCGAAGGCGCCGATGTCGCGCAGCGCGTCCCCGGTCCACCAGCGCCCGTCGCGGGCGAGATAGACCGGAATCGGCTCGTGGCTCGGCTCCATCACGGCCATCAGCTGCTGCGCGCTGATGATCGAGACATCGTGCTCAACGGATGGGCCGCCGAAGAGGACGGCGACCCGCTGGCCCTGCTGCGTCATTGGCGCGGAAAGTTACCGGCGGACCCGTTGCCGTCCTCTGCATAGAGGTCCGGCAGGTCGTTCTCGAAGAGCACCACGTCGCCGCGGCGGGTCGTCTTGGCGAGGAGCGCCTCGGCCTCGGACGAGTTGGCGACCACATGGATGCGGTCGTCGGGGAAGTCGGCGGCCGTCAGGCCGGCCCGGATGGGGCGCGAGCGCTGCTCGCCCACCAGCACCACGAGGTCGCACACCGCCGCCGCCTGCGTGCCGAAGCGCTCGTTCTCCTCAGCCTCGCGGTCGCCCAGCTCCACCATCCCGGGTGTCACGAGCAGCCTGCGCTGCGCCTCGTGCGACGCGAGCACCTCCAGCGCCGCGGCGGCGCCGACCGGGTTCGAGTTGTAGGCGTCGTCGATCACCACGATTCCGGCCTGGCGGTTCAGGATCGGCGCGAGCCGGTGCGCGGGCGGGCTCACCCGCGAGAGCGCGCGGCCGATGGCGTCGAGCGGAAGGTCGAGGCTGATGCCCACGGCCGCGGCGGCGAGCAGGTTCGCCACGTTGTGCCGGCCGAGCAGCTTGGAGCGGACCGTGACCTCCTCGGTGCCGTGCCGCATCGTGAACCGGGTGGTTCCCTCGGCCATCTCGATGTCGTGGGCCGTGACGTCCGCGTTCGGCGCGCCGGCCGCGCTGAACAGAAGGACGCGCGCCTGGGTCCGCTCGGTCGTGCGCAGGCAGCGCTCGTCGTCGGCGGTCGTGATGTAGGTGCCGTCGCCGGGCAGACCCTCGGCCAGCTCTCCCTTCGCCTGCTCGATGGCGTCGAGCGAGCCGAACCGCTCCAGATGGGCCGGGCCGATTGCAGTGAGGATCCCGATCCTGGGGTGGACCAGGTCGCACAGCTCGGCCACGTCGCCGAGGCGGTAGGCGCCCATCTCGGCGATCAGGGTGCGATGCCTCGCGGTGAGGCCCTCGTTGATTGCGCGGACGACGCCGAGGAAGGTGTTGTAGGAGGCGGGCGTCGCGTATGCCGGGCCGCGCAGCTCGGCCACGGCGGCCGCGCACACCTTCGTGGTGGTCTTGCCGAACGAGCCGGTGATGCCCACGACGAGCGGGTCGATCTCGGCCAGCTTGTCCCGCGCGCGCCGCACGAAGCGGCGGTTGTCGAGCTCCTGGATGGGCCTGACGGCGACGTCGGCCGCAAAGAGCAGCTCGGGCGCGGCCACGACGCCGAGGACGGCGGTGGCGGTGCCGATCACGGCCGCGACCCACGCGGGCGCTCCCGCCAGCACGGCGACCGCGGCCAGGGCGAGCACCAGGACGGGTATCGCGAGCGCGGCGACGAACAGGCGCCGCGCGCGGGGCGTGAACACGAGCGGCTTCGTCTGCGGCCGGCGGAGCAATCGGAGGCCCCTCCATGCCAGCCAGCCCCCGGCGATCACCCCCACCTCCAGCATGAGCACGCCGGCGGCGGCCGCCGCGGTGAGTGCCACCCCGGCCACCAGGCATCCGACGAGCAGCTCTCGATCGACCCGGGCACCCCGGCGCTCGACCCAGACGCGCAGGCGAGCGGGCTCGTAGTGCTCGAGCTGGAACAGATGCAGCATGAAATGCAGCCGCCCGGCGATCAGGACGAGGAGGCCAAGACCCGCGGCGATGAGCCCGATGGCCGTCACCCGTTCGCGGCCTCGCGGGGCTGCTCCAGCAGAAAGCGGCGGGCCACCGCCCGGAACTGGCCGGGCGAGTCCGCGTAGCTGTAGTGCCCCGCTCCCTCGAGGACCACGAGGCCCGCGTCGGGGATCAGCTCCTCCATCTGCTGTCCCATCCAGGGCGGCGTGTCGTCGTCCTGGTCGCCCCACACGAGCAGCGTCGAGGCCCGCACGCGCGGCAGCCGGTCCCGCAGGTCGGCGGCGATTACCGCGCGGAACGTTCCGCGCATCGCCTCAGATGCCTCGAGATAGTCACGCGACGCCACCCGCGCTCGCATCCGCTCCTGCAGCCGCCGGCCGGGTCCGCCGCCGATCTTCGCGGCGAGCCGGCCCAGCTTCGCGACCGCCACCCGGCGCCGGTAGCGCCAGCCACGCTTGGGCGGAATCCCCGCCGAGTCGATCAGGAGTAGCCGCCCGACCCGCTCCGGCTCGTCGGCGGCCAGCGCGATCGACACGCGCCCGCCGTGCGAGTGCCCCACCAGGTGGGCGCGGTCCACGGCGAGCTCGTCGAGGAAATGGATCATGAAGCGGGCGTAGCAGTCCACGTCCCAGGCCTCAGGGGGCGGGTCGCTCTCGCCGAATCCGGGCAGGTCGAGCGCGATCACGTCGGGCGCGCCCTCGAGTGCCGCGAGAATCGGTGCGACCGCCTCGATGTGGGCCCCCCAGCCGTGGAGGATCACGATCGGGAGGTCGCCGGGGGTCGCGTCGCTCGCCTTCCTCCGTACGTAGCGCACCTTCTGCGCGCCGACCTGGACGATCTGGCCGTCCTCTAGTTTCGCCTGGGCGAGCATGCGGTTGCGAGTATGAAGATAGGCATCGTTGGTATGCCGAACGCGGGGAAATCCTCGCTGTTCAACGCGCTTACGCGCGCCGGTGCCCAGGCCGCCAACTACCCGTTCACGACGGTTGAGCCGAACGTCGCGATCGTGGGTGTCCCGGACGAGCGCCTCGATCGCGTGGCCGCGACGGTGGGCGCGCGCCCGGTCGTGCACGAGACGATCCAGTTCCACGACATCGCGGGCCTGGTCCGCGGCGCGCACCAGGGCGAGGGGCTCGGCAACAAGTTCCTGGCGAACATCCGCGAGACCGACGCGATCCTGCACGTGGTCCGCGCGCACGACGACCCGCAGGTGGTGCACCCCGAGGGGCGCGTGGACCCGCTGGCGGACGTCGACACGATCGAGACCGAGCTGATCTACGCCGACCTGGAGCAGGCGGAGCGGCGCCTCGAGCGGGTGTCGAAGCAGGCGAAGTCGCTGGACAAGGTGGCGGTTGCGGAGGAGCGGTGGCTGCGGGCGGTCGTGGAGGCTCTCAGCGAGGGGCGCACCGTCCGGACGGTCCCGGAGCCGGAGGATGCGCCGGGGGCGCTCACGAGGCTCTCCGCCCTCACGTCCAAGCCGGTCCTGTACGTGGCCAACGTGGCCGAGGGCGAGCCGCTCGAGCCGCCCGCGGCGCTGGTCGAGCACGCGAAGGCTCTGGGCGCCCGCGCCACCGCCGTCAGCGCGCGGTTGGACGCCGAGCTCTCCGAGCTCGGGGACGACGACGCGTCGGCCATGAGGGACGAGCTCGGGGTCGAGGAGTCGGGCCTCGAGACCGTCATCCGCGAGTCCTTCGCGCTCCTCCACCTGATCCAGTTCTTCACCGGCGGACAGGACAAGGAGGCGCGCGCCTGGGCGATCCCGCGCGGCACCCGCGCCCGCCAGGCGGCCGGGGCGATCCACACCGACATGGAGCGCGGCTTCGTGGCCGCCGAGGTCACGCCCTGGGAGGCGCTCGTGGAGTCCGGCGGCTACACGGCGGCGCGCGAAAAGGCGCTGACGCGCGTGGAGGGCCGCGAGTACGTGATGCAGGACGGCGACGTCGTAACGTTCCGCTTCACGCCGAGCTGACCGCGGTGTAGCGTCGCCGTCATGAGGATCGCCATCCCGCTGTACGACCGCTTCACCGCCCTGGACGCCGTGGGTCCGTACGAGGTGCTCTCGCGCCTCCCGGGCGCGAGCGTGACCTGGCTGGCGCACGAGCCGGGCGTGGTGCGCAACGACAACTCGGCATGCTCGGGATCGAGGCGACCGCCGCGTTCGAGGACCTGCCCGATCCCGAGATCGTGCTCGTCCCAGGCGGGACCGGTACGAACGACTTCCTCGAGGACGAGCGGCTTGTCGGGTGGATCCGCCGCGCGCACGAGACCTCGGAGTGGACGACGTCCGTGTGCACCGGCTCGCTGCTCCTCGGCGCGGCCGGGTTGCTCGACGGCCTCGAGGCCACGACGCACTGGCTCGACATGGACGACCTCGAGCGCTACGGCGCGCGGCCCACAGGCCGGCGCGTCGTGGAGCAGGGCAAGGTGATCACCGCGGCGGGCGTGTCGTCGGGCATCGACATGGGGCTCGTCCTGGCCGCGAAGATCGCGGGGCCCGAGGTGGCTCAGGCGATCCAGCTCGGAATCGAGTACGACCCCCAGCCGCCCTTCGACTCCGGCTCGGTGGAGAAGGCCGCGCCGGAGACCGTTCAGCTCATCCGCAGCCTGGCCGCCGCGCGGTCGTAGGCCGCCGCGCGGTTCTAAGGCCGTCGCGCGGTTCGAACGACGGCACTGAGGCTGGGTGGGGCGTTTTATGTACTCACCTCAGTACAAAAAGCGCCCAACCCCTTAGGGCGGGTCCGGTGGCGCGGGCCCGACGGGCGGGCTAGCGGATGCGGACCGCGGGCCCCTTCACCGCGCCGTACGTGACGCGGTACACGCCGGACCGAGTCAGTGTGACGCGGTAGCGCCCTGAGCGTGACGTGCGGGCTCGCGCAGCGAGGTGCCACTGGCCGCGCGCGCCGCGGCGCTCGATTCCGAGCACGTGCGAGCGCGGCGCGGGCTGGAAGGCGCCGGTGAGCACGCGGGCCGCGGCGGGCCGCGGGCCCCAGCTCGACGGGCGGGCGGAGCGGGGGCGCACGGAGGAGCTGGCGACCCGGTAGTCGGTGAACCACGTGTCGCGCAGGCCGAGGGCCGTGCGCACCTGCGGCCCGGTCACGGAGCGGGTGCCGGCGGTGCCCACCACCTTCGCGCGAACCACTCGCGGCGACTCGCCGCGCTCGGTGACCTTCAGCCGCTTGAACGCCCCCGGGGCGCCCAGGGCACGGTCGAGACTGGCGGCCGAGAAGCGCACGGTCCACCGGTGGTAGGGCGACTGGTTGTCGTACGGGTCCGGCACGCTCACGAGCCAGGGCTTCGACAGCGCGCCGATGAACGAGAACTCCACGTTCTCCGTCTGGCCGCCCGAGGTGGAGAAGTAGTACGTCACCGCCGGCGTGCCGTCGTAGGTGACGATCTCCCGCGCGGTGTCGGCCACGGCGGCGTCGCTCCGGACGCTCTCGCCGGTCACGCCGCGGTACATCTGGGAGCGGGTGTCGGGGTACTGGTCGAAGGCGCCGGTCGTCTTCGCGGTCGAGAGCGCGTACGTCCGCGCCGCCACCGCCTGAACCTTCAGCGCCTCGAGTGGCCATGAGCTGGGCATCTCGCCCGCCACGACCCCACGGATGTAGCTGTCCATGTCGAGCTCGTTGATCGAGGTCACGCCGCCGCCGTCGAGCCGCACCTCGATCGAGCCGCGGTAGAGGCCGCTCGTCACGCCGTTGAGCGCCGGACCGAGCAGCCGCAACGGGTCCGCGCCCCTGAACTTGATCGACGAGGCGGAGAAGTTGAACATCCGCCGTCCGCGCGCGTTCGTCACGACGATGCCCGCGCCGCCGCGCTTCGCGATGTACGTGTTCTCCGGCTTGATGGAGCGCCCGCCGACGGACGTGGCTCCGCGCACCCGGATGTACGGGTCCACCGGCTGGAGCAGCACTCGAACGGACCCGGGCGAGAGCGTCGAGAGAGCCGTGCCCTTGTAGTAGTGCGCCAGGATCCCCTGGTACTTGGCGCCCTCGAGCGCGTAGCCGTACGCGCCGTACTGGCTCATCCCGATCCCGTGTCCGAAGCCGGCGCCGCGGAACACGTGGCGCACAGCGGCGCCCGCCGTGGAGGGCACGGCGGCGCAGAGAAGCAGAGCGGCGACTGCTGGGGCGGAACGGCGCATTGGGTCCTTGAACTCGACTACGGGTTCAAGGTAGCGGTCGGTATTCCGCCCGATTCCTTTAGTTCACCGCGAACAGGCGCCATTCGCCCGGCACCCCGCGGAGCTCCCGCTCGCCCCGGTCCTCGAACTCGATGCCGGATCCCACCACCAGGTCCTTGACCGTTCCGGACACCAGCACCTCGTTCGGCGCTGCTGCGCCCATCACCCGTGAGGCGATGTGCACGGCGAGCCCGCCGAGGTCGCCGTCCATCACCTCCAGCTCTCCCGTGTGCAGCCCCGCCCGGATCTGCAGCCCGAGCGTGCCCATCGCCTCGGCCACGGAGGCCGCGCAGCGGATAGCCCGCGCGGGCCCGTCGAAGGTGGCGAGGAAGCCGTCGCCGGTGCGCTTGACCTCCCGGCCCCGGTGGCGGTCGAGCGCCTGCCGGAACAGCGCGTCGTGGCGTTCGAGCAGGAAGCGCCAGCCGCGGTCGCCCATCGCGGCGGCGCGGCTGGTGGAGTCGCAGATGTCCGTGAACAGCACCGTGGCGAGCATCCGATCGGGCTCGCGATCGTGCCGGGTGCCGGTGAGGAACTCCTCGATCTCGCCGATCACAGCCTCCGAGTCGCCCAGCGAGAACATGTTGTCCTCGCCCTCGAGCTCGACGTACCGCGCGCCCGGGATCTTCGACGCCATGTAGCGGGAGTGCTCGACCTTGATGAAGGTGTCGCGGTCCCTGTGCATCACGAGGGTCGGCACGCGAATCGAGGGCAGCACGCCGCGGACGTCGAACTCGCCGATCAGCTCGAAGATCCGGCGGATGGTCCCGGGACTCGCCGCCAGCCGCTCCAGCCGCCCGGCCCACTCCATGAAGCCGGGCTCGTCGCGCATGCTCGGCGCGACGCAGCGAGGCCACGAGGCCCTCGCCCCAGTGCTCGATGAGCAGGCCCATCTCCCGGTTGCGGTGCTCGGCGGTCCAGGCCCAGTCGTAGTCCGGCGCCCAGGTGGCCCTGGCGAAGGAGGCGTACAGGACCAGCGCAGTGACCCGGTCGGGGTGGGTGGCGGCGAACAGCGCCGCCATCGGCCCGCCCTCGAGCGTCCCGCAGATCGCGGCGCGCTCCGAGCCGGCGGCGTCCATCACGGCGAGCACGTCGTCCATCTGCTCCTCGAGCGTCGGCGCGCCGAAGAAGGGGTCCGACAGGCCCGAGCCACGGCGGTCGAAGGTGATGACGCGGGAGAACTGCGTCAGCCGCTTGCCGAAGCGCTCGAGCGTCGGTTCGGACCACAGGTACTCGACATGCGAGATCCAGGGCGGAACCCAGACGAGGTCGATGGGCCCGTCGCCCTCGACGGCGTAGGCGATGTGGAGGTCACCGCTCTTCGCGTAGCGCGCAATGGGAGCCACGAGAGGCTCTGACGTTACAGTCAGGAGCCGGTGGCCAAGCGGAAAGCAAGCGACGTCTTCGTGGAGTGTCTCGAGGCCGAGGGCGTGAAGAACGTGTTCGGCATTCCGGGTGAGGAGACGCTCGACCTGAACGATTCGCTCTCGCGCTCCTCGATCGAGTTCATCCCGGTGCGCCACGAGCAGGGCGGCGCGTACATGGCCGACGTGTGGGGCCGCCTCACCGGCCGCGCCGGGGTGTGCCTCGGCACGCTCGGCCCGGGAGCGCTCAACCTCGTGACCGCCGTCGCGGACGCGTACCTCGACCGCGCGCCGCTCGTCGCGCTCACCGGCCAGGGCGATCTCGAGCGGATGCACAAGGAGTCGCACCAGTACATCGACCTGCCGCGGGTGATGCGCCCGATCACGAAGTGGAACGCGCGCGTGCAGGACCCGGAGATCATCCCCGAGGTCGTGCGCAAGGCGTTCAAGGTGGCCGAGGGCGAGAAGCCCGGCGCCACCCACATCGAGCTGCCCGAGGACGTGATGGCCACCGAGATGGAGGGCGCGCCGCTTCCGCGGAAGCGCGCGGTGCTGCCGGAGCCGCCGGCGCGCGAGCTGCTCCGAGCCGCCGACATCATCCGCGGCGCCGTCCGCCCGGTCGCGCTCGCCGGCAACGGCGTGATCCGCGCGAAGGCGGCCCCGGCGCTGCGCGAGTTCGTGCGCTCCACCGGCATCCCGGTGGCCGAGACCTTCATGGGCAAGGGCCTCCTGCCTGCCGACAACGACAAGGCACTCGGCTCGGTCGGCCTCCAGGCGGGCGACTACGAGATGGCCGGGTTCGGCAAGGCCGACGTGGTGCTGGCGATCGGCTACGACCTGGTCGAGCACTCGCCCGAGCACTGGAACCCGAACCGCGACAAGACGATCATCTGCATCGACTCCGTCCCCGCGGAGACCGACGCCAACTTCATCCCCGAGGTCGAGCTGGTCGGGGACATCTACAACGTGCTGACCCGGCTCGGCGAGGAATGCCGTCACGTGCCTCACCAGGGCGGGTCGGCGAAGCTGCGCGACGTGGTGCTGGGCCGCTTCGAGCAGGCGAGGGACGACGACTCGTTCCCCGTTCAGCCGCCGCGCGCGCTGTGGGAGATTCGTCAGGCGCTCGGGCGCGACGACATCCTGATCTCGGATGTCGGGCTCCACAAGCTGTGGATCGGCCGGATGTTCCCCGCATACGAGCCGAACACCGTGCTGATCGCCAACGGCCTGGCGGGGATGGGCTTCGCGGTGCCAGCGGCGGTGGCGGCGAAGCTCGTGCACCCGGAGCGGAAGGTCGTGACGGTGAACGGCGACGGCGGCTTCCTCATGAACTGCCAGGAGCTCGAGACCGCCGTGCGGCTCGGCACCGCATTCGTGAACGTGATCTGGGAGAACAGCCAGTACGGCTCGATCGTGTGGAAGCAGGACAAGAAATTCGGCCGGCACTTCGGCACCGACTTCACGAACCCGGACTTCGTGAAGCTCGCCGAGGGCTTCGGCATGCCGGCCTGGCGCTGCGACTCGGCCGATGACTTCGGCGAACGGCTGGGCCACGCGCTGACGCTCGACGTGCCGTCGCTCATCGTGCTGCCGATCGACTACTCGATCGACGTGGCCATATCGGAGGAACTGGGAACGGAGACTGTTGCGACATGAGCATCGCCACCGAGGAACAGCAGGTAGTCGAGAAGGTCCAGAACAAGCTCTACATCGGGGGTGAGTGGCGCGACGCGACGGGCGGCGGAACGCTCGAAGTGATCGACCCCGCCACCGAGGAGCCGATCTGCGAGGTCGCGGACGGCACGCCCGAGGACGCGATGGCTGCGCTCGACGCGGCGGTCGAAACCCAGAAGGAATGGGGGAATTCGGCCCCGAACGATCGCGCCGGCGTGCTGTGGAAGGCGTTCGAGCTGCTCACGGAGCGCGCCGACGAGCTCGCCACGCTGATGACGCTCGAGATGGGGAAGCCGGTGGCCGAGTCGAAGGCCGAGATCGTCTACGCGGCGGACTTCTTCCGCTGGTTCTCAGGCGAGGCGCTCCGGATCGACGGCAACTACAAGCAGTTCGCCAACGCCACCTCGCGAGTGCTCGTCATGAAGCAGCCGGTGGGCGCGACTCTGATGATCACGCCCTGGAACTTCCCGATGGCGATGGGCACGCGCAAGCTGGGGCCGGCGATCGCGGCGGGCTGCGCGAGCGTCGTGAAGCCGGCGCATCAGACGCCGCTGTGCATGCTGGCGCTGGCCCAGATCCTCGAGGAGGCCGGGCTGCCGGGCGGTGTCGTCAACATCCTCACCACCTCGTCGTCCGGATCGACCACCGGTCCGCTGATCGAGGACGAGCGGCTGCGGAAGCTGTCGTTCACCGGCTCGACCGAGGTGGGCCGGAAGCTGATCGAGGCGTCGGCGAAGAACGTGCTGAAGGTCTCGATGGAGCTGGGCGGCAACGCGCCGTTCCTGGTCTTCGACGACGCCGATCTCGACGAGGCGGTCGCGGGCGCGCTGCTGGCGAAGATGCGGAACATCGGCGAGGCGTGCACCTCGGCCAACCGCTTCCACGTGGCGGAGTCGGTGCGCGAGGAGTTCACGAAGCGGCTGGCGGACAAGATGGGCTCGCTGAAGATCGGGCGCGGCACCGAGGAGGACGTGAAGGTCGGTCCGCTGATCGACGAGCCGTCCCGGGAGAAGGTGTCGGAGCTGATCGAGGACGCGCTCTCGAAGGGCGCGACAAAGGTGGTCGGCGGCGAGATCCCGGACGGCCGCGGCTACTTCATCGAGCCGACCGTCCTCGGCGACGTGCCCGAGGACGCCCGCGTCTTCCACGAGGAGATCTTCGGCCCGGTGGCGCCGGTGGGCGGCTTCGACTCCGAGGAGGAGGCGATCGCGAAGGCCAACGACACCGAGTACGGCCTCGTCGCCTACGTCTTCACCCGCGACATCAAGCGCGCGATCCGAGTGTGCGAGGGCCTCGACACCGGAATGGTCGGCCTGAACCAGGGCATGGTCTCGAACGCCGGCGCCCCCTTCGGCGGCGTCAAGCAGAGCGGCATCGGCCGTGAGGGCGGCCACGAGGGCCTCGAGGAGTTCCTCGAGACGAAGTACGTCGCCGTGAACCTCTAACCCTGGACAAACGCTACGAAAAGGGTCAGACCCTTTTCGTATCGAGGTTTCGGCGCCAAAGTTCGCAGGATCTCGTTCAGGGGTTGCGCGGCCGGGGTGATCTCCCCAAGGTGGAGGCGTGCTCTTCAACCGGGTGGTTACCGGTGGAATCGCATTGGCAGTTGGATGTCTGCTTGTCTTTTCCGCCCCAGCCGCCGCAGGCCCCAAGGTCGCGGCAGTCCAGGTCGCACTGAAGCGAATCGGGCTCTATAGCGCCACCGTCGACGGAGTCAGAGGTCCGTTGACCAAGGCCGCGATCGTGCACTTCCAGCGCCGGCGCGGCCTGGCGGTCGACGGGGTCGTTGGCCCCCAGACCCGCCGCGCGTTCGGCAAGCGCGGCCGGCCGGCCTTCGGCTCGCGGACCATGAAGCGCGGCGATCGCGGGTGGGACGTGGCCGCGATGCAGTACATCCTGGCCCGGCGCGGCTACCCGCCGGGTGCGATCGACGCGGTGTTCGGGCCGATGACCGACACCGCCCTGAGGAACTTCCAGCGGGCGTATGGCCTGTCCGCGGATGGGCTGGCCGGATCTCACACGATCTCCGCCCTTCGACACGGACGAGCATCGAGAGGGATGCCGGGCGGGACGACGCCAGTGAGCGCACCGGTCGGGCCGGTCAGGCTGCTGCGGCCCGTGCCCGGCCGGATCGGGGACGGGTTTGGCGCGCGTCGTAAGGGCGGCCGCACGCACACCGGTGTCGACTTCCCAGTGCCCTCTGGGACCCGCATCGGCGCCGCGGGCGTCGGGGTCGTCGAGTTCGCGGGCTGGAACTCCGGCGGCTACGGGAACCTCGTGGTCGTCCGGCACAGGCTCGGCTATGCGACCTGGTACGCCCACATGTCGCGGATCGCCGTGTCCGTGGGCCAGAGCGTGACCGGCGGGACGACGCTCGGCTACGTGGGCTCGACCGGCCACGCCACTGGGCCGCATCTGCACTTCGAGCTGCGCAAGAACGCCGTGCCGATCGACCCGGTGCCGTATCTGCTGGCGGCGGTCGCGACCCGGGCGAGCAGCGCGGGGTCCGGCGGCGGTGCTGCGCCGACGAACGGCAGCGGTGAGGGGAGTGGCTCCGCCGGTGGCGGCGTCGCCGCGCGCGAGTGCGCGATCCGCGCACCCCTGCTTCGTTACAAGAAGGCACCGCTCGACGCCTGCAAGGCGAAGAACCTCACACGCGCCCGCTAACGCCCGGCCCGATTCCTCATGGTGGTGGGGATTCGTTGCGGAAAACGCAACGATTCCCAACCACCGTACGGATCCGGCCCCTCAATGCTGCCGTTCGCCGGGAAAACGGGCGGCCGCGTGCGCGAGCCGTTACGAAGCGGAGTCGGAGGAGGTATCCGAGCCGCGGGCCATCGCGTGCAAATCGAGGGCCTTGTCCAGCGTCTCCTCGTCCACGCCCTTCTCGATCGCCACCTCGCGGATCGTGCGCGAGGAGCGAACCGCCTCCTGCACGATCTCCGTGCCCAGGTCGTAGCCGATGTACGGGTTGAGGGCGGTGGCGATCGCCGGGGTCGACTCGGCGTGGTGGCGCAGGCTCTCCTCGTTCGCCTCGATCCCGTCCACGCACTTCTCCGAGAGGAGCCGCACGGCTGACGTGAGCAGCGTGATCGAGTCGAAGACGTTGCGGGCCATCATCGGCACTCGGACATTCAGCTCGAAGTTGCCCTGAGTGCCGGCGACCGTGACGGCGGTGTCGTTCCCGATCACCTGGGCGGCCACCTGGAGCACCACCTCCGGGATCACCGGGTTCACCTTCCCGGGCATGATCGACGAGCCCTTCTGCAGCTCCGGAAGGCGCAGCTCGACCAGCCCGGTGCGCGGCCCGGACCCCATCAGCACGAGGTCCTGCGCGATCTTCGTGAGCGACACCGCGACACCCTTCAATGCCCCGTGCAGCTCCACCAGTCCGTCCCGGTTGCCCTGCGCCTCAAAGCGGTCAAGGGGGGCCTCGCCGAGCCCCAGCCGTTCACGCACCTTCGACGCGAACTCGGGATGTGTATTGAGGCCGGTGCCGGTGGCGGTGCCGCCGAGCGGGATCTGAACCGATCGCTTGAGCGCGTCCTCGATGCGGTCTTTCCCGAGCTGAATCTGCGCCGCGTAACCCCCGAACTCCTGCCCCAGCGTCACCGGGACGGCATCCATCATGTGCGTGCGCCCGGCCTTGACGAGGTCGGCGAAGTCGCGGGACTTCTGGGAGAGGGAGGCGGCGAGTTGCTCGAGGGCTGGGAGGAGGTCGGTTTGGGTGGAATCGACCGCCGCCAAATGCACCGCCGACGGAAACACGTCGTTTGACGACTGCCCCATGTTCACGTGGTCGTTCGGGTGCACGCCCTCGCCGGCGAGGTTCGCGATCACCTCGTTGGCGTTCATGTTCGAGGAGGTGCCGGAGCCGGTCTGGAAGACGTCGATGGGGAATTGGTCGTCGTGCTGGCCGGCGGCGACCTCGTCGCCCGCCGCCGCGACCCGCTCCGCGATGTCGCCCTCGAGCAGTCCGAGCTCGGCATTCACCCGCGCGGCCTCGGCCTTTATCCGGCCCAGCCAGCGCACGACCGGCGTCGGAACGCGCTCGCCCGATACGGGGAAGTTTTCCACTGCCTTTGTCGTCTCTGATCCCCAGAGCTCCTGTTGCACCGCCATCATGACAGCGTAGCTGCGCCGATTTTGCGCAAGGTTCGGGCACGAACCGGTGCATTGACCGCGCACCGCGGGCGGGAACATTGCTTTCGTGTTGTGATCGCTCGGCGTGACGGCTCTCATTCGGATTGAACGGTCGTGGACGCCTGTCGGGGAGGGACGGGCCAAGCCGATCCGGTTCTGCTCGCGGTGCGGCCATCCGGCCGAGGACCCGCCCGGGCACCCCGAGCTCCGCAAGCGCGTGTGCGACCGCTGCGGCATGGGCATGGTGCTGAACTGCCCGCGCGACGCCCTGCCCGGTGAGGCGGCCGCCTTCCTGATCCTCGACTACGAGCTGCGCGTCAGCGCCGTGAGCGAGGCCGCCGAGCGCTTCTTCGGCAAGGAGCAGACCCTGATCGGCGCAGGCCTCCTCGACCTGGTCACCAGCCCGCTCGGGGACGACCAGCTCGCCCGCAAGGCCAGCGTCGCCGCCCAGCGGCCGTGCGACGCGACGGTCATGCCCGTGCGCCTGGTCGATCCGACGGGGAGTGCCGGCGAGGTGGGGATGATGGCGGCCCGGATCGCCACCTGTGGCCCCCCGCGCGCCGCGCTTCTCACGCTCGAACCGAGCGAGTTCGGCCGCCGCTGAGCCGGCATCGCAACGAGTAGGGCCTGTGCAAGAACGACTGCACGGGTTGCGCAACATCTAGCCAGGCGGCAGAAACTTGTCTCAAGTTGCTGTTCCTCCGGCCGAAAACCTATGCAAGGTCGCACGCACGCCCCAAGAGGTGGCGCTGACGTGGGAAGTAATGGCGGGACAATTCTGCGATTCAGCCGGGACGGAGGCGACGTGAGCGGGATCAGGACCAACGCTGCAGCGGAGCTCTTGGGGGTGAGCCCCAACACGCTGCGCAGCTGGGAGCGCCGCTTCGGGTATCCGAAGCCGCGTCGCACCCAGGGTGGTCACCGCCAGTACGACCTGACCGAGCTGGAATCGCTGCGCCGAGCGCTGCTCGAGACGCACAACATCTCGTCGGCCATCGAGCTCGCCCGCCAGCGCGGCGAGGGCCCGAGCTCACCGAGCCGGCTGCTCGACGCCTTCGACCACTTCGACGAGCAGCTCGCCGACCGGATCATGGAGGAGAGCCTCGCCGTCCGCTCGGTGGAGCGCACGGTCGAGGAGGTGCTCCTGCCCGCGATCGAGCAGGCCGAGGAGCGCGACGGCCGGGACGCCGAGCGCGAGCTCGCGCACCGGTGGGCCACCGGCTGGCTCCACGCCAACCGGCGCGTGGTCCCGCCGGCCAGCCGCCCGCAGGGCGTGCTCCTGTTCGACTCGAGCCCGCGACTCAACGTCGAGTCGCTTCACGTGCAGGCGCTGGAGCTGGGTCTCCGCCGCGCGGGCTTCCGCACGCTGTTGCTCGCCTTCGACCTTCCACCCGAGCGGGTCGTGCGCGCCATCCGCGCTCTCGACCCGGTCGCCTTCGTCTTCTGCGGCGGCGAGGCCACTCTCGACGTGGTCGGCAGGCTCGTCTACACAGTCCGCCAGGTGGGCTCCGCCGCCCCGGTGTTCGAGTACCGCGAGGCCATGCCGGTCACAGGCGACCACGGCATCCCGTCGCTCGGCTCGATGCCGGTCGAGGCCGCCGAGCGGCTCAAGGGCTACGTGGACAGCGGCCGGATCGACCAGGTGGTCGTCGTGCCGGAGGCCGAGGCGGCCCCGGGGCAGCGCCTCGGCGTCGCCGCCCGGAACTCGGCCTAGGCCGCGAGCTTCCGGCAGAGCTCCGAGAAGGTGCGCTTCTCGGACTCGTCCAGATTTCCGAACGCGGCCGTGACGCGCTGCGAGTGGGCCGGGAACAGGCTCTCGACGAGCGTGCGGCCGGTGGGCTCGAGGTCCACGACCACCGCGCGCCGATCCTCCGGCGCCCGGCGCCGCGACACGAATCCGCGCGCCTCGAGCGTGCCTGTGACCTCCGTGGCGTTCGCCTTGCTCCATCCGAGCCTGCGCCGCAGCGTCTTCAGCTCCAGCGAGCCGTCCGCGGTGGTGAGCACCACGAGCACGGAGAAGCCGGCGGCCGTCACGCCCTCACGCTCGAGCTCCAGCGCCAGGCGCTTCCGGACCGTCGCCTCTGCCCGCAGCAGTGCCTGGAGGGCACGATGGGCGAGTGGGTCGCCTAGCTCGAGCGAGGCCATCTGAGCGGCGATCGTAGGACGCGTCCCGGACGGGTCCGCACGGTGACGGACCCGCCCGAGACGGTCCGGCCGCTCAATGGCGGCCGACGTGGGCGACCCACATGGTCGCCATCGTGCGGCCATATCGGCCGCGCGCGCGGCCCACGCCAATTCGCGTGAACCGGTTCGAGAGCAGGATCGCCCTGTGTGAGGGCGAGTGCATCCACATGGACACCACGAACCGAGGCCGCAGCCGCCAGCCCCGGTGCCACTCGAGCGTCTCACCGGCCACTCTCCAACGGGAGGCGACCGGGATCCGTGACAGGTGCCCGAAATAGTCCGAGCGCATCATCCGCTCCGAATAGAGCGCCGCCGAAGCGAACAGCGAGAACGCCGGCCGCAGTCGGTGAAGCCCATATGCATGCCTGATCCTGTTGATCTTGTTGACCACTTTGAATTGCGCCGACGTTGCCGACGCGGGCGCCGCCGGCAGGACGGCAAAGAGTCCCGCTGAGACGGCCAGCAGGGCTGCGATCCTTCGCAAGCGAGCCTCTCTTTCCTCAGGCCTACGGGGTTAGCTGTCGGGCTAGCGCAGGAAAGATCGCGCTCCGGCCAGGCGCCACCTAAGGCCGGTTAGCCCCGTACTACTTGGGTCCCCCGTCCGCCCCCGGACCTATCCGGGCACGGTTCGGCGATTCGCGCGAAATGTTTAGCACGCGTCGGGGCGGAATGGCATCCCCCCGGGGGGAAAGCCAGGCCCACTCGTAGAATCGAACCCAGTGGCTCGCCACCGCCCCGTCGACACCGCGCAGGCATTTCCCGATCTCGAGCAGCTCGTGCTCGAGCGCTGGCGGGAGCGCGACGTGTTCCACGAGTCGATTCGCCGCCGCGAGGGCGCGGAGCCGTTCATCTTCTACGAGGGCCCGCCCACGGCGAACGGCCGACCCGGCGCGCACCACGTCCTGGCGCGCGTCTTCAAGGACGTGTTCCCGCGC
This sequence comes from uncultured Thermoleophilaceae bacterium, assembly GCA_963808875.1. Lineage (GTDB taxonomy): Bacteria > Actinomycetota > Thermoleophilia > Solirubrobacterales > Thermoleophilaceae > JACVRW01. The sequence goes on from CAWEHM010000026.1 coordinate 205,062, forward strand.
TACCAGACGATGCGCGGCCATTACGTCCCGCGCAAGGCAGGGTGGGACTGCCACGGCCTCCCCGTCGAGCTCGAGGTGGAGAAGGAGCTCGGCTTCGAGCACAAGAACGACATCGAGGCCTACGGCGTGGACAAGTTCAACGCCAAGTGCCGCGAGTCGGTGCTCCGCTACATCGACGAGTGGGACGAGCTGACCGAGCGGATCGGCTTCTGGATCGACACCGGAGACGCCTACTTCACGCTCGCCAACGAGTACGTGGAGTCGGTCTGGTGGTCCCTCAAGACGGTGTGGGAGAAGGGCCTCCTGACCGAGGGCTACAAGGTCGTGCCGTACTGCACCCGCTGCGGCACGGCGCTGTCGTCGCACGAGCTCGCGCTCGGCTACAAGGACCGCGTCGACCCGTCGGTGTACGTCCGCTTCCCGCTGAAGGACGACCCGGGGACGGCGTTCCTCGGCTGGACCACGACGCCGTGGACGCTGCTGTCGAACGCGGCGCTCGCCGTGAACGCGGATGTCACGTACGCGTACGTACGCGTCGGAGATGAGGTGCTCGTCGTGGCCGAGCCGCTGGTCGAGCGCGTCCTCGGCGAGGGAGCCGAGGTGACGAGGACGGTGAGCGGCGCCGATCTCGAGGGCACGCGGTACGAGCCGCCGTTCCCCTACATCGCCGACTACGGGCCCAAGGGCCACACGGTGCTGCCCGCCGACTTCGTCACCACCGAGGACGGCACCGGCGTCGTCCACACCGGCGATCGCGTTCGGCGAGGACGACTTCCGGCTCGGCGAGGAGTACGGGATCAACGGTCCAGAACCCGGTGCGCCCGGACGGCACCTTCGACGAGCGCATCGAGGAGTTCGCCGGGCGGAACGTCCACGAGGCGGCCGCCGACATCATCGCCTCGCTCGAACAGCGCGGCCGGCTGTTCCGCGCCGAGGAGTACGAGCACGCCTACCCGCACTGCTGGCGCTGCGACACCCCGCTCATCTACTACGCCAAGACGAGCTGGTACGCCCGCACGACCGAGGTGAAGGACGAGCTGCTCGCGGCGAACGAGTCGATCAACTGGTACCCGGACCACATCAAGCACGGGCGCTTCGGCAAGTGGCTCGAGAACAACGTGGACTGGGCGCTCTCGCGCGAGCGCTACTGGGGCACGCCGTTGCCGGTGTGGCGCTGCGGCGACGACGCGTCGCACGTCGTCTGCGTCGGCTCGCTCGCCGAGATCGCGGAGCGCGGCGGCACGCCGCCCGACGACGTGCACCGCCCGTACATCGACGAGGTGGTGCTCACCTGCGAGGAGTGCGGCGGCGAGATGCGCCGCGTGCCGGACCTCATCGACGTCTGGTGGGACTCCGGCTGCATGGCCGTTCGCCCAGTGGCACGCGCCGTTCGAGAACGAGGAGGTCGTACCGCGAGCGCTACCCCGCCGACTACATCTGCGAGGCGCTCGACCAGACGCGCGGCTGGTTCTACTCGCTGCTCGCCGTGTCGGTGCTGCTGTTCGGCGAGGCGTCGTACCGCACGTGCCTGTGCCTCGGGCTGATCCTCGACCCCGAGGGCCAGAAGATGTCGAAGTCGAAGGGCAACGTCGTGGTGCCGTGGGACGTCCTGAACGAGCACGGCGCGGACGCACTCCGCTGGTACTACTTCACCTCGAAGCAGCCCTGGGACGGCTACCGCTTCTCGCTCGAGACGGTCGGCGAGTCGGTCCGCCAGTTCCTCAAGCCGCTCTGGAACACGTACGCCTTCTACGTGCAGTACGCGAACCTGGCGGACCCGTCGGAAACGGCCCGAGCGCACGGACCTCGATGACTGGATCCTGTCGCGCCTCTCTGCGACCACAGAGCGGGTGATCGACCGGATGAACGATTACGACACGACCTTCGCCGGCCGCGCGATCGCCGAATTCGTGGACGATCTGTCGAACTGGTACGTCCGCCTGTCTCGGCGGCGCTTCTGGCGCGGGGACGACGCGGCCGCCTTCGAAACGCTCCGCGAGTGCCTCATCGGAGTGTCGAAGCTGCTCGCCCCGCTCACACCGTTCGTCACCGACGAGATCTACGACAACCTCGATGGTGCGGAGCCGTCCATCCACCTCTGCGATTTCCCTGAGCCAGGAGCTCGTGACGAGGAGCTCGAGTCGCGCATGCAGGTAGTGCGCGACGCGGTGGAGCTTGGTCGCGCGGCCCGGGGCCACGCGAAGATGAAGATGCGTCAGCCGCTGCGCGAGGCGGTCGTGGTGGCCGCCGACCGTGAACGGCAGGCGATCGAGGATCTGGAACAGCTGCTCAGGGACGAGCTCAACGTGAAGTCGGTGCGCTACGTGTCGGAGGCCGACCAGCTCGGCCGCTTCGAGCTGAAGCCGAACTACCGCACGCTCGGCCCGCGCTTCGGCAAGCAGATGCCGCAGGTGGCGGCGGCCATCGCCGCGCTCGACCCCGCCAGGCTGCGCGACGGCGGCCGCGCCGGGATCAACTTCAACGGCCAGGAGCACGAGATAGGCCCGGATGACGTGACCGTCGTGCTCCAGCCGCTCGACGGCTACCAGGTGGAGCGCTCGGGCACGCACGCGGTGGCGCTGAACCTCGAGCTCGACGACGAGCTCCGCCGCGAGGGCCTCGCGCGCGAGGTGGTGCACGCGGTGCAGGCCGCTCGCAAGAACGCCGGACTCGACGTGGAGGACCGCATCGCGCTCAGCCTCGCCGGCGACGAGGACCTCCTCGCCGCCGCCCGCGAGCACGAGGACTACTTGACGGGTGAGACGCTCGCGACGTCGCTCGAGTTCGACGGCGCGCACGACGAGGCGGAGAGCGCCGAGATCGACGGCAGACGGTTGTCGATCTCGGTTACGCTCGCCGCGTGAAGCTGCCGCCGCCGTTCGACGAGCGCCCCTTCTGGCTCCAGATCACCGGCGGCATCGTCGTGCCGCTCGTCTTCGGCCTGCTCTGTGGCTTCGTCCTGGGGTGGAACGAGATCCTCTACTACGTCCTCGTCGGCCCGATCGCGATCGCGGGCGGCTTCCTCGGCGGCATCGAGCACAGGAGCACGGACGAGGGGGCCGTGCGCGGGCTGATCGGCGGCCTGGTCTTCGGCAGCTTCATCCTGCTCGGCCACGAGATCGCGAACAACGAGCCGAAGGCGCACCTGTCACGACCCGCAGGGCGGGCTCGTCTTCGTGACGGCGCTGGGCGGCGCGATCCTGGGTGCGCTGGGCGCCCGCTGGCGCTCTAGGCAGCCAGAGCCGGATCCAGCTCCTGCACGAGCCGGTTCTTCGGCATCGCCCCGATGATCTGGTGAACGGGCTGCCCGTTCTTGAAGAGCAGCAGCATCGGGATCGACATCACGTTGTACTGCGCGGCGGTGTGCGGATTGTCGTCCACGTTGAGCTTCACGACGCGAAGGTCATCGCGCTCTGACTGAAGCTCCTCCAGATGCGGAGCGATGATGCGGCACGGGCCGCACCAGGGGGCCCAGAAGTCCACCAGCACGGGCTTGTCAGCCTCGATCACTTCCGCCTGGAAGTTGTTATCGGTGACCTCGTCGAGATTGCCTGCCACGAACGCTCCTTCGGTTGACGCTTCAGAAAGTATAGCTTCAGCCTCGGAGGCGCATAGCGGGCACCTTCCACACCGCCTCCAGCGCGATCCGGGGCGTCATCTTCGAGTGCCCCTCGCGACGTTCCCGAAACCGGATCGGTATCTCCTTCACCCTGAATCCCGCCCGGATGGCCCAGTAGGTCAGCTCGATCTGGAAGCCGTACCCGTTGGCGTGCACGGCATTCAGGTCGAGCGCCTCCAGCACACCCCGCCGGAAGCACTTGAAGCCGCCGGTGAGGTCGCGGACGGGCACCCTGAGGACGGCGCGCGCGTACCAGGACCCGCCGCGGGAGACGAGCCGCCGGAGTGCGCCCCAGTTCTCGACGCCGCCGCCCTCGACGTACCGCGAGCCGAGCACCACGTCGGCGTCGTCGGAGGCGGCTATCAGCCGCGGCAGGTCGGCGGGATCGTGGGAGAAGTCGGCGTCCATCTCGAGCACCAGCTCCGCGCCCTCCCCGAGGGCCACCTCGAACCCGGCGAGGTACGCGCGCCCCAGCCCCTGCTTCTCCGGGCGGTGCAGCACCCGCACGGCCTCGTGCTCGCCGGCGAGCCGGTCCGCGATCTCGCCGGTCCCGTCCGGGGAGCTGTCGTCCACCACGAGGATCGTGTGCTCGCGCCCGGTCGCGTCGAGCTGCGTGAGCGCCGCGCGCACGATCGGCTCGAGGTTCTGGGCCTCGTTGTACGTCGGCATGATGAGCCAGGCTCCCGGCAAAGCGGCGCGTAGGCTAGTCCTCGGATGACCAACAGAGAGATTGCGGAGGCCTTCGACGAGCTCGGGAGCCTGTACGAGCTGGACGGCGCGGTCGTCTACCGGGTCGTCGCCTACCGCAACGCCGCGAAGGCGATCCGCGAGGCCGGCGTGTCGGTCGAGGAGCTCGCGCGGCAGGGCCGTGTGACCGAGCTCGCCGGTGTGGGCAAGACGATCGCGGAGAAGATCGACGCGCTGCTCGAGACCGGCTCGATCCCCTCCGCCGACAAGCTGAAGCAGCGCATCCCGTCGGGGCTCGTCGAGATCACCCGCATCCCCGGGCTCGGGCCCAAGCGCGCCAAGCTCCTCCACGACGAGCTGGGCATCGGGTCGATCGACGAGCTGCGCACGGCCGCCGAGCAGGGGCGGCTCAGGGACGTGAAGGGCTTCGGCCCGAAGGGGGAGGAGAACCTGCTCGCGGCGTTCGCCGCCGGCGCGGACGGCCGCCCAAAGGACCGGATGCTCCTGTCGAAGGCGCTGCCGGTGGCCGAGGAGCTGGTCGAGGCGCTCCGCGGGCACCCGGCGGCGATCCGCGTCGAGCTCGCGGGCAGCGCGCGGCGCCTGGCCGACACGGTGAAGGACGTGGACATCGTGGCGGCGTCGAGCGACCCGGCCGCGCTGTCCAGGGCCTTCTCGGAGCTGGAGCCGGTGGACTCGGTCTCCACCTCGGGCGAGGCGGGCGCGAAGGCGATCACCCACTCCGGCCTCCCGGTGGACCTCCGGATCGTGCCGGAGGAGGCGTTCGGCAACCTGCTCCAGCACTTCACCGGCTCGGGCCGCCACAACGAGGCGCTCCGCACCGAGGCGGTCCGCCGCGGCCTGCACGTGAGCGAGTACGGCATCGCGGACGACGAGACGGGGACCTCCGAGGCGTTCACGACCGAGGAGGAGGTGTACGAGCGGCTCGGGATGCAGCACATCCCGCCGGAGCTGCGCGAGAACCGCGGCGAGCTCGAGGCGGCGCGCAAGGGGAAGCTGCCCGACCTGATCGAGCTGTCCGACATCCGCGGCGACCTCCACATGCACACGACGCTCTCGGACGGCCACGCCACGGTCGAGGAGATGGCCGCGGCCGCGAAGGAGCTGGGCTACGAGTACGTGGCGATGACCGACCACTCGGCCACCCACGGCTTCGGCAACGACGTGACGCCGAAGGCGCTCCTGGCGCGCGTCGACGAGATCCGCGGCCTGCCCGACCTTGGCATCACCGTGCTGGCGGGGACCGAGACGAACGTGCTGCCCGACGGCTCGGTCGACTACGCCGACGACGTGCTCGAGCAGCTCGACTGGGTGGTCGCGAGCCTCCACACATCGTTCCGGCTGTCCGAGAAGGAGCAGACGAAGCGGATGCTGAAGGCGATGGAGCATCCGCTGGTGGACGTGATCGGCCATCCCACGGGTCGCCTCATCGAGCGCCGCGAGGCGTACGCGCTCGACCTCGACGCGGTGATCGCGAAGGCCGTCGAGACCGGCACCTTCCTCGAGATCAACGCGAATCCCGACAGGCGCGACCTGAACGACGTGTACGCGCGCGCGGCGGCGGAGGCGGGCGTGACGCTCATGATCGACTCGGACGCCCACTGGCCGCACACGCTGAAGAACATGCGCTACGGCGTGGCCACCGCCCGGCGCGCATGGCTCACCAAGGAGCACGTGGGCAACACGCGGGCCTGGGCGGAGCTCGACAAGCTGCGCAAGCGCGCCGGGCGCTAGACCGGCTCGATCCGGCGCAGGCCCGGGAGCCTCAGCAGCTTCGGAGGCCCGAGCGGCGACGTGCGGTCGAACCAGAACTCCACGCCATCCCGGCCCTCGATCGCCTCGACCGCGCTCGACTGCCGCCGCCACAGGAGCGCGATCAGGATGAAGAACCCGGTCGCCACGACCGGCACCTGCGGGAAGAAGAAGCCCACCGCGCCGGCGAGCACGGTGGCGAGGGCCACCGGCCACAGCCGGTTGAACATGACCGCTCCCGGCTCGAGCTCGGGCAGCGAGTTCGTGCTGCGCGCCTCGGCGAGCAGGCGACCGATGCCCTCCGTGGTCTCGAGCCTCCTCCCCAGCCACAGGCCGGCGAGAACGGCGACGCACCACCACACCGCGGCCACGTAGACGAGCGTGTTCGTGTCCGAGCGCGTGGCCCCAACGACGGAGATGATGGAGAGCACCGTCGCGGCCGCGCCGTAGATGAGCATGGACACGCGCAGAAAATCGCGGAATCTCACTGCGCGTCGAGCTCCGCGAGGACCTCCTGCATGCCGCGGATGCCGTCCACCGCGAGCCGCGCCTCCTCCACGAGCTCGGGCGGGCCCTCGTCCGAGCGGACGCCGACGGTCACGGCGTCCTCCAGCTCGCCCGCGTCCACCAGAGCGGCCAGGGCCGCGAACGCGTCGAGGTCGGTCACGTCGTCGCCGGCGTACAGCGCCACGGCGACCGACGACCCCTCGAGGAGCTCCCGGACGGCGCGGTCCTTGCCGATCGGCACCGGCGGGCGGATCTCGAGCACCTTGCGCCCCCAGTGGGTCCACAGCCCCTCTGCCACCGCCTCCGAGGCGATCCGCCGCACGAGCGCGTGGGCGGCCTCCTCGTCCGGCGCGCCGCGCCAGTGGAAGCTCACGATCGGGCCCTTGTCCTCGATCCGGACGCGCAGCGCCCGGAGCTCCGGCGTGTCCCGCTCGCGCGCGAACCCCTGGACCTCGGGCAGGAACCGGGCGAAGTCGGGCAGCACGCGTGCCTCGCTCTTGTCGGGCTCGAGCAGCTCCGCGCCGTGGAGGCCGGAGTACTCGATCCCGCCCACGCCCACCAGGCGGCGCACGTCGGCCGCCGCGCGGCCGGAGATGCAGGCCACGCGGGCGTAGCGGCGCGACAGCCGCGCGAGCAGCAGAGCAGTGTCCTTCGGGACCGCGGCGTCCTGCGCGCGCTCGACTATCGGCGCGAGCGTGCCGTCCACGTCGAAGAAGAGCGCCGACCTCGAGGGGTCGGCCGTGACCGGGCGTAGTGCCTCCACAACGCGCCGTAGTATGCCCCGGTGCGCCTGGCAGCCATCGCCACCGCCGCAGGCGCCTTCTCCGGTCTCTTCGGCGTCGGGGGCGGAACGATCATCGTGCCGCTGCTCGTGCTCTGGATGGGGTACGCCCACCGCGAGGCCACCGGCACCTCGCTCGCGGCAATAGCGATCATCGGCACACTGGCCGCCGCGGGGCACGGGCTCTACGGCAACGTCGACCTCGGCAAGGGCCTCCTGGTGGCCGCGCCGGCCGTGGCGGGCGTGCTCGCGGGCACCGCGCTCCAGCAGCGCCTCTCGGAGAAGACGGTGGCCGGCGCGTTCGTGGTGCTGCTCGTGATCTCGGCCGCCGTGCTGGTCTTCTGATGGACGCGCTCGACCTCACCGCGCTCGTCGCGCTCGGCTTCGTGGCCGGGGTCTCGAGCGGCCTGCTGGGCGTGGGCGGCGGGATCGTGTTCGTGCCCGCGCTCGCCGTGTTCGCCCACCTGAGCCAGCTCGAGGCGGTTGCGACGTCGCTCGTGGCCATCGTGCTGGTGGCGGTGGTGGGCACCGTGAGGCAGCGTGAGTACGGGAATGTGCGCCTCCGCGACGGGCTCCTGATCGGCGTCCTGTCCCCCCTGGGAGTGCTGGCCGGAGTGGCGCTTGCCAACGCCCTGCCCGAGCGCGCGCTCGAGCTGTCGTTCGCCGGGCTTCAGCTTTTGTTCGCGTTTCAACTGGCTCGAAACGCGGTGTTGCGCTAGGTTCCGGGCCACGTGGACATCCTCGACGTAGAGACCGAGGACCGCAATGGACTCGTGCACGTGGCCCTGAAGGGAGAGCTCGACCTCTCCACGGTGGCCAAGGTGCAGGACGAGCTGCGGCGGGTGGAGGAGCACCAGCCTCCCGTCGTCGTGCTCGATCTCTCTCGCCTCACCTTCCTGGACTCCACCGGGCTCCGCTGTCTCGTCACCGCCGACGAGCGCGCCCGGGAGGCCGGCCGCCGCGTCGTGATCGTGCGCGGGCCCGAGCCGGTGCAGCGCGTCTTCTCCATCACCCGCCTGGAAGAGCGGCTCGAGATGGTGGATGACGCATCCGCTGTCAGCTAACGCCCCCACCAGGTTTCACATCTCCCCGAAAGGGTGATATGTGACGCGTGACACCAGCCGTCCTGTTGGGGGAGCCGGCGGCTGAGTCTCCAGAGGCACGGAGACTCGCTGACGACGGGCTCCTGGAGCGTTACCACCGCGAAGGCAACCTCGAGGCTCGGGACGAGCTCGTGGTGCGCTTCATGCCGCTCGCGCGGCAGCTCGCGGCACGGTACCGCCACGCCGGCGAGCCGCTGGAGGACCTCGTGCAGGTGGCGTGCGTGGGCCTCATCAAGGCAGTGGACCGGTACGACCCGGACCGCGGCAACGGCTTCACCCGCTACGCGGTGCCCACGATGCTCGGCGAGATCAAGCGGCACTTCCGCGACAAGGGATGGTCGGTGCACGTCCCGCGGGCTACGCAGGAGCTGGTGCTGAAGGTGGGCGAGGCGCTCGGGGAGCTTCCCTCGAAGCTCGGTCGCTCGCCGACGCCGCGAGACATCGCGGCGGCAGTGCAGGCGCCGGTGGAGGACGTGCTCGAGGCGATGGAGGCAGCCACCGCCTACGAGGCGGTGTCGCTCGACGCCCCTCGTCCCGGCACCGGTGAGGAGGAGAGCTGGACGCTCGCCGAGTCGCTCTCCGAGGACGAGCAGGGATACGAGCTCGTCGAGATAGGTGAGACGCTGCGCGGCACGCTGGAGGCACTGCCCGCGCGCGAACGGTTGATACTCCGCCTGCGGTTCGAGGAGGACCTCACGCAGGCGGAGATCGCCGAGCGGGTCGGCGTGTCCCAGATGCATGTCTCACGGCTGCTCAGGCGCTCATTGGACCGCCTTTCCGCAGCGGGCGCGGCAGCGGCGTAGCATTCGAAGCCGTGGCGCAAGAGCTCAGCTCACGCCCTGAGGTGGCGGCGCTGATCGCACGCGGCGAGGATCGCGGGTGCATCAACCTGTCGGAGTTCGACGAGCTGGCACAAGCGCTCGAGCTCGTGGACGAGGACGTGGACGCGCTCGAGACCCACCTCGAGTCCCAGGGCATCGACATCACCGACGACTGCGGCCGTACGGGCGTGGAGCCGACCGCGTTCCGGAACGGCGAGCTCGCCGCCGCGACCACCGACGCCCTGCAGCTGTTCCTCAACGAGATCCGCCGGTACCCGCTCCTGAGCGCGCAGGAGGAGGTCGAGCTCTCGAAGCGGATCGAGCAGGGCGACCTCGAGGCGAAGGAGCGGATGATCAACTCGAACCTACGCCTCGTCGTCTCGATCGCCAAGAAGTACCAGGGCCAGGAGCTGTCGCTGCTCGATCTGATCCAGGAGGGCATCTTCGGCCTGATCCGCGCGGCCGAGAAGTTCGACTGGCGGAAGGGCTACAAGTTCTCGACCTACGCGACCTTCTGGATCCGCCAGGCGATCCAGCGAGGGCTGGCGAACAAGGCGCGCACGATCCGGATCCCGGTCCACATCGGGCAGCGCGAGCGCAAGATCGTCCGCGCCGAGCGCGACCTGTCCGCGACGCTCGGCCGGGAGCCCACCGACGACGAGATCGCCGCCCACGCCGAGCTGCCGCTCGAGCAGGTGGAGGAGGTGCGCGACGCCGCGCGAACCGTCACGAGCCTCGACCGGCCGGTGGGCGAGGAGGGGGACACGGCGCTCGGCGACCTGCTGGAGGGCGGCGCGCCCCCGGTGGACCAGGAGGTGGAGGTCAGCCTGTCCGAGCAACTCCTCCGGCGGACGATCGAGGATCTGCCCGAGACGGAGCGCGACGTGATCACGCTGAGGTTCGGGCTGACGGGCGACGACCCACAGCCGCTGCGTGAGACCGGCCGCAGGCTGGGCCTGTCCGCCGAGCGTGTGCGCCAGATCGAATCGCGGGCTCTGAAGCGGCTCGCGATGCGGCGAGAGCTCGAGGCGCTCCGCGAGGTCGCATAGAAAAAGGAGCCATCCGTCTCCCAGGGCCGTCCCCACGGGTCCGGCGCTGGGCTCCGGATGACCCTTTCGAAGGGCCTACCCGGCGGTGAGGGGGCGAAACTCCGGCAGGGGCACGTCGGGCGTTCGCACGATGCCGAGCGCTCCGATGAAGAAATGCATTCCGGGGGCGAACCGGGTGGGCCGCCCGTCGCCCTCGGGCGAGTAGCTCTCGCGCTGGTCGAGCAGCTCGAGGACCCAGCGGCAGACCGGCGTCTGCGGCGCGTCGTCGCCGACATCGCAGGCGAGCCGCACGAGGGCGATCGTCTCCGCTGGCTCGACGCCGTTGAAGGCTTGTCCGATCGCGCTCAGGAGGAAGGAGTAGACACGGTCGAGCAGCGGATCGTGTGGAAGCCGGTCGCCGCCCGGCGGCGGGCCCAGATCGAGTGGCTCGTCGCCGCTCACGATCCGAAGCGCCTGGCCACCGGCGATCGCGCGGGCCTGGTCGGGATCGAGCCCGAGCTGCAGCGCATTGCGGGTTGTCATGACGGCGGCCCAGGTCGGTGAGCCGTAGGGCGCGTCGCTGGCCATGAGGATCTGCCCGGGCGGGACGAGCGCGATGCAGCGCCTGGACGTCCGCGGGGGACCACCAGGAGGTGTCGAAGAAGAGGTTGGGGTGGTCGGGCGCCTCGCGCCAGATCCAGGACAGATCCGAGATTCCGGCGTGGGCGAGGATCAGGCGGAGGCCCGGGTGGCGGCCGGTGACCTGCAGGGCGTCGCGCCCCAGTGCAGGGATGCCGCGACCAGCGTGGACGAGCACCGGCAGCCGCCGCTCATCGGCGAGCGCGAACACCGGCTCGAGCCCGGCGTGGTCCAGCGCGAAGCGCTCGGCGCGCGGGTGCAGCTTGATGCCGCGCGCGCCGCGATCGAGCGCTCGCTCTGCCTCGGCCAGCGGGTCCTCGCTGTGCGGATCGAGCCGGCAGAACGGGAACAACCGCCCGTCCGATGCGGCCGCCTCGTCGATGACCATGTCGTTCGCGGCCGGGTAGCCGTCCGGCTCGTGCATCGGGAAGACGAACGCCCGCGCGTCGATCCGCTCGAGCGCGCCGACGAGCTGCTCGCGGCTGCACCTGAAGCCGTCGGGGTCGTTGGAGCCGATGTGCGTGTGCGCGTCGAGCGGCTCGAGGCTCGGGACCGAGCTCGTCGCGGAGCAGCTCGAACCACGGCAGCATGCCGGCGTCGTCGATCACCGGCTGAGACTACGAAGTCTCGAGCAGGAAGTGCGACGGCTCGCCGTTCTCGCGGACGAGCGTGAGCGTGCCGACCACCGGCACGAGCAGGCCCTGCGCGTGCACGTAGCCCGGTCTTCACGTCGACGGACTCGATCTTGCCGGCGAGCATGTCCTTCATCTGCTGGCGGTGCTTGTCCAGGTTCGCGCGGTCCATCACCGGCGGCCACACGGCCTGCTGGAACTCCGCCTCGGTGTAGCCCAGCGAGGTCCGTGAAGCCTGGTTGAGCTCCTGGAAGCGGCCGTCGAGCGCGATGCGCGCCTTCGGCTCGCTTGACGTCGTCGAAGCCGGGCAGCGGGTCGCGCTTCGGCCCCTCTTCCTTCTTGGCGAACAGCGGCTCGCGCGGCTTCAGCGCGGGCGGCGCCTCCTCGGGCGCACCGCCGTTCCGCCCACGACGCCCGCGGCGGCAGCGGCCGCCGCAGCGTGCGTCTCGAAGCGGCTGATCACGCGCACCTCTTCGTGCTCGCGGTGGCCGTGCGCCGTCGCGCCGGCCTCGTCGGCCGCCTGGCGCGCGACCCCGGCGGCCTTCTCGGCCTGCTCGGCCGCCTCGCGGGCGCGCTCGGCCTCGCGCTCGGCGGCCGCCGCCGCGTCGGCGAGCTTGCGCGCCGCCTCCTCGACCGACGCCGGCCTGGTCGCCGGCGCGTGACGCGTGCTGTCCGGCGCTCACCGCCGAGTCGTGCGCGCGCATCAGATGGCGCTCGGCGGCCGTGACGGCGGCCTCCGCGCGCTCCGCCTGACGCTCGACCCGGCGGCGCGCTCGTCCACCCGCGCCACCTTCGCCTCGACCTCGCCGGCCACCTCGGCGCTCCGCTGCACGGCCGCCTGCGCCTGCGTGGCGGCGGCCTCCACGCGCGCGGCGTCGCGCTGTACCCCTGCTGCTGTCTCCTCCGCGCGCTCGACGCTGCGCTCGATGGTGCTCGCCGCAGCGTCCGCGCGCTCGATGTCCTTCTCGATCCGCCCGGCGAGCTCGTCGCCGCGCGCGATCGCCGTCTCGGCGCGCTCGGCGGCCTGCTCGGCGCGCTCGGCCACGCGCCTGCTGGTCGGCGGCCGCCTGGAGCACGCGCTCGACCTCGGCGCTCGCCCGCGCGCGCGGCCTCCTCCGCGCGCGCGACCTGGGCGTCGATCGCCGCCGGCGGCCTGCTCCGCGCGCTCGCGCGCTCGCCTGCGCCGCCGACACCGCCTCGCCGGCGCGAGCGGCATGCGCCTCGGCGGCGCTCACCACCTCGCGGCGGGATGCGTGCGCCTGCGCCTCCGCCACCGCCCGCTCCGCCTCGTCGGCGCGGGCGCTCACGGCCTCGGCCGCGCCGCGCGCGCTCGCAAGCTCGCTCTCGATTCCGCCGAGCGCCTGCTCGGCCTGCGCCACGCGCTCCTCGACCGTCGAGACGCTGTCGGCGGCGCGCAGCGCCTGCGCCTCGGCGGCGCCGGCGGCCTGCTCGGCGTGCGTGGCGCGCGCCTGTGCCTCGGTGGCGGCGTCGGCCGCGGTGGCGGAATGCGTGCGCGCCGCGTCGGCGGCCTGCTCGGCCTGCGCCGTCAGCCGCTCGACCGCGGCGACGGCGTCGGCCGACAGGGCTGCGCCGCCCCCGCGCTGCCTGTCGCGCCGGTGCGACGCAGCTGCGCCAGCTCCTGGCGCAGCTCGCCGAGCAGCGAGCGCGACTCCTCCGCTCGCTGCGCGCTCGTCGCCGACCGAGCGCACCAGCGCGTTCAGCTTGGCGTGCGTGTCGGCGAGGTCGCCGGCCAGCACCCGGTGCTCCTCGATCCGCTCGCCCGCGAGCGAGTCGAGCTTGGTGCGGACCTCGTCGAGCTCCAGGCGCAGGCGCTCCCACTGCTCCGAGCCGCGCGAGGGCCTCGGCGAGCTCCGCCGCCGTCGCCTGGCCGCCGGCGTCCGTCGCTCGCGCGTCGCGGTCGGCGGCCTGCCGCGCGACCGCGCTCGCAATCTCCTCCACGCGCGCGCGCGTCTCGTCCAGAGCCGGCGCTGCAGGTCCGTCCGGCCGTCGCGCTCGCCGACCTCCCGCTCGAGCTGCTCGACGCGCGCGCTCGTGCGGCTCGACCAGCTCGCTCAGCTCGGCGCGGCGCCTCGGGCGCGGCCGCCCTCGAGCGCGGCGAGCCTCGCCCTGAGCTCGTCGACCTCGTCGCTCGGGCGGCCTCGCGCGGCCTCGCGCGAGCTCGCCCGCGAGCGTCTCCACGCGCTGCGCGTATCTCGTCGAGCGCGCTGCTGATGGCGGCCTCGTCTCCGGCCTGGCGGCGCGACTCGGCAAGATTCGCCTCGAGCTGCTCGACGCGGCCGCGCGTCTCGCGCAGATCCACCTCGAGCCGCTGGCGGTCGTCCCCGGCGGCACGCTCCTCTGGCGATCTCGGCTTCGAGCGCGTCGACCTTCTCGCGCGTGGCGCGCAGCTCGGCGAGGTTCGCGCGCGTCTCCTCGAGCTGGGCGCTCAGATGCTCCTGTGCCTGCGGCGTCCCGGCCAGCTCGCGCTCGAGCCGCTCGGCGAGCGCGCGCGCCTCCTCGACCGTCGCGCGGGTGCGCTCGCTGCTCCTCCTCGGACTGCGCGCGCATCTCCTCGAGCACGCGGCGGGTGTCGGCGAGCTCCGAGCCGAGCTCCTCGATGCGGGCGGCGGCCTTGGCGATCTCGCCGCGCGCCGCCACGGCCTCGCCGCGCGCCTCCACAAGCTCTGCGGTGGTGCCCTCGAGCGCGCGCTCCAGGTCGTCCGACCGGCCGAGCGCGGCCTCCACGGCGTCGGCGATCTGCCCGGCCGCCTCGGCGGTGGCGTCGCGGTCATCCTCCTCGGGCGGGAGCGGAGCGGGCGGAAGCTCGATCAGCGGGCGGAAGGCGACGATCGTTCCAGCCGCGAGGTCGTCCTCGTCGAGCCTCGCGTGGCCTGCCCATCGCGGCGCTCACCCAGTCGACGACGGTCTTGTGGCTGCGCTGCAGCTGCCGGAGCGCGTTGCCGCGCGGGGCCGCGATCTCGAGCGCCTCCAGGAAGCCGTTGAACTCGAGGCTCTGGCTCATCCCGACCGGGATGAACGTCAGCGTCAGCTCGAGCTCCGGTCCCGTCCTTGCGGCGCGCGACCGTCTGGACGACGCCGCCGAACTCGGGCAGGTCGCCGGTGAGGGCGAGCGTGTCGACGAGCGTGCGTCCGATCATGCGCGAGCTCGGCCAGCCGAACAGCTCCTCGGCGGGCCTGGACCAGCGCGTTACGGCGCCGTCGCGATCCGTGAGAACGAAGCGGGCATCGACGAGCTGACGCAGCAGCTCCTCGACGGCCTCCGCCTGGGCGGTCGCGGGACTCGACTCTTGCTCGGACACGTCTCGATCTCTGTCGGCAGGAGACCGCGCTGACACAAGCCCCGAGCGGGAACGTTCGACCTAAATCCCGTGCTCGAGGGCGCCCTTGACGCCGGCGTCCAGCGCGTTGAGCCGGTACAGCGCCAGCGCCTCGGGCGAGCGGAACTGCCGCCCCGGCAGCGCGTCCGGCCCGTGGTGGGCGAGGATGCAGTGAGAGAGAGCGTGCAGCTTCGCCTCGGGGAAGCCGTCGAGGCTCCGCGCGCGCTCGGCGACCAGCTGCTGCCCGAGCGCCACGTGGCCCACGAGCGCGCCCGCCTCGCTCAGCGCGATCTCCGCGCCGAGCTGGAACTCGAGCGTCTTGCCCACGTCATGGAGGATCGCCGCGGTCAGGAGCAGGTCGGAGTTGAGCCGCGGGTGGAGCGCGCAGGTCTCGAACGCGAGCGTGGCCACCGCCACCGTGTGCTCGAGGAGGCCGCCGAGGTAGGCGTGGTGTCCCGCGCGCGTGCAGGGCGCGCGGCGGAACTCGTCGCGGAAGCCGTCGTCGCCGAGGAACGCGTCGAGCAGCGCGCGCAGGTCGGCGTCGTAGACCTCGCGCGCGAGGTGCTCGAGGAAGCCGTCGAGCTCCTCCATGTCGCGGTAGGCGACCGGCAGGAACTCCGACGGGTCCGGCACCTCCTCGGCCGCGCGCTTGATCGATCTGAGCTCGACCTGGAGCTCGTCGCGGAAGCGCTCCACGCGGCCGCTGACCGTCACGAGGTCGCCGCGCTCGAACTGGCCCGCCAGGAAGTCGGCGTCGCGGAACGCCCGGCCGGGGATCGCGCCGGTGCGGTCGCGCAGCTCGACCGCCAGGTACGGGCGAGCCGTTCTTGGCGGTCAGGCGGTCCTTGCGAGTGCACGCGAAGACGCCCTCGACCTCGCCGCCCGGTCTCAGCTCCGCAATGGTCACGTTCCAATCGTGATCGCGGGATCGGACGTCGGGTACGGTGAGGTGGATGACAGATGTGATCTGGCGGGAGCGTCCTGAGCTGCGTTCACCGGTGATGGTGTGCGCGTTCAAGGGATGGAACGACGCCGGCGAGGCGGCCACCGCGGCGCTCTCGTACATCGGCGGCTCGTTCGACACGCGCGACGTGGCCGAGATCGATCCCGAGGAGTACTACGACTTCACCGCCGTGCGCCCGACCGTCCGGCTAACCGAGGGCGACGTCCGCAAGATCGAGTGGCCGGAGAACAGGATCGCGGTGGCGCCGGTTCAGGGCGCCGACGGCGACCTCGTCCTGTTCCACGGAGTCGAGCCGTCGCTCCGCTGGCGCCGCTTCACCGACGAGGTGATCGGGGTGGCGCGCGAGCTCGGCGTGAGCACCGTCATCACCCTCGGCGCGCTGCTCGCCGACGTGCCGCACAGCCGCCCGGTCGCGATCACCGGCATCACATCGGACGAGACCCTGATCGAGCGGCTCGGGTTCGAGCCGCCGAGCTACGAGGGGCCGACGGGCATCGTCGGGGTGCTCCAGCGCGCGTGCGCGGACGCGGGCCTGCCCGGCCGTGAGCCTGTGGGCGTCGGTGCCGCACTACGTGGCCGCGTCGCCGAACCCGAAGGTGGCGCTGGCGCTCGTGCGGGCGTTCGAGGGCGCCACGACGCTCGCCGTGGACGGCGGCGAGCTGGAGGAGGCGGCCGAGGACTACGAGCGCCAGGTCACGGCCGCGGTGGCGAGCGACCCCGAGGTGAAGGCCTTCGTGGAGCGGCTCGAGACGGCGATGGACGAGGTCACCGCGGAGAATCCGCCGGACGAGGGCCAGCTCCCCTCCGCAGACACGATTGCAAGCGATTTCCAGCGGTTTTTGCGGCAGCGCGGGCCTGAGGGGCCTGGACAAGGGTCCTAGTTTGCGCGGGTGTCTGCGCGGGCACCCTTAGCGAATGACCATTGGAGCATCGATATTCCTGATCGCCGTTGGCGCGATCCTGAGGTACGCCGTCGACGTCACGGTCTCGGGCATCGAGATCCAGACGATCGGCCTCATTCTCATGATCGCGGGCGCGGTCGGCCTTCTCATCAGCCTGTTCCTGCTCGCGCAGACGGACCGCCGCCGCGGGGTCGTCGTTGACGACCGCCCGGTCGTGGACGACCGTCCGGTAGTCCGCTAGCGCGGGCCCCAATCGGGATCAATCGCACCGCGCGCGATCCTGCGCGCAGGCGAGCGCCTGGCGGTCAGGTGAGAACGTCGGGTCCGCGTAGCTGGTGGATCCGTCCTTCGAGTGGTACGCGCAGACGCGCTCCGGCGCGTCCGGCGGCGTGTTCGCGCTGAGCCGGTAGATCGCGATGTTGTTGAGGTCGAGGCCGCCCCCTGCGCCGACCACCAGCAGGTGGCCGTCGCGAGACAGCTCGCCGTCGCCGATCTGGGCGACGTCCGGGTCGCTGAACCACTGGCCGAAGGTCGGATCGCCGGCGGGCTTCGGCGCGAAGAACGCAGCCTCCTCGACACCGAGGCCGTAGTTGAAGACGAGCAGCTCGCGGTTGTTCACCCAGGTCGGGTCGCGGTAGCTGCGCTGATAGCCGAACGTGGAGTCCGGGGTGAAGCGGTCGCTCCGCGAGATCACGACCTGGTCCTCGAGGTCGTACGGCGCGTAGCCGCCGACCGGCGCGTCGAGCCGCTGGATGCCTCGCCAGTACGCGATCCGCTTGCCGTCAGGAGACACCTGGGGCTCCCACGGCCCGAAGGCGGTGACGTTGCCGCTCTGGCCGACCGCCGCGCTGAACGCCGCGCCGATGTGCCGGCCGCTCCGGCTGAGCCGCGCGAAGCGGCCGCGCTGGACCGCATAGACGCGCCCGCGGTCGTCCTGGGAGGGGGAGGAGTAACCGCCGTCGCGTGTCAGTCGCGTCTGGTGTCGGCCATCGGGGGAGGAGCGCCAGACGTCACCGCCCTTCGTGTAGACGATCGACGAGGCATGGGCCGCGTCCATCGTGACCAGGCCCATGGTCAGTGCCAGCGAGAGCAGCGCGGTCAGCCTGATCGTCCTCATGGGATGGATCATGCGCCCGGTGGCGCCGCTGAGGGCGTCGGGAACAACCTGATCCGGCTCCCTTATTTCTCAGCGGCCGGGCAGATGATCCGGTAGTCGCAGAAGCGGCAGACGTCCGGCGACGGGGTCGGCTCGAAGCGCTGCTTGAGGATGCCTCCGGCGATGTCGGAGACGGTCGCGCGCACGCGCTCGAGCTCCTCCTCGGAGTGCTCCACCGGCACCCGTTCGCCGGTCAGGACGTAGAAGTAGCTCTGGGCCGAGGTCTCGAGCCCCCAGGACTCGCGCGCGCCCATCTGGTAGACGGACAGCTGGACGTCCTCCTTCAGCTCCTGCTCGGTCTTCGCGCGCCCGGTCTTGTAGTCGATCAGCTCGTAGGTCCCGTCCGGGTGGCGGTCGACCCGGTCCACGCGCCCGCGCAGCAGGTGGGGGCCGATCTTGAAGGCGAAGGAGCGCTCGAACCAGACCGCCTCGGACTCGGACTCGCGGTCGCGCTCCCAGTAGGCCCGGAGCGCCTGCGTGGCGCGCTCGCGGAACTGGAGCTCGTCGTCCGAGTCGCCGAACCCGGAGCGGCGCCAGGAGATGTGGAACAGCTCCATCAGCGATTCGAGCGAGCGCTGCTCCTTGGGCTGCGCGTGGAAGCGCTCGAGCACCTGGTGGAGGGCGATGCCGAAGCGCTGGTGGATCGTCGGCTCCTGCGGGATCCGGAAGACGCGCGCGAACTTGTACTTGAGCGGGCAGATCCGGTACGTGTCGATGTCGGACGCGGACAGCATCAGGCCGCGGCCGCGGCGCGGGATGAACGGCTCGAGCGACGGCTCGGCACCGCTCTGCGCGGCGCTGGGGCGCTCGGCCGGGTCGCGCTCGGTGTCGCGCAGCCAGCTGTCGAGCGCCGACTGCTCGAGGATCTCGCGCTGCTCCGGCGTGGCGCACTGGAGCAGGATCTCGTTGAGCGCCGGGAGCGCCGAGTCGAGCGTCTGGCCCTCCTTGGCGCGCTCGATCAGCGCCGCCACCTTGATCAGCTCGAGGTAGCGCGACACCGCCTGGTCCACGTCGAGGTAGGTGTCGAGCCGCATCTCGCCGAGCCGGCCGCCCATGCGCGCGACCGTGTCGAGCAGCTCGTCGCGCATGATGCGGAACGTGGAGTGGAGGCCCTCGGCCGGGCCGAACAGCTCCTCCTCGAACACCTCCTCCTCGACGCCGACGGCGGCCATCGCCTCCTCGTAGAAGGGCGACGGCCGCGGGTTCGTTCCCGGCTGGACGCCCTCGGCCCAGGCGAGCACCAGCCCCTTCCGCGCGCGCGTCATGGCGAGGTGGAGCAGCTGCCGCATCTCCGTCTCGTGCGCCTCGCGGCCGTCGGCGCCGGGGTGCGAGCGCTTGAGCAGCTCGCTCGGCACGCCGTCGGCCTCCGGGCGGTACGGGCCGGGCATCCGCGCCGCCGAGAGCCCCAGCACGAAGACGTGGTCGAACTCGAGCCCGCGGCACGCCTCCATCGTCATCACCTGCACCGCCGGCGCGGTGGGCGTGCCGGTGGCCTCCTCCTCGCGCAGGCCCGACTCGGCCACGGCGGCGAGGTAGCGGGTGAAGTCGCGCGCGGTGGCGTGCGGCTCGCGGCGCATGTAGGCGGTGGCGAGCTCGGACAGCTTGGCGATGTTGCGGAGCCGCTCGACGGTGTCGGCGTGTGTGGCGAACACCTGCTGGCGGCGCAGGCCGATGCGCTCGATCAGGCGGAGCACGAAGGCGTCGGGGCGGCGGTCCTCGAACGCGTTCGAGGCCGAGCGGTACAGCTTGAGGAACACGCGTGCGCGGTCGCGGCCCTCCTCGGAGAGCTGCGGGCCCTCCAGCGCGGCTGCAACCGCCGAGGGCATGTCGAGCTTGCGGCGGCGCGCCAGCTGGGTCAGGCGCGCCACGTCCACGGAGCGCAGCTCCACCGGCGGGCGGCTCAGCGCTCGCACGACGGCTCCGGAGTCGTTCGGGTCGGCGAGCGCGCGCAGCCAGGCGAGCACGTCGCGCACCTCGGCGCGCTGGAAGTACGCGGCGGCGCCGCAGGTGCGTGCGGGCACGGCGCGCTCCTCGAGCGCGGACGCGATCACCGCGCCCTCGCTCTTCACGGACCGGACCAGCACCGCGATCCGCTCGGGCGCCACGCCGCGCGGCGATCAGCTGCTCGGCCTCGGCCGCCACGGCCTGCGCCTGGGCCCGCTCCGAGCGGGCTCGCCAGAACCGCACCCGCCCGCCGCTCACGCCGGTCAGCCGGCCCGGGAGGACGGCCGCGGCCGCGTCGAGGATGCGGCGGCCCGAGCGGCAGTTGCGCTCGAGCTTCACCACGCGCGCCTCGGGCACCTCCTCGAGGAAGCGGGCGTCCGAGCCCACGACGGTGAGCTGCTGGCGCTCGTCGATCAGCAGGCGGAGGAGCATCCCCTCCGCGAAGTTCGCCTCCTGGTACTCGTCGACCAGGATGTGCTGGAAGCGGGCCGCCACGCGCTCGCGCACGTGCGGCCGCTCGTGCAGGAGCCCGAAGGCGCGTAGCACGAGGTCGCCGAAGTCGAGCGCGCCGCGCTCGGCGAGCAGCCGGTCGTGGTCCGCGTACAGGCGCGCGAACTCGAGCTCGCGCGCCGCGTGGGCGCGGGTGGCGTCGCCGGTGGCCTCGGTCACCTTGCGCTCGGCGTAGGCGCGGTAGTCGGCCGCGGAGACCATCTCGTCCTTCAGCCGGTCGATGCGCGACACGAAGCTGGCGAGGAGCGGGGCGGGGTTGCCGCGGATCTCGTGGGCGCGCAGCGAGAGGTCGTCGATCCGCTCGAGCAGGAGCGCGAGCCGGTCCGCGGGGGTCACGGGCGTGAGGAACGGGTCCACGCCGGCCTCGAGCGCCTCGTCCTGGAGCAGGCGGAGCGCGAGCGACCGGAACGTCTCCACGTGAAGCTCCTCGTAGGGCGAGTCGAGCATGGCCTCGAGGCGCTCCCTCAGGTCCGCCGCGGCGGGGGGCGAGAAGGTGAGCGCGAGGATCTGCTCGGCCGGCACTCCCTGGTCGACGAGCCAGGCGAATCGATGGACGAGCATGTGCGTCTTGCCCGTGCCGGCACCGGCCACGACGACGAGCGGCCCGTCCGCATGAGCGACGGCCGCCTCCTGCGCGCGGTTCATGCCGTCGAGGGCTACGGGCATCGGCGCCTAGGATACGCCGCAGCGTGCCGCTGCCGGACAGCACCGATTGGCTCGAATTCTGCCGCCGGGCGGCGGACGCCGCACGAGACGCGGTCCACGCGTACGGATCGACCGCCGAGCGCGCCGTCGAGACCGGCCGCGGCGAGGGCGGCGACACCGCCTATGTGATCGACCGGGCCGCGGAGGACGCGGTGTTCGCGGAGATCGAGGCGCTGGGCGTGCCGGTCCTCGCCGTCTCCGAGGAGCGGGGTGAGCTCGCCGTCGGCGCGGAGACGCCGAGCACCGGGGGCGACCCCGTTCGCATCGTCATCGACCCCGTTGACGGCTCCCTCAATGCCAAGCGCGGTCTGCCCTTCGCATGCGTCTCGATCGCGATCGCCTCCGGCCCACGAATGGGCGATGTGGAGATCGGCTGGGTGGCGGAGCTCGACCCGCGCCTGACTGCCTCCGACGAGCCGCGCGCAGGGCGCGACTGGTGGGCGGTGAAGGGGGAGGGCGCTTTTCGAGATGGCGAGGCCCTCCCGCCGCTTCAGCCCGGGGCGCTCGAGGTCCTGGGACTCGAGACCGCCCGCCCCGAGCTCGTGGCGAGCGCCGCATCCGCCATCGAATCCGTCGGCGCACGCCGCATCCGCGCGCTCGGCTCGGTGGCGATGACCCTCTGCCTCGTGGCCGCCGGCCAGCTCGACGCGATGGTCTCCCTGCGCCCGATCCGCTCCGTGGACGCCGCGGCTGCCCAACTCTTGGTCACCGAAGCGGGAGGAGCGGTGTCGTTCCCAGCCGCCGACGATCTGTCACTGGAGATGCGCTCGCGCGTGCTGGCGGCCCGCGATCCGGCTCTCCTCGAGCGCCTGCAGAGCACCTTCGTGTAAACGACGAGCACTGATGGAGTGAGGCGCAAGCGTCCAGGCCATGGGTGGGGCGCTTTATGTACTCACCTCGGTACATAAGTCGACCAACCCCCGGCGGGGACGCCCTTCAATGCCGTCGTTCGCCAAGATTGCCGAGCGGCCTGAGTGGGCACCTAGTCCCCTCCATGGCCCGACTGAAGAGAGCCGATTGCTCCGGCCCCGGCATTCGCCGCCGCAAGCGCGGCAAGGGGTTCGAGTACCTGGACGGGAATGACCGGCGGGTCACCGAGCCCAGCGTGCTTACCCGCATCCAGGAGCTCGCCATTCCGCCCGCTTGGGAGGACGTGTGGATCTGCCCCTATCCGATGGGGCACATCCAGGCGACAGGGGTCGACGCCGCCGGGCGCAAGCAGTACCGCTACCACGACAAGTGGCGCGAGCGGCGCGACGCCGAGAAGTTCGAGGAGATGATCGACTTCGCGCGGTCCCTGCCGCGCCTCCGCGAGCGCGTCGAGAAGGATCTGAGGAAGCGCGGGATGCCTCGCGACAAGGTCCTCGCGGCGGCGATGCGGCTGCTCGACCGGGGCTTCTTCCGGATCGGCTCGGAGAACTACGCCGAGGAGAACGACACCTACGGCATCGCCACCATGCGCAAACGCCACGTGACGGTGAACGGCGACACCGTGACGTTCGACTACGAGGCCAAGGGTGGCCAGCGGCGCGTGCAGGCCATCGGCGATCGCGAGCTGGCGAAGGTCGCGCGGACGCTGAAGGAGCGCCGCGGCGGCGGGCAGGAGCTGCTCGCCTACAAGGTGGGCGAACGCTGGACCGACGTGAAGTCGGCCGACGTGAACGCGTACCTGAAGGAGGCCACCGGGGGCGACTTCAGCGCCAAGGACTTCCGCACATGGAGTGGCACGGTGCTCGCGGCCGTGGCGCTCGCGGTGGCGGGCATGGCGGTCAGCTCGAAGACCTCTCGCCAGCGCGCGAAGACGCGCGCGGTGAAGGAGGTCGCGCGCTACCTAGGCAACACGCCGGCGGTGTGCCGGGCGTCGTACATCGACCCGCGCGTCTTCGACCGCTTCGACGGCGGCCTCACGATCGGCGGCGCGCTGCCGGAGCTCGCTGAGGACATCGCCCCATGGCCCGTCGTCCAGCGGGCGGTCGAGGAGGCCGTGCTCGACCTGATCGCGGACAACCGCGAGTCCAACCTCGTCGAGGAGGGCGTGGAACTGGCTGCGGTCGCGTAGGAGCGGCATGGCGGGAGGTACCGGAGGCTAGCCGCGGCGGCCGAAGTCGGTCGTGTACGTCGCGCCGCCGCCGCCCCCGGGGGGAGTGCCGGCTGCGATGCCGATGCCGATCGCGTGGAATGAGCTCGACAGGATATTCGCCCGGTGACCGGCGCTGTTCATCCAGGCGCGCCCGATCGCCCGCGGCGTGGACAGCCGGCCGGACCCGTAGGCGATGTTCTCGCCGACGGTCCAGCTGTGCGCGCCGCGCAGGTAGCCGGTGCTGCGGATGCGGTCTAGGAAGCTCGCCCCGTTCAGCGAGTCGTGCGAGAAGAAGTGCCGGCGCGCCATCGCTCGCGAGTGGCGCTGGGCGGCGTCCGAGAGGCGCCGGTTCAGTCGCAGCGGGTGCAGGTTGTGGCGGGCGCGCTCCACGTTCAGTTGGCAGAGCGTGGCCCTCACGAGGGTGCGCTTGCTCGCCGTCGCGAGTGAGGCGCTCGCGGCGCTGCAGGCACCGGCCGCCGAGGCCGTCGACGCGGCGCCCAGAACGAGTACGAGCGTGAGAGCGAGCGCCATGGCGGGCCGGCGAAGATCCATCCACTACTTCCCTCGACCCCGCACGCCGGAGCTTTAGGGGACCGGTGCCGCGCCCTGGACGTCTGTTCGACCCCGTTTTGGGGACATGGGGGCGGGTAGGCCAAGGCGGATGCCTCCGGCAGCCATCCTCGACATAGACGGCACGCTCGTCGACACGAACTTCCACCACGCCGTCGCGTGGTTCAGAGCGTTCCACCAGCACGGCATCGTCCTGCCGATCTGGCGCATCCACCGGCACATCGGAATGGGCGGCGACCAGATGATCGGATCGCTGTGCGGCGACGACACCGAGGCGGAGAAGGGCGACGACATCCGCGCGGCGGAGAAGGTCCTCTACTCGGAGCTGATCGGCGAGGTCGAGCCGCTGCGGGGCGCCCGTGAGCTGATCGTGGACCTCAAGGACCGCGGCCACCCGGTCGTGCTCGCCAGCTCGGCGAAGGAGGATGAGGTGGACCACTACCTCGAGCTGCTCGACGCGCGTGACCTGGCGGACGACTGGACCACGTCGGCCGACGTGGAGTCCACGAAGCCGGAGCCCGACCTCGTGAAGGCCGCGATGGACAAGGCGGGCGCCGGCGAGGCGGTGATGGTCGGTGACACGACCTGGGACGTCGAGGCCGCGCGCCGCGCCGGCATCCAGTCGGTGACCGTGCGGACGGGCGGTTTCTCCGCCGCGGAGCTGCGCGACGCCGGCGCGGTGGCGGTGTTCGACTCGATCGAGGAGCTGCGCCAGGCGCTCGACGAGACGCCGCTTGCGACAAGCTAGGGGCGTGGCGGACAGCCTCGGCAGCTACAAGGCGAAGCGCGACTTCGGGAAGACGCCCGAGCCGCGGGGAAAGCGCGGGCAGCAGGAGAGCGACGCCCGGTTCGTCGTGCAGGAGCACAACGCCCGCCGGCTCCACTGGGACCTCCGGCTGGAGCACGAGGGAGCGCTCGCCTCCTGGGCGTTGCCGCGCGGCGTGCCCGAGCACCCGGACGAGAACCGGCTGGCTGTGCGCACCGAGGACCATCCGCTCGAGTACCTGGAGTTCCACGGCGAGATCCCCAAGGGCGAGTACGGCGCGGGCACGATGACCATCTGGGACCGCGGCACCTACCAGGCGGAGAAGTTCCGCGAGGACGAGGTGATCGCGACCTTCAAGGGCGAGCGCCTGCACGGCCGCTATGCCCTGTTCAGGACGCGCGAGACCGACTGGATGATCCACCGGATGGACCCCCCGGAGGATCCGGACTACGAGCCGTTCCCCGAAACGGGGCTGAGGCCGATGCTCGCCCGGAGCGGCAGCCTGCCGCCGCGCGAGGGGCAGTTCGGCTTCGAGGTGAAGTGGGACGGGATCCGGACGCTCATGTTCTCCGACCACGGCCACGTGGAGCTGCGGGGGCGCAACGGCACCGACTTCACGCCCCGCTACCCGGAGGTGCGCGACCTCGGGCGCGCGCTCGGCGCCCGCCGGATCGTGCTCGACGGCGAGGTGGTCGCGTTCGACGAGGAGGGACGGCCGAGCTTCGAGCGCCTCCAGTCGCGCATGCACCTCGCATCGGACTCGGCGGTGAGGCGGCGCATGCGCGACGTCCCCGCCACCTACGTGATCTTCGACCTGCTCTACCTCGATGGCCACAGCGCGATGCGCGCTGCCCTACGAGGAGCGGCGCGAGCTGCTCGAGGCGCTGGAGCTGAACGGCCCGGCGTGGCGCACGCCCGCCTACCACCGCGGCGAGGGACGGGCGCTGCTCGAGGCCACGAAGGACCTCGGAATCGAGGGCATCGTCGCCAAGAAGCTCGACTGCCCGTATACGCCCGGCGCGCGCGCCTCGCACTGGATCAAGGTGAAGAACGTCCACACCCAGGACGTCGTGATCGGCGGCTGGACGCCGGGCGAGGGCGGGCGCAGCTCGAGCCTCGGCTCACTGGCTGTCGGCGTGATGGAGGGGGATGACCTGAAGTACGCCGGGAAGGTGGGCACCGGCTTCACCGACCAGACGCTCGCGCTCGTCAAGCGCGAGCTCGATCCTCTGCGGCGCGACACCTCGCCGTTCAGCGGCCGCCAGCCGCCGAAGGGCACGATCTTCGTGGAACCGCAGCTCGTGGCGCACGTCGAGTTCCGCGAATGGACGAAGAGCGGCACCCTTCGCGCGCCGTCCTTCAAGGGCCTCCGGCCCGACGTCTCGCCGCAGGAATGCGTGCGCGAGGAAGGTCAAGAGGCGCCAGCCGGGTAAATTTGAGGCATGCCACGCGCGATTTGGAGCGGTGCGATCAGTTTTGGGCTGGTCAACATCCCGGTGAAGCTGTACAGCGCGGTGTCGCGCAAGACGGTCCGGTTCCACCAGATCGATGCCGAGTCCGGCCAGCGCATCCGCCAGCAGCGGGTCAACCCCGCGAACGGCGAGGAGATCCCGTACGAGCAGATCGTCAAGGGCTACGAGATCAGCCCCGACAAGTACGTGACGATCACGCCCGAGGAGCTCGAGGCGATTCAGCCGCAGAAGACGCGCACGATCGACATCGAGGAGTTCGTGGACCTCGAGCAGATCGACCCGATCTTCTACGACCACCCGTACTACCTCGCGCCGGACAAGGGCGCCGCGAAGGCCTACAAGCTGCTGATGGACGCGATGGAGGAGGCGGACAAGGTCGCCATCGCGCGTGTGGTGATCCGCTCGA
Organism: uncultured Thermoleophilaceae bacterium; assembly: GCA_963808875.1. Lineage (GTDB taxonomy): Bacteria > Actinomycetota > Thermoleophilia > Solirubrobacterales > Thermoleophilaceae > JACVRW01. Next base: position 231,462 of record CAWEHM010000026.1, read on the forward strand.
AGGAGAACCTGGTGGCGCTCCGCTCCTACAACGGCGCGATCACGATGGAGACGATGCTGTTCCCGGACGAGGTCGTCGACCCCGATTCGATCGAGGAGATCGCCACCGACGGGAGCGCGAAGACCACGAAGCGCGAGCTCGACATGGCGAAGCAGCTGATCGAGTCGCTGTCAGGCGACTTCAAGGCGAGCGAGTACAAGGACGAGTACCGCGAGGCCGTGCTCGACATGATCGAGCGCAAGGCGGCCGGCGAGACGATCACGGTCGAGGCGCCCGAGCCCGAGCGCAAGGAGGTCCCGGACCTCATGGCGGCGCTGGAGGCGTCGATCGCCGGCGCGAAGAGCCCGCCGAAGAAGCGCACGCGGGCGTCGAACGGCTCGGGCAGCGACAGCTCGAAGAAGAAGAAGACAGCGGCGAAGAAGTAGGTGCCGCCCGCGCGCCGGGTCTCCGTCGAGGTCGAGGGCCACGAGCTCTCGCTTTCCAACCTGGACAAGGTGATGTATCCCGAGACGGGATTCACCAAGGGTCAGGTGATCGACTACTACACGCGCGTCGCGCCCGCCGTCCTGCCGCACCTGCGCGACCGCCCGCTCACGCTGAAGCGCTATCCGAATGGAGTGGAGGGTGGCCACTTCTACGAGAAGCAGTGCCCCTCGCACCGCCCGGACTGGGTGCGCAGCGAGCCGGTCGTGCTCAGCTCGAAGACGATCGAGTTCTGCATCTGCGACGACCTGGCCACGCTCGTGTGGCTGGCCAACCTCGCCGACCTCGAGCTGCACCCGTCGCTCTCCAAGGTGCCTGAGGTCGACAGGCCCACGATCATGGCCTTCGACCTGGATCCCGGCCCCGGCACGGGCCTCGCCGAGTGCTGCGAGGTGGCGCTGCTCCTGCGGGACGCGCTGGGGCAGCTCGGGCTCGAGTCGTTCCCGAAGACGTCGGGCTCCAAGGGCCTCCAGCTCTACGTGCCTCTGAACGTGCCCGACGTGGACTACGACGACGGGACCAAGCTGCTGTCGAACGCGCTGGCGCGCCACCTCGAGACGCACCACGCGAAGCTGATCGTCTCGAGCCAGAGGAAGGAGCTCCGGAAGAACAGGGTGCTGATCGACTGGAGCCAGAACGACGAGCACAAGACCACGGTCGGCGTGTACTCGCTGAGGGCGCGCGAGCGGCCGACGGTGTCGACCCCGCTCATGTGGGAGGAGGTCGAGGCGGGCGATGCGGACGCGCTCGTGTTCGAGGCGGAGGACGTGCTGGCGCGCGTGGAGGAGCACGGCGACCTGTTCGCGCCCGTGGCGGAGCTCGTGCAGGAGTTGCCGAGCCTCTGAGCCTCTACCGTTCGGGGCCGAATGGTCGACTGGGGAATGGCGCGGCAGATCGCCGCGCTTGCGGCGGGACGAGGCACCGAGGAGGAGCCTCCGTTCGACGCGGTCGCGCTCTCGGTGGAGATGGAGCCGGCCGTGGCCGGTTACACCCGCCTCGCGCTCGCCACGCCCACGCCACCGGCGGAGGTCGTGAGCCGGGCCGAGTGGGCGTCCGTGAACCTCACGCCGCTGGAGCACATCCTCGACCCGGTCGCGGCGCGGTTGGACGAGCGGCTCTGCCTTCGCCGGGCCGCTCGCCGGAGCACTGAGGGCGGGCGCCTCGGCCACCCTCGCCGCGGAGTGCCGGGCTCGTCATGGGCTACCTCTCCTCGCGGGTGCTCGGCCAGTACGACGTGTCGCTGCTCGGCGCTGAGACGGACCCGCGGCTGCTCTTCGTGGGGCCGAACCTCGCCGGCGCCGTGCGCGACCTCGACGTGGACGCCGACGCCTTCGGCCGCTGGATCTGCGCCCACGAGCTCACGCACGTGTTCCAGTTCCAGGGCGTTCCGTGGCTGCGCGGGCACATGGCGGGACTGCTGCGCCGGTACGTCGAGACGCTCGAGGTGCGGATCGAGAAGGGGTCGGCCGGCGGGCTACCGTCGCTGCCGGATCCTCAGAAGCTCGTCAGCGCCTTTCGCGAGGGCGGGCTCGCGGCGCTGGTGCAGAGTCCGGAACAGCGAGCGTTATGGATGAGGTTCAGGCGGCCATGTCCGTCGATTGAGGGGTACTCCGAGCACGTCATGGACCGGGTTGCGGCCGAGTTCATCCCTGGCCACGAGAAGCTGCGCGCCGCCATGGACCGGCGTCGCGCCTCCCGCTCGGCGCCTCACCGGATCATCGAGCGCCTGCTCGGGTTCGACGTGAAGCTGCGCCAGTACGAGCAGGGGAAGAAGTGGGCGGACGAGGTGGCAGCGCTCGCCGGGATCGAGGGGCTGAACCGCGTGTGGGCGTCCCCGTCGGCTTTGCCGAGCCCCAGCGAACTGCAGCACCCAGGGAAATGGCTCAAGCGCACCGAGCCGCCCCGCCTCACCGCCGCCTGAGGAGTGTGCGCTGAAAAACCCGCGCCACGCGCGGGTTTTCTCCTCCACTCGACCTCCGATGCCGGTCTTTCGTGCTTGTGCGGCGCGTCACATGTAACGGACCCACCCCGGAGGTTTACGTACATGTGTTCGTTGGTATACTTCTATTGAAGTTAAATCTAATAAGGTCCGAAGGAGAGATCCCCCCATGGCTACCCAGACCCAGACCCGCACCCAGGCACAGCGCAAGGCCACCGCTCAGAAGGCTGCTGCTACGCGTCGCCGCAACAGCGCCGCGCGCAGTCGTTCGGCGAAGAAGGCCGCTGAGACCCGCGCCCAGGCGCAGCTGAACACCCTCCAGGTCGTTCAGGCGCAGGCCGAGCGTGGCGTGCTCATCCCGGTCGGTGCCGCGCTCACCGCGCGTGACGCCGTGCTCGAGGCAGTGAGCCCGTACCTCGCCGGTCGCGAGAGCGCCGAGCGTGAGCTCGAGAAGGTCGGCAAGACCGTCCAGACGAGCCTCAAGCGCTTCGAGCGCCGTGGCACGACCGCCCGCAACCGTGCGGTGCGCGAGGTCAAGAAGACCCGCACCCGCGTGGAGCGCGAGCTGCGTCAGCGCCGCACCAAGGCCGTGCGCACGGTGAAGCAGAACCGTCGCCAGGCCGAGCGTCAGGTCAAGTCGGCGCGCCGCGAGGTCGAGACGCGCGTCGGCTCGCTGGTCTAAGCCGCCCGAGGTAGGAATCAGAGGCGCCCGGCTTGGCCGGGGCCTCTCGGTTTCGCTCAAGGACTTACCCCCGGGGCCCTCGAGGAGAGGGGGCGCCCGGGGAGAGGCTGCCGGAGCAGTTCGGCCGGTAGTGCAGTATCTCTCCTCCCTCACCAGCGCCGTCCCTTCGGGGGCGGCGTTGGTCTTTTTCTACACTGGGTCCGTGCCCACTCGTGAACAGATCGAGGACGCCCTCCGCGGCGTGATCGACCCAGAGCTCCGCAAGGACATCGTCACGCTCGGAATGGTCCGCTCGATCGAGCAGCCGGACGACGAGACGGTGAACGTGATCGTCTCGCTCACCACCGCCGGCTGCCCGATCCGGAACCACTTCCAGACCGCGGTCGTCGAGAAGGTCCAGGGGCTCGGGGTCCCGACGGTGAACGTCGGGTTCGACGTGCTCTCGGACGAGGAGAAGCAGACGCTCTCCCAGCGGCTCGGCCGCAACGGCGGGCTCCCCCAGGGCGCCCTCGCCGCCGTGAAGAACGTGATCTGCATCGGCTCGGGCAAGGGCGGGGTGGGCAAGTCCACCGTCACCTCGAACCTCGCCGCCGCCCTCCAGGTCGAGGGCAAGCTCTCCGCGGCGCTCGACGCCGACGTGTGGGGCTACTCGATCCCGCGCATGCTGGGCGTCCACGGCCGGCCGAAGGTCTCGGCCGACCGCAAGATCCTCCCGCTCGACGGGCCCGGCCGGCGTGAAGGCCATCTCGATCGAGTTCTTCCTGAACGAGCGCGACCAGGCGATCACCTGGCGCGGCCCGATGCTCCACAAGGCGATCCGCCAGTTCCTCGAGGACGTGGACTGGGGCGAGCTCGACTATCTCCTGATCGACCTGCCGCCCGGCACCGGCGACGTCTCGATGACGCTCGCCCAGCTCTTGCCGCAGGCGAAGTTCGTGATCGTGACCACGCCGCAGCCTGCCGCCCAGAAGGTCGCGGCCCGGGCGGCCGACACCGCGATGCGGTTCGACCTGGAGATCGCGGGCGTGATCGAGAACATGTCCGGCTTCACGACGCCCACCGGCGAGCGCTTCACGATCTTCGGCGAGGGCGGCGGCCAGCTCCTCGCCGACGAGCTCGACGTGCCCCTCCTCGGGAAGATCCCGCTCCAGGAGGAGCTGCGCGCGTCAGCCGACGAGGGCCGCCCGCTCGTTCTGGACGACCCGGACGCGCCCGCCGCCCAGGCGCTCTACCACGCGGCGCGGGGCATCATCGCCGCCACGCCGCAGGAGATCGGCGTGCTGCAGGCGCCGTCGGGGCCGCCGATGCCGGAGATCACCGGCACGGCGCTGCCGATGGCGTAGTACAGACGTCTAGGCGCCTGCGCCGGACTTGTAGTAGTCCGAGTTGATCTGGATGTACGGCTGCCACTCGTCGGGCAGCTGATCCTCGGCGAAGCAGGCGTCCACCGGGCAGGCCTCGACGCAGGCGTCGCAGTCGATGCATTCCTCAGGGTCGATGAACAGCTGCTTGACGTTGTCGTAGTCGGGCTCGTCGGGCGTCGGGTGGATGCAGTCGACGGGGCAGACCTCGACGCACGAGTTGTCCTTCGTATCGATGCAGGGTTCAGCGATCACGTATGCCATGCGGCGGCGCATTCTACGTGCATCGGTTAACGGGGCAGGTCGCGCTGCCGAGTAAGGACGGTGATGGACAAGATCAGCTCCTGGCTGTGCCCCACAGAGCACCACAGGGCCCGCGCGCTCGAGGCGAACGCACGGGTGCGCACAGCCCGGACGATGGCCGGGGCGACGTGCGGCATCTCACTGCTGGCCATGGCGCCGTTCGTCGGCTGGTGGTTCCTTCTGCTGTTCGCGGCCAGCGCCGCGGTGCTGTTCACCGCCGACCGTCGCATCGAGGGCTCCGCCCGGCCGGAGCTGGCCATCGCGCTCAACGGGCTGCTGATTCTTGCGCTCCTCACCGTGGGAGCCGGCCTCAGCGGCGGCGAGGACAGCCCCGCTCTTCCATGGCTGGTCCTGCCCGCCGCTCTCGCGGCGGCCCGCTTCCGGCCCCAGGTGGTGATCGTGGGCGCGGCGCTCACCGCCGCCGCGATGTTCGGCGTGTCGGTCGCAGTGGATGCGCAGGGGCTGGTGGACGACCCGACCCGCCTGATCTCGACGCTCACCCTCCTGATCGCGATCACCGCGGTGATGACGGCGCTCATGGAGAGCGAGCTGGAGCATCGCGACCGCGCCGTCCTCGACCCGCTGACGGGGCTCCTGAACCGGGCGTCGCTCGAAGCGCGCGTGCTCGAGATCGAGGAGCAGGCGCACCTCACCGGCGGCGCGGTGTCCCTGATCCTCCTGGACCTGGACTGCTTCAAGGCCGTCAACGACACCCACGGCCACGGGCGCGGCGACACGGTGCTGAGCGACGTGGCCTACGAGATCCGGCGGTCGCTGCGCAGCTTCGAGCTCGTGTACCGGATCGGCGGCGAGGAGTTCCTGGTGCTGCTCCCGGGCGTGGACCTCACGGAGGCGCTCGAGATCGGCGAGCGCGTGCGTCACGCCGTCCAGGAGGCGCGGCCCGGCAACCTCGATCTCACGCTGTCGGCAGGCGTGGCAACGGGCGCGGGCGGCCACATCAGCTACGAGCAGCTGTTCCGCGAAGCGGACGAGGCTCTCTTCGAGGCCAAGCGCGCCGGACGCAATCGTGTGGAGACCGCGGGCGGGCTCTCGCGCCTCGCGTTCGCCGACACCCGCCAGATGCACGGCGACCCGAGCGCGATAAGGGCCTAATCTCCGCGCCCGTGATCCTCCTCACGGGCGCCACGGGCACGGTCGGCTCCGCGCTGCTGCGCCGGCTGACTGCCGACGGCCAGCCGGTGCGGGCCCTCGTCCGCGACCAGCGCCGCCTCGGAGACCAGCGCGTGCGGGTCCAGATAGCGCTCGGCGACCTCTCCGATCCACCCTCGTTCCGCAACGCGCTCCGGGGCGTCCACACCGTCGTGCACCTGGCCGCGTCGATCCGCGATCAGCCGCGCGGCTCGATCGAGGAGCTGAACGCGGTGGCCACGCTGCGGCTGGTCCGGGCGGCGGAACGGGCCGGGGTCGAGCGGTTCGTCTTCTTCTCGGCGATGAACGCGCACCACCACTCGCGCACCCGGTTCTTCAGGGCGAAGGCGCTGGCTGAGGAGGCGGTGGAGGAATCGTCCCTCTCCTCGCTCATCTTCAAGCCGTCGATCATCTACACGCCAGGCGATCCGTGGCTGACCCTTCTCGATCGCCTCTCTCGCCTCCCGGCGGTGCCCATCTCCGGCTCGGGGAAGGCCCAGTTTCAGCCGGTCTGGGCGGAGGACGTCGCGGAGGCCGTCATCAACTCACTGGACTCAGCCAACTCGACATACGAGCTCGCCGGTCCGGAGGTGCTGTCCTACGACGACATCGTGCGAACCGTGCTGCGTGCCGAGCACCGGCGCCGGAGGCTCGTGCACGTGCCGCTGCCGATCGTGCGCGCCTCGCTCAAGCTGCTCCGCTTCGCCACCTGGGAGGAGGCGGAGCTGATGGAGGAGCCGATGGTCACAGAAAGAGGAACGGCGGACATCGAGCAACTGGGCGTGAGCCCGCACTCGATGCCCGCCGTCCTCGGCAGGTAGTCCCGGAAGGGACCTACATCATTCCGTCCATGCCGCCCATGCCGCCCGGCATCGCCGCCGCCGCCGTTCTGCTCAGGCAGCTCGGCGATGATGGCCTCGGTCGTCAGGATGTTCTTCCCGATCGACGCGGCGTTCTGGAGCGCGGAGCGGGTGACCATCGCGGGGTCGATCACGCCCTCCTTGACGAGGTCCACGATCTCGCCGGTGTCGGCGTTGAGACCCTGGTTCGTGCCCTTCGCGTTGCGCACGTCGTTGACCACGACGGAGCCCTCGAGCCCCGCGTTGTCAGCGATCTGACGCAGCGGCTCCTCGAGCGACCGGAACACGATCTTCGCGCCCGTGCGCTCGTCGCCCTCGTACGAGTCGAGGGTGATCGCGTCCTGGGCCCGCAGCAGCGCCACGCCGCCGCCCGGCACGACGCCCTCCTCGAGGGCGGCCCGGGTGGCCTGGAGAGCGTCCTCCACGCGGTGCTTCTTCTCCTTCATCTCGGTCTCGGTGGCAGCGCCGACCTTGACCACCGCGACGCCGCCGGCCAGCTTGGCCAGCCGCTCCTGCAGCTTCTCGCGGTCGAAGTCCGAGTCGGTGTTCTCGATCTCGGCCTTGATCTGGTTGATGCGGCCCTTGATCGCCTCCGAGTCGCCGTCGCCGTCCACGATCGTCGTGGTGTCCTTCGCCACGACCACGCGACGGGCCCGGCCCAGCTGCGAGAGCTGGGTGTTCTCGAGCTTGAGACCCATCTCCTCGGTGATCACCTCGCCGCCCGTGAGGATCGCGATGTCCTCGAGCATGCGCTTGCGGCGGTCGCCGAAGCCGGGGGCCTTGACCGCGACGCCGGTGAAGGTGCCGCGGAGCTTGTTGACCACGAAGGTCGCGAGGGACTCACCCTCCACGTCCTCGGCGATCACCAGGATCGGCTTGCCCGACTGGATGACCTGCTCCAGCACCGGGAGGATGTCCCGGACCGAGCCGATCTTCTGGTTGGCGATGAGGATGTACGGATCCTCGAGCACCGCCTCCATGCGCTCCTGGTCGGTGACCATGTACGGCGAGATGTAGCCCTTGTCGAACTGCATGCCCTCGGTGAACTCGAGGTCCATGCCGAACGTCTGGCCCTCCTCGACGTTCACGACGCCGTCCTTGCCGACCTTGTCGATCGCGTCGGCGATCACGTCGCCGATGTCGTCGTCGGCAGCCGAGATGGCGGCCACACGAGCGATCTGGTCCTTGCCCGAGATCTCCGTGGAGACCTCCTTGATGCGATCGACGACCTGGTCGACGGCCTTCTCGATGCCGCGCTTGAGCGCCAGCGGGTTCGCGCCGGCGGCCACGTTCTTCAGGCCCTCGCGGACGATCGTCTGTGCGAGCACGGTCGCCGTCGTGGTGCCGTCGCCGGCCACGTCGTTGGTGGCGGTCGCCACCTCACGGACCAGCTGAGCGCCCTGGTTCGAGAAGGGATCCTCGATCTCGATCTCGCGGGCGATCGAAACACCGTCGTTGGTGATGGTGGGAGCGCCGAACTTCTTGTCGATCACGACATAGCGGCCCTTGGGGCCGAGCGTGACCTTGACGGCGTTCGCCACCGCATTTACGCCGTCCTCGAGCGCCTTGCGCGCGTCGACGTCGTACTTCAGTTCCTTTGCAGCCATGTGTGCCTGTCCTCCTAGCCCGCGACCTTGGCGAGCACGTCCGACTCACGAAGCACGAGGAGATCCTCGCCCTCGACTTCCACCTCTGTACCGCCGTACTTGGAGTACAGGACGGTGTCGCCCTCTGCGACGTCGAGCGGGATGCGCTTGTCGCCATCCTCGTCCCACTTGCCCTCACCGACTGCGAGGACCTTGCCCTTCTGGGGCTTCTCCTTCGCGGTGTCGGGAAGAACGATGCCGCTCGCGGTGGTCTCGTCCTCTTCGATCGCCTGAACAATGAGGCGATCACCCAGAGGCTTGAGATTCATTCGTTCTACCTCCTAGAAAGTTCCTGGGTCTGGTCTGGCACTCTAGCAGCGAGAGTGCCAAAAGAGGAGGTATTTTTCGGTCTAGTTCTGGGCTGGGGCCGACGGGCGCATCCGCTCCTGGATCTCCGACGGACGGTCGGAGATCTGGGAGAAGCGCACCACGGTCACCACGTCGTCCATCTCGACCTTGCGGCCGTAGATCTGCTCGAGGAAGTGGACCATCTCGTCGAGCCGGCGGAATTCCGGGTTGTCGTGCTCGATGTCCCGCGGGGACAGGTCCTGGACCTTCTTCACCTCGACCGAGTCGATCACCGCGTCGAAGATCTTCTGCCGCGGGGAGTGCTGGAAGCCGACGGTGATCATCACGACCTCGCCCTTGCGGTACTTCTTGCCCTTGTCGCCAAGGCGGATCGTGGCGGTCTTGCGGCCGCGCTTCAGCTGGTCCACGAAGACCGGTGAGTAGAAGTTGAGGACGAACACGGTCGGGGCAGACTACTTGCCCAGGGTCACGCGCGACAGGGCCGTCTGCGCGATCTCCTTCTCGCTTCTGTAGGCGAGCCGCTCGGGCGCCTCCTCGAGCGGTATCCACAGTGCCTCCTCCACCTCGTGGTCATGGTCCTCGAGCCGGCCCGAGCGGTACCGGAACAGGAAGAAGGTCACGATTTTCATCACGCGATCGCCGTCGCGCGCATACCAGTACTTGATGTCGCCGAGCTTCTCGACGGGGATCGCCTCGAGCCCCGTCTCCTCCCGCACCTCGCGCAGCGCGGCGTCCTGGGAGGACTCGCCCTTCTCCGGGTGGCCCTTCGGGAGAGCGAGGATGTCGTCGCGCACGCGCACGACGGCGAGGTGCTGCCGGCCGCGCATGTTGCGGATCACGAGCCCACCCGCCGAGAACTCGCGGATCACTCGTCGGTCACCAGCGGGACGAAGCGGACACCCGTGACGGCCTCCTCCTCGCCGTCGCGGAAGCGCATCAGCAGCTCGTGGCCGCCGCGGTCCACCGGGCAGACGAGCGCGGCGCCCGGCTCGAGCTGCTCCAGCAGGGCGGCGGGTGGCCGGTCGCGCGCGGTGGCGGTGACCGAGATGCCGCCGAAGGGCGCGCGCTCGGGAGCGCCGCGGGTGCCGTCGCCCACGCCGACGACGACGTTGTCGTACCCGAGCTCGTGCAGCGCCTGCTCGGCTCGCACGGCCAGGGTCTCGTGGCGCTCGATCGTCACCACCTCCCGGCACAGACGCGAGAGCACCGCCGCGCCGTAGCCGGAGCCGGTGCCCACCTCGAGCACCTTCTCGTCTCCGTCGAGCTCGAGCAGCTGCGCCATGCACGCCACGATCCACGGCTGCGACATCGTCTGCCCCTCGCCGATCCGCACCGCGCCGTCGCGGTAGGCGCGGCGGCGCTGCTCCTGCGGAAGGAACAGCTCGCGCGGCACCTCCTCCATCGCGGCCAGCACCCGCTCGTCGTGGATCCCACGCCGCCGCAGCTGGCGCTCCACCATGCGCGCGCGGTCAGTGGATGTAGTTCCGGAGTCGCGCCGGGTCATGCACGGTCACCTTGCCACGTCCGAGCGTGACGATCCCGGCCCGCTCGAGCGTCGCCAGGAAGCGGCTGGCGCTCTCGCGCGACGTCCCGGCCAGATGCGCGATCTCCGCCTGGGTCGAGCGGATCAGCACGTCGGCGTCCGGCGCGCCGTCGGCCTGGCGGTTCTTCGTCTGGGCGAGGAGCGCGCTGGCCACCCTGCCCGCGACGGTCTGGAACGACTGCTGGAGCAGCCGCTCGTTCGTGCGGCTCACGCGCTCGGCGAGGCTGGCAAGGAGCTTCAGCGCGAGGTCGGGGTTCCGCCGCACCAGGCGCTGCATGTCCTTCGCCAGGAGCGCCACCGCCGTGGCGGGCTCGATCACCTCCGCGGTGGCCGACCGCCGCTCGCCGCGGAACATCGCGAGCTCGCCGAACAGCGTGCCCGCGCGGAGCTCGGCGAGCGCCACCATGCGCCCGTCCTGGTGCTCGCGCGTGAGCAGGATCGCGCCCGAGCGGAGCAGGTAGCACGTGTCGCCCACGTCGCCCTCGCGGAAGATCACCTCGCCGCGGTCCCAGTGCCGCGGGACGGCGACCTTCGCCACCTCCTCCAGCTCGCGCGGCTCGACCTCGCCGAAGACCTCTGTCGCGGCGAGCAGGCGGACGGTCTCGTCCACTGTCGACATGCGGCCATAATCCCATCTTGAGTGGCCGTCGCACCTGAAGAAGCCGTCACGATCGCCGATGTGGAGGGCGCGGCCCGCGCGCTGGCGGGCCGAGTGCGCGAGACGCCGGTGCTCTCCGCGGGCGAGCTGTCGCGCCGGGTGGGGACGCGTGTGCTGCTGAAAGCGGAGAATCTCCAGCTCACCGGCTCGTTCAAGTCGCGCGGCGCCACGCACATGATCCGAGGGCTGTCGCGCGAGCGGCTCGACTGCGGCGTGGTCGCGGCTAGCGCGGGCAACCACGCGCAGGCGGTGGCCTTCGCCGCCCGCGAGGCCGGCGCCAGGGCCGTGCTCGTGATGCCGCAACAGGCGCCGCTGGCGAAGGTCGCGGCGGTCCAGCAGTACGGCGGCGAGGTGCGCTTCGTGGACGGCGGCTACGACGAGGCGCAGGCCGAGGCACGCCGGCTCGCCGACGCCGAGGGCTTCACCGTGGTCCACGCCTTCGACCAGCCCGAGGTGGTGGCGGGCCAGGGCACCATCGGCCTCGAGATCGCCCGCCAGGCGCCTGACGTGAAGCTCGTGGTCGTGCCGCTCGGCGGAGGCGGGCTCGCCAGCGGGGTCGGGCTCGCGCTCGCGAGCGTGCTGGACGACGTGCGCGTGGTGGGCGTCCAGGCCGAGGCGTGCGCGCCGTACATCGACTCGCTGGCGGCGCACCGGCCGATCGGCGCGCGGTCGGCCAACACGATCTGCGACGGCATCGCCGTGAAGCGGCCGGGCGACTTCACGCTGCCGCTCGTGCAGCGCTACGTGCACGAGGTGGTGACGGTCTCCGACGATCAGGTGGCGCAGGCGATGGTCCTGCTCCTCGAGCGGTCGAAGCTGGTGGTCGAGGGGGCCGGCGCGGTGGCCGTCGCCGCCCTGATGCATGGCCGGATCGAGCCGCCGCCGGAGGGGTCGGTGTGCGCGGTGCTGTCCGGCGGCAACGTCGACGTCTCGCTCTTGTCGGAGGCGATCCGGCTGGGAGAGACGGCGGCCGGGCGGCGCATGGTTCTCTCGACGGTGGTGCCGGACCGGCCGGGGGCACTCGCCGGCCTCCTGCGCGTGGTGGCCGACCTCGGCGGCAACGTCGTCGACGTGGAGCACCTGCGCGACGGGATCGAGATCCACGTGCGCGAGACCGCGATCAAGCTCGTGCTCCAGACGAGGGGCCCGGAGAACAGCCAGGAGATCCTCGACGCCGCGCGCGAGGAGGGCTTCTCCGTGCGCGTCGAGACGGACGCCTGACCGTGCGGATCGCGGCCGAGGTGGCCGAGGCCGTGGCCGGCAACCGGCCGGTGGTCGCACTCGAGAGCGCGATCGTTACGCACGGGCTTCCGCGGCCGCGGAACCTCGAGGTGGCTCGCCAGGTCGAGGCGGCGGTCAGGGAGGCCGGCGCGGCGCCGGCCACGATCGCGGTGGTGGGCGGCGAGGCGCGCATCGGGTTGGACGACGAGGCGCTCAGTGCGATCGCGACAGACGAGGACACCGTGAAGTGCGGCGTGCGCGACCTGGCGCCGGCCGCGGCCACCGGCGCGTCGGGGGGCACGACCGTCGCGGCCACCGCCCACCTCGCCGCGCGGGCGGGGATCCACGTCTTCGCCACCGGCGGGCTCGGAGGGGTGCACCGGGACGCGCGCGACAGCTGGGACGAGTCGGCGGACCTGGAGGTGCTCGGCCGGACCGGGATCGTCGTCGTCTGCGCGGGGGTGAAGTCGATCCTCGACGTGGGCGCGACGCTGGAGCGCCTCGAGACCCTGAACGTGACCGTGCTGGGGTACCGCACCGACAGGTTCCCTGGCTTCTATCTGACCGAGTCGGACTTCCCGGCGCCGTGGCGGGTGGAGTCGGCCGCGGAGGCGGCCGCGGTGGCGCGGGCCCGCTACGAGCTCGGTACCGAGGGGAGCGCCGTCGTGGTGGCGAATCCGCTCCCGCCCGAGGAGCAGCTCGATCCGGTGCTGCACGACCGGGTCCTGACCGAGGGCCTGATCGCGGCGGAGGCTGCCGGGGTCCACGGCAAGGACGTGACGCCGTTCCTCCTCGACCACCTCGCGCGCGAGACGGGCGGGCGCGAGCCTCGAGGCGAACGTGCGGCTCGTGCTCGGGAACGCGCGGCTGGCGGCCGAGATAGCGGGCGAGCTGACGGCGTGAGCCGGATCGTCGTCCTGGGCGACGTCATGGTCGACGTCGTCGTGCGGCTGTCCGGACCGCTGGCGCAGGCGAGCGACGCGCCGGCGGAGATCCGCTTCAGGGGCGGAGGCTCGGCGGCGAACACGGCGGCGTGGCTCGCGGCGGCCGGGGCCGAGGTGACGCTGGTGGGCAGGGTCGGCGACGACGAGCGCGGGCGCGCCGCGGTCGAGGAGCTGCGCGCCACCGGAGTGGACGCGCGCGTGGCGCTCGACCCGGATCGACCCACCGGCACGTGCCTCGTCCTGATCGAGCCGGGCGGCGAGCGGACGATGGCGCCCGACGCCGGGGCGAATGACGGGCTGGCGGAGGAGGACCTGCCGGGTGAGCTGCTCACCCAGGCCGGGCATCTGCACGTGGCCGGCTACGCGCTGCTGCGGGAGGGATCGCGGGCCGCGGCGCGTGCGGCCATCGAGCGGGCGTCCGGCGCAGGCCTCGGCGTCTCGGTGGACCCGTCCTCGTCCGCGCTTCTGGATGGCGAGTTCCTCGACCTCGCCGCCGGCGCCGGCCTGCTCCTGCCGAACGCCTCGGAGGCGCACGCGCTCACCGGCGACAGCGACCCGGAGGCCGCCGCGCGGTCGCTCGCGGAGCGCTTCGGCGAGGTGGTGGTCACGCTGGGACCGGGCGGAGCGCTGTGGACGAACGGCGAGGAGGTGCTGCGCGCGGCGGCGGTGGCCGTCGATCGCGTCGAGGACACCGCCGGGGCGGGCGACGCCTTCGCGGCCGGCTTCCTGAAGGAGCGCGCGTCGGGAGCCTCGACTGCCGAGGCGCTGGCGGCCGGCTGCCGGCTGGCGGCGCGAGCGGTCGGCCAGGCGGGCGCGCGTCCCTAGGCGGCTTCCGCGGCTGCCGATGCCCCGGCACGCCAGATGGCGTCGCGGCCGGCGGGCTCCTTCGTCACGAGGCGCTCGGCCTCCAGTGCTGCGAGGTCGGAGGCCGTTCCCTCGATGTCGGTGTCGGCCAGGTCGCTCGGGCGCATCACGCTCGCCAGCTCGGCGGTCGTGAGGCCCTCCGGGAACTCGGCCAGCACCTCCACGACGTCAGCGGGCGCGGGCCGGCGAGACAGGGTGGGGTCGAGGTTCGCCAGTGCGGTGTCGTACGCCTCGAAGGGCTGGAAGCCGCCGACCTCGAAGCTCCGGCCGTCCTGCTCGAAGATCACGGAGGGAGCGGTGTAGCGGACGGGGCCGTCGCTGGTCGAGTGGCGATCCTGGACGTGGGTCGGAGAGCCGTCGGCGGAGCGGGCGCGGGCGCGGTCGGCCTCGTAGCGCTCCACGATCGCCGGGTCGTCGATCTGGTCCACGATGGCGTCGGCATCGAGTCCCGGCACGGTGGCCAGCACGGCGCGCAGGTCACCGTCGTCGTCCAGCACGCGCGGTGTCGTGAACTGGAGCAGCTGCAGCGCCCGCAGCGCGGCCTCGCCGAGCCGCGGGTCGATCTCGCGCGCGACGACGATCGCGCGGCACGCGCGCGAGGTGCCGGCCATCCGCGGCTTGCGCTCGAAGCTGAACGGCATGCCGAACCGTCGCGAGAACCGGCGCTGGGTGTCCACCAGGCGATCCGGGGTGTACCCGCGCTCCTCGTAGGCGGCACCCGACTCGCTCAGCCCGATCAGGACGAGGCGCCAGTCGATCTGGTCACCGAACCGCCACCGCAGGCGCGCGTACGCGGGCCGGAAGGAATAGGCCCAGGGACAGGCCGGGTCGGTGAAGTGGGTGGCGGTGATTGCAGACACAACCACGAGGATAGGGATCGCCTCAGGCCAGGGCGGATTCCCGTCTGCGCCGCTGAACTGCGCGCCCACCGACCCAGCCGAGCAGGGCGATCAGGGCGAGCGGGAGCGCCACGGCGAGCACGCGGACCAGGATGCCGGCGCTGGCCACGAGGATGTCCCCGGCGTCGCCCAGCGCGTCACCGAACGAGCCGCCGCCCGCGCCTCCCTGGTCGCCGTCCTTCGCCTGCAGGTTGACCGTCACGACCGCGTAGTCGGTGCGCAGGCGCAGGCCGCGAAGGCGGCCGCGGAGGGAGTTGATCTGCCCGGCCACGATGTCGAGGCGCCGCCTGAGCGCCTCCGCCTCGGTGTCCGTGGTCGCGGCCTCGAGCCGCCGCAGCAGGCTCCCCCGCTCGGCCCGCGCCGCCTGCAGCCGGTCCCGCGCGGTCACGTACGCGGGCGTCACGTCGCGGCCGGTCTGGCTCTGGCTGCGCACGTCCGCGAGCGCGGCGAGATCGCGGAGGGCCGATCGCACCTCGGTCGCCGGGATGCGCAGGTCGAAGTCGCCGCCCGAGGAGTCCTCGCCGGTCGACACCGAGGAGGAGAGCACGAAGCCGCCGTGGCGGTTCGTCACGGCGGTGACCTGGTCGGCGACCCGCTGCATCCGGTCCACGGGCGTCTCGAGCTCCAGGGCGAAGGTCCGCTCGATCTTCCTGTCGACGCGCCCGGGCGCGAACCCGCCGCCAGGCGCCGGCGCGGCGACGTCGCCCGCCGCGCCCTGCGCCGCCGACTCGGCGCCTCCCGAGTCGGCCGCTCGGCCGCCGCCGCCGCTCACGGCGACGCTTCCTCCCGAGGAGCCGCCGCTCGAGTCGTCCGTCCCCCCAGACGATCCGCGCGCGAGGAGCGCAATCCCCGTCACGGCCACCAGGACGACAAGGACCGCGACGGCGGGCTCGGCGAACTGGCGCCACCACGGCGGCTTCGAGCCGGCGCGCTTCGGGAAGCCGCGTTCCACACGCCGGCCGAGGTGCTCGCTGAACTCGCGCGTGGGCTCCGGCGAGTCCGCCCGCAGCAGCAGCGCCAGCTCCTGCAGCTCGCGGGTGACCGGATCGTCGTCGGTTGCGCCGCCGGTGTCGAGCGCGTCGTCGATCGCGGTGAGCACGTCAGCCTGCGTCATGGCACGCCTCTCTCAGCTTCGTGATGGTGCGGTGCAGTCGGGTGCCCACGTTCGACTCGGACATGCGGAGCACGCGCGCGATCTCTCCGTTCGACAGCCCGCCGGCGAACTTCAGGGCGATCAGGTCGCGCTCCTGGCCGCTGAGCGACGCGAGCGCCGCGCGCACGCTCTCGCGCCGAAGCGCCAGGTCGGCCTGGTCCTCCGGCGCGGCGGCATACACGTCCTCGGGGTCGCCCTCCAGCTTGGCTCGCCGCCTGCGCCTCCGCAGCTCGTCCAGCGCCGCGTTGCGGGCGATGCCGAACACCCAGGCGTCAACCGAGCCGCGGGCCGCGCGGTAGCTCCGCCGCTTGCGGTAGGCGCGCTCGAACGCCTGCGCGGTCACGTCCTCGGCCGCCGAGCGGTCCCGCAGGAGCGACGCGACATACGCATAGACGCGCGGAAAGGTCCGCTCGTACAGCTCCGCAAAACCCTCAACCGGTCCCGCCGCGGGCAGCGTGGCCGTCTCGACGACCGCTTGGTTCACGCCCTAACTACGCGCGAGCCTCGAATTCATCACGAATTCGAGTCTCCCACGCTCAAGTGAAGTCCATGTTGGCCCGATGTACCACGCGTAGTGCCACGACTTGCCGCCCCCACGGTCCTGATCGCCTGTGCCGCATTCCTCCTTGCGGCTCCGACGGCCTCTGCCGGTTTGCGGCTGCCGCCGGGTGCGGATGCCGCTCCGCAGCTCCCCTCGGGCGTGGTCGTGGCCGAGAACCCGAAGCTCACGGTGAACGCGGGCCAGGGCGCCGCGGGAGGCTTCGCCACGGCCTCCGCGCACTCGAATCGATCTGACGCGGGCGACGACCGGCCGTTCTGGGCCACGGTCAACGTCTGCGACACCAAGAACTCGCCGAACGCACTCGGCATCCGAACGAGCGTGCCCGGCAACGGCACGCGGCAGCACATCTTCGCCCGCTACACCGCGCAGTGGTGGAGCGAGGCGGATCAGAACTGGCTCACCGTCGAGGGCAGCGGCGTGACGCCGTGGGTGCCCGTGGGTAGCGCGGACATGTCCTCGCGCCAGGCCGGCTGGACCTTCAGCTTCGTGCAGCCGCCCGAGGGTACGACCTACGTCATGCGCGGCGTGGTCGAGCTCGAGTGGCGCGACACCGCGGCCGCCGCAAAGCGCGGACACCGCAACCGCGCGCGCCGCGACCGCCTTGCCCGCAAGCGCCATCGCGCGCGCAGCAGCGCCCATCGCCGCCGCCACGCGCGCCGCGCACAGCGGACCGCGGTGGTGCAGCGTCGCACGCTGCTCACGAAGACCGGCATGAAGGGCGTCCAGGGCGGCGACCCCGCGGGTCTCTCGAAGGCCCTGTGCCTCATCTGGTAGCCGCGCTGGCGACCGCCTGATACAGCCGCTAGGCTGCTTTCAATGGCCAGAAGGTGGAGTGCCCTGGCGCTGGGCGCCGCTCTCGCCGCGGTGGCCGTTGCCGGACCCGCAAGCGGCGCTGGGACAGGCGATCAGCTCACGTCGTCGTGGGCGAAGGTGAACATCTGCAACCCGACGCAGCTCGGCGCTCGCGCGCAGCTCGCCGGCGACGGCTCGACCACGCGGATGGCAGGTGCGCTTCACCGCGCAGTGGCTGAGCCCGGACGGCTGGGTGCCGCTCTCCGGCGAGGCCACGTCGCCGTGGCAGGACGCCGGCTCGGCCGAGTTCACCTGGCAGCAGGCCGGCTGGACCTTCTCGCTGAACGTGCCGCAGGCGGGCGAGACCTACCAGCTGCGAGCGGTGGCGGAGATGCGGCTCGGTTCGGGCCAGACCGCCGAGTTCACGACGGGCACCTGCACCGTCGGCGGCTAGCTAGCCACCGAACAGCCGCGGGTCGTTCGTGATCACGCCGTCCACGCCGAGCGCCTCGAGCGCCCGGATCCTCGGCGCCTCGTCCACCGTCCAGACGTAGAGCTGGCCGCCCGCCCCGTGCACCGCACGCACAAGGCGCGCACTGACCAGCACCTGATGGGACATGATCGCCTCGCAGCCGCCCGCGCGAATGCGCGCCGCGGCCTTCGAGGGCATCCGGAGCCGCATCCACGCCGCCAGCACGAGCACAGGCAGCCGGATGTAGAACGGCGCCTTCAGGTAGTTGCGCTGGACGCGTGGCACCGACCATCCGCGCCGGAGGGCGGGATCGAGCTCGCCCAGCCGGTCGAGGCTCTCGGGGTACATCGTCGAGACGAGCGAGCGCTCGGTGAGGCCGTGCCGGGCGAGTCCCTCCACGACCTCCAGCTCATATCCGGGCAGCTTCAGGTCCACGTCCAGCTCCACGCCGGCGAACGCCTCGCCTGCGAACAGCTCGAGGCCCTGTTCGAGTGTGAGGCACTCGCGCCGTTCCGAGTCCCCGTAGTCGTGCGCCAGCACGAGGCGCCCGTCGCGCGTCCTGAGCACGTCGAACTCGATCATGTCCACGCCGTGCTCGAGTGCGGCCTCGAAGCTCGCGGCGGTGTTCCCCGGCGCGACGTGGTCGGCGCCCTTGTGGCCGACCCTGATCAGACCTGACACGAGGGGCACCAGTAGGTCGTGCGGTTGTCGTCGCCCTGGCCGCGGGCGCGGATCGTGGTGCCGCAGCGCCGGCACGGGCGACCGTGCCGATCGAACACCCACGGCTCGCGCACATGGCCGCCACCCATGGCCGACCGGAGCATCAGCGGTCGCACCGCGCGCACCGCGGCGAGCGCCTCGGCGTCGCTCACCTCGCCCGCGGCCCGCCACGGGTCGAGGCCGGCGAGAAAGCACGCCTCGGACTTCCACAGGTTCCCGATCCCGCACAGGTTGCGCTGGTCGAGCAGGGCATCGCCGATTCCCCGGCTCGGGTCGTCCTCGCGCAGGCGGCGCAGGAACCCGCTCTCGTCGAACTCGTCCGCGAGGATGTCCGGCCCGAGGCGGGCGATCCGCTGGTCGAAGCGGGAGCGCGAGTCGGTCATGAGCTCGAGCACCGGGCCGCCGAACTGGACCACCTCGTGCTCGGCGGTGCGGATCACGAGCCACGCGCGGCTCGGCGCCTTCCCCCACCTCTGCCCGCGCCGGTACACGCCCCACCAGCCGTTCATGCGGAGGTGCGAGTGGAGCGTCAGGTCGCCGTCGAAGCGGATGAAGAGGTGCTTGCCCTTCGAGTCCACCGCCCGGACGCCGCGCCCGCTGAGCCGCTCCGGCCACCGGTCGCGCGCGAATCGTGGGTGCGGGGTCTCGATCGACTCGATCTCCCTGTCGACGAGCGCGCCGCGGATGCGGCCCGCCGCGCCGTGGATCGTGTCGCCCTCGGGCATGCAGCCGAGGGTAGTTTGTCCTCAGTTGACCCGGTGCAGGGTAAGCGTCCCGCTGCCGACGTAATCCGTCGTGATCCCGTCCTCGGTGCCGTGCTCGTTGATGGTAAGCGGGATCGTCAGCGCGTCCGCACCCACCTGGCTCACCGGGAAGTGTCCTTCGCCGTAGACGGGGATGGACCAGAAGATGTCGCAGTCATCCGAGGTGTGGCCCGACCACGAGAAGGAGCGAGCGGTGGCCTTGATCATGTCGCCCTCGCGGCTGAAGATGATGTGCCCGTGGCCATCGTCCGGCTCGGGGGTCAGCGGGGAGCTGGGGCAGTCAGAGACGCCCGAATCGCACGGGCCGCTCGACCAGCTGCCGGCGCCGGACTCGCCGTTCCCCCACGCCGCGATCCCCGCACCCGGATGCGACATGATCTGCTCGTCGAAGATGGGGAAGGGGATCTGCGGGCCGCCGGTGTGATTCGCCTTCTCGAGGTCGGCGCTGTAGCTGAACTGCTGGTGATCCAGGAAGGGACACGGCGACTCGTCCCAGCTCAGCGTGCCGCTCACATGACCCAGGTAGAGGATCTCGCCCTCCGTGTCCTGGGTCCACGTCCCGCTTGCAACGCCGGCCGGCGAGGTGGCTCGGAACGCCGCGGTCACCTTCACGCCGGACCCGGCGCCCATCACCGTGTAGTGGAAAGTCGGGCCCTCGCCCTGCGCGGTATCGGGGGTGACGGTCAGGTTCTGCTGACCGGTACGGGTCCAGCGCCCCTTCGCCGCTCCGCCATCGCGCTTGGCGACCACCTGGCCGCCGAAGTCCCCCGCGGCGTCCTTTGCGAGCTTGAGCGTGTTCGATGCCGGCGAGAACTGGAGCTCGGCGCACCTGTTCGGCTCCTGCCAGGCGGTCTCCCGCTCGCGCAGCTGCTCGATGGCGCGCGCGAGCGTGGCCGCGAACAGCTTGTCGGACTCCTGCTTCACGCGATTCGCCGCCCCCTCCCGGAACCTGCCACCGAGGAAGACGCCGACGAGGCCGCCGAGCGTCGCGTCCACCTCCACCTTGCTCTGGCCCGGCTCGTAGGCGCCGGTGCGCAGGTTCATCCGGGCGGAGTGATGGGCCTTCCCGTGCACGCTCATCGGGCCGAAGAGGCCCTGCACGAGTGCCGGCGCGTATTCGTCCGTGCGCTGGTGGTCGTCGATCGTCAGGTGATCCAGCTTCGCGTCGTCGCCAACGGTGGCCTCGACGGTGGTGTCGCCGTCCAGGTCGATCCTGTACTTGTGGACGAACTGCCCGTCCTCGAGCAGGGCCACCTTGATGATCGCCTTGAGCTTGGATCTCCCGCGGAGCCGCCCGTCGGCGGTCGGGCAGTCGGGCAACGGGGTCGGGTCAGAGATGTCGCATCCGTCGAGCATGAACTGGAGCCGGAAGTGCTGGCCGCCCTTGTCGGCCTCGAGTGAGACCTCGAGGTCACGTCCGTTCGTCTGCAGCTCCACCCTGAGCCCGTTCGGCCCGCTCTCGGAGAAGCCCGCCCACCCGAGACTGGGGAGGTTCTTGCACGTGAACTTGGTGTCGGCGGCTCCGGCGGAGCGGCTCGCCGCCGCCGCGCGGTCCACCGCCGCCAGGGCCCGCGGCAGCTCGCGCTGCATGAAGCCGTAGGCCCTGGGGCCGAGCCGGCGAAACAGCTTCTTCATCGTCGGAGCCCGGCGCCCGCGGCGGTCACGGACGCCGCCCAGATCCAGGTTCAGGGCCTCGCGGAAGAGCAGCAGGCTCATGTCCGCGGCGCGTGGGCGCGGCAGAGCGGCGCGGGGCTTCTTGCAGCGCGTTCGCTTGAGCACCCTCACCGGCACGCGGCCGCTCCTGCACTTCCGCTTCTTCTTGGCGGTCTGGACGAGGGCGTCGTCCGAGCGGCTCGGGGCGTCAGGGACCGCAAACGCGGTCGCCGGCGTGAGCGCCGCGACGATGCCGACGACGGCGGCAACGCGAGTCCTCACATGAAGAGTCTAAGCGCTCAGGGTGAGTCTGCGGGGGCTCTGGCGGAAGCCGAGTTCGATCAGGAGGGCGCCGGCCTCGGAGCCCACCACCGGCTCGCCGTCGAAGCGCTCGATGCCGAGTCGCGGCACCCGGCCGCGGCGCACCTCGTCGGCGAGCGCCTCGAGCGCGGGCCGCAACCACTCCTCGTCGGGCTCGCGCAGCGCGAGCAGCCCCTTGCCGCCGCGCTCGACGTACAGAACGGGCTCGGAGTCGAGCGTGACGACGTACGCGCCCGGCACGCGCGCCGGCCTACGGTTCGACTCGTCGTCCTCGCGCTTCGGCCAGGGAAGCGTGGCGCCATAGGGGTTGGCCGGGTCGGTGGCGGCGAGCACGAGCGTGCCGGCCGGCTCGTCCGAGCGCAGCCCGCGCAGCCGCTCGATCGCGGCCGGCAGGGCGAATTGCGCGCCGCCGAGGCCCTCCACGAAGTAGCCGCGGCGGGCGGTGCCGAGCGTCTCCAGGTTCGACAGCTCCGAGTACAGCCCGGCGAACCCGCCGGGGATGCCCTCGGCCAGCACCGCCTCGCGCGTGACGATCCCGTGGCGCTCCAGCAGGAGCTCCGAGATCGCCCGCATGCGCGGGCCGTGCGCGGGCGCGCCGTCGAACAGCGGACCGGTGAGCGACCACCGGCCCTGCACCTGAGGCGCGCCAGGCCGGCGCCGTCGCGCGAACCGGCGGCCCGCCTGGCGGTCGGTCTTCGCCACGGAGAGCTTCGGCGCGCGCAGCGGGGCGAAGGCGTCGTTCGTGACCTCGCCGGCCCAGGCGAGGTCCCAGAGCGCCTCCTGGAGCTCGGCGGGCTCGATCTCGCCGAGGTCCGCCAGCAGGTCGGTCCAGAACGCGGCACCGCCCGCGAGCCGCTCGCGGATCGCGTCGTGCGCGGGCTCAGACGGCGGCTGTGCCTTCACGTTCGGCGGCCCCAGGAAGCGTGCGTCCTCGCGGAACAGGAGCGCGACGCGGCCGGAGTTGCGCCCGAGCGCGCCCGCGCCCACCCACACGAGCTCGCCGCTCGCGCACAGCTGGTCCATCCACGCGGGCGAGTAGGCGCCCACGCGGCGAGGCAGAACGTCGCGCTCCCACACCTCCGGCGCGAGGGCGAGGCCCTGGAGCGGCACCATCATCTCGCGGAGCCGGTCCACGCCCGCGCCCCCGGGGGGCGCCCGGTCCACGCCCTGCCACTCGGGCAGGAAGCGCGCGAGCGCGCGCTGCTCGGCCGGCTCGACCTCCTGACGCAACGTGGCCAGCGAGGCGCGCCGCAGGCGGCGCAGCACCTCGGTATCGCACCACTCGCGCTCCGTGCCGCCGGGGCGAAGCTCGCCGCGGACGAGCTGACCGGCGCGCTCCAGCTCACGGAGGACCGGCCCGAAGTCGACGCCGTAGCGCTCCGACACCTCGCGTGTGGTGAACGGGCCGTGCGTGCGCGCGTACCGGCGCGCGAGCCGGGCGAGCGGCTCCTCGACCTCCTCCAGGAACGTTGCCGGCAGCCCGCCCGGGGGCACGGCGCCGAGCGCGTCGCGGTACAGCCCCGCGTCCTCGGCGGCTATCCAGCGCTCCTCGCCGCCGATCCGCATGCGCACCGCGCGCCGCTCCTTCTCGAGGTCGGCCAGGATGCGGCCGGCCGCGACCACGGGCAGGCAGCGCGCCTGCGCCTCGTCGGTGGTGAGGTCGCCGAGCGCGCGCAGCACGTCGTGCAGCCCGTCGGCGTTCGCGGCACGCGTGCGCTCGCTCACCCGCTGGAGGTCCGCCTCGACCTCCTCGAGCGCTCCCGGGTCGATCAGGTCGCGGAGCTCCTCCTGGCCGAGCAGCTCGCGGAGGAGGTCGCGGTCGAGCGACAGCGCCGCGGCACGCCGCTCGGCGTTGGGCGTGTCGCCCTCGTACATGTAGGTCGCCACGTAGTCGAACAGGAGCGAGGAGGCGAACGGCGACGCGCGCTGCGTCTCGACCTCGACGAGCGACAGCTCGCGCGTGTGGAGGCCCCGGAGCAGCTCGTACAGCCCGGGCAGGTCGAACACGTCCTGCAGGCACTCGCGATAGGTCTCGAGCACGATCGGGAACTGGCCGTAGCGCTTCGCCACCTCGAGCAGCGACTGCGCCTTCAGGCGCTGCTGCCACAGCGGCGTGCGCTTGCCGGGGTAGGCGCGCGGCAAGAGCAGCGCGCGGGCGGCGTTCTCGCGGAAGCGGGCGCCGAACAGCGCGGAGCTCGACAGCTCGGCGACCACCATGTCCTCGATCGCGTCGGGCTCGATCAGGAGCAGGTCGGCCGACGGCGGCTCGTCGGCGTCGGGCAGGTGGACGATGATCCCGTCGTCCGACCAGATCGCGTCCGACTCGAGTCCGTGCTCGTCGCGGATGCGGGCCGAGAGCGCGAGCGCCCATGCCGCATGCACGCGCCCGCCGAAGGGCGACAGCACGCAGAGGCGCCAGTCGCCGATCTCGTCGCGGAAGCGCTCGATGACGATGGTGCGGTCGCTCGGCACGACCCGGGTGGCGTCGCGCTGCTCGCGCAGGAAGGCGGACAGGTTCCGCGCGGCGCGCTCGTCGAGGTCGTACTCGGAGGCGAGCTCCTCGGGCTCGCGGTCCACCGCGGTGCGCGAGAACGCGCCGATCGCGGCGCCGAGCTCCTTCGGCCGGCCGATCCCGTCCCCCTTCCAGAACGGCACGGCGCCGGGGGCGCCGGGGGCGGGGGTGACGATCACGCGGTCGCGCGTGATCTCCTCGATCCGCCACGTCGAGGCGCCGAGCAGGAAGGTCTGGCCGGGACGGGCCTCGTAGACCATCTCCTCGTCCAGCTCGCCCACCCGGCGGCCGTCGGGGAGGTGGACGCCGTACAGGCCGCGGTCGGGGATGGTGCCGGCGTTCGTGACCGCGAGCTGGAGCGCGCCCCTGCGCGCGCGGATCGTGTCCTCGACGCGGTCCCAGACGATCCGCGGCCGGAGCTCCGCGAACTCCTCGGAGGGATAGCGCCCGTCCAGCATGTCGAGGACGCTGTCGAGCAGCTCACGCGACAGCTCGGCGAACGGGTAGGCGCGCCTGATCGTCTCGTGGAGCGCCGGGACCTTCAGCTCGTCGCCCGTGGCCACCATGGCCACGATCTGCTGCGCGAGCACGTCGAGCGGGTTGCGCGGCACCACCGTGGGCTCGATGTCTCCGTCGCGCATCCGCTTGGCGACCACGGCGCACTCGAGCAGATCGGCGCGGAACTTGGGGAAGATGCGGCCGCGCGAGACCTCGCCGACGCCGTGCCCGGCCCGCCCGATGCGCTGAAGCCCCGCGGTCACCGACTTCGGCGACTCGACCTGGATCACGAGGTCCACGGCGCCCATGTCGATGCCGAGCTCGAGCGAGGAGGTGGCAACGAGGCACGGCAGCTCGCCCGACTTGAGGAGGTCCTCGACGATCAGCCGCTCCTCGCGCGCGAGCGATCCGTGGTGCGCGCGGGCGATGTACTGAGGCTGATCCTCCTGCGACCCCGACTCCTCGGCAGCCAGATCGTTGAGGCGGACCGCGAGCCGCTCGGCGCCGCGGCGGTTGTTCACGAAGATGATCGTGGAGCGGTGCTCGCGGACCAGCCGGAGCAGCTCGGGGTAGATCGCCGGCCAGATCGAGCGTGAGGTCGCGGTCTCGGGAGACGTGCTCAGGCCCGGGCCCACCAGGTCGCCGCCCCCGCCGGCCGTTCCCATGCCGCCGTAGGCGGGATCGGTCACGTCGTGGGCGTCCGGCTCGCGCATGCTCTCCACCGGCACGTGGATCTTCAGGTCGAGCGGCTTGCGCACGCCCGCGTCGATGACCGTGCAGTCGCGGCCGGCGCCCACCAGGAAGCGGCCCACCTCCTCGAGCGGCCGCTGGGTGGCCGACAGCCCGATCCGCTGGAGCGGCCGGCCGGCCAGCTCCTCGAGCCGCTCGAGCGTGAGCGCGAGGTGCGCGCCTCGCTTCGTGCGGGCCACGGCGTGGATCTCGTCGACGATCACCGCCTCGGCGTCCACGAGGAACTCGCGCGCCCGCGACGTGAGCATCAGGTAGAGCGACTCCGGCGTGGTGATCAGCACGTCCGGTGGCGTGCGCAGCATCGCCTGGCGCTCGCGCTGAGGCGTGTCGCCCGTGCGGATCGCGACCGCGACGTCACCGCCGATCCCCTTCAGCGGCGCGCGGAGGTTCTTCTCGACGTCGTAGGACAGCGCCTTCAGCGGCGACACGTAGACGAGCCGCGTGCGCCGCTCACCCTCGGGCGCGGGCTGCGTGACCAGCCGGTCGAGCGCCCAGAGGAACGCGGCGAGCGTCTTCCCGGACCCGGTGGGCGCCGAGACCAGCACGTTCTCACCGGCCGCGATGGCAGGCCAGGCCTTCTCCTGCGCCGCCGTGGGACGCTCGAACGAGCGCGTGAACCAGTCACGTACCCGTGGGTCGAACGATGCGAGCGGGTCCGTTTGCATGCGACCCCCGAGCGTACCGCGTGGGTAGTGTGCGCCCATGCTCCGTCATCGCAAACTCGCGGTCCTGCTCGCGGCCGGCGCGCTCTTCCTTCCAGTCGCGGCCTGCGGGCAGAACGACGTCGACAAGGCGAAGAACAGCGTTCAGGACGCCGCCAGCAAGGTCAAGGGAGACCTGAACGACGTCTCGAAGCAGGACCTCGAGAACGCGCTGAACGACGCCCAGGACGCCGCGAAGAACGGCAGCGCGGACACGAAGAGGAAGGCCCGCGAGCTCCAGCGGAAGATCGAGCGCGAGCTGAACAGCCGGAAGTAGGGCCCAGCGCGCCGCTGTCGCGCCAGCGCTACCTAACTGTCGGCGACCACGCGGTTCAGGCGCACGCCGGCCGTCAGGCCCGCCGTGGCCAGCAGCGCCAGGCCGGCCGTGACCGGGCCGCCGATCACGCCGCAGGGGATCACGGCCGCCGCGGCCGGGACAACCGCGCGGCGGCGGCCGACGATCAGGCCGGTGAAGGCCGAGAGCAGGAGCAGAACGAGTACGGCGAGTGCCATGAGTCCTCCCTCAAAATCCCTCGGGGTGACGTCCGCGGAAGCCGCTTGCCGAGCGCATCCGCTCGGTCCAGCGCGACCCGGTCTGTGAGCGGGCGCTCGTGTCGAAGCGAAGGCCGGCGACGATCATGTACGCGTGGCTCGGGTTGCTGCGGATGGTGATCCAGGTGCCGCGCCCGCGGTCGCCGTAGCTCATGAAGCCCGTGGAGTCGAGCGCGCGGCTCAGGAGGCCGGCGGCGTGCAGGACGTAGCTGACCGAGCCCGAGCAGTCGTACCCGGTGTCGTTCCAGCGGGCGTGGCCGCCGCCGTACTTGTACGGCTTGGTGGCGATCCGGTTGCCGGCGGCGATGATCGCCTGGACCTCCTCCGGTGCCGAGGAGGGCGCCACGGCGAGTCCGTTCGAGTCGACGTAGCCCTTCTCGGGCGCCGGCTGCACCGGCTCACCGCCGCCGTCGGCGGCCGACGCCTTGGCGCGGGCGAGGCGCTGCTCGCCGCGGGACGCAACGCCGTTGACGCGATGATCCTCGGCCTGTTCGAACGCCATGACGCTCCGCTTGGTTGCGGGGCCGAAGGCGCCGTCGGCGCTGGTGTCGAATCCCGCCCTGTCGAGATAGCGCTGGAAGGCGCGCACGTCGGAGCCGCTCGAACCGACCCGCAGGGTGCGGGTCGCGTAGCCGGCCGCCGATGCCTCGGCGGTGACGATCAGGCTGAGCACGGCGACGGCGAGCGCCGGCAGCTTGCGGGGCATGCACTTCCTCTCTTCTCAGCGCCTACGGGGTTAGCTGACGGGCTCGCGCCAGAAGAGCGGCGCTACGCGAAAAGAGGCTCACGATTCGCCCCGTACTGCCTATGGGTCCCCCGTTTCCCGGCCGTCTGGGCGCCCGGGAACTCGGCTATGGGTTCTTGCAGCGGGGCACCATAACATCGCGCGCGGCGATATGAGCCGCACGCTCGAACACCGCGTCCAGCATGGGCTCGGTGAGCTTGCCGGTGAACGTGTTCTGCTGGCTGGGGTGGAAGGAGCCGAGCAGCACCGGTCCGTCCGGGACCCGGAACTCGGCGAGATGGCCGAAGCGCGGCCGCGGCCGCACGGAGTGCAGGAGGCAGGCCGCGTCCCAGGCGAACTTGCCCAGGCAGACGATCACGGCGGGCCGGATCAGCCGAGCTCCTCGGCGGCGTATGGCAGGCAGTTGTCGCGCTCCGCCGGCAGCGGCTTGTTGGCGGGCGGCGCGCACCGGACCGCCGCGGCCACGAAGGCGCCGTGCAGCTCCAGGCCGTCGTCCGCGCTCACCGATTGCGGCTGGTTCGCGAAGCCGGTCCGGTGCATCGAGCCGAACAGCCAGTCGCCCGAGCGGTCGCCGGTGAATACGCGACCGGTGCGGTTGCCGCCGTGCGCGGCGGGAGCGAGGCCGAGCACGAACACGCGCGCCTCCGGATCGCCGAAGCCCGGCACCGGGCGGCCCCAGTACTCCTCATCGGCGAACGCCGCGCGCTTCTCGCGCGCCACCCGCTCGCGCCACTCGACGAGGCGCGGGCAGCGGCGGCAGCGCGTGACGCGCCGCTCTAGCTCTTCAAGCGCTTGCCGGTTGTGAAGAGGTGCTGAGCCCACGCGTAGGCCGGGATCGCGAGCGCCGCCGTGACGCCGAGCGAGAGCCAGATCGACACGTCGCTCTCGCCGAGGAAGCCGTAGCGCACCGAGTTCACCAGGTAGAAGACGGGATTGACGTGCGAGAGCTCCTGCCACGGCGACGGCAGGATGTCGATCGAGTAGAAGACGCCGCCCACGAACGTCAGCGGCAGGATCACGATGTTCTGGATGAAGCTCGTGTGGTCCCAGGTCTCGGCGTAGATCCCGACCACGAGGCCGAGCGAGGCGAACAGCACCAGCCCGAGCGAGATCGCCAGCGCAAGCTCGAAGGGGTGCACGATCGGGACGTCCACGATCACCACCGCGAGCACGAGCAGCGACACGCCGATCGCGAGCGCTCGCACGATCCCGCCGATGGTGTAGCCGAAGGTCATGTGCCACGACCTCATCGGGGCCGACAGCACGTCGTTGATGTAGCGGTCGAAGCGCGCCTGGAAGATCGTCGACGCGTTGTTCGCGAACGCGGCCTGGACCATCCCCATCGTGATCAGCCCGGGCACGATGAAGACCTCGTAGTCCACGTCGCCCACCTGCTTGATGCGGCCGCCGAGGGACAGCCCGAACACCAGGATGAACAGCATCGAGGAGACGACCGGCGCGAGGACCGTCTGCGTCCACAGCTTCGACACCCGGAGGGTCTCGCGCTTGCAGAGCCAGACCAGCCCGGTCACGAGGCCATCGCCTTCACGTAGACGTCCTCGAGGCTGTCGACCTCAAAGTGCTCGCGCAGCCCGGCCGCGGAGTCGCGCGCGATCAGGTGCCCGCCCCGGATCAGCGCGATCTCCTCGCAGAGCAGCTCGGCCTCGTCGAGGTAATGCGTGGTGAGCAGGATCGTGGTCCCCTCGGAGTGCAGCTGCCGGATGTACGCCCACAGCTCCTGGCGCAGCTCGAAGTCCACCCCCGCGGTCGGCTCGTCGAGGATCACGAGGCGCGGCCTGTGCATGAGCGCACGAGCGAGCAGCAGGCGCCGACGCTGGCCGCCCGAGAGCTTCGGTGCGCGCACGTCGCGCTTCGAGGTGAGCCCGAACGCCCGGATCATCTCCTCGGCGCGCCCCTCGATCTCGTCCTTGTCCATGCCGAAGTAGCCGCCGTGGTACTCGAGCGTCTCGCGCACCGTCAGGAAGCGGTCGAGGTTGATGTCCTGCTCCGCCAGCCCGACCCACGCGCGCGCTCTCTGCGTGTCGTGCGACTCGCCGAAGATCAGCACCTCGCCGTCCGTGATCCGCAGCAGGTTGCAGACGGCGCTGATCAGCGTCGTCTTGCCGGCCCCGTTCGGGCCGAGCAGCCCGAAGAACGCGCCCGCCGGGATCTCGAGGTCGAAGTCCTCCAGCGCGAGCGTGCCGTCGTCGTAGCGCTTGGTGAGGCCGCGCAACTCGAGCGCGGGAGCGGGGTCACGGAACACCCGTTCGAGACTAGTGACGTCTAGCCCAAGGCCCGGCCGTAGTGCTTCTCGTAGTAGTCGCGGTACTCGCCGGAGCGGATCGGCTGCCACCACTCCTCGTTGTCGCGGTACCAGTCGACCGTGCGCGCGAGGCCGTCTTCGAAGCGCACCCGGGCCTCCCAGCCGAGCTCGGCGCGGAGCTTGTCCGAGCTGAGCGAGTAGCGCCGGTCGTGGCCGGGGCGGTCGGTCACGTGCTCGATCAGCGACTCGTCGCGGCCGGTCAGCTCGAGGATGCGGCGGACGACGTCGATGTTCTCGCACTCGTCGGGGCCGCCCACGTTGTAGGCCTCGCCGGGGCGGCCGCCCTCGAGCACGGCGTGGATGCCGCGGCAGAAGTCCTCCACGTACAGCCAGTTGCGCACCTGGCGCCCGTCGCCGTAGACCGGCAGCGCGTCGTCGTGCATCGCGTTCAGGATCGACAGCGGGATCAGCTTCTCGGGGTACTGGCGCGGGCCGTAGTTGTTCGAGCCGCGGCAGATCACCGCCTCGGTGCCGTACGTGTGGTGGTGCGCCGACACGAGCAGGTCGCCGGCCGCCTTGGTCGCGGAGTAGGGGGAGGAAGGGTCGAGCGGGGACGTCTCGGTGAACGAGCCGTCCTGGATCGAGCCGTACACCTCGTCGGTGGACACCTGCAGATAGCGCGGCACTCCGAGCTCGCGCACCGCGTCGAGCAGCACGCCCGTGCCGATCACGTGAGTCCGTGCGAACACATCCTGGTCGGCGATCGAGCGGTCCACGTGGGACTCGGCCGCGAAGTTCACGATCGCGTCAACGCCGTCCGCCACCTTCATCACGACGTCGCGGTCCTCGATCCCACCCACCACGAGCTCCACGTCCCTCGGCAGGTTCTCGCGGCGGCCGGCGTAGGTGAGCTTGTCGAGCACCACGATGTCGTGGTCGCTCTGGTGCAGGCGCACGTACGTGGAGCCGATGAACCCGGCGCCGCCGGTCACGAGGAGCTTCACGCCCGCACCCCCATGTACGCGTCGAGTCCCTCCTGCCAGGCGGGCAGCTCGGGCGCGCCCCGCTCGCTCTCAAGCGCTGAGTTCGCCGGCCGCCGCGCGGGGCGCGGGAACTCGGCGGTGCTGCACGGGTGCAGATCGACCTCGGCCCCCGCCCGCTCGAAGATCGCCCGCGCGAACTCGAACCACGAGCACGCGCCGGTTCCCGCCACGTGCAGGAAGCCGTGGTCGTGGCCCTCCGCGAGGCCCACGAGCGCCTCTCCGAGGTGACCGGTGAACGTGGGGCAGCCCACCTGGTCGTCCACCACGTTCAGCCGCGCCCCGTCCTCGCCCAGGCGCAACATCGTCTCCACGAAGTTGTGGCCGCCCGCGCCGAACAGCCACGACGTCCGCACGATCACGCTCTGCGGGCTCGCCGTGAGCGTGGCCCGCTCGCCGGCCAGCTTGGAGCGCCCGTACGCGGACACGGGGTTCACGGGGTCGGACTCGACGTACGCGGTCGGCTTGGTGCCGTCGAAGACGTAGTCGGTGGAGACGTAGATCACGCGCGCGGCCGCCTCCGCCACGTTGCGCGCGCCGCGCTCGTTGAGCTCGTGGGCGGCTTCGGGATCCGCCTCGGCGCCGTCCACGTCGGTGTAGCCGGCGCAGTTGATGACGGTCGCCCCCCGGAGCGCCTCGGACACGGCGGCCGCGTCCGTCACGTCCAGCTCGGCGCGCGCGAGGCCCACGCCGCGGTCGCCCGCGGCGCGCATCACGTCCTGGCCGAGCATGCCTCCAGCTCCCACAACATGAACCGTCACGAGCGCGAAGTATGGTCAATGGAGTGCTCGAGGTCCGCGACCTGACCAAGCGGTACGGCACGAACCTGGCGGTGGACGGGCTGAGCTTCAAGGCCGAGCCAGGGCGCGTGCTCGGTTTTCTCGGACCCAACGGCGCCGGTAAGACGACGACCCTGCGCATGCTGCTCGGCCTCACGCTGCCCACCTCGGGCGACGCCGTCGTGGACCTCCTGCCGTACCGCATGCTGAGCGATCCGATCACGGTCGTGGGCGCGGTGCTCGAGGGAGCGCAGTTCCATCCGGGGCGCACGGGACGCAATCACCTGCGCGTGCTCGCCACCGCAGCGGGCCTGCCGAGCACGCGGGTCGAGGAGGTGCTCAAGCTCGTCGAGCTGGAGGGGGCGGGAAACAAGCGCGTGAAGGCGTACTCGCTCGGCATGCGGCAGCGGCTCAGCCTCGCAGGGGCGCTGCTCGGCGACCCGCGCGCGCTCGTGCTGGACGAGCCCGCCAACGGACTGGACCCACAGGGGATCAGGTGGCTGCGCGACTTCCTCCGCGCCCAGGCCGGCGAGGGCCGGACCGTGCTCGTGTCGAGCCACGTGCTCGCCGAGATGGCGCAGACGGTGGACGAGGTCGTCGTGATCAGCCACGGCCGGCTGGTGGCACAGGGCTCGCTCGACGAGCTCACGTCGGGCGTCGAGGCGCCGGTGTGGGTCCGCTGTGCCGACCCGGACCAGCTGCAGGCTGTGCTCGGCGCCAGGGACGGCGTCACCGCGGAGCCCGGCGAGGCGGCGGGCGGGTGGCTCGCGGTGCGCGGCGCGTCGCTGGAGGACGTGGGGACGGCGGCGCTGGAGGCCGGGGTGGCCGTGTTCGAGCTGTATCGCCCGCGCCAGTCGCTCGAGAGCGTCTTCCTCGAGCTCACGAGCGGGACGGAGGCCGGCAGATGATCAACCTCGTGCTCGCCGAGCTGCTCAAGTTCAGGACCACGCGCACGTTCTGGGGGCTGGCGGGGTCGGCGCTCGGCCTGGTTCTGCTGATCGTGATCCTGACCCTGGCGATCGACGACAACCTCAACAGCGAGACGGACGTGCGCAATTTCCTCTCGAGCGCGGGCATCTACGGCCTCCTGACGCTGATCATGGGGGTAGTGGCAGGCGCCGGCGAGTACAGGCACGGCACGATCGCGTGGACCCTCCTCGTCACGCCCAACCGCCTTCGTGCGGTCGGCGGAAGCGTGATCGCGTGTTTCCTCGGCGGCCTGGCGATCGGGGTGGTGGTGTCAGCCTGCACGGCGGCGATCGCCCTTCCATGGCTCAACTCCAAGGGCGCCGTCATGCCTCCGACCGGAGACACGCTCCAGATCTTCCTCGGTGGCATCCTCTACGCCGCGCTCGCCGCCGCGCTGGGCGCGGCGTTCGGCGCTCTGCTGCGGAACCAGGTGGCCGCCGTGGTGATCGTGCTGGTCCTGATCTTCGTCGTCGATCCGGTGATCGCCGGGCTGCTCGAGAACGTCGGCCAGTTCACGCTCACCGGCCTCGGCATCGCGATGAGCGGCGGTGACAACGACGGCACCGAGCTGCTGCCGCTCGGCCTGGCCGCCCTCGTGTGGGCGCTCTACACCGCGCTGCTCACCGCGCTGGCCGTGATCTTCACGTCGCGACGCGACATCTAGCCGTCGAGCCGCGCACCAGGAGGTCGGCGGGCAGCACGACCCGCCTGCGGGTGCGCTTCCCGGACATCCGCTGCTCGAGCAGCTCGAACGACTTTGAGCCCAGCAGCTCCGCGTCCAGCGCCACCGTGGTGAGCGGCGGAGAGAGCACGCGCGCGAAGTCCATGTCGTCGAACCCCACGACGGACAGGTCCTCCGGGATCCGCAGGCCGCGTTCGCGAGCGGCCAGGTAGAGGCCGGCGGCGATTACGTCGTCATCGCAGAACACCGCCGTGGGGTCCTCCTCGAGCAGCTCGAGCCCGTTGAGGCGCGCGTCCTCGACGGAAATGGGGGTGAGCACCCGGGGCTGCGAGTCCGGGTCGAGCCCGGCGTCGGACAGCACGCGCTGTCGCGCTCGCTCGCGGTCCTGGAAGGTAAGCGCGCGGAAGGCGGCCGCCAGGTGGCCGATGCGCGTGTGCCCCAGCTCCACGAAGTGCTCGAAGGCGGCCGCCGCGCCCGCCTCCCCGTCGAAGCGGACCGACGGGCGGCGTGGAGCCTCGGTCTCCATCATCACCACGTTCTCGTCTGGGCCGAGCGCCTCGGGCGCGGTCACCTCGAACAGCAGGTACCCGTCGACCGGGCCGGCGCGGAGCGCCTCGAACGATTGCGACTCCCAGTGCCTGTCGTTCTGGGTGTCGACCAGGATCACGATGTAGCCCGCCTTCTGCGCGGCCCGCTGCGCCCCACGCAGGACACGGCTGAAGAAGGGATTCGTCATGTCGGGCACGAGCAGCGCCACCGCCCGCGAGGCGCCGAGCCGCAGCGCCTGGGCCGCGACGTTGGGCCGGTAGCCGAGCTCGCGGGCACACTCGCGGACGCGATCGGCGGTCGCCTCGGACACGCGCCCGCGCGCCTTGCCGGACAGGACCAGCGAGACCGTGGACTGGGACACGCCCGCACACCGGGCCACGTCGATGCTCGTCGGGCGCTCGATATCGGGAAACATACTGTTGACGTTCGCCATCATACGTAGTACGCTCATACGTATGACGGTAATCGGAACACGTATTGCGGCGGTCCTCACGGCGGGAGTCGTGGCGGCCGGAGCGGTGTTCGGAGCCGACGCGTCGACCGGCCAGGGCGCGCCCCAGCGCACCGCCCTCGTCATCGACTCCTCGCTGGCGGGCCACGGCCGCGAGCTCGTGGACCCGCGGCTCGAGGACACGGGCGCCGCCGTTCGCCTCCCGCGCGACGCCGACGAGGCGCGCACGAACGTCCGCTACTTCGACGCCCTCGGCTACCGCGTCTACGTCGCCGGCGCCCGCTCGACCGCGGCCGCCGACGAGACCGGCGTGGACGCCACCGAGGTGCACGGCCTCGACGGCGCGCTGGCCGCCGCCCGCTAGATGACCCGCTAGATGATCTGCACGTCGGCGCTGTCGCCGACCACGAACCGGTAGGCCTTCGGCAGCGCGGGCCCGCGGGCGATCGTCACGTCCTTGCCGATCAGGCTCGCCTCGATGCGGTGATCCACCTGGGAGATGCGCGAGCCGGACATGACGATCGAGTGCTCGAGCTCGGCATTCTCGATGGTCACGTTTTCGCCGATGGCGGTATACGGGCCGACGTACGCGTCTACGAGTCGCGACCCGGCTCCGATCACCGCGGGTCCGCGCACCGTCGTCCGCTCCAGGCGCGCCCCCTCCTCGATGACGACCCGGCCCTCGACCCGTGAGTCGATCAGCTCGCCCTCGATCCGCTCGTCGAGGTCGTCCAGGATCAGCCGGTTCGCCTCCAGCATGTCCTGCACCTGGCCGGTGTCCTTCCACCATCCGTGGACGATGTGCGGGTCCACGCGCAGGCCGCGGTCCACGAGCGTCTGGATGGCGTCGGTGATCTCGAGCTCGTCGCGCCAGCTCGGCTCGATGGAGCGGGCGGCGTCGAAGATCGCCGAGGTGAACATGTAGACGCCCACGAGGGCGAGATCCGTCTTCGGCTCCTTCGGCTTCTCCACGAGCCGGGCCACCCGATCGTCGCCGTCCAGCTCGGCCACGCCGTAGTGCTCGGGATCGGGCACGGGCGTGAGCAGGATGAGCGCGTCCGGCTGCTCGGTCCGGAAGGTGTCCACGAGCGCGACGATCCCGTTCCGGAGCAGGTTGTCGCCCAGGTACATCACGAACGGCGAATCTCCGAGGAAGGGCTCGGCGGTGAGCACCGCGTGGGCGAGCCCGAGCGGCGCGTCCTGCTCGATGTACTCGATCCGCACGCCGAACCGCGACCCGTCGCCGGCCGCCTCGCGGATCTCGCCGCCGGTCTCCGGGGCGATGATGATCCCCACCTCCTCTATGCCGGCCTCGGCCATCGCCTCGATGCCGTAGAAGAGCACGGGCTTGTTGGCCACCGGGACGAGCTGCTTCGCGCTCGTGTGCGTGAGCGGGCGCAGGCGGGTGCCCTTGCCGCCGGAGAGGATCAGTCCCTTCATCAGTAGGAGCCGTGGAGCTTACGGTGGTCCCAGGTCACGGTACGAGTTGGAACGAACGTGAGCCCTATGCGCTTCTGCGCCTGCTGAGCGACCATCGCTCTGATCTCGTCCGTCAGCTCTCCGGCGTAGCGCTCGAAGAGGTCCAGTCCGAACTGTTCGACCTTCCCGGGGTCCCGTTCGAGCACGACGTCGCACTCGAGCATCACGCCGCGGAGCTCGTGGTACTGGACGCCCTCCTCGAAGCCGAGTGTTGCGCGTGGGTCCCGCTCCAGGTTCACGGCTTTCTGCGATTTCGCATAGGTCCAGCTCGTGAGGTCCGGATGGGTGAACCACAGGGGGATGACGTGCGGGAGCCCGCGTGGGCCGTTCGTGGCGCACTGCATGACCATCCGCTCGCCGAGGAAGTCCCGCACCTCCTCGTCCGACATCTCGATCTGGCTACGCCGTGACGGCAAGCTGCTCCGCGGCCTCGAGCACTGCGCGGCGGGCGTCCTCCGGCTCGAGCACGACGGCGTCGCCCGCCTCCTTGAGGATCTCGCGGGCGAGCCACTCGTACGAGGCGTAGGTGCGTTCGAAGACGATCGCGCCGTCCGAGAGCTCGGTGGCGCCGGGATGGTCCTCGCGCACCCACCGGGCACGCTCGGGCGAGACCCAGATCTTCGCGGTGGAGCCGGAATCCACCTCGCCCGTCGCGAGCCAGCCGTGCACGTCGGGCTCGACGCCCGGGCGCGGCTCGAAGGTCTCGTCCAGCACGTTCACCTCGCGGACGCGGTCGAGCCGGTACGAGCGCGGCTTGTCCTTGTCGAGGTCCCAGGAGTGGATGTACCAGCCCTCCTGGCCGTTCACGAGCTTGTACGGCTCGATGGTGCGCTCGGTGAACTCGTCCTCGTTCTCCTTGTAGTACTCGATGCGCAGCTGGCGGCGGCCGATGATGGCCCCGGACACCACGCGCGCCACGTCGGAGTCGTCGCCCTTCGCGGTCGTGATCTGGAGCCCGTCCTCGGCGGGGTCCTGCCCGAGTGCGTCCACGATCTTCTTGCGCGCCGACGCGAGCGAGCCCTCAGGCAGGTGCTCGCCGATCAGGTCGATCGCCGCCACCAGCGCCTTGGCCTCGAGCGGGAGCAGCCGGGCGGGCTGAGCGAAGTTGTCGCCGTACGGCTCAGGGTCCACCTCGATCTGGTCGCCCTGCACCTCGGCGTACAGCACGTACGACCCTCCGCCGAAGTTCACGACGTTCAGCACGTCAATGTCCTGGCGCAGCTCCTGGTCGGACACCTGCAGCGTCTCGCACAGCTCCGCCACCTCGAGTTTGCGGCTCTCGCGCGCCGCGTCGATCAGGATCCCCGCGAGCGTGACGAGCCGGGCGAACCGCTCGGGCCGGATCGGCGCCTCGCGGGTGTCCTCGTCGTCCTCCGGCTCGACCTGCCTGCGCCGCCGTGACGGGGAGGCCAGCTCGGGCGGCTGCGCGTGCCGCTCCATGACCAGCTCGAGCCGCTCGCGTGCCTCCGCGGCCAGCTCCTCGGGCCCCTCGATGCGGGCCTGCTCGCCGAGGCCCAGCACCCACGACAGCATCTGGCGCGAGTTGGCGTAGTCGGTCTCGAAGATCACGCCGCCGTCGGCGTCGCGCACCTCGCCGGCGTGGCCGAAGTGGCGGAGTGCCAGCCAGTCGATGCGGTCCGACAGCCAGATCCGGGCGCGCCCGACCGGGTCGCCGAGCTGCCAGTCCGTGCGCGTGGCGTACACGCGCGGGTCGAAGTCCTCGGGCCGGTTGAAGTCGTGCTCGGCCTTCGACGAGTAGCCGACCTTCCCGCGGATGCGCGAGACCCGGAAGACGCGGACGTCGTCGCGCTCGTGGGAATACCCGATCAGGTAGAACTGCCCGCCGCGGTAGAGCAGGTGGAAGGGGTCCACCTTGCGCTTCTCCTGGGCGTCGCGGCCGATCGTGTAGTAGTCGAACAGGATCGTCTTGCGGCGGAAGATCGCGGTCTCGATCTTCGACAGCCGCTGCGACAGCTCACGCCCGCCGGCGCCGGCCGTGACCGCCAGCGCGACGCTCCGCTGCTCAGGCGCGTCGAGCGGCGACGGCTTGCCCCACGAGAGCTGCTGGAGCGCCAGCCGCAGCGGCTCGGCATAGGCGAACTCGCCGTCGAGCAAGGACAGGGAGGTCCTGAGCGCGCCCAGCTCCTTGTCGGTGAACTCGATGGCGGGGAGGTAGAAGTTCTCGGGCGGCAGCGAGTAGTTCTCGGCCTCGTAGTAGCCCTCGGCCGGCTTGTCGACCTTCAGGTGGATGCCGAGCGACTCGAGCTCGGCGCGGTCCGCGTAGAAGCGCCGGGCGAAGGCCTCGTCGTTCATCTGGGAGTAGCCCTCCACGTCCTGCTTGATCTCGAGCGCGGTGACGGGCCTTCGCTCCGCCATCAGAAACGAGATGAGCGACAGCTGACGGATGAGCTTCTCTGTGTCCTTCGCCATGGGGCTCAATGAGCATAAGCAGGAAACCTCGCCGGGGTAGCCCCCTCGGGCTTCTAGCCCGGAATTTGCGCGTAGTCGTCCGAGGCGAGGCGCTTATCGGCGCGGGCGCCTGGCCATCTCCACGGGCACCTCGGCCGCGATGTTGATCGTGCGGCAGCGGCCGCACTTGATCCGCACCCGCCTCCCCATGTGCTCGGGGCTCATGCCCGTGGCGAGCAGGTTCCCGCAGCCGGCGCAGAGATAGTCGTCCTCGCCGTTCCCGCGGAAGACGGGCCGGTCCGGATCCTCCTGGACCGCGGTGCCGCCGTCGATCGGCACCTCGCCGTCCTGGACGCTCCTCATGGTCCTGCCGGCCATCAGATGTTGGCGAGCTTCCCGGTGAAGTCCTGGATCAGGGCGTCCAGCACGCTCACGACCACTCCCTCGCCCATCGACGCGGCCTTTCCGCTGATCTGCGCAGCCGTGTGGATCGTCCCGCCGCCGTCGGAGACGGCGAACGTGACGTCCGCGTTCGCGTACCCCTGCCCGCCGGCCTCGCGGGACTTGATCTGCATCACGGCGCGATGATCCGCGTCGTCACGCTCGACCACCTCGACCGTCCCGGTGAAGGTCATGGACATCGCGCCCATCTTCACCTTGATCTCGGCTCGGGCCGAGTCGTCGCCCGTGCGCTCGACGACGCGCCCGCCCTCCACGCACGGGATCAGCCGATCGAGGTCGAGGATGGCGTCCCAGGTCTCGTCGACCGGTCTGCCCGTCGTGAAGGAATGATCCAGCTCGACCACTCACCTGCCTCCTTGTCCTAGGGTTTGTCCATGACGCAGGCATTCGGCCCCGAGAACGCCCGCCTCACCGTGCGCACGGGCAGATCGGGAGCGGCCGCGAAGGCCGGGCACGACCTGCTGCTCGAGGTCACGGAGTGGTCCGGGACGCTCGACCCGGACGGTGATCCGGCCGTCACGCTCAGCGCAAATCCGCGGTCGCTCCGCGTGCTGGAGGGCACCGGCGGGATGCAGGCGCTCGACGACGAGGACAGGGCCGGCATCGAGCAGACGATCGACGACGAGGTGCTGAACGGCGCCGCGATCGAGTTCCGCTCCACCAGCCTCGGCGGAGTGCCCGGCAGGGTCGAGGGCGAGCTGGAGCTCGCGGGCGAGCGACGCCCGATCGGCTTCGACCTGGCCCCCGGCGAGAACGGCGGGGTGACCGCCACGGCGGTCGTCAGGCAGAGCGACTGGGGCATGAAGCCGTATTCCGCCCTCTTCGGCACGCTGAAGGTCGCCGACGAGGTCGAGGTGCAGGTCGAGCCCCGCGCGCACGCCGGCTAGTCCCTGTACACCGTCTGGGCGTCGAGGCCGCCCTCCACGCCGGGCGGCAGCATCCCGGTGCCGTGCGCGTACATGGCGAGGTCCGCGATCGTCCTCGCCTCGGCCCCGTCGCCGCTCGCCACGAATGCGCCGTCGCCCCACGCGAGCGTTCCGGGCTCCGCGCCGAGCGCGACTCCGGCCAGGAGCTGCGCCTTGTCGCGAATCTTCCCGGCGGCGCTCACGACCGCCGCCTCGGTGCCGTCGGACGGGCTCGTGTTGAACCCGTGCCCCTCGCCGAAGCGGTCCGTGTCGGCGGGCACGACCTTCACGTCTAGCGGCGGCACGCCGAGCTCGCCGGCCACCAGCTCCCCGTAACGGGTCTCCCGGCCGTCGGCCTCGGTGGTCAGGCTCAGCACCATCTTTCCGGTCGGGTGAACGCGCAGGAAGACCGCGCGATATGCCTCGTCAGCCACTGTCCTTCCCCTCTCGCTCGAGCCGCTGGCGCTCCTGATGCGCCGTCAGCGCGTTGTGGTCCTCCCGGTCGCAGAAGCTCGGCTGCGGTCCGCCGAGTGGATGCGCCGGCGCCGCCGGGCGATCGCACCCGGGGTAGATGCACGTCTTCCCCTGCGTGTCACTCGCCTCCATCGAGCCCCCAGCCCGGAGTGGTCCTGCCCCGGCTCGGGCCGTAGCCGCTGGGCATCGCGACGGAGCTGCCGGGGACCGGTGTGGCGCTGGGCCAGGGGTCGTCGTCCTCGGGCACGTCAACGTCGCGCACGGTGCCAGGATTAATCCTGGCACCGTCGGCGGCGCGGGGGCACCGTCGGGTGCGCCGATCGCCTCGATCACCTCACCAAGCGCCTCCAGGCTATGCCCGCTCACCAGCGCATCGCAATGGGGCACCGCCGCGGCCATGCCGCCCGCCCTCGGCGAGAAGCCGCTCGCGGCCACGCGCGGGTTCACCCACACGATCCGGTGAGCGAGGCGAGACAGCCGCTCCATCTCGCGTGCCACGAGCGCGGGCTCGCCGCGCTCCCAGCCGTCGGACAGGATCACGACGACCGCCCCGCGCGCCATTCCGCGGCGCCCGTGGCGGTCGTTGAAGTCCCGTAGGGCGTCGCCGATGCGGGTGCCGCTCGACCAGTCGGGTGCGGCGGCGGCGGCGCGCTGGATCGCGCGCTCCGGGCTGCGCGACCGGAGGGCGCGGGTCACGCGGGTGAGCCGGGTGGCGAACACGAATGCCTCGGCGTCGCGCGCGCTGCCCGCCGCGCAGGTCAGGAACTGGAGGTAGGCGCGCGCGTAGGGCTCCATCGAGCCGGAGATGTCGCACAGGAGCACCATGCGCCGGCGCACCACACGGCGGCGCCGCCGAGCGAGCCGGATCGGGTCGCCGGCGGTGCGCGTGCTGCCGCGAAGGGTTCTGCGCATGTCCACCCGGCTGCCGTGGCGGTCGCGCTCGGAGCGGCGCGTGCGCCGGGTCGGGGTGGCCACCTCGAGCCGCTCCATCAGCCGGTAGATCGTGGCGAGCTCTCCGGGGGACAGCGCGTCGAACTGCTTCGAGCGCAGCACCTCCTCGTCGCTGGCGGCCACGGGCACCACGACGTCGCGCAGCTCCTCGTCGTCGCCGTCACCCGGCGGTCCGGCGGTGCGGTCGCCCGACCCCGCGATCCCGCGCTCGTCGCGGCTGCGGCCCGCGGGCCGCTCGCGCGCGGGGACGGTGGTCTCCTCCTCGTCGGGCTCGGCTCCGGCCGGCCGCTCGCGCGCGCCGAACACCTCGGCGAACACCGAGTCGAAGGCCCGGACCTGCGCGCGGTCGGTCACGAACACGCCGCGGGCCAGCCAGTACAGCCGCCCGCGCGACACCGGCCGCCCCAGCTCGAGGGCGCGCGCGAACCGGACGGCGCGGTCCGCCGTGGTGTCCACGCCGGCCTCGTGCAGGCGGCGGCCGAAGGCGGCGGCCACGCCCGGCAGGTCGAGGTGAAGCGTGCGTACGGTGAACGCCGGGCCGGTCATCGCGTGACGAGCTGCTCCAGGCCGGCGGCGCGAACCACCTCCTGGTCCTCGCTGTACTTGAGGACCGATCCCAGCGTCCGGTCGACGGCCGCCTCGTCCAGCTCCTCCACACCGAGCAGATCGAGCGCGGCCACCCAGTCGATCGCCTCCGCCACGCCGGGCGGCTTCTGCACGTCGCTCTCGCGGATGCGCGCCACCGCGTCGGCCACCTGCACCGCCAGCACCTCGGGCGCGCCCTTCACCCGCCGCCGCACGATCTCGACCTCGCGCTCGGGCGACGGGTAGTCGATCCAGTGGTAGAGGCAGCGGCGCTTCACGGCGTCGTGGAGGTCCCGCGTGCGGTTGGAGGTGAGGACGATCACCGGAGGATGGGTCGCCCGCACCGTCCCGATCTCCGGGATCGTCACGGCGGCGTCCGCGAGCAGCTCGAGCAGGAACGCCTCGAAGTCGTCGTCGGCGCGGTCGATCTCGTCGATCAGGAGCACCGCGGGGCGCGGCCCCGGATGCTCGAGCGCGCGCAGCAGCGGGCGGCGGATCAGGTAATCCGACCCGAACAGCTCCTCCTCCGAGATCTGCGTGCCGCTCGCGTCGGCCAGCCGGATGCTCAGCAGCTGGCGCGGATAGTTCCACTCGTACAGCGCCTCGGCCGCGTCGATCCCGTCGTAGCACTGGAGCCGGATCAGCGGGGTGTCGAGCACGGCCGCGAGCGACTTCCCGGCCTCCGTCTTTCCGACCCCGGCCTCGCCCTCCAGCAGGAGCGGCTGTGGCAGGCGAAGGCTCAGGAACAGCGACGTGGCGAGGCCCTCGTCCACGAGGTAGTCCACGCCCGCGAGCCGCTGGGCGAGGGTCTCAGGGTCCGGTACGAGGTGGCCGATCTCGCCGGCGGGGTCACCCGTCGCGTCGCGCGAGCTCACTCCGCTCCTCGGCCCTGTCGGCCGCCCGGCGCACCTCGACGATCCGGGCAACGATCGACAGCGCGACCTCGGCCGGCGTGCGGGCGCCGATGTCGAGCCCGGCCGGTGTCTCGAGCCGGTCGAGCAGCTCATCGGCCACGCCCTCCGC
Organism: uncultured Thermoleophilaceae bacterium; assembly: GCA_963808875.1. Lineage (GTDB taxonomy): Bacteria > Actinomycetota > Thermoleophilia > Solirubrobacterales > Thermoleophilaceae > JACVRW01. Next base: position 273,539 of record CAWEHM010000026.1, read on the forward strand.
GCGCAGCTCCTCCACGACGCCTGCGCCCCGCTTGGGGCTGGCCACCAGCCCCACCCAGCTCACGCCCGCCTCGAGGCCGGCGCGCAGGGTCGCCACCTCGTCGCTGCCGTGGGCGGCCACGACCAGCGCCAGGTCGCGTGCGGTGGGGGTGAGGACGCCGTCCTCGATGTCCGCCGCCACCACGACCTCGAGCCCCACGTCGGCGCCCAGCGCGCGCAGCGCCGCCACGATGGGCGAGTCGCCGGCCACGAGCACCCGCGGTGCCGGCAGCGCCGGCTCGAGGAACACCTCGATCGCGCCGCCGGACAGGCAGTGGTTCGTGACCGTGACCGCGCCCTCCTCGCGCACGGCCTCCGCGGGTCCCTCGGGGACGATGCGAAGCAGCGTCGGCCGGCCGGCCTCGAGCGCCTCGAGCGCGTACAGGCGGACGCTGTGCTGCGCGCAGTGCCCGCCGATGAATCCTTCGATCGTGCCGTCGGCGTGCACCAGGCCGGCGCTGCCAGGCGCGACGCTGGCGGGGCGCTGGACGCGCACGACCGTCGCGAGCACGAACGGCGCCCGCTCGGCCGTGAGCTCCCGCGCCCTGCGGCTGAGCTCGTCTCCGATCACTGCGGCGGCTCCGGCCTGCCCTGCATCGCGGCCCACACGCGCGCAGGCGTGCACGGCATGTCGAGGTGAGTGACCCCGTGCGACTCGTGCAGTGCGTCGATCACGGCATTCACGATGGCAGGCGGCGAGCCCACGTTCGGCGACTCGCCCACGCCCTTCGCGCCAAGCGGATGGTGCGGGCAGGGCGTGACCGTCTCGCCCAGCTCGAAGTCGGGGCACTCGAGGGCCGTTGGCACCAGGTAGTCCATGAACGAGCCGTTCAGGCAGTTGCCCTCCTCGTCGAAGGTGATCACCTCCATCAGCGCGATGCCGATCCCCTCGGCAAGGCCACCGTGGATCTGCCCGTCCACCACCATCGGGTTGATCCGCACGCCGCAGTCGTCGACCGCGATGAAGCGCCTGATCTTGACCTGCGCGGTCTCCGGATCCACGTCCACCACGGCGATGTACGCGCCGTACGGATAGGTGAGATTCGGCGGGTCATAGATCACCTGGGCGTCGAGCCCGCCCTCCATGCCCTCAGGCATCGCCTCGCCGCTGTACGCGCGAACCGCGATGTCGTCGATGGTCGCGCCCTTCTCCGGGTCGCCCTTCACGTACCAGCGGCCCTTCTCCCAGGCGAGGTCCTCCGGCCTCGTCTCCAGCATCGTCGCGGCGATCAGGCGCGCCCTGTCGCGGACCTTGCGGGACACGACTGCCACGGCCGCGCCCGACACTGGCGTGGAGCGGCTGCCGTAGGTCCCGAGCCCGTACGGGGACCTGTCGGTGTCGCCGTGGCGCACCTGCACGTCCTCGGGCGGGATGCCGAGCTCCTCGGCCACGATCTGGGCGAACGTTGTCTCGTGCCCCTGCCCCTGCGTCTGGGCGCTGATGCTCACGACTGCCTTGCCGGACGGGTGCACGCGCAGGTCGGCGCCGTCGTTCATGGCCAGGCCGAGGATGTCCATGTGCTTGCGCGGGCCCGCGCCCACGCCCTCGGTGAAGAACGCCACGCCGACCCCCATCAGCTCGCCGCGCTCCCGCTTCTCGGCCTGCTCGCGGCGGAGGTCGTCGTAGCCGGCGATGTCCATCGCCACCCTCATCGTCTCCGCGTAGTTGCCCGAGTCGTAGGTCCAGCCGGTCGTGGTCTCGTACGGGAACTGTTCCGGCGCGATGAAGCTCCGCATGCGCAGCTCGATCGGGTCGACGCCCATCTCCAGCGCGAGCGCGCCGACCATGCGCTCGACGAGATAGACGGCCTCCGTGATCCGGAACGAGCACCGGTAGGCCACGCCGCCGGGCGCCTTGTTCGTGTAGACGGCCTTGACCTTCACGTGCGATGCCTGGAGGTCATACGAGCCGCACACGATGTGGAAGAAGCCGGCCGGGAACTTCGTCGGTTGCGCCGTGCTGTCGAAGGCGCCGTGGTCCGCGATCGCGTCCACGCGCAGGCCGGTGATCTTCCCGTCCTTCGAGCACATCTCCGCGTGCATCACGTAGTCGCGCGCGAACCCGGTGGACATCAGGTTCTCGGAGCGGTCCTCGATCCACTTGACCGGCGCGCCGGCCACGATCGAGCCGGCGATGGCGCACACGTAGCCCGGATAGATCGGCACCTTGTTGCCGAACCCGCCGCCGATGTCGCCGGTCTGGATCCGGATCATGTGCTCGGCGAGCCCGGCGACCTGCGCGTACACGGTCCTGTGCGCGTGCGGCGCCTGGTTGCCGTTGTAGATGTTGAGCTGCCCGGTCTGCGGGTTGAAGTCCGCGATCATGCCGCACGTCTCGAGCGGCGCCGGGTGGCAGCGCGGATAGATGATGTCGCGCGTGACGACGGTGTCCGCCTCCGCGAACGCGCGGTCCGCGGCCTCCTCGTCGCCGGCCTCCCACGTCGCGCTGGCCAGGTTGTCGGTCTGGCCGGTCTTGTCGTCCCGGATCAGCGGGGCATCCGGGTCGAGCGCCCTGCGGGCGTTCACCACCGCGGGCAGCGGCTCGTACTCCACGTCGATCAGCGGGAGCGCGTCGCGCGCGATGTACTCGTCGGTCGCGATCACGAACGCGACCTCCTGGCCCTGGAAGCGGACCTTGTCGCCGGCGAGCACCGCCTGCGTGTCGTAGGAGATCGTCGGCATCCACGCGAGCCCGAGCGTCTCGAGGTCCTTGGCCGTGACCACCGCGGCCACGCCCGGAAGCGCGAGCGCGCGGCTCGTGTCGATCGACAGGATGCGAGCGTGCGCGAACGGGCTGCGCAGGATGGCGCCGTGCACCATCCCCGGCAGCCTGATGTCGTCCAGGTAGTTGCCCTGTCCGCGGATGAAGCGCGCGTCCTCCTTGCGCTTCAGCCGCCCGAAGCCGATCGGCCGCTCCTGGGTTGTGCTCGGCAGGTTCTCGACCGTGGCCATCCTCATACCTCCTGCCGGGTTGCCTGGTGCTCCGCGGCCCACTGGACGGCCGCGACGATGTTCTTGTAGCCCGTGCAGCGACAGATCGACCCGGAGATCGCGACGCGAATCTCCTCGTCGGTCGGATTCGGGTTCTCGTCCAGGAGCGCCCGCGTGGTCATCAGCATCCCCGGGGTGCAGAAGCCGCACTGGAGCGCGTGCGTCTCGTGGAAGCCCTGCTGGATCGGGTCGAGCCGCCCGTCCACCTCGAGCGACTCGACGGTCCTGATCTCGTGGCCCTCGCACATCACCGCGAGCGTCGTGCACGACTTCACCGGACGCCCGTCCATCAGCACGACGCACGCACCGCAGTTCGAAGTGTCGCAGCCCCAGTGGGTGCCGGTCAGGCCGGGCGTGTCCCGGATGAAGTGGACGAGCAGCTGCCGGGGCTCGACGTCGCGGGACACCTGCTCCCCGTTGATGTTGATGGTCACCTGCATCGTCACGCCTCCTGGTGCTGCGCACGGGCCGCGGCGCGGCGCAGGGCGCGTTTCGTCAAGACGCCCGCGAGGTGGCGCTTGTAGTCCACGGGTCCGCGGCCGTCCGGGAGTGGCGCGCAGTCCTCCGACGCGATCTCGCCGGCCTCCGCGAACAGGTCCTCCCCGGGAGCCTTGCCGCGGAGCAGCTCCTCGGCGCGCTGCAGGTGCACCGTGGTCGGGCCCACCGCGCTCAGCGCAACGCCGGCGTCGGCGATCGTCCCGTTCTCGATCCAGAGGGCTGCCGACGCCGCCGCCACCGCCCAGTCGCCGGCGCGCCGCTCCACCTTCTCGTGAGCGCTGCCCGCGCCGGGACGAAGCCCGAGCCTGATCTCGGTGAGGATCTCGCCGTCGCCGACGGCCGTGGTGAACGGGCCGAGGTAGAAGTCGTCGAGGCCCACGACCCGCTCGCCGTCGCGGCCGCGGATCACGACCTGCGCCTTCAGCGCCGAGCACACCGCGGACAGGTCCTCGGCGGCGTCCGCCTGGCAGAGCGAGCCGCCGATCGTGCCGCGGTTGCGCACCACCGGGTCGGCGATCACCCGCTCCGCGTCCCGGAAGACCGGGAAGCGCGCGGCGAGCAGGTCCGAGTCCAGCAGCTCCACGTGCCGAGTGAGCGCGCCGATCCGCACCTCGTGGCCCTCCTCGCGGATGTAGGAGAGCTCGTGGAGGTCGTTGATGTCCACGAGGTGCTCGGGATTCGCGAGCCGGAGCTTCATCATCGGGATCAGGCTGTGCCCGCCCGCGATCACACGGGCGTCCGAGCCGAGTCGCTGAAGCGCCTCGAGTGCGCCCTCGACGCTGGTGGCGCGTTCGTACTCGAATGAGGCGGGGGTCTGCACGAGCTCTCTCCTGTCTAACTGGTCGCGTCGGCCTCGTCGCCGCCGGCGGGGTCGATGCCGGTGTCGGTGGCCGGCTCGTCGGATCCGGTCGTCTCGCCCAGCGCCTCGCTGCCGAGCTCCGGGTCCTCGGCCAGCATCTCGCGCGGTGCGTCCGACCCGCCCAGCTCCGCGGGGACGATCCCCTCGGCGGCGGTCTCGGCCCACTCGCCCTTGTCGCGAGATCTCGGCGTCCCCGGGGGTGGTGCCGCCGCGCTGCTCGCTCGGCTCGTACTGGACCGGTGCGCCGGTGCCGATGACCGGTGACCGAGCCAGGCGCTCGGGGCGCGACTGCCGGGTCTCCGGGTAGAGCAGCCGCGCGTCCAGGCTGCCGCCCTCCACGTTGCGGAGCACGGGGCCGTTGGGGCTCGCCGCCGCGATCGGGGCCTCGCGGCCCAGCCGCGCGAGCGTGAGCGTCCCCTTCGTGTAGACCTCGGAGATGCGCGGCGGCTTCACCTCCGTGCTGTCGGGGAAGTTGCGGAGCCCGGCCGCGGCGGCGCCGGGGTAGAGCCCGTCCACGAGGCCCATGGCGTCCACGAGCCCGGCCTTCTTCACGAGCAGCCCCTCGAGCAGGTCGACGCCCGCGTCGAGGTTGCGGTTGATGTCCTTGACCACGGCCTCCACCGGGGCGCTCTTCTCGGCGATCTCGGTCACGGCCGCGATGGCGTCATCGAGGCCGGTCGTGATCCGCATCAGGGACCCGATCGTCGAGACGAGGTAGTAGACGAGCGCGAGGACGATCAGGACGACGGCGACGATGAGAACGACTCCTGCTGCAGGCATCCGCTCCCCCTACTCCGCGTCGTCGATGATCACGTCGAGGGAGCCGCCGTAGCCCGCCACCACCTCGACCGTCGTCTTCACGTGCGCCTGCGTGGTGAGGAGGAGGGGCACGGCGTCGAGGTCCTTCGACCCGGCCCCGGCCGCCTCCGCGATCCGGGTCACGCTCGGCTCGATGCTGCGCGACGCGTCCAGCACGCCCTTCAGCAGGTACACGACAACCGGAAGCACCACGGCGATGAGTAATACGTCGCCGATCCACCACAGGGTCATCCCGGCCTCCTCTCGGCCACGACCGCGGCCTTGGCGGCGATGCCCGGCATCGCGGCAACGATCACGTCGAACTGCGCGTTGATCGCCTGCACGGCCGGCTCGAGCGGCCGCAGGTGCTCGGACTCGACCATCTCGAGCGCGCCGGCGAGCGTCGCGAGATCGGTCGACGTGGACTCGAGCCCGGTCCGGACCCGGATCAGCGCGACGGCGACGACCGCCACGACGACCACCGCGAGCAGCACGCTCAGGAGCACGAGCAGATGCGTCTCGCTCATGACTCGCCGTACCCGTCCGTGAGGGCGTTCATATAGCGGTCCTGCACCACGGCCTCCTCGACGATCTGGCCCAGCACCGGCGCGGTCGCCTGGAGCTGGGGGATGTTGGCCGTGTTGCCGGCCACCTTCCCGGCCACCTCGAGCAGGGCATGAGCCGAGCGCCCGATGTCGTCGACGGTGCGCACGAGCACGGCCAGCAGCGCGGCGACGATGAGGGCGGCCACGAGCCCGATCCCGAGCGAGATCGCCCAGAGCGTGTTCCCGGACACGGCGAGTGTCGTCATTTGCCCACCGCCACCTTTCTGACAGCGCGCGCCGAGTGGAGAATCCGCACGCCGGAGTCGTTGATCCGGGCTATCCCGGCGAGCTCGTCGGTCTGGGCGCGCACCACCTCGACTCCCTCCACGGCGCCGCTGGCCTGTGCCGCGATCCGGCGCGCGAGCGTCACGATGGTGATCACGATCGCCGCCGCCACGAGGATGACGACGATCCCCAGCGCGAGCCCTATCCACCATCCGGTGGACGCGGCTGTGAGGACGCTCATCTCAGCGCGCCGCCATCGCGCCCTGGAGCTCCTCGGTGAACGCGCCGGAGCTCATCACCTCGGAGAACATCGGGTAGTCGAATCTGATCGCGTTCTCGTGCTCCTCGGCCGAGGTCGCGGCGACGCAGTCCGACAGCGTGATCACCTTGTAGCCCTTCTCGTAGCCGCTGCGCATCGTCGACTCCACGCAGCAGTTCGTCAGGAAGCCGCCGAGGGCGATGGTGTCGATCCCGCGGGCGCGCAGGATGAAGTCGAGATTGGTGGTGGCGAACGTGTCGAGCCCGCGCTTGCCCTCGACGACCACGTCGCCCTCCTGCGGTGCGACCGAGTCGACGATCTCCGAGCCCCACTCGCCCTTCACGAAGGCGGTGGAGTCCACCACCCCCTTGAGGATCCCGTACGGGTGCTGCGACAGCTCGCCGTAACCGGGCGCGAACGTGATCGGCGCGTGCACGATGGTGGCGCCGGCGGCACGCGCCGCCTCCACGAGGCGGCGCGTGTTGTCGAGCATGCCGGTGCTCTCCATCACGCCCTGGACCGCGTCGTGGAGGACACCGCCGTCCGAGGTGAAGTCGTTCTGGTACTCGATCAGGACGACGGCGGTGCGCTTCGGATCGAACGACATGGAGGACCTCCTTGCGACTCGGCTAGGAGGCCCACTCTAACCCCTTCGCAGAGCCACCTTCGCGGCACCGCTGGCGGCCCAGCCGGCCCCGTCCGCCTTGAAGGCGATCTTGACCGTGTAGGTGCCCGCCTTGAGGCCCTTCGGCAGCCGCAGGCGCTGCTTCGTCTGACCGGCCGAGAGGCCCACGCTGAGGCGCGAGATGACCTTCCTGCCGCGCGTCAGGCGCAGCGAGAGCCGGCCGGCTTCGCTGGCGTTGCGCCGCGATCACGAGCTGCTTGACCTTGCCGATCTTGACGCGCTTGGGCACCAGGATCGACAGGCTCCCGATCTTCAGGCCGCCGGGGATCTCGTTGCTCGCGCCCGGGGTCGGGGTGCCCGGACCGGGGAGTGCCCGGGTCGGGGGTGCCGGCGTCCGGCGGGGGCGGCACGCTCCGGTCGAGCGTGACCGTGTCGCACTGGGCGTCCGACAGGTTCGCCTGCGTCGCGGGGCGGGATTGGTCGGCAGAGGAGGGGTTGTCCGGGACGGAGGCGTCGGCGCCTTCACGCAGACGTGACCGGGCCGTCGGGCAGCTGCGAGGCATCCACGTGGCAGCCGAACGTCGTGCTCTTGCCGGGGGCGTCCGGGACGCTGCAGGCCGCGGAATAGTGGAACTGGTTGCACGGGTCCGAGCCGGCCGTCACGCACGTCAAGGTGGACGGGTTCGGGCCGGCCACGTCGTCGCTGAAGGCGATCGAGACCGGGATCGAGCCGTCCTTCGTCGTGGCCGCGCCGCCGGCGGCAGCGATCGACACGCTCGGCTTGCTGCGGTCGATCGTCGTGTAGGTCCGCTTGCCCAGCATGGTGCCGGCCGAGCACGAGTTCGGCCCGTCGGCGAAGTAGAGGGAGTCGTTCGGAAACGACATCTCGCCCTGGACGCAGATGCCGTACTGGCCGCCGTGCTGCAGGTTGGCGACCCCGGACCAGTTGGCCCAGAAGACGCCGCTCGTGGCGTTGTTCACGGTCACCGTCGTCACGAGCGCGTTGTTCGCGTAATAGCTGACCTTCAGGCGGTAGTCGTCCGCACCCGACGGCACGGTGGTCCGGAACCACTGGGTGTTCTGGGTCGAGCTGGTGTAGGCCGGTTCGCCGGTGCCCTCGGGGGTCACCTCGGCGGCGGCGGGTCCTGCGGCGGCAAGGGCCGTGGCGAGGACGATCAGCATGCACAGGGGGTTCAGAAGTCTCTTGTTCACGGACCCCATGCTGGGCGCGATCGTCCCTCCGCACATCGGGGGCGACCCCATACGCGTCCCTGATCTTCCCCCTAGGGGAGCCCCTACACCTGAAGGATGACGCGCTCCTAGGCGGCCTCTTCGCGCCGCGCTCGCTCGCGCGGCCCGAAGAAGGCGGAGGTGCTGATGCCGCGGTCGAAGTCCGACCAGCTCGCGCCGTCCGCGAGCGTCTTCTCGATGCGGTCGAAGCTGCCCAGGTTCCCGCCCAGGTTGTCCACGAAGTGGACGAGCGTGGCCTCGCGGGTGCAGGGGACAACCGGGCTCCCGTGCTCCAGCTTGCCGTGGTGGCTCAGGATTATGTGAAGCAGGCCCTCGGCCTCGTCCGGCGGGAAGCCGTCGATCCGCTCGATCTCGCGGCGGACCATGTAGTACCCGAGCGGGATCTCGCCCAGCAGCTTGCCGCGGTCGGTGAGCTCGATCGCCCCGTTGATGCTCGCGTACACCTGGGTCTTGCCGATGTCGTGCAGGAGCGCGCCGGTCAGGGCGAGATCGCGGTCGAGCCCCGCCCGGAATGGCCCGGCGGCCAGCGCGCTCACGCCCTGTGCCACCGAGAGGCAGTGCTCGAGCAGCCCGTGCCTGTAGGCCTGGTGGTAGTACTTCGCCGCCGGCGCCGAGTGGTACGCGGCGCCCGTATCGGTGCTCCGGTCGATCAGGCGGGCCAGCAGCGCGCGCAGGTGCGGCCGCTGGACCGTCTCCACGAGCGCGTCGAGGTCTGCCGCCATCTGCTCGTAGGGGACCGGCGGGGCCTCGGTGAGGTCGCCCAGGTCGTACTCGTGCTCGGCGGCCACCCGCATCCGCTTAACGGTCACGGCCGCGCCGTAGCGCTCATCCACCGAGTAGCGGCCCAGGATCCGGACCACGGCGCCCGCCGGGCAGATCGGCGCAAGCGAGTCGACCTCGTCCCAGATGACGGCCTCGACGGCGCCTGAGGTGTCGCCCAGCTGGAGCTTCAGGAACGGGTCGCCGTTCCGCCGCTGACGCCGCGTATGGGCGCGCACGACGAACACCTCGTTGATGTCCTGGCCATCGGCCAGGTCGCGCACGAAGCACCGCGTCGGTGTCAGCGTCGTCTGCTCCATCGGGAGTGCCAAGGTAAGGCTGGAGCCGGACGGTTTACCCTGCCGCGCATGGGTGTGCTGATCGCCGGCGGCACCGGCGCGCTGGGAAGCGCCGTGGTGCGCGAGCTGACCGACGCGGGCTACGACTGCACGGTCACCTGGATCGTCGAGAGGGAGCTGGAGCGGGCCCGCGCCGAGCTCGGCGACAGCGTCCGGTTCGTCAGGGCCGACCTGATCGATCCGGCCGGGGGCGCCGACGAGGCGGTGGCCGCGGTGGACGACCTGGAGGGCGTCGTGGACCTCGTAGGCGGCTTCTCCTCGGGGCCGCTCGTCCACGAGTCGAGCTGGGACGACTTCGAGCGGATGCTCCGCCTCAACCTCGCGCCCGCCTACAACCTCGCGCACGCGGCGATGCCGCGGCTCGTCGAGCGCGGCGGCGGCGCCTTCGTGGCCGTCTCGGCGCGCGCGGCGCTGCGGCCCTTCAGCGGCGCCGCCGGCTACATCACCGCGAAGGCTGCCGTGATCGCCTTCATCCAGGCCCTCGACGCCGAGTACCGCAAGCAGGGCGTGCGCGCGAACGCGATCCTCCCGAGCGTGATCGACACGCCCGCCAACCGCGCGGACCAGCCCGACGCGGACCATTCGAACTGGGTCGAGCCGGCCGACATCGCGAGGGTCGTTCGCCACCTGGTCTCGGACGACGCCGTCGTCACGAGCGGCGCCGCGATCCCGGTCTACGGTCGGGCCTAGGTTCAGGCTCCGCGGTTCCGGGCAGACGGCACTGTAGGAAATCCGATCGGGGAGGATTCGTGGGCTCTCGAGTGTCGTTCCACAGCCGGGCGCGCGTGGGGATCGCCGCCGCCCTTGTTCTCGTTGTGAGCGCGGTGATGGGCACCGCGACGGCGGATGCCAAGAAGGGCGGCATCCATCGCTTGGACCGCGTCGACCACATCGTGGTCATCTACCAGGAGAACCACAGCTTCGACAACCTCTGGGGACGCTGGGAGCGCGTACGAGGCCTCCGCTCGGCCGACGCCGCTCACACGCGGCAGGTCAAGCAGGACGGAACCCTGTTCAAGTGCCTGCCTCAGGACGATGTGAACCTCACGGCACCGGATCCGCTGAGCGACCAGTGCCAGGACACGAACCCCACCGACGGCTCCACCTTCCACAGCCACTTCTTCAACGAGCGGCGGAGCTCGAACGACGGCAACCCGTTCCAGGTCGATGCCTACATCCCGGCGACCGCGAAGACGTGTCCGGACCCCGCCACGTTCGGCCCGGCGAACGGAGTTCGCGACCCGAACGGGCTGGCGGGTGGCTGCACCCGCGACCTGGTGCACCGCTTCTACCAGGAGCAGTACCAGCTCGACGGCGGTAAGCAGGACCGCTACACGACGGGCAGCGACGCGCTCGGGCTCACGCAGGGCTACTACGGCACCCGGCAGCTCCCGATCTACCGCTACCTGCACCACGGCGCGCATCCCCGCTACGCGATCTCGGACGCGTTCTTCCAGTCGGCCTTCGGCGGGTCGTTCCTGAACCACCAGTGGCTGGTCGCCGCCCGCACGCCGTTCTGGCCCGGTGCCCCGACGAGCGGGCCCGACAACCTCCACTCGATCACCGACACGAACGGCATGCCGATCAGCTATCCGTTCTACAAGGCGACCGGCCCCACGGCCGACTCGTCGCTGACGGAGAGCTGCCCCTCGACGCCGGCGCAGCACGACAATCCGCCGCGCGATCCCGCCCACGCGAACAGCGTGTGCGGTGACTGGGCCGTGAACACGACTCAGCCCCTCTCGCAGCCGTACTCACCCGGCACGGCCTCGGCCCGACGGCTCCCGCCGCAGAGCTCGGCGACGATCGGCGACCGGCTCAGCGCTGCCGGCCGGTCATGGGCTTGGTACGGGGGCGGATGGTCGAACGCGGACGGCAGGGTCGGCGATCCCGGCTGGACGAACGGCACGGGCCCGGTCCCGCGCGGCACGAATGCCAACGGCTGTCCTGACCCGAACTCGAAGGCGAACGCCACGTGGCCGTTCTGCCCGGACAACCTGTTCCAGTTCCATCACCAGCCGCTCAACTACTACGCGTCCTACGCGCGCACCGGTGTGAACGGCGATGGTCCCCGGCCCGCCGCGGGTGTGCAGGACCTCCGCGACGAGCAGGAGTTCCTCGCGGCCGCGCGGTCATCGCGCAAGCACTGCGGGCTGCGGGACGTCTCGTTCATCAAGCCGGTCGGTGCCGAGAACGAGCACCCCGGCTACGCGAGCGAGCCGAACGGCAGCAACCACCTCGTCGACCTGCTGAAGGCGGTCGAGGGGAGCCGCTGCCGCAAGGACACGATGGTGATCGTGACCTACGACGAGTTCGGCGGCCAGTGGGACCACATGACGCCTCCGGGCCAGGGCGGCAAGTCAGGGCCGCACGACGCCTGGGGCCCCGGGACGCGCATCCCGGCGCTGACGATCGCACCGGGGATCCGCGGCAAGTTCGTCGTGGACCGCGCGAAGCACGACACGACGTCGATCATGGCCACGATCGAGCATCGTTTCGGCCTGCCGCCCGTGAGCTCGCGCGACGCGGCGGTGCGTGACATGTCGACGGTGTTCCGGGCGAGCCCGGGTCGCCGCGCACACGGTCACCACGGACACCGTTACCACCGACACGGTCACTGACGCTCTGGCCGGCGCGCCTCGCCTCCGTAGTAGTCGAGTGCGCGCCGGCCGAGCTGGCCGGTGACGTTGCCGTTCTGCATCGCGCCGATCGGTGCGCCGATGAACGGGATCAGCCGGCCGGCGTAGCGGCGCGCCATCCGCCTCGCCACGTACTTGGCCAGCCGCATGTGGAGCATCTCGGGGCGGCGGCCGGTCAGAGCCTTCTCCGCCATCACGAACGCCAGCCGCTTGCCCACGCCGTCGAGCGCCTCGCGCGCGTGGGCGGGCGTGTCGTACAGGCCCTGGAGCGCCAGGTACTCGGCCGGGCGCATGGGGTGGTTCGGGTCGTAGCCGTACGCCGCCGCGATGTACCAGACCATCCGGCTCTGGAGCCACAGCAGCGCCACGAGGTCCGGCGCGGCGGTGACGATGCCGCCGATCCCGAGCGCTCCACCCTCGATCCGCGCGAAGCGCACGTGCTTCTTCATCGCGATGCGCGCGAGCTCGGCCTGCGTGTGGCCCGGCCCCGCGATCCGGACCCACTCCTCCGCCTGCGGCCCGAACCGCTCGGCCGCCGCGAGCGCGATGTACTCGGGCGCCCGGTCGGGCTCGGCGAGGATGCGGTCCCAGACCCGCTTCGGCGGCTGCTCGAGGGGGTCGATCTCGACTGTTTCCGGCACGGCGGGCAGGGTAGCCTCCGAGCATGGCCACGGACACCGCTACAACCCCAACGGCAGGGATCCTCAGCGACGACATGAAGGACGACCGGGAGCAGCTGGTAGAGCTCCTCACGCGCGCGTACTGGATGGAGATCGAGACGGTGATGAGCTACATGGCGAACTCGATCAACCCGGACGGAGTGCGGGCGCAGGAGATCATCGAGTCGCTCGAGCAGGACGTCCAGGAGGAGCTCGGCCACGCCCGCCGCTTCGGCCAGCGGATCAAGGAGCTGTACGGGGTGGTCCCGGGCTCGCTCGACTTCCAGGCCGAGCAGTCCTACCTCCAGCCGCCGGACCAGCAGACCGACATCGTCCACATCATCAAGGGCGTGGTCGAGGCCGAGACGGGCGCGATCAACCACTACAACGGCATCATCGAGTTCTGCGAGGGCCGCGACCCGGTGACCCAGGACATGGTCATCGAGATCCTCTCGGACGAGGAGGGCCACCGCCGGCTGTTCGAGGGCTTCCTGCGCGAGTACAAGGCCGAGGGCCTGGCCTAGAACTGCTCGAACCGGATCTGCTCGACGATCGCTTCCCAATACGAGTTCGGAGCGGCGGACGCGACATATGAGCCCATCCGTCGCGCTGTGAAGCCAGGATGCCGGCGTGCCGCATCTCACTGTCAGTCGTCACGCGGAGATGGCGAGCCAGATCGCGTGTGAGGGAAGGGGGCTACGCGCGATCTGCCGGGGTCACCAACTGAATCGCACGCCGCTGGCGAAGCTTGGCCCGAACCCCCCTCCGACGTGCGATCCCGCAGCCAGGTATCGCGGTCCGTTGCCGCCCGCGAAGGACCGTCCGATCGAGACGTCCTTGAAGCCCGCACCGCCGTCCAGCCACCACCCCCAATTACTTCCCGAGCCCTCGATCGGCGCTTCCGAGAGCACGGCGGCCTTCACGAGTTGGAGCACCCGCGGGCTCCGCGGGCCGACGCCGGCCTTGACCGAGCGTGTTCTTCGGGTGTTCGTGCCGTCGGTAATGGAGCACTCGCTGAAGCCGACCACGATGATCCCGATTGCCCCTTCGACGGCGGTGCAGTCCCCCCGCGTGAGGGGCTTCAGCGCACCGGTGTACTGCAGGTTCTTTCGGTGCTGGGCTTCAGCGGCGGCGCGAGCTGCGGCCGCTTTTGCCTCGGCCCCCCGGCGTGCGGCGGCCTGCGCCTCCTGACGCCGTCGTGCCTCGGCAGCGACGTGTGCTCGCCAGCCGCAGCCTCCGGGCGAGAGCACCTTGCAGACGTCTGCCGGTGCTGACGCCCACGGCAGACGGCAGCGCCCGAAGCCGTTGCACAGCGGTCGCGGACCCTGCACCGGCCCGACCATCGGCCGCCAGGTATTCGCCTTGCGGTGATTGACGTTGTAGCTGACGTTGAAGCGCGAGGCCGGGGACTGGTTGGTCCTGTAGCCCCCGCCGGCGCATTCGCCGTCGGGGCAGCGGACGGCGATAAGGCCGTCCGGGTCCGACAGCGTCACCGGGCTGTTGTTCGCGTAGGCGTAGCTGTTGATCTGCTGCGGGTCGTTGACGTCGATGATCGGGTCGACGGAGACGAAGCGGCCGATGGCCGGGTCGTACTCGCGGGCGCCGAGATGCGTGAGGCCGGTCGGATCCTGAATCCCGCCGACGAAGCCGTGCGACCCAGGCCATGAGGGCTGGGTGCCGCGCGGATTGCCGAACGGGTCGCTGCGGCGCTTGGTGACGCCGAGGGTCGAGGCGTCGAGGCGCATCTCGTCCGTGCCCTGGTGATCCGAGATGAGGTAACGGAGTCCGTCCGCGTCGCGGACCGCGACCGTCTCGCCGGCGTGCTGGTAGTACCGCGTGCCGGTCGCCGGCGTGCCATCCGCGGGCGCCCGCACCTCACCGCTCGCGAGATAGAGCGTGCTGCCGCCCGCATCGCGCCGGATGAGCCGGTTCCCGTCGGCGTCGTAGACGAACCGCGACGAGCCCATGGAGGCCAGGTTCTGCTCGTCGTCCCATGCGAGCGTCTGGCCGCGCGTCGCCGTCGTGTTGCCGGCGTCGTCGTACGTGTACGTGTCCGTGCGCGTCCCGGCGGGCCCGGCGGTCCGCACGGACTGGACGGCGTGCGGCCGCGGCGCGCCCGCTGCCGGATACGTGTAGGTGCTCGTGGTGTCGCCGCCGGCAGCGTAGGCGACTTGGGAGCTGCGGTTGCCGGCCGCGTCGTAGCGCCAGCTCGACCAGTACGGCGCGGGCCCGCCGAGCGACGAGCCGGCGTCCCCGGCGCAGCCGCCGGTGGACGTCCACGCCTCGGTCAGCCGCCGGCCGTAGTCGTACCGGAAGCACTGATCCTCCGCCGCCGCGCCAGTGAGCTGGTCCGAGATCCGCGTGACGTTCCCCGCCGGGTCGTAGCCGTACGTGGTGTCGTTGACCGTGCTGGCCGTCGTGTTCCGCTGCGTGAAAGCGCGATCGAGGCGACCCGTCGCGGGGTCGTAGAACTGCGTGTGCCACGCCTCGCGGCCCGCCGGGCCCATGGTCAGCTGCGTGCGGTCGCCGAACCAGCTGTACTGCGTCTTGCTCACGTACTCGGCGAGCCCCTTGAGGCCGAGCGGCAGGCCCAGAGTGTCGTAGCTGTACTGGAGCGACTCCGAGGCCAGCGTGCCGAGCTTCGGGAGCGTCTCGCCGCCCAGGCTGCCGTCGGGCCGGTAGGAGTATGTCGTCTTGTAGATGCCGGCGAGGCCCGTCTCCGCGGCTGGGATCACGACCTCAGAGCTGGCCGGACGTCCGGTGGGGAGCTCGTATTCCGTGACCCTGGCCGTATAGGCCGCGGAGCCCACGTAGCGGGTCGAGGCCGTGGGCAGGCCGACGCCGCCCGGCAGCGTGTCATAGGTCCAGCCGGCGAGCTTCGTGCCGCTCACCGAGTCGGCGTACATCGCGCTCCTCCGACCCAGCGCGTCGTACTGGTACGCGAGCCTCTTGCCGCGCCCGTCGGTCGACGTCTGGAGCTGGCCCGCATCGTCGTAGGTGAACATGCTCGTCCCGCTGTCGGGATCCTCGACTTTGGTGCGGCGTCCACGAAGGTCGTACTCGTTGCGCCAGCGGTTGCCCATCGGATCGGTGACCGACGTCAGGCGCCCGGCGTCGTCGTAGCCGTACTCGGTCGTGTCGTGGTCGCCGTCAGGCGTAGCGCCGTGGTACTGCAGGCGTCGAACGATGCGACCGCGCGCGTCTGTGACGACGCGCTCGGGCGTGCCGCCCCGCGGCGGGGTCACGCTCGTGCCGTCGCCGTGCTGCTGCACCTCGGTCCTCCACTGCTCGTCGCCGCGCGACCGGTACGACATGACGGTCGGCCGCTCGGCGCCGTCGTAGGTCGTCACGGTCTGCCGGTAGGCGCTGGTGTCGGCCCACGTGAGGAAGTCGCCGCTCGGGTCCCCTTCCTTGTGCTCCGGCCCCGTGACTTTGAATGCCAGCCCGCGCGAGTCGTACTCGGTAGACGTGAACACCACGCCGCCGCCCGACCCGGGGGACTGGGTCTGGCGCTCACGGAGGAAGCCGTCGAGCAGCGAGTAGCTCGTCGTGTAGCTCCCGTCCGGGGTCAGCGACTCGGTCGAGACCCAGGATGTGCCGTCTTTGCGCACCCGGTAGCGGTAGCGCGTGTTCGCGGCGAAGCCCCGGCTACGGCCCGGCAGCCACACGTCCGTCAGCCGTCCGAGCGCGTCGTACCTCAGGTCGGTCGGGCGGTTGTTGTCGACGTCGAGAACGGTCGTGGGCTGGCCACGCAGCGCGCTGAATGTCGTCGTCGCACGATGCCCCTTGGGATTGGTCTTGGTGCTGGACGTCGGCCGGCCGGCGGCGGGCGAGAACGATGTCGTGGTGCGCCGGCCGAGCGCGTCCTCGGAGGCCACCTCGCGCCCGTAGGCGTCGAGCGTCGTGCGCTCGGTGGTGACGTAGCGCGGGGTCGTGTCGTTGAACGAGTCGAGCTCCTCGACGCGCAGCGCCGTGTTCGTGGTCGGTGGCTCACCGAGAGCGCGCCCGTCGTAGTACGTCCGCTCCTCGGAGATCGCGTCGCGCGGGAGCACCGGCGTCGCCGAGCACGCGGCGGCGACCGTGGTCTGGCGGCTCGGGAGGTCCAGGCGCCACGCGCCCTCGTCCCGCGCGTACTCCGTCCGCTCGCACTGGTTATCGTCCGCGGTGCTCTCGTCGCCAAGGTCGTTGACGGCCTGGACGAGCCCGTCGTCGTTGTATGTGTACTCGGTCAGCGTCTTGCGCTCCCCGCCGGGCACCGCGGTTCGCGTCCGCGAGGCCGCGATGTCGACGTGGTAGGAGCGGAGCGGTCCGTCGCCACCGGCGGTCTGGAGTTGGTAAGGGTCGTCGATCGTGCTCGACACCTCGGGGCCACCCACGCCGTTGAAGGTGCGCTCCTCGCGCAGGAAGCCGGCGAGCTGATCCGAGTCGACGACCGACGCGCCGCGAGAGTCGGTGACGCTCGACCTTCGGGTGCCGGTCGGGAGATGGTCACCGTCCAGCCCACGGAAGTACTGGTACTGCGTGGCCGAGCGGATCACCTGCGGGTCGGTGTGGTCGCCGCGGGTGACGAGCACCTTCTCGTAGCCGCGGTACCGGGACCACGTACGGTGCTCTGGCGCCACGAGCTCGTCATCGTTGTAGCGCCACCCGGCCCCGCCGAGATACTCGTAGTTGGTGACCATCGTCGTGCCCTCCGCGACGAGGTCCTTCTCGGTGACCCGGGCGACCACGTACTTGGCGAACCAGTCGTCGCGCGCGCTCGCGCCCTCGGGGGTCCACCGGACCGGAAAGCAGCGCGTGGAGTTGGCGTACGGCTGCGGCAGCGCGGCCGGGTCACAGTCGCGGTCGTAGACGACGGTGATCTCACCGCCCGCGGGCGTCCGGACCGTGCTGATGCGGAACTTCGGCATCGGCGGCAGCCCGTCCGTGGCCGTGTCGGCCCGGTTGTTGTAGGGGGCGGGGACGAACACGATCGGCGGCGTGCTCTCGGTCGCGCCTCCGGCGCCGGTGCGGCCGGTGTGGGTGACGCTGTCCAGCCAGAGCGCGGGCGCGCTGTTATCACCGGGCGCCGGGAAGCTGTGGGCCAGAGTCCACTCGTCGACCGCCGTCCACGTGGTTCCGCTTCCGACCTGGGTCGTGACCTTGGCCAGGCGCTTCGTGCTCCAGAATGTCGGGGAGACCCGGCCGGGGCAGGTCGCCGTGTCGCAGTTCTGGTCCCAAGGCACGTCCGGCATCTCAGTGCGGGCGCACGTCGTCCCGGTTACGCATCGGTCCGCCGTCTCGAACACGATCCGCGCTGTCGGACCGACGCCGTTGCGGGCGCCGTAATCGGCCCGGGTGAGCACACCGCCGCGTGTGTAGGTGGCGGTCGCCGACCCCATGTTGAGCCCGTAGGAGTTGGTCTCGGGCGCGTAGTAGTAGGAGATCGAGTTGCCGTTCGGGTCAACGCTGTAGTCGAGGTTCCAGCGCCACGCCTGCTGGCAGTGCGACGTCGCGAATGTCGCTTGGTGGCACGGCTCGTCCTGGTGGTTTCCGAACACCGGCACCGTCCAGGTCGCGCCGCTGTCGGCTCTGCGCCCGAAGTAGTGCTGGGTGCCGTCCGGCGTGGTGACCCGCCAGTGCTCGCCGCCGAGTGCGCCGTTCGGCGCGTCCGTGAGACGCTCGATCCGCGAGCCGTCGTCGTCGACCGGTCGCCACTTGTTCGTGTCCGGGATCTTGACCAGCTGGCTCGAGCGGCCACCGAGCGAGAGCGTCGCGTTGTCGGTCTTCCAGCACAGGTCGCCGGTCTTCAACTGCCCGGGCGCCAGGTCGTAGGCACAGCCGATGTAACGCCGCTCGATGAACCCGGTGCTCAGGTTCCAGCCCTCGCCCACCCAGCTCGTCTGGTTGTTCGTCGAGGCCACCCGGCCGTCGACGCTGCCCGACGCATACGTGAGCGCGAACTCGGGCGCGAAGTCGCCCGGCACGGGCGGCGCGTCTCCGATCGGCTCGGACCAGGTGAAGTCACCCGTCTGGCGCGACACCTGCCAGGAGTCCGAGGGCGCGAGCGACGTTGCCTTGTAATCGCCGGTGGAGCCGGACGGCCCGGCGTCGAGCGTGTATGCCTCGCCGGCCGCGACCTGCGCGGTGACCGTTCCGGCCTCGAGGTCGTTGCGTCCGGGCACCGGCTCTCGGCCCTTCTCGCCAAGCCGTACGAGCCGCAGGCGCGCGCCCCAGTCACCGCCGTGGGCATCGCGGAAGCGCGAGTAGTCGAGCTGCAGGCGGCCGCCCTTGCCGCGCACGCGCACGACCGACCCGGACACCTGAACGTCGGCTCCGGCCGGCGCGGAGCGCACCACGGGCGTCAACCCGCCCTTCGGCCACACCGCCGGCGTGCTGAGGCGCGCCACCTTGTCAGGTGTCGGTGCGCGCGGCGTCACAAACGTAGTCTTGATCGATGGCCCAGGATCGGGCGCGATCGGCGGCGAGGTCTCCCTCGCCGCCGACGCCCCGCCCCCCACCACCGCGGCGGCCAGCGCGATCGCCGCCGCCGTTCCCCCGAGCTTCTTCATCGAGCCGGTCATCGCGCGCGCTCCACGTAGCCGAGGAAGGCATCCGTCTGATCCGCCCCGCAGTCCTCGGCGTCGTAGCGCTCGCCGGACTGGGCGTCACCACAGCGCGATAGCGGCACCGCGTCCAGGTCGGGTGGAGGCTCCGCCCAGACGAACCCAGTCCGGCCGAGCTGCTGCTTGCCCCCGCAGGCCGCGTCGAGGGAGGTATACGCGTCCGAACCGTCCTGGCAGCCGTAGATGGCTTGCATGCCTGGACCGTCGACGAGCGAGATCAGCCCGAGCCGCTCGCGCGGCTCGTACGTGGCGGGCACCGAGCCGACGCTTGTTCGCCGATCGCGCGACGCGTCCACCTGGCCGAAGCGCACCAGCGGCGCGTACGCCCGCACGTAGCCCAAGGGCCCGTCGAGGGTCTGGCCCCCACAGTCTGCCGCGACGGTGTCGAAGTGCTCGCCGCCGACAGTCGTCTGGCAGCGGAACACCTGGCGAACCGGCACGCCGTCCGGAGGCGTGGCGTAGACCTTGCCCACCTCGCCGAGGCGTTGCCGGCCCTCGCAGTCCGCGCGCGGCGACGTGAACGTCTCGGTCCCGTACCGGCAGGTGTAGAGCGTCACCGTGTCGGTCGCGTCTGCCGGCGCAGCCATGCCGAGGACGCTCTCCAGGTGGTAACCGCGCGGCACCGGACCGGCCGCGGTGAGGTGCTCGCCATCGTGGTTGGTGTAGCGGGCGAGCGCGCCCGTGTACACGGTTTTGGGAGCCGGCGGCGGGTTCCAGATCTCCTCGCGGATCTCGTCGTCCGTGCGCACGCCAGTGTAGACCTGGACATCGTCGATCGCGCCCGGCCACTGATCGGTCGCACGCCCGCTCCACTGGGCGCGGCCGATGCGCAGGGGCCCGGTCCCCTGCCACGGCATCCACCCGGGCGGCAATGGCGCGGTGCCAGACCAAGCGCCGTTGACGTAGATGCGCAGCTCGCTCTTCGCGAGGTCATACACGCCCGCCAGGTGGGTCCACACGCCCGTCTCGGGGGTCACGGTCGAGGCGACGAGCGCGTTGTTGGCGTTGGCATCGATGCCCGGCATGAGCATCGACCATCTGCCCGTGTCGCCCCGGTAGCCGAGCAGGAAGGCGCTCCTCTCCGTGCCGTCCTGGCTCACGGCGGTGCGCATGATCCCGCTCTCGAAGCGGTCCGCCATGACCCAAGCACTGACCGTGAAGCTGCCATCGGTCCGCACCACCGGGCCAGGGGTCCCGAACGCGCCGGTCACGCCGTCGAACCGCGCCGCGGAGCCGGTCACTCCCGGCTCCCATGACGTCCCCGGCGCTGCGGTCGCCTGCTGGAGGTTGCCGGACGCGTCGGCGGCCGTCGTGCCGCTTCCCTCGTCAAGCATCCAGCGTCCTTCGAAGATCACCGGCCGGGTGGCGAGTGCGGCGATCTCGTCCTGCGGGAGCACTCGCTGATCGACCCGAACGTCGTCGATCGATCCCGGGAAGTAGTCGACGAACTGGCCGCCCCACTTGGCGCGCCCGATCAGCAGCTCTCCCACGCCGGACCACGTACTCGTGTGCGCGACGCGCCCCGCGAGCCGGCCATTGACGTACAGCCGAATCTCCCGTGCGCCGGCGTCGTAGACGCCGGCGAGGTGCGTCCACCGGCCGACCTTGCCGGGCGCGGTGACCTTATCGACCGCCACAACGCCGTCTGATCTGGGCATCACGAATCCCCAGCCGCTGACGCGGTTCCACTGCAGGAGGAAGGCGCTCACGTTGCTGCCGTTGGCGCTGACCGCGGTACGGTTGTTCGCGAGGTCGTTGTCGACGCGCACCCACGCCGACACGGTGAAGCTGTTGTCCGTGCGCACCGGTGCGGTGCCGGTGGTCGCCACGTAGTCGTCGACGCCGTCGAGGCGCACGGCATCGCCGCGCATGCCGGTCGTCCACGCGCCACCCGCGAGGGTGCCGTTGCGGCCGCCGCCACTCGTGTCGGGAGCGCTCGTGCTCGGCTTCTGGCCGTCAAGCCGCCACAGCCCCGTCGGAGGCGGCGGATCGCCGAGGAGGAACCCGTACGTCTTGATCTTGTCTCCGAGGTTGCCGGCCTTGTCGACGCTCTGGACGTACAGGAACTCGGCTGCGTCCTCGGGGGTGAGCGAGATGGTCACGGTCCCGCTCGGTGCCGCGACGAAGTGGTCCGGCGGGGTGTTGACGAGGCTGTACATGAATCCGACCACATCGGTGTCGCGCTCGTCACGGGTGAACGTGAACCCGCCGGGAAGACCGGGCGCGCCGCTCCTGCCCCCCTCGGGGTAGTCGCTCGAGGTCACCTTCGGCTCGTAGGCCGGCTTCGTCCGGTCGACGGTGATGTCGCACCACCGGCCCCAAGGGCTGTAGTCGCGGCCGTCGTTTCCTTGCACCCGGAACGCGATCTGGTCGCCGTCCTTGAAATGTTCGTCAGGGATGTCCACCTCGAACGTCGACCCCGATGACTGCTCGACGGTCTCCCGCTCGCCGATGACCGTCTCAGGATGCCAGCGCCGGAACCACTGGAAGTGCGCCGTGACCGGCCCGCCGTCCGGGTCGGTGATGCGGGCGCGGAGCTTGGGGCCGGTGACCGTGGTGTACGGCTCGTTCGGCTGCTGGGCGCAGGGCTTGCCCTCCGCCGTCTCGCTGTCCACCTGCGGCGGCGTGTTGTAATGCACGATGAGCGAAGGGTTCCAGGCGAACTTCTTCCACCCGTAGGGGTCGTCGAACTCCCCGCCGCTGCTCATGGCGTACGTGAGCGCGTTCCATCCCTGACCGACACGCGCACGCACCGAGGCCGTGACGTCGAAGCCAAGGTTGTTCGCGGGGCAGGCGCTGCTGTAGCCGTATGCGACGAAGCGGTTGCCTTGGAGGACGCGGCTGCTCCACGGCTGGTTGTTCCACGTCGTGCCGGAGCCGATCGGGTCGGTCTGCCAGAAGTCGACCCAACGCGCGCTGCAGGAGGGCGAGTAGTTGTTCAGCGCGTTGAACTGCGCGCTGATGATCTCCTTGCCGAAGAGGAACCCCCCGTGGTCGTACTGGAAATATGAGCGCAGCGTGCCGATGGGCGCGGCGGGACCGCTGCCGTCGGGGTCGCAGCCGGGCCATCCGCAGTAGCCCACCTTCGCCTCGTTGCCGTCGACGCCACCCATCCAGTACGCCGTGCCCGGGTTGCCCGACATCACCTTCGCCCAGCCCGACTCCCCGATCGGCCGCTGATAGTCCGGCGGCGTGATCGCGAGCGGGTACGCGGTGTCCGCGGCGGCGAGGACCGTGGCGTCCGGGACCAATGTGATGTTCGCGCCGTCCTTGCGCGTGGCTACGTGCGCGCGGTGGCCGCGATCCCAGATCGCGGCGCGGCCGGCGTCCATCGCCAGCCCGTCACCGCCGCCATCGATGTGCTGCTCGAACGTGATCCGCTTGACGCGGTCGGCGGCCGCGCGCCGCTTGATCACGAGCCGCGGCGCGAAGCCGGTCGGCGTGGCGCGCACCTGCAGGTCGACCCCAGGGCGGACGTTGCGGTAGATCGCGGTGTCGCCCTTGAGCACCGGCCTCGGCAGCCGCCCCGGCCACCCGAGCGCGACCGACTCGCCGTGCGCCGAGAACCGCGCCAGCGCGCCGCGCGTGCCGCCTCCCGACAGCACCAGCGAGCCGGCGATGGCGCCCGGCGCGATGGAGCCGTCGGCCCGCCGCGCGAGATCCGTATCCACCGGCACCCAGCTGCCCTCGCGGCGCACCTGGATCGGTTGAGAAAAGAGCGCCGCGGTGAACGTGCCGTCGGGATTCGCATACACCTTGCGCAGCTCCGTGCTCTCCGCGGCGACGTTCACGCGGTCGTGGGTCGCGCGCGCCTGCGCCAGTGCACGCGATTCGGGCGAAGCAGCCGCGGGCGAGGCCGCGACGGCGTGAACCAGGACGAGCGCGGCCACGCACCCCCAAACGACTTTGCGGTGCGATGTTGTGGGGCTCACGGGCGTCCTTGCTCCTGTCGCCGGGAAAGTCCGCGGACTCTGCCGGAGGGCGCATGGCTCAAGCAAACAATCCGAAGATCGTGGAAAAGCGCTTGGCGTAGGCCGGGTTCAGCCGAGCGCGTTGGTGAGCAATACGACGATCCCGAACACGCCGGCCAGGACCGCGATCGCCCCGACGACCTTCGGGTCGGGCCCGCCGTGGATGCCGGTCTCGTGGACCGCCGTGTGCCCCTTGCCGCGCTGGAGGAGCCACCGGTTCACGGGGTAGGCGGCGAAGCCGGCGACGAACAGGGAGAAGGACAGCGAGCCCCAGAACAGGAGCTCGCCGAGCCCGGCGTCCATGGCGCCTGGGATCGCGACGACGATCGCGTTGTCAACGACCTCCATCGTCGCGATCGAGAGGGTGTCGGACGCCAGGGCGATCGGGATGACGGCGGCCAGCGCGAGGCCGGCGCGCAGGAGCGGAAGGCTCGTCAGGGAGTAGCCGAACACGAACGCGAGCACGATGCCGAGGGCGATCGTCGGCCCGGTGGCGAGCCCGAGCGCCGTGCCGATGACCACCCCGAGCACCTCGCCGATGGCACACCCGGTGAGACAGTGCAGCGTGGCGCTGACGGCCATGCCGTTGACGTCCATCTGGTGTCCGGCATGGTCGTCCACGTCAACTCAGCGGAATGGCGAGGGCCAGAATCGAACTGGCGACACCACGATTTTCAGTCGTGTGCTCTACCAACTGAGCTACCTCGCCTACTAGCGGGTCGATGGTAGCCATCCACGGAGCACCATCTCCAGCTCGTCCGGCTGGTCGAGCTGGACCAGGTGGCCGGCGTTTTCGATCAGCTTCAGCTGCGCGCCGGGGATCAGGCTCGCGAGCCTGTGGGCGCGGTCGACCGGGATCCAGGTGTCCTCGGTTCCCCACACGACCAGGACAGGCAGGTCGATGGACGGGTAGAGCGGCTCGATCTCATCCGTGTAGCGCTGGTCCGCCTCCGCGATCTGGCGGTAGAAGGCCGCCTGGCCGGTTCCGTCGAGCCAGGGCGCCACGAGCATGTCGGCTTGCTCGGCGGTGAGGCCCGTGCGGCTCGCGCCGACGATGTAGGCGCGCATGATTCCCTCGTGGATCGCCGGCGGGACCGCCGTGAACACGTCCGCGTGCTCGCGGACGAGCCTGAAGAAATCGGAGCCCCACGGCGCCAGGGCCACCACATCGATGAGCGTCAGCGAGGCGTACCTCGAGCCGTGCAGCAGGTGCGCACGCAGCGCCACCGCTCCGCCGTAGTCGTGCGCGATCACGTGCGGGGCGTCGAGCTCCCAGTGCTCGAGGAGGTCGTGGAACAGCTCGCCCTGGAGGTCGAGCGAGACGCGGTGTCCCGGGTCCTTCGACGACTCGCCGTATCCGGGCATGTCCCAGAGGTAGGTCGTGTAGTCGGCGCTCAGCGAGTCGGCGAGCGGTGCCCACAGCCGCGACGACCACGGCGTTCCGTGGCACAGCACCACGGGCGGCCCGCTGCCGCGGCGGCTCCAGCGCACGCGGCGGTCCCGCCAGATGAGCTCTTCGGCCATCCGCGGATCTACCGGCTGGCGGTCCACGCCGGCGCGGGCACGATGGCCCTGTTGAGGCACCAGGCGGCGAGCGACAGGAGCACCACGCCGGCGAGGAGGATCGCGAGCTCGTCGACGGTGGTGAGGAGCCCGATCGAGACGATCACGGTCGTGGCGCCCGCCGGCGGGTGCGCCGCGCGCAGGAGCCGCAGGATCCCTCCGGTGAACGCGAGCGACAGCGCCACGCACGCCACCCGGTCCGCGGTGAAGCCGGTCTGGATCGCGGAGGGCTCGGCGACGAGCCCGAACACCTCGAGCCACACGAACGCGACGGCCACGCCCACGCTGTGGCCGATCAGCGTGTTGCGGATGCTCGCCACCTCGGCCATTGGCGTCTCGAAGAAGAGGAACGCTGTGGCGCCGAGGGACGGGAAGACGAGCGGCTCGTCGAGCGCCCACGCGAGCAGCCCGGAGAGCCCGATCGTGAGCAGGCTGCCCAGCGCCGTGTACAGGGCGTTGCCGCGATTGCCCCACTTGTCGTACAGCCACCGGTTCAGCCCGGAGCGCCCGGCGATCGGCGCCAGCGATCCCTTCCGGACCATCTGGCGGATGCTCGAGTCCGCGTACTCGGCGATCTGGTCGATGTCCCGCTGCTCCGCCCCGAACATGAGCGGCCCAGGCTAGGCCCAGACCGCCCGTTTCGCCAGCCCCGGATCAGGCTTAGGTGGCGAGGCTCGCGGCGAGCCCGGCGCGCTGCTCGAACACGAGGTCGCGCGCCGTGTCGAGCGCGCTCGCGACCGCTCCCAGCACGATCGCGTCCTGGCCCAGCTCGCCCTCGGCGACGGGCGGTGCCAGCGGGGTCAGCTCGGCGAGGCGCCGCTCGAGCGGGGGGCGGAGGAGGTCGATGTTGCTGCCGATCCCGCCGCCGAGCAGCACGAACTCGGGGTCCACGATCGCGGCGACCGTGCCCACCACGAGCGCCAGCCGGTTCGCCTCGGCCTCGACGGCGGCCAGGGCGAGCTCGTCGCCCGCGCGGGCGGCGGAGAACACGCGCTTCGCCGAGGTCGCCCCCCTCATACCGAGTTGCTTGGCGGTGCGCACGACGGCGTCGGCGGACGCCGCCTCCTCGAGGATGCCGCGCCGCTTCGCGTCGCGCCCGCGGGCGGGCTCGTCCTCAGCGCCCAGCGGCAGGTAGCCCACCTCGCCGGCGGCGCCGTGCGCGCCGCGGTACAGCTCGCCATCGATGATCACGCCCATCCCGATCCCTGTGCCCACGGACACGTACACGAACGTGCGCGCGTCGCGGCCGCTGCCGTAGGTGCGCTCGCCCACCGCGGCCAGGTTGGCGTCGTTGTCGAGCGTGACCGTGGGCGGGAGCGCCTCGCGCAGCGAGCTCATCACACCGGGCCGGCTCCAGCCGGGGAGGTTCGGGGCGTGCCGGAGCCGGTCGCCGTCCGGATCGAAGACACCCGGGCCGCCGACGACCGTGTGGGCGACCTTCCGCCAGGTGATGCCGGCCGCGCCGACCACGTCGTGCGCGACCTCGCCGACCGCCTTCACCAGCGCCGCGGCTCCGCGGGTGCGGTTGCGCTCGTCGCGCCGGGCGACGATGGCGCCGGACAGGTCGGCCGCCGCCACGCGGATCCAGGCGCGCCCGATGTCGACGCCGAGCACGTATCCCGCCGTGGGATCGGCCTCGTAGAGCATCGCCGTGCGGCCCATGGACGGGCTCGCGGGGCCCACGGGACGAACCAGGCCGGCGACCTCGAGATTTGCGAGCGCCTGGGAGACGGTCGGCTTCGACAGGCCGGCGATGCGGGCGAGGCCGGGCCGGGAGGAGGGCCCCGCGGCGCGGAGGTGCTCCAGGACCGCGCGCTCGTTGTGCGCCCGGAGGAGGCGCGGCGTGCCCGGCGGTGCTGCGGCGGAGGCGAGCCCCGCCGCCGGTCGGTCTTGACCGGACATAGTTAAGAAACTATCTTATCTCTCGTGGCGGATACAACCGCTAACGACGTCGAGCGCGACTTCGTTCTCGGCATCGACTTCGGGGGCACGAAGATCGCCCTCGCCACCGCAACCCTCGACGGACGGCTGCTCGAGTCCGACCGGCTCGACACCGACGCGGGGCGCGGCGCGGCGCAGGCCGTGGATCGCGCGGTCGCGCGCGCCGACGAGCTGATGTCGGCGACCGCGCGGAGCGAGGGGGGACGGTGCGTGGCGGTCTCCGCGGTGAGCCCCGGCATCGTGTACGAGGATCGTGTCGCGCTCGCCCCCAACGTGCCCGGCTGGCAGGACCTCGAGCTGCCCGCGCTGCTCCGCGACCGCTTCGACGGCGCGCGCTCGGCGGTGGGCACCGACGTGAAGGCCGCCGCGGTTGCCGAGCTGCGCTGGGGCAGCCTCCGCGGGGCCGACCCGGCCATCCTGCTGGTGCTCGGCACGGGGATCGCCGCCGCGATCGTCGCGGGCGGCAGCGTCATCCACGGCGCGAACGGCGCCGCCGGCGAGATCGGCTACAGCCTGCGGGGCGCGTGCGAGACGGCCGGTGCCGCGGACGGCCACGCGCCGCTCGAGGAGTTCGCCGGCGGCCGGGCCATCGGCGAGCGGGCGAGCGAGCTGCTCGGCGAGCCACTCACGGCGGCCGACGTCTTCGACCATCCCGACCCGCGCGCCCGCGAGCTGCTCGACGCCGCGCTGGACGCGCTCGCGGTGCAGGTGGCCAACATGGCGATCGCGCTCGACCCGGCCCGGATCGCCGTCGGCGGCGGGCTGATGAGCAGAGCCGACGCGGTGCTCGCCGCGCTCGAGCGGCGCCTGACCGCCGCCGCGCCCTTCACGCCCGAGCTGGTGCCCGCCGAGTTCGTGCACGACGGGCCCCTGCGCGGCGCGATCGCGCTGGCGCTGGACGAGGTGGCCGCATGAGCGGCGAGCGCATGCGCGCCGAGATGGCCGAGCAGCCGGACGCCCTGCGCCGGCTCGCCGATCGCTTCGACGACGACGCCGCCACCGTCCGGGCCGTGCTGCCGGACCCGTTCGCGGGCGTGGTGTTCCTGGCGCGCGGATCGTCGGACAACGCCGCGGTGTACGGCCGCTACCTCGCAGAGCTCGCCTCCGGGCGTCCGGCGGGGCTGGCCGCCCCGAGCCTCCACACGCTGTACGACGCGCCGGCCCGCTATGACGGCTTTCTCGTCGTCGCGATCAGCCAGTCGGGCGAGACGCCCGAGATCGTGACGGTGTGCCGGCGGCTCGGCGAGGCCGGAGCGCGCACCGTGGCCGTGGTGAACGACGCCGACAGCCCGCTCGGCGGCGCCGCGGACGCCGTGCTCGCCCTGGGCGTGGGACCCGAGCGCGCGGTCCCGGCCACGAAGACGGTTACCGGTCAGATGCTGGCGATGGCCGCCGTGGCCGCCGCCACGGGACCGGTGCCCTTCGACGGCGGCGAGCTCGGCGCCATGCCCGACGCCGTGCGCGCCGTGCTCGACGACCCCGAGCCGGCCACCCTGCTCGCGGAGCGATGGGCGGACAGCGCACGGCTGTTCGTGGCGGCGCGCGGGCTCCTGTACTCGGCGGCACTCGAGGCCGCGCTCAAGATCAAAGAGACGACCGGCATCCTCGCGGAGGGCATCTCGGCCGCCGACCTCCGCCACGGGCCGATCGGCGTGGCCGGCGGCGACGTCCCGGTGCTCGCGCTCGACGGCGGCGGCGCCGGCCGCGAGGACGTGCGAGCGGTGGCCGAGCTCGCGCGCGGGCGGGGGGCGCCGGTGGCGGTGTGCGGAGATGCGCCGGACGCGGAGCTGCCCCTCCCGCAGGGACTCCCTGAGGCGCTCGCGGTCTTCCCGGCGACCGTTCGCGCTCAGCAGCTGGCGGCGGCGATGGCGGCCGCCCGCGGCATCGACCCCGACGCGCCGGCCGGGCTCACGAAGGTCACCCCAACGGAGTGAAAGGAGCAGGAATGAAGCGCAGGTTCAGCAGGTCCACGTTCGCAGCGGTTGCAGTCGCGGCCCTCTTTGCGCTCGGCCTCGCGGCATGCGGAGGCGACGACGACTCGAGCTCGAGCGGAGGAGGAGGCGGTGGCGGCGACTCGGGAGGCGGCGGCAAGACGATCGCCCTGCTCCTGCCCGAGACCAAGACCACGCGCTACGAGGAGAAGGACAGGCCGCTCTTCGAGGCCAAGGTCAAGGAGCTCTGCCCTGACTGCAAGGTCTTCTACCAGAACGCCAGCCAGGATCCGAACAAGCAGCAGCAGCAGGCCGATGCCGCGATCACGAAGGGCGCGAGCGTGCTGGTGCTGGACGCGGTCGACGTTGCTTCGGTCGGCCCGATCGTTCAACACGCGAACCAGAAGAACATCCCCGTGATCGCGTACGACCGGCTGATCCCCGATCAGGACATCGCGTTCTACGTGTCGTTCGACAACGTCAAGCAGGGCCGCGTCCAGGCGCAGTCGCTGCTCGACAAGCTCGGCTCCGCGGACGGGAAGTCGATCGTGATGGTGAACGGCGCGCCCACCGACCCGAGCGCGGGCGACTACAAGAAGGGCGCGCACCAGGTGTTCGACAAGAGCGGCCTGAAGATCGCCAAGGAGTTCGACACGCCCGACTGGAGCCCCGACAAGGCCCAGACCGAGATGGAGCAGTCGATCACGTCGCTCGGCAAGGACGGGTTCGTGGGCGTCTACTCGGCGAATGACGGCATGGCCGGCGGGATCATCGCCGCGATGAAGGGCAACGGCGTCGACCCGCAGTCGAAGCCGGTCACGGGCGGCGACTCCGAGGCGGCCGCGATCCAGCGCATCCTGACCGGCGAGCAGCTCTCGACGATCTACCTGGCGATCAAGCAGCAGGCCGAGACCTCTGCCCAGCTCGCGGTCGACGCTGCGCACGGCAAGATGGATCCGGACGGGATCGCCAAGGACAAGGTGGACAACGGCTCCAAGCAGGTGGACTCCGTGCTGCTGGACCCGATCGCGGTCACCAAGGACAACATCCAGGACACCGTCATCAAGGACGGTTTCCTGACCGTCGACGAGATCTGCACGGGCAAGTACGCCGCCGCGTGCAAGGACGCGGGGATCGAATGAGCTGAATGCCGAGAAGCTAGGCCGGGACGCCGCCGGGGGCAGCCTCGCCCCGGCGCGCGGCCTCGCCCATCTCGCGGCTGTCCTGGGTCGAGATCAGCACGAGCGCGAGCAGCGCGCCGACCGCCGCGATCACGCCACCGGCGAAGAACGCGGCCTGGAAGCCTTCGGTGAGGGCCACCTTCGGGTTGTGCACCCCTGACGCGAACACGTCCTGCGTGCGGTTGGTGGCGATCGTCGACAGGATCGCGAGGCCGAGCGCGCCGCCGACCTGCTGGGAGGTGTTGATGAGCCCGGACGCGAGCCCCGCCTCGTTCGGCTTCGTGCCCGTGACCGCCCCGATCGTCACCGGGACGAACGAGAGCCCGAGCCCGATCGCCGCGAGCATCTCCGGAAACAGGACATCGCCCACGTAGCTCCCGCCCGGCGCGCTCACGCGGCTGAACCAGAACAGCCCGGCCGCGGTAAACAAGAGGCCGGTCACGAGCACGGGCTTGAAGCCGAAGCGCGCGACCAGCTGCGAGGCGCCGCCCGCCGAGATGATGATCAGGCCGGCGAGCGGCAGATACGCGAGGCCGGCCTTCAGCGGGTCGTAGCCCAGCACCTGCTGCATGTACAGCGAGATGAAGAAGAACATCGCGAAGAGCGACATGCCGAGCAGCAGCCCGATGATGTTGGAGCCGCGGAGGGTGCGCAGCCTGAAGATCGAGAACGGGATCAGCGGGTAGCGCCGTCGCAGCTCGATCACGACGAACGACGCCAGCAGCAGCAGCGACAGGGCGCCCAGGCCGATCGTCTGCGCGGAGCCCCAGCCGGCGTCGTTCGCGTCGACGAGCGTGTACACGAGCAGCGCGAGTCCGGCGGTGACGGTCACGGCACCGGCGATGTCCCAGGACGGGTTCGACTCGTCGCGGCTCTCGTCGAGGATGCGCGGGGCGATCAAGGCGGCCGCGATGCCGATCGGGACGTTCACGAACAGCACCCACTCCCAGCCGGCCCACTCGGTGAGCATGCCGCCGGCGAGCACGCCGACCGCTCCGCCCGAGCCGGCCACAGCGCCCCAGACGGCCAGGGCCTTGTTGCGCTCGGCGCCCTCCGCGAACGTGGTGGTGAGAATCGAAAGTGCGGACGGCGAGATCAGCGCCGCGCCGAGGCCCTGCAGTGCGCGCGCGCTCACCAGCCAGATATCGCTCTGGGCGAGGCCGCCCGCCAGCGAGGCGAACGCGAACAGCCACATCCCGACGATGAAGATGCGCCGGCGCCCGAGCAGGTCGGCCAGGCGGCCGCCGAGCAGCAGGAAGCCGCCGAACGTCAGCGTGTAGGCGTTCACGACCCACGACAGGTCGTTCTGGGCGAAATCGAGGTCCTTCCCGATCGACGGGAGCGCGACGTTCACGATCGATGCGTCGAGGACGACGACGAACTGGGCGGCGGCCAGGAGGGCGAGCGCCATGTTCTTGGAGCGCATCGCGTCGAGACTAGACTGCGCGCCCCGATGCGCCGTCTCTTTTCAGTAATCCTGGTCCTCGCCGTGCTCGCAATCGCTGGTTGTGGCGGCGGAAGCGACTCCGGAAGCCCGCTCGACTCGGCCCTGGCAGTGCTCCCGAAGGACACGCCGTTCGCCGTCGCGATCGACACCGACCCGAGCGGTGACCAGTGGGGAGCGCTCGACAAGCTGGTGGCGAAGTTCCCGTTCAGTGGCCAGATCAAAGAGAGCCTCAAGCGCCAGCTCGAGCAGTCGAGCGGCGGCGTGAGCTTCGAGGACGACGTGAAGCCGGTGCTCGGCAACCCGCTTGTCGTCGGGGGGAGCGGGGCGAACGCGTCGTCGGACTTCGTCGCCGCGATCAAGGCGAAGGACAAAGGCAAGCTGGACGACCTGATCTCGAAGACGAAGGCCCAGAAGACCGGTGACGCGTCAGGCGCCACGCTCTACAAGGGCGGCAACACCGTGTTCGCGGTGAAGGACGACCTGGTCGTCTTCGCCGGCGACGAGACGCAGCTGAAGAGCGCGCTCGGGCACGCCGATGGCGACGACCACCTCGACGAGGACTCCTTCAACGAGGGCCTGAGCGGACTGCCGGACAACGCGCTGGTGCGGATCTACGCGAACGTCGAGGCGCTCCTGAAGTCCGACCCCGGCACGGCGGACGCGCGCCGCATCCCGTGGGTCGCCGCGCTCCGCCAGGTGGGCGCCACGGTCACGGCCAAGGACAACGCGCTCGATATCGACTTCCGCGCGCGGACCGAGGGCGACCTGTCCGACGACGACCTGCCGATCGCCCCGGGCGACGAGGCGCCGCCGGTGATCAAGCGGCCCGGCGAGATCGGCCTCGGCATCCGCGATCTCGCGCACATCGTTCACTTCGCGGAGAACGCAGGACAGGCGATCGACCCGTCCGGGTTCGGCGACTACGAGCGGGCCAAGAAGACGATCGACAAGCAGCTCGGGGTGAGCCTCGACGACGACCTGATCGCGCAGCTCACCGGGAACGTGTCGGCCACGGTGGCGCTCGACGGCGGGTTCGGCGTGCGCGCGGAGCTGAAGGATCCGCAGCAGTTCGAGAAGACGCTGGCGAAGGTGGCCGACGTGCTTCCGAGCTTTGCCGAGGGAGCGGGGTTCGGCAAGGTGACCCTGTCGAAGCCCCGACCCGGCCGGAGGTTCTACGCGCTGTCGAAGCCCGGCGGCGGCGCGGTGATCTTCGGAGTGGTGAACGGCAAGCTCGTGGTGGCGAACAACACGAAGCGGGCGGCCGCTGTGGCCGCCGCCACGCCTACCGACGTGCCCGGCGCGAAGGGGTCGGTCACGCTCAGCGCGGACGCCGAGCAGCTCGTGACCCGCATCCTCGGCCAGTTCGGGCCACAGCTCGGCATCGGCGACCTTGGTTCGCTCGGAGTCGGCATGTTCGCGCGGCCGCTCGGCGACCTGAACGGCTGGATGTCCGCGAGTCCGGACGAGCTCCGCGGCAAGCTCACGCTCAGCGTCGAGTAGCCCTCGGCGTTTTCGCGCGGGCGGGCGGTGGGTACGGCTCGTGAGGTGGGACTCCTGACCGCACCGCTCATGCTGGTCCGCGCGCCGGTCCGCATCACCCTGCGGGCCGCGGAGTTCGGCCTCTCGACAGCCGCCGAGGTGGCCCGGATCGGAATGGAGCTGCTCAACCCGGACCGCCGGGCATCGCGCGATTTCGCCGGGTACCCGCCGGAGTCTGAGTATCCGGCCGGCAACGGGGGTGCACCCGACGTGGTGGAGCTCGCGCCGCCGCCGGTCACGGACGCGCCGCCGCCGGTCCCCGACGAGCTCATCCCCGACCACGTGGACGAGGACCCGGTGCTCGTCGCCGAGAGCGCCGAGGAGGGCGCGGAGGACGGCGCCGGCCCTGAGCTCACCGTCGAAGCGCCCTGGGAGAACTACGACAAGATGACCGCGGCCGACATCCGCGACCGGCTCGCGACCACGACCGCCGCCGAGGCCGCCGCCGTCGAGCTGTACGAGTCGATGGGCAAGAACCGCCGCACGGTGATCGACGCGGCGGCGCGCGCGCTGCAGGGCTAAGCGCTCGCCATCCTCGACAGCAGCTCGATCGCGCCGCGCTTGTTGAGCGGCTCGTTCAGATTGCCGCACTTCGGCGACTGGACGCAGGAGGGGCAGCCGCTCTCGCACGGGCATTCCGAGATCAGCCGGAGCGCGTCGCCCACCAGCGCCTCGAAGCGCTCGAAGCCCGCGCGCGTGATCCCCACGCCGCCGGGATGGCCGTCGTAGATGAAGATCGTCGGCACGCCGGTCTGATGGTGGTAGGCGGTCGAGAGGCCGCCGATGTCCCACCGGTCGCACATCGCGATCAGCGGGAGCACCGCGATCTGGCCGTGCTCGGCGGCGTGGAGCGAGCCCTGGAGCACCTCGAGCGGGAACTCGTCCCGCACGAGCGAGTCGGGCAGCTCGTACCAGAGCGCCTGCGTCACGAAGTCCTGCTCGGGCATGTCGACCGCGAGCAGGTCGAGCACGGAGTGGTCCGTGACGCTCTTCTTCTGGTAGGCCACCACCTGCTCGGTGACCGACACGACGCCGAACGACAGCGTCACGCCGCAGGTCTGCCGCTGGTCGCGCACCTGCTCGATCCAGGTCTCGGACTCCCGCTTCGGCTGCGTGTACCAGTCGCCGTCGAACGGCCGCACGGCGGCGCGGTGCTGGGCCAGGTCGAGCTCCTCCACCTCGTAGGCCGCGCCCATGTGCAGGTACACCGCGCCCGGATGCACGGCCGACATCGCGCGCGCCATCTCGACGTTGCCGATCACCTCGCCGCCGCCCGTCTCCACGATCGACACCGAGTCGGGCGACGCTGACCGCAGGGCGATCCGCGCCGCCGGGTAGCCGGGCCCGCGCGGCAGGTACTTGCCGCCGCGCTCGCGGAGCGCTCCCTGCTGGACGAGGCGCCGGGCGTGCTCCTCCCAGCGCGGCCCGAAGATCTCGCCGTCCTCGGGCGTCAGCGGCAGCTCGTACGCCGCGGCGCACAGGTGCGCTTCGTGGATCTGCTCGGACTCGTGATCGAGGATCGCCCGCTCCACGGGGCGCTCGAGGAACTCGGTGGGATGCCGGCAGAAGAACTGGTCGAGCGCGTCCTCGCCCGCCACGTACATGGCGAGGACCGGTGCTGCGGCGGCCGGCGCGGCCCCACATCTGGCGCAGCGACGCGACCGTGCCCGGGAACGTCACGCACAGCGCCGCGTCCAGATCGCCGATGTCGATGCCGAGCTCGAGCGCGTCCGTGGCCACGACGGCAAGCAGGTCGCCATCGGAGAGCCGCTGCTCGATCTCACGTCGCTGGGCCGGCGTGTAGCCGGCCCGGTACGGCGCGATCCGCTCGGCCAGGTCGCTGCGCCCCTCGGCCTCGAGCCGCTGGCGGGTGAAGCGCTGGATCAGCTCCACGCCGCGGCGCGACTTGAGGAAGCAGATCGTGCGGATCTCGCGCTCCACGAGCGACGCCAGCAGGTTGGAGGCCTCGCCGAGGGCGGAGGCGCGGCGGCCGAGCTTCTCGTCCACGAGCGGCGGGTTCCACATGGCGATCTGGCGCTCCGCCCGCGGCGCGCCGTCGCGGTCCACGAGCTCGACCTCGACGCCGGTGAGGCGCTCGGCCAGCTCGGTGGGGTTCGCGATCGTCGCGCTGGTGAGCAGGAAGCGCGGCTCGGCGCCGTAGGCGCGCGCGAGCCGCCGAAGCCTGCGCAGCACGTTCGCCACGTGCGAGCCGAACACGCCGCGGTACACGTGCGCCTCGTCCACCACCACCCAGGCGAGGTTGGCGAGCACGTCGCCCCACTGGCGGTGGTTCGGCAGCACGCCCACGTGGAGCATGTCCGGGTTCGTGAGGATCAGGTTCGACCGCTGGCGGACCGACCGCCGCTCCTCGCGCGGAGTGTCGCCGTCGTAGATCGCGTGGCGGAGGTACCGCCCCCCGATCCTGGCGAGCCCGCGCGCCTGGTCCTGCGCCAGCGCCTTCGTCGGGTAGAGGTAGAAGGCGCGCGCCGCCACGTCGCTCGCGAGCGTGTCGAGCACGGGCAGGTTGAACGCCAGCGACTTCCCGCTCGCCGTGCCGGTCGTGACGATCGCGTGGCCGCGCCGGGCCGCCTCCAGCGCGTCCGCCTGGTGCGCCCACAGCGCGTCGATGCCGGCGGCCTCGAGGCCCTCCCTGAGCTGCCGGGTGGAGGTCGTCCGGGATCGGCTCGGTGAGCCCGGCCTGCTCGCGCTCGCGTGAGGTCGCGACCAGCTCCTCGTCGCGGCCCGGCTCGAGCACGGCCTCCCATGGATATGAGGTCGGCGTGCGGGGCACGGCTGCGATAGTACGCGGCACTTGATCCGGCGCTTCCACCACACGGATTTCGACCTTCCGCGGCTGCTCGAGCGCAAGGCTGAGCCCGTCACCGTGGTGCTGCCGGCCCGCGAGGTGGCGGACACGATCGGCGAGATCGTCGAGCGGCTCCGCGGCCTCGACCCGCTCATCGACCAGGTTCTGGTGGTGGATGCGGCGTCGCGCGACGGCAGCGCCGAGGTCGCCGCCCAGCGCCGGCGCGGACGTGTACCAGGAGTCTGAGCTCATGCCCGAGTTCGGCCAGGTACTCGGCAAGGGCGACGCCATGTGGCGGGCGCTCTCGGTGGCTCGCGGAGAGCTGGTCGTCTATCTCGACTCCGACACGCGCGACTTCTCGCCCCACTTCGCCCTCGGCATGCTCGGGCCGCTCATCTGCCAGCCGGACGTGCGGTTCGTGAAGGGCTTCTTCCACCGTCCGTACCGGCGCGCGGACGGGGCGGAGCAGCCGGCCGACGGCGGCCGGGTCACCGAGCTCACCGCGCGGCCGCTCCTGTCGGCGTTCTTCCCGGAGCTCGCCGCCTTCGCCCAGCCACTCGCCGGTGAGGTGGCCGCGCGCCGGACGCTGTTCGAGCAGATTCCGTTCGCCTCCGGATACGCGGTCGAGACGGCGATGCTGCTCCACGCGCGCGACGTCCTCGGGGGCACCGCCGGGATGGCGCAGGTGGACCTCGACGTGCGGCTGAACAGCCACCAGTCGCTTCGCGAGCTCGCCCCGATGGCGTACGCCGTGCTGAGCGTGATCCTCCAGCGGCTCCGCGCCGACGGGCGCCTCGTGGACGACAACCCGCTTCCGCTCCAGACGGCCGACGGCGGGCTTGTCCAGGTCGAGGTCGTGGAGCGGCCGCCGTACGCCGAGCTCGGCGCCCGCGCGTAGTGGCAATCAGGTGCGTCTACACGGACCTCGACGGCACGCTGCTGGGCGAGGGCGCGTCGCTGTTCCGCACCGCCGGCGGTGACTTCACGCTGCTGGCGGCGCGCGCGCTCGAGGCGTGCCACCGCGCGGGCGCCGAGGTGGTGATCAAGTCCGGGCGCAGACGCGCGCAGGTGATGGAGGACGCGCGCCTGATCGGGCAGAGCTCGTACATCTTCGAGGTGGGCGCCGCGATGGTGGTGGACGGGGAGACCACGTTCCTCACGGGCGACCTCCAGCCGCGCGAGGGCGAGTCGGTGCACGACCAGATCGCGGCCACGGGCGCCCCGGAGCTGCTGCTCGATCGCTACGAGGGACGCCTCGAGTACCTCGCGCCCTTCCATCTCGGGCGCGAGGTCTCGCATGTGTTCCGCGGGCTCGTGGACGCGCGCGAGGCGAACGAGCTGCTCGGCGCCGAGGGACACGCCGGGCTGCGGCTCGTGGACAACGGCGAGATAGGGGTCGAGACGCACACGTTCCACCTCATCCCAGCGGGTGTCTCGAAGGCACGCGCGGTGGCGGCGCACATGCGCCTGCGCGGGTACGCGCGCGAGGACTGCATCGGCGTGGGGGACTCGCCGGAGGACCTCGACGTGGCCGACGTGGTGGGCCGGTTCTTCCTGGTCGCGAACGCCGTGGCGGGCGACACGTCGCGATTCCAGAACGTCGAGCGCACGGAGGCCGCGATGAGCGAGGGCTTCTACGAAGCAGTAATTCGTGCACTGGCGGAGAGCTAGTAACCGAAGTTACAATCGCGGGTACTCCGAGCAGTCGGGATCACTCATAGATCCCATCTACTCAGGAGGACGTAGATGCACCTCTCCGATGCACATCACTTCCGCAAGACGGTTGCGGGGGCGTGCATGGTCGTGGCGCCGCTCGTACTGCTCGTCGCGATGGTCATCCATCCCGCGAGTGACATGAACGAGGCGACCCAGGTGGCCACGATCCAGGACAACCTGGATGCGTGGTACGTGGCTCACCTGCTGGCGCTGATCTCCATCGCCTTCATGGTTCCGGCGGTGCTTGGCCTGATGCACATGCTGCGCGAGCGCGAGGTGGCGTTCGGGCACGTGGGCGGCGGCCTGGCGATGCTGGGCCTGCTCGCGTTCGCGGGCATCGTCGGGATGGAGCTCGCGATGTGGCAGATGGCCGCCGGCGGGAGCACCCGCGAGGCGGTCGCGCTGCTGGAGCGGCTGAACAACACGGCTGGGATCGTGATCCCGTTCGCATTCGTGTCGTTCGGCTTCGCGCTGGGGGTGGCGTGCCTGGCGGCCGGGCTCTACAGGGCGCGCGCGGTGCAGTCGTGGATGGCGATCTCCACGGCGGCCGGCGCGATTCTGTCCGGGTTCGCCATCGGCACGACCATGAACTGGCTGGCGGTCGTTGCGGCGGCGTTCCTCGTCGTCGGCCTCGGCGCCATCGGCCGGATGGTCCTGCGCGAGACGGACGAGGCCTGGGAGAGCACCCCCGAGTACGAGGGCTTCCGCCCCGTGCCGGGGATGCGCTAGCTCCCGGAACGCGGCGGGTTCCGCCCGCCGCACGGGTGAGGCAGCACGGGCGCCCCAAGTGGGCGCCCGTGGCTTTAGGGTCCTCGCATGGATCAGCTCGCTGAGGAAGCGGTCGATGCGATCAACGAGATCTCCGGTGAGCATCCCGGCCATCGCGCGGCCCATGCCAAGGGAACCCTGCTGCGCGGCACGTTCGCTGGCGCCGGCGCCGGGCTCACAACTGCGGCACACATGGGCGACGGCTCCGTTCCCGTCACCGCCCGCTTCTCGAACGGCGGCGGCGATCCGGGCATCCCGGACTACGCCAAGGAGGGTCGCGGCCTGGCGGTGAAGTTCTACCTCCCGGACGGCTCCAAGACGGACATCGTCGCCCTGTCGCTGCCGTGCTTCTTCGTGCGCACGCCCGAGGACTTCCTCGAGTTCACGCGGCTGCGGAAGCCCGATCCCGAGACCGGCCAGCCCGACTTCGAGAAGCTCGGCGAGTGGATGGGCCGGCACCCGGAGGCGGGGCCCGCCATCCAGGCGGCGCTGACCTCGGACCCACCGGAGAGCTACGCCACGGTGGCGTACAACTCGATCCACTCGTTCAGGTGGACGGCGCCGGACGGCACCGAGCGGTGGGTGCGCTACCGCTTCGAGCCGGAGGAGGGCGAGCGGACGCTGTCGGAGGAGGAGGCGCGGTCGCGCGGGCGTGACTACCTGCAGGAGGAGATCGTGGCTCGGCCGTCGTCCGCGTTTCGGCTGGTGGTGATCGTGGCGAACGACGGCGATGACGTGGATGACCCTACGGTGGCGTGGCCTTCGGATCGCGAGCGTGTCGAGGTGGGGCGCCTTGAGCTGACCGGGCCCGAGACGGAGCGCGAGCGGGGCGACGACATCCTCGTCTTCGATCCCACGCGTGTAACCGACGGGATCGGGTTGAGCGATGACCAGATCCTGCGGTTTCGGCCGCGGGCGTATGCGGCTTCTGTGACGCGGCGGAGCGGCGCGCCGGCGCCGGCTGGCATCGGCGCCGGGTAGCCGGCCCGGTAACGCCGGCGAACGCCGGGCGTTGAGGTAGCGCCGGCGAACGACCGCATTGAGGGGGACCCTCCAATCGGGTCCTCGGGACTCTTCGGCTCGCGGTGGTCGGGATTCGTTGCGTTTTCCGCCCCGATTCCCGACCACCGTGTCCTCAGTTCTCGATGAGGGCTGCTCCCGCGCGTCTCAGTTCGTCGAGTGTTGTCGCTTCGGTTACGGAGGCGAGGTCGATGATGCGCTCGCCGAATGGGTCCAGCTTGTTGCGGCCCACGATGGCGTGGCAGGGCACGCCGCCCTGGCGGCAGCGGGTGGCCACCTCGCCGACGATCTTGCCCTGAAGAGTTTGCTCGTCCAGTGAGCCCTCGCCGGTCACGACGAAGGCCGAGGCGCGCATGCGGGCATCGAAGCCGATCGCGTCGAGCACGTAGGCGGCGCCCGGCACGAGCTCGGCACCGAGTGCGGCCCAGAGGCCGCCCGAGAGGCCGCCGGCGGCGCCCGTCATCGGCACGCCGCGCGGATCGCGCGGGAAGCTCGCGGCCAGGTGGTCGAGCCGCTGCTCGAGGCGCTCGACCATCGCCGGGTCGGCGCCCTTCTGCGGTCCGTAGACGCTCGGAGCGCGCTCGAATGGAACGCGGACGTCACACACGACGTCCATGTCGAGGTGTCCCGCCCGGCCGGAGCCGCCGGCCCGGGGGGAACGCGCACTCGCAGAGGGCAGCAGGCCCGCCTCCCTCAGTGCATCGATCGCACCCGCTCCGCCGTCGGTCGTTGCGGAGCCGCCCACGGTCACGATCACGCGTGCGGCGCCCGCCTCCACCGCCGCGGCGATCAGCTCGCCGGTGCCGTGGGTGGATGCCGCCCAGGCATCGCGCTCCGCCTCGGCCACGAGCGACAGCCCGCTGGCCTGCGCCATCTCAACGACGGCGCTCCCGTCCGGCAGCAGCGCGAAGCCGGCCTCGACCGGCCGGCCGAGCGGATCGGAGACGGTGAGCGTTCGCAGCTCCCCTCCGAGGGTGGCCATGAGCACGTCCATGGTGCCCTCGCCGCCGTCCGCGACCGGCAGCTCCTCGGCCTCCCTGCCGGCCGAGCGGAGGCCCTCGGCGATCGCGTGCGCCACCTCCCTCGCCGAGAACGTCCCCTTGAAGGAGTCAGGGGAGACCAGGACGGGAAGCGTCAAAGGGCGTCCCGAAAGGCTCGCTCGGCCTCCTCGCCGTGGACGGCGAACACGATCCGCCGAAGCTCGCCGGTGTGCTCGCGCGCGGGCGGCACCATGATCCGGGCGGCCTCGTCGATCGGGAAGCCGCCCACGCCCGTCCCGAACGCCACCAGCGCGAGCGACCGCGCGCCCAGCTCCTCCGCCTTGGCGAGCGTCGAGCGCGTGGCCCGCTCGATGATCTCGGCGGACGTGGGACCGCCCAGCTCCATCGTCGCCGCGTGGATGACCCAGCGGGCGGGCATGTCGCCGGCGGTCGTCTCCACGGCCTCGCCCAGCTCGATCGGCGCCCTGGCGTCCGACTCCCGCTGAACGTCCGGCCCGCCCGCGCGCGAGATCGCGCCCGCCACGCCGCCGCGGTGCATCAGCTGCGTGTTCGCGGCGTTGGCGATCGCGTCGACCTCCAGCCTGGTCACGTCAGCGTCGATCACCTCGAGCTCAGCCATGGGGCACATCCTGCCGGACGAGCTGTCGATCTCGCGCTCTCCCGTTCGTGGTTAGGGTGAAAGCGACCATCCGGGTCGCTTCGACGAGAGGAGCTCATCCATGAAGTACCTCTGCACGATCTACGGCGACGAGACTGGCTGGAACGACGTAACGCAGGAGCAGATGAGCGAGGTCATGAAGGCCTATTTCGCGTTCAGCGAGGAGGCGGAGAAGGCCGGCGTGCTACTCGGGGGCGAGGGCCTCGAGCGGACCTCCGCGGCCACCACGGTCCGCATCCGCGACGGCGAGCGCGTGCTCTCCGACGGCCCGTTCGCCGAGACGAAGGAGCAGCTCGGCGGCTTCTACCTGCTCGACTGCGCCAACCTCGACGAGGCGATCGACTGGGCGGCCAAGATCCCGGGCGCGGCCACGGGTTCCGTCGAGGTGAGGCCTGTCATGAACTACGAGGGCGCCGGCAGCGAGGACGCACAGCAATCGGCGGCGGCTCACAGCTAGCGGCGCCCGGTGCGGTCGTCGACCGCCTGTTCCGGCGCGAGTCGGGGCGGGCGGTCGCGGCCCTGATTCGCGTGCTCGGGGACTTCGACCTGGCCGAGGACGCCGTGCAGGACGCCTTCGCCAAGGCGGTGGCCCGCTGGCCGCGCGCGGGCGTGCCGGCGAACCCCGGCGCCTGGATCACGCTCACCGCCAGGAACAGCGCGATCGACCGGCTCCGGCGCGACAGGCGCTACGCGGAGAAGCTGCGGCAGTTGGAGCGGCTCGGCGGCGGCACCGGCGGCTCGGAGGCCGAGATGAGCGCCATCCCCGACGACCGGCTGAGGCTGTTCTTCACCTGCTGCCACCCCGCGCTCGCCATCGAGGCGCGCGTGGCGCTCACCCTGCGCACACTCGGCGGGCTCTCGACGCCGGAGATCGCGCGTGCGTTCATGACCGGCGAGACGGCCATGCAGCAGCGACTCGTCCGCGCCAAGCGAAAGATTGCCACAGCCGGCATCCCGTACCAGGTGCCGGACGAGGAGCAGCTGCCGGAACGGCTCGCCGCCGTGCTCGCGTCGCTCTACCTGATCTTCAACGAGGGCTACCTCGCGACGAGCGCGGACACGCTCGTCCGCCGCGAGCTGTGCGACGAGGCGATCCGGCTCGGGCGGGTGCTGGTGAGCCTGATGCCACGCGAGCCCGAGGCTCGAGGCCTGCTCGCGCTGATGGTGATCCACCACTCGCGCCGCGACGCGCGCGTGGACGAGCGCGGCGAGATGGTGCTGCTCGAGGACCAGGACCGCGCGCGCTGGCACGGCAACGAGGCGGAGGAGGGCCTCGCGCTGGCGGCGGGCGCCGGCGCCGGCGGCCCCTACGCGATCCAGGCTCAGATAGCCGCGGAGCACGCGCGCGCATCCCTGGCATCCGACACCGACTGGGCGCGCATCGCCGAGCTGTACGCGCGCCTGGAGGAGATGGCGCCGTCCGCGGTCGTGACGCTCAATCGGGCGGTGGCCGTTGCCATGGCTGATGGCCCCGCGGAGGGCCTGCGGCTCCTCGACGAGCTGACCGCCCGGGGCGAGCTGGACGACTATCAGCACCTCCACTCCGCCCGCGGCGCCCTGCTGCGCAAGCTCGGCCGGCACGAGGATGCGGCCGTCGCCTACGGCCGCGCGCTCGAGCTCGCGACGAATCCCGTCGAGCGCCGTTTTCTCGAACGGCGGCTAGCGGCGGGCGCGCACGCTACGCCGGACCAGCGCTGACCGGTTGCCGGCCGAGTCGGTGGCCCGCAGCCGCAGGACTACACGCGGATGGCCGTGGTGGCGGAGTGCCCGGCGCACGAGCCGCCTGGCGTGCGGGCTCGCCCGCACGACCAGTCGCTTCCTCTGCCCCGCTGCCAGGCCTGGGTGGGCGCGCCGCAGGCGCAGCTTCCGGTGCCGCACGAACAGGGTGCCGCCGGCATTGACCGTGCAGTCCTCGTTGCAGCGGACGTACACGACCACACCATGGTTGCGAAGCAGGCGCTGCCGGCGCGGAGCTCGCGCGCGGAACACCGGCGCCGTCGTATCACCGGAGGGCGGTGGACCCGCGGTGGCGGGACATCCGGGGCCGGCCGCACTCGACGGGTTCGGGTCGATCCGGAGGATCTTGCCGAGCAGGGTGCTCGTGTTCTGCGCGTTGTTGTGCTGGTCGTTTCCGCCCCCGCCGTCGCCCGTCGTGACCCACAAGCACCCGTCCGACCCGAAGTGCATCTGGCCGCCGTTGTGGTTCGACTCCGACGAGTGCTCGATCGTGAGGACGTTCCTCCGCGTCGCGGGGTCGGCGACCTCGGGGTTGGCCGCGGACCGGGTGACCTCGTCGATCCGGATGTCCCCGTCGCCGGCCGTGTAATAGACGTACAGCCGTCCGCTCGTCGCGTAGTCCGGGGAGGCCACCACCGACAGCAGGCCGCGCTCGCCGCCCGTGCTGAACCCGAACGGCGCAACGTCGAGGTACGGCGTCGGCCGCACCACGCCGTCGACGACCAGCCGGACGTGACCGCTCTGCTCGGCCACGAACAGCCGCGACGGATCACCGGGATACGTGCCCAGGGCCACCGGCAGGTCGAACGGCCCCGTCAGGGGCTGCGTGTCGAGCGTGCCCGCGGTCGCGCCCGCGACGAGCCGCACCACCTGGTTGCCCTGGTTGTTCACGGCGTAGAGGTGCCCCACCGCGTCCTCGCCGAAGGAGGACAACGTCGGCACCGTGGCCCCGGTGCTCGTGTCGTCCGGATTCGCGAAGTTCAGCGCCAGCGAGCGGACGTCGCCCGCGAAGTAGTCCCCGTAGAGGTAGCGCCCGACGAACCCCGTGAGCGACGGGTCGCGCACCACGAACCCGCCGGTCACCGCGGCGCCGGTGCCCGGGTTGGCGTAGTCGAACAGGGGCTCGACCGGATTCGCGACCGGGCACGGATAGGTCGAATCGCTCGCGCGCGGGCCCGCGACCTTCCCCTCGCGGCAGGCCCAGCCGAAGTTCGCACCGCGCACGGCCGCGCCGCTGATCCAGTCGATCTCCTCGCGGTTGTCCTCCCCGACGTCGCCGATCAGGACGTCGCCGGTGGCGCGGTCGAAGGAGAACCGGAAGGGGTTGCGCAGCCCCAGCGCGTAGATCTCGGGCGCCGGGCCGGCCGTGCCGGCGAACGGGTTGTCGGTCGGCACCCGGTAGCTCACGCCCTGCTGCGCGGACGCGCTCGCCGGAGCGACCAGGGCGATGAGGATCAGGAACGCAGCTGCGAGATATGGCATTCGGAGGGGTCCTTGTCGTCGCGCCAGCGGAGGAGCTTTGCCCCGTGGCGAATTCGGTGGCCGGTGATGTGATCGAACGCGACCTCCACGACGAGCTCGGGCCTGAGTCCCTCCCACACGAGCTCCTCGTCGGACTTCCAGCGGCTGGGCTCGCCGGAGCCGCGCTCGCCGGTCCGGTACGGCTCGAGCTTCCCGATCAGCTCGCGCTTCTCCTTCGCCTTGAAGCCCGACGTGTGGCCGACGATGTGAAGCTTCTGGTCGTCGTCGTACATCCCGAGGATCAGCGAGCCGAGCGTGCCCTCCTCCTT
Organism: uncultured Thermoleophilaceae bacterium; assembly: GCA_963808875.1. GTDB lineage: Bacteria > Actinomycetota > Thermoleophilia > Solirubrobacterales > Thermoleophilaceae > JACVRW01. The sequence goes on from CAWEHM010000026.1 coordinate 317,778, forward strand.
GCCGAACCGGAAGGCCGCCACCACCGCGTCCGCGGTTCGCACGCGCTTGATCTTCACCATCCCGGTGCGCTCGCCCGGCCGGTAGGGCGCGTCGCACTGCTTGGCGATCACGCCCTCCGACGTCCCCGTCAGCCACTGGCCGGCGTCGCCCGGGTCGTGCGTCATCGGGGTCAGCTGCACGGGGTCGGCCACCACCGCCGACAGCCGCTCGCGGCGCTCCGTGTAGGGGAGCGGGCAGAGCACCTCGTCGCCCTCGGCCAGCAGGTCGAACGCCACGAGCTCGGCGGGGGTCTCCTGACGCAGGCGCTCCACGCGCGAGGCGGCCGGATGGATCCGCTGCGACAGGAGGTCGAACTCCTGCACCCCGTCCACCACCACCATCATCTCCCCGTCCAGCACGAGCCGGTCGTGCGGCAGCTCGAGTACCTGCTCGACCACGTCCGGGAAGTAGCGGTTCATCGGCCGGCCGTTCCGGCTCTGCAGCTTCACGTCGTCGCCGTCGCGGAAGACGATCGTCCGGAACCCGTCGAACTTCGGCTCGTAGCACCACTGGTCGCCCTCGGGCAGCTCCCTCGCCGACTTCGCGAGCTGCGGCTTCACGGGCGGCTGCAGCGGAAGCGTCATCGCGGCGCCGCGCTCCGGCCGAGGATGCGCCTGAGGACAAGGTCGCCGAGTCGCGGCGAGATCCCGTTCGCGATCCGCAGCATGCGGACGAGCGGGGGATAGAAGAGCTCGCGCTGGTCGTTCTCGACCGCCTCGACCACCTGCTCGCCGAGCGGCCCGGCCGGCGCCCGGCGGTCCATGCGGTACCAGTCGGGCATGTGGTCCAGCTCGTGGTCGTGCAGGGAGGTGGCGATCTCGCCCGGGTACACGGTCGTGACCGACACGCCCGTGTCGGCGAGCTCGTGGCGCAGCGCCTCGGCGAAGCCGCGCTGCGCGGCCTTCGTGCCGTTGTAGACGGCGGCCGAGGGAAAGCCGCGCACACCGCCTCCCGAGGAGACCACAACGATGTGGCCGCGGCCGCTCTCGATCATGCCGGGCAGCGCCGTCCACACCGTGTAGATCGTCCCGAGCCAGTTCACGTCGTTCATGTGGCGCGCCTCGTCGAGCGGCAGCTGCGCGAAGGGGCGGTAGTGGGTGATACCGGCGTTCGCGACCACCACGTCGACGTGGCCGAACTCCGTCACCGCCGCCGCGACGGACTCGGGGTCGGTCACGTCGGCCACCAGCGGCACGTGTCCGTCGCCGGCAAGCTGCGCCGCCAGCTCGTCGAGTGGCTCGCGCTTGCGTGCGAGGAGCCCGAGCGTGGCGCCGCGCGCGGCGAACGCGCGGGCGATCGCCTCGCCGATCCCCCTCGAGGCGCCCGTTACGAGCACGCGACTCCCTGGCCCGATCTGCACGGCCCGCCACTCTAATGGGCAGCCGTCTGCACCCGGCTAGGATGGCTTCATGTCCCAGGAGCAGGCCACCGTCGCCGAGGAGGAGTACCTCCAGATCATCTACTGGCTGCAGGAGGCCGGTCTGCCGATCACGGGAGCGAACATCGCCCGGGCCATGCAGGTGTCCGCCCCGACCGTGCACGAGATGATCGGGCGCCTCGAGGCCGACGGCTACGTCACTCGCGGCGCCGACAAGGCGCTGGCGTTCACCGACTCCGGCCAGGAGCACGCGGCCGGGATCGTCCGCCGCCACCGGCTGATCGAGCGGTTTCTGACCGACGTATTCGACATCCCGTGGGACCAGGTGCACGAGGAGGCCGAGCGGCTCGAGCACTGGATGTCGCCCATGGTCGAGGAGCGCATGCTGCGCGCGATCGGCGACTCGAAGACCTGCCCGCACGGCCATCCGATCTTCGAGGGCGAGCGCGAGGAGGGCGTGCCGCTCGCGGACGTGGAGGAGGGCGCGAGCGTCCGCATCCTGCGCTTCGAGAACGAGGCCGAGGACCTCCTTCACTACCTCAAGGACACCGGCCTCACGCCGGGGCTCCGGGGCAAGCTCGCCCGCGCCGGCGACGACGAGATCGTGGTCGACTCGGACGGCACGCCGCACTCGGTGACCCGCTCGGTCGCGGAGACCGTCTCGGTCGTGGCGGACCCCTCGCCCCCGCCGCGAACCGCGCTGCCGGACCAGCTCGTGCTCGGCCGCGAGCGCTACGGCCGGTAGCGCGCAGGTGTCCGACCTCGCCGACGCGCTCCGGCGCACCGCCGAGCGCGTCGCGGAGTACAGGCGCACGGTCGGCGACCGACCCGTCGCGCGTCCGGTCGAGCCGCGCGAGCTGGAGGCCGCGCTCGGCGGGCCGCTGCCGGACGAGGGCGCCGATCCGGAGGCGGTGATCGAGCAGCTCGTCGCGGCCGTCGAGCCGGGTCTCGTCGCGACCGCCGGGCCGCGCTACTTCGGGTTCGTCGTCGGCGGGTCGCTCGACGCCGCCACGGAGGCCGACATGCTCGCGACGGGCTGGGACCAGATGGCGTTCAACCCGGTCAGCTCGCCCGCCGCGGCCGCGGCGGAGGCTGTGGTGGCGGGGTGGATCAGGGATCTGCTCGGCCTTCCGGGCGAAGCGTCGTTCGGCATCACCTCCGGTGCGCAGGGCGCGAACACCGTGGCGCTCGCGGCGGCGCGACATCGCGTGCTCGCGGAGGCGGGCTGGGACGTGGAGGCGGACGGGCTCACCGGCGCGCCGGCCGTCCGCGTGCTGGCCGGGGAGGAGCGTCACGCGACGATCGACCGGTCCCTGCGGCTGCTCGGGATGGGCGCGAACGCGCTGGAGCCGGTGGCCGCCGGCGCGAACGGCGCGATGGATCCGGATGCGCTGGCCGCCGCGCTCGAGCGGGACCCGGACCGCCCGACGATCGTCTGCGCGCAGGCGGGCAACGTGAACACCGGCGCGTGCGACGATCTCGCCGCGACGACCGCCCACGCGAGCGATCGCGGCGCGTGGGTGCACGTGGATGGAGCCTTCGGCCTGTGGGCGGCGGCGAGCCCGGCCAAGCGCCACCTCGTGGAGGGCGCCGAGCGGGCCCACTCCTGGGCGGTCGATGGGCACAAGTGGCTGAACGTGCCCTACGACGCGGGCTTCGTGCTCTGCGCCGACCGCGACGCGCACGCCGCTTCGATGGCCTACACCGCCTCGTACCTGGTGGGAACCGAGGCCGGCAGCTGGGCGGTCGAGTCGTCCCGCCGCGCGCGCGGCTTCGCCACGTGGGCGGGGCTCCGCGAGCTGGGCCGCGACGGCGTCGCCGAGCTGGTGGACCGCTGCTGCGCGCTGGCGGAACGATTCGCCGAGCGGCTGGCGGAGATCGACGGCGTGGAGATCGGGAACGAGGTGGTCCTGAACCAGGCGCTGGCGAGCTTCGGATCCGACGAGCGGACGGACGCGCTGATCACGGCGGCCCAGGAGGACGGCACCTTCTGGGCCGGCGGCACCACCTGGCGCGGGCGCAGGTACATGCGCATCTCGATCTCGAACCACACCACGACCGAGGCGGACGTGGACCGCTGCGTCGCGACGATCGAGCACCTCCTCGCCGAGATCGCCTAAGCCGGTCACAAAAGAGCCGAACGCGCGAGTTAGGCGGTGTATGCCCAACTCCAAGGAGGCAACAAATGCAAAGGCTCGCCGCCGGGATCACAGCCGGCTGCATCGCTGCACTGGCCTGGGGAGGGACCGCCCTCGCCGCGCCGCCTGAGCGCTTCCATTCTGACGAGTCCGGCTCGGAGCCGGGCTTCCTCCACTGCGACGGCTTCGACATAGACCTGGATACGACCGGCGGCGAGAGCTTCACGGTCTACTTCGACGGCTCGGGCGAGGTCGTCAAGGTGCTCGTGCGTTCGCGCGCCAGGGATGTGTTCACCAACACCGTGACCGGCAAGGTCGTCGTCAACCGTGGCGTGTTCCAGCAGCTCTTCGTCCGCATCGGGGACACCGACGAGTTCACGCACTCGCTCACCGGCTACCGGTTCATGGCCAACGTGCCCGGACGCGGCGTCGTGCTGCAGGACGTGGGCCGGATCGAGTACGTCGGCGACGAGGAGGACATCGTCTTCCTGGCCGGGCAGCACCACGTGCCGGACGACGAGAACGCCGAGGAGGTCTTCTGTGCCGCGCTCTCGTAACCCACTGCTGCTGGCGGTGCTCGTCATGGCCGCCGCCCTGCCGTCGTCCGCGTTCGCGGCGGACGGCACGATCGCTTTCCATCAGAAGACGTTCGACGACTCGAGCTCGGACCTGTGGCTCGCCGCCGCCGACGGCACGAGCGGCGCGGTGCGTCTGACGACCCCGGATTCGGCGCCGGACCCGAGCGCCTGCTTCGACGCGTGCGGCGCGGAGGCACCGGACTGGTTGCCGGACGGCTCGCGCCTGTACTTCGACGCGAGCTGGACGCCGTTCGTCCACATCTGGTCGATGCGGCCGGACGGCACGGACGCCCGGCAGGAGACGTTCAGCGCCGGCTTCGACGGCTTCCTGTCGGTCTCCGCGGACGGAAGTATGATCGCCTACGACTACTCCGACGTGGACGATCCGAGCCTGAACGGGATCTATCTCGCACCGAGCACCGGTGGCGGGGAGCCCGCGCAGCTCACGCATTCGCCGAAGCGCGGGTTCGACTCGAACCCCGACTTCTCGCCCGACGGCACCAAGGTCGTGTTCCAGCGCCTCGAGTTCAACGCGTGTGAGCCCAGGGACTGCGGCGGCCGCGGCGACACGGGCTACACGTCCTCGATCTGGGTCGTGGGCACGGACGGGAGCGGGCTGCACAGGATCGTGTCCGGCGGCCGGCTCTGGAGCGACCCGCACTACAGCCCGGACGGATCGCGCATCCTGATCCAGGCCTACGACGAGGGCAGGGGCCGCTCGCGCGGCACCAAGTCGAACGAGTACACGGTGCGCCCGGACGGCTCCGGCATGCGGCAGCTGACCTCGGGCAAGAGCGAGGTGTCGTTCTCGGGTGACTGGTCCCCCGACGGGTCGAAGATCGCGTTCGTTCACTACCAGTTCGGCGACGACCACCTGGAGATCCGGACGATGGACGCGGACGGCTCGAACCCGGAGACAGTGGCCGAGTGCGACCCGGAACTGTTCTGCGACTTTCCGAGCTGGGGAGCGTATGACGGGCCGCTTCCAAGCGTGTCGGCAGCACGGGCGCGCGCGACGGCAAGGGCCTCGGCGTCCGGCCGCCGCGCCCATCGCCGCGCCGCGAAGCGCCTGCAGCGCGAGGTGCGCGCGCGGCTGAGGCTCAGCCGCTGATGTAGGCGTGGCGGCGAGCAGCTCGCACTGGAGCCGAGGGCTAGCCCCGGCTCCAGTCGGGCTGCTTGCCGCCGCGGACGATGCGACGCGGAGTGACTCCGCAGTCGCCGCCAGACGGATTCAGCTGCCCGGTCCATACGCCGCTTCCATTGCTCCAAGCGATGCTCGTGCCATCCGGAGACCACGACGGCCCCGAGAACGGTCCGGGGCCCGGCGGGACGAAGCTGCAGAACGGCGTCGGGATCTCGGACATCGAGCTGACGATGTCAACCTCGAACAGCGCCCCGCTCCAGTCGCCCCTCACGTTCGTGCCTCGAACGAAGGCGATCCTGTCGCCGGCCCGCGTCAGCTCGCCGTCATCGATCGGCTGCCTCCCGAACGGGTCGGGCTCACCGCTGTGCTCGTCGGAGAACCAGCCATCGGTCGATCCACCGAAGGTGTCGACGAAGACCTCCGGGGAGTACGAGTTGTAGGGCGCGAAGACGAGCAGTCGGGAGTTCCCCACCCACGACGGGCTCTGGTAGTAGTCGCCGGGCTGGTGCACCTCGCGCAGCCGCTTGCCGGTCTTCGCGCTGCGGTACTCGACGCTTACCGCCAGGATCGTCATACCCTTGATCCCGTTGCTCGAGGTTCCCTGGAGCAAGGTCTTCTGAATCGCGACTCGCTTGCCGTTCGGCGAGACCTCGGACGCTTCGGCCAGCTCGTGGAGTGAGCCGGGGCCGGAAAGGCCCGCGCTCACCCTCCGCGGCCGCCCGACACGGCGCCCGCGCGGAGTGAAGCGGTGTATATCGGTGGCCCGCAGCGCGACGATCGTGCCGTTGTCGGCCTGCGTCGGGTGGACGTAGGGGAGGCGGCGCGTGCCGTCACGCGTGACGCGGTGCGCGTGTGACCCGTCGGGTCGGGCGACCGAGACGTTGCCTCCCTTCACGTAGACCAGGCTCTCGGCGGAGGCCGCACCCGGGGCGGCGACGGCGACGGCGAGCACGGTGGCGGCAGCGGTCACGCCTCTTGTCCCAGTCATGCAGACGATTGTCCCCACCAAACGTCAACAAAAGCTGAATGGGCTACCTCAGCCGCTGACGCCCGGTCGCCGCGCCAACAGGTCGTAGTAGAGGAGCGTCGAGTACAGCGCCACGAACGGCGTCGTCACCGAGGTCGTGATCGCTGAGCCGACCAGGGCCCACACCGCGCGGTCCGTGTTCTTCGCGATCTCGGTGAACGGTGCCAGCAGGATGAATCCCGGGATCAGGATCGCCACGTTCGCGAGCAGCACCAGCCCGAACACGCGCCACCAGAAGCCGGTGACGAGAAGGCCGGAGCGCGACAGCGCCTGCTGGCCCCGCGCGCCCTCGATCACCACGGTCTGAGGCACGAAGTACCAGCGCACGGCCAGGTACACGCCGGGCACGATCAGCGCCACGAAGCCGAGCGCGATCCCGGCGGCGGCGAGCGCCACCGCCGCGAACAGCGGCGTGAACGCCTCGAACCCCGCCACGAGCACCTGTCCCGCGGACGGCCGCTCGCCCCCGGCGATCTGATGCAGCGCGTAGATGCAGATCGCGGCGATGATCGGCGTCACGACGAGGAACTCCACGATCGTCGGGATGACCGTCTCCGCGACCGACGGAGAGCTGTCGTACGAGCTCGTGAGCATCTCGAGCCCGATGCCCTCGACGATCAGCTCGGCCGGCACGACCACCGCGGCGCTCAGGAGGATGAAGAGCAGCGCGTGGCGGCTGTAGACCGCGAAGGCGTCCCGGAACAGCGCTCCCACGTCGCGCTCCTGCCGGAGCTGGAGCTGAGTCACGCAGCCGCGCCGGCCAGCTCGCGGTAGGCCTCCGCGACGCGCGCGACGGCCTCCTCGATCTGGTCCGGCGGAACGGCTGAGAAGGCGATCCGAAGCGAGCTCTCGCCGCCCTCGATCAGGAAGTCGGTGCCGTTGACGAAGACCACGCCACGGTCCTCGGCGCCGGCGGCCAGCGCGGCCACGTCGCTCCCCTCGGGCAGGTCCACCCATAGGAAGTAGCCACCCTGCGGCTTGACGAAGGTGGCGTCCGGGATGTGGCGCTCGAGCGCCTCGGCGGTCGCGTCACGCCGTTCGCGGAGCGCGCCCTTCACGGTCTCGATCGAGCGCTCGATCGCGCCCGAGTCGCAGAACTCGGCGACGATCGACTGGGCGACCATGTTGGGCGAGATGTAGGTGTTCGTGCCGATCTTCCGGATGCCGGCGATCAGCTCGGACGGCCCCACCAGGTAGCCCACCCGGATCCCGGGGCAGACCGTCTTCGAGAAGGAGGACGCATAGACCACTCTGTCGGCCTCGTCCATCGACAGCATGGTGGGGAGCGACTCGCCCTCGAAGCGGAGCTCGACATACGGGTCGTCCTCGAACACGGTGAACCCGTGCTCGGCAGCCAGCGCGAGCAGCTTCCGGCGCTTCTCGAGCGACAGCGTGCAGCCGGCGGGGTTCTGGAAGTTGGGGATGATGTGGGCGAGCTTCGGCCGCGCGCCCTGCTCCAGGGCGATCTCGAGGGCGTCCACGTCGATTCCGTCCTCCTCCAGCGGGATCGCGAGAATCTCGGCGCCGAGCTGCCGGAGTGCCAGCAGCGTGCGGTCGTAGGTGGGCGCCTCGACCACGACCACGTCGCCGGGCTGGACCAGCTTCTGGAACAGGAAGGCGTCCGCCTGCATGGAGCCGTTGGTGGCGATCACCCGATCCGGGTGCACGTCGTGCTTCTTCGCGATCCACTCGACCAGGCGCGGATAGCCCGCTGACGTGCCATACGCGAACGTGCCGGCCGGATCGCGTTCGAAGGCGGCCTGCGCCGCGGCCTGCAGGTCGTCGACGGCGATGATGTCGAGCGAGGGAGCGCCGCGCGCGAGTGAGATGTTCGTGAGCTCGGCCACCGCGGCCCCCACGATAGAGCGCGGTCTGCGCCTCCGCGTCGCGGAGTTACTATGTATAACAAGATAATGTAGCGGACGCGTAAGAAACTATTGGTCAGAACATAATGGTCTGTGGCATAATTACTGCGTGCCGGCAAAGCAGCACGTCAATCCCTTCCGGTTCGGACCGCTTGCTCTCGACGACGCGTTCACCGATCGCGAGAAGGAGATCGCGAGTCTGCTCGCCGATGCCCGCAACGGGCAGGACGTCGTCGTCTACTCACCCCGGCGCTACGGCAAGTCCTCGCTCGTGTGGCGGGTGGCCCAGAAGCTGATCAGGCAGGGCATCCTCGTCGCCCAGGTCGACCTGATGAGGACGCCCACCAAGGACCAGTTCGCCGCCAAGCTGGCGAGGACCATCCACGAGGATCTGGCCACGCGGCTGTGGAACGCGAAGGAGCGACTGAAGGTCTTCGCCGGCCTGCGCCTGAAGCCCACGATCACGATCGATCCGAACGACGGCGCCGTGTCGTTCAGCTTCGATGCCCGCGCAGCCGACGAGGACATCGACGCGACCCTCGAAGAGCTCCTCACGATGCTCGGTCGGATCGGCGCCGACCGGGATCGCCGCGTCGTGCTGGTCCTGGACGAGTTCCAGGAGGTGGTGGACATCGACCCCAACCTGATCAAGCTCATGCGGTCGGTCTTCCAGGAGCAGCCCGACGTGGCCCACATCTATCTCGGCAGCAAGCGGCACATGATGCGGCGGATCTTCAGCGACGAGAACGAGCCGTTCTGGCGAAGCGCGAAGCAGACCGAGCTGGACGTCATCCCGCCAAAGCTGTTCACGCGGTACGCCCTGACAAGGTTCGAGCAGACCGGCAGAGAGCTCGATCCGGAGACCTGCGAGAGGGCGCTGGCGCTCACCGGCGGCCATCCCTACGCCACCCAGGAGCTCCTCTATTTCCTATGGGAGGAGGGAGCGTTGGATCGTGCGCTGGAGGCCACGCTTCGGTCCGAGCACTCTCACTTCAGCCTGCTCTGGGACAACATCTCAGGAGGCCAGAAGAGAGTCCTCCAGGCTCTTGCCGAGGAGGGGCCGGGACGCCCGCTGAGCAGCGACTACCAGCGCAGGCATTCGCTGCCATCCACCCCGACGGTGCAGACGGCGCTCGGCGCGCTAGAGCGGGCCGAGCTGGTGCGGAGGATCGGCCGGGGCGAATACCGCGTCGCCGAGCCGTTCCTCACTGAGTGGATCCAGCGGTACGAGAGCTAGACGCGCGTACCGAGGATCTCGACGGCGATCTCGGAGACCTGGGTCGGGTTCCGCCCGACCCTCACGCCCTTGGCCTCGAGGGCCTCGGCCTTGGCCGCGGCGGTGCCCTTGGAGCCGGACACGATCGCGCCGGCATGACCCATCGTCTTGCCGGGCGGCGCGGTGAAGCCCGCGATGTAGGCCAGCACCGGCTTCGACACGCTCTCGGCGATGTACTCGGCGGCCTCCTCCTCGGCGCTCCCGCCGATCTCGCCGCACATCACGATCAGCTCGGTCTGGGGGTCGGCCTCGAACAGCTCGAGCATGTCGATGAAGCTCGACCCCGGTACCGGGTCGCCACCGATGCCCACGATCGACGAGTTGCCGAAGCCGCGCTGGGCCAGCTCGTTGCCGATCTGGTAGGTCAGCGTGCCGGAGCGCGACACGAGCCCGACGTTGCCCTCCTTAAAGAACTGCGCCGGGATGATCCCCACGTTGGCCTTGCCGGGCGAGAGGATGCCCGGGCAGTTGGGCCCGATCAGCCTCGAGCCACCGTGGAGCAGATGGTTGTAGACCCGTAGCTCGTCGTGGGCCGGGATTCCCTCGGTGATCGTGATGATCAGGGGGATTCCGGCATCCTCGGCTTCCAATATGGAATCGGCGGCGAACCGCGGCGGCACGAACACCATCGCCGTGTTGGCGCCGGTCTTCTCGACCGACTCGTGGAAGGTGTTGAAGACGGGGATGCCGTCCACGTCCTGGCCGCCCTTGCCGGGCGTCACGCCGGCGACCACATTGGTCCCGTAATCGCGGTTGCGCAGGCTGTGGAAGGTGCCCTCGCGGCCGGTGATGCCGGAGACGACGAGGCGCGTGTCCTGGTCGACGAGGATCGCCATCAGGCGGCCTCCGCCAGCTCCACGACCTTCTTGGCCGCGCCGAGCATGGTCGCCTCGGTGTGCACGTTCGACAGGTTCGCCTCGGCGAGCAGCGCGCGTCCCTCCTGGTCGTTCGTCCCGTCGAGCCGCACCACGAACGGCACGTCGGGCTTGATCTGCTCGAACGCCTCGATCAGCCCGCGCGCGACCTCGTCGCAGCGCGTGATCCCGCCGAAGATGTTGAACAGCACGGCCTTGACCTTCTCGTCCGAGAGGATCACCTCCACGGCGCTCGTGATCGCCTCGGCCTTCGAGCCGCCACCGGCGTCGAGGAAGTTCGCGGGGCTCCCGCCCGCCTGAGCCACCACGTCGAGCGTGGACATCACGAGCCCGGCGCCGTTGCCCAGGATTCCGATGCTCCCGTCGAGCTTCACGTAGGTGAGCCCGCGCTCGTGCGCCATGCGCTCCTGCGGATCTTCGGCGGACAGGTCGCGCATCTCGGCAACGTCGGGGTGGCGGAAGAGCGCGTTGTCGTCCACGGTGACCTTGGCGTCGAGCGCCACCACCTCGCGGCTCTTCGTGATGAGCAGCGGGTTCACCTCGACAAGCGTGGCGTCCTCGCGCACGAAGACGTCGTAGAGCTTCGCCAGCATCGCGCCCACCGGCCGGATCACGTCCTGCGCGATCCCGGACTCGAACGCGAGCCGGCGGCCGTGGAAGTCCTGGAGGCCGAGCAGCGGGTCCACGTGGAGCATCCGCATCGCCTCCGGGTCCGTCTCGGCCACCTCCTCGACCTCCATGCCGCCCATCTTGCTCAGCATGGCCATCGGCTTCTTGGCGGCGCGGTCGAACACGATCGCCGCGTAGTACTCCTCGTCGATCTCGGACGCCCTCTCCACGTAGAGCTCGTGCACGGTGTAGCCGCGGATGTCCATGCCGAGGATCGCGGTCGCGTGCTCCTCGGCCTCCGCGCGGTCCTTCGCCAGCTTGATGCCGCCCGCCTTCCCGCGGCCGCCGATCTGGACCTGGGCCTTGATCACGACCGGGTAGCCGAGCTCCTCGGCGGCCTCCACAGCCTCCGGGACGGAGGTCGCGGGACGCCCGTCCGGCACGGGCACGCCGTGCTTTTGGAACAGCTGCTTGCCCTGGTATTCGAGAAGGTCCATCGAGGGTAGGTACTATCCAGCGCCGCGCGGGGCGCCTCTCTCTTCAGCGGGGCAGGACCCTACCGAACACCCTCCTCATGGCTCTACCGAAAGACGTCAAATTCGTCACGTTCGATTGCTACGGCACCCTGATCGATTGGGAATCAGGGGTGTACGACGCATTCCAGAAGGAGGCCGACCGGGACGGCTTCACGATCGACCGGGACGTGTTGATCCCCCGCTTCATCGATATCCAGCGTGATATCCAGCGCGGCTCGTATGAGCTGTACGCCGAGGTGCTGCGCCGGACGGCGGTGCGGGTGGCGAGCGAGCTGGGCTGGGAGCTCGAGCCCTCGCGCTCCAACTTCCTGCCGAACAGCGTGCCCGCCTGGGGGCCGTTCCGGGAGACGAACGCGCAGCTCGAGCGCTTCTCGAAGAAGTACGAGCTCGGGATCCTGGCGAACATCGACGACAAGCTGCTCGGCGCCACACGGCGGCACTTCCGCGTGGACTTCGACCTCGTCGTAACCGCCCAGCAGGTGCGGAGCTACAAGCCCGATCCGGCCCACTTCAAGGAGTGCGCGCGCCGGATCGAGGGGCTGAAGAAGAACTGGGTGCACATCGCGTCGGGCTATCCGACCGACGTGGAGCCCTGCCTGAAGTCGAAGATCCCGGTGATCTGGGTGAACCGGCACGGCGAGGAGCTCGACGGGCGCAAGAAGCCGGACGCCGAGGTGAAGACCTTCCGCGACGCCGGCAAGCTCCTGAAGGCCGCTTGAGAGCGGTCTCGGCTCACCGCGACGTTCTCGTCATCACCAGTCGTCTGTGGCAGACCAACGCCGTCGCCCTGCGGGCCGGCGAGGAGGCGATGCTGATCGACTCGCCGTACTTCCCGGACGAGCTCGAGGCGCTCCCGGGCGTGCTGGCGGCCGCGGGCTTCGAGCCGGATGCGCTCGTGGCCACCCACGCCGACTACGACCACCTGCTCGGCCGGCTCGCGTTCCCGGAGCTCGCGCTCGGGATGGGCGAGCCGAGCGTGACGCGGCTGCACCAGGAGCCCGGCGCGGCGCAGCGGGAGCTGCGCGACATGGACGCCGAGCTGTACGTGGAGCGTGACCGGCCGCTGGCGCTCGGCCACGTGCAGGCGCTGCCGGTGCCGGGGAGCATCGAGCTCGGGCCCGAGGAGCTGGAGCTCCACCCGGCCGACGGCCACACGCCCGACGGCATGGCCGTGATGGCGCGCTGGTGCGGCCTCCTGTGCGTGGGGGACTACCTCTCGAACGTGGAGATCCCGATGGTGGAGGCCGGCCTCGGCGACTACCGGGCGACACTCGCCCGCCTGGGGCCTCTGGTGGAGGCGGCGGAGACGATCGTGCCCGGCCACGGCCCGCCACACGGCAGGGAGGAAGCGCTCCGCATCCTCGACGAGGACGTGGACTATCTCGACGCGCTCGAGCGGGGCGAGGAGCGCCCGAAGCTGCCGGACGGCCGCGACACGCGCGAGCAGCGGAAGATCCACGCGGAGAACCTCGAGCGTTTGCCTTAGCCGGGGCCCGGGCATCGCCCAAGTGATGCGCCGGACGCTCCTCGCCGCGACCTGCCTCGTGCTCCTCGGCACGACGGCCGCCCAGGCCGCCCCTTCCCTCTCGATCTCGAACCGGCTCGACGACCGGCGCTACGTCGAGTCTGGCTCGCGCGGCTACGTGGTCGGCAGCGAGGCCGGGCGCTTCCCGGCGTCCGGCTGGCACATCCGGGGCGAGATGGGCGGCGTATGGACGCCGCCGCTGAAGCTGCTCGACGGGATCTGGTTCGGGATCGACGGACAGTGGATCGGGCCGGCGACGAAGTTCACCTCGGGCTCGGGCTTCGCGCAGATGGACCTGCCGGGGCCGAAGGGGCTCACCGTGCAGCGCACCGACTTCGTGCCGGATGGACGCCGCGCGGCGCTATTCGGCCTGACGTTCCGCTCCACCTCCGGCCGGCAGCGCCCGGTCGTGAGCGTGGACGCGCACTCGGAGCTGATGAGCGCCTATCCATGGGGCTGGACGACGCCGAACGCCACGACGTTCAACCAGCCGGACACCGCCACGGCCTCGGATGGCCGGCTCGTGTTCTCCGAGGAGCGCGGCTGGACAGCGCTCGTCGGCGCCCGCGAGCAGCCGATCGACGTCGCGACCGGGACCGGCTTCCGCGGGCCGCAGGAGCCGCCCGTCGTCTGCCCGACGGACGGCCCGGCGCCCGCGCGCTGTGACGACAGCGCGGCGGGCAAGGGCGCCGGCGGCCGGCTGCGCTACCAGCTCGACATCCCGTCGGGCGGCAGCGCGACGTTGTGGATCGCGGTCGCCGGCTCGGAGGCCGGCCAGCCTGCGGCAACGTCCGAGCTGAATGCGGCGCTGGCGGATCCGGACGGCGCGCTCCAGGCGAAGATGGCGAGCCGCGAGCAGGTCGCGAGCCGCACGAAGGTCGACCTGCCGGGCGACCGGCTCCTCGAGCAGGGCATCGAGTGGAGCAAGCAGAACCTGGCGGACTCCGTGCAGTCGGCGGACGACCTGAAGGTCCGTTTCACCGACGAGGGCAGGCAGTACCCGCCGGCCGCCGGCACCGTCCCGCACGCGCGCTTCTTCGGAGCGGGCTTCCCCGACTACCCGTGGCTGTTCGCGACCGACGGGGAGTTCACGTCGTTCGCCGCGGTGGCGGCGGGCCAGTTCGAGACGGTGGCCGACCACCTGCGCGCGCTCCGTGACGTGAGCGTCATCGTCAACCCGACCTCCGGCAAGGTGGTGCACGAGGTCGTCACGGACGGCAGCGTCTACTACGGCGCCGACTCGTCCGCAGGGAACACCGACGAGACGGCCAAGTTCCCGAGTGCGCTGGCGCTGGCGTGGCGCTGGAGCGGCGACAGCGGCCTGCGCGACCAGCTGTATCCGTTCGCGGTGCGCGGGATGCACTGGGTCGTCGATCAGATGGACGCCGACCGCGACGGCTGGCCGGAGGGTCTCGGCAACGTGGAGCGCACCGGCATGGGCAAGGAGAAGCTCGACGTGACCACGGCCACGATCCGCGGGCTGTACGACCTGGCCGACCTCGCCGACTCGAAGGGCGACGCGTCCACCCGCGCGTGGGCTCGCGGCCAGGCGCGCAAGATGGAGACGGCGTTCGAGGCGGCCTGGTGGATGCCGGGCGTGCCCGGGTACGCCGACTCGCTCGACGACCCTGGCAACGTCCAGAAGTACCAGCGCCACTGGATCGGCGTGACGCCGATGGAGATCGAGCTGGCAAAGGACGGGCGCGTGAGCCCCGGGCTCGCGGCGAAGGACAACGGAAACGCGGCCCTCGATGTGCGCGAGCGCCCGTGCTTCAGCACGGACTTCGGGCTCTTCCACACCGGCGTGCCCGGATGCGACAACGGCCCGGCCGGCACCGGCGAACGCTCGATCTTCACCCTCAACACCGCGGTGATGGCGGTGGGCGAGGGCAACTACGGCCGGCTCGGCGCGAACCAGCAGCAGCGCTACACCGCCGCGAACCGGCGCCTCCAGCTTCCCGATCCCGACGAGCAGCCCGGCGCCATGCCCGAGATCGCGCCGTCGCCGGACTACGGCCGCTCGATCGACAAGCCCTTCTACGACCGGGCGATGGTCCTGCAGGCCTGGGGCAC
This sequence comes from uncultured Thermoleophilaceae bacterium, assembly GCA_963808875.1. Lineage (GTDB taxonomy): Bacteria > Actinomycetota > Thermoleophilia > Solirubrobacterales > Thermoleophilaceae > JACVRW01. The sequence continues at coordinate 332,842 of CAWEHM010000026.1, forward strand.
GTACGGGACGCTGTGGCCCGTCGTGCACCAGCAGCTGGGCGTACGTCCGGACATGGGCCGGCGCACGCTGGAGGTCACGCCGCAGGTGCCGGGCGGCCAGTCGAGCGTGGCTGGATCGAACATCAGGCTGGCCGGCGGAGCCGTGGACGTGACGGCCACGCACTCGGGGAGCACGTACACGACGCGCGTGGCTCTCGGAGTTCCGCTCTCCGGCTTCACGATCGGCCACACGCTGCCGAACGGCGCGCAGGTGGCGCGGGCGACGCTCGACGGCAGCCCGGTCTCCTACACCACGGTCACGAGCAACCGCGGCGTCGAGGTGCTGGTGAACGCGCCCACGTCGGGCACGCACGAGCTGGTCGTCACGAGTCGCTGACCGCGGACTCGAGGATCTCGGCCTGCTCTGTCTCCGGCGGGTACCCGTAGGCGTACACGAGCAGGTCCTCGTTGCCGTGGTTCACCGTCTGGAGCGGCGTGCCGGGCGTCACGTGGATGAGTCCCCCGACAGGCACGTCGCGGCGCTCGGGCGGGTCGCCGAGATACATCGTCAGCGTCCCGCGGATCACGACGAACGTCTCCTCCTGCGCGGGGTGTCGGTGCCTACGGCCGCGGGCACCCGGCTCATAGCGCCAGAGATTCCCGCGCACGTGGGCGAAGCCGGCCACGTCACTCAGCTCGGCGACGTGGCGGGCGGGCTCGCCGGCCTCGTGGGGGCGGGTGATCCAGTCGAGCTCGTCCGGCGCGATCGCGGTGAAGGTCATGCGCGCAGTGTCGCAACCGGCAGGCTCACCACCGGGCCGCAGGCTACGAGGCCCGGTGGCGTGCCGGCGCAGGTTCAGCGCTGGTTGACGACGGCCTCGTTCACCTGCGTCAGCCGGAACGAGTTGCCGGACGGATCGCGGAAGCCGCAGTCGACGCCGTACGGGCGCTCCTCCGGGTCGTCCGTGAACTCCACGCCGCGGCCCTTGAGCTCCTCGTAGTCGCCCTGGACGTTGTCGGTGGTCAGGAAGACGGTGCCGGCGAAGCCCTTCGACATGAGGTTGCGCACCTCGCTGCCGGTCTGCTCATCCATCACGGGCGACCCGGGGATGGCCATCAGCACGATGCCGAAATCCTCCTGCCCGGGCGGACCGACGGTGAGCCAGCGAAAGTCGCCCATCTCCGGCAGTGTCACGTCGGAGCGAACCTCCATGCCGAGCTTGCCGGTGTAGAAGGCGAGCGCCTCGTCCTGGTCGTGGACCCATACCTGTGCGTTTGCGATTCTCATCATGCGCAGCACGCTACGCCTCGGTTCGAGCGCTGTCTTCTCCATTTGTGCTGTTGTGCCGCGGGCGGCCGAAGAAGCGCGCGATGCACCCGGGCACCATGGCGCTGGCCGCGGCGGGTGGGTAGGCAGCGCGGTATTCAGTCGGCGTCGCGCCGTAGGTCTGCTTGAAGCTCGTCGTGAACGAGCCGACGCTCTGAAGACCCACCGAGAAGCACACGTCGGCCACCGACCGGTCGGTGGTGCGAAGGAGCGCCGCGGCGCGCTCCATGCGGCGGGTGAGCAGATACGCGTGCGGCGATTCGCCGAACGCGGCGCGGAACTCGCGGCTGAAGTGCGCGCGCGACAGGCCCGCCGCGTCCGCCATCTCCTCGACGCCCAGCGGCTCCCAGTAGCGGGCGTCGGCGAGATCCTTTGCCTTGAGGAGGTGGCGAGCAGGCGGAACGAAGGTCGTCACTTGATGACGGCGATCGTGTCCCCGGTGGCGACCGAGCCGCCCTCCGAGATGCTCAGCTCCTCGATGGTCCCCGCGCTCGGCGCCGTGATCTCGTTCTCCATCTTCATGGCCTCGATCACGCAGATGAGCGCCCCCTCGTCCACCTCGGCGCCCTTCTCCACGGCCACCTTGAGGACCGTGCCCTGGATGGGAGATAAGAGCTCGCCGGGAGCGCCCCCCGCGCCTCCGCTCTTCCGCTCCCGCCGCGGCGCCTGCTTGGCCGGCCCGGCGCCGTTCGCGGCGAGCGCCTCGCCGATCACGGTCACGTCGAAGCGCCTGCCCGAGACCTCGACGGCGTAATCGCGCGACACCTTCTCGGGCTCGTCCCCGTCGGCCGGCTTCTCCGACGCCGGGAAGGCGAGCTGCTTGAGCCAGTCCTTGTCCTCCACGAGGTCGCGGCAGGTCTCCCCGTTCGCCCACTGCTCGGTCGCGAGCAGGGCCGTGTGGAAGGGGATCAGCGTCTTCAGGCCGGCGATCTCGTACTCGCCGAGCGCGCGCAGCATGCGCTTGGTGGACGCCTCGCGGTCCACGTCCCAGACGATCAGCTTGGCGATCATCGGGTCGTACAGCGGCAGGACCTCGTAGCCCTCCTCCGCGCCGGAGTCCACCCGGACGAAGGGACCGGCCGGCTCGCGATAGGAGCCGACGCGGCCGGGCGCGGGGGCGAAGTTCTTCGACGCGTCCTCCGCGTTGATGCGGCACTCGATCGCGTGGCCGCGCGCCACGACGTCCTCCTGCGAGTAGCCGAGCGGCTCGCCGGCGGCGATCTTGATCTGCTCGCGCACGATGTCGATGCCGGTGACCATCTCAGTCACGCAGTGCTCGACCTGCACGCGCGTGTTCATCTCGAGGAAGAAGTACTCGCCGTCCTGGAGGAGGCCCTCGATCGTGCCCGCCGACCGGTAGCCCACGGCGCGCGCCGCGTCCGTCCCGATCTTGCCGATCTTCTCGCGCAGCTTGGGGTCCACGGCCGGAGCGGGGGACTCCTCGATCAGCTTCTGGTGGCGGCGCTGGACCGAGCAGTCGCGCTCGAACAGGTGGATCACGTTGTCGTGGTCGTCCGCAAGCACCTGGACCTCGACGTGGCGCGGGTCGGGCAGGTACCGCTCCACGTAGACCGTGGGATCGGAGAAGAACTTCTCGCCCTCGCGCGAGGCGCCCTCGAACGCCTTCTCGAGCTCGTCCTCCGACTCGGCGACGCGGAACCCCTTGCCGCCGCCTCCGCCCGCGGCCTTGATGGCCACCGGATAGCCGACCGAGTCGTCGATCACCTTGCGGGCGTCGTCGACCGTCTCGACGGGGTCGGTCGTGCCCGGCACGATCGGCACGCCGGCCTCCTGCATGATCTCGCGGGCGCGTGTCTTCGAGCCCATGGCGTCGATCGCGCTCGGCGGCGGGCCGATGAAGACGATCCCGGCCTCCTCGCAGGCGCGCGCGAACGCGGCGTTCTCGGCGAGGAACCCGTAGCCCGGGTGCACCGCCTGCGGCGCCGGACTGCTGCGCCACCTCGATCAGCTTCTCCACCACGAGATAGCTCTCGTTGGCCGGGCCGGGGCCGATCAGGTACGCCTCGTCGCCGCGCCGGGCATGCGGCGCGTCCCGATCCGGCTCGGAGTAGACCGCAACGCTCCCGATGCCGAGCTCCTCGAGCGTCCGCATGACACGGATGGCGATCTCACCCCGGTTTGCGACCAAAACCTTCTCGAACATTGCGGGCGGGGAGGTTACTGAGGCCGGACGTCCCCGCGGCGCTACCGTTGCTGCCATAAGGCGGGCGGCGCTCCTCATCCCTCTGGTCGTGGCCGGGCTGCTCCCTGCCGCGCCTGCGAACGCCGCTCTGCCGTTCAAGCGCTGCGGCAGCTTCGGGCTCAGCTGCGCCCGGTTGAGCGTCCCACTCGACCGGAGCGGGAGCGTTCCGGGGCGCGTGCGGCTTTTCGTCGAGCGCATCAGGGCGCGCCAGAGAGGCGGCGCCACCCAGCCGCCGCTCGTCGTACTCGCGGGCGGGCCCGGCCAGTCCGCAACGGACGCGTTCGGCGGATCGGGGTTGAGCGTGCTCTACCCGGCCTACTGGAAGCGCGACGTGATCATCTTCGACCAGCGCGGCACGGGTCGCTCCGGCCTCCTGCGCTGCCGCCGCCTGGAGCGGGCGAACCTGTTCGACGCCGGCCCGCCGGCGGGCGAGTGCGCCCGGAAGCTCGGCGCGGGGCGCGCCTTCTACACCACGCGCGACACCGACGACGACATCGACGCGCTCCGCCAGGCGCTCGGCGCCGAGCGGATCGCCCTCTGGGGCACCTCCTACGGCACCAAGGTGGCCCTGTCCTACGCGCTGCGCTTTCCCGACCGGGTCGAGCGGCTCGTGCTCGACTCCGTGGCCCCCCTCGACGGCCCGGACCCCTACTACCGCGACAGCACGGCTGCCGTGCCGCGGGTGCTTCGCTCGCTCTGCGGGCGCGCCTGCGGGTGGACCGCCGACCCGGTGGCGGACCTCAACCGGCTGGTCCAGCGGATCGGCGGCCGCGGTGGCGCCCTCCACGGCCCCGTGGTGGACCCGCGCGGCCGGCACAGGCGCGGCCGGCTCACCCGCGTGGACCTGTTCTCGATCCTGCTCGCCGGCGACTTCGACCCCACCCTGCGAGCGGTCTTCCCCGGCGCGGTCGAGGCGGCGCTCGGCGGCGACGTGACGCCGATGCTCCGCCTGCGGCGACGCGCGATCGAGATCGATGCCGAGCCCCCGCCGCCGCGCCAGCTCAGCTCCGCGGTGTACGCCGCCACGTCGTGCGAGGAGGTCCCGATGCCGTGGCCTCGTGCCACGCCGCCCGACGCGGCCGAGCGGCACCGGCTCGCGGAGGCGGACGGCGCCACCATTCCCGAATCGGCGTTCGCGCCATTCGATCGCGCCACCGCGCTCGCCAGCGACACGCTCGAGCTGTGCGAGAGCTGGCCCGCCGCGCCGGTGGCGCCGGATCTCGGCTCCGGGCGGTTCCCGGACGTGCCCGTGCTGCTCGTCGAGGGTGCCGACGACCTCCGCACGCCGGTCGAGAACGCCCAGCAGGCGGCTCAGTCGTTCCCGCGCGCGCGGGTCGTGGTCGCTCCCGACACCGGCCACTCCGCCATCGGCTCGGACTTCTACGGCTGCGCGCAACGTGCCTTCGCGCGGTTCATCCAGCGGCGGAGGGCGCCGCGCGGGTGCCCGCGCAGAGACCACGCGTTCCCGGCCGAGCCGCCGCCGCCCAGGCGGCTCTCGTCCGTCCTACCCCTGCGGGGCACTCCCGGGATCCGGGGACGGGCGCTGGCGGCGAGCAAGCTGACGCTGCGCGACGTGGCCGAGGACTCGCTCACCGCGCTCGTCTTCGGCGCCGGCGAGACCGAGAGGGCGCGCGGCGGCGGCCTGCGCGCCGGCCACTACTCGATCGACTCGGACGGCACGCTGGCCCTGCACGGCGTGGCGTTCGTGCCGGGCGTGACGGTCACGGGCCGGATCGAGCGATTCCTGGAGCGCCGCCAGTCCGGCCGCCTGCGGATCGGCGGCCGGGCCGCCCCGCACGGCGTGATCCGGATCAGGCGCTTCCGCTTCGCCGGTCGCCTCGGCGGGCGCCGCGTGCGCGGCGACCTCACCGCACCGGTCACGGTCGTGGGGTCGAGGCGCGAGGCAGCCGACCCGCAGCTGGCTCGCCTCGGCGCGCTCAGGCGAGCGCTCGCCCGGCAAGCTTTGCGTGGGCGGCCACTTCGCTAGCGAACTGGCCGAAGTCCGCCGCGTACAGCTGCTGAGGTCCGTCGCAGAGAGCCTGCTCGGGGTCCTCCGCCACCTCGACGATGATCCCGTCGGCGCCCACGGCGGCGGCGGCGCGCGACAGCGGGCCCACCAGGCGGCGGTCGCCCGACGCGTGCGACGGGTCGACGATCACCGGCAGGTGCGTGTGCAGCTTCAGCCACGGCACCGCGCCGAGGTCGAGCGTGAAGCGCATCGCGTTGTCGAACGTGCGGATCCCGCGCTCGCACAGGATCACGCGCTCGTTGCCCTCCTTGAGGATGTAGTCGGCCGCCTGGAGCAGCTCGTCGAGCGTGGAGGAGAGGCCGCGCTTCAGGAGCACCGGCTTGTCGAGCTTCCCGACCACCTCGAGCAGGCCGTAGTTCTGCATGTTGCGCGCGCCGACCTGGATGACGTCGACGGCCTCCTCGAACTCGCCCGCGAGGTTCGGCCGAGGTCATCTCGCTCACGATCGGCAGGCCGGTCTCCTCGCGCGCCTCGCGCAGGATCCCGAGCCCCTCGACGCCCAGTCCCTGGAAGGCGAACGGTGAGGTGCGCGGCTTGTACGCGCCGCCGCGGAGCATCGAGGCCCCCGCGGCCGCCACGGCGCGCGCCACGCCGAGGGTCTGATCGCGCGATTCCACCGTGCACGGGCCGGCGATCAGCGAGAAGGTCTCGGTGAGCCGATGCTGTGCCCGTTGACGTCGAACACGGTGGGCGCGTGGTGCGACAGCTCGCTCGACGCCAGCTTGTACGGGCGCGAGATCGGGATCACGCGGTCCACGCCCGGCAGGCCCTCGAGCCCCATCTCGCGGACGCCCTCCGGGTCGCCGATGGCGCCGATGGCGGTGGTGAGCTCGCCGGGCATCACCTTCGCGTGGACGCCGCCCGCCTGAAGGCGCTCCACCACCGCCTCGATCTGCGCCGGGGTGGCCTCGGGTGTCATCACGACCATCATGTGCCGACCTCCGCGCGCGCCTTGCGCGACCGGATCATCGTGACGACCAGCAGGCCGATCACCGCCAGCGGGAACGGCACGATCACGCCGATCGGGATGCCGAGCCCGGCCTTGATCAGCAGGGCGAGGCCGGCGCCGATCAGCACCACGGCGAGCGTGATCGCGGAGCACCGCCGGATCCACCCGCACCGACCAGTGGCTGCCGAGCCAGACGCCGGGCACCGAGCCGAGCAGGATCGTGCCCGCGAGGCCGAAGTCGACGTTGCCGGCCACCACGTGCGAGAGCCCCGCCGCCCACAGCAGGATCGCCGCGTGGAAGACGTCGGTGCCCACCACGCGTTGCGGCGAGAGCCTGAACAGGAGGATCAGCCCGACTGCGATCAGCGCGCCGCTACCGGCCGAGGTCACGCCGAGCACGAAGCCGACCGAGACGCCGAGAGCGACGGCGGCGATCTTGTGGCGCCGCTCCATCTCGATCGTGTCGCGCTCGCGTGCCTGCATCCGCTTCAGCAGGGCACGCACGAGCGTGGCGGTGCCGGTCAGGAGGAGCGCTGCGGCGAGCAGCGCGATCACCGTGTCCTCGAAGTCGCTCCCGAGCCAGTCCTCGAGCAGCGTCAGGACGTAGACGCCGAAGACCGCCGCCGGCACCGACCCGAACGCCATCCAGGTGGACAGCTCCAGGTCGACGGTGCGCTGCTTCTAGTGCTTGTAGCCGCCGACCGTCTTCGTGACCGCGGCGTACGCGAGGTCGGTCCCGATCGCCGTGGTCGGCGTGACGCCGAACACCAGGATCAGCATCGGAGTCATCAGCGAGCCGCCGCCGATGCCGGTCATGCCGACGAGTATCCCGACGCCCAGTCCGAAGGCTACAAGGGCGAAATCCACCGGGTGAGCCTAGTCGGACGGCCGTCTAAAGAACCATGCCCGCACCGACGGTGTCGTTGGTCGACTCGTCGATGAGGATGAAGCTGCCGGTGGCGCGGTTGCGCCGGTACTCGTCCACGAGCAGCGGCGCGGACAGCCGCAGCCGGAGCTTGCCGATCTCGTTCAGCTCGAGCGCGTTCGCCTCCTCGTTGCGGTGCAGCGAGTTCACGTCGATGCGGTAGATCACCTGGTCGACCTTGGCCAGAGCGGTGCGGCTCGTGTGCTTGATGCGGTAGCGGCCGGACGGCGACAGCGGGCGGTCGGACATCCAGCAGACCATCGCGTCGATGTCCTTGGCCTCCTTCGGCCGGTTCGTCGGGCGGCAGATCATGTCGCCGCGCGAGACGTCGATGTCGTCCTCGAGCCGCAGCGTCACCGACAGCGGCGGGTAGGCCTCTTCGATCTCGCCGTCGAAGGTGTCGATGCCCGCGATCCGGCTGGTGCGGCCCGACGGCAGCACGACCACCTCGTCGCCCTTGCGGAACACGCCCGAGGCCACCTCGCCCGCGTAGCCGCGGTAGTCGTGCAGCTCGTCCGACATCGGGCGCGTGACCCACTGCACCGGGAAGCGCGCGTCCTGGAGGTTGCGGTCGGAGGCCACGTGCACGTGCTCGAGGTGGTAGAGCAGCGACGGCCCCTGGTACCAGGGCATGTTCTCGGAGCGATCGACCACGTTGTCGCCGTGCAGCGCCGAGACCGGGATGAAGGTCACGTCCTGGATGTCGAGCTTCGCCGCCCAGCCCGTGAAGTCCGCGGTGATGCGGTCGAAGACCTCCTGGTCCCAGTCGACCAGGTCCATCTTGTTCACGCACACGACCAGGTGCGGGATGCGGAGGAGCGACGCGATGAACGCGTGCCGGTGCGACTGCTCGAGCACGCCCTTGCGCGCGTCCACCAGGACCAGCGCGAGGTCGGCCGTCGAGGCGCCCGTGACCATGTTGCGCGTGTACTGCTCGTGGCCGGGCGTGTCGGCGATGATGAACTTGCGCCGCGGCGTGTGGAAGTAGCGGTACGCCACGTCGATCGTGATGCCCTGCTCGCGCTCGGCGCGCAGGCCGTCGGTCAGGAGGGCGAGGTTCACGTAGCCGTCGCCGCGCCGCTTCGAGGTCTCCTCGACGTGCTCGAGCTGGTCCTCGAAGATCGACTTGGTGTCGAACAGCAGCCGGCCGATCAGGGTCGACTTGCCGTCGTCGACCGAGCCCGCGGTTGCGAACCGGACGAGCTCCGAGGTGCGGGTGGCCGTGGGCCTTCCGTTGGTGGCCGCGCCGGGAGTGGCCATCGCTAGAAGTAGCCCTCCTTCTTGCGGTCCTCCATGGCGGCCTCGGAGACGCGGTCGTCGGCGCGCGTCTCGCCGCGCTCGGTGATCCGCGTGGCCGCGATCTCGGCGACCACGTCGGGCAGCGTCTTCGCCTCGGAGGCGACCGCGCCGGTGCAGCTCATGTCGCCGACCGTGCGGAACCGGACCCACTTCTTGAAGGGCTCCTCGCCGGGCAGCAGCTCCACGAAGTCGGACACGGCGTAGAGCATCCCGTCGCGCTCGAACACCTCGCGCTCGTGCGCGAAGTAGATCGTTCGGCAGCTCGAGCTTCTCCTCGGCGATGTACTGCCACACGTCGAGCTCGGTCCAGTTCGAGAGCGGGAACACGCGCACGTGCTCGCCCGGCTTGACGAACCCGTTGTAGACGTTCCACAGCTCGGGGCGCTGGCCCTTCGGGTCCCACTGGCCGAAGTCGTCGCGGAAGGACAGGATCCGCTCCTTCGCGCGGGCGCGCTCCTCGTCGCGGCGGGCGCCGCCGAAGGCGGCCCTGAAGCCGTGCTCCTCGATCGCGTCGAGCAGCGTCACGGACTGGAGCCGGTTGCGCGAGGCGCGCGGGCCGCTGTCCTCGGTCACGCGGCCGTTGTCGATCGAGTCCTGCACCGAGGCCACGATCAGCCGGGCGCCCATCTCCTCGACGAGCTTGTCGCGGTACTCGATCACCTCGGGGAAGTTGTGGCCGGTGTCCACGTGCATGACGGGGAACGGCAGGCCGCCCGGGTGGAACGCCTTGCGGGCGAGGTGGAGCAGGACCGCGCTGTCCTTGCCGCCCGAGAACAGGAGCACGGCGCGCTCGAGCTCCGCCGCGACCTCGCGGATCACATGGATTGCCTCAGACTCGAGGGCGCGGAGATGTGAGATTTCGTAGGTCAAACGTGCGGGTGGTCAAACGTGCAGACCGCACTCGGTCTTGTCCTGCCCGGCCCAGCGGCCCTCTCGGCCGTTGCCGGGAAGCGTGCAGGGGGCGCAGCCGATCGACTCATACCCCCTGTCGTGCAGGGGATGGTAGGGCAGATCGTGCTCGTTGACGTAACTCCACACGTCCTGGTCCGTCCATTCCGCGAGCGGATTGAACTTCCAGACGCCGCGTGGCTCGTCCCATTCGATCGCCTCGGCGTTCGCGCGCGTGGGCGACTGCTCGCGCCTGATGCCGGTGATCCAGGCCTGCGTGTCCGCCAGCGCGCGCTCGAGCGCGTCGACCTTGCGGGCGCCGCAGCAGTTCGACGCGCTCCACGGCGTGCCGTTCGGCGGGGTGGCGTCCACCACCTCCACGCGCAGGCCGTAGCGGTCCTCGACCTTGCGCCAGACCTCGTATGTCTCGGGGAACAGCACGCCGGTGTCGATCGTGAACACGCGCGCCGAGGGCTCGATTCGCATGAGCATGTCGATCAGGACCGACTCCTCCTTCTGGAAGGAGCAGGCCATGACGAGCGCGGGGTGGTGCCGCTCGACGGCGGTGCGGAGGGTGTCCTCGGCGGTGTTGGTCAGACTGCGCATTCGCCCTCGCCCCGGATGACCTCGAAGGGCTCCTTGCGCTGCCAGTCGATGAAGAACTGCATGTTCTGCAGGCTGAACTCGACCGGCATCGCGAGGTCGCGGACCTCGTCCTCGAAGCGGGTCTGGCCGACGCGCTCGGCGAAGTCGTTGAAGTCCTCGCCGTCCTGGCGCTCGGCCTCGTACATGCGCACCCAGCGCTCCACCGCGTCCGGCACGCGCTTGGCCGGCAGGCGCACCTTCAGCCGCGTGCCGTACAGCACCTCACCGCCCTCGTAGTTGCCGCCGATGTGGGCGACGTAGGCGGGGATCGCGTGCTCGCCGACCTTGATCGACGCGCCGTAGAACCCGATGTTCGCGATGTGGTGCTGGCTGCAGCCGTTCGGGCAGCCGGACATCTTGATGTGGATCCGCCTGGTGAGCGGGTCCTCGATGCCCATCGACTCGACCCGCTCGCGCACCGCGTGGTTCAGCCCCATCGAGCTGGTGATGCCGAGCTTGCAGGAGTCGGTGCCGGGGCAGCTCACGACGTCGTTGATCTCGTCCGCGCCCGCGTCGCCGAGGCCGAGCTCGTCCAGCGCGCGCCACACCTCGTAGGTGGTCTCGTTGCGCACCCAGCGGAGCACGAGGTTCTGGTGGACCGTCGTGCGCGCGTAGCCGCCCGAGTACTTCCGCATGACCTCGGCGAGCCCGCGGAACTGCTCGGGCGTGAGGTCGCCGCGCACGACCTTGATCTGGACGGTCGAGAAGCCGGGCTGGCGCTGCGGCACGACGCTGGCGGCGGCCCAGCGCTCGTACTCGCTGCCGTCGCCGTTGGGGCTCGCCTAGGCGGCCGGCGCCGGCGGGGCGCCCGCCTCCTCGTCGTCGACGAAGAGGAGCGGGGCGGGGTCGAAGTCGCGCTCGTTCGACCCAGTCGCCCTCGAGCTCCTCGTCAACCAGGCGCTGGAGCTCCTCGATGCCGTACTTGTCGACGAAGACCTTGATGCGCGCGCGGGCGCGGTTGGGCCGCAGCCAGTCCTGGCGGTCGTAGATGCGCAGCACGGCCTCGGTCACCTTCAGGAACTCGCCGTCGTCGGCCGTGACGAACTCGCGCAGGGTCGGGGCGACGCGCGGCTGGACCGAGGTGCCGCCGCCCACGCGCATCTCGAAGCCCCTCACGCCGTCGCGGATGCGCGGGATGAAAGCCACGTCGTGGATGCCGGTGATCGCGCGGTCCTCGTCGGTGGCCGTGAAGGCCGTCTTGATCTTGCGCGGCATCAGCTGCGTGGTGGGGTGCCGGACGAAGTAGCGCACGTAGGCGCCCACGTAGGGAGTGGGGTCGAACAGCTCGCCCTCGCACACGCCTGCCCACGGGTCGCCGGTCACGTTGCGGACGGTGTTGCCGCAGCCCTCGCGGCTCGACAGGCCGGCATCGGACAGCTCGCGGATCGCCTTGGCCGCCTCGCGCAGCGGGATGTGGTGCAGCTGGATGTTCTGGCGGGTGGTGATGTGGCCCTTGTTGAGCGGCGCGTACTTCTCCACCACGTCCGCGAACTTCTCCATCTGCTCCGGCGTGATGCCGCCGAACGGGAGCTTCGTGCGGATCATCTGGACGTCGGCCTGGCGCTGGCCGTACACCCCCTGCTTCAGCCGGAACCCGATGAACTCGTTCTCGGGCGTCTGGCCGTCGAGGTACTTCTCGGCCTCGCCGTCGAAGTCGTCGAACTCGCGCTCGAGGATCGGGATGATGTGGCCCGGGACGTTCTCGTACACCTCCGGGTTGTCCAGGGACCCCTGCTTGCCGTTGCGCTTGGCGCCCTCTGCCGGCGGCGCGGAAACCGGTTCCATGTCGTGAAAGTACCAAAAGCCAGTCGGGATTCCTGCCTTTATCGGCAGAACCCGGCTAGGAGCTGACCGCGCGCCTGTACCGGTGGACGGACAGCGAGGCGAAAACGACGATCAGGCCGACGATCCAGAGCGTCGCTGCCCACACGTCGTTGCCCGCAGGGCCGCCCACGAACAGCGCCCGGGTGGCGTCGACGATCGTGCTGATCGGGTTCGCCTCCGCGAACGCCTGGATCGCGGCGGGCATCGACTCCGGCGGCACGAACGCGGACGAGGCGAACGTGAGCGGGAAGATCAGGAGGAAGCCGAGCGCCTGGGCTCCCTCGGCGGAGCTCGACACCAGGGCGATGAAGGCGAAGATCCACGAGAAGGCGTAGCCGAACGCCAGCAGGAGCACGATGCCGCCCGCCACCTCGAGCGGGCTCGTCGTGAAGTTGAAGCCCACGAGCAGACCCACCACCACCATCACCGTCAGCGACACCACGTTCGTCGCCACGTCGGCGAGCGTCCGGCCCGCGAGCACGGCGGAGCGCGCCATCGGCAGCGAGCGGAAGCGGTCGATGAGCCCCTTCCGCAGGTCATCCGAGAGGCCGATCGCGGTGACGAACCCGCCGAACGCCATCGTCTGGACGATGATCCCCGGCATCAGGAAGTCGACGTAGTCGTCGTAGCCCGGCGTCTGGATCGCGCCGCCGAAGACGTACACGAACAGCAGCACGAACATGAGCGGCTGGAGCGTGAAGGAGACCCACAGGTCGGGCTGGCGCGGGATCCGGAGCAGGTTGCGCTTGGCGATCACCGCCGTGTCGGCAACCGCGTATGCGAGCGAGGTCATGCGGCAACCTCCTCGTCGCCCTCCTCGGGCTCCTCCGCGGCGTGGCCGGTGAGCGAGAAGAACACGTCGTCGAGGGTCGGGCGGCGCAGCGCGATGTCGGCGATGTCGACCGAGGCGGCGTCGAGCCGGCGTACGGCCTCGGCGATGTCGCCGCGCGTGTGGTCGAACGGCATCACGAGGATCCCGTGCTCGCACTTCGGCCGCTCGTCCGCGAGGGGCGCGAGGGCCTCGATCGCAGCGGTCTCATGTTCGTAGTCCTTGAGGGTCAGCTCGAGCCGCTCGCCGCCGACGCGGTCCTTCAGCTCGTCCGAGGTGCCCTCGGCGATCACCTGGCCGTGGTCGATCACGCCGATGCGGTCGGCCAGCCGGTCGGCCTCGTCCAGGTACTGCGTTGTCAGCAGCACCGTGGTGCCGGCCGCCACGCGCGCCTCGATCGTCTCCCACAGCTGCAGGCGGCTCACCGGGTCGAGGCCCGTGGTGGGCTCGTCCAGGAACAGAATCGGCGGGCGCGCGACGAGGGCTGCGGCGAGGTCGAGCCGGCGCCGCATGCCGCCCGAGTACGTCTTGGCCTGTCGGTCGCCGGCGTCCGTGAGTGAGAAGCGCTCGAGCAGTTCGCGCGCCCGCTCGCGCGAGGGCCGGCGCCCGAGGTGGTAGAGCCGCCCGACCATCTCCAGGTTCTCGAAGCCGGTGAGGTTCTCGTCAACCGCTGCGTATTGGCCGGATAGGCCAATCTGCGAGCGCACTGCCGCGGCGTCCTTGACGACGTCGAGACCCGCCACGCGCGCCGTGCCTTCGTCGGGCGGCAGCAGCGTGGTCAGGATCCGTACGGCGGTCGTCTTGCCCGCGCCGTTGGGGCCGAGCAGGCCCAGGATCGTGCCCGCCGGCGCCACGAGGTCGATGCCGTCGAGCGCGGTCACGTCCTTGAAGCGCTTGCGGAGTCCCTCGACCTCGATGGCTGCTTCGGCCATCGGGAGCACTTTACGGATCGTCGAGAATCAATCCATGCCTCCTCTCAACATCTCCGATCCGGACTTCATCTACGACTCCGAGGATCCCGATGGCTACCGCGCCGGGATGTTCCGGCTCGGCTCGCTGGTCGGCGCCGAGCGCACCGGCACGACGCTCTACCACCTGCCGCCGGGCGAGCTCCTCTGCCCCTACCACTACGAGTACGGGGAGGAGGAATGGCTGCTGGTCCTGAGCGGCCGGCCGTTCCTGCGCACGCCGTCCGGCACCGAGGAGCTCGAGCCGATGGACGTGGCCTTCTTCCCGCGCGGGCCCGAGGGCGCCCACCAGGTGGGCAACCGGACGGACGAGCCGGCGCGCGTCCTGATGTGGTCCGAGGTCACCTACCCGAGCGCGACCTCGTACCCGGACAGCGACAAGGTCGGGGTGTGGACCGGCGTGAAGCCGGAGGACCTGATCGTGGAGCGGTCCTCGAACGTCGACTACTACCGCGGAGAGACCTGAACTGGTGATCTTTCCGCCTCAGAGTGGTGGTTTTCGGACTCCACGCGCAAGGGGGGTCTTACAGTCGCGCCATGCGACGGCTTGCGGTGGGAATTGTGTCTGTGTGCGCTCTCGCGGCGCTTCCAGCGACAGCGCTCGCGGCGACGGCCAGCGTGTCCATCAAGCGCGTCTTCTATGCCGCGGCGCCCGCTGAGATCAATGACCTGACGATCTCCCTCTCGGGAGGCGACTTCGTCCTGTCGGACTCCGGAGCCGCGATCGCGGCAAGCCCGCCGTGTTCAGGTGCGGGAACCACGGCGACCTGTCCCACCGCCGGCATCATCGGGTTCACCGTCAGCGGCGGGGACGAGGCGGACAGCCTGAGAAACACCACCTCGACCCCTTCGACGCTCTCGGGCGGCGACGGGAACGATTCGCTCGAGGGCGGCTCGGGCAATGACACGCTTCGCGGCAACAAGGGGGTCGACACGCTCAGCGGCGGCGCGGGAGACGACCTCATCGACGTACGCGGTGACCGGGGCGACATCGTCAATTGCGGGAGCGGCACTGACACCGTTCGAGCGGATGCCTCGGATCTGGTCACGAGCGACTGCGAGACCATCGAGCGACCCACCGAGCCGCCGCCCACCACGCCAGGGGATCCCGGTTCCGACCCTGCGCCACCAGGGGGCGGGCTGCTCGGCCCGGTGGAAACCCGAACGCTCGATCCGGGAGCCTGCGCCATGAACCGGCTGGGCACCCCCGGAGTCGACCTACTCGACGGCACCGACCTGGGCGACAACCTCTTCGGGCTGCAGGGTGACGACGTGATCAGAGGCGAGCGGAACGACGACTGCCTCTTCGGCGGCGCCGGATCCGATCGGCTGATCGGCGGGCCGGACGACGACCGCCTGCTCGGGGACGACAGCGAGACGGGGGTTGCCGGGAACGACCGTCTGCTTGGGAACGGCGGCAACGATCTGCTGCGCGGCGGGGCGGGCAACGACCGGCTCAAGGGAGGCCCGGGAAATGACCGGATCGTGGGTGGTCCCGGACGCAACCGGCTCCGCGGAGGGCGTGGCAACGACCGCCTGAGCGCAGTCAACGGGAAGCGGGACCTGGTCAACTGCGGCGCCGGCCGGGACCGTGTCCGGGCGGACGCCTTCGACCTCGTGCGCGGATGCGAGCGCGTGCGGCGGACAGTGAAGCGGTAGCGGTGGCGCGCTACTGAGCGACGCTGACGCGGCGCGCTAGCGGGTGCCCCAGCGCACGGGCTCGCCCCAAGGGGTCGGCCCCGCCGGGTCGCGGCCGGTGCCGGCGTACAGGCCGGCCCGGAGCCACGGGCTCATCGCGAGCCCGCCGGACGCCGGCGGCGGCGCGGTGTCGCGCATGAACTGCTCGATCGCGGCGGCGATCGCGGCCGCCTCCTCGGGCGACGCGGCCTGCCGGACCTCGATCCGCGGCCTGGCCGGACTCTGCTTCCCATTGCGGCCCACGGTCGCGAACCCTAAAGCTCCCAAAGGGGTCTGACCCTTTTCGGAGGGTGGTCGAGGGTTGGGGCTCCGAAAGGGGTCTGACTCTTTTGGAGGGTGGTCGAGGGTTGGGACTAGTCGCCGAGGGCTTCACGGCAACCGTCAGGGCGCGGCGCCCGGACGCCTCGGGCAAGTCCCAAAGGGGTCTGACCCTTTTCGGAGGGTGGTCGAGGGTTGGGCTACTCGCCGAGGGGCTTCACGGCGACGGTGAGCGCGCGGCGGGTGCTCGCCTGGGGCATGTAGAGGACCCAGCGTCGGCCGGCGCCCTGCACCACTTCGACGCTGCCCGGTCCGATCGAGGCTCCGGCCCAGACGGAACGGGCCGCACCGATGTCGGGCGCCATCCTCTGTGCGAAGACGCGCGTGTCGAACAGGCCGTCGTCGCGGGGCTCATTCTCCTGCCAAGCCGCCCACACTTCTCGGCGTGAGACCCGAAGCACGCCCTGCGCGTTGCCCGCCCCGCGGTTGAGCGGGTCGCCCAGCTGAGACCAGTTGTGTCCGTCGAGTGCGTGCACCGTGAGCCGCCATGGTTCCGAGCTCGCGTCGACTGCGGCCAGGTACAGGCGCGCGCCGAGGCGCACTGGCCCGCTCGGCATCGGCCCTCCGGGGACGTGGTCGAGTGGGGTCCGGTGTGCCCATCGCCCGCGAGCGAACGACCAGAGCGGTCGTCTGCCGCTGGCGACGTCGACGGCAGCGATGTCCAGCCTGCGCTGGCCGGCTGAACTCTCGCCGAGGACCGAGATGGAGCGTCCGGTCGAGAGAGGTCCGCCGACCGGCCTCCACCGCCCGCCAGCCAGCCTGCGCACGAGGAAACGCGCGGACGCGGCGTGCCCCTGATGAAAGGCCGCGACAAGGCCGCTGGACCAGGGCGCCACCTTCACGAGCCGGGCGGGCGGGTCCGGTAACCCGCGCTTGGGGAGGTCGCGCCACCGCCCTCGCACGAGACAGATCAACACCCGCCCTCTCGGCCGCGCCTCATAGGCGACGCATGGGACCCGTCCGAGATAGGCGACGGAGATCCCGCTCCCTGGAGCAAGCGGTCGGGCGAGTCGCGGCGCACGCCGCCATCCCGACCCCGCGCCTCGCGTGTAGAGCGCGACGGCTTGTGCAGTTGACGGCCCGCTTCGCGTTCGGCCAACCACGGCCAGCGCCAAACCGTGCGGGGACCCCGCGAGATCGGCGGCAAACACGTCGACGAAATCGGCAAACGGCCGGTCCCGACCAGCAGTCGCGGACGCATCGTCGCCTAAGCATCCGGACTGGGCATGGCTGAGCGCGAGGACCGCAGCGCAGGTACACACCCAGCGGACGGGCCGAATTGGCGACGCGCGTCGCACAGGCTCAGTTGCGATAGCGCGACGAGATCCGGTTGTTCCAGCCGGACCCGTTGGTGTTCAGGTTGTCTTCGTGCCCGCAGACACCCGTGTCGCCTGGGTACCAGTACCCGAGGCCGTCATAGTGCTCCGCCAGGTGACCCGAGTGGTCGCCCATCACGAAAGAGCTACCGCGGTCGTTCATGCCGTTGCCGATGTTCGCCCACCGCAAACGGTCTGCGAGGCTCGCCACGGATCCGGTGTAATCGGCAGAGACCCAGATGTGGAGGATGTCGTAGATGGCGCACGCCGCATGCGCCTTGGGACGCGACCGCCTGCTTGCCGCGGCGATATACGGCCTCTCGGCCGCCTCCAGTTCCTTCGCGGACTCGTAGCACCGACTGGGCCCCGTCCGAACAGCAAGACATGCAAGGTCATGCGCGAGGATCGCGTCCTTCCCAACAGGCTCACCGCGGAACACAGTGCCGTGCGCGTCGTCATCGAACGAAGGCGCAGTGGCGGCAGGGTCGCCCGCGGCGAGCGCCTCCTTATGACTGGTGAGCTTGGCGGCCGCAGGACTCGCTGTGGCCCACGCCACAGCAGCGGCGGTTGCGATGAGGAGGAGACAACGATTTGCGTACATAACAGTAGATTACTAGAAAGTAATTAATCAAACAAGAGACTCTTTGCGTCAGACGAGACAATGGGCGGTTAGCGTGTCCGCGATGGCCGATCTGCTCGTCTTCCCGCAGGACCTCGTTCTTCAGGCGATCGAGCCGGCTGATGCGATCGAGCGGGTCCGGGATGGGTTCGTCGAGTACGCGGGGGCGGAGTGGCAGATGCCGCCGAAGGTGTATCTCGACGCCTCGCCGAACGGGGACTTTCGGGCGATGCCGGCCAAGGGGGCCGGGCTCGCGATCCTCAAGTGGGTCACGTCGTTTCCGGGGAATCCGCAGGCGGGCCTGCCGGTGGTGATGGGGGTGATCTGCGTGTCCTCCGCCGTCGACGGGGAGCCGATCGCGCTCGTGGACGTGCGCGCCGTCACGGCGCTGCGAACCGGTGCCGTTGCGGCCGTGGCCGCGCAGGAGCTGGCCCGGGAGGACGCGCTCACGGTTGGCATCGTCGGCTGCGGGCTGCACGGCACTTGGGCCGCCCGCTGTCTCGCGGCCGCCGAGTACGGCCCTGGCGTCTGCTTCGACCCCGACCCCGAGGCCGCCGGCCAGCTCGCGGGCGAGCTCGGCTGGGAGGCCGGCACGCGCGAGGACGCGCTCGCCTGCGACGTGGTGACGTGCGTCACCCCCGGCAACGAGCCGGTGGTCCGTAGGGACGACCTCCGGCCGGGCCTGCATCTCAACATGCTGGGAGCCGACGGGCCGGGCAAGGCTGAGGCCGAGCCCGAGGCGGTGGCTGCGTGTCAGCTGTTCTGCGACGAGTGGGAGCAGGCGAGCCACGGCGGCGAGCTCACCGCTGCCGTGGAGGCGGGGCTGGTGAGCCGCGACGACGTGGCCGAGCTGGGCGCGGTCCTGACCGGCTCCCATCCAGGGCGTTCCGCTCCGGACGGGGTTACGCTGTTCGACTCCACCGGGCTGGCCATCCAGGATCTCGCGCTCTGCCTGGCGCTGATCGAGGCGCATCGCGCCGGGCGCGTTCGCGCGGACTCGATCCGGCTCTAAAGCTCTGACGCCCTCCCCCCGAATACGAGGCCATATGCGCAAACTGCTTCTCACCCTCGTCGTCCTCGTCGTGCCGGTCAGCTTTGCCGCGGGGTGCGGCGACACGGGCACGGCCGCATCGGGTGCATCCGAGCTGGTCCCCGCCGGCTCCGTGATGTACGGCGAGGCGAACCTCGCGCCGGAGGGCGACCAGAAGCAGGCGATCGACTCGATCCTGTCCAAGTTCCCGGGCAGCGGCAGCGCCGGCGACAAGCTGAAGAACCTGATCGAGAAGGGCCTGCGCAAGTCGGACGCGCCGATCAGCTTCAGGCAGGACATCGAGCCCTGGCTCGGCGACGAGGCGGCGTTCTTCGTGGGAGGCATCGGGCAGAGCGGTGACGCGAAGGCGTCCGCGGGGCTGGTCGCGACGACCGACGAGGACAAGGCCCGCGCGACGCTCGAGAAGTCCGCCGAGGGCAAGCTCACCAAGCACGACTACAAGGGCGTCGAGTACCTCACGGACGGCTCCGAGGAGGCGGGCGCTGTCTTCGACGGCTTCCTCGTGCTCGGGACCGAGGACGGCGTGAAGGCCGCCATCGACACGAGCAAGGGCGGCAAGAAGCTCTCGGACGACGAGAACTACAAGAAGGCTCTCGACAACGCCGCGAGCGACCGGCTCGGCTTCTTCTACGTCAACTCGCCCGCACTGCTGGACGCCGCGCGCGAGGTGGGCACGCCCATCCCTGACTCGTTCGGGAAGTTCTTCAAGGAGCCGATTTCGGCGACCATCGACGCGGACGAGGACGGCGTGGTGGCGGAGGCCGACGTTCCGGCCGAGCTCGCTCGGTCGTTCGCCTTCTTCGGCGAGGGCAGCGACCTGCTCGGCGACCTCCCCGCTGACTCCTGGCTGGCGCTCGGCCAGAAGGATCTCGGGAAGCTGATCGGCTTCTACGAGGACGCCTTCGCCGGCGTGGCCGGCGGCCGGGACGCGGTCGAGGGCCAGTTCAAGGCGGCCACCGGGCTCGACCTCCAACAGGACGTGCTCTCGTGGATGGGCGACTTCGGGATCTTCGTGCGCGGGAAGACCGTGGCGAGCCTCGACGGGGCGCTCGTGGTGGAGACCTCCGACGAGGCGAAGTCCGCACGGTTCCTGGCAGCGATCGAGCGGCTCGCGCGGACTCAATCCGACAGCAATACCGAGATCCGGAAGCGCAGCGGCGGGTTCACCGTGAGGATCGCCAACCTCCCGCAGGAGATCCATCTCTTCCAGGCAGGCGGGCGCGTGATCGTCGCGTACGGCGACGCGGCGGCGAAGGCCGCGGCGAACCCGGCCGAGAAGCTGGCCGACTCGCCGGACTTCACCGCCGTGAAGGACTCGCTCGGCGGCTACGACGTCTCGCTCTACGTCCTCATGAAGCCGATCCTCGACCTGGTCGACTCCACCTCGGCGGGCGACGACGCGGACTGGCAGGACGCGAAGCCGTACCTCGAGCCGCTGAACGCGCTCGTGGCCGGGACCTCGGGCGGCGGCGACGACCTCAAGTCGGCGTTCAAGCTCGTCGTGAAGTAGAGCGCCTCGTCAGAGCGCCTGGGTGAGCGCGACGACCAGGAGCGCAAGCGCGACCAGCCCGGCGATGGCGATCACGATGATGTTGGTCACGAGCGCAGCGGGCAGCCAGCGCGGCGCGGCTTGACCCGGCGGCGAGCCGGGCAGCTCAGCGCCCTCCACGTGCCACCCGACCGAGGCGGCGAGCGTGTTGGTGATGAACTGATTGAGGCTGACCTCCTCGCGCTCGGCCGCCTCTGCGAGATCGGCGTGGAGCGACTGCGGCATCCGCAGCATCAGCCGCCCGCTGTGGCCGCCTCGTGACCTGACCGGCTCGGCGCCGGGCTCGGGAGGATCGGCCGAGCCGGTCTCGAGCCGCACGACCTGGGCCGCCTGCCCGGCGCCCGCCGCCGCCGCCGGTGCTGCCGCCGGCGCCTCTTCGAAGGCTCGGCCCTCGAGCTCGGCGCGGAGCTTGGCAAGCGCCCCGTCGGCGCGCCGCGCGAGCGCGCTCTGTGACATGCCGAGCTCGGTTGCGACGTCGCGCCGGCTGCGCTCCTCCACGAACCTCAGGTAGAGGATCTTGCGGTCGGTCTCGTCGAGCGTCCGGAAGGCGCCCGACAGAGCCAGCCGTACGTCGCTCGCATCGAGCTCGCTCGAGTCCGCCTGGCCCGCGGGGTCGGCCGGCTTCGCGATCGCGGACTGCAGCCGGGCGAGATCCTGATGCGTGACGCCCAGCTCGGCGGCGAGCTCGTCGGCGCTCGGCGCCCTCCCGAGCTTCGCCGTCAGTTGCTCGCGAGCCGCGGGGACGCGCATGCCGGCCTCGTGCAGGCGCCGCGGCAGGCGCACGGTGGATCCCCGGTCGCGGAGGTGCCGCTTCATCTCACCGGCGACGGTCGGCACCGCGAAGGCGACGAACTCCTCGCCACGCTTGGTATCGAACCGCTCGATTGCGTTCAGAAGCCCGATCGACCCGGCCTGCACGAGGTCGTCGTGCTCCGCGCCGCGGCGGTCGTGCCGGTGAGCGAGCGCCTCGACGAGCGGCATGTACAGCTCGACCAGCCGGGTGCGCGCGCGCTCGTCCCCACCTTCGCGGTATGCGGACAGCAGTCGGCCGGTGGCCGTATCTCGGGCGGTGCGGAAGCGTCGGGCCATGACGTCCTTGGGGAGAGGAAATGCACCGGTTGGCTTTCCAACCTTAACCCCGAATCTCCACGTGAGCGAGACTTGGGCGCATGCGCGCGGCGGTCGTGTCCGACCTCCACCTCGGCACCCACTCCGGCGCCGACCTGTTGCGCCGCCCCGAGGTCCGGGTGCGGCTCTTCGACGCGCTCTCCGACGCGGACGAGGTCGTGTTGCTCGGAGATACGGTCGAGCTGCGCGACGACTCGCTGGCGGACTCGATCGAGCGCGCACTCCCCTTCTTCGAGGCGCTCGGCGCCGCGCTTGGTCCGCGCAGGCTGACGATCGTGCCTGGGAACCACGACCACCGGTTCGCCGAGGACGGGCTGAGGCGCACACGGCACCTGGGGCTCGAGCACCGTCTCGAGGTGCGGCCCGGGGACGCGCTCGAGCCCGTGGTGCGATGCATGGGCGGCTCCCCGGTGGTGCTCGCGTATCCGGGCTTGTGGGTGCGAGACGACGTGTACGCCACCCACGGGCACTACCTGGACTGCCACTCCGAGGCGCCGACGTTCGAATGCAGGGCGAGGGCCGCCGTCGAGCGAGTCCGGCGGATCGACCACGACGGCTACCGCTCGCCGGAGGACTACGAGCGAGCGCTCGCGCCGATCTACCGGCTGATCCATTGGGGCGTCCAGCCGGCCGTGGTGCGCGCCGCGGCGCATGGGGCGAGAAGGCTCGTCAGGAGGTGGGAGCGGCCGCGTGCCGAGCTCGGCGCGCGCGTCCGGTTCGGGGTGCCCGCCATGGAACAGGTGGTCCATAACCTGGGCATCGACGCGCGGCACGTCCTGTTCGGGCACCTGCACGGCCCCGGCCGCTCGGAGACCGAGAGCGGCGTCGAGCTGGTCAACACCGGGTGCTGGGTGGAGGATCCCGTCTCGGTTTCGCCCGGAACCTGTGTCCTGGTGCCACATGAGGGACCGCCGCGCCTGCAATCCGTGCTGTAAGGCGTCTGATACCGCACTGGTACCACCGGTTACCGCCTCGATATCGGGCCTCACGGCCGCCGGCGGGGGTACCTGACCTGTGAATGACGTGTGAACCGATCTCCCGGCCGCGCATCCTGTTCGTCGCCCTCGTGGCGGTGCTCGTGGCGCTGTCGATCCCCGCAACCGGCCACGCCGCGGAGCGCGACAGGCTCGCGTCCGCGGGTGTGCTCGAGCGGGGGTCCGGCTACGAGAGCGCGGCCGGCGCGCACGCCGTTCGCATCGTGCAGGACCGCCTTCGGCGGTCGGGTGACCGGCCCGGCCCGATCGACGGCCTGTACGGCCCGCTGACCCAGGGAGCGGTGCAGCGCTTCCAGCAGCGGCATGGCCTGGCGGTCGACGGGATCGTCGGCCGCCAGACCAGGCGGGTGCTGTTCGCCGGGACCAGCCGGCCCACCGCCTCGTCGCACGAGCGGAACACGCAGCCAGGCACGCTCACGCGCAAGTCGCCGAGCCCGAGTTTCGGGCTCGAGAGCGCAGGTGAGCAGCCACACGCCCGGCCGGTGCCCGCCGATGTGGCGAGCCGGGACGGTCCGGCGTCCGGGACGAGCGGCGTCCCACCCGAGCTCATCGCTGCACTTGTGGCCCTTGCCGGTCTCATGCTCGTCCTGACCCTGCGCAAGCAGGGAGAGGTACGTCTCAACTTCGGACTCACATGTGCCGTGCTGCTGGCCATGTTCGGCATCGGCGCGGTGGCGGGCGCGCTGTTCGCCACCCGGGCCGCGCCTCAGGGCAGCGACGGCGCGACGGCGGAGTCCGGCATCCTGCTCGCCGGCACCCCGGCGCGAGACCGCGCACGGCGCACCACCGCGGCGCGCGCCTCCGGGTCCATCAAGATCCCGATCGTCGCATCCGCCGCGCCGGCGCGTGCGACCCGAACGAGCGCGCGCTCGGTGAGCGCCCCGGCGGGTCCCGTCATCCCCTCCTCGACGGAGCCGGCGTCCGTGTCGCTCGCCCCCGCGGTCTCACGGGCCGCTCCCATCGCTCCGGTGGTCCGCGCCGGTCCGCGTGCGCGACAGGCGGCCACGCAGCATCGCGCGGTCACCTACGTGGTGAAGCCGGGCGACTCCCTGTCGAACATCGCCCGGAGCAAGCTGTCCGCCGCCTCCGACGCGCGCGTCAGGGCGGAGGTCCAGAAGCTCGCCCAGCTCAACCTCGACGGCCGCATCCGCTCCGGCGACCCGGACGTGCTCGAGGCCGGCGAGGAGCTGAGGCTCCGATGAACGCCCTTCCCGACTGCGGAGTGGGCAGCGCCCTGCGGCGCCTGCGAACGCTCGGCTCGCTCGAGACGCTCTTCCGCGAGGCCGTTCACGCGCTGTGCGAGAACCTCGGCTTCGACCGCGCAGCCGTGTTCAGCGTCCGCGGGCGAACGCTCACGCTCGAGAGCGTTCACGGGCGCGACCTGAATCCGCAGGAGCTCGACGAGCTCACGGCGCTCGCCACCGATCCGCCGCCGCTCGGACCCGGCCTCCACGAGTCGGAGGTGCTGCGCCGGCAGCGGGCGGTGCTGGTCGAGGACGCTCTCGGCGATCAGCGCGCACTCGGGCTCCTTCCGGGCGCGTCCGCCTTCGTCGCCGCTCCGGTCGTGTGCCACCAGCGCCCAGTCGCGCTGATGCACGCCGACCTCGGCGCCACGGGCCAGGTCCTCACCGAGTACGACCTGGAGACGGTCTGGGCATTCGCCGAGGGCTTCGGCTGCGCGCTCGAGCGCTGCGTGCTCGCCAGCCGGCTCCGCGAGCAGTCCGCGCGCGTGGTCGCGCTCGCCCGGTCCACCGAGGCCAGCGTGGTGGCGTTGAGCCGGCCCGAGATCGAGCTCGACTCTCCCGGGGCTCGCCAGACGGTGCCGCAGCTCCGGCCGCGGACGGCGAACGCGCTCGAGGACGACCTCACGCGCCGCGAGCTCGAGGTGCTTTCGATGCTCGCGGAGGGTGAGACGAACGCACGCATCGCCGCTCGGATGATCGTCTCGGAGGACACGGTCAAGACGCACGTGAAGCACATCCTGCGGAAGCTTGGAGTGCACAACCGTGCGCAGGCGGTATCACGGTACTTCCGGGCGAAAGATGCCCCCTTCGAGGAAGACAAATCACCCCTTGGCTCGATGCGGGGCAGGAGCTAGCGGATGAGTCTGGTGTGGTGCAAGCCGCCGTATCGCTCACCGCGCCGGAGCCTCCGCCACAGGTCCTCGACGAGGCTGCAGTTCCGCTTCTGTCGATCGTCGTCCCGACCAAGAACGAACGCGACAACGTAGCCGCACTGGTCGAGCGGCTCGAGGCCGCGCTTCCCACCGTCGCGATCGAGATCATCTTCGTCGACGACAGCGACGACGGGACTCGCGAGCTGGTCGATGCGCTCGCGGAGGACGGGCATCACGAGCTCGTCCTGGTTCCGCAGGCGCCTCAGCGGCGGATCTGCGGGCTCGGCGCGGCAGTTCTTCAGGGCATGCGCGAGGCGCGCGGCCCGTGGGTCTGCGTCATGGACGCCGACCTCCAGCACCCGCCGGAGCTGATCGCCGCGCTGCTCGAGCAGGGCGAGTCGCGCGACCTCGACATCGTGGTGGCGAGCCGGTACTGCGACGACGGCGACGCCGGGAGCTTCGGGTGGATGCGGGCGATGGCGTCGCGGTCCACCACCACCGCGGCGCACATGGCGTTCCCGCGCCGCCTCAGAGGCGTCAGCGACCCGATGAGCGGCTTCTTCCTGGTGCGGCGCGAGGCGCTCGACCTCGACTCTCTGCGGCCGCGCGGCTTCAAGATCCTGCTCGAGATCCTCGTCCGGCATCCCAGCCTGCGCGCGGCCGAGGTCTCGTTCAAGTTCGGGGAGCGGCGCGCCGGCCGCAGCAAGGCCTCGACCCGGGAGGCGATGCGCTACCTCGGCCTGCTGGCACGGCTGCGATTCGCCCGCTTCGGGATCGTGGGCCTCTCCGGCCTCGTGGTCAACACCGTGCTGCTCGCGTTCTTCACCGACGTGATCGGCCTCTTCTACGTGGTCTCGGCGGTGATCGCGACGCAGGGGTCCACGCTGTGGAACTTCTGCTTCACCGAGGCGTGGGTGTTCTCGGGCCGGGACCACCGGCGGAGTCGCGGCACGCGCATGGCCATGTTCTTCCTGATGAACAACATCGCGCTCGCGCTGCGCGGCCCCCTGCTCGTGCTCCTCACCTCCGGGCTCGGGATCCACTACGTGGTCTCGAACGTGATCTCGCTCCTGGTGCTCACGCTCGTCCGCTACGGGCTGGCCGACGGCTGGATCTGGGCGAAGGCGAGCCCGCCGGACGTCCAGACGTGGGGGCCGTACTCCTACGACATCCACGGCATCCTCTCCGTCTCCTCAGAGGTCCGCCTACCGGAGCTCGAGCGCTTCCGGGTCGGCGGCCTGGCCAGTGAGCCGGACATCCGGGTCCGCCTGGGCCGGGTCTCCGCGAACGGCGACCGGGTGGGATCCGTCGTTCGCTACAGGGAAGGTCCGGGCGGCCTCGGATTCGGGCTGGTCATCCACGCGGGGCGGCAGATCGAGGCCACGGCTTCCCCGCTCGTCGGGCGATCGCCGCACGTGCTCTACACGAACGTCGTCGAGCCGATCCTGCGCTGGTCCTTCGCGGAGCGCGGGTACGCGCTCGTCCACGCGGCGTGCCTCGCGGACGGCGGACGCGCGTTCCTGCTCACCGCGCGCACGGACACCGGGAAGACCACGACCAGCCTCAAGATCCTGGACAGCACGGCGTACTCGTTCCTGTCAGACGACCTGACGCTCGTGACCCCCCAGGGGCGGGTGCTCACCTACCCCAAGCCGATGACCATCAGCAGGCACACGCTGCGCGCGGTGAAGACCCCGCTCCTCTCGCGCCGCGAGCGCTGGGGGCTCGTCGTCCAGAGTCGCCTGCACTCGCGCTCAGGGCGGCGGTTCGCCTTCGTGCTGGCCAAGACGCACCTGCCTGCGGCGACGATCAACACGATCGTCCAGCTGCTCGTGCCGCCGCCGAAGTTCCACGTGGAGCGGCTCGTGCCGGACGTGGACGTGGCGGTCGACGCGCGGCTGGCCGGCATGGTCGTGATCGAGCGCGGCGGGTGCGGCGAGGCGGTGCTGGACGAGCGCGAGGCGCTCGCGACTCTGCTCAGCAACTGCGAGGACGCATACGGGTTCCCGCCGTACTCCGCGATCGAGGGCTTCCTCCGCTCGCGGAACGGCATGGATCTCGCCGACCGCGAGCGAGAGATCGTGGCGCACGCGCTCAGCGGCCTCCCGGCCACGCTGATGCGCAGCGAGTCGATGGACTGGTGGAGCCGGCTGCCGGGCGTGGTGGGCGGCTGGAACGGTCACGCCGGCCGGAACGGCCACCCCGCCCAGAACGGCCACAGGGAGCGTGCGCCCGTCCACGCTTAGAAGCCGCGCGTCGCCCGGTTCACGGCTGCGCGCGCTCGCAGATGAGCTGCGCACACGCAACCTGACGCCGAAGCTCCAGCTCGGTGGCGGTGCTCGCGCTGGCGACGGGACTTCGTCTCTGGCACCTCAACAGCGTCGGCTTCAACAGCGACGAGGCGGTCTACTCCGGCCAGGGCGCGGCGATCGCGGGCGCGCCGGAGCTCGACGACCTGTTTCCCATCTTCCGGGCCCACCCGCTGCTCGTGCAGACGTTCCTCTCGCTCGGGTGGCGGCTCGGGCTCCACACCGGTTTCGAGCGCCTCGTGTCGGTTGCCGCGGGGGTGGCGACCGTGTTCCTGGTCTACGAGCTGGGCAGGCAGCTCTACGGGCGCCGCACCGGCCTGGTCGCGGCGCTGCTGCTCGCCGTGATGCCCTACCACGTCGTCGTCTCGCGCCAGGTGCTGCTCGACGGGCCGATGACGATGCTCGCCACGCTGACGTTGCTCCTCCTGGTGCGCTTCGTGCTGAGCGGGCGGGTGGCCTGGCTGTACGCGACCGGCGCGGCGATGGGGCTCACCTTCCTCGCGAAGGAGACGAGCATCGTGCTGCTGTTCGCGATCTACGCGTTCCTGGCGCTCACGCCCGAGCTGCGCGTGCGGCTGCGCGACCTCGCGATCTCGATGGCGGTGATGGTGCTCGTGATCGCGCCGTTCCCGCTGAGCATCGTCCTCAGCGGGCGCTCCGGCACGGGCGAGAGCTACCTCACCTGGCAGCTGTTCCGGCGGCCCAACCACGACTGGGTCTTCTACGCGTCGAACGTGCCGGAGATGATCGGCCCGCTGGTTCTCGCCGCGGCGATCGCCGGCCTCGTGATCATGCGGAGGCGCGGCTCGTGGCCCGAGCGGCTCCTCTTGTGCTGGATCGCCGTGCCCGTCCTGTTCTTCGAGCTGTGGCCGGTGAAGGGGTTCCAGTACCTCCTGCCGATCGCGGCGCCGGTGGCCGTGCTCGCCGCGCGCCCACTGGTGGGAAGGCGGATGCGCCCGGTGCTGGCGGTGGTCTGCGTGAGCCTGCTCGCGGTGAGCGTCGGGCGTGTCGCGTCCACCGAGCAGCGCACCGTGCTGGCCGGCGCGGGCGGGCTGCCCGCCGGTCGCGAGGCCGGCGACTGGATCGACTCCCACGTGCCGAGGGGGGCGACCTTCATGACGATCGGCCCGTCGATGGCGAACCTCGTGCAGTTCTACGGGCGGCGCGAGGCGCACGGGCTCTCGGTGAGCCCGAACCCGCTCAACCGCAACCCGTCGTACGAGCCGATCCTGAACCCGGACCAGGCGCTGCGCACCGGCGACATCCAGTACGTCGTCTGGGACACCTTCTCGGCGTCGCGCGCTCCCGGCTTCTCCGATCGCCTGCTGGGCTACGCCGAGCGCTATGACGCGCGCGCCGTGCACGTCGAGACGCTCCCGATGGCCACCGCGGACGGCCGCACCGCCAGGAAGCCGGCGATCGTCGTCTACGAGGTGCGGCCGTGAGCCGCCGCGTCGCCCTCCTGCTCGCGCTCACGGTGACCGGCTGGTCGGCGTCCGCACAAGCGGCCTCGGGGGAGGTCTCGCCGGCCACGCCGATCCGGCACTTCGTGGTGCTGATGCAGGAGAACCACTCCTTCGACAACTACTTCGGGACGTATCCGGGCGCCGACGGGATCCCTCGCGGCGCCTGCATGCCGATTCATCCGTCGCGCGGCCGGCGGCCGTGCGTGCGTCCCTTCCGGCTGGGGGATCGCGCCGGGCCGGACCTCCCGCACGACGGGTCCACCCACCGCGCCCAGGCGCGCGGCGGCCACATGGACGGCTTCATCAGCGGCGTCTCGCGGGGCAGACAGCTCCCCGAGTCGGCGGTCATGGGCCACTACGACGGGCGCGACCTGCCGTTCTACTGGAACGTCGCCGGCGAGTACGTGCTCTTCGACAGATGGTTCGCGTCCTCGCGCGGCGGCAGCGTGCCCAACCGGCTGGCCTGGGTGGCGGGCTCGCCGAGGTCGCGGGAGACGATCTTCGACCGGCTCGAGCGGCGCGGGATCTCATGGAAGTTCTACGTGGAGGACTACGACCCGAGCCAGAGGCGTCGCGCCGGCGCACCCCCCGCAACGAGCAAGCAGGCGGTGCGCGTCCCGCTCCTCAACATGCCGCGGTTCGTGCACCGGCCGCGGTTGTTCCGGCACATCGTCGACCTGGACCAGTACTACGACGACCTGCGTGACGGGACGCTCCCGCAGGTGGCGTACATCGCTCCCGCCGGCGGCAGCGAGCATCCGCCGCGGCCGGCCCGAGACCGGACAGACGCTGGTCCGCTCGCTCGTCACGCCCTGGCGCGGAGCACGCTCTGGCCGCACTCGGCGTTCCTGTGGACCTACGACGAGTGGGGCGGCTGGTACGACCACGTGCCGCCGCCGGCGGGCCGCGGCTTCCGAGTCCCGGCATTGCTGGTGAGCCCGTTCGCGCGCCGGGGGGCCGTGGACGGCACCACCCTCGAGCACGCGTCGGTCCCCAGGTTCATCGAGCACAACTGGGGGTTGCGCCCGCTGTCGCGGCGCGACGCCCGCGCGAACGACATCACCAGCGCGTTCGACTTCGCCGCCCCCGGGCGGGCGGCCGAGATCGTCCCGGCCACCCGAGCGCCCGACCCGGACCGTGAGCCGCGGCGGTGGGTCATCTACCTCTGGTACGGCGCGGCCGTGATGCTCGCGGTGGCGCTCATTCGGCGGGCGGGCCGCAGGCGCGCCACAGCCATGCCGCTCGCCGCGCTGGCGATCGTCCTCCTCCTGGGGCCGGGGCCCGCCCCCGCGCAGGCCTCCGACCGCGTTCCCGCCGTGATCCAGACCAACCCGCCCACACCCGGGATGACGTTCTCGGTCGATGGCGTCCGCTTCGTGTCGGACGCGGCGGGCCGGGCCTACCCGCCGCCGGACGCGGTCGGGACGCGGCGGCGCGTGCGCGCCCTCGCGACGCGCATCGACCCCGGGACGCGGGCACGCTTCGACCGCTGGTACGGCCGCGGGAGCGTCGCGGCGCTCGACCTGGACCACCGCGTGGGACTGAGGTTCGTCGACCTTGCGGGCAGGAGGGTGGACCCCGAGGTGGTCGACTCCGTGACGCTGTTGGGCAGCAACGGCGAGCGGCGGACGTTCCGTGGCCAGACGTCGGGCTGGCTTCAGGGCAACCGGGTGGTCCCGGAGACCGGCGGCCGGCGGTCCACCCTGGTCTCCTATGCCGCCGAGCGGGTGGACGTGACGGGAGCGAGCGTGGTGCACCGCGCGCAGCAGCGCTTCTTCCCGGCCAAGACGCGGGAGATCCGGCTGCGGCTGCTGCTGTTCTCGGCGCGCTTCGAGGTGCACGATGCACTGCTCGGGTTCCCGATCGGCTCCGCCGTGCGGCTCCAGTTTCCGGACGGGCGCATCGAGCACTACGCCGTGGGCTCCGGCGGCGAGGTCACGGTGAGCTCGCTCCCGCGAGGGGACTATCGGGTCAGCGCCGACGCCCTCGGCATCTCCTCGTCCCGCCCGGTGGCGCTCTCGGGCGACCAGCGTGTGGAGCTGCGCGTGATCAGCTGGCTCGACATCGCCGTGGTCCTCCTCATCCTGGGCTCGGTCGCTCTCGGCTTGCTCTATGCGCGGCGTCCGGCTCGGGTCGGCACCGCGGCCTGCGCGGTGGCCGCGCTGTTGGTCGCGTCGGCGGTCGGCGCGCCGGCCGCACGCGCCGCCGACCGGCCCGATCCGCTGTTCGCCTACTACTACATCTGGTTCAACGGGCCGTCGTGGGATCGCGCCAAGACCGACTTCCCGGTGCTGGGGCGCTACTCGAGCGACGACCGGGACGTCATGCGCCAGCACATCGCGTGGGCGAAGCGGGCCGGCATCGACGGCTTCATCGTGAGCTGGAAGAGCACGCCCGTCCTCAACAGGCGGCTCGAGCGGCTGGCCGACGTGGCCGCCTCGGAGCACTTCAAGCTGCTCGTGATCTACCAGGGGCTCGACTTCTATCGCGAGCCGTTGCCCGCGGCACGCGTCGCGCGTGACCTCGACTGGTTCCGCACCAACCTCGCCGATCGGACGGCCTTCCGGGCATTCCGCAAGCCGCTCGTGATCTGGTCGGGCACATGGCGGTTCTCGCGACGCGAGGTGGCCTCGGTCACGCGTCCGCGGCGTGACGGGCTGCTGATCCTGGCCTCCGAGCGCAACGTCGCGGGCTACCGGCGGCTCGCCGGCCTCGTGGACGGTGACGCGTACTACTGGGCATCCGTCAACCCGCGCACATATCCCGACCAGGCCGGCAAGCTCCGCGCGATCGGACGAGCCGTGCACGCCGGCGGCGGCATCTGGATCCCCTCGGCCGCGCCGGGATTCGACGCCCGCCTCGTGGGGGGCACGAGCGTGGTGGAGCGCCACGGCGGCGACACCCTGCGCGAGGAGCTGGACGCCGCTGCGAGCTCCGATCCGGACGCGCTCGGGCTGATCAGCTGGAACGAGTTCAGCGAGAACACGCACATCGAGCCGAGCGTGCGGCACGGCTCCCGGTACCTGGACGTGGTGGCGGACGTGAGGCACGCGAAGCTGGCCCACTCGGGCGAGTTCGACTCCAGCGAGCCGGCCGCCACGGGTGTGAACTACGGCGTTCCGCTACTGGGCGCGATGGCGCTTTTCCTGATCGCGAGCCTGGGTCTGCTGCTGCGGCCGCGGGTCACCCTTCGGCGGTAGGAAAGTCACCAATCCTCGCGTTGTGGGGGGTGCGCGACCGGGCGTACGGTCGGCGGACGAAGTACCTGATCACAGCGATCGCTTTGCTCTGCGCCCTGGTGTTGCCGCCGGCCGCGGTCGCGTACACGCCCCAGCTCACGCGGTACCCGTATCTGACCGACGTGGTGGGGACCGCCGCCACCGTGAACTGGGCCACGGACCGCTCCCGCACCAGCGGCCGGCTGACGTACGGGCGCGAGGGCGTGGAGCCGTGCTCGGCGCACTCGGTGACGGCGACCCGGACGAGCATGACGGTCAACGGCGTCGCCGAGTACCAGTGGCGCGCCACGATGAGCGGGCTCGCGCCGGCCGCGCAGTACTGCTACCGCGTCGAGTTCGGGACCGCCCCGGCCGTGCTCGACCTGCTGGGGACGGATCCCTCGATCTCGTTCAGCTCCCAGCTACCGGCCGGCGCGACGGCGCCGTTCTCGTTCGCCGTCCTGGGCGACTTCGGCGCCGTGGGCACGACGGAGGCGGGAGTCGGACAACCGCCAGGCGGACGTGATGACGCAGATCGCAAAGAGCGGGGCGCGCTTCGTGATGGGCGCGGGCGACACCGCCTATCCGTCGGGCACGCAGACGACCTACGGAGATCTCAATCAGACCGGCTCGAACGTCAGCACGATCTTCGGGCCGCAGTTCTGGCCCAAGTTCGGCGCCTCGACGCCGTTCTTCAGCGCCACCGGGAACCACGGCTTCAACGGCACCTTCCTGACCAACTGGCCTCAGCCGACGGCGGCGTCGGACCCCGACGAGCGGTACACGATGGAGACGTACTGCTGCCCGAACGGGACGAACTCGGCCTCCTATCCGAGCGCGTGGTACGCGTTCGACGTCGGCGTCGCGCGCTTCTATGTGCTCGAGGCCTCCTGGAGCTCGTCGAACGTCGGCACGGCGGACCAGTACAAGAACGACTACGACACCCACTGGACGCCCACGAGCCCCGAGTACCTCTGGCTCGCGAAGGATCTGCAGGCGAACCCGTCGCAGCTGAAGTTCGCCTTCTTCCACTATCCGATGTACTCGTCGAACGGGACGGAGGTGTCCGACCCCTGGCTGCGTGGTCCGAACAGCCTCGAGGGCCTGCTCGCCCGCAACGGCGTGGCGATCGGATTCAGCGGCCACGCGCACAACTACACGCGCAACGCGAAGCCCGACGGCGGGCTGGTCACCTACGTGACGGGCGGAGGCGGCGCTCGGTTGGAGCCCGCGACGAAGTGCAGCGCGCCGGTGGCCTACGCGATCGGCTGGTCTTACACGACCGGCGGCAGTGCCTGCGGCACGCTGCGACCGACCTCGATCGCGCAGGTGTTCCACTTCCTGAAGGTCACCGTCGACGGCACGCACGTGACCGTCGAGCCGACCAACTCGCAGGGCCAGACCTTCGACGTGCAGAGCTACGACTTCCCGGGGAGCGGGCCCCCGCCGCCACCTCCACCGCCTCCACCGCCCGCGGCGGTTGCGCTCGTGCGCCAGGCCACGGCGGGAGCCGCGACGGCCGCGTCCTCCCTGACCGTTCCGATCGCCTCGGGCTCCGGTCATGCGCTCGTGGCCGCGATCGCCGTGCAGGCCGGAAGCACCACCTCGGTCAGCTGGGTGACCGATTCGGCGGGCAACAGGTGGACGAGGGGCCCGGTGGGATTCCTGGCAGGCTCGAACACGCGCGTGGAGCTCTGGCACGCGACGGTCGCC
This sequence comes from uncultured Thermoleophilaceae bacterium, assembly GCA_963808875.1. Classification (GTDB taxonomy): domain Bacteria; phylum Actinomycetota; class Thermoleophilia; order Solirubrobacterales; family Thermoleophilaceae; genus JACVRW01. The sequence goes on from CAWEHM010000026.1 coordinate 366,203, forward strand.
GCGCCGGTGTCGCAGGTCACGGCGACCCTGTCCGCTCCGGACATAGTCAGCGCGAACGTGTCCGAGTGGAGCGGTGTCGCGACGATGGAGGCCGTCGATGCGTCGGGAGGCCAGGGGAACGCCTCGGCCACGACGGCGCAGACGCCGGCGATCACGACCACCAATCCGAGCGACCTCGTCGTCGGCGCGCTCAACTTCCCGCGCACGATGTCGTCGACCCTGACCACGCCGGGCTTCTCCGAGCTCGCCGACTTCAACGCGTCAACGGTCAGCGGCCGAGCGGCCTACGGGATCGTCTCGACGACGGGCGCCTACGCGCTCTCCTGGACCCTGTCGGGAGCCTCGACGAGCGGCGCCGCCGTGCTGGCGCTGAAGGCGGCTCCTCAGTGATGAGGTCGGCGCGCCGGCTTCTCCTGGCGGCCGCGGTGATCGCGGCCGTGGCGAACGCATCGCCCGCCGGCGCCGCCGACCCCGTCATCGCCGCCGCGGGCGACATCGCGTGCTCGCCGACCGATCCCGGCTACAACGGGGGAAGCGGAACCGCGACTCGGTGCCAACAGCGAGCCACCTCCGACCTTCTCGTAGGCGCCGGTCTCGCCGCCGTGCTCCCGCTGGGCGACGTCCAGTACGACAGCCCGACCGCGGCGAACCTGAAGGCCGTCTACGACCCGACCTGGGGCCGCGTGAAGTCGATCAGCCGGCCGGTGATCGGCAACCACGACGGGGCCGGGGCATCCTATTTCGACTACTTCAACGGCCCGGGAGCCGCGAACGGGCCGGCCGGGCCGCGTGGGCGTGGGTACTACAGCTTCGACGTCGGCAGCTGGCACATCGTCGCGCTGAACTCGAACTGCGCGCTCGTGTCATGCGGCGCGGGGTCGATCCAGGAGCAGTGGCTCCGCGCCGACCTCGCGGCGCACCCCGCGGCGTGCACGCTCGCGTTCTGGCACCACCCGCGGTACAGCTCCGGTCACGACGGCAGCCACGTGACCCTGAGCGCCTTCTGGAGCGACCTGTACGCCGCCGGTGCGGAGCTCGTGCTCTCTGGGCACAGCCACGACTATGAGCGGTTCGCGGCCAAGGACGCGCAGGGGAAGAGCAGCGCGACCGGCATCCGGCAGTTCGTCGTCGGGACGGGCGGCGCGTTCATGACCGGCCTTGGAACCTCTCGGGTGGCGGGTAGCGAGGTGGCCCAGAACGACACCTTCGGCGTCCTCAAGCTGACCCTGCATCCCACGAGCTACGACTGGCACTTCGTCCCGATCGCAGGACGGAGCTGGACCGACTCCGGCTCGGGTCAGTGCCACGGGCCCGGCGGGGCGCCGCTCGCTCCCACTCCCGCTCCAGGGCCCGCCGGCCACCGACCGGACCGCGCCGATACTCACCGGCCTGCGGGTCACGCCGCGCCACTTCAGCCGGCACACCGTGTTCCGCTACAGGCTGTCCGAGGCGGCCAAGGTGCGCTTCGGGATCGCGCGAGTGCGCGCGAAGGGGCGCGCTCGGCGCGTCGGCAAGCTCGGTGACGCCGGTGCGGCGGGGGCGAATCGGCGTGGCTTCTTCTGCAGGGTTGGAGGGAGGCGCCTGCGCGCCGGCCTCTACACCGCCCGGGCCGTGGCGCGTGACCCGGCCGGGAATTACTCGAGACCCAAGAAGGTGAGGTTCCGCATCGTCCGTTGACACGCCCACACGGCAGGTCTACGTTGCGCAATTGACCCGCAGTTCGAGGAGGGCAAAGCAGCTGGAGCAGCAGGCTCCGTGTCGTTGTTGGCCACGGGCGGTCCTCTCCACCGCCCTGGGTCCCCGAGCGCTTGTTTTCCTGTTGTGCCTCCTTGCGGGGGCATGCTGGCCGGCCGCGGCCGGCGCCGCACCGGCACCCGATCCCGCCCCGCAGACGCCTTCTCCAGCGCCTGACCCCGCACCCGGCGCAGGAGTCACGCAGCCCACGCAGACGCCCTCATCGGGCACGGTCACGTCGAGCCCGGCGCCACAGTCGACGGCCGCACCGAGCACGTCGGCCACGACCACCGGAACCGCCGCGGCCGCATCGGCGGCAACCGGGGCCGACGCGGCAAGTCGCGCGAAGGCCGAGCGGGCGAAGGCGCACAGAGCCGCGGTCCGCCGAGCCAAGGCACGCCACGCGGCCGCCCGGCGCGCGGCGGTGCGGCGCGCGAACGCACGCCGCGCAGCCGCCCAGCGGGCAAGAGGCGCCCACGGCACCGACCCGAGCGCGATCGCCCGGCTCACCGACCTCGTACCGAACGCCTCGACGAACGATCTCAGCTCGACCGTCCTGCTGCTGGCCGCGGGCGGACTCGTCGCACTCCTATGCGCAAGCGGCTCATTCGTCTCAGTCGCGTCACGCATCTCACGAGGTCAGTTGCGTTGAAGCGGCTATTGCTCGCGGACTGCTCGCGGCTGGTATTGCTGCCCGTCTACAGCGGGTGCCGCGCCGTCAATCGACTACCGCTGTGCACCCGGCGGTCTTCACAGTTGCGGCGGCTGGTACCGCGTGCCCGTCGAGGTGACGTGGATTTTCAACACCGGCGACTCGCAGCCGTATGGTGGCGACTGTTTCGCCTGGACACAGAAGACCTTCACAGCGGACACCCGTGGCACGGACTTGTCATGCGATGTCTGGGACCCCATGAATCACGCCAGAAGGCCAGCGATGGCATGACGATCCACATCGACCGGACCGCGCCCAACGTCACGGGTCCCGGGCTTGGGCGGCCGCCTGACGCCGGGGACTGGTTCAACCATCCGGTGGCGTTCGGCTTCACCGGGCAGGACGCCACGTCGGGGATTGCGTCGTGCACGGGCGGCACCTACGACGGGCCTGACGGGGCGGCGGTCGAGTGTTACTGGAAGTTGTCGGGACGTTGCCGGGAATGTCACGTCGGGCGCGTTCACGATCAACTACGACGCGACGCCGCCGCCCGACCCGGACGTGAGCGTGCTTCCCGGTAACCATCGTGTGAGGCTCACGTGGGACTCGTCGCAGTACGTCGCCGAGGTGGTGAGGCTGTCCAAGGCGAGCGCGGAGGCGGTCGTCTACCGGGGCGCCACGGGTCGCTTCATCGACCGCAAGCTGAGGAACGGCCGCCGGTACCGCTACCGGGTCACGTTGACCGACCAGGCCGGGAACACGTCCGCCGCCCGCACGAGCGCGGTGCCGACCAGCTCGAAGCTGCTGCTTCCCGCAGACGGCGCACGGCTCAGCGCCGCGCCCGAGCTCGTCTGGAAGACCGTCAGGCGGGCCAACTACTACAACGCGCAGCTTCTACACCGCGGCCGCAAGGTGCTCACCCGCTGGCCGGTGACCAACAGGCTCCAGCTAACCGAGCGGTGGAACTCGCTCGGGCGCAGGCACCACTTGGCCCGGGGCCGCTACTGCTGGTACGTCTGGCCCGGCTACGGGCCGCGTCGCGACCGGGACTACGGGCGCCTGCTCGGCTCGAGCTGCTTCCGGATCACCGGCTGACCCAGCCTGGCGGGCGCGAGCCGCTAGAGCGGGATGTTCCCGTGCTTGCGCCTGGGCGTCTCGACGCGCTTCGTCTGGAGCCGCTCGAGCGCCCGGATCAGCTTCGGGCGCGTCTCGTGCGGGATGATCACGTCGTCGATGTAGCCGCGCTCGGCCGCCGAGTACGGGTTGGCGAAACGGGCCTTGTAGTCGCCGATCAGCTTCTCGCGGCGCTCCTCCGGCGTCGGCGAGGCGGCGATGTCGCGCCGGTGGATGATGTTCACCGCGCCCTCCGGTCCCATCACGGCGACCTCGGCCGTGGGCCACGCGTACACGAAGTCGGCGAGCATGTGCTTCGAGTTCATGACGTCGTAGGCGCCGCCGTACGCCTTGCGCGTGATGACGGTGAGCTTTGGCACCGTGGCCTCTGTGAACGCGTACAGGAGCTTTGCGCCGTGGCGGATGATCCCGCCCCACTCCTGCTCGGTGCCGGGCAGGAAGCCGGGCACGTCCATGAAGGTGAGGATCGGGACGTTGAAGGCGTCGCAGAAGCGCACGAACCGGGCCGCCTTCTCGGACGCGCCGATGTCGAGCACGCCGGCAAGCTGCGCGGGCTGGTTGCCCACGACGCCGATCGGCCGCCCGTGCAGCCGGGCGAACCCGATCACGATGTTGCGCGCGAAGTGCTCCTGCACCTCGAAGAACTCGCCGTTGTCGACGATCAGGTGCACCACGTCGCGCATGTCGTACGGCTTGTTCGGGCTGTCCGGGACGATGTGGTCGAGCTCCTCGTCCTGGCGGTCCGGGTCGTCGCCCGTCTCCATCCGCGGCGGGATCTCGAGGTTGTTCTGCGGCAGGAACGACATGAGGTAGCGCACGTCCTCGAGGCAGCTCTCCTCGTCGTCGGCCGCGAAGTGCGCCACGCCCGACTTCGAGTTGTGCGTCATCGCGCCGCCGAGCTCCTCGAACTCCACCTCCTCGCCCGTGACCGTCTTGATCACGTCGGGACCGGTGATGAACATGTGCGAGGTCTCCTTGACCATGAAGATGAAGTCGGTCATGGCCGGCGAGTAGACGGCGCCGCCCGCGCAGGGCCCCATGATCACCGAGATCTGCGGGATCACGCCGGAGCACTGGACGTTGCGGACGAACACGTCGCCGTAGGCGCCAAGCGACACGACACCCTCCTGGATGCGCGCGCCGCCCGAGTCGTTGATGCCGATGACGGGGCAGCCGATCCGCGCGGCCAGGTCCATCACCTTCACCATCTTCTCGCCCATGACCTCGCCGAGCGAGCCGCCGAACACGGTGAAGTCCTGCGAGAAGACGGCCACGGTACGGCCGTCGATCGTGCCGCTGCCGGTCACGACGGCGTCGCCCCAGGGGCGGTTGTCGAGCATTCCGAAGTCGCTCGTGCGGTGCCGGACGAACGTGTCCAGCTCCTCGAACGAGCCCGGGTCGAGCAGCTTCTCGATCCGCTCGCGCGCCGTCAGCTTGCCGCGGGCGTGCTGCTTCTCCTCCGCCTCAGGGTTCGTGTGAATCGCGTGCTCGCGCAGCTCCTGGAGCCGGGCGAGCTTCTCCTCATAGGTCTCTGGCGACTTCTCGCGCATCGCGGCGCCGGAGTCTAAGGGAGCAGGTCTCCGCCCTTGCGGGAGCCCAGAATCGGGTCTAGCTTGACGAGGGTGAGGCTTCTTCTCTTGGCAGGGGCCGCCGTCGCGGTGATGGGCCTGTCTCTGCCGGCCGCAGCGCTCGCGGACGAGCTCAGCGCTCAGATCGTCAACGGAACGCAGGCGCAGCCCAACGAGTTCCCCGCGCAGGTCGGGCTCTACATCGACCTCGACGACGACGGAGTGGCCGACGCGATCTGCGGAGGCACCGTGGTCGGCAAGCGACAGGTGCTCACCGCCGCGCACTGCACCCACGACGAGTCCGACAACCCGCTTCCTCCCTCGGCCTTCCTCGCCTACATCGGGCAGAACGACCAGGACACGTGGACCGCGGAAACGGGGCGAACGGTGTCGGGCGTGGACATCAACGCCGGCTTCGATCCCTCCACGTTCCGGAACGACACCGCCATGCTCACGCTGAGCGACGTCGCGGGATTCACGCCGCTCTCGCTCGTGCCGGCAGGCCGGGCGGACCTGTGGGCACCCGGTGTGACGGCGCGGATCGCGGGCTGGGGCACGACGTGCACTAAGCCTGGATGTCAGTCCTCGCGGTTCCTGCGGAAGGCAGACGTGCCGATGATCTCGGATCAGCGCTGCTTCGATTCGTACTCGGGGTCTGGCGATGAGTTCGATGCGGCCACGATGGTGTGCGCAGCCGACGACGTGGGCACCATGCCAACTGCGGCTCGCGATGCCTGTCAGGGCGATTCCGGCGGGCCGCTGATGGTTCGCGACTCCGGAGGGGCGTTCGTCCTCGCCGGCGTCGTCTCGTGGGGCATCGGATGCGCCGACCCCGACTTCCCCGGTGTCTACGCGCGCATCGGCGCCGATCCTCTGCACGCGTGGGTGACGGAGCGGATTCCGCACGCGGACTTCAGCTTCAACCCGCCGAACCCGACGGCGGGCCAGACGGTGTCGTTCACGGCGAGCTCCGGCCCGTCCGGGTACTTCGGCTCGTACGCCTGGGATCTGGATGGCGACGGCGCCTACGACGACGCGGTTGGCACCTCGACCCTGCGCTCGTTCGCGGCCGGGGCCCACACGGTCGGCGTCCAGGCGATCGGGGCCGGCGCCTCAGACGCCGTCGACAGCCGGCACACGATCGGCGTGGCGCCACAGCCTCCCGACACCACCCGCCCCGTCGTGTCGTCGGTGTCCGCCACACCGGGCAGGTTCCGGGTGGACCGTTCCGGCGCCCCGGAGAGGGCAGTCGGCGCGACCGCCAAGGGCACGAGGTTCCAGTACCAGCTCTCGGAGGCGGCGCGCGTGGTGTTCACCGTCAAGCGAGCGTCGCCTGGGCGGCGGGTGGGCAGGCGCTGCGTCAAGCCGACCGCGCGCAACCGCGGCAAGCGGCGCTGCACCCGGTACGTGACGTTCGGCCGCTTCGCCGTGATTGCACCGCCCGGCGTGGGCATCCATCGCTTCAGCGGGCGGATCGGAAGGCGTGCGATGAAGCCGGGCGCCTACCGCACGACGCTGGTCGCCACGGACAACGCGGGCAACGGCTCGAAGCCCAGGTCGCTGAAGCTGAGGGTCGTCCGCCGCTAGACGCCGTAGAAGGGGAGCCGGCCGCCGGCACGCGCCACGACGTGCCCGTAGAGCTGGTTGACGACGTCCGGGTGGCGGTCCGCGACGTTGTCGAACTGGCCCGGGTCGCGCCTCAGGTCGAACAGCCTGAACCGGCCGGGCCTGTTCGAGCCCCACATCGCCCAGTGGTGGGAGCGGATGAAGAAGGAGTCCGCATATCCGCCGTAGGCGTAGTCGCGCTCGGGCAGCTTGCGGCCCCGGAACGGACGCGACAGGTCCTGACCGGTCATTCGGTGCGGGCGCCGCACGCCGGCCATCGACAGGAGCGTGGGCGCCACGTCATGGGTGGACGCGAACCACGGGCTCTCCTGCCCCGCGCGGCGGCGGTGCGGGTGGACGAGGATCAGCGGCACGCGCGTGAGCGCGGGATAGAGCGCGGTGGAGATCTTGCCCGTCCAGCCGTGTTCCCCGAGCATGATGCCGTGGTCGCCGACGAGCCCGATCACGGTGTCGCGTTCCAGGTTCAGGTCGTGGAGGCGGTCGAGGAACTTGCCGAGCCAGTCGTCGGTCATGGTCACCTCGGCGGCGTACAGCTGCTTCAGGCGGCGAAGGACAGGTCCGCGCTCGCCGGGACCCAGCCAGCCGCTCGTGCGCATGTAGAGCGGCATCGACGGCTCGGGGCCGCGCCAGCCGCGGTCGCCGCCGTAGCCGTCGAGGTACCGCTTGGGCGGCGTCCACGGCTCGTGCGGCTCGTAGGTGTCCACGACCATGAAGAAGGGCGCGCGCTGGGCGGCCGCGCGGTCGAGCTCCCCGATGGCGTGCTTGAAGACTCGGGCGGCGTACGAGTTGTCCGGGCTCTCCCAGACGCGGGAGTTGGCCAGGTAGAGGCCGACCCGCTCGCGCTCGCGTGCGGCGATCGCGTGGTAGAGCCAGTGGTCCAGCACCTGCCTGGGCACGCTCGACACCGGCCTGTTGCCGCCGATCTCGCCGCCGGTCCGGACGAAGCGGTGGACGCTGCGGCGCACCGGCGCGTATGGGACCGAGAACCCGAGAAACGGATTGTCGGTCACGTAGGCCGTGTGGTAGCCGCCCCTCGTGAAGGCGCTCGTGAGCGCGGCGTCCACGTGCGTGAGCGGTGACCAGCCGGGGGAGGCGATGAGTCCGCGGCGGTCGTGCCAGCCCCGGAAGGGGAACATCCGGCGGCCGCTGAGGATCGAGTTGCGCGCCGGGACCGTGGGCATCGCCTCGGGATGGACGTTCACGAAGCTGAGCCCGCGTCGCCTGAGCGCGTCCATGTTCGGGGTGCGGACCCAGTTGTCGTAGACGGCGTCCGCCCGCAGCGAGTCGACGACGAAGAGGACGACATTCGGTCCGTCGGGAGTCCTGGCGAACGCGGCCGGCTCGATGGCCGCGGTGACCGCGGCGCCGGCCGACGCCTCCAGGAACCGCCGCCGCGTGAGGTGCCTAGCCATGCGACCGCTCCTCCACTACCGGGCGAGACCGGCGCCCTGGAACCGCGGCTTGTCGAGCCAGCCGGCGAAGGTGCTCATGTCCCAGACGAAGTCCGGCGCGATCACGTTGAGGAACTCGTCAGTGGCGGCGAAGTGCTCGAGCGAGTCCCTGACGATCGCGACGTTCTCCTCCGACACGGACCCACCATGCCACAGGGCGGCCAGACGTACTAGCCGCGCGAAAACGGACGGTGATGCGCCGCCCCGAGCGCATCCAGCGCCTCATCGAGAATGGCGCGGGCACGCTCAGGATGAACGGCCTCCGGCTGGGGCTCAGACTCGACGGCGGCCGACTCGGCCTCCGCCTCAGGCTCCGACTCCGGCTCGACCTCCGGCTCCACCGCGACCTGCTCCGGGTCCGGCTCGACCGCGACCGTGACCGCGACCGGCTCCGGCTCGGGCTCGATGGCGACCGGCTCCGGCTTGGGCTCGATGGCGACCGGCTCCGGCTCCTCGACCTCCGGCTCGGCCTCCGGCTCGATGGCGACCGGCTCCGGCTCCTCGACCGCGTGACCTCCGGTCCGCGTCCGGAACAGCCATCCCCAGAATCCGCGCCGCTTGCGCTCGGGCGGAACCTCCACAGCGCTCGGCTCCGGCTCGACCGTGAGCGCGTCGGACTCGACCGTGACCGCCGCCGGCTGCTCCGCGACCGGCTCCTCGACCGCGACCGGTTCCTCCTCGACCGGCTTCGCCTCAGCAGCGACCGGCTCCTCCGCCACCGGCTCCGGGGCAGCCGCCGCGGGCTCCGCCTCCGGTGCCTCCTCCTCGGGCAGCTCCGCGTGCAGCGTCACCTTGGTCCCCCAACCGGAGGGCTCGATTGAGACGGTGCCGCTCGCGTGCTCGCCCTCCCAGGCGACCGTGTGCTCCGGCTCGAGCTTTGTGATCTTGATCTCGCCGAAGGCGCCGAGGTGCTTGGCGAGGCCTTCGACCTCGCTCAACTCCTCCCAGAGCTCCGGCGGTGACTTTACGAGAGTGCGCTTCGCGGTCAAATCCGGCATCGACCCCGGTTTCGATCACCGGAGGCGGTCTCCTGCCGATCAGTGACGACGCGGTCGCGGACGCAGCACCCTGAACTCGATCAGGACGGGAAGCGACCGGTTCCCGGCCACGTCCCTGGCTATCAGCACCGCCGCGTACTCACCCGGCCGCAGCGCGCGGCGGCCCAGCTTCCCGTTGAACGAGATCGTGTTCGGGCCCGTCTTCAGTCCCCGCCGGCGTATCTCGCCGACCTTCTTCCCAAGCCTCCGAAGCACGATCCGCACACGGCCCGGCTCGGACAGGGTGAACTTGAACGACGTCGCCCGCCGCCGCACCCGGAAGCGCCGGTGCGCCATCCGGAAGCGGCTCACCACCGGCTTCGCATCTCCCGCCGGGGGCGGGTTGTTGCCCCCGCCCGGCGGCTGTGGCGGCGGGTACGGGTCCGAGAGCACCGAGTAGCGGTCGAACTCCTTGTCCGGCGGCAGCATCACGAACCGGGCCTCGGTCCGGTCGTAGACCATGAAGGTCAGGAAGTCCCTCATGAAGCCGAGGTAGCGTCCCGTGGAGTCGAGCACGCAGTACTGCTCCTCGTGATCGGCTTCGTTGGCGCCGGCTCCGAGCACGATCGGCGCGGGCGGTGACTGGCTCCGGTCGAACAGGAAGATGTCGTGCTTGTTGTCGGTCGGCGGCGACGCGGCCTTGTCGATGCCGAAGACGGACGCGTCGCCGTTCAGGCAGGGATGTTCCTCGTCCCTCGTCGCGTCGGCCGGAAAGGCGGTGTCCGATTTGCCCATGAGGTCCTGGACGAAGGCGTCCGCGCCCGCGGTGGGCGCCGGGCACTTGGTGAGGTCGTCGCACGTGGTCCCGAGGAAGCGCCCGTCCCCCGAGAGGCGCGGCTGGCGACTCTTGTTGTCGGCCAGCAGCCCGGTGACCGCGAACTGCCCTGCGGCGCTGTCGTAGACGAGCGTCGGCCCGTTCCCCTGGTTGTCGAACGCGATCAGGCCGTTGTTGCTGACCGTGAGGTTGTCCGGGTTGTCGTAGACGTCGATTCCGGGGAGCGGGACCGGTGTGTTCGTCGCGCGATCGAGCAGATGCAGGTGGCGCGGCGCCGTGTTGTCGTTGTAGACGATGTACCGCCCATTCATCGACATCCCGTACCGGAACCCGAGGAAGTTGGCCGGCGCTGGCACCGGCGGCGGCGGGTTGACCTCGCTCTCGGTCTCCTCGTCGTAGAGCCGGAAGACGCCGTTCTCGTCGACGTAGGAGATCACCGGCTCGCGTGCGAGCGCCGCCGCCGGGGCGGTAAGGACGAGCACGCAGACCGCGAGCGCGAGCCTCACGGTGCGACCCTACACCGGGTTTTCATGCTTGGCGACGATCTCGGAGAGCTGCTCGGCGACCGCATTCCGGCGGACCACAGCCGGCCCGTGCTGGCCGACCACTACGCGGGGCGGCTGCGCGCGAAGCGGGTGATGGACCTCGGCTGCGGCGCCGGCGACTCGGTCGACCTGTTCCGCTCGGTGGACCCGGAGGTGAGCTGGGTGGGCGTCGATATCGAGCGGTCGCCCGAGGTCGCCGACCGGATTCGTGCCGACGCCGAGTTCGTCACCTTCGACGGCCGCCGGCTCCCGTTCGACGACGGGAGCTTCGACCTCGTCTACTGCAAGCAGGTGCTCGAGCACGTGGAGCACCCGCGCGACCTGATCGCCGAGGCTGCCCGGGTGTTGCGCCCGGGCGGCCACCTCGCCGGCTCGACCTCGCAGCTGGAGGCCTTCCACTCATACAGCATCTTCAACTGGACGCCGTACGGGTTCACGCGAGTGGCCGAGGACGCGGGCCTCGAGGTGGTCGAGCTGCGGCCGGTGATCGACGGCTTCACGCTCGTCGCGTGGCGCGCGCTCGGGCTCCCGCGGTTCTTCTACCGCTGGTGGGCGCACGAGTCGCCGCCGTACCGCGTGATGGAGCTCGCCGCACGTGCCATGCGGCTCGACACGCGCACGCGCAACCAGATCAAGCTCGTGCTCTCGGGGCAGTTCGCTTTCCTCGCCCGCCGGCCGTAGCCTCGGGGCCAGCATGGTCGCGGCCCTCCTGGCACTCGCGCTCGCGCTCCCGTCCGCCCCCGCGCATCCACCTGAGCCGCAGTGGCGCGTGCACGTGACCGCCTCGGGTACCTACACAGTGGACTACGGCGCCGAGCGCGACCTCGTCGACGGACGCGGCGGCGGCAGCTGGCGGTGGGAGATGGACGCGCTCGCGTCCGGCCTCGCGATCGACACCGACCTCACGCGCTTCCGCATGAGCACCCGGGAGTCGTCCGACATCGCGCTCTCGGACGGCGAGCCGGTCTGCCGCCCGCCGGCCACCGCGGCGACGAGCTGGGTCCGCGACGATCGAGTCGGGCTCTACTTCGACGCGACCCGCGCGCGGCTTTCAGGTGGACCACCCGTTCGGCGCCCTCCTGACCGGCTGCCACGTGGGCGCGCACGGCATGACGCTCTACGACGGCGCCGGCCCGGCGAGCACGCCCGTCTCGCGCGCCGCGTTCCGTCCGCGCCGCGACCGCTCCTTCGTAGACACCTGGACTCAGTCGATCCTGCTCGACCGAAGCCACGACCCCGGCCAGGACGCGCACACCTTCGCGGCGGGCGGCACCATCACCATCGAGATCCGCCGGATCGGCCCGCGGGCGGCCCGCCGGCTCGCCCTCAGGCTTCGGAGTACTCCCCGAACTCCTCGCGCATGACCCCGCACACCTCGCCGAGCGAGGCGCGCTCCTTCAGGGCGGCGCGCATCGGGTCGAGCAGGTTCGCGTCGCCGCCGCACGCCTGACGCAGCTCCTCGAGCCGCGCGTCCACGGCGCCCTGGTCGCGGTCCTCCTTGAACTTCGCGAGCCGCTCGACCTGCTGGCGCTCCGACTCGGGGTCGACCCTCAGGATCTCCACCTCGTCGACCTGTTCGGTCACGTACTCGTTCACGCCGACCACGATGTCCTGCTTCTGGCGGTAGCGCTCCTCGTAGCCCCAGGCCGACTCCTCGACCTCGGCCCGGATGAACGGGATGCAGTTCACCGACCCGCCCATCTCCTCGACACGGTCGATCAGCTCCTGCGCCGCAGCCTCGATCTCGTCGGTGAGCGCCTCGATGAAGTAGGAGCCGGCGAACGGGTCGGCCGTGTCCGCGGCGCCCGACTCGTGGGCGAGGATCTGCTGCGTGCGCAGCGCGATCCGCGCCGCGGTCTCGCTCGGCAGCGCGAGCGCCTCGTCGAAGCCGTTCGTGTGCAGCGACTGCGTCCCGCCGCACACGGCCGCGAACCCCTGGAGCGCCACCCGCACGATGTTGTTGTGCGGCTGCTGCGCGGCCAGCGTGACGCCGCCGGTCTGGGTGTGGAAGCGCATCTTCAGCGAGCGCTCGTCCTTGGCGCCGAAGCGCTCGCGCATGATGCGCGCCCACATCCGCCGGGCGGCGCGGAATTTCGCCACCTCCTGGAACACGTTGTTGTGGCCGTTGAAGAAGAAGGCGAGCCGCGGGCCCGAACTCGTCGACCTGGAGCCCGGCGTCGATGGCCGCCTGCACGTACGCGATCGCGTTGGCGAGCGTGAAGCCCACCTCCTGCACCGCCGAGCAGCCCTTCTCGCGCATGTGGTAGCCGGAGATCGAGATCGTGTTCCACTTCGGGATGCGCTCGTGGCAGTAGGCGAACAGGTCGGTCGTGAGCCGCATCGCGGGGCCGGGCGGGTAGATGAAGTTCCCGCGCGCGATGTACTCCTTCAGCACGTCGTTCTGGGTCGTGCCGCGCAGCTCTGCGGCCGGCACGTCCTGCTCCTCGCCGACGAGCTCGTACAGGAGCAGCAGCACCGCCGCGGGGGCGTTGATCGTCATGGAGGTGGAGACGTCGGCCAGCGGGATGCCGTCGAACACCCGCCGCATGTCGTCGATCGTGTCGATGGCCACGCCCGTGCGGCCCACCTCGCCCGCGCACAGCGGGTCGTCCGAGTCGCGGCCGAGCTGCGTCGGGAGGTCGAAGGCCATCGAGAGGCCGGTCGACCCGTGCTCGATCAGGTAGCGGAAGCGCTGGTTCGTCTCGGCCGCGGTGGCGTAGCCCGCGTACTGGCGCATCGTCCACTGTGCGGCCGCGGTACATGTCGGGGTGGATGCCGCGCGTGAACGGGTAGTCGCCCGGCTCGCCGAGGCGCTCCTCCAGGTTCGGCTCGACGTCCCCGTCGCGGTAGACGTGGTTGACCTCGATCCCGGAGTCGGTGAAGCGGCGCTCGTCGTCGGGACCGACGATCGGGGCGATGCTCGGCTTCTGGTCCGGCTTCGTGGCCATGGGGGCCGAAGGATACGGGGCATACCATCAGTGACATGGAGGTCACCGTCCGCCTGTTCGCGATGCTGCGTGAGCGCGCCGGCGCCGACTCGCTGACGCTCGAGCTGCCCGAGGGCGCCCGGGTGGGCGACGCGCTCGCGAGCGACGCGCTCGCACCGCTCGCCGACGGCATCCCGCTCGTCATGGCCGTGAACCGCGAGTACGCGGACGCCGAGCACGTGCTCGACCCGGGCGACGAGCTGGCCCTGATCCCGCCGGTGAGCGGCGGCTCGACCGCAGCTGCGCCGTGGGTGCGGGTGAGCTCAGAGCCGCTGTCGCTCGACGGGCTGGCCGAGCGCGTGCGCGACCCGCGTGCCGGCGCGGTGGTCACCTTCTCGGGCGTGACCCGCGAGGTCGAGCGGCTCGAGTACGAGGCCTACGCCGAGATGGCGGAGGAGCGGATGCGGGCCATCGCCGAGGAGGCGCTCACGACGCACGGGCTGTGCGCCGCGGCCGTGGAGCACCGCGTCGGCGACGTGCCGCTCTCGGAGCCGAGCGTGATCGTGGCCGTGTCGGCGCCGCACCGCGGCGAGGCGTTCGCGGGCGCCCGCGAGATCATCGACCGCGTGAAGGCCGAGGCGCCGATCTGGAAGAAGGAGATCGAGGGCGGGGACGAGCGCTGGGTCAGGGGGACCAGCCCGCCGCGGTGAGCGAGCCCGCCAGCGAGCCGAGCAGCAGGTCGCGGAGCTCGGCGCGCGACATGTCCCGGTGCTCGAGCCAGTCGAGGATCGCGCCGTCCATGAACCACAGCCAGGCGCGCGCGGCCGTGCGCAGCTTGGGCGGCGGCGGATCGCCGGCGCCGATGCCGGCCAGGATCCGCGTCAGCGGTGGCGTCGCGGATGCCATCGACCAGCGCTCTTCGCCTCCGGCACGCTGCCGGCGCCCTCCATCAGCCGGCGGTAGGCAACCTCGTTCTCCTCGATCCACCCGAGGTAGCCCTCGAGGCTGCCGGCGAGCGCCTCGAACGGAGGCAGGTCGGGGTCGGGCTCGGTGCGCCGCGCGATCTCCTCGGCGCCCTGCTGGAGCGTGGCGACGAAGAAGTCCTGCTTGCTCGGGAAGTAGTGGTACAGCAGCGCCTTCGAGATGCCGGCCTCGCGGGCGATCCTCGCCATCGAGAGGTCGGCATACGCGTGCTCGGCGAATAGCCGGGCGCCCTCCTCGAGCAGCTGCCGGCGGCGCTCGTCGACGTGGAGGCGGGTGTAGGCGGGCTCGGCCATCCCGGCTCGAGTCTACCGGGCTGTTGACCGATGGTCGATAGAGCGCGTCCTCGCCCCGACTGGCTCGCCGTGGGAGGCGCCGTGGCGGTGGGCATCGTCTTCGGCGTCCTCGCTGTCACCATCGACGAGAGCGCCGGACGCGTACGAGTGCCTGTTCTGACGGTCGCGCAGGATCGTTTGCAGCGGGAGGGGCGGGACGGCCGGGAGCGAAATCGCGCTCCATGCGTCGTAGCTCTTCCTTCGCCGTGCGTCGTCCGTCCTCGGTCGCCGCGATCGTCGTGATGACCATCGTGGCGCTGTCCCTGCCGCTGTCGCTGGCCCTCGCCACCTCGGCATTCGCGCAGGAGCCGAACCCGCCGACCGGCGGGCCGCAGGAGCCCACCGGCACGGACACCACGCCCACCACGACGAGTCCCACGGGCGGCCAGCAGCCCACCACGACCACCGGCCAGCTCCCCCGCACCGGCTGGGACGCGCTCCTCTACTTCGCGCTCGGCGCCGGCCTGCTGCTCGCCGGAGCGTCGCCTGCGGGTGCTGACCCGGCATCAAGGCCGTGGTGCAGCGCGTACGCCGCCGCAACACCGAGGTCGCGCTGCGCGAGGCACTCGAGCCGATCAGGGCGGCCCGCCTGAGCCCACGCCAGCCCGATCCGGACATGGGCCCGCTGCACGTGGAGCCGAGCACACCCACCGCCCGCCGCCTGACCGGCGTGGCGCCGCCGCCAGACGCCGACTACTAGCGCGAGAACGTCAGCGTCTTCAGGAGGGCGTCGAAGCGGGCGTAGTCGCGCTCCGGCTGACTTGCCTTCCCACGCCAGGTGATCCGGTAGCTCCGACCGTTGTGCACGAAGCTGGCGGACTCGATGTGCGGCGCGCCGCAGTTCCGGAACACCGAGACCCTGATCTTCGTTCCGCCGACGAACAACCGCCGGGAGTCGTAGGGCGCACACCCGCTCGACTCGCTGACGCCGTCAACGCTCACGGACACCTCGGGAAGGGCGTGACGGGTCGCGTCCCCCGACAGGAGGTCGGCGGAACCGCGTGTGTCGATCGACCAGAAGTGTGGAACGCGGAGCGAGTAGCCGAGGCGATGTGACGTCACGGCCTGCGCGGCCCACCAGGCCGGCACGCCGGAATGCGAGTTCGGGCTCTGGGCGAAGGTCAGTGGCATGGCCACCAGGGCCCTCACCCGATTGCGGTTGCGGTCGCTCACCTTCGTCAGCCGCAGCGTGCCGGTCTCGAGACGCCACCGGTAGATGCCGGTCCCGGCGGCGCGCTGCCGGCTGGTGAGGGTCAGCGTGTCCCCGGCGAGCGACACCCCGCCCCACTCGGTGGCCACCCGGCTGCCGGAGTCGCCGAGCGTGTAGCAGGGGGCGGAGCGCCCGAGGCCGAGATTGACGCAGCGCGCGGACCCCGCCTCGTATAGCCGCAGCTCGGTCGGGGGCGCCCGCCAGACGCCGCGGAGCGTCGCCGGGAGCTCGCCGGCGGTGCCCTGGGGCGGCGAGAGCGAGAGGATCAGCGCGGACACTCCGACTGCGAGCGCAAGCAGCACCGTTGCCAGCACGGCGGTCGGCACGCCGCCGAGCGCGATCCGGAAGCGTGGGATCGTCGCGGCGCCGAAACGGCCGCGCCGTTCCTGCCGGAGCGCGGCGGCGTGGAGCTCGTCTTCAAGTCGTGTCACGAAGTCCGTCATGGCGTCTCCCTCACGCGTCCCCTGAGCGCGGCAAGGCCGCGGCTCACGCGCTTTCGCACTCCGGCGGTCGAAATCTGCATTTCGCTCGCGATGTCGTCGTAGTCGCGCTCGTTGAGCACGCGTGCGGTCACCGCGTGGCGCTGGTCCTGTGGCAGCTCGTCGACGAGCGAAGCCACCTCCACGTCGCCTGCCAGGCTTTCGATGCGGCGCAGGTCCTCATCCGTGGGGTCGACTCGCTCCATCCCGAGGCGGCGGCGGGCGCGGTCTTCGGCGTACCCCTTGCGGCGGTAGTCGGTGAGCTTCTTCGCCGCGATGCCGAACAGCCATGCCTGGGCGGGCGGCCCGCCCGGCGTGAAGCGCTTCTTCGCCACGAGCGCGGCGGCGAATGTCTCCGCCGTCAGGTCCGCGGCCGCCTCGCCGTCACGGGTCGAGCGCGCGTGGTAGCGGAGCACGGCGTCCACGTGCCGGCGATAGAAGATCGAGAAGCCGGTCGCTCCTCCTTTCGTCAACAACTCGTCGTCGCTCCACGACTGCGTTAGAACCACCGCTCCTTCTCTCGGGGATAGGGCGCGGGTTGTGACAACAATCGCCGAATTGGCGGGTTCGCGCGAGTCCTGTCACACAATTCGCCGGCCTCCGAGTTAGCGGCTGAATGTCAACCGCAAGGAGGTTTCCCATGAGAACTGGAAAGCGTGTCGTGGTGCTGGTGGCGATCTTCGTCCTGGCGCTTGCGCCCGCCGCGCCCGCGGCGGTCGACTACAGCATGAATGCCGCCGGCGGCGACTACGCACCCGCGGTGTCCACGCCCGACGTCGCGACCGTGTCCGACGCCGGCTTCGAGTGGGGCGACGCCGCGATCGGCGCGGGAGTCGCGCTCGCGGTGGTGCTTCTGATTACCGGCGCGCGCGGCGCGGTGGGCACGCTCCGCACACGCCGCGAGCCCGCGTAGCGGGAGCACGGCCCGCCTACTGCCCGCGTGGTGGGTGGAATTCATTGGAACCCACTATCCGCGAGGCGGGCGCGCCGGAACAGATGCCCGAGGGATGGTTCGACCAACCCTCGGCCGGAAGGGCCGGCCCCCCGCCGGCGACGGGGGGCCGGCGATGTCTCAATCCGGGTGTCCCGGCGTCACGTCCACCGCCACGAGCCGGTGGTCCGAGCTCGGGAACCCATTGCCGTTCGGCAGGAGGGCGACGCTGAACGTGCCCACCAGGCGGAACAGCGGATCGCTGTTCAGCGGCCAGAACACGAAGCCGTCCTCGATGCCGGAGCGGCGGTCGGGCAACACGTAGTCGGCCCTCAGGTTGCCGGGCGCGCCGTCGGCGAAGTCCGCCGTGTCGAACGCGGGATTGCCCTGGTGGCTGTTGTTCTTGCCGCCCTGGAGCGCGGACTGCTGCGGGCCGCCCGGGCTCGTCGGGGTGAAGCTCGTGTTGATCCGCGGATTGTTCGTGAACTGCCTCACCGCGAAGTCGACGCTGTCGCCATCGAACGGGTCGGCGTTCTGGTCTCCGGCGATCACGAAGTGGGCACCAGGCTTCAGTCCTCCCTGCCCGCCCTTGTCGTCGTAGATGTAGCCGCTGGCGGCCGGGTTGATGTAGTCCGCCCAGAAGCGGATCTCGTCGTGGTTGCGGCGACCGTTGCGGTCCTCCGGGCCGTCGAACACGGGCGGCGTCGGATGGCTGACGAGGAAGTGCACCCGCTCGCCGTGGCCGACCTTGATGGGCAGGTCCCAGTGGCTCTTCGACGAGAGCCGGAACACGGCCAGCTCGTCGGGCGAGTACCAGTCGGCGGGCCCGGCCTTGCTCGGATCGTCCGGCAGGAGCGCGCCCGGCATGTCCTTCCACAGGAAGTGCTGGAAGGTGCGGGCGTGCTTCGTGTCGATCGGGAGGCGTGAGTAGACGGCCATGCCGAACTTGCCGGGGAACTCGCCGAAGCCGAACGAGTCGTTCCCGTAGGCGCCGCTCCCGGGCTGGGTGACCACCTGCCCGTCGTTGTCCAGGTCCTTCCCGGACGCGATGCCGGTGTTGGAGGGCGCGACGAACCGGAACGGGAACCGGATCGCCCGCGCACCGTTGTGCGGCACCGACAGATAGTTCTTCTGGAAGAGCCGCGCCGCCTGCTCGTTCGGCACGAAGTCGAACTCGTTGATGAGAACGTCCGGCCGGGCCCGCTGGATGATTTCCGCGACGTTCCGAAGCTGCGGGTCGTCGCCGGTCGAGAGGTCCTGTACGAGCCGGCTGCGATCGAGACCAGGCCCCTGATCCTGGAAATCGCTTGCCTCTCCTTTGGTCGAGAGCGCGCGAGACTAGGTACAGGGACGGTCTCCGATGTAAAGGCCTCGGAAACGTTTGGTCACGGCAAGAGCCGGAACGCCTCTATGTGGGCGGGACGCACCACGGCGAAGTGACGCATGTCGACGGTGGCGACCTCGGCGATCCCAAGCCGTTCGGCGGCGGCGACCACCGAGGCGTCGACCGTTCCGAGCGGAAGGTCGTGGTACCGCGCGACGAGCTCGGCGACGCGCTCGATGTCGGCGGGGTGAAGCGGCTCCAGGGCGAAATCGCCGCCCGCCAGGTCGCCCAGGAAGCGGACCTCCGCCTCCCAACCGAGCCGCGTGCCGATCAGATGCGCGACCTCGGCGACGACGAGCATCGGTACGACCAGCGGTCCGGGGTGAGTCTCGAGCAGCTCGAGACAGCGGTCGTGATGGGCATCGTCCGCGTCGACGTACGCGTAGAGCGGGCCGGCGTCGACGATCAGCGCGATCCGGCGCTCTCCGCGCTGATGATCTCCTCGATGCGCTCCGAAATGTCGCTGCGCCCGCTGTGCCCGGCGGCTCGTGCCCGCAGCCGCCGCCGCCCGGATCCAAGATGCTCCTCGAGCGCCTCGCGCGTCACCTCCGCGAGCGTCACTCCGCGCCGCTGAGCCTCGTGGCGAAGACGAGCATCGAGCTCGTCCGGAAGCTTGACTGTCGTGCGCCGCATGGGTATGCCAGCATACCTCATATCAAGGCGCGAATTCGGCGCCGCTTCCGGAGCCGCCTCCACCTGGGCCCGCTCCAGCCGTGCTCCTCCCGCCAGGACCCGCGGCGGGGCTCGCCGGCGCGGCCTCCTCCGCGGAGGCCGGCCCGCTCGTGGGGGCGGGCGCTCCCGTGGGGTCGAACTCGTTCGCGGGTGACGGTGGTGGCGGCACCGGTTCGGGCTCGGCGGGCGGCGGCGGCTCCGCGGGCGGCTCCGACGGCGACTCCGGGACGATGGCGGCGGGCGGCGCGGTGGGTACCGGCACCGACGGATCCTTGGGTTGGTCCGCCGGTGGCTCCGGCGACCCTTCCTGAGCGACCTGGGCCGCGCGTGCTGCGCGGTCGTGGTTCGCGAACTCGTCGAGCGCCGTGCCTCCGCCCGCGAGCGCGGCCGCCGAGGCGGCGACCGCGGCGAGCTTCTGGCCCGTGGCGAGCTCGGCCGCTGCGTGGAGTCGGTCTCCGATCGCGACCGTCTTGTGCTGCGCCGCTCCCACGAGCGATTCGAGGACGCTTCGGATCGGGCCGCCGCCGTGGTCGCCCGCCGCGAAGGCCGCCGCCGGCACCACGCTCGCCACCCGGCCCGGCGCCGCGCGGAACTCGCGCAGGGCGGCGCGGCAGCTCAGGCAGGTCCTCATGTGAGGGCGCAGCAGCGCGAGGTCCTCCGCGGTCGCCTCGCCATCGGCCAACGCCGACAGCATCGGCTCGTACCGCGCGCAGTCGGCCCCGCGCTCGATTCCGGACACACGTCGCAGGAAGGCGCGCCGCCCCTCGGTGAGCAGGCGGTTCACCTTCGTGTACGACCACCCCGTCATCGCGCAGATCTCCCGGTAGGAGAAGCCCTCCGCCTTCAGCACCAGCGCCCTGATCTCGTGCGGCTTCAGGTGGCCGAGCGCCTCGGCGCCCTGGCGCAGGCGCTCGAGTCGCTCGGCCTGTTCGTGCGTGACGCCGGCGATGGCGGGCCGGTCGCGCAGCTCACCGTCGTCGGTGACGGGCGAGTGGCGCTCGCGCTGGCGCCGCAGCGCGAAGGCCTCGTGCTTCACCACCGTCTTGAGCCAGGGGATCAGCTCCTCCTCGCTCGTCGAGGGCGCCTTCGTCAGGAGGATCTCGAGGCCGCGCTGGCAGGCGTCCTCGGCGTCCTCGGGCGTGGCCGCGTAGCGGCGTGCCGTGGCGAGGATCTGCGATCCGTGCCGAGCGAGCAGCTCGAGGGCCGCCGCATCGATCTCGGCGCGCTCCGGCCGGATGCCCCGTTCGCTCATCAGCACGACGTTCAGGCAGATCGTGCACGGCCTCGTCCCCGGCGCGCAACTTCAGTGTCGCAAAATGCGAGAGATTTCTCGTCCAACGACCAATTGCACGCTGGCGGTGGCTTTTACTTCACGGCTTCAACGAACAGAGAGCCGACCCGGAACTCGATCTTCTCGAGATCGGGGCAGCGACCGACCTGGTACTCGCATACCTCGATCTGCCGAAAGCCCACCTGATCCAGCAGCCGTTCCAGGGAGGTGGCGTTGTACTGCCAGCGGTGCTGGGAGGCGCGGGTCCGGCGCTGGCTGATCCCTTCGTAGATGCCACGCAGGAAGCGGTCCGGATCCGCCGGGTCGTACGCGGCGATCTCGCTATCGAGGTCAGGTACCGCGAGGCGCAGGATTCCACCGTCCATCAGGACGCGATGCACCTCATGCAGGCATCGCTCGGCCGCGTCACGGTCCAGGTGCTCGAGCATATGACCGCTGTACACGCACTCAAACGTCGCATCCGGAAACCGGAAGCGCCGTGACACGTCGAGATAGCGCACCGAGCGGAACGCCCCCGACCGGTGCTTGGCGTATCGGTCAGCGTTCATCACACCCAACCTGTGAAGCAACCAGGGCAGTCCCGGCACGCGGGCGACGAACAGGTGCGGTGTGATGTCGGTGCTGAGCCAGCCGTGGTGGACCTGGTCGAATGCTCCGAGCTGGAGCCTGCGCGGAAACACGGCCATTTCGAGTCGCCGAGTCTAGCCGCGGCGCAAAATGCGAGAGAATCCTCCCGCAACGAGGAATCTGCGGGCCACCGGCGCTACATTCGCCTGTTGCAACTGTTTGACTACGTGCCGACGCGGAGCACCGTGGCGAACGGACTTCTCAAAGAGCTTCAGGAGGTCGAGCCCGTAGCGTTGCCTGAGCGCGACGTCCGGGCGGGCAAGCCCCTGCTCGGGAACCTCCTCAAGTTCGACCTCGCCCGCGGCGCCGTGCGCGTCGCCACGCTCGGCGCTCTCGACCTGCTCGGCCTGCAGCTGGCGATCTACACGGCGCTCGTCGTCAAGAGCGCCGTGCGCAACCCGGACGCGATCCCGCACATGTGGGCCCAGGCGCTCGACTACCTCCCGCTCGGCGGCCTCGTGATGCTGCTGCTGTTCGCGCGCTCGGGCCTCTACCGCGAGCGCGGGCAGCGGCCCGGGCTGCCCGCGCGTGATCGCCTCGCTCTTCCAGACGACGCTGGTCGTGCTGCTGTACGCCCTGCTCGAGGGCGAGGACTTCCAGTCGTACTACGTCTTCTACGGCGTCGCTGGTCTTCGCGCTCATCTACGTCTCGGCGTTCCGCTGGGGCTTCGAGCGGCTCAGCGGGCTCATCCTGCGGGCTGCCGGCTACCGCCGCCGCGCCGTGCTCGTCGGCTCGGGCGCGAACATCCAGGCCGTCTCGCACGCGCTCCGCGACAGCCGCGAGATCGAGCCCTTCGGCTTCGTCGCGCGCACGCCCGTCGGTGTCCTGGACGGCCTGCGCGACTTCCGCTCGCTGGAGCAGCTCGAGCGCCACTTCGACGCCATCGACGAGGTGCTGATCGCCGACGCCGACTTCCCCGAGGAGGAGGCCGTCGAGCTGGTGGACCGCTGCCACCAGCAGGGCGTGCGCGTCCGGGTCGCGCCGTCCACCATGGAGATCCTGATGGAGCGCGTGGAGTACGTGCCCGGCCAGGCGCTCCCGCTGTTCGAGCTGAAGCCGCCGGTGTTCGAGGGCGTGGACTTCGCGCTCAAGCGCACCTTCGACCTCGTCGGGCGCCGTGCTGCTCGTGTTCTTCCTCTCGCCGCGTGATGCTGCTCGCCGCACTGGCGATCAAGCTCACCTCGCGCGGCCCGGTCTTCTACCGCTCGCCTCGTCCCGGGATCGGCGGGAAGTCGTTCCCCTGCCTGAAGTTCCGGACGATGGTCGCCGGCGCCGAGCGGCTGCAGGACCGGCTCGAGGAGCAGAACGAGGTGGGCGGCGCGCTCTTCAAGATGCGCGAGGACCCGCGCGTGACCACCGTCGGCCGCTTCCTGCGCCGCTGGTCGCTCGACGAGCTGCCGCAGCTCTTCAACGTGCTGCGCGGCGAGATGTCGCTCGTCGGCCCGCGGCCGCTCCCGCAGCGCGACTACGAGCGGCTCGAGGACTGGCACCGCAAGCGCTACCTCGTGCTGCCCGGCATGACCGGCCTGTGGCAGGTGTCCGGGCGCTCCGAGCTCGACTTCGACGAGCTCGTGCGGCTCGACTTCCTCTACCTCGAGCGCTGGTCGGTCTTCCTCGACCTGACGATCCTGCTCAAGACGATCCCGGCGGTCGATTCGCGCCCGGGGCGCTTGGTGAGCGAGCCCTACCGGGCGGACAACCTGCTGGACCGCGTCGGCGACGACGCCACGCGCCAGGTCCACTACGACCACCAGATGCGCCGCGAGCGCGCGATCCTCGACCGGCGGCTCGCGCTCGCGCGGCGGCGACGTCCTGTCGGTCGGCTGCGGCTGGCACCCGGGTCGGCACCTGTTCCCGGCGCCGGCGTGGCGCATGACCGGCGTGGACCTCGAACGCGCGACATGATCGCCGCTGCTGCGCGAGAGCGGCGAGCTCGACGACGGCGTGGCGGGCCGGGCGGGCGAGCTGCCGTACGAGCCGGCGTCGTTCGACGTCGTGCTGTACCGGCTCGTGCTGCACCACGTGGTCTACCAGGGGCCGCTCGGGCCGGTCTTCGCGCGAGGCCGCGCGGCTGCTGCGGCCGGGCGGCGCGCTCGTGGCGTGGAGCCCGGGCCTGTGGCATCCGGTCGGGGCGGGGCTCGCGCTCGCCAACCGCGCCGGGCTCGGGCCGGCGGTGCACGGCACGCCGGACGACATCCCGCTTTCGCCGCGCACGCTCACGCGCGAGGCGCGCGCGGCGGGGCTCGATCCCGAGCTGCACGCCGTGACCTTCAGCTGGCGGCGGCTCCCGCCGGCGGCCCAGCGCGCGCTCCACGCGCTGGACGGCGCGGGCTCGCGTCCGCGGCTGGCGCCGTTCGGCCACACGCTGATGCTGATCGCGCGGATGGCAACATGAGGCGATGCCCCCGCTCAAGGCCCGTGAGCGAGCCAAGCTGCCGGACAGCGCGTTCGCCTACATAGATTCGAAGGGCAAGCGACGGCTGCCGATCCACGACGCCTCGCACGTGCGGAACGCGCTGGCGCGCTTCGGCCAGGTGGCGTTCGAGGACGAGGCCGCCCGCGACCGCGCCCGCAGCCGCCTGCTCCGGGCGGCCAAGAAGCACGGCATCATGCCGATCGGCTTCATCACCTCCCAGCTCGGGCAGCGCCGGCGGCTGCCGACCGGCGACGTGACCTTCCTGCTCACGGACATCGAGGGCTCCACGGGGCTGCTCGCCGAGCTGGAGGACGGTACGCCGGCCTGCTCTCCGGCATCCGGCGGCTCGTGCGCGCCGCCGTCGAGGGCCCGGGTGGGCGTCGAGGTCGTCCGCCCGCGGCGACGACGTGTTCGCGGTGTTCGAGGACCCGGCTGCGCGCGCTCGAGGCGGCGTACGCGATCCAGCGCGGCATGCGCGACGCGAGCTGGCCCGGCGGTCGCGACGTGCGGCTGCGGATCGGGTTGCACCGAGGGCGCCCGCAGCTCACGGACGGCGGGTACGTGGGCCTGTCGGTTCACGCGGCGGCGCGAATCTGCTTCGCCGCTCACGGCGGCCAGACGGTCCTGTCGGCGGCGGTGCGCTCGGCGCTGCCCGCGACCGTCGACGCCCGGAGCATCGGCTCCTGGCGGTTCAGGGGGCTCCCCGAGCCGATCCAGATCTTCCAGGCGGAGGCGCCCGACCTGCCCTCCGACTTCCCGCCGCTGCGCTCCGCGGAACCGGCGTCTTGACGAGCCGCTACGACGACGAGCTGTGGGAGCTCGTGCCCGAGGACCCCGGGCCGCCGCCCGGCGCATCTGCGCGAGTTCGTGCGCTCGCTCGGCCGCGTGGACCGCGCGCTCGACCTCGGCTGTGGCGACGGCCGCCTGACGGCTGACCTGGACGCCGGTGAGCTCACCGCCGCGGACGTGTCCGCTACGGCGCTCGGCCGGCACGCGCGGCCGGCTGCCGGACGCGCGGCTCGTCGAGCTCGAGCCGGACGCTCCGCTTCCGTTCGGCGACGGCGACTTCGATCTCGTCCTCCTCGCCGAGACGCTCGAGCACGTGCGCGACGTCCAGCTGCTCCTCTCCGAGGCGCGGCGCGTGCTCCGGCCGGGCGGCACGCTCGCGGTCACGACGCCGGCGACGGGGCGGCTCATGCGCCCGCCGGATCCGCTGTCGCCGCACCTGCGCTTCTTCACGCGCCGCTCGCTCGCCCGGCTGCTCGGACGAGCTCGGCTTCGACGTCCGCTCGCTCGAGCGCCGCGCCGGGTCGCTGCTCGCGCGGGCTACGCGCTAGCCCGGGACGGGCTGGTTCTGGTTCGTCTGGCCGTTCTTCTCGCGCAGCCGCGCGCGGGCGTTCAGGAACAGCTGGCTGGCCGGACCGGAGTGGGGGTCGAGATAGAGCGCGCCGTGGATCGTCTTGATCGCCGCCTCGGGCGCGTCGAGCGTGCCGAGCTGGAAGGCGGCGAGCCGGTACCAGGTCTGCGGATCGCCCGGGAACGAGATCACCGCCTGCTGGAGCGAGTGCTCGGCGTCGCGCACGCGGTTCGCCTGCGTGTAGATCGACGCGCGCACGAGCAGCGGGTCGGGCGTGAGCGGGTTGATGTTCTCGGCGTCCTTCGTCCGCTCGACCGCCGCGTCGAATTTCTTCTGGTCGGCGAGCGCGAGCGCGTCGTTCGTCGCGCTGGTCGGACGCCTCGGGCTGCCAGGCGGCCCAGGCGATCAGCGCGGCGGTGGCGACCGCCGCCACGCCGGCGAGGATCCGCCCCCACGTCGGGCGGCCGCGTGAACACCGGTCCGGTCGCGGCGCCCTCCTCGTCCTCCGAGCCGAGCGGGCCGCGGCCGGCCACGTACCCGGCCGCGATGAGTGCCATGACTGCGGGCGCGGGGATGAACCAGGTCCAGTCGAGCAGCGACTGCACGCCGAACACGACCGGCACGAGCAGGACCGTCACGAGCGCGATGCGGTGCGCGTCCCAGTCGCGCCGGAGCGGGACGCGTTCCTCGTCCGCGCCGCGCAGGAGGCGGCGCGGCAGCAGCCCGGTCGCGCTGAGCGCCGCCATCGCCCAGGTGAGGAACAGGAGCGTCGTGAGGGCCAGCCCCACGAGTCCGAAGTCGGCCAGTGTCTGCGCGAACCAGCCGTGCGCGTGGCGCGTGACCGAGGTGTCGTTGCGGACCTTGAGCCGCGCGACGGCGAACGCGCCCGGCGCCCACGCCCTCCGCCGGGCGGGCCTTGAAGACCCTCCACGCCTCGCGCCAGTACTTGCCGCGCGACGAGGACGCCGCGAACACGCGGCCGCCGCCCTGCTGCGGCGCCACCTTCGTCTCGCTGGTGAGCTCGGAGATGCGGTCGCCGATGCCGCGCTCGCTGAAGGCCACGGAGGTGAAGGCCGCGAGCGGGACGAGGCACGCCACGACCACTGCGGCGATGCCGACCCTGCGCCGCATCCGCGCGGAGGGCACGCGCCGCGCCGAGCCCGCCTCGATCGCCGCGCCGACGAGCATGAGCAGGACGAGCATCAGGAGGACGAGCGTGCCGAAGTCGCCCGCCACGGCCTCCTTCGCGGACAGCGGCTGGAGCGCCTTCGTGAACGCGTCCTTCGAGAGCGCCCACGCACCCACCGCCACCGCCGCGGCCGCGGGGAAGATGCACCACCGGGAGGCTCCGCAGCCGCAGCGGCACGAGCACGAACCAGGCGATCGCGCCCACCACGGCGGCCGCCGCCGCGCCGCGCGACTGGGTGAGCACGATGGCCAGCACGCAGGCGCCCATCAGCGGGTAGGCGAGCATGCGCGCGGTCGAGCTGCCGTTCTTGCGCGAGCCGAGCCAGAGCAGGATCGGCACCGCCATCGCCGCCACGGATCCGACCGCGTTCCAGTAGTCGAACGGCTGCCCGAGCCGGTTCGACACCTCGTTCTCGGCGAGCGTGCCCGGCCACACCCGCGAGGCGAGCGCGTACCCGACCGGAACGACGGCGCCGATCAGCAGCCCCCACAGCACCTGCGGTGCCGCACGGGGGAACAGCCGCGCGCCGGCAACCGCGGCGGTGAAGACGGAGAGGTAGGCGAACGTGCGCCCGACCTCGATGTAGCTCAACTCCGGCGAGATCGACCAGAGGACCGACAGCGAGGTGAGCAGGGCGAGGAGTGCGAACAGGATGACCGTCGTCCGCCCGTGTGGGCGTCCGGGACGGCTCCACAGGAAGGTCACCGCGAGCACCGCGGCGCCCACGATGATCAGCGCAACCTCGGTGATGCTCGTGCGCGTGAGCTCGGTACCGCCCCGGGCTCCGAACGCGACCGCAACCACGGCGCCGCCGAGTATCAGCGGGAAGGCCCTAGTCGCGACGGCGGATAAACGGAACACGCAGCGTGGGGACCTTGGACAGGAACGGGATGCGCGCGAGCCCAGGAACGCGCTCGCGGATCGAGCCGAATCCCGTCGCGAGCGCCGTCAAGCACAGGAGCAGCAGTGCGATCAGAAGGGGGACCGGAACCTGGTTCGCGGATCCGCCGAGGTTGAAGAAGCCGCTGCTGTCGGGCTTCAGGCTCTGACCGCCGACGTCGAGCTTCGGCGGCTTGTCGTTGGTGGCGATGGCCGCGAGGTCGGACTGGTCCGTCTGCTGCGCGGCGGCCTCGCCGACCGGGTCGGTTGCGGCGATGCCGGGGCTGGGCGCCCCGCCGCTCCTGTCGGACCCGCCCTTGATGGCGGCGGCGATGATGTCGCGGCAGTCGGAGTACTCGTCGGCGTCGGACGGCATGTGGTCGCGCGCCCGCCTCAGCTCGGCGTTCGAGTAGTGGTGATCGAGCTTCCCGTCGTAGATGCAGTCGCGCAGGACCTG
Organism: uncultured Thermoleophilaceae bacterium; assembly: GCA_963808875.1. Classification (GTDB taxonomy): domain Bacteria; phylum Actinomycetota; class Thermoleophilia; order Solirubrobacterales; family Thermoleophilaceae; genus JACVRW01. The sequence continues at coordinate 393,861 of CAWEHM010000026.1, forward strand.
GTTCGCACTCGCGTGCGCGGGCGCGGGCAGCACGAGCACGGCTAGCGCGCAGGTGACCAAGAGAAGGTGTCGGGCTACTCGGTTCATGAGAACGGCCTCGGGGTCACTCCCGAACAGGGGATTGTGCCTGGTTCGGGCGTCGCTAAACGTTTGTGACCCCTGCCATAAGGCAAAGTTGCGGCGGTGCCGCCTCGCGTCGCGATCCTTCCCCCGGTTCCGGTTCCCTACCGCGAGCCGCTGTTCCGTGCGCTCGCCGAGCGCGGCAACGTGATTCCTCACGTGGTCTACCTCGCCGCGCGTCAGCCCGGCTGGGACCAGCCCGAGAGCTGGTTCTCAGACGCGGAGGGTTACGGTAGCGAGGTTCTGCGCTCGTGGCAGCGGTCGCGCCCCGGGCGCACTCCGATCACGGTTCCGCGCGGCATCGGGGGGACGCTCTCACGCGCTCGGCCGGACTGCGTGGTGAGCTGGGAGTACGGGCCCGCCACGATGCGCGCGCTCGCATGGGCGCGGCGGCGCGGTGTGCCGCTCGTGATCTTCAGCGAGCTCACGCCGTGGAGCGACCCCGGCCTGTCGGCCCTCCAGCGGCGCGTGCACCGCGCCCTGGCGCCACGGGCGGCGGGCTTCATCGTGGCGTCGTCGCAGGGGGTGGAGCGGGTGCGGAGCATGGGCGTCGACCCGGCCCGCGCCGAGGTGGCGCTCCAGAACGCCGACCTGGAGCACATCCGGCCGGCGCTGGGCGCGGGCGCCGGCCCGGTGCGCATCCTGGCGGTCGGCCGGCTCGTGCCCGCCAAGAACCTCGACGGCCTGATTCGCGCCTTCGCCGAGGCCGAGTTCGGGGACGGCGAGGCCGAGCTCGAGGTGCGCGGGATCGGCCCGCTGGCGGGCGAGCTGGCCGAGCTGGCGGACGGGCTGGGCGTGCCGGTGCGCTTCCCCGGCTCGGCGACCCCGCGCGAGCTGGGCGACGTGTACGCCTCGGCCGGCGTGCTGGCCCTCGTGAGCAGCTACGAGCCGTTCGGGGTCACGCTGCGCGAGGGCGCCGCGGCCGGTCTGCCGCTGATCGCCTCCGAGCGGGCCGGCGCGACCGGCGACGTGGCCGTCGAGGGTGAGAACGCGATCGTGGTGGACCCGGACGACCGCATGGGCCTCGTCGAGGCGCTGCGCCGCATCGTCCGGGAGCCGGAGCTGCGCGAGCGGCTCGCGGCCGGCAGTCGGGCGGTGACGGAGCGACATCCTCCGGAGGCCGACGTGGAGGCGTGGGAGCGGGCGATCCTGCGCGCGGCTAGCTCAGGGCAAGCGCGCGCCGGGCGCGAACCTGGTCCCTGACCCAGCGGTAGGTCACGTCGAGCCCGTCGCGGAGCGTCGTGCTCGGCTCCCAGCCGATGGCGGCCCTCAGCTTCGTGTTGTCGCTGTTGCGGCCCCGCACGCCGGTCGGCGCGTCCGTCCTGTAGCGCCGCTCGAGGGTGAGGCCGGCGATCTCCTCGACGATGGACACGAGGTCGTCGATCGTCACGAGCGTCGCGCTGCCGAGGTTGACGGGCTCCGAGAGGTCCGAGTCCATGATCGCCAGCGTCCCGTGGACGCAGTCATCGATGTAGGTGAAGCTGCGCGTCTGCTTGCCGTCGCCCCAGATCTCGATCTCGGGGCGGTCGAGCCGCTCCGCCTCGGCGACCTTGCGGCAGATCGCGGCCGGGGCCTTCTCCCTGCCGCCCTCGAAGGTCCCGTGCGGGCCGTAGACGTTGTGGTAGCGGGCCACGCGCGTCTCGAGGCCGAAGTCCTCGGTGAAGTGACGGCACATCCGCTCGCTGAACAGCTTCTCCCAGCCATAGCCGTCCTCGGGCTCGGCCGGGTAGGCGTCCTCCTCGCGCAGCGGGATGACCTCGGGCGAGGTCTGGTGCTCGGCCGCGTAGACGCACGCGGACGAGCCGAAGAAGAAGCGCTCCACGTCCGCCGCGGCCGAGGCCTGCAGCAGGTGCGTGTTGATCAGCACCGACAGCATGCACGCCGCCTTGTGGCTCTCGATGAACCCCATGCCGCCCATGTCCGAGGCGAGGTTGTAGACGCGCGCCACCCCGGCCACGGACTCGGCGCACGCGCCGTGCTCGCGGAGATCCGCGCGCCGGTTGTCCGCGTCGGCGAACACCTGGTGCCACTCGGCCTCAGGCTTGATGTCCACGGCGCGCACGGCCTGTCCCCTGGCCAGCAGGTCCTTGACCAGGTGGCCGCCGATGAATCCGCCCGCGCCCGTTACGAGGGTCACGTCAGTCACGGAGGCGAGGTTACCGGGGCGCGTCCGCAAAAAGCGCGGGCAGCAGGTCGCGCGCCACGATCTCCTGGACGTTCCCCGACCGGTACGGGGCGAGCAGCTCGGTCGCGCGCTCACGGTAGGCGCGGGCGCCGTCGTCGGGCATGTCGAACGCCGCCTGGATCGCCGGAGCGAGCGCCGCCGGGTCGATCCGCTCCGCGACGAGCCGGTCGTCCAGCTGCCGGGCGAGCCGAAGGCCCTCGTAGGGGCCGCCCGCCGGGACCGTCGCGAGCAGGGCGCCGTCGGCCAGCGCCTCGAGGGGCGCCTGGCCCCAGTCCTCCCACCGCGCGCCGTGGACGAACACGTGCGCGCTGCGCAGCGCGGCACGGAACTCGGCGGCGGGGACCATGCCCCGCAGCTCGAGGGAATCCGGCTCCGGCGTGCCCGTCCTCTGCAGGTGGGAGCGCGCCCAGTCGGGATCGAGGCCGTACACCGCCAGGCGCGCGCCGTTCACGGCCGCCGTCCGCCCAGCCGCCCACGAGCACGTCCAGGCCCTTCGCCTTCGGGTCCGGCACGTACGCCACGGCCAGCCGCTCGCGGTCGGCCGGCGGCGGCTCGGCCGACGGGTCGATCGGCGGCGACACCACGATCGGGCGCGCCGCCCCGTCCGGCAGCGCCTCCGCGCCCGCGAAGCTGAACGGGATCGTGACCCGCGCGCGGCGCATCGCGCGCCGCTCGAGCACGGGGAGGAAGGCGTTCCGCGCGCCGGGGCGGTTCAGCCGGGCCGGGGCGTCGAAGCGGATGGCGTAGGGCAGCGGCAGCTTGGGCAGCAGCATCGCGGCCGTGGTGGTGGAGACGATCAGCGCGCGCGGCTCCAGGCGCTCCACGGCCTCGCGCACGGCGCGCCGGGCCGCGTACATCTCGACGAGGTCGTTCACGGGGTAGCCGCGCCGGAGGCGGTCGGCGGCGCCGCGCCCTACCGAGACGGCCTCGGTCGAGGCTCCGGCGCGCTCGAGCTGCTGGAGCAGCATCCGGTCGGCCACCCGCCAGCCGAGCGTCGTGCCGAGCGAGACGAGCAGGACGTCAGGCCTGGCCACGCTCGATCGCCCCCTCGAATGCGGCCCGGTAGCCATCCACCATCTGCTCGCCCGTGAAGCGCTCGCGCTGGAGCCGGCGGCCTGCGGCGCCCATCTCGTCCGCGCGGGCCGGGTCCTCCGCCAGCTCGGCCAGCGCGCGCGTGACCGCGCGACCGTCGCCGGGCGGGAGGAGGTACCCGGTCTCGCCGTGCCGCACGAGCTCCGCGGTCCCGCCCACGTCGGTGGCGATCACCGGGCGGCCGAGCGCCATCGCCTCGAGCAGGCTCATCGGCATCGCCTCGGCCTCGCTGGGCAGGCACACGGCGCCGGCGGCGGCCACCAGCTCGAGCACATCCGAGCGCGCGCCGAGCAGCGTCACTCCGTTCAGCGCGGCCGGCCCCTCGAGCCGCTCGCGCTCGCGGCCCTCACCCGCCACGTAGCCGCGCACCGCCTCGTTGTCGCGCCGCGCGGCGCCCACGGCCTCGATGAAGAGGTCCACGCGCTTCTCCGGCCGCAGGCCCGCCACGCACAGGACAGGGAAGCCGTCCCCGCCGAGCTCGGCCGACGGCTCGACTCCCTCAACGTCGCGCTCGAACACGCCGTTGTGCACCACCTCGATCCTGAGGCGCCGGTAGCCGAGCCGCTCGAGCGGCGGCACCTGGCGGGCGGTGACGGCAACCACCTCGTCGATCGCGCGCGCCACGAGCCGCGTGAGGGCACGCTGGTGCGGCCGCGCGGGAAGCAGCCGCCCGCTGGGCGTGAGCGGCGTGTGCTCGTTGTAGACGTGCACGGCGCGGGCGCGCCGCGCGATCGCCTCGCCCACGAGCTGCGCGCTCACGCCGCGCGTGACCACGGCGTCGGGCCGGAAGGCGGCCGCGACCGCGAGCGTCCGCCGGAGGCCGCGCGGATCCGTGCGCCGGCGCAGGTCCATGCACTCGGCGGGGATGCCGCGGCCCGCGACTTCGTCGAAGAAGGCGCCCTTCTCCGCGAGCGCCAGCAGCTTCAGCTCCACGCCGAGCTCGGCGAGCGCGACGATCAACGTCGCCCAGTGACGCTCCGCGCCACCGAAGCGCATGTCGGGGCAGACGAAGAGGAGCCGCACGTCAGCCGCGCGCCCGCCGGTGGGTGGCGAGCACCTCGCCCGCGCGGGCGCTCGGGAGGTAGGGGCGGTCGGTCAGGAAGCGCGTCGCCTCCTCGACGGCGTCGTCGCGCGAGTAGGTGGTGCCCACGAGGGTGGACTCGTGGCGCACGGGCAGCGCGTCCACGATTCCGAGCCGCCAGCCGTTCCGGCCCGCGAGCGCGGCCCAGTGGAGGTCGAGCCCCCAGCCGAACCGGAGCTCGGGGAACGGCAGCAGCTCGGCGGCCGCGCGCCGGCTGAACGCCGTGACGGGCCCGATCTCGACGAACCGGGTCACGCGCACCAGCGACGCCGGCCGCCGCCGCGTGACCTTCCAGGCCGAATGGCTGCGCAGCGTCTGGGCGGGCTGCGCCAGATCGAGCTCGAACGCCTCGCAGAGGGCGAGGAAGCGGTCGAGGAAAGCGCGCGGGAGCCGGACGTCGTCGTCGACGACGATGGTCCAGTCGGGCGCGGGCGCGACAGCCGCCTCCTGCACCCGGTTCAGGTTCTCGAACTTTCCACCGGTGAGCTCCTCCGCGACCGTCCACTCGCGCAGTCGCGGATCCGCTGCACCCATCGCGCCGAGCGCGAAGCGCACGTTGTGGCGATCTGAGTGAAGAGCGGGTAACGCGTCGGCCAAGAACGCGCCGTCCCGATAGACGCCCAGCACCAGGACGTCGAGTGGCGCGCGGGTGGTCCGCGCCAGCCGGGCCGCCCGGATGCGGGTGGCGGTCACGGCGTCGATCGCGCCGTACGCGAGCTCGCCGGCGGTTCGCTTGGCACGCCGCCACCGGTCGGTGACGTCGCCGCCGTCCCCCGAGAGGAACGAGTCTGGATCGGGACGGGTCACCGCGGCTTCAGCGCCTCCACCAGGCGCCCCACCGCGTGGGCGCCCATGATGAACCCCTGCGGGCACGCGCGCCGAACGGTGTGCCAGCCCGCGCCCGCCACGTTGCGCACCTCGCGCGCCACGCGGGGCGCCTTTCCGTGACGACGGTCGCTCGACCGTGCGCCCCGGCCGCGGTGGTACGCGGCGCGCGCGAGCGACGCGAGGCCGGAATCGCCCGCCGCGCGGCGGTGGTCGAGCCCCGCGTCCGCCAGGTAGACGATCCGCCCGCCCGCGGCGCGCAGCCGCATGAGCCAGTCCTCCTCATCGCCGTGACCGCGGTCGAATGACTCGTCGAACTCGCCGATGCGGTCCACCGCCGAGCGCCTGACGGCGAAGTTCGCGCCCCACACCATCTCGGCCTCCCGGTCCTCCGCTCCCAGGTCGAGCGTCGTGATCGGCGGATCCTCGCGGCCGCAGCTGCGCGGCGCTGGACCCTCGAAGCGCGGCCGGATCGGCCCGCCGAAGGCCTCGGCATCGGGGTGTCGCCTCGCCCCCTCCACCAGCGCGTCGAGCCAGCCCGGCGGCGCGTAGACGTCGTCGTCGACGAAGGCGATCAGCTCGCCGCGCGCCTCGCGCAGGCCCGTGTTCCGGGCCGCGTTCAGGCTTCTCCGCTCGCCGTGCCGGACGACCCGCGCGCCGAATCTGCCGGCCACGTCGGGGGTGCGGTCCGTGGAGCCGTCGTCCACCACGAGCAGCTCGTGCGAGACGCTGGTGCGCTGGCCGCGGAGCGAGTCGAGCGCCACCTCGAGATAGCCCGCGCGCCCGCTCGTCGGGACCACGACCGTCACATCCATCGGCTGGATAGCGTAGCCCCGCCGCATGCGCGTACTCCTGGTCCACAACCGCTATCGCTTCGAGGGAGGCGAGGAGCGCTCCGTCGAGCTGCAGGCCGCCGCTCTCGGCAGGGCGAGCGTCACGCACGCCGTCCTGGAGCGGAGCTCGGCCGAGCTGTCGCGCCCGGCCGCGGCCCTGGCGCTGCTGCGCGGCGGCCGCGACGTGGGCGACGTGGCGGCCGCCACACGCGACCTCGAGGCCGACGTGGTGCACGTGCACAACATGCTGCCCGCCTTCGGTCCCCGGTCCCTCGCGGCCGCACGAGAGGCCGGCGCCGCCGTGGTGCTCCATCTGCACAACCTCCGCCTCTTCTGCGCGATCGGCGTGGCCGCGCGCGACGGAGGGCCGTGCTTCCGCTGCCACCACCGGAACACGCTGCCGGGCCTCGCGCTCAACTGCCGCGAGTCCGTGCCCGAGGCGCTGGTGTACGCGACGGCACTGGCGCGCCACCAGCCCGCGGTGTTCGAGAACGTCGATCGGTTCGTGGTGCCGAGCGAGTACTCGAAGGAGCAGTCCTCGCTCCTGGGCGTGCCGGGCGACCGGATCGATGTGCTCCCGCACTACCTCCCCGCCGGCGCCTTCGCCAAGCGGAGCAGGGCGGGTGACGGCGCGTACGCGCTGGTGGCGTCCCGCCTGGCTCCGGAGAAGGGGATCGACACGGCCATCAGGGCCGCGACGCTCGCCGACATCCCGCTCAGGGTGGCCGGTGAGGGGCCGGCCGCCGCCGAGCTCGTGGACCTGGCGAACCTGATCGGCGGCCGCGTGGACTTCATCGGGCGCCAGGATCGCGCGGGAATGGAGCGCGAGCTGGCGGGTGCCGCGATGGTGGTGATGCCGTCCCGCTACCACGAGTTCTCGCCGTACTCGGCGCTGGAGGCGATGGCCGCGGGCGTGCCGGTCGTGGCGTCGCACCTCGGGGGACTGCCGGAGCTGATCGCCCCGGAGCGGTGCGTGCCGCCGAACGACGAGCACGCGCTCGCGGCGCGCATGCGCATCCTGTGGACGGACGCGGAGCGGCGCACGCGCGACGGCGACGCGCTGCTGGAGCGCGCGCGCGAGAACCACCCCGAGGAGCGGTACACGCGGCGGCTGCTCGACCTCTACGAGCGCGTTCGCTCGTCGAGGTACTGACGGGCGAAGGCGAGCACGAAGCGCGGGTTGGAGTAGACGTACCGCGGCAACAGTCGCCGCGGCTCCTGCGCCAGGCGATAGATCCACTCGAGCCCGCGGTCCTGCATCCACACCGGGGCCTGTGACACGCGCCCGGCGTGGAAGTCGAAGGCGGCGCCCACCGCGCACATCACCGGCACCTCGAGCCGGTCGCGCATGCGCGCCATCCACTTCTCCTGCTTCGGGGCGCCGATCCCGACCCAGAGCACGTCCGGCCGGGCGCCGTTGATCTGGTCGACGAGCGTGTCCTCCTCCTCGTCCGTCATCTCACGGAAGGGAGGGGAGTAGCCGCCGACGATGTTGATGCCGGGCAGGCGCCGCCGGAGGTTGAGGGCGAGCTGGGCGAGCGAGCCCTGGTCGCGGCCGCCGTACAGCCAGACGCGATGGCCGCGCTCGGCGCAGCGCTCGCTGTAGCGGAGCATCAGCTGCGGCCCGTACACGCGCCCCTCGAGGCCGGCGCCGAGCAGGTTCGCGGCCCACACAACCGGCATGCCGTCCGGGAGGACGAGCGTCGCGCCGCGGAAGACCGCGGCCATCTCGGGATCGTCGAGCGCGCTCGTGAGCGAGTGCACCGAAACGGCGCAGACGTAGCCGCGTTCGCGGCTGTCCACCATGGCGTCGAGCGCCTCCACCGCGCCCTGGTAGTCGGTCATCGCGACGGGGACGCCGAGGATCTCGCGCTTGGGGATGTCCGCGGCAACTGTGGGCGCGCTGGTTGCCGCTGCTGGTTGCGGCTGGGGGCGGGTCATCGGGCGGTCGGGAAGTGTAAACCCCCGCCGACGGACGCCGATGCGGTGCGTATCGTGGCCCGCATGCGTGGCCCAGGCGAGGCGCGGCTGGTCGCGTCCGGCGCGCTGCTCCAGCAGATCGCCCAGGCGTCCGGCCTACTGGCGCTGCTCGTGATCGTGACGCTCCTGGCCCGCCGCCTCGAGGTGGCCGAGCTGGGCGCGTACGGGCTGGTGGCGTCGCTCGCCGGCTATCTCCTGGTGCTGCGCAACAGCGTGGCGAGCGCGGCCGTCCGCGCGATGGCGAGCGCCCCCGAGGGCGAGGAGCGCGCGAGCGTGTTCGTGGTCGCGCAGCGCCTGTATGCGCTCGTGGGCGCGGCCACCGGGCTCCTGATCGCGGGCGCGGCGGTACTCATCGCCGCCGTGGTGCTCGACGGGTCACTGGCGAGCGACGCGCGCGCCGGCGGCATCGGGCTCGGTGTGGTCACGGCCGTGGGAATCCTCGCGAGCATCCAGCTCGACCGGCTCCGCGCCGAGCGGATGTTCGCCGCCGCGGCGGGGGCGGAGATCGCGGCGGTCGCGATCTACCTCGTCCTGATGGTCGCGCTGATCCTCGCCGACGTGAGCCTGGCGGTGATCATCGCCCTGAGCGGGCTGCTCCCGCTCCTGAGCGGTGCGATCTCCGGCGTGATCGTGCGCCGGCGCGGGCTGGCGATCCGGCCGCCGGGAGGCCGCGACCCACGTCACACGGCCGCGATCGTCCCCACCGCGGGCTGGCTGCTCGTGATCGAGCTGTCGAACCTGGCGATGTACGCGTCGGGCCGCATCATCCTCGGTGTGTACCGCACGCCGCGCGCCGTGGGTCTGTACGAGGGCCCGGTGCGCGCGCACAACCTGCTGTACGCGCTGGCGGGCGCGCTCGCGGTACCCACCGTCCCGACAGCCTCGCGCTACGCCGCCACAGGCGACGACCGCCGCCTGCGCGAGCTGGCCGTGCGCGGCAGCCGCTACACGCTCGCGCTGTTCGTGCCGCTGTGCGTGACCCTGATGGTCATGTCGAAGCCGTTGGTGGGTGTGTGGCTCGGCGACAAGTACACGGACGGAGCCACCGCGCTGTCCATCCTCGTCTCGTACTGGCTCGTCTACGGCGCGCTGATCGTCACGCCGGGCTTCCTCGTGGGCGCCGGCGAGGCGCGCACGGCCGGCCGAACGCTCGCCTGCGCGGCCGCGATCAACCTGGTGCTGGCGCTGATCCTCACGCCGAAGCTGGGGGTGGAGGGGCCCGCCGTGGCCACCGCGGGCGCGTTCGCCGTGGTGCTCCCGGTGCTCCTGCACACGGGGCTGCGCGCCTCCGGCGCGTCGCTCGAGGAGCTCGCGCGGCGCGCGATGGCGCCGGCGTATGCGATCGGCGCGGTGCTGGCCGGCGCCCTGGCCGCGATCCGGTTCGGGCTCGAGCCGGACACGCTCGCGCCGGTGGCGGCCGCGGCGATCCTCGGCGTGCTCGGCTACTGGGCCGCGTACTACGGGCTCGTGCTCGACCCGGGCGAGCGCGAGCTAGTGCGCAGCCTGCTGCGACGCTGAGCGGAGCTCCGCCAGCGTGGGCGCCTGCCGGTCGCGCTCCGAGACCGTGAGCTCCAGCTCCGGCCAGCGAATCCCCACGTCCGGATCGTCGAACGAGAAGCCCGACTCGCGCGCGGCGTCGTAGTAGTCCGAGCACAGATAGACCACGTCCGCGACGTCGGACAGCACGCAGAACCCGTGCGCGAATCCGTCCGGGCAATAGAGCTGGTGGTGGTTCTCGTCACTCAGCTCGAACCCCTCCCAGCGGCCGAACGACGGCGAATCGGGCCGGATGTCCACGAGCACGTCGAGTATGCGGCCGCGCGCGCACCGCACCAGCTTCGCCATGCCCGGCTGGAAATGCATCCCGCGGAGCACGCCGTGAGCCGAGCGCGAGTGATTGTGCTGGACGAAGGTGTCCGTGATGCCGAGCTCCGCGAGCACGTTCGCGCGAGCCGTCTCGACGAAGAAGCCGCGCTCGTCGCCGTGCACGGCCGGCTCGAGGAGGATCGGCCCGTCGAGGTTTGTCTCGAGGCGACGCATCGCGAGGCAGGCTAGTCGAGCGATCGCTCGACGCGGTCGGCGATCAGCCGCGCGAGCGCCAGCGACGACGTGGCCGCCGGCGACGGAGCGTTGCGCACGTGGAGCGCGCGCTCCGTCTCCGAGATGACGAAGTCGTCGACGAGCCGGCCGTCGCGGGCGAGCGCCTGAGCGCGAACGCCGGCGTACCACGGGGTGAAGTCGCCGGGCTCGAGCGCCGGGACGTAGTCCGCGGCCTCGCGCGCGAAGCGGCGGCTGCTCACGGCGTGGCTCAGCTCGCGGGCTCCCGTGCGCCACCAGCGGCGCGCCATGCGCCACGTTCCGGGCCAGGCGAGCGAGCGGCCCAGCCGCGTGGGGGCGAGCAGCGCGCTCGGCCCGAGCGACACGTTGCCGTCGATGTGGCGGCTCAGGTGAACGCCCAGGAAGGGCAGCTCCGGGTCCGGGACCGGATAGATGAGCCCGCGCACAAGGCCCGTCTTCTCCGGCCGGAGCTTCAGGTACGCGCCCCGGAACGGCACGATGCGCGGGTCCGGATCGGCGCCGGCCGCCACCGCCAGCTCGTCGGCCGCGTGCCCCGCGCAGAACACGGCGAAGCGCGAGCGGCGCCGCACCTCGGCCACCGTCGCCTCGTGGCCGAGCTCGATCTGTCCGCCCGCCGCCCGGAACTCGGCGGCGAAGGCGCGCGCCACCTCGGCGAAATCGATGACTCCGGTCTCGGGCGAGTGCAGCGCCGCGATCCCGCGCGCATGCGGCTCGATCTCCCGCAGTCCCTCGGCGTCCACGCGCCGGAGCCCCGGAACCTCGTTCGCGCGCCCGCGCCGCTCAAGCTCGTCCAGTCGCCCGAGCTCGCTCTCGTCGCGGGCGACGATCAGCTTGCCGCGCTTTTCGAACGGGACGCCGTGCTCCTCGCAGTAGGCGTACAGGTCGCGCGCGCCCTCAACGCACAGCCGCGCCTTGAGCGAGCCGGGGGCGTAGTAGATGCCGGCGTGGATCACGCCGCTGTTGCGTCCGGTCTGGTGCTGTGCGACCTCGCGCTCGCGCTCCACCACCACCACGCTCGCGTCCGGGCGGCGCCGCAGGAGCTCGCGCGCGGTGGCGAGCCCGAGGATGCCCGCGCCCACGACGGCGATGTCGCAGTCGGCCGTGCCTGCCACGCTCAGGTGCCCGCGCCCATCCGCCGGCCGGCCGCGAGGCCGGCCGTGACAACTCGCCAGTAGCCGCGCTGGAGCAGCGCCAGCGGGCGAGAGCCCCCGGCCCGGCCGAGATAGGGATTGTCGAGGCTCGCCGACAGGCGCTTCGCCAGCTCGGCGGCCCCGACGGCCCGTCGCGCCTGCACCCGCCGCCGCCTCTCCAGGATCTGCGGCAGCTCGCGCAGCACGGTCGCCTGCGCTCGCAGCTTTGCTCCCAGCCAGCCGCCGCGTGCGGCGATCACGAGCAGCGCGAGCTCCGCTGCGAGGAGGGCCGGAAGGAGCGGCACGAGCAGGCCGGCGGGATAGTCGCTGAGGATCGTCCACCAGCGGTTCCGCTCGAGCAGGTACCACTTGCGGTTGCCCTTGCCGAACTCGTAGTCGTGCTCGACTCGCGCGCTGGGCACGACCCCCACGCCATGACCGCTCAACCACATCCGCAGACCGAGGTCGAGGTCCTCCCCATACATGAAGTAACGCTCGTCGAAGCCGCCCACTCGCTCCCACGCGTCGCGACGCACGCACAGAGCCGCGCCGGAGGCGAAGCCCACCTCGGCCGGTTCCCTGGGCGCGGCGGCGACGGCCTCGCCGCAGGAGCCGGCCCACCCCATCCCGAGATAGTGCGTCACGCCGCCGCTCGTGTTGATGCGACACCCGTCATCCATCGTCACCAGCGCCTGCCACGCGCCCCAGGCCGGTTGCTCGCCCGCAGCAGTGCGCAGAGCATCGATGCAGCCGGGCGCAGGGATGGCGTCGGGGTTCAGGAACAGCAACAGGGGAGCGGCAGATGCGCCCGCCCCGGCGTTGCAGCCCGCGGCGAAGCCGAGGTTCTCGTGCAGTGGAAGCAGCTTCGCGTCCGGGGCCGCGGCGCGCACGACATCGGGCGTGCCGTCCGTGGACGCGTTGTCGACGACCACCAGCTCGTCGTCGTCGGCGAGCTGTTTGCGCAGCGCATACAGCGTGGCGGCCATGTGCGCGGCGCTCTGGTAGGTCACGATGACGATCGCGATGTTCATGCCAAGCCGCGCCGGGCAGGATGGGCGCGCGGGCCAGCGTATCGGTCACTCTCGTAATCTCGCGACGAATGAGCCGGGGAGCGCAGCCGATCGACGGCTACTACAGGAACGATCGCCGCGAGGTGGTCGCGGAGCTTGCGCCGCCGCTCGGCCGCGTGTTGGATCTTGGGTGCGGGGCCGGCGGCGTCGGGGCCTCGCTGCGCGCTGCCGGAGCAACCCACCTCACCGGGATCGAGATCCACGAGGCCGCCGCCGAGGAGGCGCGCAAGGTCTACGACGCGGTCCACGTGGGCGACGCGGAGCAACTGGTCGAGTCCGGAGCGGTGCAGGGGCCGTTCGATGTGATCACCGCATACGACGTGCTCGAACACCTGGTGGACCCGGCGGCTGTGCTGCGCGCGCTCCGACCGCTCGCCGCGCCGGGCGCGCGCCTTCACGTGTCCGTTCCGAACGCGCGCCATTTCTCGCTTCTGAGCGACCTGGTGCTCCGCGGCACCTTCGGCTACACGGAGTGGGGCCATCGCGACGCGACTCATCTGCGCTGGTTCACCCGCCGCGATATCGAGGCACTCGTGGCCGCCGAGGGCTGGGTGGTAGAGCGCTCGCGGCCCTCGCTGCCGGGCAGGACGCGCCCGGTGGATCGCGCGACGTTCGGCCGGGCGCGCGAGTTCCTCGCGCTTCAGTGGCACGTCCACGGCAGGGCTGCGTGAACCTCCGCTTCCGGCTCACGCGCCTGCTCGAGCTGGGTGGGCTCGTGCTTCGCCGGCTCGGGTTGGGCGGGCTCGTGGAGCGAGCCCGCGACCGGCTGCTGCGCCTGCTCGCGCCGTTCGAGCTCGACGTGGGCGGCGCTCAGCTGTCGGGCGCGACGGTGCCCCATCTCGCTTACATGCGCGAGCTCCAGGCGGGTCGCGAGTCGCTCATGGTGTCGCTTTTCGAGCAGCGCTGTGGGCCTGGCCGCGAGGTCGTGGACGTGGGCGCGCACCTCGGCTACCTGACGCAGCTGGCGGCGGCGCGGGGCGCGCACGTGTGGGCGTTCGAGCCGAACGCGGAGACGCGCGAACTGCTCGAGCTCGGGTTGCGCCGCCAGGGCCTCGCCGAGCGCGTGACCGTGATGGGCTGCGCGCTCGCCGAGGAGGACGGCGTACGACGGCTGTTCGTGAGTGGTGGCGGGGACACCTCCAGTCTGTATGACCACGAGGGCGCTGAGGGCACCGTCGAGATCGACTGCCGGTCCGGCGACGCGCTGCTCGGCGACGTGCGCATCGACGTGCTGAAGCTGGACGTGGAGGGCGGCGAGGTGGCTGCGCTCCGGGGGCTCGACGGCACGCTGCGCCGAGCATCCGAGCACGTCGCCGTGTTCTCCGAGCTCAATCCGGAGGCGCTCCGCCAGGCCGGGCAATCTCCCGAGGCGCTCGTCGAGCTGCTGCGCTCCCACGATCTGAGCGTGTTCGCCTGCGACGAGCGCAGCGGGCGCGTCGTGCCCTGGGACGACTTCGAGCTCGCCGAGTCATACGTGAACCTGTACGCGATCCGGGGCGGGGCGCCGTGACCGAGGCGCCCGAGGCTGTCGTCGTCATGCCCACGCGCGACCGGCCGGGCGATCTCGAGCGCGCGGTCTCGGCTCTGGCCGCCCAGGACACGAAACGGCGCTGGGTGCTGGTCGTGGTGGACGACGGCAGCGTGCCGCCGGCCGGCGTACCGGGCGCGAACGTGATCCGGCTCGGAGGCGGCGGGCCCGGTCCGGCCCGGAACGCCGGCTGGGCGTCGGCGTCCGCGGACATCGTGCTGTTCACGGACGACGACGTGGAGCCGGACCCCACCTGGGTCGAGTCGGCCCTCGCGTTCCTCGACGCGCACCCGGAGCACGTGGCCGTGGAGGGGCCAACTCGCTCGCCGCCGTTCGACCCGCTCGAGGCGTACAGCATCGAGGTCGACGCGCCCGGCGCCTACTACAGCTGCAACATCGCCTACCGCCGCGCGGCGCTCGAGCGGCTGGGTGGGTTCGCGTCGGATATCCCGACTCCCCACGGCGAGGATGTGGATCTCGCCTTCCGCGCGCTGGAGCTGGGCCCGATCGGATGGGCGCCGGGGATGAGCGTGCGCCACCACCCGCGCACGCTCGGCCTGCGCAGGCTCGCGGGTCGCTCGCGCATGGCGCCGAGCGAGGTGATCGTGTTCCGGCGCCACCGCTCGCGCTACGGCCGCGCGGCGCGGCTCCCGGCGTTCCTGTTCCCGTACGCGAACATCGCGGTCGTGTGGTCGAGCCTCGCGCGAAGAGAGCTCGCCGCCGGATTACCCCGCCCCGGGCGGCTGGCACGCTTGGTCGCGCTCCCGCTTGCCCAGGCGTGGTTCACGACAGGAGCACTCGTGGGCTTCGCGCTGGGGCGTCATGGCCGGTAGGCCGCGCGTGGTCCTGCTGCGCGGGCACCACGCAAACGTGTGGGACCTGCGCCCCTGGGAGCGCCTGACGGACGATTACGAGATCTCGGTGCTGGTGACCGGCTCGAACGTCCATCAGGTGGAGGGCCTCGAGCTGCCGCTGGTGAAGGTCCGGACTCCGCGCGACTATCTGCCGGCCGGTAGGGCGACCGGGCCGATCGCATACGCGCTGGGGGAGCGCTACATGGGGCTCGGCGACCATCTTCGGGGCGCCGACATCGTCCACGCCGCCGAGCTGTCCACGTGGTTCGCCGGCCAGGCCGCGCGGCTGCGCTCGGCACTCGGCTACCGGCTCGCGCTCACCGTGTGGGAGACGCTGCCCTGGGGGGCCGCATACCGCTGGCCGCGCGAGCGCCGCTACCGGCGCGCGGTGCTGGACGCGGCCGATGCGTTCCTGCCCACGACCGAACGCGCGCAGAGGGCGCTCGAGCTCGAGGGCGTGGACCCTGCGCGCCTCCATCTCAGCCCCCCGGGGATCGACCTCGACCGCTTCTCGGCAGGTCCCGGCGAACCCGACCGGGACCGGCACCTGGTGCTGTCCGCCGGCCGGCTCGTGTGGGAGAAGGGCCACCAGGACGTGCTGCGTGCCGTCGCCGCCCTGCGCCGTGGCGTGGCCGGGCCGGCGCGTGACGACGTGGAGCTCTGGATCGTCGGGTCTGGCCCAGAGGAGCAGCGTTTGAAGCGCCACGCCGACGAGCTCGGACTCGGCCCCGCAGTCACGTTCCGGCCCACGGTGCCGCACGACGAGATGCCGGGTCTGTACGCGCGCGCGTCGGCCCTCGCGCTGGCGAGTCTGCCAACGCGCGGATGGGAGGAGCAGTTCGGGATGGTCCTCGTCGAGGCGCTGGCGGCCCGTACGCCCGTGGTCGCCGCCGCGAGCGGGGCGATCCCCGAGGTGCTCGACGGCGCCGGCGCGCTGTTCGAGCCGGGCGACTGGCACGGACTCGCGCTGCGGCTGGCGGATGGACCGCTTCGTGGCGCGCCCGGAGCACGGGCGCCGGCCGCGGCCCGCGAGCTGCTCGAGCGCTACTCCGCACGCGCGGCCGCGGATCGCTACCGCGCGGTCTACGAGCGGCTCCTCGCCTGACCCGGCTCTACGATCCTCGCGTGACGCGACCCGCCGAGACCGAGGTCGACATCCTCGACTCCGCGGAGGCCGGCGGCCGTTTCATCCGCGGGGGGCTCTGCGCCTCGGCACGTTCGTACTTCAGCTGGCGCTGAGCCTCGCGGCTGTGCCGTTCATGATCCGGCACCTCGGTCCGGTGGACTACGGCTACTTCGTGACCGCGTCGGCGATCGTCTTCGTGATCGCCGGCGTGACCGAGGCGGGACTCACGAACCTCGGTGTGCGCGAGTACGCCACGGGCCCGCCGGGCCAGCGCGAGCGGGTGCTTCGCAACCTGGTCGGTATGAGGCTCGCGCTGACCGGCGCTGGCCTCGCTTTCGCCGCCGGGCTCACCGCCGTGACTGGGTCGCCGCCGGTCGTCGTGGCGGGCGTCGCGATCTCCGGGCTCGGGCTGCTGATCGCGATGATCCAACAGACCTATGGAATTCCGCTCGCCGCGGACCTGCGGCTGGGCTGGGCATCGTCGATCGAGCTCACCAAGCAGGCGCTGCTCTCGATCGGGACCATCCTGCTCGTGATCGTGGGGGCCACGCTGGTCCCCTTCTTCACGGTTTCCGTCGTCGCGAGCCTGGCCACGCTCGTGATGACCGTGATCGTGGTCCGCAGGGGCGCCGTGGTCGGGCTCGCGGCCGACTACGCCGTCTGGAAGGAGCTCCTGCGCGAGACCCTGCCGTACGCGGTCGCGACCGCCGTGGGCATCATCTACTTCCGCGAGGCGGTCATCCTCATGTCGTACCTCGCGAGCGACCTCGAGACCGGGTACTACTCCGCCGCGTTCCGGATCGTGGAAATCCTCGGGACCGTCCCGTGGATGCTGATCACGGCAGTCTTCCCGATCCTGGCGCGGGCGGCCCGCGACGACCATCAGCGCCTGCGCTACGCGCTCCAGCGCCTGTTCGAGGTGGCGCTGATCATCGGCTCGCTGATGTCGCTGACGCTCGCGGTTGGAGCGGAGTTCGCCATCCACGTGGTGGCCGGCCACGGCTTCGAGCCCTCCATCGAGATCCTGCGCATCCAGTCGATCGCGCTCGTCACGAGCTTCATCGTCGCCGTGTTCGCGTTCACGCTGCTGTCGCTCAGGCTCCACAAGGAGCTCCTGGTCGCGAACGGCATCGCGGTGGTGGTGGCGACCGTGGCGACGCTGGTGCTGGTCCCGCCGTTCGGCGCGCACGGCGCCGCCGTGGCGCCGACCGCGGCGGAGGCCTGCCTCGGGCTCTCCTACGCCGTCGCCCTCCGGCGCGCGAAGCCCGAGCTCACGGTTTCGCTCGGGATCGTCCCGCGCGTGCTGGTAGCCGTGGCGCTCGGGCTCGTGGCCGGTATTGCGGTGCCGCTCCCGTCGGTGGTGCAGGCCGCGGTTGCCGGGCTGGTCTGCTTCGGCATGTTGCTCGCGCTGCGAGCGATTCCGTTCGAGCTGTGGAACGCGCTCCGACGCCGCTCGCCGGAGCCGACCGGCTAGCGGCCGCGCTCGGCGAGCGCGGCGTCGTACACGTCGAGCGTTCGCTCGGCTGCTGCCCTCCAGGTGAAGCGCGCAGCGCGCTCTCGGCCCGCGGCGCGCAGCCGGTCGATGTCGGTCCCGCCGACGAGCGCTCGATGAAGCGCACGGGCCACCGACCGCGGATCGGAGGGATCGAGCCAGAGCACCTCTGCGCCGGCGATCTCACGCAGCACCGGGAGATCGGCACATGCGACCGGTACGCCGCGCGCCATGGCCTCGAGCACCGGCAGCCCGAACCCCTCGTGGCGAGTCGCGCTCACCGCGACAACAGCAGCGGAGTAGAGATCCTCGAGCTCGGCGGCGGACACGGCCCCGAGCGAGCGCACGTCATCGTGCACCCCGAGCTCGCGCGCGGCGGACACGAGCTCCGGCGCATCGGTGCCGTGACCGGCGAGCACGAGGACGGGCCGCTCGTTCGGGTCCATGGCGGCCAGCCCGGCGAGTAGCGCAGGGAGGTTCTTGTGCGGGAGATGCGACGCTACCGAGAGCGCCACGGCGCGCTTATCCGCGCGGGCCAGCCGGCGGCCGGCCGCGGGATCGCCGCGATCCGCCGGCGCGGCCACTCCGTTCAGGATCACCTCGATGCGCGCCGGATCCACGTCGAGCCGGACCCCGATCTCAGCGCGTGCCGCCCGCGACACGGTGATCACGCGGTGCGCGCGCCGCGCCGCCCGAGGCAGGAGCGCCTCGGTGCCGAGTCGGCCGGCGAGCGGAACGAGCTCGGGGTGGGAGCGGAACAGCACGTCGTGCACCGTCAGCACCCGCGCGAAGGAGCCGCCGGTGGGGCCGAAGTTGGCGGGCGAGTGGAGCACATCGATCGCGGCGCGGTTGGCCGCGACACGGACCGCGACCGTCTCGCCCCAAGCCCAACCCAGGCGCGAGCGTCCCGAAACGGGCATGCGCACCACCCGCCCGACGTCGCGCCAGAAGCCCTGGGCGTGTGCCGTCTCGCGGTTGATGAACGAGGTGATATCGAGATCGGGCCGGAGTTCCGCGAGCGTGGTCGCCAGCTCGCGTGCGTACGTCTCACGGCCTCCGCTCTCGCCGGGGACGAGGAAGGCGAGGTTCAGGCCGAGGCGCAAGTCAGGAGGCGCGGCCGGCTCGCTCGAAGCGCTCGTGCTCGCCGTCGAAGTCGTCCTCCGACTCGGGCTCGCCAAGCTGGTCCGCACGGCGCTGGCGCTCCTCGAGGAGCGCCAGCCGCTGCGCAAGTACCTTCGTCTGGTCGGTCAGGCGCGAAACTGCGAGTGAGAAGTGCAGGAGCAGGACGAGAACGAAGGCAAACGCGATGAAGAACAGCGCGTTCGGCGCGTACGCCACGCCTATGACGCGCGCGATGTCTTCCAGCAGACCGCGCCAGAGCGCGAGCACCAGCAGGACGATCGCGCTGAACAGCCACAGCAGCGCGTAACGCTCCAGCAGGCGGCGGCTGCGTACGAGCTCGAGGATCACGAACAGCAGAAGCCCGCTGCCCGCGATCGCCACCAGCTGAATGCGAACGTCCATCTCGGCCTAGATCCCGTGAGCCGCCGCGACGGGTGCGTCGTCGCCGGGCTCAGGTAGCGGGCGGGCTCGCGCCAGCCCTACGAAGATGGCGAGCAGCACCTTGATCATGTAGTACGCGGACTTGCCAGAGCGGATCGACGAGACCCCTCCTCCGCGCTGAAGCATCTCCACGGGCACCTCGCGCATGCTGAGCCGGTGCCAGTGGACCATCAGCACGGCCTCGACCTCCGGATAGTCGTGCGGGTAGTCGCGGGCGAACAGGGTGATGGCCCGGCGGTTGTACAACCGGAAGCCCGACGTCGGATCCGTCACGCGCTGACCGACGATCCGCGAGAGCAGGAACGCGAAGATGTGGATTCCGGTGCGGCGGCTGATCGGGGCGGGGTAGCCGCTTTCGGTGAGGAAGCGCGACCCGCACACCATGTCGAGGGTCGAGTCCGCGTCCATCGCCCGGATCAGCCGGTACAGCTGGTCCCCGCGATGCTGTCCGTCGCCGTCGACCTGTGCCATGAAGTCGTAGCCCTCGTGGCGGGCGTACTCGAAGCCCGCCTGCACGGCGCCTCCGATGCCGAGGTTGAACGGCTGCCGAAGGACGGGCACGCCGGCTGCCTCCGCTACGTCCGAAGTGCGGTCGGTCGAGCCGTCGTCAACGACCAGCACGTCGAACTGCGGCGCGTCGCGCCGCAGCGATTGGATGACGGAGCGCAGCGTGTGCGCCTCGTTGTAAGCCGGGATGACCGCGAGGTAGCTCTTGTCGGACGCCATGGCGAACCCGTTGATAAAGCGCGCCGCGAGGACGAAAGTTGCGGCGCCAACCCGGTCACTATAGAGACAAGCATCAGTCTGAGGGTCGCTTGCCGAGGCGCCCTGCACGGGCGTCTCGGAGGCCGGCTCGTACCGCGCGTAGCGCTTCGAGCCGGTTCGACACGACGGCGGCGCGCAGGCCGAACGTGGCCGCGACGACTAGGCGGCGCAGGACCGTCGCCACGGGGCCGAGGGGGGCGTGGCGCTCGCAGACGACGATCGTGTTACGAGCGCCGTAGTACAGCGGGTGGGTGGAGACGGACTCGCCCCCGCCGGATGCCGACACCCGGTGCCAGGCGCGAGCGTCCGGCGCGAGAACGACCTCGTATCCCGCCGCGCGCATGCGCACGCACCAGTCCACGTCCTCGACGTAGGCGAACAGGTCCTCGTCCATGACACCCACGGCATCGATCGCATCGTGGGAGACGGCCATCAGCGCGCCGACGGCTCGGTCCACGGAGATGACCTCGCTATACCGCGGACCGTCCGGCTTCCCGTAGCCGCGGGGGCGGCCGGAGTACCCGAGCGTCGCGTTGAAGCGCTGCCCGGCGAACCAGATTCGATCTGGCGGGTGCGCGAACAGCACCTTGCCTGCCAGCACCCCGGCGCGCGGATGCCCGACGGCGATTCGCTCAAACGCGTCGATGGCGTCGATGGCGATGGTGGCGTCGTTGTTCAGAAGGACGGTCCAGTCCGCGCCCAGCTCACGGGCGCGCGCGATGCCGACGTTGTTGCCGCCGGCGAAGCCGAGGTTGCGTCCGTTCTCGATCACCTCCACCTCGGGGAACGCGCGGCGCACCGCCTCCGGCGATCCGTCAACCGAGCCGTTGTCCACGCAGATGACGGCGAAGTCGTCGCGGTCGAGCTCGCGCGTGGACGCGAGGCAGGCGAGCGTGTCGTCCCGGCCGTTCCACGACAGCACGACGATGACCCAGCGCGGCGTCATTCGTCGCCGTGCGATGGCGAGAAAGCGGCCCGCAGCGCGAGCGCGGGCAGAACGCACAGCGCCGCGAGCACGACCACGAGCAGCACCCAGTAGAGCGCAGGCGATGCCCACTCGCCGTGGAACAGCGAGGCGTGCCGGACGAGCGAGGGAAGGAGCGCCAGGGTGCTCTTCGGCTCGGGCCGCAGGAAGACGAGCATCAGGTCGGCTCCGGTGCGCTGCCCGTCGAGGTACGAGCTGCTGGCCCGGTTGGAGAGCTCGCCGCTCCCGTAGACCGCGACCGGTTGCCGGGCGTCGTTCCGGATGCAGACTGCCACCTCGTTGTCCTCCGGGACCGTGCGTGACAGCCGCACCTGCTGCACCTCGGAGTCGCTCCAGTCGGCGCCAACCGCGGCGCCCGCCAGCCGCTGTCGTGTGCGTGCCGATCGCACGTCCACCGAATACCGCGAGCCGGGCCGCATGTAGGTGCCGAGCTGCACACGCAGGCCGTCGAAGGACTCGAGCGCCTCTATCGGGCGCTGGCATACCTCGGCCCCGGCCTTCAGCTTCACGACGCCGGCGTCTGAGTGCACCCCGAGGGTGAAGGCCTCGGAGCGGCCGTCCGTGAGGCCGATGGCAAGCAGCGCGACGACCGCCGCCCCGACCACCACCGCGAATCCGGCGATCGCCCGCCTAGACATAGAACCTGGTCGTGACGAGGGCCAGGGCGAACAGCTGCATCGCCGTGAGGCCACCGACGAGGACACCGAGCGCGCTCGGCCTCAAGCGGGCCGGGATTACGGTGAGCGCCGCGGCCACGACAAGGCCGCCCAGCGGCAGGAGGGGGAACAGGTAGCGCCCCTGGCTGGCCAGGACACCGCTCCCCTCGGCGAGCCGGTACTCGCTCCAGTGGAGTCCTGCGACGAGCACGAGGGCAGCTGCCCCGAAGAACACAAGGAGCATCGGATCGAGCCGGCGCCATCGCCGCGCGAGAGCGACGATCGCGGCCACCGCGATGGCAAGGCAGATTCCGAAGAGAACGCGGTAGACATTCAGCGGCCATCGTGTCTCGAGCCAACCGAAGGCACCCATGGATTGCCTGAACCAGGTCTCGTAGGCCTGGGGGTGGGTCTGGAGCGGGCCGTATGGGGCCAGGAAGGGGAGTCTGGGCAGGTAGTACTGCCAGACGTACGAGCCGAACTCACGGAAGTTCACGTCCGATGCGGGAGCGCTTCCAGCGAGCTGTCCGCTCGCCGGCCTGTCCTCGATCCGGGCGACGACGTACCACGGGCCGGCGACCACGGCAAAGGTGACGGCCGCCACCGCACACGCCGTGAGCACGCGACGGGCGCCACCGCCCGACCGCACCGCGTGCGTGATCACCGCAATCGCCACCGCCGGCAGCAGGGCGTAGCTCGTGGCCTTGGTCAGCACGGCGACCGCCGCAATGGCGCAGATCGCGACGACATCCCAGCGCCCGCCCTGGCGGGTCACCAGCCGGGCACCGAGCCATAACGCGAGGCCCCACAGTGCGTAGAGGGCGGAGTCGGGCGTGACGGACGCGGAGACGAAGGTCACCATCGGAAGCAGCGCCGGAACCGAGGCGGCGGCGAGCTGAAGCGGCCGCCTGCGCCCGAACACGACGCCCGCGAGGAGCCAGGCTGCGGTGACGGTGAGCAGGAGAAACGGCACGGATGCGAGCCGCATGGCGCTCACCCGTGCGAACAGGTCACCGCCCGAGGCCGCCTCGTAGGCGGGGACGAGGTACAGGTAGTACAGCGGGGGGTTCGTGCTGGCCGGGTTGGAACCGCCGCCGTCGGAGCGCTCGGCGTGGGTGAAGCGGGCCTTCAGCCAGGCATCGTGGCGGCGCGCGCTCCACTCCGGCTTCACGAACCGCTGCTGGGCCGTCTGATCTGCGTTGGCGGCCTCCGCGCCACTCGACTGCTCGGTGGATTGGAACTTCCCCGCCGGGTCGCCCGGGAGCTCGCCCCGCTCGGCGATCGACTGCGCGTATGCCACATGCGCGTTCTCGTCGGGAGCCTGGAACGGCGGTAGGACGAGGGCCCACGTGCACCCGGCGATCAGCGTCGCCACCAGCAGGAAGGCGAGCGCGGCGGGCGGCCGCAGCCGCCGGGAATGTTCAGCTCCAGTACCCGTCATGACCACCCTGAGCGAGGGCGGCGCAGTCTAAGGAGGCGCCGGATGGTGCGGGCCTACCTAAAATCGCGCGCGCCGATGATGGCGACCGTCTTCACGCCGTATACCGATGTCCTCGTCGTGCTCGCCGGCCTGTTGATGGGCTCGGCGGCGATCGTGGCGCTCGTGCCGGACATTCGGGCGTCGGCTGTGTCCAGCGTGCCCGTGGCGGTGGCGGTATTGCTGTCGGTGCTGGCGCTCCCGGTTCTGTGGCGCGGTGCGGCCGGCCTCGACGCCGCACGCGCCGGGCTGAAGGAGGCGGATCCCGCCGCCCGCCACAACAAGTGCTTTCTCGACAAGGGCTTCGGGTGGCAGCTCGGGTTTGTCGCCTGGATCCAAGGCCGCATCGGGCCGGGCGAGTCGTTCGCGGTTCACTCCAGGACGGTCGATCGCGCCTGTTTCCAGCTGAGCATGTTGCCGCGCCGCCTCGTCCGGCCGAACGATCGCCCCGACTGGACCGTATGGATCGGCGAGTTCACCCCCGAGCTGCGTGCTCGCATCAGGAAAGAGGCCGGGCTCCCGCCGGAGCAGAGGAGCGTGCAGGTGTTCGACGAGAGCTTCGCCCTGATCAGGGAGCGCCGATGAGGACGGTTGCAGGCCTCGTCGCCTTCCACGCGCTGGTGCTGTCCGTAGGCCTCGCCTTCCTGCTCGCCGTCCGGCTCGCGCGCCCGCGTCCGGGGGACCTCCTGCGCTCGCTCGGCCTCGCCCACCTGGCCGGGGTGGCGGCCACATGCCTGGCCTCGATCTGGCTGCTGGTTCTCGGTGGCACGGTCACGGCCCCGGTGTTCGCGGGGATCGCTCTTGCGCTGTCCGCAGGGCTGCTTGCGATCGCCGTCCTCCGGCCCGGCGGCCTGCGCAGCGATGAACCCAGCCCCGCGACCGGGCGTGCACCGTCGCAGGGGTGGCCGGTGGTGGTGCTTGGGGCCGCCATCGCGCTCTTCCTCGCCGTCCAGATCTGGAACGCGCGCGAGCTGCCCACGGCGTGGGACGCCGCCCACAACTGGACGCTCAAGGCGGTGGTGCTGGTGAACGACGGCGACCTGTCCTCGGGCGCGTTCCGCGATCCCAAGCTGTTCGGCGGCGCGCATCAGGACTATCCGATCCTCCAACCGGTGCTCGGGTCGGTGGCGCTGCGGTTCGCCAGCCGGAGCGACCAAAGCCTGCTCGTCGCCGAGCTGTGGCTGCTCGTCGCGGCCTTCGTCGCGGCGGTGGCGTACCTTCTCCGCGGGCGGCTCGGATGGACCGTCCTGCTGTTCGCTCCACTTGCGATCGCGATCGCATCGGGGCCGGCTCAGGGGGTGATGAGAGGCGACGCCGACGTCGCGATGGCCGTCTTCCTCGCGACCGGGGTCTTGTGTCTCGGGCTCTGGGTCGAGCGGGCGCGTCCGGGTCTATTGCCGGCGGCCGCCCTTCTGCTCGGCGCCGCTGCCAACGTCAAGAACGAGGGCACGGTCTTCGCGATCGTGGTGATGGTGGCGGCCCTGTGCGTGAGCATCGGGCGGCCGGCCCGCGACCTCCGCGCAGTCGGGCTCGCCACCGTCGCCGTGGTGGCCGCGGCGGTGCCGTGGCGATTGTGGGTGGCTGCACACGGGCCGTTCCCGTCGGACGTGCGATCGCTCGGCGACAGCCTCAGCCCCAGCCTCCTGTGGGACAGCCTTCACCAGCTCGACTTCGCGGCGCGGGAGATCCTCGCTCGGCTTGCCGACGGCACGGGCTCGGGCTGGCTCTTCCCGGCCTTCCTCCTGGTCACGCTGGTGCTGCTCTCCGTGCGGCGCGACAGGCGCGTGCACGCGCTCTATCTCGCCGCCGGACTCGCGATGATTGCCGCGTTGCTCTGGATCTACTGGACCTCGCCCCAGCCGGATGTCGAGGCGCACATCGAGCGCACGACGCTCCGGACTGTCACCGCGCCGATGTTCGTCGCGGCCGTCGCCCTCGCGCACATCCTCAGCCGGCTGCGCCCCGAGGTGCGCTCCGCGCGCGAAGCCGGCGAGGGTTAGGCGAGCGATGCGCGTCGCGTTCGTGCTGCCAGGCCTCCGGGCGTCGGGCGGAGTGGGCGTCGCGACGCAGCACGCGCGCCTGATGCGTGACGCACTCGGTGTGGACGCCGAGCTCGTCGTCACCGGGGCCGTCGCCGGCGGCGTCGACCCGCGCGTCCCCGTGCGAACGCTCCCCGAGGCGCGTGAAGGCCACTACGACGCGGCCATCGGGACCTGGTGGGAGACCGTCGCGCCGGCCCTCAGCCTGCCCGCCGAGCGTCACGCGATGCTCGTGCAGAGCTTCGAGCAGCGCTTCTACGGCCGCGAGGCGCCGTTCGAGCGCCTGTCGGCCGAGGCGACGCTCGCGCTGCCCGTGGACTTCGTGGTCGTCGGCGAGTGGATGCGAGAGCTTCTCGCCGATCTGCGTCCCGGGGCGCACTGCCGGGTGGTGCTGCCGGGTGTGGACAAGCGGGTCTTCGCGGGCGGCAGGTCCGAACGCGACGGCCCGCTCCGGGTGCTGATCGAGGGCCAGCCCACGCTGCCGTTCAAGGGGGTCGAGCAGGCGATGGCGGCGGTCGGAGCCATGCGCGAGCCGGTGCGCTCCACGTTGGTGGCACTCGAGCCCGAACGCGGGGCCGAGTTGATGGTGGATCGTGTGACCGGGGCGCTCGACCCCGACGGAATGGCCGCGCTCTACCGCGACCACGACGTGCTCCTGAAGCTCTCGCGCGTCGAGGGGCTCGGACTCGCGCCGGTGGAGGGCTTCCACTCCGGCCTACCGTGCGTCGTGACCCCCTATACCGGCCACGCCGAGTACGCTCGGCATGGCGAGAACGCGCTGGTCGTGGGCTTCGACGACCTGCCCGGCACGGCGGCCGCGCTGGATCGCCTGGCTCGCGACGGTGCCCTGCTCGAGCGGCTGTCGGAGGGAGCGCTGGCCACCGCCCGAGGCTGGCCGAGTGCCGAGGACTCATCGCGCGAGCTGTACGACGCTCTGACCGGGATGCTGGATCGCGAGCGGCCGGTCGCGGACGAGTCGCTCCTCCGCGGGACGGTCGAGCTGGGCAGCGAGCTCGGACGCGCCGGATTCGACCGCCGCCGTGCCGCGACGGCCGAGGCGCTGAACAACGCGGAGCGGCTGGTGCGCGAGCTCAGCGCGAGCCGAGACGACTGCAGCGAGATGCTCGAGGACGTCCGCGCCGAGCTGGGTCGGATCAAGGGCTCGCCCGCCTACAGGCTCGGCAGTGCGGCGAAGCGCGCCGGCCGGAGGATCGCGGGCAGGTGATCGGCGGGCTGACAGTGATCGCCGAGCCGGGAGACGCCGGGCTGGCCGGTGGTTCGCCACCGGCGGCGCCGGCCGGCGGCCCCGTGGTCGCTCTCGGCGACGTGGCCGTGGCCGACCCGCCCGCGGTCCGCTGGCTGGACCGCCCACCCCGATCCGGCGACGCGCCAGACCAGCGGGTGATCGCGCCGTCGGGCGACGGCCTCTGGCGTAGGGCCCCCTGGCCCGCCGCCGATGCGCTGTTCGAGTTCGGCGACGACGCGTCCGGCACAGTGCTCCTCACGGGCGGGGACGACGGCCTGCGCGCGGCCATCGCCGACGCGGCCTCTTCACGCGGCCTGGACGTCGAGCCGATCGAGCAGCTCACGCGAGACGCGCTCGCCGGCGCTGCGGTTGTCGTGATCGCCGACAGCCCGGCCGGTGCCCTGCCGGCACGCGCCTTCGCCGTGCTGGCCGCCCGCCGGATCCTTCTCGTGCCCCGGATCGAGCGCACCTTCGGCCTCGAGGACGGCCTCGACCACCTCGAGTTCTCTGGCCCCGACGAGGCGGTGACGCTCCTCGAAGCCCACGCACGGAACCCCGGAGCGTTCGCCCGCGTCCTCACCTGGGGCCGCCGGAAGGCGGAGTCCCAGCGCGCGTCAGTCGTCTTTGCCCGCCTGGCCGCCGACCTGAGCTCCGACGGCGTCTCCTGACTGGCGCGGGCGCGACAGGTAATCGCGCAGCGCCGCCTCCACCTGGTCGCCGGCCCGCTCCCATGTGCGCTCCTCTACGAAGCGGCGCGCCCGCGCCGCCATGGCCGCGGCGTGCTCGCGGTCGTCAAGCAGCCGCTCGATCGCGTCGGCGATCGAGTCGGGCGCGCGCTCAGCCAGCTCGACCAGCTCCCCGGACTCTCCGAGCGCGCTCGCCACGTTCTGGCCCTCCAACTCGACAACGGGCAGCCCGGAGGCCATCATCTCGTGCGCCACGAGCGAGTGTGTGGTCAGCGAGAAGACGAGCCCCACGCTCGCCTCTCTGTAGAGCCGGGCCAGGTCACGTGGCGGCTGTACCCCGCGGTCCTCCAGAGCGAATGGGGCGCTCAGACCGAGGCTCGAGCCGTACGCGACCACGCGCAGGTTGGGCCGCCGCTCGAGGGCCGTCCCGATCCCGGCAAGGGCCAGCTCCACGGCGCGCCGCTCGGTCTCACGCCGCGCGTATACCGTCACGAGCTCCGGCTGCCGCCCCTGCTCGTCCCCGAATTCGTACACGTCCAGGTCGGTGCCGCACTCGAAGTAGCGCGCCTCGAGCCCCCACCGCTCGCGCAGAATGTCGGCCATCCACGGCGTGTAGGCCACGCAGCGGTAGCCCATGCGGTAGCTCTCCTCCGCCCAGATCGATCGCGACGAGGTGGCGTAGAACTGGGGCTCGTCGTCCTGGACGAGGTAGACCTTCTCGCGGCAGCCGGGAAGGTCGCGCACCGGGAACGCCGTCCGCCACTCGGTGGCGATCGCCACGTCGGCGCCGGTCCACCGCGAGAGGTCGCGGAACACGGGCGCGTCGATGTCCACGAAGTGCTCCCGGATCTCGTCCCGGAGCTCGCCACCCGCGCGGCTCTCGCTGTGCTCCGTGTCGAACAGGTGGATGGAGCAGCTGTGCCCGCGCTGCTCCATCTGTCGCACCAGCCGGAAGATCGTCGTGTGTCCGCCGGAGCCCACGCTCCACGGCGGCACCACCCAGGCGATCGTCATCGGGCCCTCGGCGTCGCCGGAGTGCGGCTCCACCGCGACGGTCCGGCGCGGGTAGCTCCGCCGCACGAACTCCCACGGCCAGTTCGGGTCGACGCTCCCCTCGCCGCGCTCGAGCAGCCCGCCCGGCACCTCGTGGGGAGTGAAGCTGTCGCGGCCCTCGAGCGACAGCAGGCGCCGCAGCGGCGCCGGCAGCCGGTCCGCGCGGGTGCCGATGATCGAGCCCGCCATACGGGCGGCATGATGACGGCCCGAAACCAGCAGGGGCCGGGCGAGGTCGCGGCCGCTCAGCCCCTGCTCCCGCAGCCACCGCCTGTCCGCGCCCATGAGCCCGCGCACGTCCCGCGGTGTCTGTCGCGGGCCCCACGGCTGGCGGAAGCCCAGCACCTCGCGCAGGGAGCGGAACTCGTCGAAATAGCGCCGGAAGAAGGCGACCGGCGGGTAGTCGTGCGAGTGGAGCACGCACGCCCTCGGGTGGAATACCTTCGCGAAGCCGGCCTCGATCAGCTCGCGGCCGAGCAGCTGGTCCTCCGCGTACGGCACCTCGCGATACGGCACCTGCTCCCACGCCCAGCGCGCCACCGCGCCGTTCACGTCCGAGAAGAAGGTGAGCTGGCCCGGGAAGCGGCGGTACTCGGCCAGGCCCTCCGGCGAGGTGTCGAGCCGCTGCACGTCGATCTCGCGACCGTGCCCCCAGCTCGCGAAGTGGCGCTCCATCTCCGACTTGATCATGTGGCTCGCGTCCGGCCGCGCCTCGTGCGGTCCGAAGACAGCCGCCACGTCGTCGGCCTGCTCGAAGCCCTCGAGCAGCGCCGCGAGCCAGCCGTCGTGCGCGGGCGTGGCGTCCTGCGTGATGAACACCACGTGGTCGCCGCGCGCCATGCCCATCATGCGGTTACGCGTGCCGCCGTGCGAGAACTCGCTCCCGGCGATCTCGTGGATCACGGCGCCGTGCCGGCGCGCGATCTCGAGTGAGCCGTCCGTCGAGCCCGAGTCCACGATTAGGATCTCGAGGTCGCGATCGATCCGCTGGCCGCGCACCGCGCTCAGCACCTCGTCGAGGTAGCGGGCGCCGTTCAGCACCGGGATGGCGACGGTTACGACGCTCACGTGCCGCGCCGGCGCCGCCGGATCGCGGCTGCGCGACCCTCGAGCATCCCGGCCGGATCTTTCTTGAAGCGCTTCATGTACCGCAGCGGGAAGCCCAGCTTCCACCAGCGCGAGCGCTCGATGGCCGATGCCCGAAGCCGCCAGTACTCGAGGTCCGCCTCCACCGCGTTCCGGCGCTGCAGCTCGGCCCACAGCCGGTTGCGGTCCGCGACAACCTCTTCGAGCGCCTGCTCGGCGCGCCGGGCACGCTCCTCCGGATCGGTGGCCTGCTCGCTCACAGCTCCTCGGCGATCCGGGGCGCCTCGCGGTTGAAGACCCAGAAGCCGAGCACCAGCACGCCGAGCACGATCCCGGCAGGGATCAGCAGGTACGCCATCCCGCCGGCGGCGTCCGCGGCGGTCGGCGCGCTGTTGTCGATCAGCGTGTGGCGCGTCTGCACGATGATCGTGCGCGAGCGGGTTCAGCAGCACGACGGCCTGCTGCAGGTTGGGGTCCGGCAGCTTCTCCAGCGTGTAGAGGATCGGCGTGGCGTAGAAGGCCGCCTGCAGCACCACCTCCCAGATCGGCTGCACGTCGCGGAAGCGGACGAACAGCGCGGACAGGAGCATCGCGAGCCCGCCGGCGAACAGTCCCAGCGGGATCAGGAGCAGCGGGAACGCCAGCCACTCGGGTCGCGGATCCACGCCCGTGATCAGCACGAACACCAGCACCGCGACCAGGTTGAGTATGAGGTTGAAGTACGCGATGAGGAGCACCGCCAGCGGCACCACTAGCCGCGGGAACTCGATCTTCCGCACGAGGTTCTCGCGGTCCGCCACCGCCGTCACCGACCTGCTCGTGGCATCCCCGAAGAACGTGAACAGCACGATGCTGGTCAGCAGGATCGCGGGGTAGTACTGCACGTCCGCGCCGAGCCGCACGAACTTGGTGAAGACGATGTACAGGACGCCGAACAGGAGCAGCGGCCGCATCAGCTGCCACAGGTAGCCCAGCACCGAGCCGAAGAAGCGCAGCTTGAACTCCATGACCGCGAGCGTCACGGAGAGCTGGGCCAGGCGGCGGCGGTCGGTGCCGAGCGCCGACGGTCCCTTGATCGGCCGGCCGAGAGCGGCCGTGTCGAGCGCGCTCATGCGCTGCCCCACTGGCCCTGGAGCATGCGGTTGCCGGTCTCGAGGCGCACGTCGTGGGGGAGGTCCACGAGGCCGCCGGACACGTGGCCGCCAACCACGACGGCCGACGCGATCCGCGGCCGCCGGTCCATGACGCGGTGCGCGCCCAGCGCAACCCACGGCGACGCGTACACGCGCCCGGGCGCGAACGCCATGTCCATGTGCACCGAGAAGACGGCCTCGTCGCCCGCCTCGAATCTGCCGGTCTCGCCCTCGGTCCACTGCGTGGATGTGGCCATCAGCGGCTGGTGGTGCTCGTTCTCGAACACCGTCGCGATGCCCGGATTCGTGACTTCGCGCGCGAACCTGACACGCGCGTGGAACGAGCACGGCCGGCTCTGGTGCAGGATCGTCTGGCGCTCGCCGTGCTCGTCCTCCCACCAGCCCTCGATGATCTCCGCGGTGCCGTCGCCGCTGCGGCCGTCCTCGCGGGGCGCGGCGTCCTCGCCGCCCGTGTGGAAGCTCAGGTCCACGTAGCTGTCCGCCACCTCGCTCGGCTCGCCGATGCGCACGACCTTCCCGCGCTCGAGCAGCACGGCCCGGTGGCAGAAGCGCCGCACCGCCGCCATGTCGTGCGTCACGAAGAGGATCGTCTTGCCCTCGTCGCGCAGCTTGTTGAAGACGTCGAAGCACTTCTGCTGGAAGCCCACGTCGCCCACGGCGAGGACCTCGTCGATCAGGAGGATGTCGGCGTCCACCTGGACCATCACCGAGAAGGCCAGCCGCACCTGCATTCCCGACGAGTAGTTCTTGAGCTTCAGCTCCTCGAACTGATTCAGCTCGGCGAAGTCGATCACGCGGTCGTAGCGCTCGCGCGCCTCGCGCGGCGAGAGTCCGAGCATCACCCCGTTCAGCAGCACGTTGTCGCGCGCGGCCAGCTCCGGGTTGAAGCCCACGCCCAGCTCGATGAACGTGGACACGCGGCCGTTCACGTAGATCGCGCCGCTGTCAGCCCGGTAGATCCCGGCCATGCACTTGAGCAACGTGCTCTTACCGGAGCCGTTCCGGCCCACGACCCCGAAGAACTCGCCCCGCTCGATCGCGAAGGAGACGTCGCTCAGGGCCTCGAAGCGGTCGTAGCCGGACCGCCTGAAGGGGTGGAGAGCCCGCTCCTTGAGCGTGTTCACGCGCTCGTGCGGGATGCGGAACGTCTTCGAGACACCGTCGACCGCGATCGCCGGCGTGCCTGTGGCCGGGTCAGTCACCGACGGAATCGTAGGCGCTCGACCTCACGCCCAAGCCGTACCCGGACCTGGCGGCGCGGACCGGGGGTCAGCGGATGTCGCAGCATGAAGCCGATCCACATGCGCAGCTCGTCGAGCTCCACCGCGCGACGGTCGCTGCCGAGGCTCGCGTTCTCGCCGGGCCAGCGGTAGCGGGCGAGCTGGCGGTCCACGAACGCGAATCGCCATCCGGCGGCGGCGAGCCGGCACCAGAGGTGGTAGTCCTGCGTGCTGCGGAGCCAGCGGGCATATCCCCCGGCGTCCCGCACCGCCTGCGTCCGAGCCGTGGCCGTGAGCAGCGGCACCGGGTTCTGCTCCGCGATCTTCGGGAAGCGGTCGATCGGGTGGGGCGCCGGATCGAAGATGTACACGTGCTGCCCCTCGGGGTGCCCGACGATCGCCGTGTTCGAATACGCGAGCCCGATGCCCGGGTTCTCGAAGACGGGGAGCACGTGCCGGAGATAGTCGGGCTCCCAGGCGTCGTCGCTGTCCAGGTGTGAGACGAGCGGCGCGCGGGCGCGCTCGAGCGCCGTATTCCGCGCGGCGGACAGGCCCCGGTTGCGCCGGTGGCGGACGATCCGCAGGCGCTCGTCGCGGTGGCCGGCCAGCACGTCGGCCACCGGGGTCGGCGAGCCGTCGTCGACCACGATCAACTCGAGGTCGCCGACGGTCTGCGCGAGCACGCTGTCCACGGCCTCGGCGAGCCCGACCGGATCCGGGTCGTACGCGGCCATCAGCACGCTGGTCAGCGGGCTGGGTGACCGCCGGCGGCGCGGCAGGGAGGGCCGTGGCCGCTCTCGGCCGGTGGCGTCGGAGCGCAGTCGCGTGTACAGCTCGCGCGCCGCCTCCTCGCTGTCGGGGTCGCCGGCAGCCTCCTCGAGCGTCGAGGCGTGATGGCGCAGCTCGCCGCCCACGAAGTCGTCCACCGCCGCGAGCGCGGAGCCGGGCGGCGGGCTGCCGAGCGCTCCGAGCACATCGCTCAGGGCACGCAGCTGACGGGCGCGGTCGGCGAACCAGTCGTCGTAGAAGAGCTGCCGCCCGGGCAGCTCGGCCGATTGCTCGAGCGCGGCGCGCGTGTACTCGAGCCAGACACCGGTCCAGGCTCGGCGGGACA
The DNA here is from genome assembly GCA_963808875.1 of uncultured Thermoleophilaceae bacterium. Classification (GTDB taxonomy): domain Bacteria; phylum Actinomycetota; class Thermoleophilia; order Solirubrobacterales; family Thermoleophilaceae; genus JACVRW01. The sequence continues at coordinate 426,300 of CAWEHM010000026.1, forward strand.
GCGGGCCGTCGGGGTCGCGCGCGTGGAGCGATGCGGCCACGTCTCGCGGCGAGCGCAGGCACACGATCGCCGCGCTCTCGTCGACGAGCGGAAGCCAGAAGGGGAGGGTGAGGCTCACGCGCGGGTCCTTGACGGCCCACACCGCCGACCTGTCGAAGCTCTCGAGGATCGCCCGCGCCCGCTCGCGGAGGTCGTCGAGCTCCGGCAGCTCCGCCCATCCGGCGGGCAGGGCCGGCGGAGCCCAGGAGCTCCCGCTCCCTCCGAACCGGCCGAGCAGATCGTTGTTCAGGTCGACGACGGCCCGCTGCTCCCAGTAGCCGCGCGGGTTGTCCTCGGGGTCGGCCGGGAGGATCCCGTCCGGCGGCCCGAGTTCGGCTCCCAGGAGGCGGAGCGCACCGGCCACGAGCGAGGTACCGCTCCGGTGCATCCCGAGCACCCAAATGGCTCGCGTCCCCGTCATCCGCGCCGCCCCCAGCGCCGCGCCCACGGGATCGACGCCGAGGCGGGTCCGGCGACGCCCGTGATGGGCGCGGCCGACGCGAGATAGCCGAGCCGCGCCGGCTCGCCGTAGCCGAGGTCGCGGGCCTCGTCCGGATCGGTCGTGAGCAGGACGTCGTCGAGCACGGGATGGCGCGCGGCGAACAGCGCGATCCGGCCGTCACCCGCGGTCCCATGGAGCCAGCCCGCGGGAGCGCCGGGTGCGGAATCCCGCGTCGTCCGTCGTGCGCGCAGCGAGTCCTTCGCGCGGCGGGCGACCGACCGCATGCGGGCGGTGGCAGGTGCCTCGGTTCTCCACAGGAGCGGCCCGGCGACCCATCCGGCCGTGGCGCGTGCGGACCCGTTCCCGTCCGCGCCGGCCAGGACCGGGCGGCCCTCGCCGTCGAGCACGAGCGGCGCGCCGTCCTCGGGCCGCTCCTCGAGCAGAGCGCCGAGCTCGCCCGAGCGCTCTCCGGCGGGCAGCGCGCCGGCTGCGTAGCGGTGGCGACGGGCCTCGCGGTCCACCGCTCGCACGAGGCCGAGCAGCCCGCTCGGCAGGTCGCGGGGCGGCGGCCAGGACGGATCCAGCGGGCCTGACTCGGCGCTGGCCGTGCCCGTCGCCTTCGACGGAACGTCGGAGGGCCGGCCGTGGAGCAGCTGATGCGTCCTGCGCGAGAACATCGGGATCATCCCGAGCGAGCCCTTCTCCATCGGCTCGCGGGTGCTCGCGCGCATCCCGCGGAGGAGTGCTCGCCTCAGCGCGCGGTCCTCGCGGCTGTCGCCAAGCTGCTTGTAGATTCGCTCCGATCCCGAGAGCTGGTGCGGCATCCCCCGGTAGGCCTTCCTGACCAGGTCGGGATCGACCCGGGACGGGAAAGAGGACCGTTCCAGGCCGCCGCTCTTGTGCAGCAGGACCATGGCCCACACGCACTTGCCGCAGCGCCCGCAGTTCTCGGTGGAGTCCTGCTCCATGCAGACGTGGATCAGCGGGACGAGGTCGGGCCGGTTGTCCACGAGCCAGTCGACCTTCTCCTCGCGCAGTGGGCAGAGGTCGTGCTCGACCTCCACGCGCTCCGTCGACCACAGCGGGTCGAGCAGCGGATGCTCTCCGGCCGGCACGAGGTCGCCGTAGCCGGTGGCCGACGGGATCACCATGCGCCCGGCGAGGCCCGGGAGGGAGAGCGCCACGGCGGCGAGCATCGCCGAGGTCGCGTCGTTGAAGTCCACGATGCCCACGAGCGCCTTGGGCAGGTCGCTGTCCACGACGAGCATCGGCAGGTCCACCAAGCGCGCGGTCTCACCGGCCAGCTCGGCCTCCCGATCGCGGGTCGGCTCGCTGTAGCGGAACTCGAAGTCGCGCCAGTGGATCAGGCTGGAGAGCTCGTCATCCGGTGCGCGGTCGACCGCCACGGAGTAGGTCGAGTCGATGCCGCGCGAGAAGAAGCAGGCGCGCCCGGCCGCCGGCTCGGCGTGCGACTCGTCGACGGCCGCGGCCCGCACCGGGATCCGCCGCATCGTCGGATTCCATGAGCTGAGGATCTCCTGCGCGAGCGGAAGGCTCTCGAGCAGCCGGCGCGAGACCACGCCGTCGATCTGCAGCGGCTCCGCCCGCCTCATGGCCACCAGCAGCGCCGCGGGAACGAACGGCGAGCAGTCCGCGTCATCCGGCGCGTACTCGGCAGGAACCTCGACGCTCACCTCCATCTCACCGCCGATCCACGCGAAGCCGATCGTCCGGCACGCGAGCCCGTCCTCGCGCTCGACACGTAATCCCTCCAGCCTCATGATCCGTGTCGTCTAGGCCGTCGCGAGCCCCGCGGGCCAGCGGGTGCGGTCACGCAGCAGAGCGGCCTCGACCTCCGTGCGACGGGCGTCGGTGGGCACCCAATCGGGAATGTTGCGGGCTCCGACCAACTCGAGTGGAACGGCCACACCGTACTCCCGCTCCGAACGCAGCTCGCGGGCGAGCAGCCAGGCGCCCCCGCCGCCGAGCTCCAGAGCGCCGATGCGCGCCGCGGCGCGCGCCGCGTGCCGGCGTGCCACCACCAGAACGGCCCCGCCGCAGTCCTCGTGGTCGACGAGCGGGACGCCGTTGCCGAGCGGCCGGGCCTGCCAGGCGTCGTGGGCGTCCGCCCAGGTGGTCACGTAGGCGGCGCCGGGCGAGGCTCCGAGCGCGTGGCCGCAGATCTCGAGGAACGTAGGGGCCAGCACCGCGCCGGCCGGCACGTGCACCACGGCGTCGCCGTTGTCGTCCGGAGGCACTGTCTGGGCGTGGAGCGAGGCGAGCGTGGCGTCGCGCGCCGGGCCGTCGGGTCCCAGCACGGACACCGCTATGGGCACCCGCGGCTCGTCACCCGTCTCGCCCACGACGGCCTCCTCGAGATACGCCTGACACACCTCGTCGTTTCGGGCGAACCGATGGAGGAGCGCGTCGGAGGTGGTCACGCGGCGCACCTCGCCGGGATCGTCGAGCAGGAGCTGGATCGCATGGGCGATCTGCTGCTGCTCCGTCCCGTCGGTGAGCCAGCCGTTCTGCCCGTGCTCGACGCTCTGCACGAGGCCGCCGGTCGGCGTGGCCAGCACGGGACGCCCCACCGCCAGCGACTCGCGCGCGCTGTTCGCATTCGTCTCCCAACGCGACGGGATCACAGTCACGTCGTGCTCGACGAGCGCGCGGATCACCCCGTCGTAATCTGTCTGGTCACGCAGCTCGATGCGCGGATCGCCCGCGGCAAGCCGCTCACAGAACGCGCGCATCGAGCTCCCGCCGGGCCCCGTGGGGGTATCGCGGCCCTGGAGCGTGAGCCGCAGGTCGTCGCGGTCGAGTGACCGCACGGCGAGGATCAGGTCCGCCACGCCCTTGCGGCGCTCGTACCGGCCGAGGTGAATCAACCGCAGAGTCCCGTCGTCCGGGCGGGCGGGGAACGGCTCGGCCGCGGGCGCAAGGAACGGGTGTGGCACCTCGCGAAGCAGCGCCAGCTCCTCCGCGCCGTAGTGGCGCTCGTAGGTGTCCTTCACATCGCCCTGCGGCATGAACACAACGTCAGCTCCGGCCAGCGACAGGCGCTCGCAAGCGGTCAGGCCCGCCGCCTCCCGCTCCGTGAGGCTCTGACCGTTCAGCACCCGGTGGATCTCGTCGGTGCCGTGGGTGCCCACGACCACCCGGGTCCGCGCCAGCGTGGGCAGCCCGGCTCGCTTCGCCTGGACCGCCACCGCTCCCTCGCCCGTGAAGTCGTTGAACTCGGCCAGGTCCGGGCCGCCGTCCGGGTACACCCGGCAGATCGCCTCATAGGCGGCAGAGCTCCACGCGTGGTAGAGCGAGGCAAACGGGCGGAGGTCGGCGCGGTCCGGCTCGGGGACGAACTCGAAGCGAACGCCCTGCGGCAACCGCGGATCGTCGAGCGGCACCTTGCCGAGGTAGAAGTCCGGGAGGAATACCGTGACGTCGGCGTATTCGGACAGGACCGTCGCCGCCGCGCGGGTGTACCGCGCGATCCCGCCGCCCGTGAGGAAGGGCCAGAAAGCCCTGCTCACCAGGGCGATCGCCGGGCGACGGTCGAATTCCATCGCGCGACCCTACATGGCCGCCGGAACCGGTCCGGCGGGCGCGTTGTAGTACGTGCACGGTGGAGGACCGGCCACCACAGGAAGCGGAGCTCGTCGCTCGCGCCAAGCGCGGCGAGCTGGAGGCCTACGAGGAGATCGTGAGACTGCATCAGACGATCGCGTTCAGGACCGCGTGGGTCATAACGCGGTCCGATGCCGACGCGGAGGAAGCCGCTCAGGACGGCTTCGTCAAGGCGCACGCCGCGCTGGGTCGCTTCCGCGACGGCGCGCCGTTCCGGCCCTGGCTCCTGGCGATCGTCGCCAACGAGGCGCGCAACCGGGCGCGGTCCGCGGGCCGCCGCGCGGGCCTCGTGCTGCGCGTGGCCGAGGAGCGCCGCCCGGACGACGCGGTCCCGTCGCCCGAGGCGGCGCTCCTCGGCTCCGAGCGGCGCGACCAGCTCCTCGCGGCGATCGAGCGGTTGCCGGAGGCGTCACGCGACGCGATCGCCTGCCGCTATCTCCTCGAGCTGTCCGAGGAGGAGACGGCGGCGGCGCTCGACTGCCCGCGCGGAACCGTCAAGTCGCGCGTGTCGCGCGCGCTCGAACGCCTCCGCGCGGAGCTGGGAGAGGAGGTGGAGGCGTGACCGACCTCGAGCGCCAGCTCACCCAGCTGGGCCGCGAGCTCGACTGGCCATCCACGCCCGATCTCACTCGGTCTCTCCAGGACCGTCTCGCTCCGGCCCCCAGGGTTCGCCGTAGGCCGGTCTTGTTCCGCAGATCCTTTGCTATCGCCATAGCTGCAGTGCTCATCCTGGCCGGCGGCGTCTTCGCGGCCGTTCCCAGCGTGCGGCACTCGGTGCTCGAGTTCTTCGGGCTGCGCGGCGCGACGGTCGAACGGCGCGAGCACCTGCCGCCGGCGCCGCGGTCGCGGCCGCCCGCGGTGGGGAAGCGCACCACGCTCGCGCACGCGCGCGAAGTGCTCGGCTTCGAGCCGCTGGTGCCGGCCGCCGCCGGCACGCCGGACGCGGTCTTCGTCGACGGCAGCGTCCCGGGCGGGCGGCTATCGCTCGAGTACCGCGCGCGGAGCGACCTGCCCGAGGCGAAGAGCACGAAGCTCGGCCTGCTCGTGGACGAGTTCCGGGGCGACCTCAACCCCGACTACGCCGGCAAGATGGCCGGCCAGGCCACTCGCATCGAGCCGTTCACGCTCGACGGCGAGCACGCGATCTGGGTGGCGGGCGCGCCGCACTTCTTCTTCTACCGCTCGCCTGAGAACCCCTTCGAGGAGCGGCGGCTGCGGCTCGCGCAGAACGTGCTCCTCCTCGAGCACGGTCGCCTGCTGGTGAGGCTCGAGGGAGCGTTCGACCGGGCGCGGGCGATCGAGCTGGCCCGCTCGCTCGGCGCGGGCTAGGCGCCGGGGCCGCTGTCCAGCAGACGCTTCACGGGCCAGCCGAACCACAGGCTGGCGAACAGCAGCGCGACCGCGCTCGCCACGATCGCGACGGTGGTGGAGTGGTAGAGCATGTCGGTGATCAGCATCACCGCCCCGGTCATCGCGCAGGCGAGCAGGGCAAGCCCGACGATGGAGAGCTTGGTGGCCGAGAAGACGATGCGCCGCTTGTCCTCGGCGCGGAACTCGATGCGGTGGTGCGCGGTGGGGGCGATCAGGCAGGCCGTGGCCGCGGTGGCCAGGAGCAGGGTGATGAAGTAGATCGTCCGCTGGAAGGTCGTGATCTCGGGGAAGCGCTGGTTGAACGGCACGACGAGCAGGAACGCGAACAGCACCTGAACGCCCGGCAGCGCCACCCTGAGCTCCTGAAGAAGCTCGCCGAGATTGCGATCGAGCCGCTCCTTCTCGGACTCGTCGCGATCACGCGGCGTATCTCGGGCCGAGGCGTCCATGCGGGAGAAGAAAAGCCCGCCCGCCGGACGAACCGGCGAGCGGGCTCAGCTACCTAACGCGACCTCGACGCGGTCTTCGCCCGGCCGCCGCCGGACTTCGCGCGGGTCGAGCCGGACTTGGCCGCGCGGAGCCGGACTTGGCCCGCGCGGAGCTCGACTTGGCACGCGTCGAGCCGGACTTCGCACGCGTGGAGCTTGACTTCGCGCGCGTCGCGCTCGACCCCGACTTGGCGCGAGTCGAACTCGCCTTCGCGCGGGTCGCTCCGGGCTTCGCGCGCGACGAGCTTGACTTGGCACGCGTCGAACTCGCCTTCGCGCGCGATGAGCTCGACTTGGCGCGGGACGAGCTCGACTTGGCGCGGGATGGGCTCGACTTCGCCCGCGAAGCGCTCGGCTTCGCACGCGTCGTGCCCGACTTTGCGCGTGTCGACCTCGACTTAGCGCGCGCCGAGCTGGGCGAGCTCGACGACCGCCGGCTCGACGAGCGCCGTCGCGACGACCCGCCGTTCCGCTCGGCCGCCGGGATCTCCTCACGGGCGACCGCCTTCGCGAGCTGCTCGATCTGCTTCGCGAGGAACTTGGCCATCCGCTCCTCCTCGCGCTTGATGCCGCGCGCGAGCTTCGCGGTGTCCCTGTCGCCGACCGTCTCCGCGAGCGACTGGATGCCCGCGTAGAAGCCGATCTCCTCGAACTCGTTGTGGTACTCCGTCCGGGCGTTCTTCAGCATCTTCTCGGCCTCGCCCGTCCCGCGAATCGCGTGGAGCGGGCCCTGCGCAGCGGCCACGGCCTTGCTGGCCACGGACGTGAGCCCGGTGGCCGCCTCGGTGATCACGTCGGGGCCGGTCGAGATCGGCCCGGCCTCGGCCTTGCCGCCGAGCTGCTTGATGCGGCGCTGGACCTCGCGGGCGTGGCCCTTGGTCTCGCGCAGATGCTCCTGCAGACGCTTCTTGTAGGGCGCCTTCGTGGTCATGGCAATGTGAGCCTGGAGCGCTGTCTCGAGCTCCTTCTCCTTGCCATAGGCCTCGTTCAGGTACTGGATCAGTTTCGTGTCCCGGGCGTTGATATCCGCCATCGGTTTCGTTTCCTCCTTCAAGGGGTTAGCTTTTGGCCTACCCGGTCGATTGGGTGCGCAACCTCCACCCAAAGCGGGTAGTTGCAAACGTGATGAGCGCATGGGATGACGACGACTGGACCGGCGAGCCGCCTGAGGGACATCACTCGCGATCGCAGGCAAATCCGGGCTTCTGGGCCCAGAATCGCGCCCCCCTCTCGATCACCGGGATCGGAGTGGGGATCGCGATCATCATCCTTCTGATCGTCTTGCTGCTCTGACGGCCTTCGTGCGGCCGACCGCGTCGAGCACGAGCTTGCGCAGCCGCACCGCGTCCGGCGTGACCTCGACGCACTCGTCCTCGCGGATGAACTCGAGCGCCTGATCCAGCGACAGCCGGTGGTGGGGCACCAGCTTCACCGTCTCGTCCGATCCCGCGGCACGCATGTTGGTGAGCTTCTTCTCGCGCACGGCGTTCACGTCGAGGTCGTCCGCGCGCGCGTTCTCGCCGACCACCATCCCCTCGTAGACCTCGTCGCCCGGGCCGACGAACAGCTGCCCCCGCTCCTGCAGCTTGAGCAGCGCGAACGTCGCGGTCGACCCCCGCCGGTCCGCCACCAGCGAGCCGGTGGGCCGCGTGCGGATCTCGCCCTGCCACGGCTCATAGCGCTCGAAGACCGAGTGGAGGATCCCCGAGCCGCGGGTCTCCGTGAGGAACTCGGTCCTGAAGCCGATCAGGCCGCGCGTGGGCACGAGGAAGTCCAGGCGGACCCAGCCGGTGCCGTGGTTCACCATGTTCTCGAGCCGGCCCTTGCGGAGGGCCAGCATCTGCGTGACGACGCCCAGGAAGTCCTCGGGCACGTCGATGGACAGCCGCTCGATCGGCTCGTGGAGCTTTCCGTCGACCTCGCGCGTCACGACCTGCGGCTTGCCCACCGTGAGCTCGAAGCCCTCGCGTCGCATCGCCTCGACGAGGACCGCGAGCTGCAGCTCACCGCGGCCCTGAACCTCCCAGGTGTCGCGCCGGTCCGTGTCCACCACCCGGATCGCCACGTTGCCCACCAGCTCCTGCGCGAGGCGGTCCTCGACCTGGCGCGCCGTGAGCCGGGAGCCCGACTGGCCCGCGAGCGGTGAGCTGTTGATCCCGATCGTCACGCCGAGGGCCGGCTCGTCGATCGCGATCAACGGCAGCGGGCGCGGGTCCGCGGGGTCGGCGATCGTCTCGCCGATCGTGATCTCGGGAATGCCGGCGATCGCGATGATCTCGCCCGGGCCGGCCTCGTCCGCGGCCACGCGCTCGAGCCCCTCGTTCACGTAGAGCTCGCTCACTCGCACCTGCTCCACCGTGCCGTCGCGTCTGATCCACGCGACCTGCTGTCCCTTCCGGATCGCTCCGTGGTGCACGCGGCAGAGCGCGAGCCGGCCCACGTACGGATCGGCGTCGAGGTTCGTGACGCGCGCCTGAAGCGGATGCGACTCCTCGTACTCGGGCGCGGGAATGCGCGCAACGAGCAGGTCGAGCAGCGGCCTGAGGTTCTCCCCCTCCACGCCCTCCTCGGTCGATGCCCAGCCCGCCCTGGCGTTCGTGTAGACGATCGGGAACTCGATCTGCTCCTCGTTCGCGTCGAGGTCGAGGAACAGCTCGTAGACCTCGTTCACCACCTCGCCGATGCGGGCGTCGGGGCGGTCCACCTTGTTGACCACGAGCACCACCGGCAGCCCCGCCTCGAGCGCCTTGCGGAGCACGAAGCGGGTCTGGGGAAGCGGCCCCTCGGAGGCGTCCACCAGGAGCATCACGCCGTCGACCATGGTGAGCCCGCGCTCGACCTCGCCGCCGAAGTCGGCGTGACCGGGCGTGTCGACGAGGTTCAGCTTGACGTCGCCGTAGTGGACGGCTGCGTTCTTGGCGAGGATCGTGATGCCGCGCTCGCGCTCCTGGTCCATCGAGTCCATGACCAGCTCGGTGAGACCCTCCGCCTCGTGGGCGGAGAAGACACCGGACTGGCGCAGCATGGCGTCGACAATGGTCGTCTTCCCGTGGTCGACGTGGGCGATGATCGCGACGTTCCGGATGTCCGAGCGCTGGGACACGACTCCCCAACGCTAGTGACGGTCAGTCGTCCGCCCCTCCGTGGCGTCCGCCGCCGCCGCCCGAGCGCTCCACGTGCAGGGCCACCCAGCGGCCGTCCGAGCGCTTCACGGTGGCCTCCACGCGCTTCATCCCTACCTGGAGTGCGCCGAAGCCGGAGAGCCTCTGGAAGGTGGTGTTGCGAGTGACCTTGATCCGGATCGTGCCGCGCTGAGCGTCCTGGAGCCGGAACGTCCGCTTCGCCTTGTTGACGCCTACGACCGTGCCCTCGTACTGCGTGGCGGCCGAGGCGGTCGCGACGCCGATTGACATGGTCAGTGCAAGAGCTGTGATGAGAGCGATGAGTTTCATGCCTCCACTCTCGCGCTGACACGGCCAGGCGGATCCCAAGCCGCGGACAAGAGTTGGTAAAGACTTGGACCATGCAACTCAGCGTCCTCGACCAGTCTCCGATCGCGGAGGGCGACACCGGCGCCCGCGCGCTCGCGAACACGGTGGACCTCGCGCGCCACGCGGAGGCGCTCGGCTACGAGCGCTACTGGCTCGCCGAGCACCACGCCACGCCGGCGCTCGCCTGCGCGGCGCCCGAGGTGCTGATCGCCGCGGTGGCTCAGAACACCGAGACGATCCGTGTCGGCAGCGGCGGCGTGATGCTGCCGCACTACAGCCCGCTCAAGGTGGCCGAGGTGTTCAGCACCCTCGCCGGACTTCATCCAGAGCGGATCGACCTCGGACTGGGCCGCGCGCCCGGCACCGACCCGATGACGATGCTCGCGCTCCAGCGCGACCGCCGCCACGCCGCGCCGGACGACTTCCCCGAGCAGCTCACCGAGCTGCTCGCGCTGATAGAGGACCGCGTGCCGCCCGACCACATCCTGGCGAGGCACGCGAAGCTCCTGCCCGGCAGGCCCGAGCGCCCGGAGCCGTGGCTGCTCGGCTCGTCGCCGCAGAGCGGCGTCTGGGCGGCCGAGCTCGGCCTGCCGTACGCGTTCGCCGACTTCATCAACCCGAAGGGAGCGGCGATCGCCGCCGACTACCGGTCGGCATTCGTCGGCTCCGAGCGCCTGCCGGCGCCCCGGGTGATCGCCTGCACGATCGCGGTGTGCGCGGAGACGGACGAGGAGGCCGAGCGGATCGCATCGAGCGGCCGGATGATGTTCTCGCTGCTCCGGATGGGGCGGCTGATCCCGATACCGCCGCCGGACAAGGCGCTGGCGTATCTGGCCTCCAGGGAGCGACCGCCGGAGTCGGAGCATCGCCGCCGCGCGATCGTGGGCACGCCGGAGAAGGTGCGCGAGGGGCTCCAGGCGGTGGGCGCCGAGTACGGCGCCGACGAGGTGATGGTGCTCACGATCGCGCACGACCACGAGGCGCGCAGGCGATCGTACGAGCTGATCGCCCGGGAGTTCGGGCTATCCGGCGGAGGCTCGATCGCGTTAGGGTCGGCCGGTGGCACCCCGGCTGACCGTCGATGAGCTGCTGGCCGAGGCGCGCAGCGAAATCGAGCGCCTTGGCCCGGAGGAGGCCGCCGCGGCCATGTCGGCCGGTGCGGTGCTCCTGGACATCCGGTCCGAGTATCAGCGCGACCGGGACGGGGTGGTGCCGGGCTCGGTCTTCATCCCGCGCAACGCGCTCGAGTGGCGCTGCGACCCGGAGTCGGAGTGGCGCGACGAGCGCGTCAGCGACCCGTCACGCCGGCTGATCGTCATGTGCGACGAGGGGTACCAGTCGAGCCTCGCCGCGGCGAACCTGAAGCGACTCGGGCTCGAGCAGGTGGCCGACCTCGCCGGCGGCTTTCAGTCCTGGCGCTCTGCGGGGCTGCCGGTCGCGTCCTCGGGCTGAGGCGGAGGAGGCGGAGCCGGGGCGGCCTGCTCGGTCGCCGGCAGGCTGGGCGGCCCGCCCGACGCCTGCGCGGTCCACGCCTTGTTCAGCTCGCTCTGCGCGTACCACAGGCCGACTGGGCCGATCAGCAGCAGCAGGATGAAGATGATCGGCCCGTTCGCGCCGCGCTCGACCCCCGCGACCTCCTGGCTGCGCTGGATCCGGTCGCTCGTCCGCCACATCGACACGATCGCCGGCACGATGATGATCCAGCCGAGCGTGATGGCGAGCACCGAGTTGCCCGGGTTCTGCCCCAGGTCGGTACCCCGCGCGCGGCCGAGGTCGCGCATCTCCCGGTTGATGAAGTACCACCAGAAGAAGTAGTAGATCCCGAAGGTGATGAGGCTCAGCCCCACGACCCCTAGGGGGTTGCGGAGCTTCGCCCGCTCCCCGGTGTTCGCGATTGCGATTTCCTCGGCCATAAGGCGAGCCTAACCCGTGTGGCCGACGGGCCGACGTGAAAGCCTGTAGCCATGGAGGCCGGCGCGGCAACCGAAGAGCGCTTCACCGAGGAGGAGCACGCCTTCCTCCTCTCGCGCGTCCAGCCCGCGCTGATCGGGCTTATCGACGGCTCGCTCTCCACGCTCGCGCCGATCTTCGCGGTGGCGCTCTCCACGAAGGACCCGCACATCGCCTTCTTCGCCGGCCTCGCCACCGCCATCGGCGCCGCCGTGAGCATGGGCTTCTCCGAGGCACTGTCCGACACCGGCGAGTTCACCGGCCGCGGCAACCCCTGGGAGCGCGGCGCGATCACGGGCGGCGGCACGTTCATCGGAGGCGTCTTCCACACGCTGCCGTTCCTGCTCGACCAGTACCACGCGGCGATCATCGCCGGGATCATCACCGTCACGATCGAGCTCGTGGTGCTGGCGGTGATCCGCGCGCGCTTCTTCCGGACCGGCTTCCTGCGCTCGTTCGCCACCGTCACCCTCGGCGGGGCGATCATCGTCGGCGTGGCCGCGGCGCTCGGCAGCGCGGCCTAGACGGGCGACGCCGCGGGGTCGGTGCCCGCGTCCCCGTAGCGCTCCGTGCGGATCGCGCCCGGCTCCATCCCCACCTCCAGCAGCAGGTCGCCGGCCGTCTCGACGAAGCCGTTCGACCCGCACACGAACGCGAGTCGCGCGCCCTCGGCCGCGCCGCGCAGCATGCCCTCGTCGATGTGCCCTGTATGACCGGTCCATCCCGCGGGCGCGTCGCGCGTGTAGGTGAGCGCGGCGTCGTCGCCGATCTCGTCCGCGTAGATCACGTCGTCCGCGTGGCGCACCGAGTACACGAGCCGCATGTCGAGCTCGGGCATCGTGCGGCGCTTGTGGCGGAGCATGCACATGAGCGGCACCACGCCCGAGCCGCCGCCCACGAGCACCACGGGCGACTCGCCTCTCCACACGAAGTACGACGTGAACGGCCCGCGCAGCTCGACCTCGTCACCCACCTCCACCACCTCGTGGAAGTAGGGCGACACCTCGCCGTCGTCGAGCAGGTCGATCGTCAGCTCGATCTCGCCGACGTCGAGCGGGGACGAGGCGATCGAGTACGAGCGCTGGGCGTGGTAGCCGTCGGGCGCCGTGAGCCGCACGTCGTAGTGCTGGCCGGGCAGGTGCTCCATCCACATCGGCACCCGGAAGCGGAACGACTTAACGCTCGGGGTCTCCCGCTTGATCTCCGTGACGGTGGCGATCTGCCACTCGCCCGGGGCGCGGAGCTCGACGGGGCTCAGTCGTTCCAATAGCGCTCCTCCTTCCAGGGGTCCCCGCGGATGTGGTAGCCGTTCTCCTCCCAGAAGCCGGGCTCCTCGTGGTCGATCACGCGCAGGCCGGCCACCCACTTGGCGCTCTTCCAGAAGTAGAGATGGGGGACCAGCAGGCGGGCGGGCCCGCCGTGCTCCCGCGGAAGCGGGTCACCCTCGTGCTCGGTCACGACCCACGCCTTGCCGCCCGTGAGGTCGGCCAGCGTCACGTTCGTGGTGTAGCCGCCGTAGGAGTAGGCGATCGTGAAGGCGCCCTGCGTGTCGACGCCGTCGAGGAGCGTGTCCACGGACACGCCGCCGAAGCTGGTGCCGAGCTTCGACCACTTGGTCACACAGTGGATGTCGCACGGCACGGTCTCGAAGGGGAGCTCGTGAAACTGGTCCCAGGTCCATGTGCGCTCGTTCCCGACCATGCCATCGATCTTGAACGTCCACAGCTCGGCCTCGACGTGGGGGGTCGGCCCGGCGGTGAGCACCGGGAACCCGCGCTCCACGTACTGCCCGGGCGGGACGCGATCGGCGAGCTCCTCCGGTGTGTGCCGCCGACGCTCGAAGCCGCGCGAGATGAAGTTGCTCATCGACTAACCGTAAGGTTTCGCGCAGGAGGTTTCATCCGTCATATGACTGCTTGCTCACATCTCGACAGCGTTGTGCTCACCGAGCTTCCGGAGGAGGTGGATGGTTGCCCCCAGTGCCTGGCGACCGGCGACCCGTGGTGCCACCTTCGGATCTGCCTGACCTGCGGCCAGGTCGGGTGCTGCGACTCCTCGCCCAACAAGCACGCGAGCAAGCACGCCGCCGCCGACGACCACCCGATCATGCGCTCGATCCAGCCGGGCGAGGACTGGTCGTGGTGCTTCGTGGACGAGCTGGCGATGCGCATCCCCCAGGTATCGGGTGAGCCGCGCATTCCGCCCTCGCCGCTGTGCCCGTAGGCGTACGATCGGCATATGGCCACTCGCACGCCGGACCCCATCGTCCTGATCCACGGGCTCTGGATGACGCCCCGGAGCTGGGAGCACTGGAAGGAGCGATACGAGAGCAAGGGTCACGAGGTGATCGCGCCCCCGTGGCCCGGCTTGGAGGTCGAGGTCGAGGCGCTGCGCGCCGACCCGACGCCGCTCGCCGGGCTCGGGTTCCAGAAGGTCACTGATCACCTCGAGGGGATCGTCCGTGGGCTCGACCGCCCGCCGATCATCATGGGTCACTCGATGGGCGGCGCCGTGACGCAGCTGCTGATCGACCGAGGTTGCGGCGTGGCGGCAGTCGGCATCGCGCCGGCGACCGTCAAGGGCGTGTACGACCTTCCGCTCTCGACGATCAGGGCGAGCGCTGCGGTGCTCGGCAACCCGTTCAACCGCGACAAGGCAACCCCGATCACGAAGAAGCAGTTCCACTACAACTTCGCCAACACGCTGAGCCGCGCGGAGTCGGACGTGCTCTGGGAGCGCTACGCCGTGCCGGCGGCCAACCTCATGCTGTTCGACCTCGCCACCGGCAACTTCAATCGCAACGCGCCTACGAAGGTGGACTTCGAGAAGCCCGACCGCGCGCCCTATCTCGCGATCGCGTTCGAAAAGGACCACGTGGTGCCCGCGAAGGCGGCCCGGCACAACACCGAGAAGTACAAGAGCGGGACGGTCGCGTTCACGACCTTCCCGGGCCGGCCGCACTTCCCCGGCGTGTCCGGCTGGGAGGAGGTCGCGGACTACGCGCTCCAGTGGGCGACGGAGCACGCGCACGCGCGCGCCGGGGCTGAGGCGGGCACGGCCTCATCGTCGTGACGTGCGCGGCGTCCGCCTGACGCACATCGGCGGCCCGACGGTCCTGATCGAGATCGCGGGCTGGCGGCTCCTCACCGACCCGACGTTCGATCCTCCCGGCCGGAAGTACAAGTTCGGCTGGGGTACGTCGTCGCGTAAGACGGCGGGCCCGGCCCTCCAGCCTGACGAGCTGGGCCGGATCGACGCGGTGCTCCTGAGCCACGATCACCACGGCGACAACCTGGACGACGCCGGCCGGGCGCTCCTGCCCGCCGCCGGCACGATCATCACGACGGTGCCGGGAGCGCGGCGCCTCGGCGGGGGCGCGCGTGGGCTCGGGGAGTGGGAGGCCACCCGGTTGGAGGCGGACGGCCGCCCGGCCATCGAGGTCACGGCCACGCCGTGCCGCCACGGACCGCCGCTCAGCCGCCCGGTCGCCGGCCACGTGATCGGGTTCGCGCTTCGCTGGGAGGGCCAGGAGCACGGTGTGCTGTGGATCTCGGGCGACACGGTGCTGTACGACGGGGTGCGCGATGTCGCGGACCGGCTCGAGGTGGACACGGCTCTGGTGCACCTCGGCGGAGTGCGGTTTCCGGTCACGGGCCCGGTGCGCTACTCGATGACCGCCCGCGACGCCGTCGAGCTGCTCGGGCTCGTGCGACCGCGCACCGCGATCCCGATCCACTACGAGGGCTGGGCGCACTTCCAGGAGAGCCGTGACGAGATCGAGCGGGAGTTCGCGCGCGCGCCGGAGGAGGTACGCCGCGTGATCAGATGGGTGCCGATCGGCGAGCCGGTCGAGCTCGCGGAATCGGCCGCCCAGCCGTAAGGATTTCCGAGCGCGCGTCTCTTTTCAGTCAGGAACCCACTCGACCGGCTTGCCTGCCGGTCCTGACCGAAAAGGACTCGTGTGACCCAGACGCCCTCCTACGGTGGCCCTCACCGGCTCGTCGCCGTGGCCGACCCGCAGGCCGATGCAGTTCGAAGTCTCCTGGACCTCGCCGCCGACAGTGCGCCGGACGTGGCTGCGCACATGGAGCGAACGGCGCTGCTCGCCGAGGGGCTCATGCGGACCCTCGACCTTGGTCTGCCGCTCTCACGGGTGGTCGTGCTCACCGCACGGCTGCACGACATCGGCAAGATCGGCATCCCGCCGCGGGTGCTGGAGAAGCCGGGGCCGCTGTCCAAGTTCGAATCGCGGCTGATGCGCGATCACTCCGTTATGGGACAGCGGATGCTCGAGCGGCGCCCCGAGCTCCTCGCGATCGCGCCACTCGTACGAGCCACGCACGAGCGCTGGGACGGTCTCGGGTATCCCGACGGGCTCCGCGGCCCGGCGATCCCGCTGCCGTCCCGGATCGTCGCGGTGTGCGACGCGTTCGACGCGATGACGCGCCCGCGGAGCTACAGGCGATCGATCTCCGTCACGGCCGCGCTGGACGAGCTGCAGGAGTGCGCGGGCACCCAGTTCGACCCCGGTGTCGTGACGGCGTTCTGCGAGCTGCTCGACGGCCGGGTTGACCAGGTGGCACAGGGGGCTTAGCGTGGTCATGAGGACTCGTGAACCCAGTCGCGGTAGCCCACGGCACGAACGCCACTCCCGACGGTGTGTTGTTGCAGGAGGCCGCAGCCGGCGGCGGGGCTTCGTACGCGGCGCTGTACGACCGGTATTCGGAGCAGATCTACAACTACTGCCTCCGCCTGACCGGCTCGCCCGACGATGCGGCGGACGCCACGCAGGATGCGTTCGTGAACGTGCTGGGCCGGCTGCAGCGGGACGACAACCCCGTCCTCGACTTCTCCGCCTACCTCTTCGCGGCGGCGCGCAATGAGAGCTATGCGCTGATGCGCCGCCGCAACCGGACGCAGCTGTCCGACGAGCCGCCCGAGCGCGCGGTCTACGAGTCCGATGTCGAAACCGACCCGGAGCGGGCGGCGCTGCTGCGCGACTCGCAGGAGTCGGTCCGGCTGGCGAATGCGCAATTGGCGCCGCGGCACCGCGAGGTGCTGGCGCTGCGCGAGGTGGGTGGCCGTTCGTACGAGGAGATCGGCCAGATCATGGGGATCTCGGAGAACGCGGCGGCGCAGCTGATCTGGCGGGCGCGGTCGAAGCTGAAGGGTGCGCTCACGGCGGGCGCCGTGGCCTCGGTGGTGGCGACCTCCGAGGATTGCGAGACGGCGCAGGTCCTGATCAACCGCCTCCAGGACGGCGAGTCGGTGACGGACGCCGAGCACGAGTGGCTCGAGGACCACCTCGACGAGTGCCAGAGGTGCCGGGCCGCGCGCGGGATGATCTTCGAGGTCGCGACCTCGTACCGGCTGTGGGCGCCCGTTGCCGTGCTCGCGACGATGAAGGCCGACGTGCTCGCCGCGGCCGGCAGCGTGGTCGGCGCGAACTGGACGGGCGCGCACGTGGCCGCGGGCGCAGGCGGCGGAGGCGGAGGCGGCGCGGGAGCCGGCGGAAGCGGAGCCACCGGAAGCGGCGCGACTGGAACCGGCGCGACTGGAACCGGCGCCGGCGGAAGCGGAGCCGGTGGAAGCGGCGCCGGTGGAAGCGGCGCAGCCCACGCAGGCGGCGCGGGCAATGCGAGCGGAGCCGCCCACGCGACGCGGAGCGGCGCCCACGCGACCGGCGCCGCTCATGCGAGCGGAGCCGCCCACGCCGGGCGGTTCGCGAAGCGGCCGCGGGGTGCGCAGGCGGCCGCGGGTGCCGCGATCACGGCCGGGGTCTTCGCCGCCATCGCCCTGGTGGTGGCCGGGCTCGGCAACAACGAGTCCGGTGTCAAGCCCGCCCAGGCGCCCGCGAGCGACTCCGCGCCGGCGCAGAAGTCCTCGTCCTCCGCGCCGAAGAGCGCCCAAAAGGCCGCGGCGACAGCCGTAGCGGTAACACCCACGTCGGCCCAGGCCATCCACCCGACGCCGCAGGTCATCCCGATGCAGGCATCGCCCGGCCCCGGCGTCGACACGCCCGGCGCGTCGCCGAAGCAGGGCGGCACACCTGGCAATGGCCCGCGCGGAGGCCCGCCGCCCGGGCAGCCCGCCTGGCGGCGGACAACCCGGCGGGTCTCCGGTCCCACCGGTCAATCCTCCCGGCGGCCAGCCCGGGACCCCCAACCCGCCACCGGTCACCGATCCACCGGGTAATCCGGGCGGTCCGGGCACCGACCCCGGCGGAACCACGCCGCCGCCGCCGCCGGCTACCGGCGGCGAGTGCTCGTGGCCCGGCCACGGCAGCGGACCGGGCGGCTGCCCGCCCGGGCAGGGCGGCCTGCCGCCGGGCCAGGGTGGAAGCCCGCCCGGCCAGGGCGAGAAGCCCTAGGCCGCTCCGCCGTCACCGCCTGGTCACACGCGCGCAACATAGGTGCTCGTGCGCGCTGACAGGTTGCGCCGCATGAGCAAAGCACCAGCCCTTCTCGCCGCCGCCGTCGCCCTCATGACGCCCGCCACGGCGCTCGCAACGCAGTTCGATCCGCCGGAGTCGCTGCCCCCGTTCGGCTGCACGACGTTCACGCCGAGCCCGGGCACGTTCTAGGCCGGATCCGGCTGGCAGAAAGAAATTCGCCGGCGGGCGTAAGGAATCGCCCGCCGGCGCCTCTCTCCTGGTGCTGACTCGCTTTCCGGCCACGCCGAGGCCGGCCCGCCCCAAGTGAAAGGACTCACGCCGTGCCCAATGCCCCACGCTGGAACCCCGTGGATGGCACCAGCTTCCGCCCGGACGGAGTGGAGGTCTCACTCGCTCCTCTGCTCGAGCTCGCCGAGGAGACTGCCCCCGACCTCGCCGCCCACATGGACCGAACCGCCTGGCTGGCCCGCCGGTTCGGCCTTCATCTCGACCTCTCTCCCGGACTGCTGGACCAGGTCGTGAGGACGGCCCGCGTCCACGACATCGGCAGGCTGGCGATGCGCGACTCAACCGACGAGCACTTCGTCGCCGGCCAGAAGATCCTGGCCCGCAAGCCCGTCCTGATCCCCGATCTCGACACTGGTCCGCTCGATGAACGAGCGCTGGGACGGACGCGGAACCCCGGACGGCCTGAGCGGCTCGGCGATCCCCCTCCCGACCCGCATAGTCGCCGTCTGCGAGGCGCACGACTCCCTGACGAACCCACTGAACGGCGCGGAGCCGATGTCGACCGAAGGCGCGATCTACGAGCTGATCGAGCACGCCGGAACCCACTTCGACCCCGGAGTCGTCGAGCCGTTCCGCGACCTCGTCCTGGAGCTTGACGTTGCCGCGAAAAATTAGATAACCCGTACCCTCCGGCAGGATGTCCGAGGAGAACGTCGAGCTCGTTCGCCGGATCTACGAGCGGTGGGACCGCGAGGAATCGGTGCGCGGACTCGTCGCGGAGGACATCGAATACGTCAACCCGGACTACGCCGTCGAGCCCGGCACGCGAACAGGGCGCAGTGCGTTCAGGTCGGTCCGCGAGACGTACCCCAACTTCACCGTCCACGTCGACCGCTACGTCGACGCGGGTGACCAGGTGGTCGTGATCGCGCGCTACACGGCCTCAGGCGACGCCAGCGGGGTCGAGCTGGAGGGCGAGCACGGCTACGTCTGGACGGTGAAGGACGGCCTCGCGGTGCGCTTCCAATGGTTCCAGTCGCACAGCGAGGCGCTCGAGGCCGCTGGCGCCCCCCGGATGGCGACCGTGTCGTACACACGCATGGCCGACATGACGGCGGCCGACCTCCGCCTGATCAACGCGGACGCCGACGACGACGCCGCGAAGCTGCCCGGCCGG
Organism: uncultured Thermoleophilaceae bacterium; assembly: GCA_963808875.1. Lineage (GTDB taxonomy): Bacteria > Actinomycetota > Thermoleophilia > Solirubrobacterales > Thermoleophilaceae > JACVRW01. The sequence continues at coordinate 445,504 of CAWEHM010000026.1, forward strand.
CTGATGGACGCGGTGGCCCAGCTGGAGCAGTTTCAGGGCGCGCTGCAGGTCACCCGCCTCGAGCACTCGCTCCAGTGCGCCACGCGCGCGCACCGGGCGGGGAAGGACAAGGAGTACGTGGCCGCGGCCCTGATTCACGACATCGGCGACGCGCTCGCGCCCCACTCGCACGGTGAGATGGTCGGCGCCGTGCTGAGGCCGTTCGTGAGCGAGCGCGTGTGCTGGATCGTCCAGAAGCACGCCCTCTTCCAGGCCTACTACTACGCGCACCTGATGGGCGAGGACCGCAACGCCCGCGACAAATATCGCGACCACCCGTACTACGACGACTGCGTCGAGTTCTGCGAGCAGTTCGACCAGAACTGCTTCGACCCCGACTACGACTCGCTGCCCCTCGAGTTCTTCCGCCCGATCGTGGAAGAGGTCTTCAGCCGGCCCCGTCACGCGGCGGACGAGCTGCCCACTTGACAACCTTTTGGCCGCAACCGGTGCGATTTCCGGCCCTGGTCGATCGGCCTGTTGCACCGCTGTAGGCTCGTTTAGCCGACCTGCTGGTGCGGGACTCGCGGCGCGATCCACCCTCTCCGAGGAGGCGATTGCAGTGCTCGCGCGGAAGATCGAAGGGCGACTCGAGCCGGCTGGCGCACGCTCGCCGGTAGCCGTCGCGGGGCGGTCGGTTCGAGACCTTCTGCATCTAGGTGGCGAGCCGGGGGACGACGGCTCGGCGGCGTCGCTGGGGGGCTATCGCGTCGAGCTGACGTTCAGTCGCGAAGTCGAGCAGCCGGTGGTGGAGCAGCCGGCGCTGGAGGAGATCCCGGACGAGGAAGGCTCGTCCCAGACCGTCGTCATCACCGATCGAGTGTCGTCGGTGTCCGACGACGACGGCGGCTTCGTTCTCACGCTGGGCGACGGCGTCGACATCAAGGGCGAGACGGCCACCTTCACCGTCTCGGCGCCGTCGGGGCAGAGACTGGCCAAGACGGACGTCGAGGTCTCGAAGCTCGGCGAGACGGTCAGTCTCGAGGTTCAGCCCTTTGCTCCGCTTTCGCTGGAGGAGCCGGCAGAAGGGGATTGGAGCTCGCCTCTGTCCCGGGTGGGCGGTCGAGTCTTCGACTCCCGCGGCATGCCGCTCCCGGCGGGACTTCAGGTGGTCATCCTGGCCCGGCCGGCGGGATCGAGCGCGGATGACGGGCCCGAGCACGGCGTCCCCGTCCTCGTCGCATCCGTCGATCGTTCCGGCGCATTCTTCGGCGACGTCCCGAACGAGAAGTTCGTCGAAGCCGTGGCCATCGTTCCTGGGGCGGCCGAGCCGATCCCGGTTCCGCTCGATAACGGCCGCATCGCATCCAGGCTGCTGCTCCAGACCGAGATCGAGCGCCCTGCCGGCGAGAGCGCCCATCCGGAGCCGTGTGACTGTGTGGACGGCGCGGTGCCTCGCCTCCCGACCCAGGAGGACCTAGCCCTCGCGCCCGAGACCTTCTCGGTGGACCTCGGCGCGCCCGGCTGCATCAACTTCAACAAGCCGAATCGCGCCATCGAGGAGTTCGACTTCTTCAGCGTCATCCGCACGACCGAGCCGGAGGTACTTCGCCTGACGCTCGACGACGCCGGCCCACACGCCGGGAACGGAGCGGGAGCGAACGGCGCCGGGGCGGACGTACCGATGCGAGCGGTCTCCTACAACGTTCAACTCGGCATGCGTCTGCTCGACCCGAAGGGCATGGCGGTTCGGGTGAGCCTCCTGTCCGCCGACGGAAAGCGCCACGTGGTTCTTCAGGAGGTTCCGTACATCCTCGGCCCCGGTTCGCTCACCGATTACCCCGATGCGTTCGAGGAGAGCGCGTTCGACCTGGTGGAGCCCACGAGCAGAAGCTGGGCGGTGGCGGAGAACAAGGACGGCACCGACGCCATCGGGCTAGATATCCGCTCGGTCCGGCAGATCGAGGTCGTCGGAGCGGGAGCGCGCGGCGCGTGGGCGCTCGGCGGAATCGGCGTGTCGGCCACGACGATCGATGGCGACGAGGTCGTCATCGAGATCGAAGGCGACGAGTTCCACGAGGAGGCCCCGTACCTTCATGCCTTCCTCAAGCCCACGACCGACACCCCATCGGCCACGTGGACGGCGAATGCCGGCGTTGCGGCAGCACCGGTCGCACATGCGTACGCGCTGCGTGTGGCCGGGCCGGGAATGCCCACGACCACGCCAGAGATCGATCCCGGGATTCGCGACGAGATTCGCGAGGCGATGCGCAATGCGCTCCAGCCTGCGACAGGCCGTACGCGGCTGGCGCCGGACGCGCCGGTCGACTGGGACTCGACCCCGACGCTGTTCCAGGCCGCCGAGGTCAGTCACGGACACCTCCTCCACTTCAAGCAGCAGTGGTACGCGAACGGCTACTCGCTCGGCGACCTGCTCTACAGCCTCCCGTTGGCTCCGGGCCAGAAGAAGCTGGTGTCGGTAGTCGACTGGGAGCGTCGCGAGCGGACGCAGCGAACGGAGACGACCTCCGCGCAGGAGGGGTTGAACGCGATGGCATCGCGCGACCGCGACCTCGGCGAGGTGGTGACCGGCGCTCTCACCGAGTCGGTCCGCGGCGGGTCGCGCAACACGACGACCGGCGTCGGAGCGGGCACGGGCGGCGCCGGCAGCGGCTCGTACGGCGGGTTCAACTTCGGTGCGCTCCTGGGTGTGTCCGGCGGCTACGGCGAGAGTGACTCGCTGGCCTGGCAGTTCTCGGGCAAGTCCATCGCAGCGAACTCGTTGCAGACATTGCGTGACAACACGATGCAGTCGGCGTCGGCGGTCCGCAGCCTCCGGTCGACCGTGGTCCAGACCGTTTCGCAAGGCGAGAGCACGCGGGTCACGACGGAAGCGGTCGCGAACCACAACCACTGTCACGCGCTCACGATCCAGTACTTCGAGGTACTGCGGCATCTCCAGGTGCTACACAGCCTCGTCGACGTTCGCGAGTGCCTGTTCGTGCCGCTTCCGATCGCGCCGTTCGACCTCCAGAAGGCGCTCCGGTGGCGCCAGTCGCTCGAGGCCTATCTGCAACGAGCCGATCTCGCGAATGCATTCGAGGCCTCGCGCCGCGTCCTGACGAATTGGTCGGAGGTGGACTACCCCGTCAAGCGGTACGGGGACGAGCAGGTGACGTCGATCAGCGGCGAGCTCGAGATCACCATCTTGATACCGCTTCCGCCGCTCCCCGAGAAGCCGCTCCCGCGGCCGCAGGACACGCTCAAGCAAACCGCGAACGCGATAAAGGAGGCGACGAACCCGACCGCGGGGTTCCTCGGGGTCCTCACAGCCATCGCGACCGGCGGCGCGTCGCTGATCGCGAACGAGGCGATCAACGCCACGGAGAAGGCCACCCAGGCGGCGATGGAGGGCTCGCGTGCCCTCACGGAGGAGCTCATGCGCCAGGCGTCGCCCGAGGCGCAGTACGAGAAGTTCCAGCACGACGTCATGCCTGGGCTCGCCGCCGGCTTTATCGACCAGCTCGAGCTGTACGCACTGGTTCGAGGTGCCGAGATGCGAATCGGGTCGGCAGACTTCACGCTCGTCTCCGACTATCGCCCCGCGACCCCGCTGCTCGCGTCTGTGCGAGCGACGCTTCCGCCCGGGATGAAGCGCGGCGACATCCAACAGCTGCGGGTCAAGTCCGCGAACGGGCTCCCTGCGGGCTGCAGGGTGATCGTGAATACGGCGACGCTTCGCTACCGAACGCGCCTGTTCGAGCATGCGCTTGTCGAGGACAGGCGCGCCAACGACGACATCGACCTCCCCGTGGTCAGCGTGTCGTTTGCCGATCCGCTCGGCCTTCCGAAGGTGACCGAGGTCGCCGCCGGCATGGGCGCGGCGCTCTACACCCCGCTCGACGCGTGGGAGCAGCGGAACCCGCGGACCGAGGACAGGGCTCTCTCGGGGTCGCTGATCGAGCACCTCAACGAGCACCTGGAGTACTACCACCAGGCCCTGTGGTGGACGATGGACCCGAACCGGCGCTACATGCTCCTCGACGGGTTCGTCGCACCGAACTCGGGCAACCGAAGCATCGCGTCGGTGGTCGAGAACCGGCTCATCGGCATCGTCGGCAACTCGCTCGTGCTACCGGTCGCGAACGGAGTCCACCTCGATCCCCGCATCCAGAAGGACCCCACGAAGGCCGGCGTGCTTCGCTCGCTGTACGACACGTCCCCGCTGCCGCCGGCGAACGTCTGCCTCCCCACGCGCGGCGTATTCGCCGAGGCGGTGATGGGCGAATGCAACGCCTGCGAGACGATCGACGATTCTCGGTTCTGGCGCTGGGAGCAGTCACCGATCGACGAGCCGCCCGCCATCCAGCCCGCGTCGACCGAGACCCGCCGAGCCGAGCCCCCGTCCGCTGCTCCGACACAGCTTCCCTCGCCGATCGTGTCCATCCAGAACCAGCCGGATATCCCGACCCCGGCCGGGGTCGCCGCCGCGCTCGACGCGCTTGGCAAGCAGACGTTCGCGGACATCACCGGGCTCGCCGGCACGCAGGCGAACGCGGCCGCGGCTTACGGCAAGGCGATGGACACCGCTCTCGCCTTCGGCAAGGAGGCGTCGTCGCTCGCCAAGCAGGCGGCCGTGCTCGGCGCTCGGGACCGGACCATGGCGGCCATCGACAAGGCCGAGGCCGACAACAAGATCACGCCGGAGGAGGCCAAGCGGCTGCGGGTGAGCACGCTCGACAAGTCGATCGGCAATGAGAACGGCGGGCCGAGCACCAGTGAGGTGGCGGAGAAGCTGAAGACGATCAAGGGTGCCCAGGGCGACGGCGCGATCGAGCAACCCGCTGCGACGAAGTTCGCCGAGTCGGTGCTCAAGTCGTACGTCGGCGACGAGACGCCGGCGGTGGCCGACGAGCGCGCCGCGGCGGCGGACCTGATCGGGGAACTCGATCCGGAGAGTGTCACCCGCGTCGAGACGACCAATCCGAACGACGACACCACGACAGTCGTCGAGACATCCGGAGACGGAGGCTCGGCCGGAGGCCCGCATGGAATCCGCGGCATGGTCGCCGACGTGCTCGAGGGAGCCTCTCCCGGGCTCACTCTCAGTCCTCTTGTCGCGTTCGACCCAAACGAACCGTCGGCCGAGGCTCAGGCGGCGTTCCAGCGGATGAACGCCACGGACCCGGACACGCAGCGCCAGCGGCGAGTCGACTACATCACCCGTTTCGGCTTCGACGCCGCGCGCCCCCAGCCCATCAGGAACGACTCCATCCGTGAGCCGTGGCTCGGCATCAACGCCGCCGATCTCGACGCCGTCATCAAGGTTGCCGCGTTGGTTGGAACGCCGCCGGAGAACGTTCTCGCGGTGTGGATCTCCGAAGGCAAGTTCTCGGAGAACGCCTTCTTCCGCAACGGAACGAGGTCGGTCACGCCGGCAAGGAACATCGATCCGGCCACTGGGATGGGCGAGACGCTCGATCCGAAGAAGGTGGAGGAGGGACCGCTTCGCGCCTTCGCTCGCAGCTTCGTGCTCTGGGACGCATTCGGCCTCGATCCGCTCACCGCGGTGGCACACCGGCGAGGGGAGGACACCCGGCTGCTCGGCGTCGACGCGAACCACAACGGCCGGTTCGACGCTGGGATGACGCGTATCCGCACGGCTGGCGTGGGCGGCCCCGCGGGCTCGTCTCGCCAGTTCCGCGACTACTTCACGGTGACCGGCGGCGGCCTCATGGTTACGCGTGGAGCAGAGAAGATCAGCGTGCGTCTCAGGAACGACTCGCACGCGTCCTGGCTCTGGCTCCAAGCGGCCCTGTTCGACGCCGTGCGACGCGATGTGGAGCAACAGCTCTTCGCGATCTATGGGGCCGGCGCGGTCGACCTCAAGGGGCGGCCGTGGGTCACGTACCTCAGCTGGAACATCGACTCCGGCGAGGATGGAGCGAGGAAGATCGCGTCCGTCCTCGGCGGCTATACCGACCAGGAGGACGCCATCAGCAAGGTCTTCGGCGCCACGCCGAAGAAGCTCTCCAATACGGACATCGACCTGTACTACGCCGAACCGCAGTCAGCGAGCGCACTGGCCAACTCGATCCTCGTGAAGTACCTCGTCGAGTCCGTGCGTCCCTGGTTCGCCTGACCATGCCGGTCCAGGTCACAAACGTCACGCTGGGGCTCACGGGCGCATCAATCGGCCTGGCTCATGAGCCGGGCGACGAGGAGGCGCTGGCGGAGCTCTTCGCGTTTCTCAGCGACCGCCGCGCTCTTCTCTACTCACCGACCGGTCGGCCCTTGCATCACGCGGGGTACGTCACGGCCTCTATCCAACAAATTCGCGAGGAGCTGCTCGCCATCCGAAAGCGGCTCGACGGGGACGACGCCAAGGCGTGGGTTGACGCGATGGCTAAGGCGTGCCGGACTTACCTGACGGCGGTCGATGACATCCAGGCTCGTGGCGAAGACCCGGAGGCGTACAACTTCGAAACGGCGCTGAGAGAGCTCCGCGAGTTCTTCCGTGACTCGGCAAAGCACTTCCGCACCAAATACGGCCTGTCGGAAGCGCAGCAGTTGGTGAAGGAGATGTACGCCGAGGATCGGCGTCGTCTCGAGACCGAGATCGAGAACGAAGGCTCATAAACGAGAAAGCGGCCCGGTGGCCGCTCTCCCCTGTGCTGCTCAGGCGGGGCCCCAATTCCGGCGCCTGCAGCTTTGCGGGCGACTTCTGACGCTCTCGATCGAGCAATAAATGCGCAATTTGCGAGAAAAAAGCTTCGAAAATGCGACCAATCTGGCGGTTCCGGGTACCGCGACGGGCAGTAAGGCAGACCCGAAGCAGGTGCGGTGATAGGTCAAGGAGGACAGCACTCACAGCAGTACCGCCGCCGATCGGCGTTTGGTGTTGCGCGCGTCCGCCTCCCCAGTGTCCTCCTGCTCGCCGTAATTGCACTTGCCCTGAACAGTGCGCCGGCCGTCGCGCAAGTGGCGAGTGTCGATCCAACCGCTGGCACCGCGGTCGCGACCAGCCCCGACCCAGTGAGCGCGGCCACCGATCCAGTCGTATCGACGACCGATGCCGCCACCACGACCACGGACGGTGCCTCCACCAGCAGCGACGTCACGACCGCTCTCACGGACAGCCACGACGACGATCAGCAACGCGACGACGCCCACGGATGCGGCAGGCGCGGTCGCCGACACAGGCGCCACCGTCGACCGACACCGGCGGCACCGCGACCGACACCGGCGGCACCGCGACCGACACCGGCGGCACCGCGACCGACACCGGCGGCACCGCGACCGACACAGGCGCCACCGCGACCGACACGGGCGCCACCGTCACCGACACGGGCGCCACCGTCACCGACACGGGCGCCACCGTCACCGACACCAGGCGGCACCGCGACCGACACCGGCGGCACCGCGACCGACACGGCGGCACCGTCGACCGACACCGTCGGCCGACGACACCGTCGGGCGCGACGCTCGACCCGATCGTGGGCACCGTGGACGACACCGTCGGGCCGACGCTCGACCCGATCGTGGGCACCGTCGATGACACCGTCGGGCCGACGCTCGACCCGATCGTGGGCACCGTGGATGACACCGTCGGGCCGACGCTCGACCCGATCGTGGGCACCGTGGACGACACCGTCGGGCCGACGCTCGACCCGATCGTGGGCACCGTCGATGACACCGTCGGGCCGACGCTCGACCCGGTCATCGACCCGATCGTCGGCACCGTGGACGACACCGTCGGCGCGACGCTCGACCCGATCGTCGGCACCGTGGACGACACCGTCGGCGCGACGCTCGACCCGATCGTCGGCACCGTGGACGACACCGTCGGCGCGACGCTCGACCCGATCGTCGGCACCGTGGACGACACCGTCGGGCCGACGCTCGACCCGATCATCGACACCGTCGGGCCGACGCTCGACCCGGTCATCGGCACCGTCGATGACACCGTCGGGCCGACGCTCGACCCGGTCATCGCGCCGGTCATCGACACCGTCGGGCCGACGCTCGACCCGGTCATCGCGCCGGTCATCGACACCGTCGGGCCGACGCTCGACCCGGTCATCGGCACCGTCGATGACACCGTCGGGCCGACGCTCGACCCGGTCATCGCGCCGGTCATCGACACCGTCCTGCCGACACTCGACCCGGTCATCGGCACCATCGATGACACCGTCGGGCCGACGCTCGACCCGGTCATCGCGCCGGTCATCGACACCGTCCTGCCGACACTCGACCCGGTCGTCGGCACCATCCTGCCGACACTCGACCCGGTCATCGACCCGATCGTCGGCACCGTCGATGACACCGTCGGTCCCGCGCTTGACCCGACCGCCGGCGACCAGAGCACGTCCGCCGGCTCGGGTACGAGCACCGGCGCACCGCGCGCGCAGTCCACTGTGATTTCCAGCGCCGCTCCGGCCGACGCGACTGCCCCATTTATCGCGAACTCGCCGTTCGCTGTCGAAGCGAACGAGCAGACCACGAGCCCCGGTGCACCGTCGCGCGAGTTCGGCCGCGGCCCCGCGCCGGTCACGCGTGATCGACAAAGTCTCGCCGGCCTTGAGTCGTCCGAGCCGACATTCCATGTTGGCTATTCGGCGCCGCAGGCGCAGTTCAGCCCACGGCGGAGCGCCATGACGGCCTCTGCACCTGGAGCGGTCGCGGTGTCCGACAACGGGTCGTCCGCTCCTGGCGCGCCCACATCGGGCGGCGGAGCGCCGGCTGGCTCCTTCGCGTCCACCGGCTTCACCTTCACCATGCTTCTTGCGTGCCTCGCGGCGCTTGTCAGCGTCGCGCTTCAGCTGTTGAGCAAGCTGCGTATCCGGCAGGCGGCATCGCCGTCCGCCCTGTTCGTCGCAGTTCTCGAGCGTCCTGGCTAACGCCTCGGGCGTGGCCCCGGATCGCGGCGCCGTGAGCGTCGCGTTCCGCAACTGCTCGAGGAAGGACGAACGATGGAACGGATATCCAGGTTGTTCGCCGGGCGATGGCCGTCTCACGGCCAGGCAGCGCTCATAGCGCTTCCTCTCGCCGCGCTGGTCGTGGCGATGTCCCCGGCTCTCTGCGCGGCGAGCGAGACGAATCACGGGCGGGACGACAGCCCGGTGTTGATGCGCGGATCGGGCTATGAGCACAATGGATCTGAAACGGTGCGCACGCTCCAGCGGCGGCTCAGCCGGGCGGGTTTCGCCCCGGGCGCGATCGACGGGTTGTTTGGCCCGCGCACCGAAGCGGCGCTCCGGCACTTCCAGGCCGACGCCGGCATCGACGCGGACGGCGTGGACGGCCCGCTCACGAACCGGGAGCTGCGCCGCGGATCGGCGGACGGATCCCGGGCCGGTGACCGGAACGCCTCGCGCGTCGCGCCACTGCCGGCGGATCCTCGCCCCGCGAGGGTCACGTGGTCGCGCGGCGGCGATTTGAGCCTCGGCCCGGTCCTCCGACGCGGGTCCGGGTATGGACGCCCGGAAGGCTCGCTGTTGGTTCGCTCGCTGCAGCGTCGTCTCGAAGGAGTCGGATTCCCTTCGGGCCCTGTCGATGGACTATTCGGTCCGATGACGGAGTCTGCGCTTCGGCGTTTCCAGGCCGCTGCTGGGCTCGCGCCCGACGGCGTAGTCGGTCCCGCGACTTACAAGGCGTTGAGGACTGCGACGCCATCGGCTCCGATACTCGCTCTCGGCCCCGGGACGGACGGCCGTGAGGCCTCGCGGGCCGTCAGGCGCCTGAAGCGTGGGCTTCGGGCCGTGGGTTTCCATCCGGGACCGCCAAACGGGCGGTTCGGACCGCGGACCCGCGCCGCGGTGGAGCGCTTCCAGCGCTCGATCGAGCTACCGGTGGACGGAGTCGTCGGCCCGATCACGAACGGTGCGCTGGTGGCGCGCACGGAGCCTCGGCGGACGGCCGCCGAGCGGAACCGCCAGGCAGCGGAGACGGACCGAGCAGGGCACGGGCGGGCGACTGGCGTCCCAACGGTCCGGGTGGATGCCACTGCCGCCCGCGGAACCGACAGTGGCGGCGGGCTCTCGAATTTCGTCGCAGACCATCTCGCCCTGATCCTCGGGGCGGTGCTCGTGGTCGCCCTGCCCCTGCTCCTCGTGCCCCGGACGCGAGCGTCCGTCGGGAAGCGCCGCGGCTGCGCGATCGGATACCTGAGGCTCGCAGAGTCGGAGCCTCTCGAGAGCGAGGTCGTGCTCGCGCAGATGGAGGCGGTCAAGGAGCTCTGCCGTACCCAGCGGCTCGAGCTCGCGGAGGTCGTACACGACGTGGGCCGATTGTCGGCAAACCCACTCGAGCGTCCTGGGCTGCGCTACGCCATTGATCGGATCGAGAATGGAGACGCCACGCACCTCGCCGTGCTGACGCCTTCCGCTCTGGGACGCTCGGAGGTGCGTGTCGACGAGGTGCGCCGCGAGATCCGTGCGCGTGGGGGCGCGGTCTGCTCCGGCGTGCCACGACGGACGAGGGCGGTAAGAGGCGCGCCGCCAGCGAGCCGCTTGATCGTGAATCAACCCGTTTCGCCCGCCGCCGCGCTAGCGGCACGGCAGATGATCGGGTCACTCACGCCGACCGTCAGCGGAAGCAAGCGGCACGAGTTCATGCTCGCGGCAACAGAGATAGTGAACAACGCCGTCGTCCACGCCGCCCAGCGCGGCGACCCGGGCGGCGAGATACGGGTGGAGATCGCGGTATCCGAAGTGCGGATGCGTCTCGCCGTGCGCGACCATGGAGCCGGGTTCGAGGCGCCGACCCGACCCTCGCCAGGCGACGACGAGCGCGTCGGCGGCTGGGGGCTCTACATCGTCGACGCGATCGCCGACGAGTGGGGCATCGAACACGACCCGACGACGGTGTGGCTGGAGGTGGCGCTCAGCTAATCGCCACGCTCCATAAGGAGGGGAGGCGCCCGATGGGGCGCCTCCCGGCAGGGTTCTTTCGTATCGAACCACGGCTCGCTGGAACCTTCTCCGCACCGCGGGAGGCTGAGGGGCGAAAGCTCCCCCAAAGCTGCATCAGGGCCCGGGCGAGGTTGACTCGCCCAGAGCGAGTTGGGACGGTGAGCCTCGACCCCGGCTCGCTCAGAAGGGAGGAAGTGTGCGCTGCGTGCTCCTCGTGCTGGCGATGGCGGTCAGCATCGCTCTGCTCGCAGCCGGAGTCGCAGTGGCGGACACCGTCACGACGAACTTCGAGGCCCCGGCCTTCCATACGGGGTCCGTCAACGGACAGCCCGCCACCGCACAGCCGGGCTGGAAGAGCGCTCCCCCTGGGGCGATTCCGTCGTGCAACCCACTACCAACCGCCGGGGAGTATGACCAGCGGGTCGTGGCTAACGGTGTTGTTCCTGCTGCGTTTGGACTGCAGTCATTGCGCATGTCGAACCTGTGTGGGAATGGCGAGTTCTTCAACCAGACCTATTCCACACCGGTTGCGTCGCCAGCCGGCGAGGATCGGGCCAACACCGAGTACGACGCTCAGTTCTCGTTTATCTCCAAGACGCCGAATGCCGAGCAGCCGGGACTCTTCATAACGGTCAGTCCGGACTCCTACGAGGGCTCGCGCATGTCCAAGGTGATCCTCGAAGATACGGACGGCGGCATCCACATCTGGATCACCGATACGCCCAACGAAGATGGCGAGTTCGTGGACTACGACGCTGGAGTGTTCGACCGCAGCGTTCCGCACACGATCCGGTTCTGGATCAAGCTCAACCCCGGCGTGGACAACGACGTGGTGAAAATCTTCATCGACGGTAACGACGTCGGTAAGAGCCTCGGTCAGTGCTTCACCACGTGGGAGAACTACTACCGCACCTCTCCGGAGCAGTCACCGCCGCCGAACGTCAATACGCCGGCGGACATCAACAGCCTGCAGTTCCGCTCCGCGATACAGGGACCCGCTCGCCTCGCGCAGACCGGTGGCTACCTGTTCGACAACGTGACTGTGACTACCGCCAATGGCCCTGGTCCTGCCGCAGGCTGCGGTGACGAGCCGCCGATCGACGTCGACAAGACGACGCAAACACGGTCCGCGCTGCCCGGCGACCTCATTACGTATCGGATCACCGTGACCAACCGCGGCAGGGTCCCGACGCGCAGCGTCCGGGCCTGCGACAGGGCGCCGCGTGCGCTGAGGTTCGTTGGTGCCTCGCGGCGGCTGCACCGGGCTGCGGGCCGTCGGCTGTGCCTCAGGGTCCCTGTGCTGCAGCCCCATCAGCACAGGACGTTCCGCGCCACCTTCGCGGTGCGCGCGGGCGTCCCGGCCGGAACCATCACCAACGGCGCGAGCGTGGACACCCCCAGCGGGTCCACGCCGTCCCCGGTGCCCCCGGAGCGTGCCCGCAATCCGCACCGACGCCGGGTCGACAGGGACTCCGCGAGGATCAGGGTGCGATCTTCAGCAGAAGGACCCTGCGGGGCGGCGGCGACGCTGAATCGCGACGCGCACGCAGCCTGCTAGCGGCGCACCGCATCGACAGCGAGCTGGTCCACGAGCTCGTTGAGCGTGACCCCGGAGTGGCCCGCGACCCTGGTGAACTCAAGCCGGTGCGGCTTGGCCTCGACCAGAAGCTCCTCCCACAGATCTCGATTGGCGACCGGTTTCTTCTGCGAGTTCACCCAGCCGCGCCGCTGCCAGGCGTCGAGCCAGCGGTCGGTGAACGCCTTCATCAAGTAGGTGGAGTCGACGTGCGCATGGACTCGGGTGGGGTGCTTCAGCGCGCGCAGGCCCTCCAGCAGCCCCATCATCTCCATCCGGTTGTTGGTCGAGGGGCTCTCGTTGCCCCAGATCGCCATCGCCCGCATCGGGCGGCCGTTGCCGAGGTCGATGCTGACGGCGCCTGGCTCGGTGAGCCGCTTGATCTCGCGCTCGAGCATGCCGGCGGCAGCGTCGCCGCCGGCGCCCTGGACGGGACGGCCGCATATGAGCACGGCCGCCCAGCCGCCGGCGGAGGACTCGCGGCCGTTGCCGGAACAAGCGCCATCGCACCAGAGCTCAACGGTCGACATCAGTCACCCTGAACCAACGGAAGGGCCGTACATGGCGGCCCTTCTACACCTCAGCCGCAGCCGGTGTTGTTGCCGCAGCTCGAGCACGTGTAGCACGAGCCGGTGCGCTGCATCATGCCTCCGCACATCGCGCAGGCCGGGCCCAGCTCCAGGCCCTGCAGCTTCGCCGGGATGCTCGGCGGCTCGTCGGTCAGCGCGGCGGCTGCCGGCTTCGGGGTGCTCGCCGACGCGCTCGGAGTCGAGTCGCCGTTGCCGCCGTTCGTGTGGCCGTTCGTTCCGTTGGGCGCACCGTTGCCGCCGTTCGCCGGCTCGGCCGGGCCCGCCGTGTCCGCGCTCGGCGCGGCCGCCTCGGCGGCCTTCCGTGCGCGGATCTCCGGGCGTCAGGATGCCCAGCTCCTCGTGCAGGTCGGCGTCGCCGTAGCGGGTCGCCACCCAGCGCATGATGTAGTCGGGCATCGACTTCGCGAACGGGATCTCCGGGTTCCGGGTGATCCCCTCCGGCTCGAAGCGCACGTACGCGAACTTCCGCACGAAGGTCTCGAGCGGCACGCCGTACTGGAGGCCGAGCGAGATCGCCGTGGCGAACGCGTTCATCATGCCCTTGATCGTCGAGCCCTCCTTCCCGATGTCGGTCAGGAAGATCTCGCCGAGCGATGCCGTCCTCGTACTCGCCGGCCGTGATGTAGCCCTCGTGGCCCGCCGATCGAGAACTTGTGGGTGAGCGACTGGCGCTCACTCGGCATCCGCCGCCGCACCGGGCGCGCGGGCTCGACCGCCGCGGCCTCGGCCGCCTCCTCGGCGGTCTTCGTGCCGCCGTCGGTCTTCAGCGCCTGCGCCGTCTTCGAGCCGTCGCGGTAGATCGCCAGCGCCTTCAGGCCGAGCTTCCAGCCCTCGCGTGTAGATCTCCGCGATGTCCTCGACGGTCACCGACTCCGGCAGGTTCACCGTCTTCGAGATCGCGCCCGAGATGAACGGCTGCGCCGCGGCCATCATCTTCACGTGGCCCATCGCTGAGATCGCCCGCTCGCCGACCGCCACGTCGAACACCGGCAGGTGCTCGTCCTTCAGCGCCGGGCGCTCCGACGATCGAGCCGGTCTCCATCAGGTGCGCCTTGATCTCGTCGATCTCCTCGGCCGAGTAGCCGAGCGTCTCGAGCGCCAGCCCGACCGTCTGGTTGACGATCGTCATCTGCCCGCCGCCGACCAGCTCCTTGAACTTGACGAGCGAGAAGTCGGGCTCGATGCCGGTGGTGTCGCAATCCATCAGGAACGAGATCGTCCCGGTGGGGGCGAGCACCGTCGCCTGCGCGTTCCGGTAGCCGTTCCGCTCGCCGATCTCGACGGCCTCGTCCCACGCGCGCTGCGCGGCGCGGAGCAGCTCGTCGTCCGCGCACAGCGACTCGTCCACCGAGTACGCCGCCGCGCGGTGCTTGCGCATCACGTGGTTGTGCGGGTCGCGGTTCTCCTCGTAGTGCTCGTACGGCCCGAGCGCGCCGGCCACCTCGGCGGAGGTGCGGTAGGCGCGGCCGGTCATGAGCGCGGTGATCGCGCCGCAGAGCGCGCGGCCCTCGTCCGAGTCGTACGCCAGGCCGTTCGCCATCAGCAGCGCGCCGAGGTTCGCGTAGCCCATGCCGAGCTGGCGGAACGCGCGCGCGTTCACGCCGATCTGCTCGGTCGGGTAGCTCGACGGGCCCGACCACGATCTCCTGCGCGAGGATCACGACGTCGACCGCGTGCTCGAAGGCCTCGACGTCGAACGAGCCGTCCGCGCGCCGGAACTTCATGAGGTTGAGCGACGCGAGGTTGCACGCGCTGTCGTCCACGTGCATGTACTCGGAGCACGGGTTCGAGGCGTTGATCCGGCCCGACACCGGGCAGGTGTGCCACTCGTTGATCGTCGTGTCGTACTGGACGCCCGGATCGGCGCAGCGCCAGGCGGCGTCGGCGATCTGGTTCAGCACGTCCTTGGCGTCGACGATCTCGTTGGCGGCCTCGTCGACGCGCGCCTTCAGCTCCCAGGTGTCGCCGCGCTCGGCGCGCTCCATGAACTCGTCGGTCACGCGCACGGAGTTGTTCGCGTTCTGGTACTGGATCGAGGCGAACGCCTCGGAGTCGAGGCGCATGTCGAAGCCCGCGTCGCGAAGGGCCATCGCCTTCTCCTCCTCGCGCGCCTTGCACCAGATGAAGTCGAGGACGTCCGGGTGGTCCACGTCCAGCACGACCATCTTGGCCGCGCGACGCGTCTTGCCGCCCGACTTGATCGTGCCGGCCCAGGCGTCGGCGCCGCGCATGAACGACACGGGCCCGGAGGCGAGCCCGCCCTTCGACAGGTGCTCCTTCGAAGCCGCGGATCCTCGACAGGTTGATCCCCGAGCCGGAGCCGCCGCGGAAGATCATGCCCTCCTTGGTGTTCCAGTCGAGGATCGACTCGATCGTGTCCTCGACCGACAGGATGAAGCAGGCCGAGCACTGCGGGTGCTCCTCGAAGCCCACGTTGAACCAGACCGGCGAGTTGAACGCCGCCATCTGGTGAAGAAGGATGTGGGTGAGCTCGTCCTCGAAGGCCTGAGCGTCGTCGTCGGTCGCGAAGTAGCCGCCGTCGCGGCCCCAGGTCGCGATCGTGCCGGCCACGCGGCCGATCATCTGCTTGACCGAGTTCTCGCGCTGGTCCGAGTCCATGCGCCCGCGGAAGTACTTCTGGGCGACGATGTTGGTGGCGTTCTGCGACCAGCTCTTCGGGAACTCGACCCCGCGCTGCTCGAACGCCGGGTTCTCAGGATCGCCGATCACGGCGTCGCGGATCTCCCACTCGATCGCGTCGAATGGGCTCAACCCCGGCTCCGTAAAGCGCCTCCCCACACTGACTCCATCACCTGCCGCGGTGATGGCTGGGGCGGTGGCGTTACGGCTGTCTGGCATGACCTCTCCTCGTGTGAGCGACTCGTCTTGGCGTCCCCAGGGGGGAAAGACCGATACTGCTCTCAGGCTCGGACGGACCGGAATCGCCTTCGAGCGCCAGCTGATCCGCTCCCGGAAGAGGGTCTTCCTTGTAGCGGCGGACGACGGCCTCGAGCTCGTCGAGGTCGCCCAGGTTGCGGTACACGGACGCGAACTGGATCGCGGAGACCGGGTCGAGCACGGCGAGGCCGCGCTCCGCGAGGTCGCCGATCTGGCCCGCCTCGACCTCCGGACCGCTCCGCCTCACCGCCGCCGCGATCGACTCCGACAGCTCCACCAGTTGCTCCGAGACTCACGGGCCGCTTGTTGGCGGCCCGCTCGAGCCCTCCCAGGAGCTTCTGGCTGTCGAATCGCTCGCGGCGGCCGTCACGCTTGAGGACGGTCACGTTGGTCTCCGCGCGCTCGTACGTGGTGAAGCGGTTGCCGCAGCCGCCGCATTCGCGACGGCGGCGGACGGCATCGCCGGCTTCCCGCGTGTCGACCACAGAGGTCGATTCAGATCCGCAGTAGGGGCAATGCACACCCCGAATTCTACTAGCTGTAGTGCTCGATTCCTTCCCGAACCACTACATATTGTGCCTAGTTAGCGGGGTGAACGTAATCGACGATCGCCTCGGATAGCGGGGCGCCCGCCGTCCTCGGGTGCGTCGAAGCTATCCCAGACGTAGTCCGGATCGCGGAGGAAGTTCGCGAAACCCGCGGAGGGTGCGTGGAAATTGAGCCAGGTGGCGTCGGCCGGGCCGTCGTTGCGGAAGGTGTGGATCACGTTGGGCGGCGCGGCGATGAACGTGCCCGGGCCGGCGATCACCCGCTCGACCTCCGGGCCGAGGCCGAAGTTGAGCTCGCCGGTGAGGATGAAGAAGGCGTCGACGTGCTCGCTGGTGGACGTGCGGGCCCGGACCCTCCTCGCCCGGCACGTAGCGCGTCCAGGTGAGGCAGAGCTCGGGGAGGTCGGCGAGGATGCGGATGGTCCGCTCCGGCCTGTCGGTGACGACCTCGCCCTGCTCGGCGAAGCGGAGCACGATCGCCTCGCTGGCCGGCCGCCCCTCCTCCTCGGGCGGGTCGAAGATGTTGTCGGCCTCCTCGGGCGGCGTGTCGCCGAAGAGGTAGTTGGCGAAGTCGCAGCTCGGCGCGTGGAGGTTGAGGAAGGCGCCCTGCTCGGTGGTCTCGTGCTCGTAGCGGTGGATCACCTGCTGGGGGATGACGAGCGCGGTGCCGGCGCCCTCGGTGTTCCGCTCGTCGCCGAGCTCGAACGCGTACTCGCCCTCGAGGACGATGAAGCCGTCCACGTGCTGGCGGTGCAGATGCCGCCCCGGCCCGCCCTCGGTGCGCGAGCGCATGTAGGTGAGGACGAAGTCCGGGAAGTCCGCGAGCACCTTCACGGTGGCCTCGGGGATGTCGACGAGGTGCTGGCCGGCGCGTGACATGGGTGGCAGCCTAAGCCGTCGTAGAGTCCGGCGAGTGACGCCGGACGACAACAAGAGACTGGCCCGGCGTGCGCTCGAGGAGATCTATGAGCGCGGCAACCTCGACCTCGCCGACGAGCTCATCCATCCGGAATTTGCCGACCACGAGCCCGCTCATCCGGATCATCCGCTCGGGCCGGAGGCCGTCAAGCAGACCGTTCGCGGACTCCACGAGACGTTCAGCGAGCTGCGCTTCGAGGTCGAGGACGAGATCGCCGAGGGCGACAGGGTGGTCCAGCGGGCACGTCATGCGCGGCCGGCAGACCGGCCCGCTGATGGGCCGTGAGCCGACCGGCGGGGAATTCGCGGTCAGGCACGTCTACATCTGGCGGATCGCCGACGGACAGATCGCCGAGCACTGGGGCGTGCGCGACGACCTCGGGCTGCTCGCCCAGCTCGGACTGTTCCCGGGCGACGGCTAGGGCAGGACGGGCGGCTCGCCCTGCGAGCTCGGCACCGCCGTCCACTCGTCCTTGACGAGGAGCATCCCGCGGTTGCGGAAGGAGTCGGTCGCGCGCGGGCCGGCGAGGTACTTCACGAACGCGGCCGCGATCGGGCGCACGTCCGCAGGCGCTTCAGCATCACGAACGAGATCGGGTAGGCGTTGGGGTGAGACAGCGCTCGCACGGACGCGTCCGTGGGCGCCGAGCCGCCGACCGGGACGACGCAGGTACTCGACTGGTAGGAACGGGCGCGCGACCAGCTCGTCACCGCGGCGATCGCGGTGTTGCCCGACGCGGCTTCGCCAAGGCCGCCGTCGTACGCGGCCTTGGCGCCTGTGGGCATCTTGGTGGGTGCGCCGAAGCGCGGCTCCGCGAACCGATCGACGCCGGTGCCCGCCCGTCGCAGCGCGATCGAGTTGCCGCTCGGCGGAGCCGGGACGCCCGCGGCCGACCACGTCCGGATCGTTCCGGCCGCGATGCCGTGCGCGACAGCTCGGGAGACGCCGGTCGCGCAGGCGGGGTGATCGCGCGCCACGGCCAGCACGTCGGCGTCGCGGGCGAGGTCGAGCCGGACCTGCAGGTACCGCTTCTCCGCCCTCTTCAGCTTGCGGTCGAGGAAGATCCCCTGCGGGCTCGGGTAGCGGCGAGCGCGGAGCATGTTCCTTATGTAGATGTTCGCCGACGGCCCCACCGCGGCAGCGGCGTTGTCGAAGATGTAGCGGTACCGCCGCCCTCCGACCGTGACGGTGATGGGTACGACTCGCTGTCCCATCGGATGGATGGCGAAGGTCGTCGGCGTGAAGCCGATCAGGTGGTCGATCCGGGTCGGGATGATCGAGTTAAAGAACGCGCTCCGCGGCCTGGCGGACGCCGTGGCGGGCAGGAGCAGCGATGCGGCAACGAGGAGTACGGGCCAGCGCATCACGCGAGTAGACCATCGAGTGTCGGGTCTGTCAAACGGGTGAATGACCCGCTAGCGCAGGCTGTCGAGCGTGCGCTTCAGGCCCTCGTCGAGCTCGACCTGGGCCTCCCAGCCGAGCTCTTCACGCGCGCGCGAGGCGTCGAGCGCGATGTGCTGCACCTCGCCGGGGCGCTCGGGGGCGTGCTCGACGTCGAAGCCGTCGGGCGCATGCTTCTTCAGCACCTCGACGATGTCGAGCACAGACTTCTCCTGGCCGAGGCCGATGTTGATCGGGCCGGTGGCGTCCGACTCGGCGGCGCGCAGGTTCGCCTCCACGACGTCGTCCACGTACACGTAGTCGCGCGTCTGCTTGCCGTCGCCGAAGATCGTCGCGGTCCCGCCCTCGAGCAGCTTCCCGCAGAAGATCGCGATCACGCCGGCCTCGCCGAGCGGGTCCTGTCGCGGTCCGTAGACGTTCCCGTAACGCAGCGAGACGGTGGAGAGGCCGTGCAGGCGGTTGAAGATCTCGCAGTACTGCTCCGCGCACCACTTCGACAGGCCGTAGGGCGCCTCGGGCGCGCTCGGGTGGTCCTCGGGCGCGGGGAGCTGCCTGCCCTCGCCGTAGATGGCGCCGCCGGTGGACGTGTTGACCACCCGCGGCACGCCGTGCGCCTGCGCCGCGCTCAGGACGTTGACGCTGCCCTCGACGTTGATGCGCGCGTCGTTCGCGGGGTCCGCGACCGACTTCCGCACGTCGATCTGGGCGGCGAGGTGGAAGATGGCGTCGGGCTTCGTGCGGCCGACCACGTCCGCCACGGCCTCCGCCTCGCGGATGTCGATCTCCTCGAGCGTCGCGCCGTTCGCGAGCGCGCCCTCGAGGTTCTCCCGCTTGCCGGTGGAGAGGTTGTCGACCACGGTCACCTCGTCGCCGCGCGCGAGGAGCGCGTCGACGAGGTTCGATCCGATGAAACCGGCGCCGCCGGTGACGAGAGCCTTCATGGGGCGCCGCATCCTAGACGGCGCCGGTTAGGCTCGCGCGGCATGACAGGTGCGAAGGTCGATAGCGCGTTGCTCCAAGCCTTCCTCGACGCGTTCAACGCTCACGACGTCGACGCGATCATGTCCTTCTTCACCGAGGACTGCGTGATGGAGATGCCGCGCGGCCCCGGACCGGGAGGCCGGCGACTGGTGGGCAAGGAGCAGGTTCGGGAAGGGATCCAGTCTCGGTTCGACGGGCTTCCGGACGCTCACTACGGAGACGACTCGCACTGGCTGTGCGGCGACCGCGGCGTGTCCGAGTGGACGCTGCGCGGGACGCAGCGAACGGGCGAAGCCATCGAGGTGCGCGGATGCGACCTGTTCGAGTTCGCCGACGGGAAGATCAGCCGCAAGAACTCGTTCTGGAAGATCGTTGGCTAATCGGTGCTGACCGGTTCGCTTCGCCTCGTACCCATCGTCGCCGCGGGCATGTGCATCGACGGCCGGCTGCGGGGGAGACGACGACTCCGACACCGCCGGCACGAAGTCGAGCAAAGCTGCCGCCGACCCGGTGCCGGCAGAGCTCCTCGGCACCTACACGACCACGCTGAAGAAGAGCGACCTGCCCGCCAACCCGCCCGGCGAGCTCACGGCCGGGCCGGACTGGAAGCTCACGATCGCCAAGTCGGGTGGCGTGAACGACGGACCCGTGTTCGCGATCGCGAACGCCGAGGCAGGGTCGCTCGAGGGCCCGTCATTCAGCGTCAAGGGCGACCACATCGTGCTGCACAAGGAGGAGTGCGCCGCAGGCGGCGAGGAGCACTTCTACGACAATGAGTACCGGTACGAGCAGAGCGGCAAGAAGCTGACGTTCACGAAGGTGAAGAACCTCTGCCCGGACGAGGTCGTGCTCACCATCCTCACCAGCGAGCCCTGGACGAAGACGAACTAGCTCGCATCAGTTGTCGCCGCGCTTCGCTCAGGGCAGCGTGACGTACTGCGACAGGAAGGCCCGCGCCGACGCCGTGTCCAGCCGGTAGTCCACGTTCGTCGAGCGGCAGACGGCATCGCCCGTGATGGTCGTCGCGGCCACGATGTCGGTCGTCCCGAGGAAGTTCGGGCCGCCCGAGTCGCCGTAACAGGTGCCGCCGTCGCCGTGGGACGGGTTCATGGAGATCTTCAGCCAGCTCTGGGTGATCGTGTTGAGCGTGCCGGTCGCGACGCCGCGGACGTCGTTGTAGAGGTACTGGTGGCCGCCGGGGCCCTTGGTGACCTCGTACGCGCCGTAGCCGACCGAGGTGAACTGCTGCGAGCCCGAGAGGTTCGACAGGGAGTTCGCCGCCGGGAGCTGTGCGGGCGCGATGCCCTTGACGGCCTTGTCGAGGACGACGACCGCGATGTCGTGCGGGTCGCTCTGGCTCTGGTTGTAGAGCGGGTCGCCGTGGAAGGTGCCGGTGTAGACCTTGTCGCCGTCCTGGTAGGCGGAGGAGAAGGTGACGCGGACCTGGTCACTGGCCTCGGCGCAGTGCGCGGCGGTGAGGAAGACGGTGGGGGAGATCAGCGTGCCGGAGCAGTAGATCCAGGTGCCGTCCGAATACGCGACCGGCGCGACGAGGCCGCCGACGTTCGGATGGGCCGAACCATCGGCCGTGCCGTCGGTGATGGCCGAAGCGGACGAGACCGAGGTGAGAGCTGCCACCAGGACGGCGGCGGTGATCAGACGACGCACTGAATTCCCTCCAAGACGAATTGCGAGGCGGATCAGCCTAGTGGCAATTTGCGTGACCGGCCACCACTCGATGGGGTAGGCCGCGCGGGCTGCTTCCGGGCGTCGGACGGACGAGTGTCGTCCGAGCCGCCGGAGGAGCTAGTCGTCGTCCGAGCCGCCGGAGATCTAGTCGTCGTCCGAGCCGCCGGAGCCGCCAGAGCTGCCGGAACCGCTCGAGTCGCCCGAGCCGGAGCCGCCCGGGGTCGAGCCGGAGCCGGAGCTGCCGGAGCCGCTCGAGCCGGAGGAGCCCGAGGTGCCGCCGTCGTCGCTCCCGCTGCCGCCGGAGGTGCCGCCGTGGTCGTCGAAGGTGGTCACGGTGCCGCCGGTGCCGCTCGAGGGCGGGACCGTGACCGTGTCGGCCTGGCCGTCGTTGCCACCGCGGTTCCGGTTCCGCCTGCGGGTGCGCGTGCGCCTCTGGCTGTGGTCGTCGGCCTTCGTCGCCGACGCGGGCGCGAGCGTCTCGCCCGCCGACAGCGGCTCGGCCCCGAGGCCCACGTTGTCGCCCGAGATCGAGTTCGCGAGCAGGCCGATGCCCACCGCGGCCATGAGGCCTGCGATGGCGAGGGCTGCGCCGGTTGCGAACTTTCGGAAGGTCATCGAATTCGAGGCTAGCTCCGCCCGGGCAAGCTCTCGTCAAGCTCCGGGTCAGGTTTTGGCAAAGCCCGCACGGCCTGGAGGGCCACCTCGGCGCGGGCGCCGCCCTCGGGCCGGTTCGCCAGCGTCACCTCGCCGCCCCAGCGCGCGGCCAGCGCCTCCACCACCGCGAGCCCCAGCCCCGTGCCGGCGGCACCGTTCGTGCTCGCCGACCCGCGGTAGAAGCGCTGGAACACGCGCTCGCCCTCGTCGGGATCGAGGCCGGGGCCCTCGTCGAGCACGGCGAGTCGCACGCGGTCGTCATCGATCGCCCAGGTGAGCGTCACGGCCGTGCCGGGCGGCGAGTAGTTCAGGGCGTTCTCGGTGAGGTTGTCGAGGATCGCGGCCAGGTCCTCGCCCGAGGCGGCAACAACCGCCGGCGGCCCAGGCTCCACGACGAGCTCGTGCTCCGACCGCTCGGCCGGTCCCTGCCAGCGCGCGCAGGCGGCGTCGACAACCTCGGCCACGTCGAGCGGCTGTGCCGCCGGCCGCTCGCCGCCGCCGGCGAGGGTGAGCAGCTCGGAGAGGAGCCGGGCGAGCCGCTCGGTCTCGTGCTCGGCGGCGGCCAGCTCGCGCTCGACCTCGGGATCGCGGCTCTTCAGGGCCGCCGCCTCGAGCCGCAGCCGGAGGCCGGTCAAAGGCGTGCGCAGCTGATGCGACGCGTTCGCCACGAACTCCCGCTGCCCGCGCAGCGTGGTGGCCATCTGGCCGGTCATGTCGTTGAACGCGGTGGCCACCTCGCGCTGCTCGGTCGAGCCCTCGACCTTCGCGCGAGCGTCGAGATCGCCGCCGGCCACGCGCCGGGCGGCGCGGGCGAGGCCGCGGAGCGGGTTGGCCAGCGTGCCGGCGAGGAGCCAGGCGACCACGATGCCGAGCAGCAGTGCCACGAGGCCCACGCCGATCGAGCGCGATCACGTCGTTGCGCTGCTCCTTGTTGACGGCGTCCACGCTCTCGGTGACCCGCACCGCGCCGATCGTCCGCCCGCGCGACGCGACCGGCACCGCCGTGAACAGGAGGTCCTCGTCGAGCACGTCGCTGTGGCGCTCGCCCTGGGTGGGGCGGCCGTTGAGCGCGCGTGCGGATCTCCTGGCGCGTGCCGTAGCGGCTGGCCCCTCGTGCCGGGCCCGGCGGAGTCGGCGAGCACGCGGCCCGCGCGCGTCGACCACGATCACGCGGCCGCCGAGCGTCTTCTCGGACTCTTCGACCAACCGCTTCAGCGCGAGCGGCTCGCTCATCTGCCCCGACGCGCCCGTCGCGACGAGCTGCGCCTGCCCGCGCGCCTCGCTCCTGATCTCGGCATCCACGCGCTTCGACAGGTTCAGCGCCAGCGGCACCTCGAGCGCGACGATGACGAGGACGAGGACGTAGGTGAAGGCGACGACGAGCCGCGCGCGGAGGCTCACAGCTCGTCGGCGGCGGCGAAGCGGAAGCCCACGCCGCGGACGGTGTGGATGAAGCGGGGGTTCTGCGAGTCGTCGCCGAGCTTGCGGCGGAGGCTCGAGACGTGCACGTCGAGCGTCTTCGTCGAGCCGAACCAGTTGGTGTCCCAGACCTCGTCGATGAGGCGCTCGCGCGAGATGACGGCTGCCGGCCTCGCTCATGAGGAGCGCGAGGAGCTCGAACTCCTTGCGGGTGAGGTCGACCTCCGTCGCCATCCACGCTCGCCGCGCGGCGGGCAGGGTCCACACGGACGGGGCCGATCTCGATGGCCCCGTCCCTCGTGGCAGGCGGGGCGGCGCGCCGCGGCTCCGTCGCCCGTCCGGCGCAGCACCGCCCGGATCCGCGCGGCCACCTCGCGCGCGCTGAACGGCTTGACGATGTAGTCGTCGGCGCCGAGCTCGAGGCCGACGATGCGGTCGGTCTCCTCGCCCCGGGCGGTGAGCATGATGATGGGGACCTTGGAGCGCTCGCGGAGCGTGCGGGCGACGTCGTAGCCGGACCCGTCGGGGAGCTCCACGTCGAGGAGGACGAGGTCGGGCAGCTCGCTCGCGGCCTCCTCGATCGCGTCGGCCACCGTTCCGGCCACACGCGTGTCGAACCCCTCGCGGTCGAGTGCCTCCGCGAGGGGTTCGGTGATCGAGGTCTCGTCCTCGACCATGAGGATGGTGCGCCGGCCCGCCATCTCAGTGAGAGGGTATGCGGGCCGGCTTGCTGCTTTGTTCAATTAGCCGCGGCCGCTGTGGCCACCGCTGCCGGAGTCGTCGCCACCGCCGCCGTGGCCGCTGTCGCCGCCACGGTCGTCGCCGGCCTCGACCTCGCCCTGGCCGCCGCGATCATCGCCGGCCTCGACCTCGCCCTGGCCACCGTTGTCGTCGCCGGGCTCGACCTCGCCGCGACCACCGTGGTCGTCGCCGGCGTCGTCGTCGCCGTTGTCGTCACGACCGGAGTTGACGCTGCCCGGGCCCGAGTTCTGGCTGCCGGGACCGGAGTTGTCGACGCGGCCGCCGTTGTCGTCGCCCTGGTTGTCGTCGCCCTGAGGAGCGGTGGACTGACCGGTGCAGCGCGGATCGTTGGCGTGCTCGGCCTCGTCGCAGGGACCGGAGACGTCCTCGTTCTCCTTGGCGTCGTCATGACGACGCTCGCGAGCCGGGTTGTCCTCCGTCGTCGTGGTCCGCTGCTCGACGGTGCCGGTGGTGGTGTCGTGGTTGGCAGGATCGTCCGCACCCTGGGAAGCCACGACGACCGCGGCGAAGATCCCAAAGAGCGCACAACCGAGAATGAGTGTGAGTGCTTTGCGCATGACCACCAGGCTCGCGCCGGGGTGGTCAGCGGCTTGCTCAAGTGCGGGCCAGGGTTGGGTTAGGGCTCGGTAAAGCCTGCGGCGAAGGCCAAAAATGTCACTTCGTCTGACGTGCGAGGCGTGCTATCAAGGTCAGTAGAGCTACCTTGAGCAAAGACCACCACATCGAGCCAGGCACCGCGAGCCCGAAGGCGACGACCTCTCGAGAGGCGATCGAAGAGCTCATCGCCGAGCGCCGGAAGGACAAGGAGTTTCTGGCCCGGCTGCGCAAGATGATCGAGGAGGACCGCGAGCTCCTCGAGCGTCTTGGGCGCTGACCGCCTGGGAGCGCTGCTAGGTTCGCCCGCGCGGCATGCGCGGCCTCTTCGTCACCTTTGAGGGCATCGATCGATCCGGTAAGACCACGCAGGCGGGGCTGCTGTGCGAGGCGCTTGGCGACGAAGCGCTGGGAGTGCGCGAGCCCGGCGGGACGCCTGCGGGCGAGCGGGTGCGGGAGCTGTTGAAGGACCCGTCGGTCGAGCTGTCGCCGGAGGCCGAGGCACTTCTGTTTGCGGCGGCGCGGTCGGAGCTCGTGGCGGAGGTGATCCTGCCGGCACTGTCCGAGGGGAAGGTGGTGGTGTCGGACCGGTTTCTCGACTCGTCGCTCGCCTACCAGGGCGGCGCGCGTGGGCTTGGGATCGAGGATGTCGAGCGGGTGAACCACTTCGCGACGCGCGGGCTGAAGCCCGACCTCACGTTTCTGCTCGACCTCTCGCCGGAGGACGCTGCCTCGCGCGCGGGCGAGACCGATCGGTTCGAGGAGGAGGGCGAGGGGCTGCAGGAGGCGGTGGGCGCCGCGTACGAGCGGCTCGATGCGAGTCGACCCCGACCGCTGGCGACGGATCGACGCTCGCCAGCCTGCCGAGGATGTGCATGCGCAGGTGCTGGCTTCGGTGAAGGAGGCGCGCGAATGACGGTGACGCTGGCGGGAACCGAGGACCACCCGCAGGCGCGGATGGTGCTGTCGACCGCGCTCGCGTCCGGCGAGCCCTCGCACGCGTATCTCTTCCACGGGCCGGCCGGGACCGGGAAGCGGACGGTGGCGCGAGCGTTCGCGGCGGAGCTCCTGGCGGAGGGCGCACCGGACCCGGACTCCGTTCGCACGCGCGTGATGCACGGGGCGCACCCGGACCTGACGTGGGTCCGGCCGACCGGCGCGCACGTGATGCGCGTGGACGACATCGAGGGCCCGGTGGTCAGCGCGGCCACCCGGACGCCGTTCGAGGCGCGCCGGCGCGTGTTCGTGCTGGAGCGGGTCGACACGATGAACGACGAGGTGGCGAACCGGCTGTTGAAGACGCTGGAGGAGCCGGCGTCGTTCGTGCACCTGATCCTGATGACGGACGCGCTCGGTCGGGTGCTCGAGACGGTGGTGTCGCCGCTGCCAGCTCGTCCGCTTCGAGCCGCTGCCGGCGGCGACGATCGCCGCGCAGCTGGTCGCCGAGGGCGTGCCGGCCGAGCGGGCGGAGGCATGCGCACGGCTGGCGCTCGGCAACGCCGCGCGAGCTCGCTACCTGGCGTCCGACGAGGGCGACGCGCTGCGGGCCGAGGTGGACGCGCTCGTGGCGTCGGCGCTGTCAGGCGGAGCCGACGCGGGCGCCGAGCCATGGCGACCGCTGCTCGCACGCGCGGAGGCGGCGGGCTTCGCCGCCGAGGAAGCGATCGCCGAGGAGGCGAAGCGCCGCCTCGAGCTCGAGCCGAAGGGCCGCGAGCGGAAGGCGATCGAGAAGGACTTCGAGGAGTCGGCGAAGCGAGAGTCGCGGCGGGCGCGGCGCGAGTCGCTGGAACTCGGTCTCACCCTGACGGCGCTCACCTTCCGCGACCTGATCTGCATCGCCGAGGACGCACCCGAGGCTGTGCTCGCCGCAGACCGCGCGCCGGCGCTGGCGGAGCAGGCCCGAAGCCGCGACCCGCGCCGGCTGCGCGAGGCGGCGGAGCGGTGCGAGGAGGTCAGGCAGGCGCTGGAGCTGAACGTGACCGAGGACCTGGCGCTGTCGGCGCTCGGGTTCAGGCTCGCGGCGCTGG
Source organism: uncultured Thermoleophilaceae bacterium (assembly GCA_963808875.1). Lineage (GTDB taxonomy): Bacteria > Actinomycetota > Thermoleophilia > Solirubrobacterales > Thermoleophilaceae > JACVRW01. The sequence goes on from CAWEHM010000026.1 coordinate 472,454, forward strand.
CGGGAGCGCGGTAGTCACGTCAACCGATCACGCGATGACGGTGCAGGTGGTGCTCGAGCAGCTGTTCGAGGGCCGTCGGCTCGCGCCGGAGCTGCTGGCAGAGGACGCGGAGTGGGTCAACCCGGCGGACGCGGTCGAGCCGGGGACCCGAACCGGAGCCGACGAGTTCAACAAGGCGATCGCGAGCGTGTTCGCCACCTGGGACGACGTCCACTTCGACACCGACCGCGTCATCCCGACCGACGACGGCGCGGTGGTCGTCGGCACGCTCCGCGGGCATCTGCACGACTCGGGCATGGAGGTGAGCGCGGCGCACGGGCAGTTGTGGACGCTGCGCGAAGGGCTCGTCACGCGGATGGAGTGGTTCAACACGCACCGCGCGGCCTTGGAAGCGGCAGGGGTCGCGGAGTAGCCTGCGCGCCATGGACCTGAGAGCCGACGAGCGAGCGCTGTACGAGGGACGGCCGTCGTGGCGGGCGCTGATGACGTTCTACCTGGGCGGGATCGGGCTGGCGGCCGCGGTGGTCGTCGTGCTGGGCCTCCTTTTCGACAACATGGGGACCGCGGTCGCGATCGCCGCGGTGATCGTCGCGCTGACGCTGCTGATCGGCTTCGTGCGCAGGGTGGGCACCAAGTACCTGCTCACAACCCAGCGCCTCCGAATCACCCGGGGAATCGTCCGGAAGAGCGTGCAGGAGACACGGCTCGACCGGGTCCAGAACGTGAACTACAACCAGGGAGTGCTGGACCGGATGTTCGGAGTCGGGACGGTCGACTTCGACACGGCCGGCACAGACGACTCCGAGTTCCGCTTCGAGTGGATCAACAACCCGGAGCACGTGGTGCGGAGGGTGGACGAGGCGACGCACGCGGCGTCGCAGCAGCCGCAACCTCCGGCGGAGCCGACCGCCTCGGCGTAGCCGCTACCCGAGCGTCGGCTCGGCGACGAGGTAGTAGAAGGCGAGCGCCATGAGGGCGGTGACGCCGGCCCACATGACGTTCCACGCGACGCGCTCCTGCGGCTTCATCTGAGGCCTGGCGATGAAGAGGATCACGAGGAGCTCGAAGACGACGCAGGCGGGAACGAAGACCCACGGCGACCACAGATCCGTGATCGCCATGACGAGATAGAGCGGCACCTGAGTCCCGGCAACCGACCCGATCGCCGAGACGATGAACAGGAGGTACTCGTTGTATTCGTCCCGGTAGAGCGGGACACGAGGGTTGAAGGCCTCGAGCCAGCGGTTGGGTCTTTGCTGCGTCTGCGTCTGAGCCATGGGGTGCTCATTCCACCACAACGAAGTGACGGTCGGCGTCGCCGGCTTTGGTTTCGATGACGGCGTCGGCTCTGCGGTGGCGGACTATCCGGCCGGGCTTGACGCCGCGCTGGATGGCGATGGGCCAGCCGTGGCGATCGAGGAAGACGACGTCGATGGGGAAGCGCATGCCGAACGTGTGGACCGAGCGGCAGCGCGGGAAAAGGAGCGCCCAGCCGTCCGGCGGCTGGCGCCGCCAGGCGAGCCCGCGGAGCCTGGCCCACCACGAGTTGGCCACAACGATCCGCACTCAGAGATGAGCGGATCGCGGGCTACACTCACCCCGCACCGCCGACGTAGCTCAGTTGGCCAGAGCACCGCTCTCGTAAAGCGGGGGTCGTGGGTTCGAATCCCACCGTCGGCTCTGATCTTCGGCTGTGCGTGCACCCGTGGGCGTTGGGACATCAGCGGGCGAGCCCTTGCCTTACAAGCAGGAGGTCGCCCGTTCGAGCCGGGCACCGCCCATACCCCAGCCAGCGCTCCGACTCGGACTTGGGCGGTTGCCCGTCAGCGCTCGCGGTTCCGCCGGACGCTAGCCGCTTCCTGGCGTGTTGGGGTTGGTCTCGCCCTTGTCGACGCGGCCGTTGTGGTTCTTGTCCTCGCGCCCGTCAAGCACGCCGCCCTTGTCGGTGTCGCGCTTGAGCGGATTCGTCTTCGAGCGCGGGTCGCGGTCACGCTTGAAGCGCTGGCCCGTGCCCTTCACCGCCCCGGGGGGATCCGCCACTCCGCGGCCCAGGCCGCGCTCGAGCCCGTCGGAGAGTCCGTCACGGTCGGTGTCGAATCTCGCCGCGTTGGTCTCACGCCGGCCCTTCTTGCCGTCGTGGTTGCGGTCCTCGCGCGCGTCCGCGAGCCCGTCGTCGTCCGAGTCGAGATCGGCCGACGACGTGCCCAGCGCGCGCTCCGCGGAATCGCTGAGACGGTCGTTGTCATCGTCGGTGTCACAGACATCGCCGGTCGCGTCCCCATCGATATCGCGCTGATCGCCGTTCGCGGCGGTCGGACAGTTGTCGGCGCCGTCGCCCGCGCCGTCGCCGTCGTCATCGCCGTCGCAGGCGTCGCCCGCGCCGTCGCGGTCGAGATCCTCCTGCCCCGCGTTCACGACAACGCGACAGTTGTCCGCGGTGTCCGCGACACCGTCGTTGTCGTCGTCCGCGTCGCAGGCGTCGCCGGTCTGGCCCTGGTCGGTGTTGATCTGATCCGGGTTCGCCACCGTCAGGCAGTTGTCGTCCGCGTCCGCCACGCTGTCGCCGTCATCGTCCGCGTCGCAAGCATCACCGAGACCATCGCCATCGAGATCGGCCTGGTCGGGGTTCGCCACTGCCGGGCAGTTGTCGCCCGCGTTCCCAACGCCATCGCCGTCGTCGTCGACATAGGTGACGGTGATTACCCCGTTTCCGGTCCGTGCGCCGTTGGTGACGGTCACGTTCGTGGCCGCGAGGCTGGTGAAGTTCGAGCCGCCGCCACCGCCACCGCCGCCGCCGCTTTTCCCAGGGCTGGTGTTCCCTGCGCCTTGGCCGCCGCCGCCACCGCCGTTATAACCGCCGCCGCCCCCGCCACCGCGGCCGGCGAAGCAGCAGCCGGCTCCGCCCGCGCCGCCCTGGCCGGGCGAACCGTCGCCACCGGCGCCGCCGACAACCAAGTCGCCGCCCGTCCCGCCGGCGCCGCCGGCGCCGTCACCGGCCGGGATACCCGCATGGCCGCCAGCGCCGCCGGCGGCAGTACCGGTTCCCGGGTCTCCCGTCGACCCGGAGCTGCCACTGTCGCCGCCCGCGCCGCCATTGCCGCCAAGGTTCTCGGCGGGCTGACCGATGCCGCCACCACCACCGGCGACCAGCACACGGTTAGCAAGCGCGGTTCCGCCCTGTCGCACATCACTCGCGCCGCCGCCGCCGCCGCCGAAAGCCACAAGCCCGCCTGCGGGCCCGTTGCCCCCGCCGTTGAACCCGCCGGCATGGCCCCCGCTCACCCCGCCCATCCCGCCGACAACGATCTGCAACGTTTCCCCAGGGGTAACGGACAGCGTGGCCTCCACCTCGCCGCCTTTCCCGCCGCCACCACCCTGAGCACCAAGGACATCGAAGGTGGCGCTAGTCACCCCCGTAGGCACCGTCCACGCCTCCGCGGCACCCGTGAAGCCAAACGTGCATGTCGTCTCCCCCGCAGTCGTGACACACGAGGGGGCAGCACTCGACGCACCCGCCGATATACCCGCCACGACAGCCGCGACCACCAGCAACCCCAGCAAGTGCAGCCGGATCCGCCTGTGCAGTCTCACGTGCCTTTCCCCTTTGTCGCCTTGGGGTGGCCAGCCTACCGCGGACAAATGCCCTGGGGGGAGTTTTCGTGTAGTTCGTCCGCACCGCCCCGGATCGGTCGAGTTGCTCACCGTCCAGTCCGGCACGGTCACTCTCGATGTCGGCGACCACCACGTCGAGATGCCCGCTGGCGACAGTGCCTGGTTCGATGCGACATGGCGCCACGTGTACGCCAACGCGGGATCGACCGTCGCGACCTTCACCCTGGTAGTGGTCGACCCCGCCTGACCGCCCTTGCCCAGTTAGGCCGAGTGCTCGTGTGGAAGCGCTGTGGAAGCGACAAACCGCAGCAGAGCGCAGCAGCCTGACGCGATTGATCGGTCACCAAGCGGCCTGAGCGACAGACGGCAGTAGCCCGCAGCAGCTGGTCGCCCCTTACAAGCAGGCGATCATCCAGTCAGGGACTTCCCCACTCTTACGAGGTTGGTTCGGGCGCGGTTCGTCGTTCGCTCCTATCGCGAGAAGGGCATCGAAAGCGGGGTCAGCCGGCCGCGGCCAGCGCCTCCTCGCGCTCCTGAAACAGCGTGATCCGCACGATCCGGCCGTCCTCGAACGTGTAGAGGTGCGTTGAGTTCGCGCTCACCGGCACGCCGTCGCGGCCGGTCGCGTACACGGAACACGGCACGACCACGTGGTTTCCGCGCGGGATCAGTTCGTGGGCTTCGACTCGGAAGTCGTCGAACATGCTCCACTGCTCGTCCACGAATTTCTTGAAGCCCTCCGGTCCTCGGTAGACGATCGGCGTAAAGGCCCAGGCTCCGGGTCCAGTCGTACTCGAAGTTCTCGTCGGCCTGATCGCAGCATCGCTTCCATGTCGCGCCGGTTGAAAGCGTCGATCATTCGGCGGACCAGCTCGAGGTTCGCTTCGACCTGCGTCGAGTCGGGAGCACTCACGCGGTAGTGACCTCCCAGCCCAGCCGCTCCCGCACTCGGGCCGGCATCGCCGCCACGATCAGGTCGTACGAGTCCTCCACCATGTCCCGCACCATCTCGTCGGACACGGAACCGCCCCGAGCACATCACCGTGTTCCAGTGGCGCTTGTTCAGGTGGTACCCCGGAGTCACCGCGTCCGGGATACGACCCGCGCAGCTGCTCCGCCAGCTCCGGCTCGCACTTCAGCGACACCTTCAGAGGCGAAGAGCGCAAAGCGCTCATAGCGAACAGCTTCCCCTCCACCTTGAACACCGACGTCTCCGGTCCGAACGGGAAGTCCTCGTACGCCCCCGGGAACGAGAGGCACAGCTTGCGCAGCGCGGCCGCCGTCACGCGGCCGATCGTACCCGCCCGGCTATCCGACGCAGGCGGTCGCGCCCAGCTCGCGCGCGGCCTTGTCCGACTTGCTCGTCTCGAGGCTCTGCAGCTTCTTCGCTGCCGCCTGCACGCCCTCGACGTCCTTCTTCCTGAGCGCGGCCTGCAGGTCCTCGAGCGCCGGCACGATCTTGTCGTTCAGCTCCGTCTTGAAGCCCTCTGAGAACTCCTCCGCGGTCTGGCCGGCGTCGCCCTCGGGGCGCTCCAGGGCCACCAGGTCGTCGGCGGCGTCGCGCGACTCCTTGATCACCTTGTCGATCGCGTCGGCCACCTCGGCCGGGCTCTCGCTGCCGTTGCCGATGTTCTCGAGCTCCTTCTCGGTGTCGCGGCAGATCTGCTCGGCGTTCTTCGCGTACTCCGCCTTCGACGGCGCGCTGGCGCTGTCGTCGTCGCCGCCGCATGCGGCGAGGCCCAGGCTTACGAACACGATGGCCAGTGGTGAGTAGCGAGTCATGCCTTTGGCGTTACCCGCACGGCGGTGCCGGTAAGCGGCCGGTCTAGTCTGCGTCCCATGGACTCGCGGCGCGCTGCCCGCCTACGCATCGCCGTGTACGCGGGGGCCTGGATCGCGATCGTCGCCGCGCTTGCCCTCACCGGCAACATTCCGAGCTCGGACGAGGCGCGCGACTTCGTCGACGACATCGGCGCGCTCGGGCCGCTCCTCTACGTCCCGCTCTTCGTCCTCGTCAACTTCGCCGTGGCCTGGCCGATCCTCGCCGGCGCCGCCGGGCTCCTGTTCGGCACCGCTGTCGGAACGCCGCTCGCGCTCCTGGGAGTGACAGCGGCCGCGCTCACCCAGATGGCCATCGCACGTAGGTTGGCCGGTGAGCATCGCGGCCGCTTACTACCTCAACGTACGAGAGCGGTCGAGACTTTCCTGACCGAGAACGGAACTCTCGCCGTCATGGAGTCGCGCATCGTGCCGGTGCTCCCCTACGGCGTCGTCAACTACAGCGCCGGGCTCACGCACCTGTCCTACACCGCCATGACCGTCGGCACCCTGATCGGCGCCGCTCCCAAGGTGTTCGTCTACACCGCCCTCGGCGGCAGTCTCGACGACCTCACCTCGCCCGAGGCACTGGTGGCGCTGGTGCTGTGGGCACTGCTTGCTCTCGCGGGCGCCGTTCTTCTCTGGCGGCAAACAGGCGGGAACCCGTTGCGGCGTGGAGGACCAGGAACGCCCCCAGAAGCATCACCGCGTCCCCAACGCTGAACACGTTCGCCCCCGGCCAGCCGGCGGGGATGGCGAAGACGTCGCCGAGAAAGCCGACGTGAGCGTTGCGAACGAGATCGGAGTTGGCGAAATCTCCGGAGTTCGCGTCGAGGCCGGCGGCTCGCAGAGCGCCGGCGCGCGCCGGCATCACGCCGCCGTTCGCCGCGATCGCGATGAAGTTCAACAGCCCGCCCACCGCCACGACCCACACGAACCGCAGGTCGAGGTTGCGCAGGATGCACGCGGCGGCCAGGCCGTAGGTCGCGATGTGGCCGACGCGGTGGAGCGTGGGGTGGCCCGAGGGGAAGACCGTCACCAGAAGGACCTGGATGACGAAAGCGATCGCCACCAGCCACAGCCCGCGGATCCGTACCTCCTCCAGACGGCTCAGCCTTCCTCCCGCCACTGGGACCGTGACGAGCAGCAGGAGGAAGGCGAGCAGGAGGGTCATCTACACGGCCGGGGCGGGCGGATCAATTCAAGTCTTCGTCACGGACAGCTCAGGTCTTCTTGGGGCGTACCTTACGTGGACGGATGTCGGTCGTCCAAATGTCCACCCAGCCCGCAGCGGCTTTTATGCCGCCTGATTCCGACCGATGCTGCGGGCAGGATGCCGGTCTTGACCCACCGGCTGCGCCCCCGACCCAATCGAGGAGGCATTGATGCCCTCGAAGCTCCGCCGGACCCAGATCACCCTCCACGCTAAGGCTTACCGCTCTGCGGTAGCCCTTGCAGGACTGCTTGTCTTGCTTGAAGCACTCGGAGCGCCCCGTAAGCTGTAGAAGCGCCCGGCCCTAGTTTGGGCCGCTCGGATTGAGCGGCTATCGGATCGGCCCAGGCCCGGGGCGCATGTCGTAGCCGCGACTCGCCCCGGTGCCTGGCTCACAACCCACGTTCACCCTCTACCTCCGGCTTGTCAGCGCGGCCGGTATTGCGGTTCTCATCGCGCTGGCGGCGTTCGGCAGCGGCGACCTCGGCCCCTTCGACGCCGAGTTCTGGGTGCTTGCCGCGCTCGTCCTCGTCGGCGAGCTCTTCCCCATCCAGGTCCACGGCCAGGTGGGCGAGGAGACCTTCTCCACTCCGTTCGCCTTCGCGCTCCTCCTGACGTACGGGATCCCCGAGGTGGTGGTGGTCCAGGTGGCCGCCTCGCTCGCGGCCGACCTGATCCGGAAGCGGCCCGTCGACCGCATCGTCTTCAACCTCGCCCAGCTCGCCATCTCGTGGGTGCTCGCCGGGCTCGCGCTCGACCTCGCCGGCAACACCGGCCTCCGCGACGGCACGGACCTGACGGCGAGCGACCTCCCCGCCATCGGGCTCGCGGCCGTCGTCTTCTTCGCCGCCAACTCCAGCCTCGTCCGCACCGCCGAGGCTCTTCTCCAGAAGTCCTCGATCGCCGACCACCTCCGCGCCGACCTCGTCTTCCGCAGCTGGTCCGCCGCCACCCTCTTCGCGCTCGGGCCGCCCGTTGCGGTCGTCGCCGAGCACTGGCTCTACCTCGTACCCCTGCTCACGCTCCCCATGGCCGCGGTGCATCTGGCCAGCAAGCAGACCTCCGAGATGGAGCACCTCGCCCTCCACGACCCGCTCACCGGGCTCCCCAACCGCGCGCTGCTCCTCCAGGCGATCAGCCGCGCCCTCGGCTCGCCCCAGCACGACGAGTCCCAGGAGACCGTGCTCCTCGTCGTCGACCTCGACCGCTTCCGCGACGTGAACGACACGCTCGGCCGTGCGCACGGCGACACCGTCCTCAAGGACGTGGCCGCGCGGATCACCCGCTCAGTGAGAGCCACCGACCTCGTCGCGCGCGTGGAGGGCGACCGCTTCGGCATCCTGCTCTCCGAGGTCCCGCGCACCGGCGACGCCGAGCGCGCCGCCCAGAAGGTCCTCATCGCGCTGAGCCGCCACTTCGACGTGGCGGGCGCGTCGCTGAGCGTCGACGCCACGGTGGGCATCGCCTGCGCGCCCACCCACGCGCTCGACGCCGACCTCCTCCTCCAGCGCGCCGAGGCCGCGATGTACCGCGCCAAGCGCGCACAGTCGCGCTGCCAGTTCTTCTCGCTCGACATCGAGGACGAGGCCCCGCGCCGGCTGATCCTCGTCACCGCGCTCAAGCGGGCGATCGACACGCGCTCGATCACCATGCACTACCAGCCGAAGTTCGAGCTCGGGACGCGGCGCGTGGTCGGGGTCGAGGCGCTCGCCCGCTGGACCGACCCGGTCGTCGGCCCCGTGCTCCCCACCACCTTCGTCCCGCTCGCCGAGCGCACCGGCCTCGCCGAGCCGCTCACCGAGCTCGCGCTCGAGATCGCCGCCACCGACGCCCGCCGCTGGCTCGACGACGGCTTCAACATCCCGGTCGCCGTCAACGTGCCGGCAAAGGTCCTCCTCGACCCGAGCTTTCCCGACCTCGTGGAGGCCAAGCGGCTCGCCATGGGTCTCGACGAGAGCGCGCTCGAGATCGAGATCACGGAGAGCACGCTCATGGGCGACCACGACCAGGCGCGCGAGGCGCTCACGCGCCTGCGGAACATCGGCGTGCGCACCTCGATCGACGACTTCGGCACGGGCTACTCGTCGCTCTCCTACCTGCGCCAGCTGCCGGTGCACGCGCTCAAGATCGACCGGTCCTTCATCTCGGACGTCTCCGACGAGCCCGGCTCCGACGCGATCGTCCGCTCGATCATCGAGCTGGCCCGCAACCTGCAGCTCGAGACGGTCGCCGAGGGGGTCGAGGACGAGCGCATCTGCAGCCTCTTGGTCGGGCTCGGCTGCGACCTCGCTCAGGGCTTTGCGCTCGCTCGGCCCATGGCGGCGGAGGACATGAGCCGCTGGCTCCGCGCGCGGGTCCCTACTGTCGACTGACGGTTATGTCCTACTTCCAGGCAGTCCGGCTCTACAGCCTCGTCGAGGTGTGCATCTTCACGTCGCTCGTGGTCACCGCCATCGGCGGGTTCAGTGACCAGGCCGAGCTGATCCTGGGCTGGACGCACGGGTTCGGCTGGATCTTCCTGTGTCTGCTGGTGGCGCGGGGGTGCGCGAAGAAGATCTTCCCGTGGTGGCTTCTCGGGGCCACGGTCTCGCCGCTCGGACCGGTCGGGAGCACGGCCGGGCTCGAGTACCTCGTCCGCCACGGTGGCGACCACAGCGCCTTAACTTCACTTAATGAAGTATCGGCAGACTAAATCGTATGACTGGTGCACAGCTACTCAACGAACTCCGTGTCGATCTCGAGATGCAGGCCGACCGACTTCCCTCCGACAGCGCAGAGCGCTCGCGCCTCCTTCATGAGCTCGAGGACCGTTCTCTGTGGTCAGGAAGGCGCCGCCGGGTAACTTAGCCCGGCGCGGTGTTTCCGCTCAATCTCCCAAATGCGCTGACCCTCATCCGGATCCTCCTGGTTCCGGTGCTGGTGGTTGCGCTGACCGTGGAGACGCCGGGCGGGTCCACCATCGCCGCGATCGTGTTCGCGATCGCGGCACTCACTGACGGCCTCGACGGCTACATCGCGCGCTCGCGCCAGTCCGTCACCACCTTCGGGAAGGTGATGGACCCGATCGCGGACAAGCTGATGATCGCCGCGGCCCTCATCAGCCTGGTGAGCCTCGACCGGCTCGCCGCCTGGGTCGCGATGGTGATCATCGCGCGCGAGTTCGCCGTCAGCGGCCTGCGGATCGCGGCGGGCCAGCAGGGTGTCGTGATCCCCGCCAGCGGGCTCGGCAAGGTGAAGACGATCGTGCAGGTCGTGGCCGTCCTGGCGCTGATCGCGGCGAACGACGCCGACGCCGCCTGGGTCCAGGCGCTCGTCTACCTGATGGTGGCGATCACGCTCGCCAGCGGGGCCGACTACTTCCTCAACTTCCGGAAGAAGCTCGAGGAGGCGTCGCAGGAGCGCAGGACGGCTGGCGCTACCGCCGGCCGGCAGCGCTAGCGGTGAGCCGCTCGACCAGCTCCTCGCGGCTCGTGCCGCGCAGGTAGAGCGCGCGGTCGAACAGCTTGTCGTAGACCTCGAGCACCGCGAACAGGATGTCCGGCGTGCCGACGGTCTCGGCCTCGCGCGCGACCGCGAACTGCTCGGCGCACTCGGTGACCTGTTCGAGCACGTTCGGGCCGAGGTTCGGCGTGCCGTGCCCCTCCGAGTGCTCGTGCTCCGAGCCGGTCATCAGCGGGGCCTCGCCCACGCCGAGCGCCTGAAGGATCGAACCCACCTGGCCGTGCAGCCGCATGGCCCTGAGCCAGCGCTCTGCCTCGTCCTCTGCGGAGTGGGCGAATGGGATGGCCGTTCCCGCAAGCGCGACCACGAGAGCCGCGTCCTGGGAGAGTGGGATATGCCGGCCGTCAGTCAAAACTGCCTCCGTGCTTTGCCGAGTACAGGCTTTGCATCGGCCAGATATCAAAATCCTTGACCCCCGACACCGGGCGCACGGACTTCGTTCAGGCTGACTCGAGCCACTCGCGCATAGTCACGTGGCGAGCTGCGCGCTCGCCCTCCGCGATCTCGCGAGACAGCTCGCCGAGCAGACCGTGGCGCTCGGCGACGACGTTGTGCTTGTGGATCGTCTCCAGGTTTTCCTGGCGGGCGGAGACGAATGCGTGCTCGCCGAGGCCGGCGAAGCCCTCGGTGGCCTTGCGCACCATCTCGCGCACGCAGTCCTCCACGAAGCGGGGGTGCATGTGCGCCTTCTCGACCACCTCGACCTCGTCGGAGCGCTTCATCAGCTCGTAGATCTCGGAGCTCATGGAGCTCTCGACTATTTCGAGGAGGGTGCTGGCCTCGATGGCGTCGTCGCAGCCCTCGGGGCAGCCGATGTGGAGCGTGCCGATGCCGCGCTGGTTGTGGGTGGCCACCGGCACGGCCTCGAAGACGCGGGCGATCTCGTCGTCCGTGAAGCCGTCGGCGCTGAGGCGCTCCTGCGAGCGGTCCATGATGAGCTCCTGGGCGCACGGGCAGGCGGTCATGCCCTGGGCCTCGACCCCGACGATGCGGCGGGTGCCGCTTGCGCTCGCGACGGCGCTGCCGAACAGCGTGTAGATCTCCTGCGTGCGCTCGCCGGAGACGGGCGCCTGCTTGTGCTCCGGGTAGCGGGCGGCGATGGTCACCTCGGCGCGGGCGCCGTCCTGGCGGTCGCGGACGAGGGTGGCGATGTGGGCGGCGAGCGTCTCGGCCTTGAAGGCCTCTGAGAGCACGACCTGGTCGATCGCCTCGTTGATGACCTCCTCGAAGCGCGACATGTGCGCGCCCTTCTGCTCAGGGCCGAGGTCGACGAAGCACTCGAGCTCGGCGTAGAAGAGCTGCTCGCTGCCGTTCGAGCGAATGCGGATGACCTTCTCCACGCCGGTCACGCCGACGCGCGAGAGGCTCACGTGGGTGGAGGGACGGCGGGCCTGGACGTCGCTGCCGAGGAGTGTTGCCGGGTCGTTCATGGGTCGCATGGACGATATCTATGCGACGCGAGCTCCCCGGTTCTTACGCCTGTAGACGGATGTTCGGACTACTTCGTTGCAGAGCGCGGCAAATCGCACAAGTCGTTGTACTATGGCTCGAAGTCGGCTGCACGCCCCGTGGTTTTGCCCCCACACCGGCCAGCCCCTCGCGGTATTACCGCGGCCAACAACTCGATTGTCCATCTGTACGCCGCCCCCGGCGGTTTGACGCCGTGTCGAAGGAGCGAGGGTTGACGGAGAAGCATGAGGCTGCTGTCGGACTGTTGGAGGAGCCCACCGAGGCGACCTTCATGGATATCGAGGAGCTGCGCACGCTTGCGTCCGAGGGACGCGAACGCGGTTTCCTGACCTTCGAGGAGATCGCAACGTGCCTCGAGGAAGTCGAGGTGACGAAGGAGCAGATCTCCGAGTTCCGCGCGCATCTGGTCGAGGCGGGCGTGGACATCGTGGCGCAGGACGGTCGTCCGACGCCCGCGGGCGTGTCAGAGGCGCCTCCGGGGGCGGGTCCCGACGGGACCTCCGTGCCGAAGAAGCCGGAGATCGACCTGACGGTCGAGCCCTCGCTTGATTCGCTGCGGCTGTACCTGCGCTCGATCGGCCGCGTGGATCTGCTGACGGCCGATCAGGAGGTGGCGCTGGCGCGGAGGATCGAGCGCGGCGACATGTCGGCCAAGCAGCAGATGATCGAGGCGAACCTGCGGCTGGTGGTGTCGATCGCGAAGGGGTATCTCGGGCGCGGGCTGTCCTTCCTGGACCTGATCCAGGAGGGGTCGCTTGGTCTGATCCGCGCGGTCGAGAAGTTCGACTACCGGCGTGGTTACAAGTTCTCGACCTATGCGACGTGGTGGATCCGCCAGGCCGTGACGCGGGCGATCGCCGACAAGGCGCGCACGATCCGCATCCCGGTGCACATGGTGGAGAAGCTGAACAAGGTCGTTCACGTGGAGCGGCAGCTGGTGCAGGAGTTCGGCCGCGAGCCGACTCCCGAGGAGATCGCGCTGGAGCTCCAGTGGACCGCGCGCGAGGTGAAGGACATCCTGCGGATCGCGCAGCTGCCGGTGTCGTTGGAGAAGCCGATCGGCGAGGAGGAGGACTCCGAGCTGGGCGACTTCGTGGAGGACGACACGGCCGAGTCGCCGTTCGAGCAGGCGTCCGAGAACCTGAGGCGCGAGAACGTGCGACGGGCGCTGGACGCGCTGCCGCCGCGCGAGCGCGAGGTGATCGAGATGCGCTACGGGCTGCGCGGCCAGAAGGCGCGGACGCTCGAGGAGGTCGGGCGGGCGTTCGGCGTCACGCGCGAGCGGATTCGCCAGATCGAGAACAACACGTTGAAGAAGCTCGAGGGGCTGCCGGAGGCGCAGCGGTTGCGCGACGCCTCATAGGCCTCACTTCGGACGCCGCATGAACCACATCGTCGCGCCGCGAGGCCCATCGGCCTTGCCGAGCTCCTCGAACCCGTTGCTCGGCGTAGTAGGGCACGTTCGCCGGGTTGGCCGTGTCGAGATAGACGGGCGCGGCGGCGTCCTCATACACGCGCGCGAGGAGAGCGCGGCCGACACCGCCGCGCTGGTGGCGCGGGTCGACGGCCAGGAACCACAGATACACGTGAGGGTCATGCGGATGCCCCTTCTCCTGGACGGCTGAGAAGCGGAGCCCTCTCACGATCGGCCCGGGACCGGCGAGCAGAAAGCCAGGGACGAACCTCGCGATGGTCCAGGCGGGCGGGGGATAGAGGCCGGCGGCAAAGGTGGCGGCGACGCCGGTAAGCGCACCGCCGTCCTCGAACGCCCCATAGATCGGCCCGCCATACCGCTGAATCACATCCAGCGCGGTGCGGTGATAGCGCCGAAGCACCCCATGCCGATGCCCCGCCCGATCCGGCCCAACAGCAACCCACCCGGGATCGTTCAGAAACGCGTCAGCAAAAAGTCTCGCCGCCGCATCAAACTCGTCACTTTCCACGGGCCGAATTTGCATCGCCGTGCGGCATCTTCTCGGAATGCACTGGCGCAAACAGGGGGACCTCGGCGAGCTGTCCGCGGCGGAGTGGTTCGCGTCGAGGGGAGCGACCATCTGCTTCCCCGTCGGCCACAGTCCGGACTGGGACTTCATCGCCGAGCTCGACGGCCGGCTACTGCGCGTTCAGGTGAAGAGCTGCATCGCGTTTCGCAAGGGCCGCTGGGACGTCACGGTGTGCACGAGGGGTGGTAACCAAAGCTGGAACGGGCTCGTCAAGCGCTTCGATGCAAAGAGCTGCGACTACCTGGTCGTGGTGGTAGGCGACGGTCGCCGCTGGTGCATCCCATCGGACGCGCTCGGCGGGAGTACGCACATCGCGCTCGGTGGGCCGAAGTACGCCGAGTTCGAGGTTGAAGGAGGGCGGCCGCTGCCCGCCCGCGAAGACGAAGAGAGCGCCTCTACAATCGCCTCCTGACTGTCTCGGGGGGATGTCCGAGCGGCCAAAGGAGAATCGGCTGTAAACCGATTGGCTCTGCCTACGCAGGTTCGAATCCTGCTCCCCCCATTTCGGCTCCGCTAGCGGCTGAGGGCGCGCTTCGCGCGCAGCTTTGCGCGAGTTGTGTTCCGGCTCTTTGCGGTCACCGTTACGGAGAGGTTCGCGCTTGATGCGTCGCGGAGTTGGGAGGCGCCGGCCGCGGTTAGCCGGATCTTCAGGGTCATCTTGCCGGCGCGCTTTGACTTCGTCGTCTTCCGGCCAAGGATGGCGCTGCCGGACTTCAGAACGGCGGTCAGCTTCGTTCGCCTCTCGGCGGTCCGGAGCGTGCACCGAAGGCCTGACCTCAGCACCGAGGCCAGTGACTGCTTCTTCAGGATGGCCAGCTTGCTCGCCGCGGGCGGCCGGAAGTCGTAGGTCAGTGCCGAGGTCGACGTCAGGCCGGACTCGTCCGTCGCCGTCGCGGTCAGCGTGTGCTTGCCCGGCTTCTTCGAGTAGCCCGTCACTACGCAGGAGCTCAGGCCCGACGTGGCGTCCGTTGCGGTGCACGTGATCGCGCTCTGCGCCGGCAGCTTCTTCAGCTTCGCCCCGGGCCTGATGCCGCTGAACGTCGGAGCGCTCGGCGGCTGCGTGTCGCGCTTGATCGTCACCGGCTGGTTCGTCGTGCCGCCCGCGCTCGCCGCCGTGCACGTGAAGGCCACGACGCCGTCGGTGGCGACCGTCTGCGGGCCGCAGTTCGTCGCCATCCGCCGGCGAGTCCGGGTCCGTGACGTTCCAGGTCAGCCCCACCGGGCTGTGGAACCAGCCGTTCGCTCCGTCGGGCGCCGCGGGGGAGGTGACGGCGGCCACCGCGGGCGGCGTCGCGTCGAGTGCCATGGCCACCTTGGCGTCGGCCTGCAGGAAGCCCCAGCCGCAGTCGCCGTCCGGCTGCCCAAGCGCCGAAGTGCAGTCGATCATCCCGCGCGGGTCTCTCAGGATCGCGTACAGCTCGTCGACGCTCAGCGATGGCTTCGCCGACCAGACGACCGCCGCCACTCCGGCCGCGCTCGGCGCCGCGGCGCTCGTGCCGAAGAAGGGGTTGAGGTCCGGGGACCCGGTGTCGAACCCTGAGCTGACCGCCACACCGTCGGCCCCGGCGAGGTCGGGCTTCGGCCGCACGTCCGGGGTGGCGAGCCTGTTGCCGTCCTTGTCGATGTAGCGCGTCACGGTCGGCCCCCGCGAGCTGAACGACTCCGCGGTGTCGAGGCCGACGTCGTTCTGCCGCACCGCGGCGACCGTGAGCGCGCCGCGCGCGGAGGACGCATCCGGGTCGATCGCCTGGGCGGGCGCAAACTCGGCGGGCACCGATCCGGAGAAGGAGCCGTTCACGATCCACTTCAGGTGCGAGGCACCCGTGCCCGCGACGCGTCTGATCTCGATCGCGAACGAGATCGGGCCGTTGGCGCTCAGCCCCTCCGTCGGCACATCGGTCGCCACGTTGTTCGCGTTGAACGTCATGAGGAAGGCGTTCGTGTTGGCGTCGTAGACGTCCATGGCGTAGTCGTTCGTCACCGCTCCGAGCGGGTCGTCCCACTGCAGGGTCAGCGTCAGGCTCTGGCCCGACGAGAGGGTGGCGACCGTCTGGCGCGTGTCGGTGCCGGGCCCGGGGTCGAAGTCGTTCAGCCCGCGCCACCGGCGTGAACACGCCCTCCCAGCTCTGCCGCGCGCGGTTGCCGGCCGACACCAGGTAGGCCACGCCGTTCGCCTTCGCGCGGTCGACCGCCTGCGCGACGATGCCGTCCTGGAAGAACGGCTGGCTCAGGTAGAAGGTGTCGTCCGTGATCACCTTCGCGCCGGCGGCCACCAGCGCATCGATGTTGTTCGCGCGGGTGGCCGCCCCACCGCCACCGCGAGCGAAGATGATCTTCGGGATCCCGGGCGCCGTGTCGTAGACGACCTCCGCCATCGCACGCCCCTCGTCGCTGCCCGACCCGGGCTCGTCGAGTATCTGCACGGTCGCCGGCAGGTCGCCCGACGACTGCGACCCGGCGACGCCGGTGCCGCGCTGGTTGATCGAGTCGGACATGACGCCCACGGGGATCCCGGTGCCCGTGGGTCCAAGCGCGCGGGCCTGCGGCCCTCGATGCGCGGCGTCGCCCTCGGAGGTCGCGCTGCCGGTGTTGAAGCCCGCCTCGTACACCGGCACGACCGCCCGGGTGCTGTCGAGCGCGGCCACGTCGTCGAGCGCGCTCACCGGGAGCCAGCCCTCGACCATCCGCTCGGGCGCGCGGCCGCTCACCGCCTCGACGTCCATGCCGTGGCCACGCAGGGCGTCGGCGCGGTCGCGCACCGGCCCGCTGACATACACGTCCACCAGCACCTTGCCGTCGTGGACGGTGCCGGGTACGGGGCCGACCGACGGACCCGCGCGGTGCGCCCACGGGTGCTTGCCCTGCGCCAGCTCGTCGAGTCCTCCCGCGAGCTTGTCGTGGGGCCGCGCAGCGGCCGCCGGTGCGAGCACGAGCAGGAGCGCGAACATCAACGCCAGAGGGCCGGTCGGGCGCCGCACCAGGTCGACCGTATGCCCACCTCACGACGGACACCACCCGTCGCTAGGCTGACGGCGCAGCGCCGACGTAGCTCAGCTGGTAGAGCACCTCCATGGTAAGGAGGGGGTCCGGGGTTCGAGTCCCCGCGTCGGCTCTCAGCGAGGCGTACGGGTCACCGAGCCGCCGGCTGGAAGCGGGACCGTCTCGTATTCGTGCCGGCACGGTGAGCCCCACGCCACGAGGAGCTCGCGCTCCGCTGGTCGCATCACGACCGAAGCGAGCGTCTCCTGGCGGTCGAGGAAGATCGGGTTCTCGCCGTCGTGGCAGCACACGGAGATCGGAGGCTGCCCGTGGTCGCGGAGCACCTCGCGGGCGCCCGTCTCCGTGGGGGACGCCTCGAGGGCGGCGCGCACGCGGGCGAGCCGGACCTCAGTGTCGGGCCAGTCACGGCGGATGGTGTCGACCGTGCCCGCCGGCAATGGGCTCAGGAAGTGGTTCGTGTGCGCGGTCCAGGCGCCGTCGGCCGGGAGGCGCCGTGCACCGCGCCCGGCGTGCACCTCGAACACCCCGACCTCGCCGTCCGCCGACATCACGGTGAGGCAGCTCGACCCGCCGAAGCTGGCGCCCGCGAGGAGCGCGGCGACGTCATCCACGGTCGAGCAGCGCTCGAGGATGAGTCGCAGCGCGAGGTGCACCGGCAGGCCGTCGAGGCCTCCGTCGTCGGACGTCGCCAGGAGGTTGAGGCACAGCGACAGCCCGTCGGAGTTGAGGCCGACCTTGGCGAGGATGCCGGCCTCGGTAAACGTTGCGAACCAACGGCCGTCGCGCTGCTCCACGGTCCACAGCAGCCGCGACGCGGCGAGCTCGGGGTGCCAATCCCAGTTCTGCATCAGCGTCGCCCCTCGGCCGTCGCGCACCGCGATGGTGGAGCACTCGCCCGCGGAGGCTGCCGGCCATGAGCTCGGTGCGCGCGTTCACCGCGAACAGGTCGAGCGGGTCCACCCGCGCTCCGTCGGCGATTCCCTCGATCTCCTCCGCGAGTTCGGGATGGTCGGGGGCGACCGCGCGCCGTACCCGCGCGCCCGCGGCACGGACGTCGGCTGCTCCGAGCCCGCGCGACGCTGCGAACAGCCGGCGGTAGACGCCCACGGTGTGGGCGACCGCGTCGGCGTGGACGGAGCCCAGCTCCCGGCCGCGCGCACCGGGCGACTGAGGGGCGGAGTGGTGTACGCACCCGTTATCGGGCGGCATCGGCAACTCCCCGGGCGGCGAGCTCGTGCGTCACGAGCGGAACCGCCTCTTCAACGGCCACCTCGATGACCCGCTCGAGCGCCGCAAGTCGGTGCGGACGTCCGATCACCTCCGGGTGCATCGTGATCGTCAGCAGGCGCCGCTCACGAACGGCGCTGCGCAGCTCGTCCTCCCATACCCGCCTCACGATCGCCGGGTCGGTGAGGCTCCCGCCCTCGTCCTCGGTCCAGCCGAACCATGGCCAGTCGTCGAGCGTCCAGTGGACGGGCAGCTCGACGAGCGTCGTGCCGCCGGCGTCGATCGAGTAGGGCCGGTCGTCCTCCATCAGGCTCGAGTCCCACCGGAAGCCGGCCTCGCCAATCAGCTCGAGCGTCTCGGCGGTGAGCTCCCACGCCGGCGAGCGGTAGCCCTCGGGGCGCACGCCGAGCGCGTCGAGTGCCTCGAGCCCCCTTTCGATCTCCTCGCGCTGCATCTCGGCGTCGACCCTGTGGCTCTTCAGGTGGTCGTGACCGTGGTGACCGATCACATGGCCGGCCGCCAGGATCCGCCTGACCGCGTCCGGGTGGCGCTCGGCGGTCGCGCCCGGCACATAGAACGTCGCCGCCGCTCCATGGTGGTCGAGCAGCTCGAGGACGCGCTCCAGCCCGCGACCCACGCCGTACCGCGCCTCGGAGAGCGTCGTAAGCCGGCGGGCATAGTCCGGCGACGCCGCGAGCCAGACCGACTCGGCATCGACGTCGAAGGTGAGCGCGAGCTGCGCGCCGGCGGCTTCCATCGACAATGACCTTATCCGCGAGCCGCCGCGCGACAGGTGCGGCATACGAGGTCGAGGCCCTTGCGGCCGACCCCCCGGTCCGTTAGACCTGTGTCCACAAACGCGTACCGAAGTCCTAGATGCCAGACACGCGACCGTCCAGCCAAGTCAAGTCCGCCGAACGCCTGCTCGACGTGCTCGAGCTGCTCGCGCACAAGCCGGGGCCGGTATCGACGATGACGATCGCGGGCGAGTGCGGGATTCCGAAGAGCAGCGCGCACCAGCTCTTGAACGTGATGCGCGACCGTGGCTTCGTCAGCTATCACGAGCGCGAGCGCACCTGGGGTCTCGGCGTCGCGCTGTTTCGAACCGGCTCGGCGTACCTCCGCAGCGCGCCTCTTCAGCGACTCGGACGGCAGCTGCTCGAGGAGCTCACCCGGCGGACGGGCGACACGTCCCACCTCGCGGTGCTCCGCGGAACGGACGTCCTGTACGTGGACAAGGAGCAGCCGGTCGGCGATGGCACGAGCCTCGTCACGGAGATCGGTGTGCGGCTGCCTGCGCACCTCACCGCCGTCGGCCGGGCCATCCTGGCTCAGCTCCCGCCCGACGAGCTGGTCGGTCTGTACGACGGCGAGCCGCTCGCGCGGCGGACCGGACGTGGCCCGCGCTCGGTCCGCGTGCTCGAGCGCGACCTGCGCGAGGTCTCCACGCGCGGATACGCGCTCGACCGCGAGATGGTGACTCCGGGGATCAGCTGCCTCGCGGCTCCCGTCTTCGGCTCCGATGGCGCGCCGGAGGCGGCGATCGGCGTGACATTCGTGTCCGCGCAGCGCTCGGAGAGCGAGATCGAGTCGGCGGCCGAGGTGACCTGCGAGATCGCTGCCCGGCTCTCTGCGGGCCTCGGTTACGCGCCGCCCACGCCGCGCCGCGGGGTCGCTGGATGACGAGCGTTCCCGCCTTTCTCCTCGAGCGGGACCTGAGCATGTCGGTCGGGACGCGCGAGCTGCCCGCTTCGGGACCGGACGAGGCGCTGGTCGAGGTCGAGTGGGCCGGGCTCTGCGGCTCGGACCTTCACGTGATGCGGACGGGGGACTGGGTCGCCGAATGGCCGGCCACGCTCGGCCACGAGATCTTCGGGCGGGTCGCGCAGGCGCCGACGGGCAGCGACCTGGACGTCGGGGCGCCGGTCGTGGCGGACTCGCGGATCGCGTGTGGGGACTGCGCCGCGTGTCGCGCGAACGATCGCGATGCCTGCGCGAGCCCGGCTTTCGTCGGCGAGGCATGCCCTGGCGGCTTTGCCTCGCACTGCGTGCTGCCCGTGCGCCTCCTGCACCGGGTCCCCCTTACTCTCGACGGCCGCCACGCCGTCCTTGCGGAGCCGCTCGCCGTCGCGCTTCATGCGTTGTCACACGTCACGGGCGAGCCGGCACGTGTGGCCGTCCTTGGTCACGGCCCGATCGGCGCGCTGGTGCACATCGAGCTGCGCCGCCGTCTGCCCGCCTGCGACCTGGAGGTGGCGGAGCCGGCGCCCCTCCGAGCGGACCTGGCACGGAAGCTGGGCGCTCGCTGCGTCGATTCCGCGCCGGAGCTGGCACCGGCCGCCTTCGACCTGGTCTTCGACACCGCGGGGTACGGCGGCTCGCTCGCGGACGCCGTCGGCCTGTGCGCCCCGGGCGCCCAGCTGGTGGCCCTGGCGCTGAGCGAGCAGGCGGTGACGTTGCGGCCGATGGACATCGTCGAGCGACGGCTCCAGATCACCGGCTCGAACGCCTTCCGCAACGAGCTCGACAGCGCAATCGAGCTGCTCGCGGCCGAGCCCTCGCGCTACGAGCCGATCGTCACGGACGTCGTACCGCTGAGCCAGCTTCCCGAGGTCGCGCGCCGGCAGCTCCAGCGTCCCGATGGAGTCAAGGTGGTGGTCCGGCCGTGAGCGACTACACGGGCATGTCCGTGACCCGCGACGGCGACGCGTATCGCACGAGCCGAGAGAGCCGCGAGGCGCGCGTCGAGGTCGCGCTCGACTTCGGCGCGCAGCGCGATCCGAGGCTCGAGACCTCCCTGGCCTTCTTCGACCACATGCTCGAGATGCTCGGCTGGTACGCCGACGCCGTCGTCGACGCGACCTACGAGGTGAAGACCTTCAGGCTGATGCACGTCGTCATGGAGGACGTGGGACTGTCGCTCGGAGCCGCGGCGGCGGCGGCGCTGCGGGACCGGATCGCCGACGGCGTGGACTCGTCGGGCTTCGCACACGGGGTCATGGACGAGGCGAGCGCGCTCGCTCAGATCTCCTTCGAGGGCCGCTCCATGGCCGTCGTCCATCGCGGCGGCGCGGCCGCGTTCGAGCGTGTGGAGGACGTCCTGTGCGTCGACCTCGTGGCGTTTTTCGAGGGCTTCAGCCAGGGCGGGCGCTGCACCGTGCATCTGCGAATCGACGACGGCGCGCTGGATCCGCACCACGCCTGGGAGGCCGCGTTCCGAGCATTCGGCCGCGCGCTGCGCGCCGCTCTGGCCCCCAACCCGAGGCGAGCCGGGAGGACGGCCGGAGTGAAGGGGACGCTCGATTGAGCCCGGTGAGCGCGCCGAAGCGGGTCCTGGTCTCCGGCGGCACGAGCGGTCTCGGCCAGGCGGCGGCGCGCCGGCTGGCCGCCGAGGGCGCCCGAGTGTGGATCCTCGGCAGCGGCCCCGACACCGTGGAACGCGCGCTCTCCGAGCTCGAGGGCGTGGCGGGCGGCTCGGCCTGCGACGTGAGCGACGAGGCCGCGGTCGAGCGCGCGGTCGGCGAGGCGCTCGACTCGCTCGGGGGGCTGGACGGCGCGTTCGTCAACGCGGGCGTCGACGGGGAGGATCGGACGTTCATGGAGCTCTCCGCGGACCACTTCCGGCGGGTCCTCGATGTCAACGTGATCGGCGCCTTTCTCGTTGCCCGCGCTGCCGCGCGCGCCATGGACGAGGGCTCGGCGATCGTGGTGAACGCCTCGGTGAACGCACTTCGGCCGGAGGCCGGCTTCGCCGACTACAACGCGTCGAAGGCCGCGGCCGCGTCGCTAGCCCAGACGATGGCGCTGGACCTGGCAGAGCGGCGCATCGCGGTTTCGTGCATCTGCCCCGGTTACGTTCGCACGCGCATGACCGCGCCGTACCTCGACGACCCGGAAACGGCGGGGAAGCTCGTGGCGGACATCCCGGCCGGACGCTTCGGCGAACCGGACGAGGTCGCGGCCCTGGTCGCCTTCCTGTTGACGCCCGAGGCGTCCTACATGACGGGCAGCGTGATCACGATCGACGGAGGCAGGAATGTCTGAGCGGCCGCTCCGGGTCCTGCGCTGGAGCGAGATGTCCGAGACGGACCGGGCCGGCCTGCTCGGGCGCGGAGTCGGCGCGATCTTCGACGAGGACCTGCGCGGTGGCGTAGGCGAGATCGTCGAAGACGTCCGCCAGAACGGCGACGCCGCGGTGATCCGCGCGCTTGCTCGCTTCGACGGCGTGGACCTCGAGCCGGACCGTCTTCGCGTGGGAGAGGACGAGATCGCTGGCGCAGCGGCCGGTCTGGACGACTCCCTGCGCGACGCAATCAGGCTGGCGATCGCGAACATCCGCGCGTTCAACGAGCACCTCACCCACGAGCGAGAGTGGCGCACGGAGCTGGCACCGGGACACGTCGTCGGTGAGAAGATCACTCCGATCGAGAGCGCCGGCCTGTTCGTCCCGAGCGGCAAGGGCTCGTTCCCGTCAGTGCTGGTGCAGATCGGCACGCCGGCCGTCGTCGCGGGCGTGCCCGAGCTGGCAGTCGTGACGCCGCCGCTCCGCGACGGGCGGGGCGCGGTGGATCCGGCCGTCCTGTGCGTGGCCGCCGAGCTCGGGATCCGCGACGTCTTCAGGGCGAACGGCCCCGCGGGCGTGGCCGCGCTGGCATTCGGCACGGCGACGTTTCCGCGCGTACGGAAGGTGGTCGGACCCGGCAGCCCGCCGGTGCAGGCGGCCCAGATCGCGTGCCAGCTGCACGGCGTCCACACGCAGATGCTGCTGGGTCCATCGGAGAGCCTGATCCTCGCCGACGACAGCGCGGACGTGCGCCTGCTCGCGGCCGACCTTCTCAACGAGGCCGAGCACGGGCCGGACTCGTCGTCGCTGCTCGTCACCGACTCCGGGCCGCTCGTCGAGGCGGTTCAGGAGGCCGTCGCGGCGCAACTCGCGGATCTGCCGGAGCCACGTCGGAGCTATGCCGTCACGGCGCTCGGCGAGAACGGAGGCGCCGTGCTCGCCGAGGACCTGGAGACGGCATGCGAGATCGCGAACGCGTACGCCCCCGAGCACATGCAGATCGTCGCCCGCGACGAGGAACGCCTGCTCGAGCGAATCCAGCACGCCGGGGAGATCCTGCTCGGCCAGGGCACGCCCGTGTCCGCGGCCAACTACACGATCGGGGTGCCCGCCGCGCTGCCCACGGGCGGATTTGCGCGCGTGACCAGCGGGATCACCGCCGAAACGTTCCTCAAGCGAACGTCGATTGCAAGAACGTCAGCCGGGGCGCTCGCGGCGATGGCACCGGCCATCCTCGCGCTCGCCGACCATGAAGGGTTTCCCGCGCACGCGGCGGCGGTTCGCGCGCGACTTGACGGGACAACCACCACCGCCAGCGACCAGGAGGTGCAGCATCATGCGTGAGCGCCTGTGGCGCCTGCTCTCGGCGGGTGCCGTTCTCGTCTGCCTCAGCCTTTTCGCGGCCGCGTGCGGCGGCGATGACGACAGCAGCTCGAGCTCCAGCGGCACGTCGAATGGAGGGATTCCGGCGAAGCCGGAGGCCGGAACGTTCCGGATGGGGATCGAGCCATGGCTCGGCTATGGCCCGTGGCGGATCGCCGAGGCGAAGGGAATCTTCAAGAAGAACGGCCTCGACGTGAAAATCATCAACTTCTCGACCGACGACCAGATCAACGCCGCGTTCGCGAGCGGCAAGCTGGAGGGCACGAACGTCGCTACGCACACCGCCCTACGCTTCGTCGCTCAGGGGCTGCCTCTGAAGGCGGTGCTGCTCGAGGACGTGAGCCTCGAGGCGGACGCGATCCTGTCGGGGAAGGACGTCAAGTCGATCAAGCAGCTGAAGGGCCAGAAGGTCGCCTACGAGGAGGGCACCACGTCGGACATCCTGCTCGCCTATGCGCTGTCCCAGAACGGAATGAGCAAGGACGACATCAAGCCCGTGCCCATCCCGGCATCGGACGCCGGCACGGCTTTCCTGGCCGGCCGGGTGCCGATCGCGGTGACCTACGAGCCGTACCTGACGACCGCGCTCCAGAAGGACAAGAACGCCAAGCTGCTGTACACGGCGGGTGAGAACCCTGGTCTCATCGGCGACGTGTTCGCGGTGTCGGAGGACACGATCAAGAACAAGCCGGGTCAGGTCGCGGCGCTGATCAAGAGCTGGGGCGAGGCGGTCCAGTTCTACAACGATCACCCGAAGGAGGCCCAGGCGATCATCACCAAGGCCGTCGGGTCGAAGCCCGGCGAGCTCACCACTGCGTTCGAGGGCGTGAAGCTGTACGACCTCGCGGAGAACAAGAAGCAGCTCGCGCCCGACGGCGAGTACGTCACCAAGACGATCCAGGACGTGGCCGACGCCGCCAAGTCGGTCGGCCTGCTCGAGGGCGACGTCGACCCGAAGAGCATGATCGAGCCGAAGTTCGTGGAGCAGGCCAAGTAGTTGTCGGAGCCGGCCGAGAAGACGGACTCGGTCGCGCCCACCACCGCGGCCGCGGGTGCGCCCGAGCGCACCCGCGGCCCAGCGCTTGGGCGCCGCTCGCGACGGCGGCGCCCCGACATGTTCCGGATCGGCGGGCGGATCCGGGCCTGGCAGTTCGCCCTCATCGCGGCGTCGGTGTTCGGCCTGCTGGCGCTGCTGTGGGTGCTCGCGACGTCGAACGACTGGGTCAGGCCGATCTTCCTTCCGAGTCCCTCGGACGTCTGGGACCGGATGGTCGAGCTCGCCAAGGGCGGCGAGCTCTGGGACGACGTCCGCATCTCGGTCACGCGGATCATGATCGGCTTCGTAATCGCCAGCGCGATGGCGATTCCGATCGGCGTCCTCGTCGGCGCTTACCGGTTCTGGGAGGCCGCGCTCGAGCCGCTCGTGGACTTCATCCGGTACATGCCGGTCGTCGCGTTCGTCCCGCTGACGATCCTGTGGGCTGGGACGGACGACACCCAGAAGTACCTCATCATCTGGATCGGCACGTTCTTCCAGCAGGTGCTCCTCATCATGGACAACACGAAGCGGGTGCCGCTCGACTTCGTCGACATAGGGCGCACGCTCGGGATGAAGGACCGGGCGATCCTGCGTCGCATTCTGGTGCCGGCCGCGGCGCCAGGGATCTGGGACTCGATGCGGATCAGCCTGGGCTGGGCGTGGACGTGGCTCGTCCTGGCCGAGTTGGTAGCGGCGACTTCGGGGCTCGGCTACCGGATCACGGCCGCGCAGCGCTTCTTCCAGACCGACACGATCATCGGCTACATCCTTCTTCTCGGGCTGCTCGGGCTCGTATTCGACCAGGTCATGAAGTTGCTCGGACGGCGGTTCTTCGGCTACGCGGAGGAGCGGCGATGACCCATCCCCGGCTCGAGCTCGTGAACCTGCGGAAGGAATTTCACACAGGACGCCGCACGGTCACCGCGCTCGACGGCGCATCGATGTCGCTGGGGGAGAACGAGTTCGTCTCCCTCGTCGGCACGTCGGGGTGCGGCAAGAGCACGCTGCTCTCGATCGTCGCCGGGCTGCAGGAGCCCACCGACGGGGAGGTGCTCGTGGATGGGCGGCCCGTGCACGGCCCGGGTAGGGACCGCGGGGTCGTCTTCCAGACCTACACGCTGTTCCCCTGGCTGAGTGCGCGCGGCAACGTGGAGTTCGCGCTGCGAGGCGAGGGTATCGGCGCCCGCGAGCGACGCGAGACGGCGCTCCAGAACCTGACCCTCGTGGGTCTCGAGCGATTTGCCGACGCACGGCCGAACGAGCTCTCGGGCGGCATGAAGCAGCGGGTGGCAATCGCGCGAGCGCTGTCCTACCGCCCGGAGATCCTGCTGATGGATGAGCCCTTCGGCGCGCTGGACGCGCTAACGCGCCAGCTGATGCAGGAGCTGCTCACTTCCGTGTGGGAGCAGCACCGGCTCACAGTGCTGTTCGTGACGCACGACGTGGAGGAGGCCGTGTTCATCTCGGATCGCGTCGTGATCATGACCAACCGGCCGGGGCGGATGAAGAAGGAGGTGAAGGTGGAGCTTCCCCGGCCTCGCAGCTACGACATGCTCGGATCTCCCGAATTCGGGAAGCTCTACGGAGAGGTGCTCGAGAGCATTCGCGAGGAGAGCATCGCGCTGCGCGACTCCGACGCGGTGTCCACGTGATCGCTCCGCTGACGGCGGACGGCCGCCCGCTCGTGACGGACTACGAGCTCGCGCTGGCGCACGAGCACGTCTTCATAGACATCCGCTGCTGGCTCGACGAGACGCACGAGCCCACGCGGCACCTCCGCGACCGGCGAGTCGACGAGGACACGGTCGACGAGGTGCGCCGCAACCCGTTCGCCTGCCTGGACAACCTGGTCCTGGACGACATGGACGTGATGCGGGAGGAGCTCGCGTCGCTGCCGGAGCCGGAGCGAACGCTCATCGTCGACGTCACGCCGGCGAACGTGGGGCGCGACTCGGAGCGCCTGGCGCAGCTCGCCACCGAGCTGGGGGTCGACATCGTCTACGGCTGCGGCCGCTACATCGCCGAATCACGCCCCGAGGACACGTCCGCCGAACCGGCGCAGTCGTACCGCGACGAGATCCTCGCCGAGTTCAGCGACTCTGCGCGCCGGCCGTCCGTCATCGGCGAGATCGGGACAGGCGATCCGATCGAGCCGGTCGAGCGGGCGTCGCTCCGCGGAGCCGCGATGGCTCAGGCGGAGCTCGGCGTGCCGCTCTACGTGCACCTCCACCCGTGGGCGCGACGCGGGCTCGAGGCGCTCGACATCATCGAGTCGGCCGGCGGCGACCTCGAACGGACGGTGCTGTGCCACCTCGACCCGCAGATACGGGGTGGCTTGGCCTATCACGCCGAGCTGTGCGAGCGGGGTGCCACGATCGCCTTCGACATCTGGGGTGACGAGCTCGACTACGGAGCGGTCGCGATGCCGACGGACGAGGAGCGTTTGTCGGCCACGCTCGAGCTGATCGGACTCGGCCACGGCGACCGGCTCGTGCACGCCCACGACGTGTGCACCAAGACACAGCTGCGGCGCTGGGGTGGCGCGGGGTTCGACCATCTCCCCCGCATAGTCGCTCCGCGCATGCGCGCGGCCGGGCTCGACGACGAGGAGGTCCACCGCCAGCTGGCCGGCAACGTGACGGCGCTGCTCGGAGGAGCCCGGCCGGTCGCGGCGCACTAACGCCCATGCGGCTTCGCGAGCTCAGAGCGATGGTCGGCGTGCGGCGCCCGCGGCTCGCGCCCGCCAAACGAACTCTCGCGCGCTGCCACGACATCGCCGATCTCGAGGCCGCAGCGCGTCGCAGGATGCCGCGCGGGGTCTTCGATTACGTCGCAGGCGGGGCGGACGAGGAGCTCACGGTCGAGCGGAATCTGGCCGCCTTTCGGCGCTGGCAGTTCGTGCCGCAAAACCTGCGCGACGTCGGCGACGTGGACACCGCGGTACACCTGCTCGGCCAGCGCGTGGCGGTTCCGCTCCTGTTCTCGCCGACCGGCTACACGCGAATGATGCATCCCGCCGGCGAATGCGCGGTCGCGCGCGCGGCCCGGCGAGCCGGCATTCCCTACGGCCTGTCCACCGTCGCTTCGACGTCGATCGAGGAGCTCGCCGGGACGGGTCATCCGAACCTCTGGTTCCAGCTCTACGTGTGGCGCGATCGCGGTCTGGTCGCGGAGCTCGTCGACCGCGCCTGGGAGCACGGATACCGGACGCTGGAGGTGAGCGTCGACGTGCCCGTATCGGGCCACCGGACTCGCGACGTTCGCAGCGGCCTGACGATTCCACCCCGCCTGACTGCCCGCACGCTAATCGGGATTGCCCGCCACCCCGGGTGGTGGGTGCGCGCGCTCCGGGCCCCCGTCGTGCGGTTCGCGAACGCGCCGCCCGGCGTGGGCTCGTCCGGCCTGACGATCGAGGACATGACGGCGCAGTTCGATCCATCCGTCTCGTGGCGGGACCTGGAGGAGCTGCGGACGCGTTGGCCGGGACAGCTCCTCCTGAAGGGTGCGATCGGAGCGGACGACGCACGCCGCGCGATCGCCGCGGGCTGCGACGGCCTCCATCTCTCGAACCACGGCGGCCGCCAGCTCGACCGCACCATTCCACCGGTCGACCTGCTGGGCGAGGTCCGCGGCGCGGTCGGGGACGAGCCGGCGATCATCGTCGACTCCGGGATCCGCCACGGCGCCGATCTGGCGGTCGCCATCGCACTCGGGGCAGATGCAGGCGCCGTCGGGCGGGCGTATCTCTACGGCCTTATGGCGGCCGGCGAGCCCGGAGTCGACCGCGCTGCGACGATCCTCGAGACGCAGTTCCGCCGGACGCTCCAGCTCCTCGGTGTGACGTCGATCCGAGAGCTGCGCGCGGTTGGGCCCACCTTGCTGAGGCGGTAGGAGTCGGGCGAAACGCCCGCTGAACCGCGGGATGCGGCCATTCGAGGGTGAAGGTGCTTGCGCCGACGCGTCGGCTCCGGGGGGGTTGGGGCGCACTCCGACGTCGACGGACGACCCGCTCGCGCTGTCGCGTCTCCGCTCAGGTCTGGCTCGATGTTCGCGCCCGCCGTCGCCCGGCGGCGGCGAGACGCCGGCCTCGGCGCCCAACCGATGGATTTCTGACCCTCGGCGTATCTCTGCGGTCAAAGGGGCGATGTCCCGCCTCGGAAAACGACCAGAAACGAGGACCAGATGACCATGAACATGCCCCCGACGGTGTCGCCGCAGGAGTGGAAGGCGGCGCGCGAGGAACTGCTCGTCGAGGAGAAGGAGCTGACCCACGCTCGCGACGTGCTGGCCGCCAGGCGCCGCCGCATGCCGAGAATGGCCGTCGAGAACGACTATGAGTTCGAGGGCCCGAACGGCCCCGCGAGCCTTCTCGACCTGTTCGAGGGGCGCCGCCAGCTGATCGTCTACCGCTTCTTCTTCGAGCCGGGCGTCCACGGGTGGCCCGACGGCGGCTGCCCCGGCTGCTCCTGGGTAGCCGATCAGATCACGCATCCCGCCCATCTGAACGCCCGCGACACCACGATTGCGCTGATCTCGCGCGCCCCGCAGCCGGACATCGGGCGCTGGAAGGCGCGGATGGGCTGGGAGATCCTGCCCTGGTACACGCTGACCGACGACTTCGACGCCGACTTCGACGTCGACGAGTGGCACGGCACCAACGTCTTCTATCGCGACGACGACGATCGGATCTTCCGCACCTACTTCGTCGACGGCCGCGGCGACGAGGCGCTGGGCGGTACCTGGGCGTACCTCGACATCACCGCGCTCGGGCGCCAGGAGGACTGGGAGGACACGCCGGAGGGTTACCCGCAGAGCCCGGCGAACGTGTGGCTCAGGCGGCACGACGAGTACGACGCGCCGGCCGGCTCAGAGGCGGCCGAGGCGATGGCCGTGCAGGTCGAGCGCGGGCGCGCCGCCGGGCAGACGAAGAGCTCGGCCTCGTGATCGCCCACGTCGGAGGCGTGCCGGTGGAGGAGGCTCTGCTGCCCTGGGTGAGCGGGACAGGTGCGGCGCTGCTGCTGGCGCGTGCCTGGCTCGCTTCGCGCCTGGGACGAGGACGCCGGTAGTCGCCCGGCCCTTTCGTGCGGCCGAGCGATGGATTTCCGGCCTTCGCTGGATCTCTGTTCACAAAGCGGCAGTTCCACCCACGAATGGCCGGAAAGGCAGAAGGCAGATGACCTCGGAAACCACTCGGACACGCAAGAAGACGACGACCGCCTGGGTGGTCGCTCTGACCGCGATCGGTTCTCTGATGGCGGCCCTCGACACGCTGGTGGTGTCGACGTCACTGAGCACGATCCGGCTCGATCTGGGCGCCTCGATCGAGGACCTGGAATGGACGGTCAACGCCTACAACCTGAGCTTCGCGGTGTTGCTGATCACCGCCGCCGCGCTCGGCGATCGCTACGGCCGCCGGAGCCTTTTACGCGATCGGGTTGGGCCTGTTCGCCGCGGCCTCGGCGGCGGCGGCGCTGGCGCCCAGCGTCGGCTTCCTCGTGGCGGCCAGGGCAGCCCAGGGGGCTGGCGCGGCGCTGGTGCTGACGCTGGGCCTGACGCTTTTGACCGCTGCCTTCCCGCCCGAGAAGCGAGGTGCGGCGATCGGACTGTTCAGCGCGGTCACCGGGATCGCGGTCGCGCTCGGCCCGCTCGTCGGTGGCGCGATCGCCGAGGGCATCGACTGGACGTGGATCTTCTGGCTCAACGTGCCGATTGGCTTGGCCGCGATCCCGCTCGTGCTCAGGAAGATCGAGGAGAGCTACGGCGGCGACACGGGTCTCGACGTTCCCGGCCTGGCGCTGATCAGCGCGGGTGCCTTCGGGCTGGTCTGGGGCCTGGTGCGCGGGAACTCCGTCGGTTGGGACAGCCTCGAGATCGTCGGCGCGCTCGCGGCCGGCGCGGTGCTGGTGGCGGCGTTCATCGCCTGGGAGCTGCGCGCGGCGGAGCCGATGGTGCCGATGCGCTTCTTCCGCTCCCGCGCGTTCTCGGCCGGCAACGCGGCGATCTTCTTCACCCTCGCTTCGCTGTTCGGCGCCGTCTTCTTCTTCGCCCAGATGCTGCAGACGGCGCTCGGCTACGGACCTCTCGACGCGGGCCTGCGGTTGATGCCCTGGACCGTCACCTTCATCACCGTGGCCCCGGTCGTCGGCAACCTGGTGGACCGTGTCGGCGAGCGTCCGTTCATGGTCGCCGGGCTGTCGCTGCAGGCGGTGGCGATGGGATGGATCGTGCTAATCGCCGACTCCGGGCTCACCTACTCGGAGTTCCTGCTTCCGTCGATCCTCGCCGGCGTCGGGGTCTCGATGGCGATCCCCGCGGCGCAGAACTCGGTGGTCGGCTCGTTCTCCGTCGAGGAGATCGGCAAGGCCGCCGGCGCCAACAGCATGATGCGCGAGCTCGGCGGCGTCTTCGGGGTCGCCGTGGCCGCCGCGGTGTTCGCCGGCGCCGGCAGCTACGCGTCGTCCGACGCGTTCCTCGACGGGTTCGCGCCTGCGGTCGCCGTGCTCGCGGGGTTCTCGGCGCTCGGTGCGATCGTCGCCCTGGCCCTGCCGGGCCGACGTCCGACGGCCGAGTCCCTCCCCGTCGGTCCGGTTCCGGCGTTCGAGAGCGCGGGCGGAAGCTGATCACACTGTGATGACCAGACGATGACCCAGCTTCGCTCCAACCCGGTCGTCCACCTCGAGCTCCACACGGGTGACCTGCCGCAGGCCCGCGACCTCTACGCCGAGCTCTGCGGCTGGCGGGCTGAACGGATCGAGACCCGGGCCGGCTGCTACCTCTCCCTCGACCTTGGCGACCAACTCGATGGAGGGATCGTCGAGTGTCCTATCCGCGGCCCGCTCTGGTTGCCGTACGTCCAGGTCGACGGAATCGCCGATGCCACCGAGCGGGCTCGCGGGCTCGGCGCCTCCGTCCTCCTGGAGCCCCGGGAGGGCCCGGCCGGATGGCGAAGCGTGGTCCGCACAGCCGTTGGAGGCGAGCTCGCCTTCTGGCAGCCGAAACGGAGTAGGTCATGAACGACGCCCGGCTGCTCGAGGCCGCCCGCGCCGGGGACGAGGACGCGTTCGCTCCGGCTTGTTGAGCCCCACCGCCGCGCTCTGCACGCCCACTGCTACCGGATGCTCGGCTCGGTGGCCGACGCCGAGGACGCACTCCAAGACGCGCTGCTGGGCGCCTGGCGAGGGCTCGCGAAGTTCGAGGGCCGAAGCTCGCTGCGCTCGTGGCTCTACACGATCGCAACCAACGCCTGCCTGCGAGCGATCGAGCGGCGGCCCAAGCGGGTGCTGCCGATCGACTACGCGCCCGCCGCCGACCCCCACGACGGCCTGGCCGAGCCCCTCGTCGAATCGGTCTGGCTCGAGCCCTATCCCGATGAGCGCTACGGCCTCGAGGACGGCCTCGCCGGTCCGGAGGCGCGTTATGAGCAGCGCGAGAGCATCGAGCTCGCCTTCATCGCCGCGCTCCAGCACCTGCCGGCGCGTCAGCGTGCCGTGCTCATCCTCCGCGACGTGCTCGGCTTCTCGGCGCGCGAGACGGCCGCGGCGCTGGAGATGTCGTCACCCGGTGTCGACAGCGCCCTCCAGCGCGCTCACAAGGCCGTCGACGAACGGCTTCCCGACCGCAGCCAGCAGGCGGTGCTCGGTTCGCTCGACGACCACGCCCTGCGCGAGATCGTCGACCGCTACGTCGACGCCTTCGAGCGCGCCGACGTCGACGCCGTCGTCGAGATGCTCGCCGCCGACGGCGCGTTCACGATGCCGCCCCTGCCCACCTGGTATCGGGGGCGCGACGCCGTGGCGGCGTTCCTGAAGCGCCATGTGCTTGCCAGCGAAAACCGCTGGCGCCTCGTGCCCGCCCGGGCGAACGGGCAGCTGGCGTTCGGGAACTACCGCTGGGACGAAAAGTGGCACAGCTTCCTGCCGCGCAGCATCTCCGTAATGACGCTTGACGGCGAGGGGATCGCCGCGATCACCACCTTCCTCGGTCCCGAGCTGCTTTCGAGCTTCGGGCTCCCGGACGAGGTGCCGCCCGGCCGATGATTGAACGCGGCCGAACGACGAACGCCTCGCGTGTCCAGGGCTTCCTCAGTGCGCCCTGTTTGGACCGTGTGAGGGGACCAAAGGGACCGAACATTCCGGAAAATCGTCGAGCGCCACCGGAGACGTTCCAGGAGTTCGCCAAGTACGCGCGCCGGCGTGGCGCCCGGACCGCCCGGCCTACTACGTCACGACCCGCGAGGAGCGCGGCGCCGTAGGCGGGCCCCTCATCCACGCCGGTGCGGCGGATGGGGCACCCGTAGATATCGGCCTGCAGCTGGAGCCATAGCGGTGACGGGGCGTCGAGTCCCCGCGTCGGCTTCAGAAGGACCTCCAAAATCCTCTCGGTCCCGTCAGTGAACTGCGGCTGACTACCTACGCGATCGGCGGGGTGATACCGATGCGGGCAGCCTGCGGTTCGACTTGAATCGGAGCCAGACAGAGACCCCCACCAAGGACGGGCGCTCCATGTCAACCGAGTTGAGAGATAGCGACCGATCGCAGCTGCCGGCTTCGATCGGAAACGGCGCGGAGCCAGTCTCCGAGTCACGTACCGACGAGCGCCTCAAGGCAATCGAGCGGGAACTGGGCACGCAGGGACGCGAGGCAAAGAAGACGCGACAGGCCTATGGCCTGTTCGCGGTCATGGCCGTGCTGATCGCCATCGTCAACCTCGTCGTAATTGCCGCCAAGCTCGACAAGAAGGACACGGCCGCGGCCGGGAGTTCCCAACCCGCAGCCGGGGCCCAGTCCCCTGCGCCGGCGCCGCTCGGACACACCAGCGCGACGACGCTGAAGGAGTACACGATCACGCCCCGGCCTTCGCAGGTCGCGGCGGGCCGTGTGACCTTTAGGGTCCGTAACGCCGGAGCCATCAACCACGAATTCGTTGTGCTCCGGACGAACAAGAAGGCGTCCGAGCTATTGAAGGGCAACGAGGCCGACGAGACAGGCAACGTGGGCGAGATCGGCGACATCCCGCCTGGCCAGACGAAGAACCTCTCGCTCAACCTGAAGTCCGGCCACTATGCGCTGATCTGCAACCTGGCGGGCCACTACAAGGCCGGCCAACACGCGGACCTGACCGTCCGCGGATGACGGTAGGGCCCTAGGACGAGCCCGAGCTCCACGGGAGCTCGCTCCAGGTCTCCGGGCGCTCGACCCTCCACCGGTCGCGAAACGGCGCGTTTGCCTCGGCGCTCGAGCTCGTCTCCTCCTCGACACTCGCGCCGTACCGCAGGGCGGCATCCGAACGCTTGTAGACGCGCCAGAACGTCTCCTCGTCCGGGTCCCGGTTGCCGGCGCACAGGAGCACGCACGGCCCGTCACCCGCTCCGACGAACGTGTGCGCCGCGCCGGGCGGGCAGTGCACGAAGTCCCAGGCGCGGAGGTGGCGCTCCTGGTCCTCCACGATCAGGATGCATTCGCCCATCAGCACCAGGAAGTCCTCCTCCACCGACTCCGCGTGGTACATGCCGGCGGGCCGCCCCGGCCGCAGTACGCGCAGGACGAATCCCGCGCCGGGCTTGACGTACTCGGTGAGATCCGGCCGGCCGCGCAGGACGAACTCGTCGGACTCGAAGATGCAGCAGGCCTCCGTCGCATCGTTGTTCATCCAGGCGGCGTCGCGTGCGTTGACGACGAACCACCCCGGCGTCACAGGTGTGAGACCGGACTCAACGGACTCGAGTCGTGCTTCTTCTGTCATCGGAACCTCCAGTCAGGCCGAGCCGCGCACGGCGCATGCCGTCGCGCTCAGGGTGAACGGTCCTGAGGGCTCGCCCACCCGCTTGAAGAGCTCCGTGCGGAGCTGTTCGCGCTGCTCGGGCGAGAGCTTCGCAAGGTACGTACCCGCCGGGCCGACTCCGAACGTGAACGGCTCCCACAGGTCGTCGAACCCGGTGTAGCTCGTCTCGACCCGCAGCTGGCCGGTCTCCACCTCGGCCAGCCCGACGCGCCGCCACAGCTCGCCCAGCTCCTCCGTGCTCCGGTATCGCATGGTGCTTGCCTCGTCAGGGGCGCCCGAGTCGAGCCGGCGCGCCGAGTCCCAGAAGCTCCGCAGCATCTCCATGTCCTCGCCGTAGGACCACGTGCACGCGGCCACCGCGCCCCCCGGCCGCACGATCCGGCGCATCTCCGAGACGCCGGCGTCCGCGTCGCGCATGAAGTTCACGACGAGCTGGGACAGCGCCGCGTCGAACCGATCGTCCTCCCACGGGAGCTCCTCGGCGGGAGCGAGCCGGACGTCCGCGCCCTGCGCTCGCTTGGTGGCCGCGGCCACGAACGGCTCGGACGGATCGGCGGCCGCGACCTTCTCCGCCCCGGTCAGTTTCACCAGGCTCTCGGTGAGCGCCCCCGGCCCGCACCCCACGTCCACGACGCCCATCCCGCGCTTCACACCGGCGAACTCGATCAGCAGCGGCGCGAGCTCGCGCGAGTAGCGCCCCATGAACCGGTCGTACTTGTCACCGGCGACGGCGAAGCTCATCCCCCTATTCAGCCGGAACGGCGTCCCCCCGTCAATGCTTGGGATGCTCGGACTAGCGATCGACGAGCGCCGCAACGACACAGCTCGTCACGACGCACCACCGGCGAGGTGCTCGGCCCGGTCCCTGATGCCCCGCAGCATCTGGCGTTCCATGACCAGTGAGGCGGGCTCCATGAGGAACATCTCCGCCCGTGCCGGGAGCGTCGGGAGTCGGAAGCGGTTGCGGCTGATCAGGCGTGTGCCCACGGCGTTGGGTACGAGCACGAAAGACCACACCCAGTTGCCGTCTTCGGAGCGCCAGGCAAGAACACGCTCCGATTCCACGCGCTGGACCCGCATCCGGTTGGCTCCGTAGCTGAGCACATCACCGACCATCGGATGCTGGAACGCCGGCAGCACGTGATCGACGCTGTGCATGTTAAGACCGAGGAGGTTCTCGATCCAGTCGTACGTGTAGGCGCCGCCCCGGGGCGCCGGACCCATCTGAGCGACCCAGGGCCAGACCGCCTCGGGAGGCGCGTCGACGTCGATAGCTCGTGTGGCGACGCCGTCGGCATCCTCGAGCAGCTCGTCGCCTGGCAGCCGATTGTTCGCCTCCTTCGACGTTGCTCCCCACGTCAGGATGCGGTTGCGCAGCCGGGAGCCGTAGAGCCAGCCGGCAATCACAGGAACGGCGACGGCCCAGAGAGGCCTCAGTTTGCTGAGAAACGTGGGCACGGTTAGCTTTCGGCGCCTTCGACCGCGACGCGTGGCAGCACCCGGTCCAGGCGGCGAGGCAGCCACCAGTTGCGGTCGCCGAGCATGTGCATGACCGCCGGGACGAGCACGGTGCGCAGGATGAACGCGTCCAGGAACACGGCGCTGGCCAGGCCGATGCCGAACTCGGCGATCACGCGCTGCCCCGCGAACAGGAACGATCCGAACACGAAGATCATGATCGTTGCCGCAGCTGTGATCACCCGCCCGGTCGCGGCCTGCCCGATCCTGACCGAGTGGCTGTTCTCGTGCGTGTTGACCCATTCCTCGTGCATGCGGCTGACCAGGAACACCTGATAGTCCATGGAGAGACCGAACAGGATCGCGAGCATCATCACCGGCAGGAACGCCTCGACCGGGCCGGTCCCGACACCCAGCGGACCGGCGAGGAACCCATCCTGAAAGACGGCGGTGACGACCCCGAACGCCGCGCCCGCCGCCAGCAGGTTCATCACGGCCGCGGTCAGCGGGATCAGGATGCTGCGGAACGCGAGCATCAGCAGCAGGCAGCCGAGCAGCACGATCACCGCGATGAACAGCGGCAGCTTGTCGGTCAGCACCCCGGCGAAGTCCTCGAAGATCGCGGTGACCCCGCCGACGTAGACCTCCAGGCCTCCGGCCGCGCCGGGGACGACGTCCGCTCGCAGCGTGTCGATCAGCTCGCTGGTGGCCTCGTCCTGGGGGGCGGTGGCGGGCCGCGCCACGATCAACGCGACCTGTCCGTTGGGGGACTGCACCGGGGGGCTGACCGACGCCAGTCCATCGGTCTGTTCGAGCGTGTCGGCGAGCTTCTGCACCTCGGGCAGGTCGGCCTTGCCGTTGGGGGTCTTCACGACGATCTGCAAGGTGCCGTTAAACCCCGGCCCGAACCCCTCCGCGAGCAGGTCGTACG
This sequence comes from uncultured Thermoleophilaceae bacterium, assembly GCA_963808875.1. Taxonomy (GTDB): domain Bacteria; phylum Actinomycetota; class Thermoleophilia; order Solirubrobacterales; family Thermoleophilaceae; genus JACVRW01. The sequence continues at coordinate 508,952 of CAWEHM010000026.1, forward strand.
CCTTGCGAGTCGTGGTGGACTCCGGGTCCTGCCCGGCGTCGGAGGAGCCCAGGCGCAGCGACAGCGCCGGCACGGCGAGTGCGAGCATGACGATCAAGGCGGCCGCGCCGAGCACCACGCGGTGCTCTTGCACGATCCGCGCCCACTTCGGCCAGAACCCTTCCAGCTTGGGGTCGCTGGGCCCGCGCTCGGCGAGTCGCCGGCGTTCCTTGCGGGACAGCGCCCGCATGCCGATGATGCCCAGCAGCGCGGGGATCAGCGTGACGGCCGCGGTCATCGTGGTCAGGACCACGATCGCGGAGGCGACCGCGACCCCGTTGAGGAAGCTCACGCCGAGCACGAACAAGCCCAGCAACGCCACGATCACGGTGGCGCCCGCGAACAGCACCGCCCGGCCGGAGGTGTTCAGTGAGCGCACGCACGCGGCCTCGGGGTCCCGGCCGGCCTTGATCGCGTTGCGGTGGCGGGTGACGACGAACAGGGAGTAGTCGATGCCGACGCCCAGGCCGATCAGGGTGGCGAGCGTGGGGGAGAAGGTGGCGATGTCGATCGCGTGGGCGAGCAGGCCGGTCGCGGCGAGGCCGCAGCCGAGCGCCAGGACTGCGCAGATCAGCGGCAGCAGCGTGGCCCACAGGGAACCGAAGGCGATCGCGAGCACGATCGCGGCGGCGATGAAGCCGATCACTTCGCTCGAGCCGCCTTGCTGCTGCGTGGCCTGCTGGATCCCGTTGCCGCCCAGCTCCACCTGGAGTCCGTCGCCGCGCGCGTCCTCGGCGGTGGCGATCAGCTTGTCGTAGGCGGACTTGGGGACATCGGCGATCGGCTGCTCGCCGTCCATGTGCACGGTCGCGAACGCGACCCGGCCGTTCTTGGAGATCTGGCCCTGTGCGGCGCCCTTGGCGAACGGGCTGTCGACCCGCTCGACGTGCGGGAGCTCGGCGATCCGGTCCAGCGTGCGTTCGATCCGTGCCTGGATGGCCGGGTCGGTGACGTCCTCGGCGGCGAACACCACCTGGTTGGTGTCTGTGGACTCGGTGTTGAAGTTCTCGTTGAGCAGATTCAGGGCGGTGGTGGACTCCGTTCCCGGCAGCGAGAACGAGTCCGTGTAGCCCGACCCGGCTTTGACGCTCAGCCCGCCCAGCACCACCAGCGCCAGCACCCAGGCCGCCAGGACCCGGAAGCGGTGGGTGAAGCACCAGCGCGCTAGCGATCGCATCGGTGCCGCATGCTACGTAGGGCGGCGGCCTCGACGCTGGCCCTCAGGCCGCGACGGCGACCGGCTCGCGCACGAAGTCGGCCAGCACCTCGACCACGAGCGGGTCGAACTGGTTGCCCGAGTTCGTCTCGAGCTCGACCAATGCCGTGTCCACGTCGAGCGGCTCGCTGTAGTCGCGCCGGCGCGTCATCGCGCCGTAGGCGTCGCAGGCGGCGACGATCTTGCTCGCCATCGGGATGCGCTCATCGGTGAGCCCGTGGGGGTAGCCGCTGCCGTCGGGGCGCTCGTGATGCAGCCGCACGATCAGCGCCACGGCCTCGAGTCCGGGCACGCGCGCCACCATCTCGCAGCCCCACTCGGGGTGGAGCCGCATCAGGTCAGTCTCGTCGTTGTCGAGGGGGCCGGGCTTGCGGAGAATGTGCGCCGGCATGCGCAGCTTGCCGAGGTCGTGCAAGCAGCGCTCCGAGCTCCACCTCCACGAGGTCCACGTCCTGCAGCCCCAGCCGCTTCGCGATCGCGCGTGCCGTGGCCGCCACCTCGAGCGAGTGGCGGTACGTGTCGCCGTCGGCGTCCGCCAGCGCCCGGACCAGGGCGCCGATCTCGGCCTGCGAGTCGCCGCGGAAGAGCTCGCGGCTCTCGTGGTGGGTGAGCACCTCGCCGGTCAGCGTCGCGAGCTCCTCGAGCAGGTCCATGTCGAGCCGGGTCAGGCCGCCGCCTGTCGCGTGCGCCCCCACGCACAGCGCTCCGCGCAGGTGGCCGTGCATCATCACCGGCGCCGACGCGAGCCCGCCCAGCTCGGCGCGCGGCCGAGCGACCCGCATTCCGATCACCTCCGGGTCCGTGCCCGCCGCGGCCACGACCGTGTGGGTGCGCTGCTCGCCCGGCGGGGTGATCGCGATCCACGCCTCGTGGACGCCGATCACCGTGCGCGTGTGCTGGGCAAGGCGCTCGAGAATGATCCCGGAGTAGCCGAGCCGCTGTGGTGAGGGCACGCCGCTGGTGGCCGGCGCGGCCAGGCCGCGCGGCCGCGCGACGCCGTCGCTGTCGCCGCTCCTCGACATCCGCAGCATCGGCAGCAGCAGCAGATATGCGAGCAGGCTGACGCAGAACCAGCCGCCCAGCACGTACAGCAAAGTAGAAATCGAATCCCCGTCCTTGGTCGCACGCGACCCCGCACGGGTAAGTAAGGCGACTATTGGGGGGCCTGTGAAGACGTGTGGCGGGCGCGCACGAATCCGGTGGAGGTTTCCGCAGCGAAAGGGCTCTCTTGCGGCCGAATCGGTTGCAATGGAGTGCACCGCGGGTGGCAGGCCGTGTTCGCGTAGCCGCCGCTAGACTCAGATTCGACCTCGCGGCCGGCCGCGAATCGTTCGCGTGCCCCCGGCTGCCCATCCCCACAACCTTCCCAGGAGCCATGGCTCGCGGAGACGTCCGAATCGCCGTCACCCTCGCGTGCGAGGAGTGCAAGCGGCGTAACTATCAAACCGAGAAGTCGAAGCGGAACAACCCGGATCGGGTTGAGTTCCGCAAGTACTGCCGTTGGTGCGGGAAGCACACCCCGCACAAAGAGACACGCTGACGCATGGCTCGTGACCGCCAGCGCTCGAAGCAGCGCCAGGCTGAGCGTCGCGCGCGCCGGCTCCAGCAGCAGGGCGGCGACGGCCAGTCGCGGGCCGACATCCCCGGCGTCACGCCGGAGCGGGTCGAGCCCGTGGACGGGCCCGGACCGCCCGGCATCGACGCCGACCACCTCGAGGCCGGAGCTCCTCCGGAGGAGCTGGGCCGGAGCGACTTCGTGCTCGACCACGACGAGGCCCTCGTCGATCGTGACGAGCACGAGGCCGCCCTCGACGACGAGGAGGCCGCCGAGCTCGCCGAGGAGCAGGCATACGAGGAGATCGAGGACTGGGAGGCCGCCGACGACTTCGCCGAGGACGATCTCGTCGACGAGCCGGGAGCCACCGGCGTCGGCGAATCCGGCTACGCGGTCCGCGGTCGCCGCGGGCGCGATCCGCACGAGGCGCACAAGCACCGCCCGCGCGTAATACAGTTCCTGATCGCAGTCTGGGCCGAGCTCCAGCGCGTCCAGTGGCCGAACCGCCAGGCCCTGGTCACCCTCACCGGCGTCGTGCTCGGCTTCGTCCTGATCGCGGGCGGCTATCTCGGCCTGCTGGACGCGATCTTCTCCAAGCTGATCCAGGCAATCCTCTAGAGGGACGCATACTTAACGATGTTCCGCTGGTACGCAGTCAACACCTACTCCGGTCACGAGAACAAGGTCAAACAGAACCTTGAGCACCGACGCATCTCGCTTGGCCAGGAGAACAACATCCGCCAGATCGTCATCCCCACCGAGCAGGTGCAGGAGATGAAGGACGGCCAGAAGCAGACGAAGGAGCAGCGCACGATGCCCGGCTACCTCCTCGTCAACATGAACCTGACCGACGACTCCTGGCAGCTCGTCAAGAACACCCCGGGGGTGACCGGGTTCGTGGGCGCCTCGAACAACCCGGTGCCGCTGAACCAGCCCGAGGTGGACAGGCTGCTGCACCGCGAGACGGCCGAGCGGCCGCGCACCCGCGCGCAGTTCTCGATCGGCGAGTCGGTCAAGGTGGTCTCCGGGCCGCTGTCGGACTTCTCGGGCGAGATCTCCGAGATCAACGAGGACGCGGCCAAGCTGAAGGTTCTGGTCTCGATCTTCGGGCGCGAGACGCCGGTCGAGGTCGGGTTCGACCAGGTGAAGAAGATCTAGCGGCAGCCGCTAGGCTGTTCCGTCGCTCATGGCACGCAAGGTCCTCACCCTCATCAAGCTTCAGGTCCCCGCCGGGCAGGCCA
>CAWEHM010000027.1:0-12607 GCA_963808875.1 uncultured Thermoleophilaceae bacterium
GCTGAGCCGGCTTGGGGAGCACGTGGGCACCAAGCCGAGCTCGTTCGACGCGCTCGCCCGGCGTACCCACCAGACCCGCGCCAACCTGTCGAAGCTCGACCCGCCGAACGGCGCTCAGGACGAGATGAAGGCCCTCCTGGGGCGGCTCGATGACGTCACAACGGACCTCCGCGACGTGGCCACGGCGGCCCGCGGCCACGACGTGGTGGACCAGCGGAAGGCGGCACGGGCGCTCATACGGTCGAGCAACGCCGTGGAGCAGGCCGAGACGAAGCTGAAGCGGGCCGTCGAGCGCTAGCCGCGCCGGCGGCTAGCCGCGCATCGCGGGGAAGAGCACGACCTCGCGGATCGAGTCGCGGCCGCTCATGATCATCGTGAGGCGGTCGATTCCGATCCCGATGCCTCCCGTGGGCGGCATCCCGTGCTCGAGCGCCGCGACGTAGTCCTCGTCGTAGGGCTGGGTCTCCTCGTCGCCTGCCGCCTGGTCGGCGCGCTGCTGCTCGAAGCGGGCGCGCTGCTCGTCCGGGTCGTTCAGCTCCGTGAAGGCGTTCGAGAACTCCATCCCGCCGGCGAACGCCTCGAAGCGCTCGACGAGCCCCTCCTCGGAGCGGTGGTCTTTCGCGAAGGGCGACAGCTCCTTCGGGTAGTCCATGATGAAGGTCGGGTTCTGGAGGTCGGGCTCGACCTCATGCGACAGCAGCGTGTCCACCCGCTTGGCCCAGGTGCCCTCCCCCGGCAGCTCGTCGGCCGTCAGGATGTCGATGCCCGTCTTCTCCTTGATCGCGTCGCGGAGAGTGATCCGCTTCCACGGGCGCGAGAAGTCGATCGGGCCGTCGTATCCGATCTCGTTCGCGACGTACTCGACCAGCTCCTCGAGGCGGTCCGCGATGTCGTTGTAGTCCGCGTACGCCTCGTACCACTCGATCATCGTGAACTCGGGGTTGTGCTTGTGCGAGACGCCCTCGTTGCGGAAGTCCTTGCCGATCTCGTACACGCGCTCGAGCCCGCCGACGATCAGCCGCTTCAGGTACAGCTCGTCGGCGATCCGCAGGAAGAAGTCCCGGTCGAGCTGGTTGTGATGGGTGACGAACGGGCGGGCCAGCGCGCCTCCGTAGAGCGGCTGCAGGATCGGGGTCTCCACCTCGAGGAAGCCGCGGTCGTCCAGCCAGTTGCGAATCGCCCGGACGATCTTGGTGCGGCGGATGAACAGCTCCCTCGACTCGGCGTTCGCGATCAGATCCAGCTCGCGGTGCCGGTAGCGAGTCTCGACGTCCTCGAGCCCGAAATATTCCTTCGGGATGTCGCGAAGAGACTTCGCGAGGAGCTTCCAGTCAGTGACCAGGAGGCTCAACTGCCCGCGACGCGTCTTGAAGGCGGTGCCGTCGACGCCGATCAGATCGCCGATGTCGAGCGAGACCAACCGGTCGAACGACTCCTCGCCGAGTACGTCGCGCTTGGCGTGAAGCTGGAGCTTGCCCCCGCGATCGACCAGATCGATGAAGGCGGCGCCTCCCTGATCGCGACGGGCAACCATTCGACCGGCCACCCGATAAGCACGATCCGTCTCCTGTCCCGGTTCGAGGTCGTCGAGGATCGAGGAGGTCGCGACGACGCCCGGGAAACCGTGCGGGAAGGGGTCAATGCCCTGCTCGCGCAGGCGCTCCAGCTTGGCGCGCCGGTCGTCCACCGGCGAAAAGCTACTCAGCGCTCGATCTTGGTGATCTTCAGCTTGCGCGCCGGGCCGCGCGGCACCTGCACGCTGACCGTCTCGCCGCGCTTGTGGCCGAGCAGTGCGCGGCCGACGGGCGACTCGTTCGAGAGCCTGCTGTCGGCCGGGTTGGCCTCGGCGGAGCCGACGATCTTGAACTTCGTCGACTTGTCCGTCTTCTGGTCCTTCACGTGGACGGTGACCCCGACGCTGACCACGTCCGTGTCCACCGACTTCGCGTCGATCACACGTGCGTTGCGGAGCTTCTCCTCGAGGTCGGAGATCTGCTTCTCGAGCATCGCCTGCTCGTTCTTGGCGTCGTCGTACTCCGCGTTCTCGGAGATGTCCCCGAACTCGCGAGCCTCCTTGATGCGTTCGGCCACCTCGCGACGCCTGTCGCCCGACAGGTGGTCGATCTTGGCCTTCAGCTCCTTCAGGCCTTCAGGTGTGAGGACGGTCTCTCGTGTCATGTGAAAACCCCTGTTCTACCTCCCGAGGGGACGCAGGAGTGTAGCAACAGCACATACGGGCAAAAAGGCCGTTCCGATCAGGCGGCGAGCGGCGTGGCGGCTTCCGCGAACCGGTCGAAAGCGGCTCGCGCATGAGCCGTCGTGGGCGCCGTGACGAGCTCGTGGCGCTCGCGCCTGGTGAGTCCGAGGCGGTCGGCGTACCAGGGATAGAACTTCCGCAAATAGCGGCCCGCGCGTTCCACGCCGAGGTGATCCTCGGCCGACGCGATCACCCATTCGAGCTCGTCCAGGATCTCGTCGGGGGTGGGCTCGGTGTCGCGGGTGCCGAGCAGGCGCTCGAAGAGCCATGGGTTGCCGAGTGCCCCGCGCGCCAGCATCACGGCCTCGGCGCCGCTCTCATCGAAGGCGCGCCGCACCCTGTCCTCGCTCGAGAGCCCGCCGGACAGGATCACCGGCACCGCCACGGCCTCGACCAGCTCGCGTGCGAGCGCGTAGTCGGGTGCCCCCGAGTGCTGCTGCGAGGCGTGGCGCGGGTGGAACGCGATGCCGGCCACGCCGGCCTCCTCCACGAGCCGCCGCGCGAGCGTCACGCCGGCGCGGTCGCTCGGCTGGCGGCCGGGACGCAGCTTCGCCGTGACCGGGAGCTCGCTGCCCTCGCGCGCCGCGCGGGCGATCGCAACCGCCCGGTCGGGATCGTCGAGGAGCGCGGCGCCCGCACCGGTCCTGCACACCTTGCGCACCGGGCAGCCCATGTTGAGGTCGATCAGGTCGGCGCCCGCCGCGGCCGCGATGGCGGCCGCCTCGCGCATCACATCCGCGTCGTGCCCGAACAGCTGCATCGACACGGGGTGCTCGTCCGGGTGGATGCGCAGGAACTCGCGGTGGGTGCGCGCGTCGCCGTGCACGAGGCCGAAGCTCGACACCATCTCGGATACCACGAGCCCGGCGCCGTGGCGCTTTGCCTGGAGGCGCACGAACCAGTTGCCGATGCCGGCGAGCGGCGCGAGCACCACGCGGTTGGCGAGCCGGAGGTCGCCGAGCGTCCACGTGTCCGTCAGGGAGCGCACGTGGAGAAGGTAGCGCCGTCAGGCCGCGTGGAGCGGATCCGGGCTGTCAGGCGGCGTGGAGCGGATCCGTGCCGTCGGGCAGGATGGGCACCTCGGCCTCCGCGTGCACGAGCTCCACCAGCCTCCGCACGCACGGCGCCGGCCGGGCGATGGCGAAGCTGCCGCCGTCGTTGCGGGCGCGCCTGGTGGCGCGGATCACCACCGCGAGGCCGTGGAGGTCCATGAAGTCCACGTTCCGCAGGTCGAGCACCACGCGCTTGTTGCGGGCGAACAGGCGATTCACGGTCTCACCCATCCGCGGCGCCGTGGCGGCGTCCACCTCGCCCTGCACGCGCACGACAGCGACATGGCCGAGATCGTCGACCGTGACGTCGAATGGATGTGGGCGAACCCGGGCGGCCAGGGCGAGTTCCTCGCAGCGAACATACACCCGGAACGTTTAGATCGCGACTAGGTGGAGTTTCGGTCCCAGATCAGCTTCAGACCCTGCAGCGTGAGCCGATCGTCCACCTCGTCCACCTGCTCGCAGAACGGGACGATCGCGCCAGCGAAGCCGCCCGTGGCGATCGCGGTGGCCTCCTCGCCGAGCTCCTCCCGGATGCGGCCGAGGATGGCGTCCACCTGACCGGCGAACCCGTACACGACGCCCGCCTGGATGGCCTCCTCCGTGCCCTTTCCGATCGCGTGGCGCGGCGCCTCGATGTCCACGCGCGGCAGCCGGGCCGCGCGGGCCGCCAGGGCCTCGAGCGAGATCTCGATGCCCGGCGAGATCACCCCGCCGAGGTACTCGCCGGCGGCCGACACCACGTCGTAGTTGATCGCGGTGCCGAAGTCGACCGCGATGCACGCACCGCCGACGCGGTCGTAGGCCGCGACGGCGTTGACGAGCCGGTCCGCGCCCAGCTCCTGAGGCCGGTCGATCCGAATCGGCATGCCGCTCTTGATGTCTGAGCTCACGAGGAGCCCGCGGCCGCCGAAGTAGCGCCCGATGGCCAGCTCGTACTCGTGCGCGAGCGTGGGCACGACCGCCGACACCATCGCGGCGTGCACGTCCGCGAGCCGGAGGTCGCGCAGGTCGAGGAGCCCCGCGAGCACGGTGGCGAGCTCGTCCGCCGTGGCAAACCTGACCGTGGCGAACCGCCAGTGCTCGACGAGCTCGTCGTCCTGGAACATCCCCACATGGGTCTGCGTGTTGCCTACGTCGATGGCGAGCAGCACGCGCCGAATGTAACGGCTCGCTTGCTGTGGGACGAACTACGGGCATTGAAGGGGGTCCGCAGCGGCGGTGGTCGGGAATCGGTGCGTTTTCCGCAACGAATCCCGACCACCGTGCGGAATTGGCGGTCGGGCGGCGGGTCCCGACCCCCTCAATGCTGCAGTTCTAGTCCCGGAGCGGCGCGCCCATCGCGTGGAATCCCCCGTCCACGTGGAGGATCTCGCCAGTGACACCGCGGCCCAGGTCCGACAGAAGGAACAGCACCGCGTCGGCCACCGGTCCCGGGTCCGAGGTGTCCCAGCCCAGCGGTGCCTGCTTCTCCCACAGGCCGGCGAGCGTCTCGAAGCCGGGGATGCCCTGGGCGGCGGGCGTCTCCACCGGGCCGGCGGAGACGAGGTTCACGCGGACGCCCTGCTCGCCGAGGTCGCGGGCCAGATACCGGTTCACGGACTCGAGCGCCGCCTTCGCCACGCCCATCCAGTCGTAGATCGGCCACGCCTTCGTGGCGTCGAAGTCCATGCCCACCAGGCTGCCGCCGCCGTCCATCAGCGGCACGAGCGCCTCGGCCAGCGCCTTGAAGGAGTACGCGCTCGTCCGGAAGGCGATCTCCGCCGACTCGGCCGGGGCCGACATGAAGTTGCCGCCCAGGGCGTCTCCCGGAGCGAAGGCGATGGCGTGAAGAGCGCCGTCCACCTGACCCCAGCGGCCGCGCAGCTCCTCCGTCAGTGCCTCGAGATCCTCGGGGCTGTTCACGTCGAGCTCCAGCACGTCCGGAGGCTCCGGCAGCCGCGTCGCGGCGCGCTCCGTCATCCGTCGCGTCCGGCCGAACCCCGTCAGGACCACCTGGGCGCCGTGCTCCTGGGCTCGCTCGGCGACCGTGTAGGCGATGCTCCCCTTGGTCAGTACGCCGGTGATGAGGAGGCGCTTGCCTTCGAGGCTCAGGCCCGCCACACGAGCTCCACGGTCGCGCGCACGACAAGGCGGCCGTCCTGGTTCACGATGCGCAACGCCGTCTCGACCAGCCCGGTCTCCGAATCGAGCTCCTTCAGTGCCGTGATCTTGCCCTCGACGTGCAAGGTGTCGCCGATCTTCACAGGTTGCTTGAAGACGGCGTCGCCCACGCGGCGCAGGGCGACGACCCGGTCCGCGTCGAGCGGCAGGAGGCCCACGGCGAAGGACATCACGAGCAGCCCGTGCGCGATCTGCTCGCCGAAGCGAGAGCCGGCGGCCCAGCCCGGGTCGATGTGCTGCGGGTGAGCGTCGCCGGTGAGGTCGGCGAACTGGAGGATGTCCGGCTCGCGCACCGTCCGGCCGGCGGTCTCGAACCGGTCGCCCACCGTGAGCGCGCGGAAGGAGCGCTCGAACAGGCGAGCGGCAGCCGCTGCCATGCCGCTCGGGGTGATCTCGAGCTGTTCGACCGGCACGGACTCGGCGGGAGCGCCGGTGGCCGTCACGCCGGGCGCGGGCGGGGGCGAAAGCGCTTGCGGAGCGCGCGCATGAACTCGCGGGCGGCGGCCCGGTGGCCCTCCGCGCCGAGGTGGAAGCCGTCCTCGGCGAAGCTCGAGCGCTCGCTCGTGACCGGATGGTCGAAGCCCTCGAGCAGCACGACCTCGTGACGTAGCGCCACGTCGCGGCAGGCGGCGTTGAACTTCCGCATCCCCCACTCCACGCGAATCCGCGAGCGCGGCCGCAGGTCGAGGAATTGGGAGATGTCCGGGTAGGTCGCGGTGAGGATCATCACCTCGGGGTACTCCTCCCGCAGACGCGTGAACATGCGCGCCAGCCGCTCGGCGTAGGCGTCGGCGTCCGGTCGCGTGTTGACCAGCACGTCGTTCGCGCCGCACACGAGCGTGACCACGTCCGGGGACAGCTCGAGCGCCCGCTTCAGCTGCTCGGCCTCGACGTGCTCGCTCGTTGCGCCGACCTCCGCCAGGTTGAAGTAGAGGCCGCCCAGCGAGCGGGCGAGCTGGTCCGGCCAGCGCGGCACGCCGGGCTCGGTGCCCGCGGTGAAGCTGTCGCCCATTGCCACGTACGTGGTCACAGCGGGATGTTCCCTCCGCCGTTGCCGTAGCCGCCCGCGCTCGAGAGCGCCGACAGCGCGCCCGCCAGCCGGCGGCGCGTGTCGCGCGGCTCGACCAGCTCGTCGATGAACCCCTCGCGCGCGGCGATCGCGGCCGACACGTGCTCGGCCTCGTACTCGGCCGCGAGCCGGTCGTGCTCGGCGGCGGGGTCGTCCGCCGCGGCGATCGCCTTGCGGTGCACGACGCCCACGGCCTGCTTCGCGCCCATGATCCCGATCTGAGCGTCGGGCCAGGCGAGTGCGAGGTCGGCGCCCAGGTCCTTCGAGTTCATCGTGATGAAGCCGCCGCCGTAGGCCTTGCGCAGGACCACGGTCACCTTGGGCACCACGGCCTCGGCGAACGCGTGCAGGAGCTTCGCGCCGTGACGGATCACGCCGAGGTTCTCCTGCTTCGTGCCCGGCAGGAAGCCTGGGGTATCGACGAACACCACCAGCGGGATCCCGTAGGCGTTGCAGGTGCGCACGAACTTCGCGGCCTTCTGCGACGCGTCGCCGTCGATCACGCCGCCGAGGTGCCAGGGCTGGTTGGCGATGATGCCCACGCACCGCCCGTCGATCCGGCAGAAGGCGGTGACCATGTTGCGCGCCCAGCGCGAGGACATCTCGAGCATCTCCTCGTTGTCCACCACCGAGCGGATCACGTCGCGGACGTCGTACACCTTGCGTGCCGCCTCGGGCACGCAGTCGGACGGATCGTGCGCCGGCACCGGCGCCGGCAGCCCGTGCGGGGGTGTCTCGCCGGCCCGCTGCGGCAGGTGCGCCAGCAGCTCGCGCACCAAGCCCGACCGCCTCGTGGTCGTTGGCGGCCACGAACTGGCACACGCCGTTCTTCGAGTGCACCTTCGGCCCGCCCAGCTCCTGGGCGTCCACGTCCTCGCCGGTGACCTCCTTCACGACGCCCGGGCCGGTCAGGAACATCGCCGAGCCCTCGGTCATGACGACGAAGTCGGTGAGCGCGGGCGAATACGCGCCGCCGCCCGCGGAGACCCCGGTGATCACCGAGATCTGCGGCACCTTCCCGGACAGCTTCACGCTCTCGCGGAAGATGCGGCCGTAACCGCCCAGCGCGGCGATACCGTCGTCCATCCGTGCGCCGCCCGAGGCGACGAAGCCGATGACCGGCACGCCCGCGCGGCCCGCGAGCTGCATCACGCGCACGATCGTGTCCGCGTGCGCCTCGCCGAGCGAGCCGCCGGCGAACGACTGGTCCTGCGCGTAGCAGTACACGGGGCGGCCGGAGATGGTCCCGGCGGCGCCCACGACGCCGTCGCCCTCGCGCATGCGCTTCGACTCACGCCGCGGGAGCACGGTCGAACGGATCACGTGCAGCGATCCCGGGTCGCAGAGAAGCTCGAGCCGATCCCTGGCCGTGACCTCACGGGGCTCCTTCAGGAGCGGCGAGATCCGCTCAGCGGGCATCCTGTCCGCAAGTGCGCTCATGAAGCCTCCAGGCAGAGAACTGCGTTGTGGCCGCCGAAGCCGAACGCGTTCGACAGCCCGATCGCTCGGACGTCGCCGTTCTGCAGCGGTCGTGCCTCGTTGGGCACGTAGTCGAGGTCGAGCCCCTCGTCGGGCTCGCCGTAGTTCAGGGTCGGCGGCGCGATCCGGTCGCGCAGCGCCAGCAGCGTCGCGATCGCCTCGACGGCGCCGGCGGCGCCGAGCAGGTGACCGATCGCGGACTTGGTCGAGCTGATCGGGATCTTCGCCGCCAGCTCCTCGCCGAGCGCCGTCTTGATGGCGTTCGTCTCGGCGCGGTCGTTCAGCGGCGTCGAGGTGCCGTGCGCGTTCACGTACAGCACGTCCGATGCCTCGATTCCGGCGTCCTTCAGCGCGAGCTCCATCGCGCGGGCGGCCCCTCTGCCGCTCGGCTCCGGCGCCGTCAGGTGGTGCGCGTCCGACGTCGACGCGTAGCCGCGCACGTAACCGAGGATGCGCGCGCCGCGCTCCCTCGCCTGCTCCTCCTCCTCCAACACCAGCACTCCGGCGCCCTCGCCCATCACGAAGCCGTCGCGACGACGGTCGAAGGGACGGGAGATGCCGGAATCGCTCAGGGCGTCCATGCGCCCGAACGCCGCGGTCGCGAGCGGCGTGATCGCCGCCTCGCTGCCGCCGGTCACGACCACGTCGGCGTCGCCGTAGCGGATCAGCCGCTCGGCCATGCCGATCGCGTGCGCGCCCGCCGCGCAGGCGGACACCGTCCCGAAGGACTGCCCGCGCAGGTCGTGCTTCATCGCGATCACGCCGGAGGCGGCGTTCGCCATCAGCAGCGGGATCGACAGCGGCGAGATGCGGTCGGCGCCCTCGTCGCGCAGGATGATGTGGTTCGCCTCCAGCGTGCCGATGCCGCCGATCCCGGTGCCGATCACGCAGGCCGCGCGGTCCGGGTCGACGGGCGGGCCGCCGTTCCAGCCCGCGTCCTCGAGCGCCTCCTTGGCGGCCGCGAGCGCGAGCTGCGTGTAGCGGTCCGAGCGGCGCACCTCCTTCGTGGAGAGGTGCTCCTTCGGCTCGAACTCGGTCGAGCGGCCGTAGCCGTCCTCGATGCCGGACACGCCGGCGCTCCAGCGCTCGTGCAGCGTCCGCGCGCCCACGCCCAGCGGCGTGACCGCGCCAACGCCCGTGATGACGACAGAGCGCGTCATCCCAGCTTCGACATCACCAGGTCGACGGCCTGCCGGACGGTCTTCACACCTTCCATGTCCTCGCCCTTGAGCTGCACGCCGTAGTCGTCCTCGACGATCTGCGCGAGCTCGACCAGGTCGAGCGAGTCGATGTCGAGCGACTCGAAGGTCGCGTCGGGGTTGATCTGGTCCGGCTCGGCGCCGAACTCCTCGAGCGCCGAGAAAACGCGGCTCTCGATCTCCTCACGTGTAGCGGTAGCTGCCATATCGGTTCGTTCTCCTTGTTCCTCTGATCAGGCCGTGAGGCCTCCGTCGACGGTGAGGCACACGCCGGTCACGTACGCGGCGCCATCTGACGCCAGGAAGCGCACGCACTCGGCAACCTCATCCGGTGTGCCCGCCCGGTTGGCGGGCACGTGTTCCAGCAAGTTCTCTCCAATGCCCTCGGTCATGTCGGTCTCGATGAGGCCGGGGGCCACCGCGTTCACGGTCACTCCGCGGCGGGCCACCTCCGCGGCGACCGTCCTCGTCATGGCGACGAGCCCGGCCTTGGAAGCAGCGTAGTTGGCCTGGCCCGCGTTTCCCCTGACCGCTCCGACGATCGAGGAGATGTTCACCACGCGGCCGTAGCGGGCGCGGATCATCGGGCGCAGCGCGCGGCGGGTGAGCCGGAACGCGGCGGACAGGTTCGTGTCCACGACGCGGTCCCAGTCGTTGTCGTCGATCATCGGGGCGAGGCCGTCGGCGCGCACGCCCGCGTTGTTCACGAGCACGAGCACGGGGCCGTACTCCTCCTCGAGCGCCGTGAAGAGCGCGTCGGCGGTGGCGGGGTCCGAGACGTCGCCGTGGAGCGCCTTCGCGCGCCCGCCGGCCTGGACGATCTCGTCGACCACGGCGTTCGCCGCGTCCTCGTCCGAGCGGTAGTTCACGCCCACGGGCCAGCCCTCCCGGGCGAGCGCCCTGGCGATGGCCGCACCGATCCCGCGTGAGGCTCCGGTGACGAGTGCGCTGCCATCAGGTCGTCCATTCATGCCGCCCATTCGATCACGCCTGCGCCCCACGTGAAGCCCGCGCCGAAGGCGGCGAGCAGCACGTTCATGCCGGGTTCGACCATTCCGCGCTCGCGGGCGTCCGCGAGGGCGATCGGAAGGGTCGCGGCCGAGGTGTTCCCGTACCGGTCGATCGAGTTGATCACGCGCGCGTCGTCGAGGCCGAGCCGCTCGCCGACGGCGGCGAGGATGCGGGCGTTCGCCTGGTGGTAGACGAACAGGCCGATGTCGTCGAGCGAGAGTCCGGAGAGCTCGACGGCCTCGAGCGAGGCCTCCGACATCCGCGTGACCGCCGCCTTGAAGGTGTCGTGGCCCTGCATGCGGATGAACTGCTCCTCGTGCGTGGCCTCGATCGACTTCGCGCCCGCGCCGTCGCAGTGCAGGACGATGTGGCCGATGCGGCCGCGGCCGTCGTCGGCGGCCGTCACGACGGCCGCGCCCGCGCCGTCGGCGAACAGGGCGGCCGTGCCGCGGTCGGTCTTGTCGATGAAGCGGCTCAGAACGTCCGCGCCGATGACGAGCACGTTGTTCGAGCGGCCGCCCTCGACCTGTGCGGTGGCCATCGCCAGCGCCGACAGGAAGCCGGTGCAGGCGGCGCTCACGTCCATGGCGCCGGCGTTCACGGCGCCGAGGTCGTGCGCCACGAGCGGCGCGCAGTTCGGGGTGAGCTCGTCGGCGGCGAGGGTCGCCACCAGCACGAGGTCGAGCTCCTCGGGCGCCATGCCGGCGTCCTCGAGCGCCTGCCGGCCGGCCGCGCTGGCGAGGTCCTGCAGCCGCTCGCCCTCGGACACGTACCTGCCGCTCGTGCACGCCGGTTCGGTGGACGATCCACTGCTCGGTCACGCCGGCGCCCGCGGCCACCGTCTCGTTCGTCACGACACGCTCGGGCACCGCCATGGCGACGGACGCCAGGGCGGCCGCGCGCAGATGGCGGTCCCACGGCATGGGGGTCGCCGTCACCGCCGCTGCGGGGTCGGAGGCGGCGGCTTCGCGCACGGCCGCCCTCGCGTCCGGCCAGACGAGCTCCGGGCTACGCACCGGCGGCCTCCATCGCAAGGGACTTCTTCACAAGGTTCGTCAGACACGCCGCCGGGACCTGTCTCGACGAACTCGGTCACGCCGCGCTCGTCGAGCGCGCGGACCACGTCGAGCCAGCGGACCGGCTCGGTGAGGGCGCGGACGAGCTGGTCGGGAATGTCGTCGAACGGCCGGGCGGTCACGCACGACATCACCGGCACGCTCGGCTCGGCGAAGTCGATGCCCTCCACCACCGTGCGGAACGGCTCCACGGCCGGCTCCATCAGCGGCGAGTGGAACGCGCCCGCGACCGGCAGGCGCTTGCCCCGCACGCCGCGCTCCCTCAGCTCGGCCTCCACGCGGTCGAGTGCGTCGACCGCGCCCGAGAGCACGAGCTGGTCGGGGGCGTTGTCGTTGGCGATCGAGACCTCGTTCGCGGCCGCCACCTCGGCGATCACGTCGCGGTTGTCCTCACGCGCGCGCACGGCGGTCATGCCGCCGTCGCCGGTCTCCTCGGCGGCCTCCTGCATGAGGCGGCCGCGGGCGGCGACGAGCCGGAGCCCGTCCTCGGCGCTGAGCGCGCCGGCGGCCACCAGAGCGGTGATCTCGCCGAGCGAGTGGCCGGCCATGACGTCGGCCTCCACGTCCAGCTCCTCGAGCGCCGGCCAGGGCCGCGCAGTAGATCGCGGGCTGCGCCCAGCGGCGTGCCGTCGGCGGCGCGCTCGAACAGGTCGGGACCGACCTCCTCGAGCGCGAGCTCGAGCAGGTCGGGACGCCGCCGTTCCACGGTCTCGCGCATGTCAGCGGTCTGGCTGCCCTGCCCCGGAAAGAGCAGCGCGAGTTGTCGGTCGCGAGCCATCTATATGAACCTTCGCCGTTCGGGCCCCTCCGTTAGCGGGGCGGGACACAGTACCCCCCGGTCGGGGGGGTACCTTCACCCGATGCTCCGGCTCTTCAGTGCCCCGTTTTCGACCAATGTGGAGCGCGTGGCGCTCGCGCTCGCGCACAAGGGGCTCGAGGTGGAGTCGGTCGTGATCTCGTACGAGGACCGCTCGCCGGTGGTGGAGGTGAGCGGGCAGGAGCTCGTGCCGGTCCTCGTGGACGGCGACGTGGTCATGCCCGACTCGGTGCGCGATCCTGCGCTATCTCGAGGAGAGGTGGCCCGATCCGCCGCTGTTCCCGCGCGAGGCCGCGCGGCGCGCCGAGCTCGACGTGTTCCTCGACTGGTGGGGCGAGGTCTGGAAGGTCGCGCCGAACACGATCGAGGCCGAGCTCGAGCGCGACGAGCCCGACCGCGCGCGCGTGAAGGAGCTGGGCGCGCGGATGCACGCCTCGCTCGACCTGTTCGAAAGACTGCTCGACGGCCGCGACCACCTGTTCGG
>CAWEHM010000028.1:0-5438 GCA_963808875.1 uncultured Thermoleophilaceae bacterium
AGCACGTCGGAAGACTGCGAACGCCGCGGCCTCGGGGGGCACCCCGAGCTCGTCGGCCGCGGTCGTGACCGCCGTGCGCGCCTCGCCGGGCTCGAGCCGGTGCTCGAGGGCGATCGCGACGATCGCATCGCCGAGGAAGTCGAGTGGGCCCCCTGACCCCACCCCTCGGCCAGGCGCCGCGCCCGAACCTCGCTGCTACGCAGCGCAGCACGCAGGTCGCGTGGAAGGAGCGGCGTATCTTCGGACCGTGGCTCTCCGGCTCCGATCGCCGCCGCACGGGCGATCAGTTCGGAGGCAAGGGTCGCATTGACCGGGGCCGACCCCCGCAGCGTCCACAGTTTCCACAACTCCATTCTGCGTTCAATGAACGTGTTGAACAATGGGACCCCCGGCCCAACCGTCGATCATCGTCCTGAACGCGACCGGAACGGTCGCTCCCCGCAGTCTTAAGCGGCTTTTCGGCAAAAGCGCTGCCCTTTCCCAGCGCTTAACGGAGCGCTTTGGGGCGGATCCCGCCGGGTCGGAGTCGTGTTCTGCCTGGGCACCTTGAACGGCGGGCAAAACGTCCCACAACGTACTCCACAGCTTCGGCCGCGATGGTGGCCGTTCAGAAATTGAACGCAATAGGCGATCTCGAACGCTCGCGTCACCCCTCGTGAGCTTCGAGAGCGAGCACATCTCCCTCGGCGATTCCAGCTGCGGCGGCGGCTCCGCCGGCAGCTCGAGCGCTGCGACCGCGCGGCGTGCGCCCGCGATGCGCCAGGGGCGCAGCTCGTGTCTGACGGAAAGGACCCTCCAGTCGCGGTCGAGGAAGACGACGTCGATCGGAAAGCGCATGAAGAACATGTGCACAGAAGGAGCCGAGTCGATCAGCATCCCGCCGCCCGGCTCCAGCCCGCGCGCCCGAGCAGACCGCGCATCCGCCCGAACGAACTCTTCGGAATCTCGCAGCGCTCGCAGACAACCGTGCCGTCCGACTTGCGTACGCGAAAGAACGACACAGCGGCCATCGCCGGTCATGGTGACAAGCACGCCGGACCGACTTCGGCGCCCTCTGCCGGAGCCAGGAATGACGAACAGATCATCGAACTCTCAACGTGCAGGAGGTTGCGCCTGCGGCCCGCCGCCGCAAGGGGCGACGTAGATGCTTAAACCGAGTTTCCTGCAGGAACGGCCCGCTCCCCCTTCGCGGGCCGTTCCTCTCTCAGCCCTGACTACGGGACAGGCAGGATGGCGACTCCCCAAAGAGCGAGCTCACTTGCTCGCGGGGCGGCGATGCGCCCGGAGCCTGACCCTCGTATTGGCTCCTACTTGCGGAGCCCGACGGTCCGACTCGTTCCGCCAAGGAGGCCCGGGTAGCCGGCCGTCTTCGCTCGGAACTTGTATGCATGCCCGGGTTTCAATGCACGGACGAGCTTGAAGGTCGACTTCTTGGTCGTGCGCACGCGCGCGAGCTTGTGCCAGCGCTTCCCGGCTCGAACCTGGATCACGATGACTCGGCGGCGCTTCTTCGGTCCCAGGGTTCCCTTGAGGTAGACCTTGCCGGCCTTCCGTCGCACCGAAAGCGTCAGCCGTTGCGCGACCTTGACGGTCACTGTCGGGGGCGCTGTCACGCCGGCTGCGCTCGCCTGATAGACCGTCTGCTTCTTCGGCTTCGTGGTCGTGGAGTAGGCGCCGGTGGTGCTCGTCGTCACCGTGGCGAGGTTCGTGAAGGTGGAGGTGCCGAACGGCTCCGCCGAAACGGAAACTGGCAGTCCAGCGAGCGGCGCACCGCCTTGGCTCAGCAGGCCGCTCAGCTTGACGCCCTTGCCGAAGACGACCTTCAGCGGGGACCCGACGAGCGTGAGGCTCGACGCCGCGGCCTGGCTCGTGTAGGAGACTGTGAACGAGTGCACGAGCGGCGTCGCTTGACCGCTGGACTGAAGAGTGAAGACGACGCGGAGCGTCGGATGGCTCGCGGCGGACACGGACGCGAGACTGACCGTCGTCGTGCCGCCGGTGTTGAGCGGCGCGCTCGCCAACTGCTGGGCGCTCGTGGCGTCGAGCACTTGCACCGTTCCGCTGCCAGTGCCCGAGCCTCCCGGCGAGAAGAGGGACGTGTCGACGACCAACGAGCCCCAGGCGGTAACCATCCTTCCGGGCGGGGCGCCAACGGGATTGGAGCTGGCGCTGCCGCTCGGAGCGAAGCTGACCGGGGCGGAGGTGACCTGCACGGTGTTCAGGCTGGGGTTCGACGACGGCGTCGTCAGCTGCGCGCGCCAGCGGATCCCGTGCACGGTCAGCAGGAAGTTCAGGGCTTCGCTGGGCGAGGACACGGTGACGGGGAAGTACTGGGACCAGAACTCATTGCCGCCGGACGAGTACGGCTGCAGGAAGCTCATCCAGAGCGTGACGGCGCCGCTAGAGGTGCGGGCGATCTGGCGGAAGTCCTCGATGGTCGTCGACGCGCTGCCAAGCTGATACGTCGCCCAGCCACCCGGGATCGATCCGCTTCCCGTCGGGAAGGGCGTCGTGGCGTGGTCGCCGCGCGTGCGGCCCGTGCGGTCGATGCCGCTCGTCCAGACGTGCAGGGTCGCGCCGTCGACCAGCATCCCGGTCGGTTCGACACCGCTCTCGTCGGCGGCGAACGGGGTCATGCTCGGGTTCAGCACGACACCTTGCTTCGTCCATGTCGACCCGTCGGCCGAAGTCGCCAAGCCAACGCGTTCGATTCCGTCGGCGTCGACGCCGGTGTAGAGCATCCGGTAATCGCCCGAGGCGACCTTCACCACGACCGGGTCCTTCACGCCATTGGCGTCGAAGGTCCCCGCCGCTCCAGCCGCGAGGACCTGCGTATCGCCTGTGAACGCCCCGCCTGCGGTTGCCGACGTCGCACGACCGATGCTCAGGGTCCCGGACGAGTCCCCGGTGAAGTACATGACGTAGGTCGCGCCGTCCTTGATCACCGACGGGTGGCTCACTCCGGAGGAATCGAACGTGGAGCCTCCCGCGGCCAGTACCTGCGTCGCCGGGTTCGACCAGCTCGCGTTGTTGGGCTGCTTCGTTCCCCCGACCTCCGGTGTCGAGGAGAAGCCAATCGACTCGGCCCCACCGGAGTCGAGCGCAGTGAAGTAGAGGTCGTAGGTGCCGGAGTCGTAGAGGACGCTCGGATCGCGCTCGCCGCCCTTGTTGAACTGGTTTGCGTTCGGCAAGGCCAGCAGCGAGCCGCCGTCGGCGCTGCCGGCGACCTTCGTCCAGGTGCTCCCATCGGTCGACGTTGCTTCGCCCAGCCTGGGCTTGAAGTCGCTGCCGCGCGTGCCCCAGTAGAAGCCCACGAACTTCGGGTTACCTCCGGCCGGCGCCGCCGCCGAGACACCGGAGGCCTGCCGTGCGTCGAACGCGGTTCCCGCGGTCACCGACGTCGAACACCGAGCCGCCCGTCTGCGAGCCGTTGAACTTGTTGAAGGAGGTGCCGTTGCTGGAGGTGCCCAGCCCGATGCGCGTGTGGAAGTTGCCGTTGGCGTCGATCGTGTTCCCGGAGTAGTAGAGCTTGTAGACGCTCGACGTCCCGGGGTCGGAGAGCAGGTCGGGCGAGTTCAGATTGGAGAAGTCGAACTTCGTGTTCACACCGGACGGGTTCAGCGCCGGACTCGGCCCCGCCCAGACGAGACCGTCGGTCGACGTGGTCTCCATGATCTTGGTCTGGAATACCCCGCCGCCGACGAGCTTGCGTCCGGTCAGGAGCATCGAGAAGCCGCTCGCCGTCTTCCACACGGTCGGCGCGAAGGCGCCGAATTGGATGTTGGCGCTGACTCCCGGATCCTCCGGCGCGATGACCTTGCCGCCCTTGGCCCAGGTCATGCCGTCTGTCGAGGTCGCGTAGGCGATGCGCTTCTTGTTCGAGTCGTCGCCCGTGTACCACATCTTCCACACCGAGCCGTCCTTGAGCACCGACGGATCTGCCGCACTGAAGCTGTCGGCGGACCCGGCGATGCCGTGGTCGAGCACCGGGAGCGGCGTGGCCCCGCCGAAGACGGTCCAGGTCAGCCCGTCGAGGGAGCTCGCGTAGCCGATCCCACCGAACGCGCCCTGGCGGCCCGAGTACCACATCTTGTAGGGCGCGATCGGGTCGGTCGGGTCGTAGACGACGTCGGCGCCGGAGACGCCGTCGGCGTCGAACGTTCCCGCCGTGCCCTGCAGCACCGGGTTACCGCTGTTGCCGCGCACCCAGGTGGTTCCGTCGGCCGAGG
The DNA here is from genome assembly GCA_963808875.1 of uncultured Thermoleophilaceae bacterium. Taxonomy (GTDB): domain Bacteria; phylum Actinomycetota; class Thermoleophilia; order Solirubrobacterales; family Thermoleophilaceae; genus JACVRW01. The sequence goes on from CAWEHM010000028.1 coordinate 4,230, forward strand.
TGGCGAGGAAGATTGCAGGCGCGCTTCCGTCCTCGGCATAACCCGTGTACCACATGTAGTAGGTAGTGCCGACCTTGACCACCGTCGGGTCGTCGACGTTGTCCCCGTCGCCGACCGTGGAGGCGGTGGGCCCAAGCACCGGATCCGCTGCGTCGGGGGCGAGTGGGAGGGGCGTGGAGGGAAGCTTCAGTGTCGCAGCCGCGCCGGCCCCGGACGTTTGCAATGTGCCCACTCCGAGCGGCGGGAAGAGCTGGCTCTGGTAGTTGACACCGGTGTTGAAGTCGGTGTCGGTGTCCCAGGTGGTCGTAAACGGTGTGCCGTTCGTCGCGAGTCGTAGACCGCCGAGGGCGTCCAGCGTCGTGTTGGTCAGCGGCGTCTGCAGACAGCTCGTGTCCACGAACGTCTCGAAGTAGTTCGAGTCGTCACGCGAACACGCAAACGCAGTTTCCGGCACAGCCAGCGCGCACAAGCAGAGCACGAATACGAAAGCGACGATCAGCCGACGCGGCACGGTGATCTATTCTCGGCCCCGCCCCGGACATCCTGCATCGCTCAAACAGTGGCCGACGCTCGACAAGCAGACGAGGCCGGCACTGGTGCTCTGGAGCTAAAGCTCTGCGCCTGACGGGCCGTTACTTCCTAACGCGAAGCGGTCTCGTCGGAAGGGGGCGAGCCGCTTCGCGTTCCCGGGCACTCGCGCCGCGACTGTGGGGGCGACCCTCGGGAAGGGGTAAGCGCGAGGGCCGCCACCCGAGACGAACGTACTCCTTGGGCAGGCGTCGCGACACCGGCGAGCAGCAAACTTCAGCTAGGAGGACGAGCAAGAGCTTTGCCGAACCTAGCGCGGATGGATGCGACCGCGATGGACACGATCGCCGGATCGAAGATCTTGCATGCGCGGCTTCGGTCGGCCGCGCCATTTCAGCCGGACCAGGCCGTAATGCACGGGGACCGGCGGGCGACCTTCATCCGCATGCATGGCGGCGAGGCGATCATCAGGCACTGGGGCGACAGCCGCGCCGTCTCAGTTCCGCCCGGAAGCCTGTCGCTCCCCGAGGTGAGGCGGCGCCAGCCGCCACCGCAGTCCTAGCTCTCTGACTCGGCGACGATCTGGCGAACCCTCTCGCGAAGATCCCCGGGAAGGGTCGCGAACTCCTCACTGTCGCGCACGGTACGAAGGCGATTCACGAGCCGATAGCGGCGCCGGTC
>CAWEHM010000029.1:0-43660 GCA_963808875.1 uncultured Thermoleophilaceae bacterium
CGAGACAGGGCGCCGTGCCCACCCCCGCCGGGGGAGGCGGAGCGCCGCCGCCGGTTGACGACCGATGAAGCGCGTGCTCGTGGTGGCCAACGAGACGGTGGCCGGCAAGCCGGTGATCGACGCGATCCGGCGCCGGGCCGAGGGCGAGGAGGTGCACGCCCACGTGATCAGCCCGCAGAACCAGCCGAAGCACGGCTACGTGATCTACGACGAGCACGTGCGCGACGCCGCCCAGAACCGGCTCGAGATGACGCTGGCGCTGCTGCGCGAGGCGGGCATCGAGGCCGATGGCGAGGTGATGGACCCGGACCCGTACTCGGCGGTGATGGATGCGCTGGGCGAGCAGGACTACGACGAGATCGTGATCTCCACCCATCCCGAGACGCGCTCCGGGATGGCTGCGGCAGGGCCTGGTGGATCGCGTGGAGCGCGCGACGCGCCGCCCCGTGGAGCACGTGGTGGTGGATCTCGACGCCGAGCGCGACGACACCAAGCGCACGCTCGTGGTGGCGAATCAGACGGTCGCCTCCCCCGAGTTGCTCGATGCGCTCAAGAAGAAGGCGAGCGAGGGCCCGCGCCGCTTCATCGTGATCGCGCCGCAGGCGGAGTCCGAATCCGACGGCGACGCGCACGAGCGGCTCGCGAAGACGCTCGAGGAGCTGGAGGACGCCGGCATCCACGCCGTCGGCCAGGTCGAGCATCACGACCCGTATACGGCGATCCAGAATGCGCTCCAGTTCTACGCCCCCGACGACATCGTCATATCCACCTTCCCCGAGACCAGGTCCGGTTGGCTTCGGAACGACCTGATCGGGCGCGTGGAGAGCTCCACCGGTAAGTCGGTCGAACACGTGGTCAGCGAGTAATGGAAGCCGCCACCGCCCACGCCGAGCACCATCACGGGCCGCCCGCGGCCAACGTCTCGTCGCGGGTCGAGGCCCAGTTCCTCGGAATGCTGCTTTTCATCATCTCCGAGGTGATGCTCTTCGGAGCGTTCTTCACGGCCTACTTCTTCATCCGGGTCGTGAACGGCGACCAGTGGTTCCCGGTGGACGGCTTCGAGCTCCCGAAGCTGATCGCCGGCTTCAATACCGCGGTCCTGATCTCCTCGAGCTTCACGATGCACTGGGCGCTCGAGGGCGCGCGCAACGAGAACCGAAACGCGCTCCGGGTCGGCCTCCTGACCACCTTCCTGCTCGGGGTCACCTTCCTGACCGTCCAGATAAACGAGTACGTGCACCTGGGCTTCGCGCCGCACGACAACGCCCAGGCCACGATCTTCTACGGCCTGACGGGCCTGCACGGCGCGCACGTCTTCGTCGGCCTGACGCTGCTCTCATTCGCGACCATCCGGGCCTTCAGAGGCCATTTCACGGCCAAGGAGCACCGCGGCGTGGAGGTGCCGGGCATCTACTGGCACTTCGTGGACGTGATGTGGATCGTCGTGTACTCGACGGTCTACCTCCTGTAGATGCTGAACCCGCTCCGGTCAGAGCGGGAGGCGTTCCGCTTCCTGCTCTACGTGGCCGTGGTGGTGGGCGTGCTCACAGCGATCGTGCTGCTCGTGCGAGCGCTCTAGTGACCGACGACCTCGCCCTCGCCGAACGGGCCGCCCGGGCCGCCGGCGAGGTGCTGATGTCGTACTTCGGCCGGGCCGCCGAGGGCCTGGACATGAAGTCCTCGCCCACCGACCCGGTGTCGGACGCCGACCGCGAGGCCGAGCGCACAATCCGAGAGCTCCTCCTCGCGGAGCGCCCGGACGACGGCCTGATCGGCGAGGAGGGCAGCTCCGAGGCGCCCGCCAGCGGCCGCACCTGGATCGTGGACCCGCTCGACGGCACGGTGAACTTCCTGTACGGGCTCCGCACCTGGGCCGTGAGCATCGCGCTGGAGGACGCCGACGGGCTCTCGGTGGGCGTCGTCTTCAATCCGGTCGACGAGGAGTGCTTCAACGCGGTGCGCGGCGAGGGTGCGGTGATGAACGGACGCCGCATCCACGTGACCGGCTGCCCGACGCTCGACCGGGCCATGGTTGCCACGGGCTTCTCGTATGTCGCCGAGCAGCGCGCGAGACAGGCTCAGACGCTGGTCCGGCTTCTACCGGCCGTTCGCGACGTCCGGAGGGCGGGCGCCGCCGCGCTCGATCTGGCCTACGTGGCGTGCGGGCGGGTGGATGCCTTCTACGAGCGCGGCCTCAAGCGGTGGGACGAGGCGGCCGGGCGGCTGCTCGTCGAGGAGGCGGGCGGGGTGGTGAGCGATCTGGAGGGCGAGCCGGCCGGTGTGCTGGCGGCGGCCACGCCGCAGCTAGCCGCCCTTCTGGAGCAGGAAGTCGATTAGCGCCTTTATCTGCGCGTCGGTCAGGCGGCCCTTGAACGAGGGCATCGCGTTCGGGTACCCCTTCACGATGAAGGCGCTCGGGTCCTCGATCGACTCGCGGATGTACTCGTCGGCGGTCTTGCCCTTCTCCAGGGTCGCGGCCTGGGTCTTCAGTTCGTTCAGGTTCGGGCCGATCGTGCCGGTCGACTTGGCCGGCCCGAACGTGTGGCAGCCCGCGCAGCCGGCTGCGGTGAAGATCTGCTGGCCGGTCTTGGCCTGCGCGAGCCCCGCCGAGGCCAGCGCGCCCGTGTCCTGACCCTTGCGGCCGGTTGCGTAGCCCACGTAGGCGGCCACGTCGCTGGCGTCCTCGCCCTGCACGAGCCCGGCGGGCATCACGCTGTCGGTGCGCGGGTGCAGGATCTGGCTGTGCACGATGCCCTCGACCGTGTCGCGGTCGAAGCCGTCCCGGAGCGCGGCCTGGAAGGCGGTGTCGAGGTTCGGCCCGGTGGTGCCCTGCGTGCCCGCGCGGGCGAGCGTGTGGCAGGAGCCGCACTTCTCCACGAACTTCGCCTTGCCGGTCTCGAGGTTCGGGTCGTTGTGGCCGCAGGCGCCGAGCGCCAGCGCGATCGCGACCGCGCCGAGCGCCGCGAGCGCGGTCCTGACCGTGTTACGGGTGGGGCTCACGGGGCGGGAACACTACCCATCGGACTGGCCGGACGCAGCCGCGATCACGCCCTCCGCGACGCTCTCCCAGGAGTACCGGCGGGCGGCCTCCGAGGCGAGCGCGGCGCTCGCCTCGTGGCGCTCCCGGGGGTCCAGCTCGAGCCAGGTCACGAGCTTCGAGCCGATCTCCTCGACCGCCTCCGGGCCCACGTCGAACGACATCAGCGGGCGCAGGTGCTCGGGGAGCGCGGGGCTCAGGGTTGCCGTGACCTCGGCCATGCCCGAATGGTTCGCGGACAGCGGGAGCGCCCCGCAGGCGGCCGCCTCGGCCGCGACCATGCCGAAGGACTCCGGGAACGTCGACGGCATCACCTGGGCCTCGCAGGCGGGCAGGAGCAGCGGAAGGTCGTCGTGCTCGAGCCGGCCGGTGAAGTGGATTCGCGCGGCCGCCTCCGGGGCGGCGCGGAGCCACCCGTCGCCGGCCGTGTCGAGGAAGGCGTTCAGGTAGCGCAGCTCGCCCGCGGGCCCGCCCTCCAGCTCGCGGCCGCGGGCGGCGATGTCCCGGAGCGTCCCGAGATCGCGGTTCGCCATCGCCTCCACGAACCGCACCAGAGCGTCGTGGTAGGTCCCGAAGCCGACCATGACGAGGCGCGCGTCGGGCACGCGGCTCACCACGAGCGGCCAGGCCGCCAGAAGCAGGTCCACGCCCTTCGAGACGATCAGCTTGCCCACGTAGCTCACGATCCGGTCCCGCGAGAGGTCGATCTCCCGGAGGACCTCGGGCGACCCCTGCTCGCCGCCCCACGACGCGGTCGGACGGGAGGCCAGCCGCTTGAGGTCGGGCTCCCTCGGGCGGAACTCGTGGATGTCCACGCCGGGCGGTCCGAGCCGGGTCCGCTCCCGCAGCGACGGCTCGTCGGACAGGGCGTCGAACAGCGAGTTCGCGGTGTGCTCCGACCCCACCAGGATCCCGCTCGCCGGCCTGATCCCCTCGAGCGCGTACTGCAGGAAGCGCTCCGGGTGCGGCTTCACGGTGTACTCGAGCGCGCTGCCGTGGATCTTCACGGCGTAGGGCGCGACGTCGGCTCGGGCCATGACCACCGGCCCCATGACCAGATGGTTCGCCAGCGCCAGCTCGGGCGGCGGGGCCGCGCGCACGGCCTCGACGTTCGCCGCCAGGTAGTGGTCGAGCTCCTCGTCGGTGAGCTCCGGATAGGTCTTGGCGTCGAAGCCCTCGTAGGTGTCGGCCACGTACACAGGCAGCACCCGCCCGATGTCCGGGATGTGGACGGTCACGGAGCCTGACCCGCGCACCTCCGGTGGGTCCCAGCTCGGGTCCTGGCAGAACAGGTGCACCTCGTGGCCGAGGGCCGCGAGCGCCCTCACGAGGTTGGCGTTGTAGATGTTGCTGCCGGTTCCGCGCAGCAGGTAGCTGTGGAAGATGAGGATCCGCATGGTTCGCCGCATTATCGGGCGACGGACGGAGCCCGTCCCCATCAGGGGCGCGGGCGGGATGCCCGCGCCGCGCACTATTCTTGCGCCGATGCCCGCCCGTCAGAAGTACCGACTGCGTGCCCGCTCAGACCGCGAGGTCGTCCGTGAGGTCGAGCCGGGTGTGACCTACGTGGACCACGACAGCGGTGAGGAGTTCCAGGTCGTGGGCGCCGTGCTCCCGCTGGCCCCCTCGCCGAGCGACCTCCCCTACGCGGTCGAGCACCTCCGCCTGTGCGGCTGCTCGCTCGAGCAGCTCGTCCAGAGCGACCTGAACGACTGCCCCCACTGCGGCCGGCGGCTTCCGGCCGTCGAGCGCTGACCGCGCTCGCCCGGCTCCTGCCGCTCGTGCTCGCCGTGCTCGCGCTGGCAATTGCCGGCTGCGGTGGTGACGACGAGCCGTCCACGAGCACCGCCCGCGAGCTGCCCGAGCTGTCGCTGCCGACCACCACGGCGCCCGCGGCCCCGCCCGTGGAGGAGAAGACCACGCCCACCACGACGACGGTCGATCCCGCCACCGAGACGCTGCCGGAGGAGGGGCCACCCGCGACGACCCCCCAGAGCCCGTCCGACACGCCCGAGAACGACGCCCCGCCGCCACAGGGCAGCCCGGCCGAGCGCTTCGAGCAGTACTGCAACGAGAATCCGGGCGCCTGCGGCTGATCCGCGGCGGTCAGTCGACCTTCACGGCGATGCGCGCGCCGCGGTCGATGCGGTTGAGGAGCGGCATGCGGTCGCCGAAGTATTCGTCGACCGCCTGCTGCATCCCCTGCCAGTGGCCGTAGTCGTCCAGGATCAGCACGCCGCCCCTGGACAGCCTCGGATACAGGTGCTCCAGCTCGTGCTTCGTCGACTCGTACCAGTCGGTGTCGAGCCGCAGCAGCGCGATCGACTCGGGTGCGGCCTTCGGCAGCGTGTCCTCGACCTTGCCCTCGACGAGATGGAGGCGCTCGGCCGGGGCCACCTGGAGCATGTTCCGCTCGACGTCCTCGCGCGACGCGTAGCACCACTCGTTGTGTGAGCCTCGCTCCGCCTCCCGCCAGCGACGCTCCGCCTCCGTCCCGTCCTCGGTCGTCGGCGGGGCCATCCCCTTGAAGGTGTCGAACATGTAGAGGTCGCGCTCCTCGCCGGCCTCCCGCAAGCGGAGCGCGGACATCATGCAGCTGCCGCCGCGCCACACGCCGCACTCGACCACGGCGCCGGGCACCTCGTGCGACACGATGTACGGGATCGCCCTGTAGAGCGCGTACATGCGCTCGGGCGTGGTCATCGTGTACTCCCTGCAGCGCTCGTAGAGCCGCTCGAAGCCGGGCTCGACATGCGCGGGCCTGAACCCGCCCGTCCGGGCGCGTATGAACCCCTTCAGCCTTTCGACGTCTACTACCAACCGCGATGCGTCGGCACCGGGGAGCTCGGCCGCCTCACGCGCGCCGGGGCCGGCACTCGCGGCTCGTGGTCACGGCGACGCTCGACACCCGGGCGGCGCGAGTGGTCGCGCACGCGGCCGCGGCCGAGGTTCCAGGAGCCCAGCGGCAGCCTGATGCCGCCGCCTCCGGGGCCGTCGCGCCCTCCGCGCGGGCCCGGGCCCTCGCCACCTCCTCCGTCGTCCCCGCGCGAGTCGTCGTCGTCATCGCGCAGCCGGAAGAACCAGATCAGCCAGATGACGAGCAGGCCGACGTCGAAGACGCGGAAACCGACCATGAAGATCCACCCCTCGGTGGTCACGGTTCGATGCTACCGCGATGTCGCGGCCGGTTGAACCCCTCTTGTGAGGCTTTAACCGGACGGATTCGAGACGTGGTTGCTCGGGACGTAGGTGACGGAGTACAGGAGGCGGGCGCCGTGATAGGTGCAGCCGAACTTAGCCACCTCGCGCAAGTCCTCCATCTCGAAGTGGCGGAGGTTCTTGGGCGGGTCGCAGCTGTCACCCGGGCGCGACGAACGCCACCAGTTGTCGCGCGAGATGGGGCTCGCCAGGAGCGGAGCCCATGTCGGGACGGTGAGCGCGATCCAGTTGCCCTTCTTCACCGGGATCGGTTTGTCGAAGACGAAGGTCGGCTTCGAGCCGAAATACGGGTCGAGCCGGAAGCGGTCGGACTGGCTGATGAGCCGGTGGTCGAGCCGGTTCTTCCGGGTGGTGCCGCGCCGCAGCACCGAGATGCGGGCCATCGAGGGTGACCCGAAGTTGGAGGTGAAGAAGTTGACCTCGTCCGCCGTCGGCTTGGCGAGCTGGACGGTGAACGCGATCAGGTGCCCGTCCCGGCGGATGTAGAACGGGTTCTTAGGGCCCCCCGAGGCGCGGCCCTGGTAGCCCGTCATCCGCACCGCCGCGACGCACAGGACGTCGCCCTGCTGCGGGCAGTTGAGCGGAACATCGTCAGCTGTCCCACCCAGCTCGATGATGCGCGCGGACGCGCCCGGCGCGAACAGAGCGCCGGCGGCGGCCATGACGGATATGAGCAGGGCGAATCGCTTCATCATCGGGGTACGAACACGGCCGACCTGCCCGTGTTGCGGCACCTATTTGTAGCGATATGTGATTCGGCCGCGGTCCAGATCGTACGGAGACAGCTCGATCTTGACCCTGTCGCCGGGCAGGATGCGGATGTAGTGACGCCGCATCTTGCCCGAGATATGGCCGAGGACCTCGTGCCCGTTGTCGAGCTGGACCTTGAACATTGTGTTCGGGAGGGCCTCGAGGATCTCGCCCTCCATCTCGATCTTCTCTTCCTTGGGCACGGCGGGTCGGGCGCCTAGACGGCGCGGACGTTCACCGCCTTCGGTCCCTTGTCGCCCGTCTCCTCCTCGTACTCGACCTTGGAGTTCTCGGTGAGCGACTTGAAGCCCTGGCCGTCGATTCCCGTGTAGTGGACGAACAGGTCACGGTCTCCGTCGTCCGGAGTGATGAAGCCGTAGCCCTTCTCGTCGTTGAACCACTTGACGGTTCCGGTAGGCACGAATTGCCCCTTCCTGCTTGTGCCCGGCCGGTCTTTCGTCGCGAATCCGAACCACGGCACCTGCAATGTTCAACTACGCCGGCCTGCGCCGACCCTGACGGCACCACGCTACCAGGGGCGGGCGGCGGAAGGGAACCAAACCTGCGCGCCGCGGTAACGCCTTCTGGTACAACGCCGAGCCGTGGGAGGCCGACTTCGTTCTGGACTTGCCCTTGCCGCATGTGCCGGCGTGCTGCTGGCTCCGGCGGCGGCGCAGGCGCGCCTGCCCGCGCCCCGGATCAAGGTGCTCTCGAACCGCGCGGACCTGGTGTCCGGCGGTGACGCGCTGGTGCGCGTGAAGCTGCCCCGAGGGGTCCGCCCGGCGCGCCTCCGGCTCATGGCGGGCCACCGGAACGTGACGCGCGCGCTCCGCCGCACGGGGCGGCGGCGCCTGGACGGCCGCGTGCGCGGCCTGAGGGTCGGCCGGGTGCCGCTCACGGCCCGCATCCGCCGCGGCGGCGCGGCGCGTTTGGTCGTGATCAACCATCCGATCGGCGGCCCTGTCTTCTCGGGGCCGCAGATCCAGCCCTGGACGTGCCAGGCCGGCGCGCGGGACGAGAAGTGCAACCAGACGGCGTCCTACAAGTTCCTGTACCTCCCCAGGGGCGGACCCCGGAACGGCGGAGCGGTCCCCGGCCTCAACTCGAACGACAACAGCGGCTCGTTCCAGCCGTACGACCCCAAGAACCCGCCGCCGCGCGACCAGATCGACTCAGCGACGACGACCGAGGGCGTGACGGTCCCGTTCATCGTGCGGCTCGAGACCGGGTACATCGACCGCGACCAGTACGCGATCGCAACCCTGTTCGACCCGAGCAAGCCGTGGCGCGCGAACCGGCCGCAGCGGCAGTTCAACCACCGGCTCGTGCTGACGCACGGCTTCTCGTGCGACACCGAGTACAAGACGGGCCAGGCGCCGAGCGTGCTCGTGCCGAAGGTGCTGGCGGGCGGGTTCGTGGTGGCCTCGCACGCGCTCGACCACGCCGGCCACAACTGCAGCCTGCTCACGCAGGCCGAGTCGCTCGTGATGACGAAGGAGCGCGCGATCGACCGCTACGGCACGGTCCGGTGGACGATCGGCAGCGGCTGCTCGGGCGGCTCGCTCGTCCAGCAGCAGGTGGCGAACGCCTATCCGGGCGTCTACCAGGGCATCACGCCGCAGTGCTCGTTCCCGGACGCGTGGTCGTCCGCGATCCAGTACGAGGAGTACTACTTCGGCCTGAAGTTCCTCCAGGACCCGTCCCGGTGGGGACTCGGAGTCATCTACGACCCGGCGGCTCAGACGGCGTTCTTCGACCACCCGAACATCGCGAACCCGCTGAGCTTCACGACGGCGATCCCGAACTCGGGCGAGCCCACACGGTCGTGCCCGGGGGTCCCGAGCGACAAGGTCTACGACGAGCACACGAACCCGCACGGCGTGCGCTGCACGCTCCAGGACTACATGGTCAACGCGTTCGGCCGCGACGAGCACGGCTTCGCCCGGCGCGGCTTCGACAACGTCGGGGTGCAGTACGGCCTGAAGGGGCTCCGCGACGGCCGCGTCTCGCCCGCCCAGTTCGTGGACTTCAACGCCAGCATCGGCGGGGCCGACATGGACCTCAACATCGTGCCGGAGCGGACCGTGGCCGATCCGATCGCGCTCGAGCGGCTGTACCGGACCGGCGCGATCGACTCCGCGAACAACCTCGACAAGGTCGCGATCATCGACCTGCGCGGCCCCGATCCCGGCGCCTTCCACGACGTCTACCGCACCTACGCAATGCGGGCCCGGCTCGAGCGGAACTTCGGCACGGCCGCGAACCAGATCCTGTGGCGAGGAACCGCGCCGCTGATCGGCGACCCGTCCTACGCGGACGACGCGGTGTTCGCCGTGGACCGCTGGCTGGCGCGCGTGCACTCCGACCACCGCCGCGTCGCGCTGCCACGCAAGATCATCCAGGACCGGCCCGACACCGTGGCGCCCCGCTGTACCGATGGAAACGGCAATGACGTGCCCTCCAGCGTGTGCGACCAGACCGTGTCGGCCTACGGCACGCCGCGCCAGGGAGGGGACGGGCCCCTGAGCGAGGACGTCATGAAGTGCCGGCTGAAGCCCATGCGCCGCGAGGACTACCCGGTCACCTTCACCGACGCGCAGTGGGCGCGGCTCCAGCAGGCGTTCCCGGGCGGTGTCTGTGACTACACGGAGCCCGGCGTGAGCCAGCACGGCGCCGTGTCGTGGCTCACCTACCAGACGCGGCGCGGGCGCGTGATCTACGGCGGCAAGCGGCTCGGCAGGGCGCCGCGGTCGCACCGGATCCGCTAGCTCGACGCGCCTCTAGTCGCCACCGCGCAGCTGGGCCGCCACCTCGGCCAGCTCCCCCTCCTCCGGCTCGCGCGGCTGGCCGGGCAGGCGAAGTGGGTCGCCCTCGTAGCGCGGGATCACGTGCACGTGCAGGTGGAAGACGGTCTGCCACGCGGCGGCCTCGCACGAGTTCAGGAGGTTGATGCCGTCGCAGCCGAGCGTGTCCCGCATGCGGATCGCCAGGCGCTTGGCCGCCGTGACCGTGTGCTCGAGGTCCTCGTCGGGCGCGTCGTAGAGGTTCCGCGAGTGATGTCGCGGGATCACGAGCGCGTGCCCGCGCGTCCATGGGTTGATGTCCATGAACGCGATCGTGTGGTCGTCCTCCTGGACGATCTCGGCCGGCAGCTCGCCGGCGACGATCTTGCAGAAGATGCAGTCGTCGGGCATGGCCGGGCAGCCTACAGCCAGCCCGAGCGCTTGAAGCGGTAGTACAGGTACCCGCAGATCGTGAGCATCAGGAGGAGCGCCGCGGGATAGCCCACGTGCCACCGAAGCTCCGGCATGTTCCGGAAGTTCATCCCGTAGATGCCGGCGATCGCGGTGGGCACGGCGGCGATGGCGACCCAGGCGGAGATCTTCCGCACGTCGTCGTTCTGGCGGACGCTGACCTGCGCGAGGTTCGCCTGCAGCGTTCCTGCGAGCAGGTCCCGGATGCCGTCGAGCATCTCGCGCGAGCGGACGACGTGGTCGTACACGTCGCGGAAGTACTCGCGCACGTCCTCCTTCACGTCGAGCTGCCCTTGCGCGAGCCGGTCGAGCGGGTCGACGAGCGGCGCGACGGCACGCCGGAACTGGAGCGTCTCGCGCTGGAGCTTGTACACGCGCTCCGCCACGTTCGTGCGCTCAGGCGAGAACAGCTCGGACTCGACCTCGTCGACGTCGTTCTGGAGCCCGTCGATGGCCGGCCCGTAGTCGTCGACCACCGTGTCGAGGACCGCGTGAAGCGCCGCCGTCGGCCCGTGGCTCATGCGGTTGGGGTCGGCCTCGAGCACCTTGCGCGCGTTCGCCAGCGACCCGGGCTCGCCGTGGAGGACCGTGATCAGGTAGTCCGGTCCGCAGAAGACGAGCAGCTCGCCGATCGTCACGACCTCCTCGGGGTCGACGTACCGCGCAGTCTTCAGGACGAGGAAGAGCATGTCGCCGAACGCCTCGAGCTTCGGCCGCTGATGCGCCTCTGTGGCGTCCTCGACCGCGAGCGGGTGGAGGTCGAACTCGCGCTGGATCGAGTCGAACTCCTCCGGGGTCGGGTCGTGCAGGCCGATCCAGACGAACGACCCCGGGGGCCGCTCCTCGGCGGGGCTGTCGGTCCGGCGTCCGCCCGCGTAGACGGCGCTGTCGACGATCACGAGACGGCATTGTGGCGAAGGCGCCGGGCGAGCTCGACCGCATCGTCGCGATCCTCGATCTCCCCGGCGTAGGCGGCCTCCCGCAGCTCCTCCAGGACGCGGCCCAGCTCGGGACCGGGCTCGATGCCCGCCTCGCGCGCCAGCTCGTCGCCGCGGAGGGGCAGCCGCGGCGGGCCGGAGCGCCGCCAGTCGAGCGCGGCGGGCATCAGCTCGCGAGCGAGCTCCAGGTGCGCATCGATGGCGCGCTCCGCGTTCCGGCCGCGGGTGGCGAGCCGGTCGGCGCACGACAGGAGGGTCACCTCGACCTCGACGGGCGAGGTGCGCGTCAGGTAGCGGTAGACCGCGCGGCGGTCGAGCGGCCGCTCGTGCACGAGGAAGCCGAGGATCAGGTGATGCCGGGTCACGGCTGCGAGGAAGCGGCTGAGCCGCTCGCTCGTGCGCAGGCGCCCGCACACCTGACGCACCATCTCCTCACCCAGCCGGTCGTGGCCCAGGAAGGTCACGCGCCCGTCATCGCGCACGTTGTGCGTGGCCGGCTTGCCGATGTCGTGGAGCAACGCACCGAAGCGGAGCGCCTCGCCGCGCGTGAGCTCGTCCGCCAGCGGCTCGTCGAGCACCTCGCGCAGCTCGCCGGTGGCCTCCGACTCCAGCTCGATCAGCCGCTCGAGCACCTCGAGCGTGTGCCCGTATACGTCCTTGTGGTGGTAGTGGCTCTGCTCGATGTCGTGGAGGTCGGCGAGCTCGGGCAGGACCGCGTGGAGCAGGCCGAGCCGGTCGGCCAGCGCGAGGCCCGCGACGGCGCCCGGCGCGAGCACCAGCCGGCGCAGCTCCGCGAACACTCGCTCGCCGGACGCTTCCGGCACGCGCGCCGCCGCCTCGGCGGTGAGCAGCTCGGTGTCGGGGTCGGGCAGAAAGCCGAGCTCGGCGGCGAAGCGGGCGAGCCGGAGCGGGCGCAGCGGATCGCTCGCGTAGGACTCCTCGCCGATGACGCGGAGGGTCCGGGACTCGATGTCCGCCCTTCCACCCAGGGGGTCGATGAGCTCCCCACCGTCCGCGGGCCTGGCCATCGCGTTGATCGTGAAGTCGCGCCTCGCGAGGTCCTCCTCGATCGTCTCGCCCTGGAGCGGCGCGAAGTCGTATACGCGGCCCCCGCGCCGGTCCACCACCCGCCAGGCGCCGAACGCCTCCGAGAGCCGGAACACCGGCCCGCGAATCTCCCGCGCCAGCTCGCGCGCGGCATCCTCGGGATCGCCCTCCACGGCGATGTCGATGTCGGTCACCTCGCGCCCGAGCAGCTCGTCGCGGAGCGCGCCGCCCACCGTCCACGACCGGGTCATCGCCCGTGCTCCCGCACCACGCGCGGCAGCAGGCCGGTCGTGACCTCGTAGTTGATCGTGCCGAGCCGCCGCGCCACCTCCTCGGCGAGGATCCGCTCCCCGCCCTGGGCGCCGATCAGCACGGCCTCGTCTCCCACCGTCACGTCCGTGTCCGCGCCGAGCGCGACGGTCACGTTGTCCATGCTCACGGCTCCGACGAGCGGATGCCGGCGGCCGTGGATCAGCACGTCCGCGTTGTTCGTGAGCGCCCGCCGCCAGCCGTCGCCGTAGCCGACCGGCACTGTCGCGAGCCAGGTGGGCTCGTCCGCGGTCCAGCGCCGGCCGTAGCCCGCGCTCTCGCCCGCGCCGAGCCGGCGGAGCGCGGCCACCCACGAGCGCAGCGTCATGGCCGGCTCGAGGCCGTGGTCGGCAGGATCGTTCTGGAACGGGTCGAGCCCGTAGATCGCGACGCCGCACCGGACCATGTCGAGGTGCGACTCGGGGTCGCGCAACGCCGCGGCGCTGTTGGCCGCGTGAACCGTGAGGTCGTCGCGCCCCACCTCTGCCACGAACTCCCGGAACTCCGCGAGCTGGGCCGGGAACAGGTCATCCCCGAGCTCGTCGGCGGTGGCGAAGTGGGTCATCAGGCCCACCACGTTCGGCCGCGACGCCAGCCGGAGCGCGAGCTCGCGGTCCTTCGTGCCGAGCCGGCTCATCCCGGTGTCGAGCTTCACGTGCACGCGCGGCGCCGCCTCGGCCACCTCCTCCGTCCAGGCCACCACGTCGGCACCCGTCTCGACCGCCGTCCGCACCTCGCCCCGCGTGAGCGCGCCCATCACGAGGAGCCGGGCGCCGATCCCGCCTGCCCGCAGCTCGGTCGCCTCGGCCGCGGTGGCCACCGCCAGCCACTCCGCGCCGCCCGCGAGCGCGGCCTCCGCCACCGGAACGGTGCCGTGCCCGTACGCGTTCGCCTTCACCACCGCGCACAGCGGCTGCGGCAGGAGGGCGCAGTTGCGCTCGATCGCGCCTAGGTCGATGTCCGCGACGGCACGCACATCACGAAACGAGCGCACCGAGCACGTCGACGCGGGTGACAACCCCGACGAGCTTGCCGTCCTCGACCACCGGAAGGCGGTTGTGGCCGCTCTGGTGGATCAGGCGAGCGGCCTCGCGCACCGAGGTGTCCGGGGCCACCGTGTCGACGTCGCGGGTCATCATGTCGGCCGCGTTGGCGGCGAACGCCTTGCGCAGGCGGTCCCCGAAGCGGCTCAGCGGCTCGAGGAAGACCGTGCCTCCGAAGAGGTTGATGTAGTGCGGGATGTGCAGGTCGCCGTCCTGGTCCGGGAGGACGAGGTCGGCCTCGGTGACGATGCCCCAAACGGTGCCCTCGGAGTCGACGACCGGCAGGCCCGGCAGCCCGTGCTCGCGCAGCGCGGCGACCACGTCCTCCACGGACGTCTCCGGGGTGACCGTCACCGGGTCGGTCTCCATGATCTCGCTGACCAGCTCTGCCACGGCCGCGACCTTACAGAAGGGTCAGGCCGTGGGGGAGCGACTCGATCACGTCGCCCGCCATCACATGGTCCGGGCCGACCCGCTCCGCGGCGTGGCGAGCGGCCAGCACGTGGCTGGTCGCGCCGAGCGCCGTTGCCTCGAACGGGCCCATCCCCTTCGCCAGGAGCGCGCCGATCAGGCCGGAAAGCACGTCGCCGGTGCCGGCCGTGGCGAGGGCCGGAGTGCCGCCCGGGCTGATCGCGAGCGGGCCGCCCGGTACCGCGACGATCGTGTCGTCGCCCTTCAGCAGGACCACGGCACCGCTCCGCTCGGCCGCTTCGCGCACGTGCTCCACACGATGTGCGGCCACCTCGTCCGGCTCAACCTCGAGGAGCCGCCCGAGCTCCGCCTCGTGCGGGGTGAGCACGGTCGGGGCGTCGCGCTCGCGGAAGAGCTCGAGCTGCCCGGCGTGCGCGTTCAGCCCGTCGGCGTCCACGAGCAGCGGCGCCTCGACCGCGGCGGCCACGCCGCGGGCGAACTCCCGCGCGCCCTCGGTGCGGCCGAGGCCGGGACCCAGCACCACCGCGCCGGCACGTTCGGCCATCTCCTCCACATCCGTGATCCCCTGCGGGGTGTGGAACCCGTCGTCGTCGGGCAGCCCGCGGCTCATCTGCTCCAGCAGGCGGAGGTCCACGGCCTGCTGCACGGGCTCCGGCACGGCCACCTGCACGTAGCCCGCCCCCGCGCGCTGGGCCGAGCGGGCCGCCATGGTCGGCGCTCCGGTCAGCCCCACCGAGCCGCCCACGACCACAACCACGCCGGACACGAATTTCGAGCCGCTCCGCTCCCGTCGTGGGTAGAGGCCGAGCACCCGCTCCGAGATCAGTCCCGCGGCGGCCGGCTCGGGGGCGCCGCGGGGGATACCTATCTCACACACCTCGACGCGCCCGGCGTGCTCCTTGCCGGGGTTCACATGAAGGCCGACCTTCGAGCCGTGGAACGTGGCAGTGGCCGCCGCCCGCACGGCCTCCCCCTCCACCTCGCCCGTCGAGGCGTTGACGCCCGAGGGCACGTCGCACGCCACAACGGGCGCGCGCTGGCGGTTGATCGCCCAGATGGCCGACGCCACCGGCTCGCGCGCCTCGCCCTCGAAGCCTGTCCCGAGCAGCGCATCCACGACCGCCCCGGACCCCGCGAGCCGCTCCGGGTCGAACGGCTCGGTGCCGTCGATCACCTCGACGTCCCAGCCGTCCTCCGCGAGCAACCGCGCAGCGACCCTCCCGTCTCCCCCGTTGTTCCCCTTGCCGGCCACGATCCGGATCGGCCCGTCGGACGCCACCGCCGCCGTGACGCGAGCCAGGCCGAGCGCCGCGCGCGCCATCAGGTCGTCCTGCGGCACGCCCTGGTCCTCGATGGCCCACTGGTCGACCGCGCGCATCTCGGCGGCCTCGTACAGCGGATCGAGCCAGTCCGGAAGCGGGCTCACCGAACGATCGCCACGGCTCCGGCGACCTCGTCGGTGTGCGTGAGCGAGATCGCGACCTGTACGCCGAGCTCCGCCGCGCGCGCCGCCACCGCGCCGCTCAGCCGCACCTCGGGTGCGGCGTCAGTGGCCACCACCTCCACGTCGCGGAAGCTCCATCCCGTGAGCCCGAGCGCCTTTGCCACCGCCTCCTTGGCGCAGAAGCGCGCCGCCAGGTGCATGGCGGGCCGGGCCCGGCCCGCCGCGTACTCGCGCTCGGCGTCGGTGAACAGGCGGTCCGCCAGCCGCGGGCGTCGCTCCAGCGCGCGCTCGAAGCGCTCGACGTCGAGGAGATCGATGCCGACGCCGCCCATGGGCGCCCAACCCTAAAGGGGTCTGACCCTTTTCGGAGGGTGGTCGAGGGTTACTCGACCGTGACGGTCTTCGCGAGGTTGCGCGGCTGGTCCACGTTCAGGCCGCGCGCGCGCGCGATGTAGTACGCGAGGAGCTGGAGCGGGATGACCGCCAGGAGCGGCTGGAGCAGCCAGTCGGTCCGCGGCACCTCCACGACCTCCTCGGCGTACTCGGCCACCTGGCCGCTGCCCTCGGTGGCCACGGCGATCACGTGGGCGCCACGGGCGCGCACCTCCGCGATGTTCGACAGCATCTTGTCGAGCACCGGCGAGTCGGTGGCCACACAGACCACCGGCGTTTTGTCGTCGAGCAGCGCGATCGGGCCGTGCTTCATCTCGCCGGCCGCGTAAGCGTCCGTCGGGATGTAGGAGACCTCCTTCAGCTTCAGCGCTCCCTCGAGGCAGATCGGCAGCCCCACGTGCCTGCCCAGGTAGAGGAAGAAGCCCGCGTCCTTCCAGTGGCGGGCGATCTCGCGCACGTGCTCGTCCGTGCTCTCGACCAGCGTCGCGATCGAGTGCGGCATCGCGCGCAGCTCGGTGCAGAGCCGCTCGACCACGTCCGGCTCGAGCGTGCCGCGCAGCTGCGCCATCCTCAGCGCGAAGAGATACATCGCCGCCACCTGCGCGACGAACGTCTTGGTGGCGGCCACGCCGATCTCGAGACCGGCACGCGTGAACAGCACGCCGTCGGAGTCGCGCGTGGCCTGGCTCCCCTGGATGTTCGTGATGGCGAGCACCTTCGAGCCGCGCTCGCGGGCGAGCCGCATCGCGGCCAGCGTGTCCGCGGTCTCGCCCGACTGGGAGATGCCGATGACGAGGTCGTTCTCGTCGAGGACGGGGTTGCGGTACCGGAACTCGGACGCGATGTCCATCTCGACGGGCACGCGCGACCACCACTCGATCGCGTAGCGCCCGACCAGCCCGGCGTGGTACGAGGTGCCGCAGGCCACGATCACGACTCGCCGTATGCCGCGGAGGTAGTCGTCGTCGATCGCGCCCAGGTCCTCGAGGTCGATCCCGTGGTCTCCGACCCGGCCCGCGATCGTCTCAGCCACGGCGTCGGCCTGCTCGTGGATCTCCTTGAGCATGAACGTCTCGTAGCCGCCCTTCTCGGCCTGCTCGTCGTTCCAGTCGACCCGGTCGACCTCGCGCTCGATCGCGGTCCCGTCCGGCGAGATGAAGCGCGAGCCCTCCGGCGTGAGGGCCACGATCTCGCCGTCGTGCACGAGCTGGACGTTGCGCGTCTCCGACATGAAGGCGGGGATGGCGGAAGCGATGAAGCTCTCGCCGTCGCCGAGGCCGACCACCAGCGGGCACTCCTTGCGGGCGCCGACCAGCACCTCGGGCTCGTCGGCGGACATCGCCACGAACGCGTAGTGGCCGCGCAGGTCGTTGTAGGCGAGCCGCACGGCCTCGACCAGGTCGCCGTCGAAGTGGCCCGCGATGAGGTGGGCGACCACCTCGGCGTCCGTCTCGGAGGTGAACTCGGCCCCCTCGGCCTTCAGGCGGTCGCGCAGCTCGGTCCAGTTCTCGACGATGCCGTTGAGGACGATGTGGAAGCGCTTCGAGGTGTCCCAGTGAGGGTGGGCGTTCGCCTCGGTCACGCGGCCATGCGTGGCCCAGCGCGTGTGCCCGATCCCGGTGGAGCCCTTCAGGTGGCCGTTCGACTGCGCCACGGCGTCGCGCAGGTTCTGGAGGTTGCCGACGGCGTGGACGCTGCCGACGGCGCCGTTTGTGACGAGCGACAGCCCCGCGGAGTCGTATCCGCGGTATTCGAGCCGCTGCAGGCCCTGCAGCAGAAGGTCACGACATTCGCGTGACCCGACGTATCCGATGATGCCGCACATGAGAGGTCGGTCAGCCTAGCTCGGTCCTTACGAGGTTCGCCAACCTACTAACGACTTCCTCGCACTCATCCTCGCGCGGAGCCTCGACCATCACCCGGACGAGGGGTTCCGTCCCGGATGGGCGAACCAGCACGCGGCCGCGGCCCCGAAGCGATTCCGACTCGCGCTCGACCGCCGCCCACACCGTCTCCGCGCCTTCGAGCGCCGTGCGATCGCGCACTCCGATGTTGACCAGCCGCTGCGGGAGCTTCTCCATCGCGCGGCGCTCGGACAGGTCCGCGCCGCCAAGCGCCTCGAGGACGAGCAGCGCGGCCGCGATCCCGTCGCCCGAGGGGACGAAACCCGTGTCGATGATGTGGCCCGACTGCTCTCCCCCAAGGTCCAGCCGCGCCGGACCAGCTCGGCGAGCACGTAGCGGTCGCCCACGTTCGTGGTGGCCACCTCGATCCCGGCGTCCTCCATCGCGCGGTGGAACCCGTAATTCGTCATGACCGTCACGGCCACGCCGTCCCCGGCGAGCCGGCCGCCGGCGCGCAGGTGTAGAGCCACCAGCGCCATCAGCTCGTCGCCGTCCACGATCTGGCCGGTCCGGTCGAGCGCGAGCACCCGGTCGCCGTCGCCGTCGAACGCGAAGGCCACGTCGTGGCCGTCGAGCCGGTCCGCCAGCGCGGCGATGTTGGTCGACCCGACCTCTTCGTTGATGTTGCGTCCGTCCGGCTCGACGGCGATCGCGTCCACGTCCGCGCCGAGCCGCCGGAAGATCTCCGGGGCCACGCGATAGGTCGCGCCGTGGGCGCAGTCGAGCAGGACGCGGCGCCCGCTGAGGTCGAGCTGCCCGAAGCGCAGCTCGAGCTCGCGAAGGTAGTCGTTTCCGGCGCCGTGCAGCTCGCGCAGGCGCCCGATGAGCGCGCTCGGCTCCTCCAGCCGCCGCTCGATCTCGGCCTCCCGGCCGTCAGAGACCTTCATGCCCTCCGGGCCGAAGAACTTGATGCCGTTGTCGCGATAGGGGTTGTGCGAGGCCGACACCACGACCGCCATGTCGAAGCCGTACCTGCGCACGAGCACGGACGCGCCCGGTGTGGGCAGCACGCCGCCGAGCAGCGCGTGGCCTCCGCCGGCGGCGATGCCGGCGGCGAGCGCGGCCTCGAGCATCTCGCCGGACTCGCGCGTGTCGCGGACGATCAGGACCTGGGGGTGCTCGGCCGGCGACGTGAGCGTGGCGGCGCGCCCGAGCCTGAGGGCGAGATCCGCGGTCAGGAAATCCCCCGCGACGCCGCGGACCCCATCGGTCCCGAACAGGGCCATGGGACGCTCTAGCGCTTCGAGAACTGCGGCCGCTTGCGGGCCTTCTTGAGCCCGGCCTTCTTGCGTTCCTTCTCGCGCGGGTCGCGCGTGAGGTAGCCGCGGCGCTTGAGCTCCGCGCGCAGGTGCGGATCCGCCTCCACGAGCGCGCGGGCGATGCCGTGGCGCAGGGCGTTCGCCTGCGCGGACACGCCGCCTCCGTGGATGCGGGCCACGACGTCCATACGCGTGTGGTATCCGGCCGCCTCGAGCGGCTGGCTGGCCATCCGCTGGAGGCGGGTGCGCGGAAAGTACTCGTCGAGGTGACGGCCGTTGACCGTGTAGGTGCCCTCGCCCGGCTTGAGAATCACGCGGGCGATCGCGCTCTTGCGCTTGCCGGTCGCGTGGTAGCGGGCGTCCGCGGCCAGCTCGAGCGGCGTGTACGCCACGGGGGCGGGCTCTCCGGCCTCCTCGCCGGCCTCGGCGTCCTCGTCGGGCGCCTCGGTGTCCGCGTACTGGTCGTACTCGCCGTACTCGCCCTCCTGGCGCCGCTGCTCCTCGAGCACGAGGTCCGGCTCGAGATGCAGGCCCGGGATGACGTCCTCGCCCTTCTCGCCCTTCTCGCCCTTCTCGCCCTTCTCGCCATCGCGCGGGCGCTCGGCGCGCTCAGGCGCCGCTTCCTCCGCCTGCGGCTGCGCCTCGGCCTGCTCGGCCGCCTGGTCGAGCTCCTCCTGGCCCTCGATCTCGGGACCGGGAGCATCGGGATCGGCGGGAGCGTCCTCGGCGGGAGCGTCGTCGGCGGGAGCGTCGTCGGCGGGAGCGTCCCCTGCGGGAGCCTCCTCGCCCGGCTCGGGCGCGGTCTCCGACGGCGTCGCCTCGCCGGGCTCGCCCGCGACCCCCTCGGGGGTCTCCTCCTCGGGCGTCTCGCCCTCGGGCTGCTCGGGCTCTTCCATCATCAGGCGTCAACCTCCATCGGCTCTGGCTTCTGCGCGGCGTGCGGGTGGTCGGGACCGGCGTAGACCTTCAGCTTGCGCAGCTGGGCGCGCCCCAGGCGCGTGCGCGGGATCATTCCCTTGACCGCCAGCCGCAGGACCTCCTCGGGACGCCGGTCGAGCATCTCGTCGAGCGTGCGGCTGCGCAGGCCACCCGGGTAGCCCGAGTGGCGGTAGTAGCGCTTCTCCTCGCGCTTCTTGCCGGTCACCGAGATCTTCTCGGCGTTCACGACGACCACGAAGTCGCCCACGTCGATGTGCGGCGTGTAGTCCGGCTTGCGCTTTCCGCGCAGCGCATCGGCGATCTGGGTCGCCAGGCGGCCCAGCGTCTTGCCGGTCGCGTCGACCACGAGCCAATTGCGCTCGCGGGTAGCCGGTGTTGCCACATAGGTCTTCATCACAAAGGAGCCGCCCCCCTGGGCGGCGGCGCACAAGTGTAGCGGCAGCCTGGTTTCGTGAGCCGTCTGGAGCGGGGATATACTGCCGCGAATTCATTGCCTGCCGAATCGCCGGGCCGCTCTGCCGTAGGCCCGGGGAACGGGGGAACCGTTCGCAGGATGTCGAACCATCTTGCGAGGGGGCGAATCCGCCGGATCACCCCGGTGGTAGCGCCGCTCTTCAGGTGCGAGCCCGTCAGCTAACCCCGTAGGCCCACAAAAAAGAAGAGAGGCCGAAGGAGTTTGCGAGACAGCCGTCTGCACGCGAAGCGTGGCGCCTGCGCACTGTTTTTGTGCGCGGCGGCGGCGGCACCCGCGACGGCCTTGGCGCAGGACAGCGGCGGCGGCACGATGTACGTGGCGACCCCCAAGGTCACGAAGGTCACCTGCCTGCGGAGCTGCGCCTCGAAGAAGCGGCTGCGGGGCGGCTCGGTACTGGTTGCGACCGGGACGGAGCTGGCGGGCGTGAATCAGCTCACCTTCACCGGCAGCTACGGGAAGGCCGACGACGTGACCGTCAGGGTCCGCGCCGGCAGCAATACGCGCCTGCAGGCGCACGTGCCGCTCGGCGCCGTGACCGGGCCGATCTCGCTCACGACCTCCTCCGGCGGGCATTCGCGGCCCTCGAAGCCCGTGATGATCCTGCCCCCGCTCCCGCCGGAGCCGAATCCCGAGCTGTCGCCCGTGCCGGGCCCGCGCGTGGCCGGCGCGCCTGGGCTCGAGACGGGCACCAGCCGCACCAAGGCCTTCGTGGACGCCCGCCCGGGCGTGAAGTTCTCCTTCCGCCTCTCGGGCGCCTCGGCCACCTCGCTCAAGGTCGAGCTCGTGAGCGCCGCCGACGGCGCCGTCGTCAAGACCTGGACGCCGCAGGACGTGGCGCCGGACGTGGTGCAGACCATCTCCTGGAACGGCAGGCTGGGGCACGGCGCCGCCAGGCCGGGCCGGTACTCGTTCCGGCTGACGGCCGCGACCGCCGATGGCTCAACCGCGCGCAGCTCTCAGACCGGAGACGCGCAGCGCGACGCCTTCGACCTGTACGACCACATCTTCCCGATCCGCGGACCGCATGACTTCGGCGGGGCTGCCGGCCGCTTCGGCGCCGGGCGTGCCGGCCATACGCACCAGGGCCAGGACACGTTCGCCAAGTGCGGCACTCGCCTCGTCGCCGCGCGCGGCGGGCGCGTGAAGGCCAAGCAATACCACGCGCTGGCGGGCAACTACATCGTGATCGACGGCGACGGCACCGACGTCGACTACGTCTACATGCACCTGGACCAGCCCTCGCCGTTCAGCCCCGGCGACCGCGTGTACACCGGCCAGACGATCGGCGCCGTCGGCGACACGGGTGACGCGGTGGGCTGCCACCTCCACATGGAGCTGTGGACGGGCCCGGGCTGGTATGACGGCGGGCACCCGTTCGATCCGCTGCCCTCGCTGAAGGCCTGGGACAGCTGGTCGTAGCGGCCGCGGAGCGGCTGCGGGCATGCGTCGAGGCGGGCGACTTCGGCGAGCTGGACGAGCTGTACGCGCCGGACGCCGTGCTCGACGCGGCGCTCGTGGGTGCGCGACGCCGCCTGCACGGGCCTGACGAGATCGCGGCGGCGCTGGCCGCGGTATTTCCCGGCCCCGGACGGCTGATCGAGTGGGACGAGGCGGCGCATCCGCGTGGCGTCGCGCTGTGGCTCGAGCGGGTGGGCGACGACGGCGCCGCGGTGCGCCAGCGCCACTACCTCCACCTCGGCGCCGGCGGGCGCGTGGAGCGGCACTGGCTCTACACGGCCCGTCCCCGGACCGCGCCGGCGGCCGACCCGGTGCCGGAGGCCGCCGAGGAGCTGTTCGCCTCGCTCGGGCGGGTCGCCGAGCGCGTGACGCTCGCCTCGAGCGGATGGTCGGGCAACCGCATCGACAGGCTCGTCCTCGCCGACGGCACCGCCCTGATCGCCAAGCGGATCGTGCCGGGGTCAGACTGGCTCGGGCGCTGCACGCGCGACCCGGGCCGCGAGGCGCTCCTGTTCGCCGGCGGCGTGTTCGCGCAGATGCCGGCGACGGTCGACCCCGCGGTGGTGGCGGCCGAGCCCGAGGGTGAGGCGTGGTGGGTCGTGATGCGCGACGTGAGCGACGAGCTGCTCGACGAGACCACACCGCTCACGCGCGAGGAGAACCGGTTCGTGCTCGCCCGGGCGGCCGAGATGTGGGCCACGTTCTGGAACGACGAGGTGCCGCACCTCTCGACCCTGCGCGACCGGCTCGCGTTCGCCGTCCCGGCGATCTCCGAGATCGAGCGCGAGAACGTGGACATCCTTCCCAAGCAGTTCGAGGCCGCCTGGGAGGCCTTCGGCGAGGCGGTGGACGACGACGTGGGCGCCGCGGTGCTCGAGCTGGTGAGCGATGTGACGCCGCTGTCCGAGTCGCTCGCGGCGCGCGGCACCACGCTGATCCACGGCGACCTCCGCGACGAGAACATCGCCATGCCCGGCGGGCGGCTGGTGCTGCTCGACTTCGGGCTCGCCACGCAGGGCCACCCCGCCGCAGAGCTCGCGTGGTACATGGTCCACGACGTCTGGCGCATCGATGCGACGCACGACGAGGTGGTCGAGGACTTCCGTGCCGCGCTCGGCGAGCGCGACGATCCGGTCGCGCTCGAGCTCGGCCTGATCTCCGGCCTCGTGCAGTACGGATGGATCTTCGGCCACAGCGCGGTTGTGCACACCGACCCCGCCGAACGAGAATGGGCACGAACCGAGCTCAATTGGTGGGTGCCGCGCGTTCGGCACGCGCTCGAACAGTGGAGGTGAGATGGCCGGCTACACGATCAGGTCGCTCGAGGAGATCCCGGATGTGCTGGGCGACTACCCGGGCGAGATGCGCATGAGCGCGGCGAGCGACCTCGGCACCGAGCAGGTCGGGTTCACCTGGCGGCGGATGCCGCCGCTCACCGGCGGGAAGGGCAGCTACGGCCACCGGCACCGGACGCAGGAGGAGGTCTACTTCGTGGCCTCCGGGACGCTCCAGTTCAAGCTGGAGGACGAGATCGTCGACGTGTCCGAGGGCACCGTCGTGCGCGTGTCTCCCGAGGTGGCGCGCTCTGTGTGGAACGCCGGCCCCGGCGACGCGATCCTCATCGTCGTCTCGAAGCGGTCGGACGACCCACGCGCGGACGTCGAGACGGTGGACGAGTTCTGGCCGGAGGGCGAGTAGAGCTTCCGCCCGGACCCCGCGCGCCGGCCGCCTGGCAGACGGTCGCGTGGACGGTGCGGCCGGCCGGGTTCCTGCGCCGGGTGCATCGGTGCT
Source organism: uncultured Thermoleophilaceae bacterium (assembly GCA_963808875.1). GTDB lineage: Bacteria > Actinomycetota > Thermoleophilia > Solirubrobacterales > Thermoleophilaceae > JACVRW01. Next base: position 23,693 of record CAWEHM010000029.1, read on the forward strand.
TCGGCGACCCGGTCACGATCCGTACGTTCTGGACGGACGAGCCGATGGTGCTGTTCTCGGATCCGGATGCCGTGCGGGAGCTGTTCCGGCTGGATCCCGCCGTGGCGCCCGCGGGCCAGAGCTGGGAGTTCCTGAGGCCGTTCGCGGGCGATCATTCGATCGCGCTGCTCGACGGCGACGAGCACCTCCGCGAGCGCAGGCTGATCCAGGCGCCGTTCCACGGCGAGCGGATGCGGGGGCTTCAGCCGCTGGTCGCGGAGCTCGCGCGCGCGGAGCTGAGCGGTTGGAGCGGGCGCGTCGTGACGCTCGAGCGCATGAAGCGGCTGACGCTCGAGACGATCCTCCGGGTCGTGTTCGGCGTCCGCGGCGAGCGCGAGACGGCGGAACTGCGCGAGGCGGTCCACGGCACGCTCGACACTGTGCGCTCGATGCCGCGGATGCTCGCGATGGCCCTCGTGCAGCGCGATCTCGGCCCGCGCAGCCCGTGGGGCCGGTTCCGGCTGGCTGTGGAGCGCTTCGACTCGCTGCTGCTCGAGGTGATAGCCCTCCGCCGCGCCGATCCGGGCGACGACTCGATGCTCGCGGTGCTGCTCGAGCAGCGCGACGAGGACGGCAACCCGCCCAGCGACCGCCACCTGCGCGACCAGCTCGTGGCGCTGCTGGTGGCCGGTCACGACACCTCGGCGGCCTCGCTGTCGTGGGCCTTCGAGCGGCTCGCCCGCCATCCCGGCGTCCAGGCGCGGCTGCGCGAGGGCGATCCGGCCTATCTCGAGGCGGTCGTGAAGGAGGTGCTGCGCGTTCGGCCGGCGCTCACGATCGCGCCGCGAAAGCTGGTCGAGCCGGTCACGATCGCGGGCCGGCGCATCCCCTCCGGCGTGCACGTGGCCGCCTGCCTGTGGCTGTCGATGCGGCGCGAGGACCTGTGGGAGGACGCCGCCGCCTTCAGACCCGAGCGCTGGCTGGACGCACGCCCGCCGAGCGCGGCCGCCTGGATCCCATTCGGCGGCGGCGTGCGCCGCTGCGCCGGCGCGCCGTTCGCGGAGATGGAGATGCGCGAGGTGCTGCGCGCGGCGGCCGAGCTGCTCGACATCTCCGCGCCGCGGGCAGAGCCCGAGCCGGCACGGCGCAGCGCGCTGGTCGTGACGCCCGCCCGCGGCGGCGAGGTGCTCGCGCGCCGGCTCTAGGCGCCGTTCTCCGGCACGCGCGGCTCGTACCGGTGGTGCAGCATCAGCATGTTGCCGTCGGGATCGGCGAAGAAGCTCATGTGGCACACGCCCGTGTCGAAGATGTCGCCCATGAAGGTCACGCCACGCTCCTCGAGCATCGCGCGGGCGGCCTCCACGTTCTCCACGTGTAGAGCGAGATGGTTCGCGTTCGGCGTGAAGCCGCCGATCCCCATCTTCTCCGGGTTGACGACGCTCAGGGTGACCGTTCCGGTCTCGAACTCGGCGAGGTTCCGGTCCGGCTTGTACATGGACCTCGGCAGCCCGAGCGTGGTGCCGTAGAACTCGACGGCTCGCTCGAGGTCCTGGGTGGGGACTGAGACGAAATCGACTCCGGTGACGATCGTGGGGGCTTCTGTCGTGCTCATGGCCCAAAGATAGGTGCCGGGCGTCCCGGGTGGACTACGACCCGCTGTTCCCGTTCGGGTACGGGCCCACCACACCATGAGGGCCTTTCGAAAGATGGGGGAAACGCCTCATGCCCGGGGCTCCCCGCAGCCGTAGCTTGGCGTCGCACCCTACGAAGGAGGCGACATGCCGAAGGTGTCGAGAGATAGCGCGACCGGTGGTGGTGAGTTCGGGCCGGTAACGGACCGCTCCCAGGAGCTCGAGGGCTACACGGTGAACTTCGTGACATTCCGCGCGGACGTGGACGCCACTCCGCTGCTGAAGGGCCTGCCCGACGACCGCTGCCAGTGCCCGCACTGGGGCTACGTCGTGAGCGGGGCGGTCACGTTCCAGTACCCCGATCGCGACGAGGTCTGCGTGGCCGGCGACGCGTTCTACACGCCGCCCGGGCACATCCCGGTCAAGCACGAGCCCGGCACGGAGCTCGTGATCTTCAGCCCCGCCGAGGAGCTGCGCGTGACCGAGGAGACGATGCAGCGCAACATGAGGGAGATGCAGACGGCCTGACTCGTGGTTCAGGCCGGTACCGGCGCGAGGAACTCCTCCTCTGGAAGCAACCCGTGCCGCATCGCGAACAGGGCGGCGGCCGCGCGGTTCGAACAGCCGATCTTCCCGTAGATGTGCTCGGCGTGATTGCCCACCGTCTTGGGCGAGATCACCAGCCGCTCGGCGATCTCCCTGTTCGACAGCCCGCGCGCGAGGAGCCTCAGCACCTCCACCTCGCGCTGGGTGAGGCCGGCCGGCCCCTCGCGGCGGCGCGGGACGCGGTGACCCGCCGCCCCGAGCACGGCCTCGACCGCATCGGAGTCGAGGCGCCCGGCCCGAACCTCCGCGCGCAGCTCGGCCGCGACCTGCTCCCCCGAGCGAGCCGCGCGGTGCGGACGGGGCTCACGCATCGCCTGGTAGGAGTCGGCGGCGGCGAGGATCCGCGCCGGCTGAGCGATCGATGATCCCGACAGACCGTGCGGGTAGCCGGAGCCGTCGAGCCGCTCGCGGTGTTGGACGGCGATCGCGGCCAGTGGCGCCAGCGCCTCCGATTGGCGGAGCATGCGCTCGGTCAGGTACGGCTGAAGCCTGAGCCGCTCCCAGTCGCCGGCCGTCAGCGGGCCGCGCTTGTCGAGCACAGCGTTCGACACGCCGAGGCGGCCGAGGTCGTGGACGAGACCGGCGCGGCGGAGGGTTCGGATCTCCGGCTCGGTGAGGTCGAGCCTCGCCCCGGCCGCGGTGGCCACGTCGCTCACCGCGCGTGCGTGACCGAGGAAGTAGGGCGACTTCAGGTCGACGAAGTTGGCCACCGCCAGGAGCGCGGCATCGAAGCGCTCGCCCGACACGACGATGGCGAGCGGCTCCGACCCGATCACCTCGTCCCACGTGCCGCCCGTGTCGAGCTCGGACAGAATCGCCTCCGCGTCCGCCTCGACCGCTTGGCAGACGGCGGGATCGAATTGCGTGCCGCGCCGCTCCTGGGCGAGCTCCCGCGCCGCCTCCGGACCGCCCACCCGGTTCGCGACCTCGAGGAACTCTGCGGCCTGCGCCAGCCGCGAGGCCACCGGCACGTCCTCGCCGCCCAGCTCGCCCGGCCAGCCGCGGCCGTCCCAGCGCTCGTACGAGGAGCCGAGTGCGTCAGGCACGCTGGGGGGCAGCTCGAGCTCCGCGCCGAGCGTACGCGCCAGCTGGGCGTGGCCGGCGATCATGGCGTCGACCTCGCGATGGCCGGAAAGCGCGAATTCGATCGCGATCTGGAGGCGCTGCAGGGGTGAACGGCCGGCCCCCAGCATCCGCAGGCCGGCCAGGGCCGATCTGATGCTCCTGAAGTCGTGGTCGTATTTGCCGACCTTCATGGCGATGTCGTCGCCGAACCACTTGGCCTGCTCGTGCGCGTCGGAATGGCAGCCGACGTTGATGAGGAGGGACGTGTAGTAGACGACCGCGCGCTCGTTCTCGTCGAGGCCGAGTCGCTCGGCAAGACGGAGCGCGATCAGGCACTGCCGGAGCACGTGCTCCATCGGCTGGCCGAACCCGAGGTCGATGCCGATCGAGAGCGCGGCCACCAGCTCGGCCAGCCGTACATGGGCCCGGTCAGTCTGGCTCTGCATGGCAGACGGCCTCGACGTTGTTGCCGTCCGGGTCGAGCACGAATGCCCCGTAATAGGTCGGGTGGTAGATCTCGCGAAGGCCCGGCGCGCCGTTGTCGCGCCCGCCGGCGGCCAGGGCGGCCGCGTGGAAGGCGTCCACGGTGGGCCGGTCCTCGACCCTGAAGGCCACGTGCGTGCCGCTGTCCGGCCCGCGCCCGCGCTCGCCGATCCAGAAGAACGGGAAGTCGCCACCGAACCCGCCGAGATTTGGAACCGGCTCCATCATCAGCCGGATCCCGAGCGGGGCCAGCGCGGCCTCATAGAACGCCTTGCTGGCGCTGTAGTCCGAGACGTCCAGGCTGACGTGATCGAGTCGCGCCTGCATGGGCCTAGCCTCTCACGCCGGCCCCGGCGCGGGATAATCCCCGCATGGACTGGCGCGACAACGGCGTGCGGGTCGTGCACGCGGACGAGCTCGATCCGAACACGCCCCAGACGCCCGGCATGCACCGGATGGGCGCGATCGACGCAGCTCGCGCCGGCGCCGAGAAGCTGTGGGCCGGCACGGTGGTGATCCACCCTGACGCCAAGACCGGCCCGCATCACCATGGCGAGCTGGAGTCGGTGATCTACGTGGTGAGCGGCCGGGCCCGGATGCGCTGGGGCGAGCGGCTCGAGTACACGGCCGAGGCCGGCCCGGGCGACTTCATCTACGTGCCGCCCTACGTGCCCCACCAGGAGATCAACGCGAGCCCGGACTCGGAGCTGTCCTGCGTCGTCGTGCGAAGCGGGCAGGATCCGGTGGTCGTGAACCTGGACATGCCCGCGGTCGAGGAGAACCCGGAGGCGATCCACTGGGTGGACGACATCCACCGGCCCCCGGACCCGCCGGGCTGAGCGGCTACGGCGGGGGCAGGCGCAGGAAGTCGAGCAGCGTCCACTTCTCGCGGAAGCCCAGCCGTTCGTAGATCTGGCGTGCCCTGCCGTCCGCGTCGGCGACGATCCACAGGTCGCGGGCGTCCGAGCCCGCCTCGATCGCAGCCTGGGTGATCGCCGTGCCGAGTCCCCTGCCGCGGTGGTCCTGGTGGACGTAGACGCTCGCTATCTCAGCGGAGTCGCCCACCCGCTCCAGCTCCGCGTAGGCGACCGGCACGCCGTCCTCATGGGCCGCGAACACCTCGACGCCGCGGGCCTCCGAGACCGCGCGGGCCTGCTCGAAGTAGCCGGTCGGGTCGAGCGTCGGGAAGTCCTCGTAGGTCCACGCCGCACGCAGGTCGTGCGCGGCGTCGTACGGCACGCGCTCGACGAGCGGCCCGCCGCCCGGCGGGGCCGGCCCCTCGTGGCGCATCCACACGAGCCGCGTGGCCTTCCACCCCATCGCTTCCAGGCCCGGGCGAACCCGCTCGCCCGCGTCGATCGGCTCGAAGCCCACGCGCCGGTGCTCGAAGCCGTCGAGCGCGCGGTCGGCGAACTGAACGAGCTCGTCCGCGGTGAAGCCCGGGTCGGTCACGATGTGCACCAGGCTCAGATCGAAGTAGCGCGGATAGCTCGGCGTGCGAGCGATCCACCCGTGCTCCCAGTCCTCGATCGAATCGGCGACCGCCTCCTGAGTCGAACGGGCCCAGGCGCGCGCGCGATCAGTCTCGTCAGCCGGCACGCCTGTGCACCCCGGCGTGGCCGCTGATCGCGCCCGTCTCGTTGAGGAGCTCGTGATAGCGCCGGAGGGCTTCCACGTTCGCGGGCGGCATGCCGCTATCGACCGTTCAGGCCGCCGAGCACGTTCGTGGGCAGTCGCGCGGACAGAGTCGTGCCGGCGCCGGGCGGGCTCGTGATCTCCAGCCGGCCGCCGAGGGCCTCCACGCGGTCGGTCAGGCCGCCGAGGCCCGAGCCTCGGCCGGTCTCCGCCCCGCCGACGCCGTCGTCGGCGACGGAGACGACAACGGTGTCGCCGTTCGCCGCGACCTCCACCATCACCCTGTCCGCCTGCGCGTGCTTGGCGGCGTTCGTGAGCGCCTCCGATACGAGGAAGTAGGCCGCGGCTTCGATGCCCGTGTCGAGCCGGTTCGGCACGTCGACGCGCAGCTCGACCGGGATGGGCGACCGCTTCACGAGCCCCTCCAGAGCGACCGCGAGTCCGCGGTCGGTGAGGACCGACGGGTGGATGCCCCGGGCGAGGTCGCGGAGCTCGCCGAGCCCTCCGTCGAGCTGCTCGCGAGCGCGTGCGAGGGCTGCGCGGGCCGCGGCCGGGTCACGATCGAACTGGTTGTCGAGCATCGTCAGCTCGAGGGCGGCTGCCACCAGGTGCTGCTGCGCCCCGTCGTGGAGATCGCGCTCGATCCGGCGCCTCGCCTCGTCGGCCGCCTCCACCAGGCGCGCCCGCGAGGCCGCGATCTCGTCGCGCGTCTCGGCGTTCTCAATCGCGTACGCCACGAGCTCGGCGAATGCGGCGACTCGGTCCTCGGCCCCCACCGGCATCTCAGCGGCGTCCGACCACACGGCGGCCACCGCGCCCCAGAGGCGCCCGCTGAGGAGGATCGGTCCGGCTGCGCCGGAGCGGATCCCGAGGCTCCGCATGAGCGCCGCGACCCCTCCGCCCGCCTGGTCCCAGTCCTCGATCCGCACCGGACGCGGATCGCGCATCATCCGGCCGAGGACGCCCTGCCCGTCGATGGGCGCGCGGTGCCCAACCGGAACCGGCTGGAGCGTGCCGTCCGACCAGCTCGCGGCCACGATCCCCTCCTCCGGGCTCTCCACCCGCACGAGCTGAGCCCGCCGCGCACCGAGCAGGGTGCCGACCTCCCTGGCCACGGCCTCGAACACCTCCGCCGGCGAGGGCTCGCGCGCGACCAGCGTGGCCACGCGACGCAACGCCGCGTGCTCGCGGACAAGCTCCTCGAGCGACGCGTCTGAGCCAGGCCCGTCCACGGCCCGACTCTAGCCGAGCACTCAGCGGGTGCCGCGCTGCCAGTTCCTCATGACCACGGTCTCGTCGCGGCCGGAAGCACGTGCGGGAGCGAACGCGCCGGGCGCCCCACCATGAAGGTCGTGGTAGGGATGCTCTGCGATCCCGCTTCCGTCAACCGTGTAGTAGCCGTAGACGACGCCGACGAACATGACGATGCAAAGAATGAGAATCTCCATGTGTGCAGCGTCCCGCGCCCCGGAGCCGCGCACTGTGAAGTCGCTCACGTAGCGGGCACGACCTCCAGGTGGATCATGTCCTCCGAACGAGTGAACACTCGCTCGTAGATCTGCCGGGTCCTCCCGTACTTGCGATCCAGCGCTTCCTCCGCCTCCTTGCGCTCGCCCGCCGCCTCGACGATCCGCGCCGTGCCCTCGACGGCGGGTCCGAGCGGCTTCCCTCGTGGGTCCGACGGAAACACCCGCGCGTGCGGGTCGCGCCGGATGCGCCGGACCTTGGCCGTACGCCGGTCGGTGCCGATGACGAGGCGACGCTCTCCGATCAGCGTGAACCAGACGGGCGTCGGGACAGGGGTGCCGTCCCTGCGGAAGGTGACGAGCACGGCGTACTGATTGCCCTCGAAGCCGGAGAAGTCGGGCGCGGTGCCGCTTTGCGCGGCGGCGGTGAAGGCGCTCTCGACGCGCATGCGGTCGTACCACCGGTAGGTGACGTCGGCCAGCCGGTGCTTGACCACCATGTGCGAACTCTACGAGTATCCGCCGATGGCGGTCGACCTGGTAATCGACGTGGACAACCAGCCGGGCGCGCTCGCCGAGGTGGCTCAGGCGATCAGCGACGCCGGCGTGAACATCGCGGCGGCGACCTGCATCGGCCCGGGCGAGCGAGCCGAGCTCCACATCCTCGTGAAGCACGCCGAGCCGGTGCGGCACGCGCTCGGCGCGATCTCACACATCGCGGTGAGTCGCGAGCGCGAGGTCGTGGTGGTCGACGTGGAGGATCGGCCGGGCGTCCTCGCTGACCTGACGCGCAAGGTCGCGAAGGCCGGCGTGGACCTCGACCTCGTCTACATCGCCACCCGCAACCGCGTGGTGTTGGGAGCGCCCGACGTCGAGGCGCTCAGGGTCGCGCTGGCCTGACGCGGAAGCGGATCCGGGAGGCCCCTGACCGGTTCCCCGCGGCGTCGGTCGCCGTGACGGTCGCGCGGTAGGTGCCCGGCGCCAGCCGCTTCCGGCGAAGGCGCAGCCTGTTCGGCCCCGCGGCACCCGTGAGGACGACGACGCATATTCTCTGTCGGGTGCCCATGGAACGCGATTGGACGACCAACCGGTTGGAGACCGGTAGAGAGCCGGTAGAGGCCGGCCTCCGCGAGATCCGGGAGACCGGCGCGACGAGGCAGATGGCCGTGGGCACGCTGGCGTGTCCGAACTGCGACGCGCCCGTCTTCCTCGGCGGGCGCCCGATGTCACCGGCGGATCCGCTCTGGTGCGGATTCTGCGGCCGCGACGGCCACGTGCGCGACTTCCTCACCCTGGGCGAGCCGACCCGCTCCACGCACGTGGTGGTGCGCGTGAGCGGCCTGCCGGCTCGGCGCTAGCGCCTGGCAGTCGCGAGCCCGTATGTTACGAACACCATGGGAGAAATCAGATGAGCGTTTACGCAGTCGTCGATCCAGCCACGGGTGAGAAGGTCAAGGAGTACCCCACCATCAGCGACGACGATCTTCGCGCCGCGATCGGTCGTGCAGACGAAGTCCACCGGAACTGGTCGGCCTCGTCGACCGTCGCCGAGCGCGCCGACCTGGTGCGGCGCGTCGGCGAGCTGCACGTCGAGCGGCGCCAGGAGTTGGCCGACATCATCGTCCGCGAGATGGGCAAGCCGATCGAGCAGGCGCTTGGCGAGATCGACTTCGTCGGCGACATCTACGGCTTCTACGCGGACAACGCCGAGCAGCTGATGGCGGATGAGCCGATCAAGCTGCTGGCCGGCGACGGATCCGCGGTGGTCCGCCGCAGCTCGTTTGGCGTCCTGCTCGGGATCATGCCGTGGAACTTCCCGTACTACCAGGTGGCCCGCTTCGCCGGTCCGAACCTCGTCATCGGGAACACGATTGTCTTGAAGCACGCGCCGCAGTGCCCGGAGTCCGCGGAGGCGATCCAGAGGCTCTTCGCCGAGGCCGGCTTCCCTGAAGGCGCGTACGAGAACGTCTACGCGACAAACGAGCAGATCGAGTGGGTGATCGCCGATCCGCGGGTGCGCGGCGTTTCAGTGACCGGATCGGAGCGCGCCGGAGCCGCGGTGGCGGAAATCGCGGGCCGCAACCTGAAGAAGGTCGTGCTCGAGATGGGTGGGTCCGATCCGTTCATACTGCTTGGCACCGACGACCTCGACAAGACCGTCGAGGACGCCGCCGCCGCCCGCCTCGACAACACCGGGCAGTCATGCAATGCGGCGAAGCGGTTCATCGTGGTCGACGGCCTGTACGAGCCTTTCCTCGAGAAGTTCACGGCCGCAATGGCGGCCGTCAAGCCGGGCGACCCGACGTCGTCTGACAGCGAGATCGGTCCGCTGTCCTCGACCGCCGCGGCGGACCGGCTCGAGGATCAGGTCAAGCGTGCGATCGACCAGGGCGCGAAGGTGGTCGTCGGCGGTGGGCGCGAGGGCAATTTCTTCGAGCCAACCGTGCTGACCGACATCGACCCCGACAACGAGGCTTACCACGAGGAGCTGTTCGGCCCGGTCGCGCAGGTCTACCGCGTGTCCTCCGAGGAGGAGGCGGTCAAGCTCGCGAACGACACGCCGTTTGGGCTGGGCTCGTACGTGATGTCGACCGACCCCGAGCAGGCAGAGCGCGTGGCGGACCAGATCGACGCCGGGATGGTTTACGTGAACATCGTCGGAGCCGACGGAGCCGAGCTGCCGTTCGGCGGCACCAAGCGATCCGGCTTCGGCCGCGAACTCGGCACCTACGGTGCCGACGAGTTCGTGAACAAGAAGCTCATCCGCATCGCATAAGCGCGGCGGCCGGCCAGATGCCGTATACGAGCGAGGAAGCGCAACAGCAGCTGGCTGATGCTCTGGCAGAGGCCATCACACAGATCGGGTTCGCGCTCGCCGATCTCGGCGCCGCGTACGAGCAGCTCGACGAGCACAACGCGGACAGACTGGAGGCGGAGCTCTTCGGACCGGTCCAGCGCGCCTACGGGCGGGCGAAAAGCACCCATGCAAAGTTCGCAGATCGCCACGGCCTCCCGAGCCGCACATTCGAGGCGCCCGCGCCGGGCATCCCTTCGACCGGCGTGCACGCATTCATCGACGGCGCGGTGCAGGGCGGTAGCCGAAGCGGACAGCGCTCTGTCCGAGCTGCAGGACTCCTCATTGCCGACGGAAGTCGGGGACACGGAGCTGCGAGCTGCACTAACGGACGTGCGAGAGCTGCTCGGCGGCGTGCGGTCGCGAGCCCGCGACCTCGAAAGGACCCTCGGGCGCTAGAGCAGCGCTCGGCTTACATCCGCTCGCCCAGGCACCGCAAGTCGGCTTCAGCCGCCTGTGCGCGTCCGCGTGTCGAGCGCAGCGACAGGATGCGCTTCCGCGGAAGCGCCTGAATACCCGAATGGGGTACACATCGCTCGGACCGCTGCTCGTCGCGCGAAGCGGCTGTCCGACGAGGGTGGTCGCACGTTGCTGCGTCTCGTCCCGAGCAACAGTCGCGACGGCCTGTCCCAAAGTGCCTGCTGGCCCACCGGAGGGGAGCGCCACTCATGTCCAGGAATGTCCCTTCCCCGGCGTTGTGCAATCCGGAGCTGCCGGACCGAGTCGGCGCGACGCGGAGGCGCGACGTGGTCGTCGGCGTCGAGCAACGCCTCCTGAAACTCGCCGCGCTGATGATCGCTCAGTTCTGAGAGCGGCGGACAGGCGACGACCCTGTCGACGCGCTCGCTTAATGCGGCGCTAATCGCCTACTCCCGCAACCCCACGGCTTCGAGGGCTTCGGCGCGGTCGCTGAACTCGTCAACGCGGAGGATCCTGCCGTTCCGCAACGTGTAGACCTCGTACAGCCGCTCTGCGACTCTGACGCCGCTGCTCCGGCCCCGGCCCCGGAAGCAGGCGATCACGAGCACGTGGTCGCCGGTGCCGATGAGCTCCTCAACGGTTGTCTCGGGCTGCTCCTCCCAAGCCTCCATCCAGCGTGCGTAATTCGCCCGGACGGCATCGGGGCCATACAACGGCCCCTCCTCCAAGGAGACCAACACGACGTACGGGTCAGTGAGCGCGATGACGCGATCGAAGTCCCCACGCGAGTATGCGTCCCAAAGTTCGCGCACAACCTCCACGTTCTCCTGCGACATCGCCTACTCCGACAGCCTGGCGGCTTCGAGGGTTTCGGCGGGGCCGGGGTATCGCAAGGTGAACGTCGCGATCTGGCGTCGTGGCGTCGTCTTAGAAGAGCCAGCGGACCTTCTTGTCCGGCCGCTTGAAGGCCGGGCGGTCCTCGATGCGCAGGGCGGGGCCGACCACGAACGCGAGCAAAGAAAAGGCTATGAAGTAGACAAGGACGAAGCTCATTTGCATCAAATGATGCTTGCCAGCGGTCGAACTACCGTGACATCGGTCACTGTGTCAGCTCGGCAGTGGCAACCGCGCACCTCTTCCGGGCGCACCCGATTTCTTGGCGGTTTTGGAGTTTTTTCGCGGCGAGCTACCCGGCGGTATGCGGCGCGGCCGGTCATCCGGCGCAACCCTCCTTACCCCGCGGAGGTCGGGTCTTCGTCGAGTGACGCTCGCTTTGCATGGAAAGCGGCACTCCGCTGAACGCGACCTCGACTTGTGCAAGCAGGAAAGCGATAGTGGCTCAGCGTTCGAGCGTGGGCGTCAGCGGGGGATCGCGAGCAGGACGCGCTCGTGCTGGCCGGCGTCCACCTTTGCGTGCGCGTCGGCGATGCGGGCGAGTGGTAGCGGCTCGGCGATCGTGATGCGGAGCGCTCCGTCGTGCGCGGCCGCGCTCAGGTCTGCTGCTGCTTGGTGCTTAGCCGCGACGGGAAAGTCGTCGCTGCCGAGCAGACGGATCGTGAGGTTGGCGAAGAGCATCGGCCAGAAGTCCATCGTGGGCCGCGGATCGCGCGTCGCGTAGGCCGCGATCACCGCACCGGGCGCGGCCACTGCTGCATCGAGATCGGCGTTGTCGGAGAACGAGACCTCGATGATGCGATCCACGCCGTCGGGAGCGTGCCGGCGAATCGCCGGCACCGGGTCGCCGTCATCGAGCGACACCCGATGATCGACGACGTTACCGACGCGGGCAAGGTCCGCGCGGCGGCGGACCGTCCCGATGACAGTGGCGCCGCGCCAGGCGGCAAGCTGCGCGGCCAGCGAGCCGACACCGCCCAGCACGCCGTGCACGAGAACCGTCTTGCCTTCGACCGATCCGTCACCGAAGACGGCGCGGTGGGCGGTGATGCCCGGGATTCCCAGACACGCTCCCACGTCGTCGTCGACGTTGTCGGGCAGCCTGACCGCCTGATCGTCGGGCACCACGGTGAACTGCGCTGCGGTGCCGAAGGGACGGTAGGACTGCGCCCCGTAGATCCAGACGCGCTCCCCGATCCGAGCAGGGACGACGCCGTCGCCGACGGCGTCGATGACGCCCGCGCCATCGCTGTGCGGGATCACGCGCGGATACGGCATCCCGTAGCCGACCCAGTCGCCGCGCTTCTTCGTGTCGCCCGGATTGATCCCCGACATCGCGACGCGGATTCGAACTTCACCGCGGCCGGGCTCAGGGTCTGCCATGTCACCGACTTGGAGCACATCCGCTGCGGGCCCCGGCCGTTCATACCACGCCGCCAGCATCCGTCCACACCCTAGACCGCCGCTATCGCTTCAAGGCAAGAGCAGCACCGCGACACCGCTCGCCGGAGAGTTGCGAGTTGGAGGAGCGGCGGTAGCCGCCGCTCGGTCTGACGAGTTCCGTCTCGCTCCTGCTTCGGTCACGGAGCGGCTGCTCTCGGCGGATGCTCAGTCTCGTTCTCCGAGCCCGAGGAGGGGCCATGTCCGAGATGCTGCTTGACCGCGCTGGTCGACGCCGATCGCCGGCGACCATGCCTGGCTTCCATGCCGGTCGACCCCCGCACAACAAGGGTCTCCGCTATCCCGCCGATCCGCCCAAAGTCGAGGAGATCGTCGCCGTCATGCGAACGGCCGGCGACAACGCGCACGGTCGACGCCTGCGTGGCTTGATCGTGGTCCTCTGGCGCGCCGGCCTTCGGATCCAGGAAGCGCTCGGCCTCGCTGAAGCCGATCTCTATTACCGACGCATGGGGATCTGCACACTTCGTTCGCAACCGCGGACGATCTGGGCGTCGCGCACATGACGTTTGTTGTCATGGTGTTGTCACAGAGGTCTGCCCGCAGACGGCTTAGGGGCCGCCCGCGGGTGGATAGCGGTTCAGCAGTCTGGCCACGAACCGCATTGCCTCGAACGCGGCGCGTGCGACGTGGTGGCCGCGGAGAGCCGATCGGCCTCGCCGCCTCAGGCGCTGCCATCCTCCAGTGAACTGCCCGTTCATGCCAGATCCCTTTGGAGCAGTGCGAAGCGGCCCGCTACCGCGAACGCGGCCGCGTAGCCGAGTGTTAGGAGCAGCCCGCCGCCTAGGGCGAAGGTGTCGGCGACGCTTGCGGAGCCGGTGACGGCGGCCTGTGCCCCGCCTGGCAGCCAGCGATACAGCTCCGGGACCAGTCCGGCGACGATGCTCTCCACCGCCACCGTCCACACGAGCGCTGTGACGACAGCGGCCGTCTGATTGCGCATGAGCGTGCCGAACCCAACGCCGATCACGCCGGCCAGCGCCGTGACCGCCAGCGATCCGAGCATGGCGACCGCCATGTCATCGGCACGGCCGTCGAGACTGATGCCCTCGGCACCGAACCAGGGCACCGCGACCGCCGCCGTCACGGCACACGCCGCGGCGGACACGGCGAGCCCGACGAGCGCCGCCGCGACCAGCTTCGCGAGGAGCGTCCGCTGCCGGTCGGGGGTGACCAAGAATGTCGTGACGGCTGTCCCGTGCCGGTACTCACCCGCCGTCCCAGTGATCCCGAGCAGGAGGACGAGGAGCGACCCGGAGCTCGCGGCCGCCATCACGGATCGGACCCCGGCGCCGCTGTCGAGTGGCGCATCGCCGGGAATGGAGCCGCTCTTGATGGTCAGAGCGACCGATGCGAGCACGAAGAGTGGGGCTCCGACAGCCGTCCACAGCAGGTCGCGCGTGGTGCGGACCTTCAGAAGCTCCGCGCGAATCAGGCGCTTCATGTGGCCTCCGTAAGCGAGAGAAACAAGTCTTCGAGCTCGCGGCCGTCGGGCGCGAGCTCACTGAGCTTTGCCTGCCGGACGAGGCGTCCGCTCGCGATGATCACAACGTCGTCGACGGTCTGTGCGACCTCGGCGAGGAGATGGCTCGACATCAGAACCGTTCCCCCGTCGTCGGCAAAGGCCCGAAGCGTCCGTCGCAGCCATCGCACACCCTCGGGATCGAGGCCATTCGCAGGCTCGTCGAGAATCAGCACCCTCGGATGGCCGAGCAGCGCGGTGGCGAGCCCGAGGCGCTGGCGCATGCCTAGCGAGAACCCCTTCACGCGCTGCCGGGCGACCGCGCTCAGGCCGACCTGCGCGAGCACCTCGTCCACCCGTCCCTCCGGGACCCCGGCAGCGACGGCAACGACGCGGAGGTGGTCGCGGGCGCGCCGAACCGGATGGAAGCCGGTGGTCTCGAGCACCGCCCCCACGTGCTGCGCCGGGTCCTCGAGCCGGCGATAGGGCGTGCCGCCGACGGTGACCGTGCCCGAAGTCGGCTTCGCGAGCCCGAGCAGCATCCTGAGCGTCGTGGTCTTCCCCGCTCCGTTCGGACCCAGGAAGGCGGTCACCGTACCGGGCGCGACATCGAAGCTCAGCGAGTCCACCGCCGCCACCGCGCCGTAGCGCTTCGTCAGATCACGTACGGAGATCGCGCTCATCGGACGGGCTCCGGGACGCGGCCGCCGATCAACGCCCGCCGTTCGGGCGCTCGGCGGACACCCCTGACGCCCATGCCTGTCGCTTGCGTGTCAATCCGACGGCCGCCCGCCGAGAGGACTAACTGCGGGGCGCCCTTAGAGCGTCCCGCAGGCCAATCGAAGGCTGATCGTCTGAGTGCCTTCACGAGGCGATCTCCCGCCGCGTGATCCGCCAGGTGCCGATCAGGAGCGGAAGCAGCATCCAGAGGGCGAGCGCCGTGCCCACGTGTGCCCATTGGGTGGCGCTTATGACGTCCGGGGTCATCTGGCCGAGGGCGCGCGCGTAGTCCACCCACGGGGCGACGCCGGAGAACACGGGCAGCGAGACGACCGCCATCCACGCCGTCGGCAGCGCGAAGAGGAGGACGATGGCGGGCGCGGAGGCGAGCAGGATCGCGCCGAGCGCGACGCCCACGACCATCCCGGCCGTTAGGTTGACGGCCGACTGGCCGATCAGCGGCGCGGCGTCTGACCAGGTCCCTTCGACGCCGGGCGACGAGACGAACACGCCGGCGGCGACGACGGCGACGGAGATCGCCAGCATCGCGACGGCGAGCAGGAGGCTCGCGATCAGCTTGGCGCCGAGGACGCGCGAGCGCGCCGGGACGAGCGCGAAGGTGATCATCCCGGTGCGTTGGGACCACTCGGAGGTGACGAGCAGGATGCCGAGGACTGGCAGCAGGATGGCCGCTGGCTGCAGCCCGGCGTCGAGGACGTGCTGGAACGTGTGGTCCGCCGCATCGCCGACGAGCAGGCGGACGACTACGACGACCACGGTGAGCGCCACCATGGCGACCTGCAGCCAGAAGCCGGCCCGGGTGTCGATCGACTTGCGCAGCTCGACGGCGACGAGGCGGCCGAGGCCGGGGCGTGCGTGGACGCCGGCTGTGTTCACGCGGATCGGTGCGGAGAAGGTGGTGGTGCTCATGCGGTTGCTCCTGCGAGCTCGGGGTTGATCGACTCGGTCTGCGGTGACTGCGGGCTTGCGCCGCCGGTGGTCAGCTCGAAGAAGAGGCGTTCGAGGCCGGCGTCCTCGGCTGGGGCGATCCGGCGCAATACGACGCCGTCGGCCATCGCCGCGCGGGCGACGACCTCGGGCTCGGCCTCGACCAGCCGCCGATCGCCGTCGGCCGGGTGGGTCGCCAGGCCGGCGTGGTGAAGCGCGGCGTCGAGGCCGGCGAGGTCGGCCGCCTCGACGATGGTGCCGGATACGGTCAGCAGCTCGGCGCGGGTGCCTTGCGCCTGGATCCGGCCGCTGCCGATGATCATCATCCGGTCGGCGACGGCCTCGACCTCTGCCAGCAGGTGGGAGGAGAGCAGCACGGTGCCGCCGCGGTCGGCGAAGTTGCGCAGCAGGCCGCGCATCCAGCGCATGCCTTCCGGATCGAGGCCGTTGGCGGGCTCGTCGAGGATCAGGACCTCGGGGTCGCCGAGCAGTGCGTGGGCGAAGCCCAGGCGCTGGCGCATGCCGAGCGAGTACTTGCCGACACGCCGCCGGGCCGCCGTCTCGTCGAGGCCGACGAGCTTCAGCAGCGCGTCGACACGCTCGCGCCGGCACGCCCATGGTGTGGGCGGAGACGGCGAGCGCCTCGCGGCCGCGGCGCCCGGCGTGCTGGGCGGACGCGTCGAGCAGGATGCCGACACGCCGGCCCGGGTTGGGCAGGTCGCGGTAGCGCCCGCCGAGGATCCGTGCCGTGCCGCTGTCGGGCTCGGAGAGGCCGACGAGCATCCGCAGAGTGGTGGTCTTGCCGGCGCCGTTGGGGCCGAGAAAGCCCGTGACGGTGCCAGGCTCGCAGCGGAATGTCACGCCCGAGACGACGGTGCGCCCGCCGAGCTGCCTGGTGAGTCCTTCGGTTTCGATCATGCCGGCAGACTCGCGGCCCGCCGGGTTCGCAACCACCGTCCGCGGGCTACGCTCGCCGAGCCCTTCGGCGGTGGCAGACAACGACTTTGGTAGGGGGTCGCGGCCGTGGCCCTCGCTTAGCCTTCGTGCTCGAGCGATGGCCCGTCAGGCGACAGCACGCTTTACCGATGGCCTGTCCGGCTGGTTTCGCTCCGCGCTGCCCGGCGTCGTGATCGACGCTCCCGACGAGGAGCGTGGCCGCCGCGACCGCGTCGTCGACGCGACGATCTACCTGGTTGCGTTCGCGATCAGCGCCGCCACCCTCGCGGGCACTTGGCAGATGCACCCGCCCTGGCTGCGCATCGTGGACGTCGTCGTCGGGATCGCGGCGCTCGTCTCGCTGCACTGGCGGCGCACCCATCCAGCCGCCGTCGGGATCGGCGTCGGGGCGGTCTCGCTCGTGATCCTCACGGCCTCCGGCGCGAACCTCGCCGCCACCTTCAACGCCGCGATCCGGGCTCGTGGCCGTGATCTGGCCGTCATCGCCGGGCTCCTGATCGCCTGGGTCTTCGCGAGCCCGCTGCTCTACCCCGCCGCCGGTAGCTACTGGGTCAACGCGGGGGCCTGCCTGCTTGCTGACGGGCGTAGTGCTCGGCTGGGGACTCTTCGTACGCGCGCGGCGCGAGCTCGTGCGATCCCTGCGCGAGCAGGCCGACCGCGCCGGGGACGAGGCGCGCGCGGCCGAACGGCGGCGGATCGCGCGCGAGATGCACGACGTGCTCGCCCACCGCCTCTCGTTGCTCTCCGTCCACGCCGGCGCGCTCGAGTTCCGCCCCGACGCCCCGGTCGAGGAGGTCGCCGAAGCGGCCGGCGTGATCCGCGAGAGCGCGCGGGCCGCGCTCGACGAGCTGCGCGGCGTGATCGGCGTCCTGCGCGAGGACGGTGGCGAGAGCCTGACCCAACCGCCCCAGCCGACGCTCGCCGACGTCGCCGCCCTCGTCGATGAGTCGCGGACGGCCGGGATGCGGATCACCGCACGGATCGAACTGGGCGACGCAGCGCCGCCCGCCGCCGTCGGCCGAACCGCCTACCGGATCGTGCAGGAGGGTCTGACCAACGCACGCAAGCACGCGCCAGGAGCGGCCGTGACTCTAACCGTCCACGCGCCCGACGGCGACCTGCAGGTCGAGGTCCGCAGCCTCGCGCCGGTGGCCGTCGCCGCGGTCTCGCCGCTGCCCGGGGCGGGGACCGGCCTGATCGGGCTCACCGAGCGCGTCGCGCTCGCCGGCGGCGAGCTCGAGCACGGCGTCGACGCCGACGGCGCGTTCGTCGTGCGCGCCCGCCTGCCGCGATGATCCGCGTCCTGCTCGTCGACGATGACGCGCTCGTGCGCTCCGGCCTGCGGATGATGCTCGCCGGCGCAGCAAGCCTCGAAGTGGTGGCCGAGGCCGCCGACGGCCGCGAGGTCCTCGGCGCGGTCGACCTCCACCGGCCCGATGTCGTCCTCATGGACATCCGCATGCCACACCTCGACGGGATCGCGGCCACCCGTCTGCTCGCAGCGCAGCCCGACCCGCCCGCCGTCCTCGTGCTCACGACCTTCGACGCCGACGAACTCGTCCTGCGCGCGCTGCAGGCCGGCGCCGCCGGCTTCCTGCTCAAGGACACCGCGCCGGCGGAGATCGTCCGCGCAATCGAGCTCGTCCACGCGGGCGACGGCATGCTCTCCCCCACGGTGACCCGCCGGCTCATCTCGATGGTGGCCGGCGACTCGGACGCCGGCGCCCGCACCGAGCATGCCCGCGACCGACTGGCGACGCTCAGCCCGCGCGAGCGCGACGTCGCGCTCGCCATCGGCCTCGGCCACGGCAACGCCGAGATCGCCGCGACGCTGCACCTCTCCGTCGCGACGGTCAAGGGCCATGTCTCCCGTCTCCTCGACAAGCTCGAGGTCGACAACCGCGTCCAAATCGCCCTGCTCGTGCAAGCCGCGGGCGAGCACTAGCAGGGTCGCGGACGGATCAGAGTGTCGCTCGCCCATGACGCGGGCGTGTCGACGACCGTCCGCGCAAAGGCCGGAGAAGTCCCGCTTTCGCGTGAAAGCGGGAGTTCCCGGCGGTCCGCGCGCGGGTGGCTGACCAAGCAGAGTGCATGCACCGAGCGCTAGCGAGGGCGTGCGAAAGGAAATGCTGGACAGGACCCGCGCGCTCGGCCTTGGCCCTAGGGCGCTACTCCCACTCGATAGTGCCGGGCGGCTTCGACGTGATGTCGAGCGTGACCCGGTTCACCTGCTGGATCTCGTTGATCATGCGGCTGGCCACCTTCTCCAGCAGGTCGTAGGGCAGGCGGGCCCAGTCGGCGGTCATCGCGTCGTCCGACGTAACCGCGCGGATTACGACCACGTAGCCGTAGGTGCGCTCGTCGCCCTGGACGCCGACCGAGCGGAGGTCGGCCGGTAGCACGCAGAAGGACTGCCACAGCTCGCGGTACATCCCCGCGGAGCGGATCTCGTCCTGGAGGATCGCGTCGGCGTCGCGCAGGATCTCGAGGCGCTCCTTGGTCACCTCGCCGCTCACCACTCGGATGGCGAGGCCCGGCCCCGGGAAGGGCTGGCGCCAGACGAGCCGGTCGGACATGCCGAGCTCCGCGCCCACCTGGCGCACCTCGTCCTTGAACAGCATCCGCAGCGGCTCCACCAGGTCGAACTCGAGGTCCTCCGGCAAGCCGCCCACGTTGTGGTGTGACTTGATCGTGGCCGCGCCGGTGCCGCCGCCGGACTCGATCACGTCCGAGTAGAGCGTGCCCTGCACGAGGTACTTCGGGTTGCCGAGCTTCTCCGCCTGCTCCTCGAAGACGCGGATGAACTCCTCGCCGATGATCTTCCGCTTCCGCTCCGGCTCCGTCACGCCGGCAAGCCGGTCGAGGAAGCGCGCCTCGGCGTCGACCGCGATCAGCGGCACCTTGAACTGATCCCGGAACGCGGCCACCACCTGATTGCCCTCGTTCTTCCGCATCAGGCCGTGGTCCACGAACACGCATGTGAGCTGCTCGCCCACCGCCTTGTACGTGAGGAGGGCGGCGACCGACGAGTCGACGCCGCCGGACAGCCCGCAGATCACCTTGCCGTCGCCCACCTGCTCACGGATGCGGGCGACCTGCTCCTCGATCACCGATGCCGCGCTCCACGACATGTCGCAGCCCGCGATGTCGCGCAGGAACGTCTCGAGGATCGTCGTGCCATACGGCGTGTGCACGACCTCCGGGTGGAACTGGATGCCGTACAGACCGCGACCTGAGTGCTCGATCGCCGCCACCGGTGATTCCGTGGACGACGCCAGCGCGGCGAAGCCGTCCGGGGCCTCGAACACCGTGTCGCGGTGGCTCATCCAGCACGACTGCTCATCAGGCGTGTCCGCGAGCAGCCGCCCGTGCGAGGCGACCGTCGGGATG
>CAWEHM010000030.1:0-3824 GCA_963808875.1 uncultured Thermoleophilaceae bacterium
GCCTGCACGGAGCGGCGACCCGCGATGCCGCGGCGCTACTCCCTATGTCGCTCCTATGTCAAGAAGTTTGATGTTGTGGTCAAGGCCATCTCCGGGGCGGGGGCACGAGGTCAGTACCCCCAAGTTGTGTCGAATGCAGCTCGTCTAGCCTCATTCGGTTGAGGCGGCCAGCGAAGAATTCCGGGAGGGAAGCGTGGCATGAGGATCTGCATCGTCGGTGCGTCCGGGAAGCTTGGGAAGTACCTGGTCCAGCACGCGCTGGACCGGGAGCACGAGGTGGTTGCCGTGTGCCGCGAGAAGAGCGTCGGCAAGCTCGCCCAGTTCGAGGGGCGGATCACCATCGTGCCCGGCGCAACCGACGACCGCGAGGTCATCGAGCGGGCTGTCGCGGGCTGCGACGGGGTGTCGTCGTGCTCGTCCCGCGGGGAGTACACGGCTACGCGTCGGGAACGGCCCAGGCGGTCCTCGACCACGCGCAGCCCGGGGCACGGCTGGTGTTCTCGTGCGGTTGGCACATCACCCGCGATGGTCAGGACGTCTATTCGTGGAAGCTCAAGGCGATCGTGAAGGTCTTCGGACCACTCGCGCGCCTGGCTCGCTTCGCCGACCTCGACGATCAGGTGGAGGCGTGCCGGCGGGTGTTCGCGAGCGACACCCGCTGGACCGTCGTGCGCGGGAGCGACCTCGAGGAGGGCGAGAGCCAAGGCCTGCCGGTGTGGAGCCCGCACGTGGGCGACCCCGTCCTCGAGAGCAACATCACGCGCCGCGTGGACTTCGCCCTGTTCATGGTGGAGGCCCTCGAGAGCGACGATCTCGTTCACGAGGCCCCCGCGATCGTCAGCCGCCTGAGCCCTTCGGCGCTCGCGCGCGCCGCCGCCTGAGCCCCTCTGCCTGTGATCTGATGACCCATCGGCAGGGCGCGCGTTCACGGGTGCGGCCTGCCGACGCACGCGCTGCCGAATCGCTAAAGGAGAACGGCTGCTCCTTACGCCTGCAGGGAGCGGCGGGCCCACGAGTCGGACGCTTCTCCATCTGCCTGAGGCTGTCGCGTAAGTCCGGCCGGGTGAGTGGCCGTCGTCGGCGCGGAAGAGTGTCGTCTGCTCGCGTTGTTGATGAGCGCCGCTGCTGTCGGTCAGGCGGCTGCGAGAGCGTGTCGGTGAAGCTTCAGGAGGTTGTGGGTGGCCGTGATGAGCCGCCATTCGGTCCGGACCGCGCCTCTGCCGCGCCGGTGGAAGCGGCCCATGCCGCGGTTGTGCTTGGTCTGGCCGAAGACGGGCTCGATCATCGGTTGGCGTCGCCCGTAGAGCTCGCCGCCGCGCTCGCCGGCCAGCACCCGTCGCATGAAGGCGTAGTAGCCGCCCGTCCAGCCCGGGCTGCGGCGTCTTGCGTTTGCCGGTGTCGGGCGGGATGAGCACCTGGCTGCCCTGGGCGATGGCGCGCTCCATCTGGCGCTGATGCCAATAGCCGGCGTCGGCCAAGATGACGCCCGGCGTGTCCTCGACACCGATGGCCTGCAGCTCGCGGCGCGTCGCGTCGAGCATCGGCTCGAGATGCCCGAAGTCGGGTGCGGCGGTCATGACCTCAGCCGCGATGACGATCTGCTGCTCGTTGGTGACGGCCTGGGCGTTGTAGCCCTGGATGAACCCGCGCAGCCCCTTGACCACGCGCGAGTCCGGGTCGGTCGTGTTGATGCGCCCCTGCGGCGTGCTCGGCGGGGTGTAGGGATCGGGCGCGCGACTGAAGCGTCGCCCGTCCTTCATGCGCCCGGTGCGGTAGCGCTCGTAGGCCTCGTTGGCCCGGCACTCGGTCCACAGTTCCTCTTCCAGGCGGCGCTTGGCCTCCTTGACGCGCTTGGGCCGTGAGCGCGGCACCGGCTGCGGCGAGCGGTCACGCTCGGCCTCCAGGCGCCGCTTGGCTTCGCGCAGCCACCCGCGCCGGCCCTGCGAGGTCGACAGCTCCTCGGGCAGCTCGTCGCCGCGGCGATCGCCGTAGAGCTCATCCTCGGCCGCGTCAATCGCCTTGGCCTCTTCGATGATCTCGCGCGCCAACTGCTCGTAGTCGACGTTCGCGTCGCGGCTCGCGTTGGCCTGGACCTTGGTGCCGTCGATCGCGATGACCCCGACGTTCGCCAGCCCCGACCGCGCGCACAGCAACAGCACCTCGCCGAACAGCCCGGCCAGCGCGGTCTCGTGGCGCTCGATGAACCGCGCAATCGTCGCGTGATCCGGCCGCTGCTGCGCGGCCAGCACGCGGAAGGCGACGTCCTCCACGCACGCGCGCTCGATGACCCGCGAGGACCGAACCCCTCGCGCGTAGGCGTAGAGCAACAGCGCCACCATCATCGCCGGCTCGTAGGCCGGCCGGCTCTTGCCGTCAACGCGATAGGCGGCATAAAACCGAAACAGATCCATCTCCTCCACCGCCGCCAACACGAACCACGCCAAGTGGTTCTCCGGCAGCCACTCCCGCACGTCGGGCGGCATCAGAAACGACTGCTCGCGGTCGCACGCAATGAAGCTCGGGCCCATCCCCGCATGGTCTTAACCGCCCCGGACAGCACCGACTTACGCGACAGCCTCGGCTGAAGCAGCAGCGGCTGCTACATCGAGACGGACAAGCAGCTTCTCCGTCTGTTCCGGCGAGTACGGGACGGCCTGGTGGACGCCGGTCCCAGAAAACCGCAAGACGCATAGAGCGCCGCGGCGGCCGAGGGCGTGGTCGACAACCATAGCTCAACGCGGTGGGCCTGCCGCTCCCTGGCCCAGGAGAGGACCTCTGCCACGAGCGCTTTGCCGACGCCTCTGTCGCGGCTCGACGGCTAACCCAAAGCGCCACGAGATGGACACGGCCAGACTGCTCGTCCCAGTCGCCGCCGACCATGCCCACGAGCTGCTCCCCGTCGTCGGCCACGACGCTGACACGGCGGTCCGCCACCTGGGTGTCCTGGGCGATCGCCCGCCGTCGACGATGGGAACGCTGCTTCCTCATCGAGGAAGCGCCGAGTCACGCGGCGCGTCGGTCAGCGCTCGCAGCCGAAGTTCACGCAGCGGGCCAGCCTCGTCTCGTCGCCGTCGGCGAACCTTGCATTCCTGGCGGCCAGCATCTGGGCGCGACTGCTTCTTGCGCCTGCGAGCGCGAACAGTGTCTCGCCGCGCTGCTTCTGCCTCAACTCAGCAGTAATCGGCTCGCCCGGTCGGTCCGGCCGATGCCCATGGGTGGTAGCTTCGCGCCGTGCGGTTATCCTCGTCAACGAAGACCAGGTTTTCTTCGACCTGTTCGCTGAGGCGGGTGAGAACTCGCTCCGAGCGGCGAAGCTGCTCCAGGACATGATCGCGGGCTGGCCCGATAGCGCCGATCTGGCACGCGAAATCCTGCTCGCCGAGCACGAGGGAGACCGGATCACGCACGACATCTCCCAGCGGACGAGCTCGACCTTCGTGACGCCGATCGACGCCGAGGACATCCAGAACCTGGCGAGCAGGGTCGACGATGTCGTCGAGGCCAGTTAGGAGACGCCAACTTCATGGTGCTCTCCAGGATCGAGGCGCCGATGGACCAGGCGCTGGCGATGGCCGACGTCCTCGTCGAGGCCTGCCGGCGCGGCTCTCCACCATGCTGCTCTCGATCACCTGCGCGAGTTCAAGGGCCTTGACGAGCACTGGATCGAAATCCACCAGCTAGGGAACGACGGCGACCGGCTCTTCCGCGACGCCTTTCTGCGCCCTGTCCTTGTTCGCTGACGGAGATCGACCCGATGGTGGTAATCCGCTGGAGGGACATCTTTCTCAGGCTGGAGCGGTGGATACAACCACAGCGATCCGTGA
>CAWEHM010000031.1:0-95868 GCA_963808875.1 uncultured Thermoleophilaceae bacterium
TTTCGTGCTGATCGAGAAGCTGATCCGGATCAGCATCTTCCTCGCCTACCTCTGGCTGATATCGCGCATGGCGGACCTCCAGCGCGTCTTCGAATACCACGGCGCCGAGCACAAGACCATCTCGTGCTACGAGGCGGCCGAGGAGCTCACGCCCGAGAACGCGCAGCGCTACTCGCGCTTCCACCCCCGCTGCGGAACGAGCTTCCTGCTGCTCGTGATGATCGTGGCGATCGTCGTGTTTGCGCCGCTCGGCAAGCTCGACTGGCCGGCGCTGTTCATCTCGCGCATCGTCGGCATCCCGATCGTCGCCGGGCTCGCCTTCGAGCTGATCAAGTGGTTCGGCAAGAACCGCACGAAGCGCTGGGCCCGCGCGCTCATGTGGCCCGGCATCCAGCTCCAGCGGCTCACCACGCGGGAGCCCGACCTGTCCCAGCTCGCCGTGGCGATCGCCGCGCTCGAGTCCGTGCTGGCCGTGGAGAACCCGCGCGCCGCCTCGGAGGAGGATCTGGTCGGCATGGAAGTCGTGGCCTAGGTTTAGCCGGGCGCCTCCCTCGAAAGGCTCTGTTAATGGGCGCCGTGCTCCTCACCGGCGCCACGGGATTCGTGGGACGAGAGGTGCTGGCGCGTTTTCTCGCGCGCGGCGACCGGGATGTCTACGCGCTCGTGCGCGCCGATAACGACACAGACGCTGCCGGGCGGCTGCCCGGCCACGAGCGCCTGACCGCGGTGGCCGGCGACATCGAGCGGAGCGGCCTTGGCCTGTCCGAGGAGACGGCCGGACGCCTGCACGGCGAGGTCTCGACCGTCGTGCACTGCGCCGCGTCGGTGTCATTCGACCTCCCCCTCGAGGAGTCGCGCCGCGTGAACGTCGACGGCACCCGCCGCATGGCCGGGTTCGCGCGCGACTGCCCGGCGCTCGAGCGGTTCACCTACGTCTCCACCGCCTACGTGGCCGGCGAGCCCGGCGGGCTGTTCCGCGAGGACGAGCTCGCGGTGGGCCAGAGTTTCCGCAACCCATACGAGCGGTCGAAGTTCGAGGCGGAGGTCGCGCTGCGCGAGGAGGCGGGCGACCTGCCGCTCCAGATCCTGCGGCCGAGCATCGTGGTGGGCGACAGCACCACCGGCCGCACCACCTCCTTCAACGTGCTGTACGGACCGCTCAGGGCGTTCGCCCGCGGCGCGATGCCCGCGATCCCGGCGCGCCGCGACTCGCCGGTGGACATCGTGCCCGTCGACTACGTGGCCGACCGTGTGCACGAGCTCGCCACGGACGGGCCCGACGGGACCTTCCACCTCGTGGCGGGGCGGAACGCGACGACCGTCGGCCGCCTGCTCGAGCTGTCGTCGAACGAGCTGGAGCGCCCGAAGCCGGTCGTCCTGCCGCCGCGTCTGTACAGGCGCTGGCTCCATCCGCTCCTGCGCCGGCGCAACCCGCGCCTCCGGAAGATGGAGATCTACTTCCCGTACTTCTCGATGCGGGTGCGCTTCGACGACCGCCGTCTCGGGCCGGGGCCGAGGGTCGAGCGCTACTTCCACCGTCTGGTCCGGTACGCGGAGCGGGCACGCTGGGGTCGGGGCTAGCCCTACCCTTAGCCATGTGATCGAGAAGCTCGTCGAGCAGATCGAGGGTCGCTTCGCCGAGCTGTCGGAGCAGATGTCGGACCCGGAGGTGATCTCGGACCAGCGGCGCTACGCCGAGGTGGGCCGCGCGTACCGCGCGATCGAGCCCGCGAACGGGCTCGCCCAGGAGTGGCGGCACGCCACCGACGACGC
The DNA here is from genome assembly GCA_963808875.1 of uncultured Thermoleophilaceae bacterium. Classification (GTDB taxonomy): domain Bacteria; phylum Actinomycetota; class Thermoleophilia; order Solirubrobacterales; family Thermoleophilaceae; genus JACVRW01. Next base: position 1,774 of record CAWEHM010000031.1, read on the forward strand.
GGCCGGGGCGCGCGAGCTGCTTGCCGAGGACGGTGACGACCCGGAGCTGCGCGAGCTTCTGAGCACGTCCGAGTCGCGGCTCGCCGAGCTCGAGGAGGAGATCCGGCTCGCGATGGTCGAGCCCGACCCGAACGACGACAAGGACGTGATCGTCGAGATCCGCCCGGGCGCGGGCGGGGAGGAGGCAGGCCTGTTCGCGGGCGACCTGTACCGGATGCTCGACCGCTACGCCGAGCGGCGCGGCTTCAAGACCGAGCCGATCGAGGTCGGCGACGGCCACTTCACCTTCGCCGTGAAGGGCCAGGGCGCGTACAGCGTCTTCAAGTACGAGGGCGGCACCCACCGCGTGCAGCGGGTGCCGGAGACCGAGTCGCAGGGGAGGATCCACACCTCGACCGCGACGGTCGCTGTGCTGCCGGAGGCCGAGGACGTCGATGTGCACATCGACCCGAACGACCTTCAGATCGACGTCTACCGGTCCTCGGGGCCGGGCGGGCAGTCGGTGAACACCACCGACTCCGCCGTGCGGATCACGCACAAGCCCACCGGGCTCGTGGTCTCCATGCAGGACGAGAAGTCGCAGCTGCAGAACCGCGACAAGGCGATGCGCGTGCTGCGCGCGCGGCTGCTCGAGCGCGAGCTGGCGGCGCAGCAGCAGGAGCAGGCGGCCGCGCGGCTCGCCCAGGTCGGAAGCGGCACGCGCGCCGAGAAGATCCGCACCTACAACTTCCCGCAGGACCGGGTGACCGACCACCGCGTCGGGCTCACGAAGGGCAACCTGCCCGGCGTCCTTGGCGGCGAGCTCGACGAGTTCACCGCGGCGCTCGAGGCGGAGGAGAAGCGGCGCATGCTCGAGGCCGCGGAGCCGGTGGGCTCATGACGCTCCGGGACGCACTCGGCGCGGCGACCGACTCGCTCGAGGCGGCCGGCTGCATGTCCCCGCGGCTCGACGCCGAGCTGCTGATCGCGGACTCTCTCGGGATCGGCCGCGAGCTGCTGTTCCTCGACCCCGACATGGAGGTCCCGCCGCCCGCCGCGCGGGTCATCGCCGAGCGCGTGCGGCGCCGCAACGAGCGCGAGCCGGTGGCCTACATCCTCGGGAAGAAGGGCTTCCGGAACATCGAGCTGAAGGTGGACGAGCGCGCGCTCGTGCCCCGGCCCGAGAGCGAGATGCTCGTCGAGGCGGCACTCGACCTGCCCGAGGGCGCGCGCGTGCACGACGTGGGCACCGGCACCGGCGCGATCGCGCTCGCCCTCCTGGACGAGCGGCCGGACCTCCAGGTCACGGCGTCCGAGCTGTCACCCGAGGCGGCGGACCTCGCGCGTGAGAACGCTGAGCTGCTCGGACTGCCGCTCGAGGTGGAGGTGGCCGACGGCCTGCCGCCGGGCGACTACGACCTCGTGATCGCGAATCTCCCGTACGTGCGCGACGACCGCTGGGAGAACCTCATGCCGGAGATCACCGGCTACGAGCCGCGGGTGGCGATCACCGGCGGAGTGGACGGCCTCGACCTCATCCGCGAGCTGCTGGAGGCGATTCCCTCGGGCACGCGCGTCGCACTGGAGCACGCCGAGGACCAGGGCGACGCGATCCGCGACCTGCTGGACGGCGCGATCTCCTACCCCGACCTCGCGAACTGGGACCGGATCACCGTCGGCCGCGTGCCGTGACGCCGGAGGACGTCGAGACCTTCGAGCGATGCATCTCGGTGGGAGGCGTGGCGATCTTCCCGGCCGACACCGTCTACGGGCTCGCCACCGAGCCGGACTCGCGCGAGGGCGCGGACCGGCTGTACCGGCTGAAGGGGCGCGCGCCCGACAAGCCGGCCGCGGTGATGTTCTTCCAACTCGAGTCGGCGCTCGCCGCGCTGCCGGAGCTCGGCGATCGCACCCGCGCCGCGCTGGGGCGGCTTCTGCCCGGAGCGCTGACCGTCGTGCTGCCGAACCCCGCGCGGCGGTACCCGCTCGCGTGCGGGCCGGAGCCCGACCGGCTCGGCCTGCGCGTGCCGGCCCTCGAGGGCGAGCTGACGCCGCTCGGCGCGATGGGCTGGCCGGTGCTGCAGTCGAGCGCCAACCGGTCCGGCGAGCCGGACGCCCGCACCGTCGAGGACATCGACGCGGGTGTGCGTGAGGGCGTGGACCTCGTGCTCGACGCGGGCGAGCTGCCGGGCACGCCGTCGACCGTGGTGGACCTCAGCGCGTACGAGGAGAGCGGGGACTGGACCGTGCTTCGAGAGGGCGCTGTACCGCGGGAGGCGATGGTACGGTCCCTCCAATGAGCGATCTGAGCCCGGATTACTTCCTGAAGCCGGTCACCGAGGTCGATCCAGAGATCGCCGAGGTGCTGAAGGACGAGGCGGCGCGCCAGGAGCGCACGCTCGAGATGATCGCGTCCGAGAACTTCGTTCCGCAATCGGTGCTCGACTGCCAGGGCTCGGTGCTCACCAACAAGTACGCCGAGGGCTATCCGGGGCGGCGCTACTACGGCGGCTGCGAGTACGTGGACATCGCCGAGCAGCTCGCCATCGACCGGGCGAAGGCCCTCTTCGGCGCCGATCACGTCAACGTGCAGCCGCACTCGGGCGCGCAGGCGAACTCGGCGGTCTACATGGCGCTGCTCGAGCCGGGCGACCGCATCCTCGGCATGAAGCTCGACCACGGCGGCCACCTCTCGCACGGGATGAAGATCAACTTCTCAGGGCTCTACTTCGACATCGTGGCCTACGGCGTGCGCGAGGAGGACTCGCGGCTCGACATGGACGAGCTGGCGCAGATTGCCGCGGACTCGAAGCCGAAGCTGATCATCGCGGGCTGGTCCGCCTACCCGCGCCAGCTCGACTTCCAGCGGTTCCGCGAGATCGCGGACTCGGTCGGCGCGATCCTCATGGCCGACATTGCGCACTTCGCAGGGCTGGTGGCGGCCGAGGAGCACCCGAGCCCGATCCCGTACTGCGACGTGGTTACCACGACCACGCACAAGACGCTCGGCGGCGGCCGCGGGGGCATGATCATGTGCCGCGAGGAGTACGCGAAGAAGATCGACTCGCGCGTGTTCCCCGGTCACCAGGGCGGCCCGCTGATGCACACGATCGCCGGCAAGGCGGTGACCCTCAGGATCGCCCAGTCCGAGCTGTTCCGCGAGCGCCAGCGGCGCACGCGCGAGGGCGCGGCGATTTTGGCCGAGGAGATGATGTCGGCGGGCGTCAACGTGCTCACGGACGGCACCGACGTTCACCTCGTCCTGGCGGACCTGCGCGAGTCGGAGCTCGACGGCAAGCAGGCCGAGGACCGGCTCCACGACGTCGGGATCACCGTCAACCGGAACGCGGTGCCGTTCGACCCGCGCCCGCCGGCGGTGTCGTCCGGGCTCAGGATCGGCACGCCCGCGCTTGCCACGCGCGGCTTCCAGGCGGACGACTTCCGCGAGGTCGGGCGCGTGATCGGCGAGGCGCTCACCGGCGAGCTCTCCGACTCTCACAGGTCCGATCTCACCGAGCGCACGCGCGCGCTGGCCGACAGGCATCCGCTCTACCCGCAGCTCGCCGAGCCCGCGGTCGCGTAGCGCCCTGTTCGACTTGGAGGGCATCCGGCTGGCGCGCGACGGCCGGGAGGTGCTCAGGGACCTGTCCATGTCGATCCCGGCCGGATCGACAGCTCTGCTCGGCCCGTCCGGCTCGGGCAAGTCCACGCTGCTGCGGCTGCTGAACCGGCTGGCCGACCCGGACGCCGGGGTGGTGCGCTTCCACGGCACGGACGTGCGGGAGCTGGATCCGCTGGAGCTGAGGCGGCGCGTCGGGCTGGTACCGCAGCTGCCGGCGCCGGTGCCCGGGAGCGTCGCCGACAACGTCAGGTTCGGGCCGCGGCTCGAGGGGCGCGAGGTGGATCCGGAGCCGCCGGTACGGCTGGCCGGGCTCGACCCCACTTTCCTGGACCGCGACGCGTCGCGGCTGTCGGTGGGCGAGCAGCAGCGGGTGATGCTCGCGCGAGCGCTCGCGCTCGAGCCGGAGGTGCTCCTGCTGGACGAGCCGACGGCGTCGCTCGACGAGGACGCGAAGGCCGGCGTGGAGCAGGCACTCCGCGGCCTCGGAGGCGTGTCGCTCGTCCTCGTGACCCACGACGCCGCCCAGGCCGAGCGGCTGGCGGAGCGAACCCTCCGGCTTCGCGACGGGCGGATCACGCAGTGATCGCGGCCAGCACCATCTCGATCTCGCTCGGAGAGGTCGCGGCGTCGCTCGCCCTGATCGCCGTGGCCATCGCGGTCTCCTTCTGGCGAAAGGCGGAGCTCGAGCAGGACATCGCGGTGGCCGTGGTGCGCTCGTTCATCCAGCTCACGGCCGTCGGCTACGTGATCCAGGCGATCTTCGACTCGGACAGCCTGCTGCTGGTGGCGGCACTGCTCGCCGGGATGGTCGGCTTCGGCGCGTGGACCGCCCACGGTCGGGCGCGGGGCGTGCCCGGAGCCACCGGGCCGATCGTGCTGGCGCTCGCGGTGGCGGCCGTGGTCACGCTGGGGCTCGTGATCGGGCTCGGCATCTTCAAGGCTGAGCCGCGCTACCTCGTGCCGGTGGGCGGCATGGTGATCGGCAACTCGATGACGGCGGTCGCCGTCGCGCTCAACCGGCTGGCTGACGAGATGCATGAGGGGCGCCGCCAGATCGAGGCGATGCTCGCGCTCGGCGCGACCTCGTTCCAGGCCGCGCAGGCGACGATCGCGCGGAGCCTGCGCTCCGGGATGATCCCGCTGGTCGACTCCACGAAGACGACCGGGATCGTGTTCTTCCCGGGCACGATGGTCGGGATGCTGATCGCGGGTGCGGAGCCGGTCGACGCCGTCCGGCTCCAGGTGATCCTCCTGTGGGTGCTGCTCGGCGCGGTGGCGCTGTCCGGGCTGATTGCGGTGTCGCTCGGCTACCGCGGCTTCTTCACGGACGCCCACCAGCTCCGCGAGCAGCCGCCGCCGTAGCCCTCAGTAGCCTCCTGCCCGATGGACGAGCTCGATGCCCTCTGGGCGTTCCTCGTCGCCGCGCTGATCGCGTTCGCCGCCACGCCCCCGGTCGCCCGGCTGGCGCGGCGGCTTGGAGTCATCCACCGGCCGCGCGACCGCGACCTGCACGACCGGCCCGTTCCCGGGCTGGGCGGGCTGGCGATCCTGGCCGCGGTGGTCGTCTCGGCGCTGCTGTTTCTCCCGGCCGGTGGCGAGACGCGCGGGATCATCGCCGGCGCGCTGGCGATCACGTTCGTCGGGGCCGTCGACGACATACGCGAGGGCGGCCTGCATCCGTTCGTCAAGCTCGCCGGGCAGTTCGCGGCCGCGTCGATCCCGGTCGCCGCGGGCGTGTTCGTGGACCACGTGACGCTGCCGTTCATCGACCCGATCGGGCTGAGCGACACGGCCGGCCGGGCGCTGACGCTGGTGGGCATCGTCGCGGTGATGAACGTCGTGAACTTCACCGACGGCGCGGACGGCCTAGCCGCGGGCGTGTGCACGATCGCAGCGGGGACCTTCGCGATCATCGCGCTGTCGCTGGATCGCGACGCCGCGGGAGTGCTGGCCGCGCTCACGGCGGGGGCGTCGGTGGGCTTCCTCTGGCACAACTTCCATCCGGCCTCGATCTTCATGGGCGACGCGGGGTCGAACCTGCTCGGGCTCCTACTCGCCTGCGTGGCGATCCAGGGGGTGCTGAAGACGGCCGCGGTGGTCGCGCTGTTCTTCCCGCTCCTGATCCTCGCCGTGCCGGCGCTTGACGCCACGTTCGTGGTGGCGAAGCGGATCAAGTACCGGCGTCCCGTGTACTCGGCGGACCGATGGCACTTCCACCACCGCTTCGCGGACATCGGGTTCTCGCAGCGGCGGACGGTGCTCTATCTGTACGGATGGACGCTGTCGCTCGCGGCGCTCGCGCTGGCGATGCGCTTCGTGCCGTACTCGGACGACGACGGGACTCTCAATCCCGGCTGGGCGCTCGTGATCGCCGCGTTCGGGCTGGTGGCGATCGCGTCCAGCATCTACCTGGTCGTCGTGCTCGAGATCCTGAAGTTCCGCCGCTCGCGCGAGCGCGAGATCCAGCGGCAGGTGGAGACGGGCGAGATGCCCGCGCTGACCGCAGAGGAGATCAGGCGCGAGGTGGACCGCGAGGCGGAGACGGGCGAGTTCGAGGCGGTCCGGACCGACTGAGGTTCGCCCGGGGCGAATTCCGGGCACGCGAGTCGGATGGCCGACCCGCGAGAAGAGATCGAGCAGCTCCTCAACTATCTCCTCCCGTTCGCCGAGCGGATGCTCGCGAGCAACGGCGAGTTCTACCCATACGCCGCGACGATGGACGCGGACGGCGAGGTGCAGGCGGTGTCCGCGGAGGCCGACGAGCAGCCGGACGTCAGCGAGCTGATGCTCGCGCTCCACGCCGAGCTGCGCGACCAGGCCTCCCGGGGCGCGATCCGCGCGTCCGGCATAGCGGCCGACGTGACGCTCACCGACCCCGACAGCGGTGAGATGAAGGACGCGGTGCAGCTGGAGCTGGACCACGCCGATACCGACGCGGTCGACGTCTACGTGCCGTACACGACCGGCGACGAGGGCATCGAGTTCGGCGAGCTGGTGGCCGCAGCGGGCCAGGCGCCGATCTTCAGCGCCGAATAACGGACCGTGTATGCGTTAGCCCCGTAATACGGGGTCAACGCAGACACCGTCAGAACAAGGTGCCCTGATCCGGCGCGCGCGGCTCCGGGACGGCGACGGGATCCTCGAGCTCGTACGGACCCGTCCTCCTCAATGCCCTGGCCCAGCCGCCCGGTTTCTTCCCGCTTGGCCGCAGCAGCGCCGCAATCCGCTCGCGTTCCGCGCTCCCGACATACGCCCCACGTGCGTACAGCGCCTCATACCGCGGCACCAGATCCGGCCGGTAGGACTTCAGCCACTCGAAGAACACCTGCCTCACCTCGCCCCGGAGGTGAAGCGGAATACCGCCGATGTTCACGGCGCCCGCCTCCCCACACAGCTCGAGGATCTCCTCGACCTGCCGCGGGTCGTCGTTGATGCCCGGCATCAGCGGGGCGATCAGGACGCCGGTGGGGATCCCCGCCCGGTTGAGCTCCGCCACCGCCTCGATCCGCTTGCGCGGATGCGGGGTGTGCGGCTCACTGGCCCGCCACGCCTTCTCCTCCAGGGTGGGAATGGAGAGGTTCGCCGCGAACCCGGCGACCTCGTGGATCTCCTTGAACAGCTCGATGTCCCGAAGCAGCAGCGGCGATTTCGTGAGCACCGACGACGGCGTCCGCGAATCCCGCATGGCCTCCCAGATCCCCGGCATGAGCCGGTAGCGCCCCTCGACCCACTGATACGGATCCGTATTGGTCCCGAGAGCAACGTGCTCCCGCTTCCAAGACGGCCGCATCAACTCCGCCCGCGCAACCTCCGGCACGTTGACCTTGACAACGATCTCCTTGTCGAAGTCACGGCCCGCGTTGAAGTCGAGATAGACGTGCGTGGGACGGGCGAAACAGAAGGTACAGCCGTGGTGGCAACCCCTGTATGGATTGATCGTCCAGCGGAACGGCATGCGGCTGGCTTTCGGCACTTTGTTCAGTGCCGACTTCGCTCTGCACCTCGTAGAAACGGGTGTCGAGGGCCTCGGGTGCGTCGAAGGTGCGGATCGTTGCCGGCTCGCGATAGCCGGGCAGCGTGCGCGCGTCTTCAGCCTCCACCTTCAGGTTGTCCCAACGCATGGCGAACAAATGTTCGCATACGGGTCAACCGTCGCCGAACGCCGTGAAGACCACCCGTCGGGGGCCGCCGTCGTCGCGGAATTCGCAGAGGTAGATCCCCTGCCATGTGCCCAGCGCGAGCGAGCCGTTCGCCACCGGGATCGTCAGTGAGGGTCCCGTCAGCGACGCCTTGATGTGTGCCGGCATGTCGTCAGGGCCCTCGAGCGTGTGCGCGAAGTAGTCGGTGCCGTCGGGGACGGCGCGGTCGAACCACTCGGCGAAGTCGCGGCGCACGTCCGGTGAGGCGTTCTCGTTGATCGTCAGCGACGCCGACGTGTGCTGCATGAAGACGACGGCGATGCCCCTGGACATCGACTCGAGCTCGGGCACCGCGTCAAGGATCTCGGAGGTCACGAGGTGGAACCCGCGCGGTCGCGCGCGCAGCCCGATCTGCTCTTGGATCCACACGTTCTCCATTCTGGCGGTAAAGGGGAACCGGACATAGGGTGGCGCGAGGCTTGGAGGGACTCGCAATCGGGCCAGAGGAGGAGCATGGATCCGCCCCTCCGCGAGCGCGTGCGCTGGCGGATAGCGTCGGAGGAGGCAGTCGAGGCGCCGGCCACGCAGGCGATGATGGCCCGTACCGCCGCGCTCCTCGCCGGCGCCGGGGCGTTCATCTGCCTGCTCGGGAGCTTCGTGCCGGGCGAGGCTCAGTTCGACGACGACGTCCTGCTCGCGGCCGCCGCGGCCTCGGCGCTCCTCGCCGCGGGCCTCCTGCTCGCCTTCGACAACATCCCGACCGTCGCGTTCCATCCGATCGTAGGTCTCGCCACCGCGATCGCCACCGCCGCCGCGTACGGGTGGGGCACTGAGTCGGCGTACGGGCCGTTCCCATACGTCTGGGTCGCCATCTTCGCCTTCTACTTCTTCACCCGCGGCGCCGCGCTCGTCCACCTCGCGCTCATGGCGGCCGCGTACGCGCTCGCCCTGGTCCTCGAGGACCCGGTGGAGAACCCGCTGGACGGCTGGGTGGCCACGGTCGCCTCGCTGCTCATCGTGGGCCTCTTCGTGTCGATGGTGCGCGACCACATAGCCGCGCTGATTCGCCGGCTCAGCGACGCCGCCCACAGCGACCACCTCACGGGCCTTCTCAACCGCCGCGGGTTCCAGAACGTTTTCGACACAGAGCTCGAGCGCGCCCGCCGCGCGGACCAGGAGCTCAGCCTGATCGTCGGCGACCTCGATCGCTTCAAGCGCGTGAACGACGCTCACGGCCACGCGGCGGGAGACGAGGTGCTCACCCGCGTCGCCGCCGCCATCGCCGGCGCCAAGCGCGGCTTCGACAGCGCGGCGCGCGTGGGAGGGGAGGAGTTCGCGGTGCTCGCGCCCGACTGCGACGAGCACGGGGCCTTCATGCTCGCCGAGCGCATCCGCGCGACCGTGCACGCGGCGCTCGTGGCGCGCGACCCGGACACGTCCCTCACGATCAGCTTCGGGATCTCGACGTTCCCGGTCCACGGACAGTCGGCCGACGCCCTGCTCCGCACCGCCGACCAGGCCCTCTACGCGGCCAAGCGCCTCGGCCGGAACCGCTCCGTCATATCGAGTGCCGAGGTGCCCGGCATCCTTGCCCGCGCGCCCCGGCAGGAGGACACCGACGCGCCGGTGGAGCTCGCCGCGCTGCTCAGCCTCGCCGCGGCACTCGACGTGCGCGACTGGGGCAGCGCCTCCCACTGCCGCAGGGTCGGCCGGTTCGCCGAGCTGACCGCCCGCGAGCTCGGGCTGTCCCCCGAGGCGGTCGAGCGCGTGCGGCTCGCCGGGATCCTTCACGACGTGGGCCGCGTCGCACTCCCCGAGAACCTGCTCTCCAAGGAGGAGCCGCTCACCGACGACGAGTGGGTGCTCGTGCGGGCCCATCCGGTGGCCGGCGCGCGCATGGTCGAGACGACCGAGTACGACGACATCCGCTCCTGGATCCTGTCCCACCACGAGCGTCCCGACGGCTCCGGCTACCCCGAGGGCCGGGGCGAGTCAGACGTTCCGCTCGAGTCGTCGATCATCGCCGTTGCGGACGCGTACGAGGCGATGACGAGCGATCGGCCGTACCGTCGCGCGCTCACCTCCGAGGACGCCGGCGACGAGCTCCGCCGCGAGGCGGGCCGCCAGTTTCGCTCGGACGTGGTCGACGCGCTCCTCAGGGCCGTCTAACCCACCCGGGTTACCACTTTAAGGGAGCGGGCCTCCGGCCGATAACAACGGTGAAGATGGAGCCGGCAGCCATTCTCGTCCCGCTCGTGCCCTCCGCCTGCGCCCTCGTGCTGGCGGCCGTCGCCGTGCGCCAGCGCAGACGCCTCCGCACGCTCGGCGAACGCATCGCCGACGCCAACCGCACCGACCCCCTCACCGGGCTGCTCAACCGCCGCGCCTTCGAGGAGCTGCTCGAGCTGGAGCTCGAGCGCGCGCTCCGCGGCGACCGCCCGATGTCCGTGGTCGTCGGCGACATCGACTGCTTCCGCCAGGTGAACGAGAAGCACGGCCACGCGGCGGGCGATGAGGCGCTTCAGTCGGTCGCCCGGAACGCGCTCAAGTGGAAGCGGCGCATCGACGTCGCGGCCCGCATCGCGGGCGAGGAGTTCGCGCTGCTGCTCCCGGAGACGGACGAGCGCGGCGCCTTCATCGTCGCCGAGCGCCTGCGCCGCGCCGCGCATCGGAGCTTCGCCGAGACCACGGCCGGCGTGAAGTTCAGCTTCGGCGTGGCCACCGCGCCGGCCCACGGCAGCGACGCCGTCGGCCTCCTGCGCGCGGCCGACCAGGCGGTCGCCGCGGCCAAGGACCTCGGCGGCGATCGCACGGTCATCTACAGCGACGAGGTCGCCCGCGCGCTCGACGAGGGCAGCCAGGCCGGCACCGAGCTGCAGCTGGCCACTGTCATCGCACTGGCCGAGGCGCTCGACATCCGGGACACCGGCACTGGCCAGCACTCGCACACGGTCGGCCGCTACGCCGAGCTGATGGGCCGCGAGCTCGGACTGGACGAGGAGCGCATCGAGCGCGTGCGCCTCGCGGGCGTGCTGCACGACATCGGGAAGATCGGCATCTCGGACCGCGTGCTCACGAAGCCCGGCCCGCTCGACAAGTGCGAGTGGCAGGAGATGTACACCCATCCGGAGATCGGCGCGCGCCTCCTGTCGCGCCCCGAGTTCGCCGACCTGCGCGAGTGGATCCTCGCTCACCACGAGCGCCCCGACGGCCTGGGCTACCCGCACGCCCTGCGCGCGGACCAGATCCCGCTCGAGGCACGCATCCTCGCGGTCGCCGACGCATACGAGGCGATGACCGCCGACCGCTGCTATCGCGCCGCGCTCGGCGAGGCGGCGGCCCGCGCCGAGCTTGAGGGCGGGGCCGGGACGCAGTTCGACGCGGCCGTCGTGGCCGCGTTCCTGCGCGCGCTCGACTCGACCCGCCCGCAGCACCTGCGCCGCGTGGCCTAGCGCCTCAGAGGATCGGCGCCACGCCGGTCATCCGCCGCCACTTCAGGGCGCGCCGTAGCGCCGCGCGCGCCAGCGGGTGCGTGGACAGCCGGAACTCCGGCTTCAGCGACGCGGACTGGTAGTAGACCGCCATCTGCACGCGGCGGTGGAAGCGGAGGAACTTGAAGAACTGCCGCACGAAGCCGGGGTCGTCGCGGCCCCAGATGCCCCACTCGGCGAACGCGAACGGCTTGCACCGCCACAGCGGGTAGTTGTAGATCCGGTCCATCGCCACGCTCGCCTTGTACATCGAGTACCAGGTGGTCCCGACCCAGTCGACGTAGCCACACCCCGGCCACCAGTAGCGGGGGTGGTTCTTCGGGATCTCGGGGTTGCCGAACGACAGCGGGACCCACATGAGCGACACCGGCGCGCGCGGGAGCATCTCGAGGCCGGTGCGGACGCGGAGCATGTGGAGCCGCCGCAGCCGGCGGTTGATGACCGCGAGCGGCCCGCCGCGCATGATCAGCGCGATGCGGCGCCACGCGCGGATGAACTGCCGGGTCGAGTAGGCCGGCCCGCGCGGGCGGCCCATGAGGTCGTACGCCGAGTACGGGTTGTTGCCGTTGTTCATCTCGGACAGCGGGCGGAGATACGTCACGACCGCCGACTCGAAGATGAGCTGGTTGAGCGCGATCAGGAACCCGTCGCCCTCGCCGCGCGCGATGTCACCCGGCGTCAGGCGGATCTCCTCGGGCGACAGCGAGAGCATCACGGCCGAGTCCAGCGCCTTCGCGTCCGCGAGCCGGAACGACAGCCAGTGGAGCGCAGAGTCACTCCCGTTCCAGGAGATGAAGTAGTTGTAGAGCGCGGGGTGGAGGCCCGACTGGCGCGCGAAGTCCTGGATGTCGGCGCGGCTGTAGCCGCCCTGACCGCCCCACAGGATCTTGCCGTGAGGAGCCTTGAAGCTCGACGCGGGCGCGGCCGCAGGAACGGCCGCGAGCGCGACAACCGCCAGGGCCAGGGCGATCAGCGAGCGCATGTGCGGGCGAGCCTAGCGCCGCATGAGGACGCCGCCCATAGGACAACCGTCCGCGAGAGCCAACTGTCACAAAGTAGTCACAAAGTCCTTCGAGGATGTACCCTTCGCCGCCCGGGTAGAGAGCACTTGAGCGCCGCCCGCCCCATCGCTCTCCCTGGAACAACTCTTGACGACGCACGCTTTGAAACCATCCGGTTCCCCCATGCCGCTTCGCGCATTGCGGTTTCTCGACCTTGCGGTCCTTCTGCTCGCCCTCCCGATCTTCGTCGCGGCCGATCTGCCCATGCTCGGCTGGCTCGGGGTGGCGGTGGGCTGGGGCATTCAGCGCGTCGTGCAGATCGCCATCGAGAAGCGCGCTCGTGAGTCGGATGACCCGCGCACCGTCGCCGGGCTGCTCACCGGCAGCATGATCGCGCGCGGCTGGATCGTGGCCGGCTCGATCTTCATCGTCGGCCTCGCAGAGCGCGAGGCCGGCCTCGCCGCGGCGATCCTCTCGATCACCCTCTTCACCTTCTACTTCACGAGCCAGATGCTCACGCGGCCCTTCGAGGAGAAGAAGTCGTGAGCCGCGCGGCCAAGATCTGGGTCGGCGTCCTCGTCTATCTGATGGTCGCGGTGCTGCTCTACGCGATCTTCGGGAGCGACGGCAAGAACGAGGACTTCCAGCCGCAGAACGAGTTCAAGCTCGACCCGTGGGTCTCGATCCACATCGCCGGGATCGACATGTCGATCAACAAGGCGGTGTTCTACCTGTTCGTCGCGTGCGCGATCACCGCGGCCACGATGATCTACATCGCGAAGCGGATGCAGGACCGGCCCAACCGCGTGCAGACGATCATCGAGGGCGCCTACGACCTGACCTACACGCAGATCTCGCGCGGCAACATGCCGAACGGGACCGCCGCCAGGTTCTTCCCGTTCGTCGCGACGCTCTTCTTCTTCATCTGGTTCTCGAACATGCTCGGCTACATCCCGCTGCCGACGAACACGCACGAGACCGTCGACATCTTCGGCATCGGCTTCCCGTCGTTCGCCCTGTACGCGGCCACCGCCAACCTGTCGGTCCCGCTGGTGCTCACGCTCACGGTGTTCATCCTCTATCAGTACGAGGGCATCCGCCGGCACGGCCTCATCAAGTACCTCAAGGGCTGGCTGCCCTCTGGCGTCGGCGGCGCCGCCGCGATACCGATCTTCGTCATCGAGGTGATCTCGCAGTTCGTCCGGATCATCTCGCTCTCCGTCCGACTGTTCGCCAACATCCTCGCCGGCCACCTGCTGATCCTGTTCATGGGCGGCGGGCTCGCCGTGCTGCTCGGGATCACGGCCCTCGGCTGGATCACGCTGCCGATCGCCGTCGCGTTCTTCATCTTCGAGGTCGGCCTGGTGGCGACCCTGCAGGCATTCATCTTCGCAACCCTCACATCCATCTACTTCGGCGAGGCAAGCGCCGGAGGGCACTAAGGAGGAGCACCGTGGACCTCGAACCCACACTCGTAATAGGAGCGGCCAAGACGACGGCCGACGGCCTCAAGTCCATCGCACTCGGCGTCGGCGCCGGCCTGGGGACCATCGGTCCCGGCATCGGCGTCGGCTACATCTTCGGCAAGGTGATCGAGTCGGTCACCCGTCAGCCGGAGATGCGCGAGGAGATCACGAGCATTCAGTGGCTCGGCTTCGCGCTCACCGAGGCGATCGTCTTCTACGCGTTCATCTTCGGCCTCATCGCGTTCTTCCTCTAGGCGATGACGACCGTTCTCGCAGCCAGCGACAGCGGAGGCGGCAGCTTCCTCGTCAGCCCGAGCCTTGGGCTGATGATCTGGACGCTGCTCGCGTTCGGCATCACGCTCTACCTCCTGAACAAGCTCGCGTTCCCGCGGATCGCGGAGGCGCTCGACCGTCGCCGCGTAGCGATCGAGGAGTCGATCGAGTCGGCTCAGCAGGCGAAGAAGGATGCCGACGAGCTGCTCGAGGAGTACCGCGCGCGGCTGCGTGAGGCGCGCGAGCAGGCGGAGGACATCGTCGCGCGGGCGCGCAAGGCGGCCGAGAACGTCAAGGACGAGACGAAGGCCGAGGCCATCGCAGCAGCGCGAGCAGCTGCTCGCCCAGGCGCGCCGCGACATCGAGCACGAGACCCGTCGCGCGCTCGACGAGCTCCGCCGGGAGGTCGCCGACCTGACGGTCGCCGCCACGGAGAAGATCACCCGCAAGTCGCTCGACGCGGAGGACCATCGCCGCCTCATCGAGGAGGCACTGTCGGAGGTCGACTTCTCCGAGCTGGCCCCCGCGTCGCGGGAAGGGAACGGCAACTAGGGCATGGAGGCGATCGCCGAGGTCTACGCCCGCTCGCTGTTCGAGGTCGCGAAGGAGCACGACGTGCTCGACCGCGTCCACGACGAGCTGGGCGAGTTCGCCGAGGCGCTGTCCGAGAACCGCGACGCTGCAGGTGTTCCTGTTCTCGCCGTACTTCTCCTCCGAGGAGAAGCGCGAGGGCGTGACGAAGATCGTGTCCGACGCGGACGAGCGCTTCGTGAACTTCCTCGAGCTGCTTGCCGAGCGCCATCGCATGCCCGCGCTGTTCCGCATCCGGCGCGAGTTCGACGCGCTGTGGGCCGAGGAGAACCAGCTGCTGCCCGTGACCGTGACGAGCGCGGTCGAGCTGGACGAGGGTGTCGTCGAGGACATCGGGAAGCGCATCCAGGAGCAGACCGGCCGGAAGGTGGAGCTGTCCTCGAACGTCGATCCCGACGTGCTCGGGGGTCTGATGGTCCGCGTCGGGAACATGGTCCTCGACGGGACCGTCCGCAACAGACTTGAACGACTACGCAAGCAGGTCGTGAAAGCGGCCTAAGGAGAGTCCGAGTGCAGATCAAGCCAGACGAGATCACCAGCATCCTCAAGAGCCGGATCGAGGGCCTCGAGGACGGCGGCGCCGACCTCTCCGAGGTGGGCACGGTCCTGTCCGTCGCGGACGGCATCTCGCGCGTCCACGGGCTCGACAACGTCATGTCGTCGGAGCTGCTCGAGCTGCCGCACGACGTGACCGGCCTCGCGCTGAACCTCGAGTCCGACAACGTCGGCGCCGTGCTCTTCGGCCCGTGGGACCAGATCGAGGAGGGCGACCAGGTCAAGCGCACCGGCCGCCTGCTCGAGGTGCCCGTCGGCGACGAGCTGCTCGGCCGCATCGTCGACCCGCTCGGCCGCCCGCTCGACGG
Source organism: uncultured Thermoleophilaceae bacterium (assembly GCA_963808875.1). GTDB lineage: Bacteria > Actinomycetota > Thermoleophilia > Solirubrobacterales > Thermoleophilaceae > JACVRW01. The sequence continues at coordinate 17,199 of CAWEHM010000031.1, forward strand.
CAAGGGCGACATCGAGACGGACCAGACGCGGCCCGCCGAGTTCAAGGCTCCCGGCGTGGTTCACCGCCAGCCGGTGAAGGAGCCGATGATGACCGGCATCAAGCCGATCGACGCGATGACGAACGTCGGCCGCGGCCAGCGCGAGCTGATCATCGGCGACCGGCAGACCGGCAAGACGTCGATCTGCATCGACACGATCATCAACAACAAGGACAAGGACCTGAAGTGCGTCTACGTCGCGATCGGGCAGCGGATGTCCACCGTCGTGGACGTGGCGCAGCAGCTCGACGACCACGGCGCGCTCGACAACACCGTGATCGTGGCCGCGCCGGCCGACGAGGCGGCGCCGATCAAGTTCCTCGCCCCGTACGCGGGCGCGGCGATCGCCGAGCACTGGCTCTACAACGGGCAGCACTCGCTGGCGATCTACGACGACCTGACAAAGCACGCGTACGCGTACCGGCAGATGTCGCTGCTGCTCCGCCGCCCGCCGGGCCGCGAGGCGTACCCGGGCGACGTGTTCTACCTGCACTCGCGCCTGCTGGAGCGGTCCGTGAAGCTGTCCGACGAGCACGGCGCAGGCTCGTTCACGGCGCTGCCGATCATCGAGACGCAGGCGGGCGACGTGTCGGCCTACATCCCGACGAACGTCATCTCGATCACCGACGGCCAGATCTTCCTCGAGGCGGACCTGTTCCGCTCGGGCGTGCGGCCGGCGATCAACGTGGGCATCTCGGTGTCGCGCGTGGGCGGCTCGGCGCAGACGACGCCGATGCGGAAGGTGGCCGGCCGGCTGCGGCTGGAGCTGTCCCAGTACCGCGAGCTCGAGGCGTTCGCGCAGTTCGGCTCGGACCTCGACGCCGACACGCAGGCGACCCTGAACCGCGGATCGCGGCTCGTGGAGGCGCTGAACCAGGAGGAGCGCCATCCGCTGCGGATCGAGGACCAGGTGGCGTCGATCTACGCGGGCACGGGCGGGTACCTCGACCGGATCAAGGTCGACCGCGTGCCGGAGTTCCTCCAGTTCCTGCTCGACCGGCTGCATGCCGAGAGCGGCGACCTGATGGGTCAGATCGCCGACGGCGAGTGGAGCGACGAGATCGAGTCGCAGCTCGGCGACTGCATCGCCGAGGCGATCGACGACTTCGGCCCCGACTTCGACGAGGAGGGCAACCCGCTCGAGGAGGGCGAGTCCGACCGCGTCAAGTCGGAGGAGGAGCGCGAGAAGCCGGGCCGGACCTCGTCAGGACGGCGACGGCTCCGGCGAAGACGACGAGGACGACGGCGAGTCCGAGAAGTCCGAGTCCGAGCGGGAGACCGGCGAACGCCTAGATGGCCAACCTGAAGGACATCCGCGGCCGCATCTCTTCGGTGAAGAACATCCGAAAGATCACGCGCGCCATGGAGATGATCTCCGCCGCCCGCCTGCGGAAGGCCGAGCAGCGGATCGAGGCGCTGCGCCCGTACGCGGACGCGCTCCGGCGGATGACCGCGCGCGCCTCGCAGGCCGCGGACAACATCCCGAACCTGCCGATCCTCCAGGAGAAGGAGAACGTCCAGACCGTCGGCATCCTGCTCGATCACGGGCGACCGCGGCCTCGCCGGCCCGTTCAACTCGCAGATCCTCCGCGCGGGCAACCAGCGCATGCGCGAGCTGCGATCGGACGGCAAGGAGGTGCTCTGGTACGCGGTCGGCCGCCGCGGGGTCTCGTCGCTCGAGTTCCGCGGGTTCGACGTCGGCGGCTCGTGGACAGGGTTCACCGACCGGCCCGCGTTCGCCGACGCCCGCACGGTGGCCGACGGCTCGTCTCCGCGTACGTCGACGACAAGGTCGACCGCGTCGAGGTCTTCTACAACGGCTACATCTCGCCGGTGAACCAGGAGGTCCGCCACGAGACGCTGCTGCCGCTGCAGCAGGCGGACGTGATCGCGGACGACGAGCGACGACTCGACGAGGCAGAACGGGAACGGCGAGCGACGAGCACATCCACGACCGCGCCCTCTGGATCTACGAGCCGGACGCCGAGGAGATCCTCGCCCGGCTCGTGCCCGACTACGTCGAGATCTCGATCTACCGGGCGATGCTCGAGTCAACAGCTTCAGAGCACGGCGCGCGAATGAGCGCCATGCGCAACGCATCCGACAACGCCGCCGAGCTGATCGACGACCTCACGCTCGCCGCGAACCGCCAGCGCCAGGCGGAGATCACGCAGGAGATCATGGAAGTCGTGGCCGGCGCCGAGGGACTTCGCTAAGCAAGGAGATTGATGGAAGCCGCAACGCAAAAGGACGAGCAGCAGAAGGACGAGCAGAAGGCCGACGGTGACGGGAACATCGGCACCATCGAGGAGATCCAGGGCGTGGTCGTGGAGGTCGCGTTCGAGCCGGGCGAGCTGCCCGAGATCTACAACGCGCTCGAGGTCGAGCTGAAGACCGACTTCGACGAGGAGGAGCGAGGAGGTGACCGGTGAGGGCAGCGGCGTCCTCGTGCTCGAGGTGCAGCAGCACCTCGGCGACGACCGCATCCGCGCGGTGGCCATGGACGCCACCGACGGGCTCTCCCGCGGCGCCAAGGTGCGCGACACCGGCGGGCCGATCACGGTCCCGGTGGGCCGCGCCACGCTCGGCCGCATCTTCAACCTGCTCGGCGAGCCGATCGACGAGGGCGGCGACGTCGACGCCGACGACCGCTGGCCGATCCACCGGCCCGCGCCGAGCGTCGAGGACCTGACGCCCACGCGCGAGATCCTCGAGACCGGCATCAAGGTCATCGACCTGCTCGCCCCGTACGCGAAGGGCGGCAAGGTTGGCCTGTTCGGCGGCGCCGGGGTCGGCAAGACGGTGCTGATCCAGGAGCTGATCCGGAACATCGCCGAGGAGCACGAGGGCCTGTCGGCGTTCTGCGGCGTGGGCGAGCGCTCGCGCGAGGGCAACGACCTCTGGCTCGAGATGAAGGAGTCCGGCGTGATCGACCGGACCGTGCTCGTGTTCGGCCAGATGAACGAGCCGCCCGGCGCCCGCATGCGCGTCGCGCTCTCGGGTCTCACGATGGCCGAGTACTTCCGCGAGGAGGGCGGCCAGGACGTGCTGCTCTTCATCGACAACATCTTCCGGTTCGTGCAGGCGGGCTCGGAGGTGTCGGCTCTGCTCGGGCCGGATGCCGTCGCAGGTGGGCTACCAGCCCACGCTCGAGACGGAGATGGGCCAGCTCCAGGAGCGGATCACCTCGACGCGCCAGGGCTCGGTCACGTCGGTGCAGGCGATCTACGTGCCGGCCGACGACCTCACCGACCCTGCGCCGGCGTCGGTGTTCGCGCACCTGAACGCGACGACGATGCTGTCGCGGTCGATCTCCGAGAAGGGGATCTACCCGGCGGTGGACCCGCTCGACTCGACCTCGACGATCCTGAAGCCCGACATCGTGGGCGAGGAGCACTTCGAGGTCGCGAACCAGGTCCGCGAGATCCTGCAGCGGTACCGCGAGCTCCAGGACATCATCGCCATCCTCGGAATCGAGGAGCTCTCGGACGAGGACCGGCTGACGGTGCAGCGGGCGCGCAAGATCGAGCGCTTCCTGTCACAGCCGTTCTTCGTGGCGGAGCAGTTCACCGGGCTCGAGGGCAAGTACGTGCCGGTCGACCAGACGGTGGCGTCGTTCAAGGAGATCCTCGAGGGCAAGCACGACGACATCCCCGAGCGCGCCTTCCTCCTGAAGGGCACGATCGACGAGGTCGTGGAGGCCGCGAAGGGCGCCGCGCGAGGAGGAGAAGAAGGACGAGAAGGAGGACTCCGACTCCGAGGAGCAGGCCAAGTCGGACGACGAGGCCGAGGCGAAGGCCGAGGACCAGGACGAGGCGAAGTCCGACGACCAGGCCGAGGCCGACGGCGGCGACGAGCAGGACGAGGACGAGGACAAGAAGGAGTAGATGGCCTCCTCGTTCAAAGTCGAGGTCCTGACCCCGGAGGGGCAGGTGTTCGCCGACGAGGTCGAGCTGCTCTCGACGCGGACCACGACCGGCTCGATCGGCATCAAGGCGCGCCACGCGCCGCTGATGGCGATCCTCGAGCCGACCGAGCTGCGGCTATACAAGTCGGACTCGGACGTGGTCCGGTTCGCGCAGGGCGAGGGCTACCTCCAGGTGGCCGACAACCGCGCGCTCGTACTGGTCGAGGAGGCGATCCCGCCGGACGAGATCGACCGGGGCGCCTTCGAGAGCCGCCTGAAGGAAGCCCAGCAGGCACTGGAGCGCTGCGAGGACGGCTCCGAGGAGAAGGCCCGCGCCGAGCGCGAAGTGAAGCGCTACGAGGCCTTCCTCGAGGCCTCCCAGAGCTAGCCACACACAGCTAGCCACACACGGGCGGGCGTTGACCCGCCTTCGCACCGGGGTTACGGTGGCTCCGGGGAGCCATGAGACTGCGGGGTCGAAGAGCGTGGACCGTCCTGCCTGGTGCGGCCCTGTTGCTCCTGTTCCCGGCCGCTGCCGCCGGCCGTGTCTCAGGCGGCTATGTGATCGAGGAGAAGGAGGGACGCAGCGTCTCGCGCGTCACGCTCCTGCCGGAGGGCATGCGCTACGAGCTGCTCGCGCCGCTCCGGGCCCACCGCCGTGCCAAGCCACAGGTGGGCGTGATCCTGCGCTATCGCGATGCCCACCTCTACCTGCTCGACCCCGAGCACAGGCGCTACGACTCGGTCTCGCTCGCGGCCGCCGTGTCCAGCTACAGGAAGGAGCTGGCGGCCTCACGCAAGGGCCAGCCGTCGGAGCGGCTGCCCGTGCGGCCCGGCACCCGGCGCACCAAGGGCCAGGCGCCGCTCAAACTACCTCGCGCCCATCTCCGCCGGTTGGGGCTGACCCGCACAATCGGCGGCCTGCCGGCGCGGGCCTTCCTGTTGCGGCAGGGGCACCTGCGGGAGCGCCTGTGGTACTCGCCGGCATTGCCGCAGCCGCCGCGGCGCGTCCGCCGGCTGATGGCGCGGGCAATGTCGGGGGCGGGCGCGGGGCCGTTCGCGCCGGCGCTGAGGGGCGAGGCCGGACGGGTGCCCGTGCAGATCGACGTGCGGCGCGGGAAGCACTGGCGGCGGGTCCTGCGCACGACCCGAGTCAGGCCCGCTCCGCCGGCCGCCGTCGCCCTGCGTCCTCCCCGCGGGTACCGCGAGCGCAACCTGCTCACCCGACCGACGGCGAGCGCCGCCAGCGTGCCCGCCCATCCGATCCGCTGCGGGCTGACCGTCGTGGTCCCCGTCGAATGCACTCTGGTCTATCTCGGAGCGGGCCTCGTGGGGCCGATCAGCGAGCACCCCGACATCTGGTCCTTCTACTGGGGCACGCACTTCGAGGATCGCCCGGACTACGTGAGCTCGATCAACCACGCGCTCCAGGACATGGTGGGCGACGAGTTCGCCCGCCCGGGCTCCAAGGACTTCTGGGGTCCCCTGTCGCAGTACGGCGTCGGGAAGGGGCGCTTCCTCGGCCACAGCCTCGTTCGCGACAACCCGCCGAACAGCTTGGGCACGTGGAACTTCCTCGCGGCCGAAGAGTTCGTGCTGCTCCAGCGCTATGGATCCGACGCGCCCAACACCTGGTGGCGATGGAGCGGCCACGACCCGATCCTGGCCATCTTCGTCGAGGAGGATCAGGTCGATAGCGGTGGTTGGACCGGCTACCACTTCTTCACACCCACCGAGGGCCACTTCCTGCCCCTGGTCGCCCACTCGAACATTCCGTGGTTCATCGTCAAGGTGCCGAACCCGGCAAAGCTCCCGGACGGGCGCGACACCAAGGAGTACCGCGCGGCCGTCGACAAGGCCAGCCAACGGGCGTCGCACGAGTTCGTGGAGGCCGCCACCGACCCCTATCCCTTCACCGCCTGGGCCGATCCGCTGAAGTTCCCGCCCTGGGAGGAGTCGGAGATCGGTGACATCTGCCACCAGGGAGACATCAAGCCCTGGGGCGTCCACACGCGGGTGCTGCCGCAGGGACCGGGGCTGCAGCCCTACTGGTCCAACGACGACGGCGGCTGCGTGCCGGAGTCGCGGCCCCGGGCGCAGATCACCTACCCGGGCCCGGACACGACCGTGGCGTGGAAGTCGGACGCGACATTCGTCGTCCAAACCTACGACCTCTATACGGACAAGCCGGTCCTGTCGGACCCGGCGTATCACGGAAAGATCACCTGGAAGTCGGACAAGGACGGCCCATTCGGGCCCAACAACTACGTCATCAGGGCCTCGAGCCTCAGCCCAGGCGTCCACCACATCACCGCCGAGGTGGAGGGCGATCAGTACGGTGTGCGCGTCACCGCGCCGATCACGGTCAGGGTTGAGGTGGCCTCCCCGCAGGTTCGGATCACACAGCCGGCCACCGGGTCGAGCTTCGGGTCCGATCAGACGGTGACCTATCGCGGCGAGGTCATCGATCCGTACGACGCCAATCTGGCCCAGTCAGCCACGTGGTCTGTGGACGGCACACCGGTCGGGAGCGGGGCGTCGGAGTTCGCTTACAAGATCACAACCCAGGGCACGCACACCGTCACGCTCTCCGCGACCAACAGCGCGGGGACGAGCGGGAGCGACTCGATCACGGTGAACGTGGGCCCCCCGGCGGGCAACCCCACCGTGACGATCACGAAGCCCGCGAACGGCTCCGGTTGGGGGCAGTTCGACCAGATCGAGTTCAGCGCCAACGCGACACCGCAGGGAGGCGCGACCATCTCGGACTCGGGGTACAGCTGGGCCAGCGACCAGGACGGGTACCTCGGGTCCGGCCAGACGATCCACGACTACCTGTCCCCAGGCGGCCACTACGTGACCGTGACGGTCACGGACAGCCTCGGGCACACCGCCTCGGACACGATCTACGTCACGGTCGGCGGGATCGGCTAAGCAGGACCCGCCCGACGCGCTAGCGCCTGACGACCCGGAAGCCGATCGAGCGCGGCTTCGACCGGTTGCCCGCCGCATCGGCCACGACGACCGCGACGCGGTACTTCCCGGGCTTCAGCGCCTTCCTGCCGATGCGCCCTGAGAACGGGACGGCGGTGGGGCCGGCCGCGACCGCACGCTTCAGGGACGGCTTGACGGCGATATAGCGGGTGCAACGCTTCGCCCGCCGGTTCTTCCTCGTCGGCTTCACGCACCGCTTGCCACGACGCCGGCCCGGGCGGGCTCGGCTGATCTTCAGGGTCGCGGTCCCCGCCTCGGACGACCTGAACACGAACGTGGTGCCCTTCCTGTGCCGCTTGGCGCGCGCGGCGACCGGCGTGGGCGCGCGGCCCACGGCGAACACCTTGTTCGTCTCCCCGAGGCCGGTGACCAGCGGCCTGGTGACGTCGGGCTCCACGACAGGAATCGGGAACTCGTACGCGCCCACGTCGACCGCGCCGCCCTGCTTGCGCGCCGTTCCGTCGAGGTCCTGCGTGCCGTTCTCCGGAAAGTCGGCGCCTGCATCGATGGCCGGCGAGCCGGGCGAGAGATGGAAGTCGGCGGCCTCGGTGTTCGCGAACATGGGATTCGCGTTGCTGTTCCCGCCCGCATCGGTCAGGGTCCCACCCGACCCGACCTGGGTCGTCCGGAAGTTCGAGTTGCCGATCACCAGTGTGCCGGCGATACGCGGCGGTACATACTCAATGCAGGTCGGGGGGAAGGTGGGGATGCAGCCGGGATCGCCCTGCCCCGGATCGGTCTGCTCGATGAACACGTCCTTGTCGTCTCCGCGGAGAATGGAGTTGCGGACGTCTGTTGTGGCACTCGTGCCGCCCGAGGCGATGAGGTACACGCCACGTGACCCCGAGCCGGTCGCGAGCGCGGTCACGTTGCGCAGCCAGCCACCGCTCGCGATGATCGCGCGCGCGTTGTCGCCGCTCATCGTCACGAGGGAGTCCGTGACCACGGCGCCGCCATCGTCCCAGATTCCGATGCCCGTGCCTCTCACGTCGGCGCGCCGCACCACGAGCGGGTCCGTGGCGGTCCCGCTGATGCGCATCCCCGCCTCTCCGGTGCTTCGGACCCGAATGCCATCGACGCGGGCGCCCGCGCCGTGCATCGAGACTGCGCCGATGGGGCCGGTCGCCGTGACCTCGACGTTGCGAACCTGGATTCCGTTCGCGTTGGCGATGAGACAGGGCAACCCCACCGTTTCCGACTCAAACGACGAATCGACCAGCGAGCTGTTCGCCCCCTCGAGCTCAAAACACCCGCCGTATGCCTTGACGGAGACATCCGAGATCGAGACGCGCCCGAGGGCCCTGATCCCGTAGTAGCCCGTCATCTCGAAGGCGACGTGTCTGATCGTGCTGTTCGCGGCGTCCGTCTCGAAGATGAAGGTCGGATCGGAGCTCGACCCAACCTTGACCAGCGGCCGCGGCCCGCCCGCGTCGCCCACCACGTCGACGGCGTGCTGGACATGGACGGGTTGCGCGTCGCCGACCGTGTGGAACTCCCCGGCGGCGCCCGGCAGGAGCATGACCGTGTCGCCGTTCGCGGCCTTTGCGCTCGGACCGCCGAGCGCCGTCTGGATCGAGCACGGGCTCCCGCTCGTGCACGAACTGCCGCTGCCGCCCGGCGAGGCATACCAGGTGGTGGCTGCCGCGGCGGACGCCGGCGACATGGCGAGCGCGGCGAGCGTCGCGAGAACCATGAATAGAGAGACGCGCCCCAGGCTTCGAGAGTGCCACGGAAACCGGACGCCCGCAAGAGCGATGAGTTCGCGGCCGTGCCATGGTCCCCACTGGCATGAGCGTTATCGCGAACATCACGACATCGGTTGACGGGTACATCGCCGGGCCGGACGACGGTCCCGGCAAGGGACTCGGTGAGGGTGGTGAGCGGCTCCACTACTGGGTGTTCGGCGGCCCGTGGTCTTACGACGACGTGCCGCGCGGGGACGCGAGCGGCGAGGACGCGGAGTGGCTGAACGAGGTCAGCGCGCGGATCGGCGCCGTGGTGGGCGGGCGGTGGACCTACGAGGCGGCGCGCCACTGGGGCGACGAGAACCCGTGGGGCCTGCCCTTCTTCATCGTGACCCACCGCCCCGAGGAGGAGCCCGAGGGGGGCGACTTCAGCTTCGTGGCGGGCGTTGAGGAGGCGGTGGCCCGCGCGAAGGACGCGGCCGGCGAGAAGGACGTGAGCGTCATGGGCGGCGCCGACGTGATCCGCCAGGCGCTGGACGCGGACCTCGTCGACGAGCTCAGCATCGTCGTCGCGCCGGTGATCCTCGGCGACGGCAAGGGGCTATTCGACGGATTCTCGAAGTCGGTCGAGCTCGAGCACGTCGGCGTGAGGCAGTCGCCCTTCGCGACCTTCATCGACTACAGGGTCAGGCGCTAGGGGCCGGCGGTTCGCAGCCACGCTTGGAGCCTGTCGAGGGTCTCGCTCCAGCCGTCGCGATGGAGCTCCTGCCGGGCCTGGGTCCTGAAGGGCCTCTGCAGTAGCGCCACCACCGTGGCCTCGCCGCGATCCTCGAATGACAGCTCGGCGAGCATGTCCAGGTCGTCGGGATCCGGCTGCTCCCAGACGAACCCGAACGCGAGGCGCTCCGGCGGCTCGACGATGCGGAATTCACCGACCAGAGCGAATGGATCGCCCTCAGGCGGCTGCATCTCGATGCGGTACGAGCGCCCGACCCCCGGGTCGAAGTCGATGGCCGGGATCGTGAACCCGACCGGTCCCCACCATTGGGCGAGCTGATCCGCGGTCGTGAACGCCCCGAACACCCGGGAACGATCCGCCGGCAGGATCCGTTCCAGCTCGAGGGTCAGCTCCTCGTCCGGTGGAGCCACGGCCGGATCCTACGTGCTCGCTAGGCGGCGATCCGCAGCCGCCGGACCGGTAGGTCAGGCGAGGTGCTTGGGCTCGACCACCGGACGATGCCCTGACGGACCGCCCGCTCGCCTCCGACGGCGTGCAGCCGCGGCCGGCGCTCCGCCGTAGCCATCACGAGCGTCGGGTCCTGCTGCAGGATGCGGCGCTCCAGCTCGCGGAGGGTCGGCGAGGGGTCGATGCCGAGGCCGTCGAGGAGCACGTCGCGAACCCGGTGGTACTCGGCGAGCGCGTCCGCCTGGCGCCCGGACCCGTACAGCGCCAGCATGAGCTGGCCGCGCAGCCGCTCGCGCAGCGGATGGCGGGCCACGAGCGCGTGCAGCTCGGCCACAAGCGCCCCGTGCCTGCCGAGCTGGAGCTCCGCCTCGATGCGGTCCTCGACGGCGGCGAGATGGGCCTCCTCGAGCCGGTTCGACTCGATCGTCGCGAACGGCTCCTCGAACTCGGCGAGCGCCGCGCCGTGCCACAGCGCCAGCGCCTCTCGGAGCCGCTCGAGGGCGTGCGCCGGCGAGCCGGCCACGAGTGCGGCCTGGCCGGCATGGCGCAGGTCCTCGAAGCGGGACAGGTCGATCGCCTCGCGGGGCAGCTCGACCGCGTAGCCGGGCGAGCGGGTCACGAGCACGCCCTCCGGCAGCACCTTGCGGAGCATCGAGACGTAGATCTGGATCATCTTCGACGCACTCGCCGGGGCGTTCTCGCCCCAGAGGTCCTCCACGAGCCGGCTCACCGACACCGTGCGACCCGGCTCGAGCAGCAGCCGCGCCAAGAGCGCCCGCTGGGCCCGGCCGCCGAGGGCGACCGGCTGCCCGTCTCGCTCGATCCGCAGCGGACCGAGCAGCTGTACGCGCAGAGCGGCGCTCATTACGCCTTCCTGCCGATCGCGATCATGTACTCGGCGTGCATCAGGAGCCCGCCGTCGGTCGCCTCGTTGTAGCGCTCGGCCATGGCGCGGATCTCCGCGCGGCACTCCTGCCAGCGTCCCTCCGCGCTCAGGCGCTCGCGCGCCTTCAGGGTCGGGCCGTAGTTCGTCTCCATGAACGAGACGAACTCCTCGGCGGAGTGGAACCGCCACGGGTTGTAGCCACGCGCGAAGTCGAGCTCGACCCTGGTGCCGGCGAACAGGCCGCGCACGTAGGGCTCGCTGCCCCACAGCGGCGGGGGCGCGGCGTATGACGGCGGCGAGGGCAGGTAGCGGCCCATGATCGTGAACAGCTCGCCGATCAGGCCCTCGGGGGTCCAGTTCACGAGCCCGATCCGCCCGCCGGGACGGGCCACGCGCGCCAGCTCGCGCGCCACGATCTGGTGCCGGGGCGCGAACTGCACGCCGAACACCGACAGCACGGCGTCGAAGCTCTCGTCGTCGAACGGCAGCTCCTCGGCGTCGCCCTCGACCCAGTCGACGGCCACGCCCCATTCGTCCATGCGCCGCCACGCGGCCGCGAACAGCTCGGGGGTGAGGTCGAGCCCCACCACCTCGGCGCCCGCCGCGGCGGCGCGCAGTGCCACGTTTCCGGTTCCGGTGGCCACGTCCAGCACGTCCTCGCCGGGCCGCACGCCTATGCGGTCGAGCAGGTCGCGCGGGGGCATCTCGTCGACGCGCTGGGCCACGACGGGGTAGTCGCCCGACGCCCAGGTGGCGCGGTGTGTCCTCTTCAGCTCAGCCAGTGGAGTCATGGCATCGAAGCTACGGCCGCGCCGCGATTCGCACATCGGTGCCGACTACCTATGTTTGACCCCCCGGTACCTATGTGTCTGACTTCATGACCGTGGACCTCCTCGAGCGCGACGCCGCACTGGCGGCCCTGGGCGAGGCATTCGCCTCCGCCGCCCGTGGCGAGGGCCGGATGGTCTCGGTCAGCGGCGAGCCGGGGATCGGGAAGACGTCGCTGGTGCGGCGCTTCACGGCCGACCTCGACGAGGCGAGGATCCTCGTGGGCACCTGCGACGACCTCTCGATCCCGCGTCCGTACGGCCCGTTTCGGGACCTGGCCGGAAGCGTCTCCGCCGAGCTGGAGGACGCGCTCGCGGCGGACGCCCCGCCGCATGACATCCAGGATCTGCTGAGAGCCGAGCTCGAGCGCGCGCCTGGGCCGGTTGTGCTGGCGCTCGAGGACGTGCACTGGGCCGACGACGCCACGCTCGACTCGATCATGGTGCTCGGCCGCCGGATCGGGACGTTGCCCGCGCTCGTGGTGGCAACGCACCGGAGTGGGGAGGCGCCGCCCGGCCACCCGCTCCACGCCGCCCTCGCGGCGGTGCCGGGCGACGAGCTCGTGCTGCTCGAGCTCGATCCGCTGTCGCCGGGCGCGGTCGCCGCGCTCGCCGGCGAGGACGGCGAGGCGGTGTACGCGGCCACGGGGGGCAACCCCTTCTACGTGACCGAGCTGCTGGCGTCGCGCGACGCCGCGGAGCTGCCGCCCTCGGTGGCCAACGCGGTGCTTGCGCGGGTGTCGCGCCTGGACGAGCCGTCCCGCAGGCTCGTCGAGCTCGTGTCGGCGGTGCCGAACAGGGTGAGCGCCTCGGTCCTGGACGAGGTGATGCCCGGGTGGCCGGGCGCGGCCGAGGAGCCTGAGCGCCACCGGCTGCTCGAGATCGACGGCGCCCACGTTCGGTTCCGCCACGAACTGGCGCGCAACGCCGTGCTCTCGAGCCTGCCCGCCATGCAGCGGCGCGGCATTCACGGCGAGGTGCTGTCCGCGCTGCTCGCCGCGCACGGGGATCCTGCCGACATCGCGCACCACGCGCGGGCCGCCGGCGACGACGAGGTGCTGAGCGAGTACGCGCTCGTGGCCGCCCGGCGGGCCGCCGCGCTCGAGTCGAACCGCGAGGCGTACTCCCACTACGAGTGCGCCGTCGAATTCGCCGACCGGCTCGACCGCGTGGAGCAGGCGGACGTGCTCGAGGAGATGGCCGCGGCCGCGTACCTGGTCGGACGCCTGGACGACGGATTCAGGGCGATCGAGGAGGCCATCGGCATCCATCGCGAGCTCGGCGACGAGGCCGCGGTGGGCCGCTGCACCCGCGTGCTGTCGCGCTTCCACTGGTTCGTGGGCGACGGCGCGCCGGCCCGCACCAAGGCGCTCGAGGCCATCACCATCCTCGAGCCGCTCGGCGAGTCCATCGAGCTCGCGCGAGCCTGCAGCGGCGTGGCTCAGCTCGCGATGCTGGCGGAGGACGCCGATCAGGCGCTCAGGTGGGGACAGCGAGCGCTCGACCTCGCCACGACGCTCGGCGACGAGAGCACCCGCGCCCACGCGCTCGTGAACATCGCCTGCGCGCGCGTCCAGATGGATCCTGACGACGTGAGACCGCTGCTCGACGCGCACTCGCTCGCCGACGCGGTCGGCGAGCGCGAGGACGCCACCCGGGCGCTCGGCAACCTCGGATACGTCCTGATGTCGTGGGCGCGGCCCGAGCCAGGGCTTCGGTACGCGGAACAGGCGGTCGCCTACGCCGAGAGCCACGAGGTGCACACCTACGTCTCGTATGTGACGACCGCGCTCGCCTGGATGCATCTGAGGAGGGGCGACTGGGACGAGGCCGAGCGGATCACCCATGGCGAGATCGAGCGCGGGATCACCGTGGTGCAGCTGCTGGCCAAGACCGTTCTGGCGGAGTTGGCCGTCCGGCGTGGCGACCAGGACGCGGGCGACCGGGTGGCCGACCTCGCCGAGCATGCCGACCGGGCGGCGGAGCCGCAGCGCATCATGCCGGCGATCGAGCTGATGGCCGAGCGCGCGCTCACAGAGGGCGAGCCGATGCCGTTGGACTGGTTCGAGCGGCTGGCCGATCATCTCGCGGCGAGCGGGGGACTCGGCGGCCGGTACCGCATCAGGCTCGCCGGCTGGGCGGCCGTGGCCGGGCTCGACCTGGACGTGGACCGTCGCCTGACCGGTCCGTACGCCGCGATGCACCGGCGCGACTGGGCGGCGGCGGCGGACATGTTCGGGGAGCTCGGATGGGCGTACGACCGCGCGCTGATGCTGTCGTTGCTCGAGGACGAGCAGGCCCTGGCCGAGGCGCTCCAGACCGCCCGCGGGCTCGGTGCCGAGCCGCTCGCGAGGCGGGTCACGACCCGGATGCGCGACCTCGGGATGCGCATCCCGCGCGGCCCCCGCCGGACGACGCGGGCGAACCCCGCGGGTCTCACGGCGCGCCAGCTCGAGGTGCTGGCCCTGATCGCCGAGGGCCTCACGAACGCTGAGATCGCGGATCGGCTCGTGGTCTCACAGCGCACCGCGGAGCACCACGTGGCGGCCGTGCTCGCGAAGCTCGGCACGGCGACCCGCCGCGACGCCGCCCGCCGAGCGGCCGAGCTCCGGCTGCTCGAGCCCGCCTGAGCCTGGCGGGAAACCGACGGCGGGCCGTCGGCCTGCCCCTCTGGTCCGGGGAGCCCGCCCGGGCGATGTTGTGGCCATGACTTCACGAAGGCTGGCCCGAGGACTGTCGATATGCGGCGCTGTGCTCCTCGGGGCGATGCTCCCCGCGGTGGCGAGCGCCAAGGACTACCCGGTGCCGCCCGGATCGGGACAGGCCTTCGCCGATGCTCTGCGCAGGCGCAGGGCAACCCCGGACCGGACCGCATCCTGCTCGGAGCCGGCTACTACACGGCGCCGGACCCGAACGGGTTCAACTACGCCAGCCTGAGCGACCCCGTCGAGATCGCCGGTACGGGGCGGGAGGGGCCTGGCGCCACCATCATCAACGCGCCCAGCGGGGGCTTCCATTCGCTCCAGCTCGGGGGCGGATCGGGCAGCTCGATCCACGATGTCAGGATCGAGCTGCCGATCGGTACGCCGGCAGGCGGAATCGGCCTTCAGACGTCGGGTGCCGCTCGGCACATCACGGTGTTCGCCAAGGACACGCAGCAGTCGAACTCCCACACCGGCGTCGTGCTGAACGGCGGCACGCTCGAGGACTCGATCGTCGACGTCGGGATGAAGCTCAGCGCCGGCGCCAACCTGGCCGATAGCCCGGCGCCGTCCACGGTCCGCGACTCAGTGATCACCGCCAGCACACCCGTGGCCAGCAGCTACGGCGGGTTGATCGAGCGGTCGCGGCTGATCGGCGGCGCCTTGGGGCTGCAGGCCTGGCGCAACCTCACGACGGTGCGGAGCAGCACGATCGAGACGCAGCTCCCGCACGCGCGGGGTGTCTACGAGTACACCAGCCCGGGCTACGACACGAACGTCGTCCTCGACGGCGTGGACATGATCGGCCCGGGCGGCGCCGACACCAGAGGCGTGTGGACGAGCACGCTCGCCCAGGGCACGAAGGCCACCGCGACCGTGAGGAACTCCATCCTGCGCGGATTCATCGCCTCGCTGGTCGCGGAGGGCGGCAGCAAGGTCGACGCGTCGTACTCGGACTATGACGGCAGCGGCAACGTCACCCAGGGGGGCGAAATCACCGAATCCAGCATCTCGAACGTCGGCGCGGCGGGCTTCGTCGGCCCGGGCGATTACCACCTGGCGCAGGGGTCGCCGCTCGTCGATGCGGGCGATCCCGGCACGGCGCAGGGGCTCGACCTCGCCGGCAACCCGCTGGTGGCGGACGGCAACGGCGACGGCACCGCGCGCCGCGACATCGGCGCCTACGAGCTGCCCGGTCCGGCCCAGCCCCAACCGCAGCCGGGCGGTGGTGGCCAGGGAGCGGACACCAGGGCCCCGGTCCTGTCCCGCTTCGCCAGCACGAGAAGGTCGTTCGCGAAGCGCACGCGCTTCCGCTTCTCGCTCAGCGAGACCGCGCGGGTCACGATCAGGATCCAGCGCGTGACCGGGACGGGTGCCCGGACGCGGTACCGCACGGTGGCCGCGATCAAGCGGGCCGGGAGGCCCGGCCGGAACAGCACCACGTTCTCGCGCAAGGTCGGCCGCCGGCAGCTGCGCGCTGGGCGGTACCGCGCGGTCGCACGCGCTGCCGACGCCGCCGGCAACCGGTCGGCACCCAGGCGCGCGACGTTCCGCATCGCCGGCTAGAGGGGCGCGGACACCGGAATCGCGACGCGCGCGGCAAGATCACGTACACCCTGCTCACCGACCCGGCGACGAGCGGCCAGCAGATCGCGCGTCTGCGTGGGCAGTTGCGCTTCTGGCGATCACCGTCGCGTGGGCTGCGTCGATGCGAACGCCCACCCGATCACCGACCTGTGGTGGCCTCTCGTCGAGGGGCAGATGGGCGTACAGCGTTGCGGGACCAGTCAGGATCAGGTCCCACCGGCCGGGCCCCTGTGACAGGCGTTCGACCGTCGCCTGGAGCGGTGAGGCATCTGACCGTGTTACGTGGATGGCTCGTCCCCAAGCCGCGAGCGTCGCCGCTCCTGCGCCAGTGGTCGCGGTGGCTCCGCTCTTGGTTCCGTCGACCAGGACCTGTCCCGAGTCGTCGACGTGCACCTGCAGGACGTTTTCGTAGCCGACCAGTCGCGCCACGTTCGCGTCCGACGGGTGTTGCACGACCGAGGCCGGCTCGCCGATCTGCCGGACCGTCCCGCCGGAGAGAACCGCGATTCGGTCTGCCATACGCAGCGCCTCCTCGGCGCGGTGCGACACGTGCACGACCGTCGTCGCGCGGTCGCTCAGAGCCAGTTCGAGATCGTCGAAGAACGCTCGGCGCGCCTCGGTGTCGAGGCCGGCTGCCGGCTCGTCGAGCAGCAATAACCCCGGGTCCACCGCGAGGGCGCGTGCGAGGCTGACCCGCTGCGCTTCGCCACCCGAGAGCGTGGGCGCCTTGCGGTTCGCCAATTCCGCGACGCCCAGTCGCTCGAGCGCAGCGTGGGCTGCGCGCATGCGGGCCGGCCCGTCGAGCCCACGCCAACGCAACGGCAGCTCGACGTTCCGGATCACGCTGGTCGAGAGCAGGCCCGGTCGCTGTGTCGCGTAGCCGATGCGGCGCCGAAGGTCCAAATCGGCGCCCGCGATCGGCGCGCCGTCCACCTCCACGCTCCCAATGCTGGGTCTGTCGAGCCCGGCCATGAGCCGGAGCAAGGTCGTCTTGCCTGCGCCATTTGGACCGAGCACGGCAAGTCGCTCGCCCGCTCGCAGGTCAAGCCGGCCAATAGCCAGCACGTCTCGCTCGCCTCGGCGGTGGCGAACGTCTCGCAGGCTTACGACTGCGCCCATGAGGCCGCGCGCTGCTGGACCGACGTGAGCACGGCATTGATCGCGAACGCGAGGCCAAGCAGGATCGCGGCGTAGACGAGCGCCTCGTTGAAGTCGCCCTTGCCGACATGCTCGACGATAGACGTGGTCATCACCTGTGTCTGGCCGTGGATATTGCCGCCGACGATGGTCGCGGCGCCGACCTCCGACACCGCGTGCCCGAAACCGGCCATGGCGGCGGCCAGGAGCGGCACGCGGCCCTCCATCCACAGGCGTCCCACGAGCTGCGGAGTGCTGGCGCCGAGGGCTCGGAGCTGGTCCGGCAACTCGGACGGCAGGGCCTGCAGGCCCGCCATGGTGATCCCGGCGATGAGCGGGGCGGCGATCAGGACCTGAGCGATGATCATCCCGCGCAGCGTGTAGATCAGGTCGAGGTTTCCTAGCGGACCGCTGCGCCAGAGCAGCATCGCCACGACGAGACCCACCACAACGGTGGGAATCGCCATACCGGTGTTGACCGCGGTCGCCAGCGCGCCGTGGCCCCTTCGGCGCCCGAGCGCCAGCCAGGTGCCGACGGGGACGCCAAGTACGAGCGCTATTGCCGTGGCACTGAGCGATACCAGGGCCGAGCGGCCGAGCACCTCAGGAACGGTGTCCATCAGCCCTTGGCGTCGGCGTGGAAGAGCGGCTCGCCGTACTGGTCCACTCCGAAGCGCCCGATCTCCTTCTGGGTCTCCGGGGCGACGATCCAGTCCGAGAACTCATGAGCACAGGCGCGGTTCATGCCCTTGCCCTTGACGACGATCACGTGGTACGGGTTGAGAAGATCGTCGCCGCCCTCCACCAGCAGGTCCAGGTCGAGATTCTTGGTGGCGAGGAATGTGCCGCGATCGGACAGGGTGTACGCCTGCTTCTGGCTCGCGATGGTGAGCGTCTCGCCCATTCCCTGCCCCGTTTCGATGTACCACGAGCCCTTCGGCTCGATCCCCGCCTCCTCCCAGAGCGAGAGCTCCTTGGTGTTGGTGCCGGACTCGTCGGCCCGCGAGGCGAACGGCGCCTCCGCCGTCGCAATGCGCGTGAACGCCTCCGCAGCGGAGTCCCCGCCCTTGATCCCGGCCGGGTCGTCGGCGGGGCCGACGACGATGAAGTCGTTGTGCATGACGGCCTTCCGGCTGACCCCGTGACCGCCGTCCATGTACTCCTGTTCGGCCGCGGGGGAGTGCACCAGCAGAACGTCCGCATCCCCCTTCTCGCCCAGCTCGAGCGCCTCGCCGGAGCCGACCGCGATCGTCTTTACCGAACACTCGGACTGGCTCTCGAATCGCGGGAGCAGGTCGTCGAGCAGGCCCGAGTCCTGAGTGCTGGTCGTGGTAGCGAGAATCATCCGCCCGTGCCCGCTTCCGGCATCCGACTGCGATGAGTCGTCGTCACCGCAGGCCGCGATCGACACGGCAGCCAGGAGCGCGACGAGCCCCGCCGCCGAGCGCCTCATGCGGCCACCCGGAGCTCGCCGCTTCGCGAGAGGTCGTAGCCCGGCATCGCTCCGAGTCGTGCCTGAAGAGCGGGCGCGGCGAGCGCCGCCAGCAGCGCTTCGGCCGCAGGCCTCGCGGCAGGGTCCAGGGCAAGCTCGAAGGGCTCGTCGATGACCGGTATCCAGTCAAGTCCTGCGGACTCAGCTACGGCGCGCACGGCGAGCCCGGCGTCGGCGGCTCCGGTCGCCACTGCGGCCGCGACGGCCAGGTGCGATTCCACCGGCTCCCCGAGCTCGGGCCGCGGGATGCAGCCGGCGGCGATCATCAGGTGCTCCAGCAGCAGCCGCGACCCCGTTCCGGGCGGCCGCCATGCGATTCGCGTCCCGTCCAGGTCGTCGACGCCGCTGATGCCGCGTGGGTTGCCGCGGGCGACGACCAGGCCCTGCTCGCGCCGCCAGAGGTGCACGAGCTCGACGGGTGCTCCGCCCAGGGCGCCGCGAGCGATCGGCTCGTTCCAGCGTCCGCTTCCCACGTCCAGCAGGTGAAGTGCGGTCGCATCCGCACCGCCGCGCGACAGTTGGACCATGCCGTTCACGCTGCCACGCGGGCCTGGGACAAGAGCGACTGCATTGCCGGCCGCTCGCACCAGGCGATCGAGGGCGGGGTCGTCGCTGCCGGCCAGCCGAAGCGCGTTCGTGTCTCCGCGCCAGCGCCCCGCCCGCGCGCTTCCGCCAACGGCGACGACGAACCGTTCGCGCGGGCTTCCCGTCAGGACGCCCGAGTCCCGTAGTGCCGTGTAGGCGCGAGCGGCAGTTCCCGCTGCGCATCCGGCTTCGCGCGCGAGCTTGCGCACACCAGGCATGCATTCACCCTCCGACCACCGGCCGGCCGCGATCTCCCGCGCGAGGTGTGCTGCGAGCGAGCCTGAACCCATCTGTACCGACACAGCAAGGTACAGATTTCCAAGCGCAGTGACGCCGGTCCGCGGTGCTTACCTATGCAATGCTTAGGCAATGCCGGACGACGGACTATTGCTCGGTGAGGCCGCCCGCGCGATTGGGGTGAGCCAGGACACGCTCCGGCGCTGGGACAAGGAAGGAAAACTGCGTACCCGGCGCGATGCCGCCAACCGTCGCCGGGTGCCGCGCCGCGAGGTCGAGCGCCTCGCGAGGCATCCCGCTCGACACCGCACCGGCGACGGGCGCTCGCCGCGGAATCGTTTCGCCGGAGTGGTGCGGTCGGTGGAGATCGATGGAGTGATGGCGCTGGTGGAGCTGGAAGTGGGGCCGTTTCTGGTGACGGCCGCGATCACCCGCGATGCGGCCGAGGAGCTGGCGCTTGCGCCGGGTGTGAAAGCAACCGCCGCCGTCAAGGCGACCTCGGTGATGATCGAACGGTCCGCTGGGTGACCTGGGTCGTGCCCGTCGTGGTGCTGGTCGGGATCGCGGTGAGCTCGGGATGCGGCGGCGATGACGACGGCGGAGGCGGCCCGAACCCCCCGCCGACCCGGCTCGTGGTATCCGCCGCCTCCTCCATGACCAAGGCGCTCGAGGAGTGCGCGCCCCGGTTCGGCAAACAGGAGAACGCCGACGTGAGGCTGTCGTTCGCGGGCTCCGACGAGCTCGCCGCGCAGATACAGCAGCACGCGCCCGTGGATGTCTACGCGGCGGCGAACACCAAGCTGCCGGACCAGCTCCACAGCGACGGTCTCCTCGAGCAGCCGGTCGAGTTCGCCACCAACGAGTTCGTGCTGGCGGTGCCGAAGGACTCGGATATCCGCTCGATCCACGACCTGACGAAGGAGGGCACGAAGCTCGCGATCGGCTCCGAGTCGGTGCCGATCGGCGCCTACACCCGCGAGACGCTGTCGAAGCTGCCGCCGGACGAGGAGAAGGCCATCCTCGCGAACGTGCGCTCGAGCGAGCCCGACGTGAAGGGAATCGTCGGCAAGCTCACCCAGGGAGCCGCCGACGCCGGGTTCGTCTACGTGACCGACGTGAATGCCGCCGCCGGAGATCTGAAGGCGATCAAGCTCCCGCCCGACCTCGAGCCGCAGGTGACCTATGGCGCCGGGGTGGTGTCGGACGCGAAGCAGCCGAAGCTCGCGCAAGGATTCGTTGATGGGCTCACGCAGGGCGCATGCGCGGATGCGCTGAAGAAGGCGGGGTTCGGGCCGGCTCCATGACGCGCGGCTGGTTCCCGGTCGCGCTTACCGCGTGCCTTGCGGTCACGCTGACCTTCCTAACCCTCCCTATCGTCGCGATCTTCGTGAACTCGAGCCCCGGCGACCTGCTGTCGAGCCTCGGCGAGCCGGGAGCACTCGACGCGCTGTGGTTGAGCCTGCGGGCCACGGCGGCTTCGATCACGATCATCATCCTGGTCGGCACCCCGGCCGCTTACCTGCTCGGCACGCGCTCGTTCCGCGGAAAGGCGCTCGTGGTCACGCTCGTGGAGCTGCCGCTTGTCCTGCCGCCCGCGGTGGCGGGGATCGGGCTGCTCGCGGCGGTCGGCCCGTCGGGCATCCTCGGCGGGACGCTCGAGGCCGCGGGCATCGAGCTGTCGTTCACGACGGCCGGGGTCGTGGTGGCGCTCACCTTCGTCGCGTCGCCCTTCTACGTGCGCCAGGCGATGGCCGCATTCGCGGCGGTGGACCGGTCGCTCCTCGACGCGTCCCGCACCCTGGGCGCCTCCGAGGCGCGTGGGTTCCTGAGCGTGATGATCCCGGTCGCGGTGCCGGGCCTCGCGGCCGGCACCGCGCTCGCGCTCGGCCGGGCGCTGGGGGAGTTCGGTGCCACGCTGATGTTCGCCGGCTCCTTCCAGGGCATCACGCAGACCGTGCCGCTCGCAATCTACGACCGCTTCTCGACGGACTTCGACTCCGCGCTGGCGCTGTCGGCCGTGCTTGTGGCCGTGTCGGGAGCGATCCTGCTGTCCGTGAAGCTCGTGCACCGCGGCGACGCCTTCGCCGGCTGGCAGGCCGAGTGATGCTCAGGTGGTGAGGGTCCAGGCGCGGACCAGGCGCGGCGACGTGGAGCTGGACGTGGAGCTGGCGGTCGAGAGCGGATGCTGCCTGGCGCTCGCCGGTCCGTCGGGCGCGGGAAAGACGACCATCCTGCGCGTGGCCGCCGGGCTGCTGCGGCCTGCATACGGCCGAGTGGACGCGAACGGCGCCACCTGGCTCGATACGGAGCGCGACATCGACGTGCCCGCGGAGCGGCGCCGATGCGGCTACGTCTTCCAGGACTATGCGTTGTTCCCGCATCTGAGCGCCTGGCAGAACGTGGCGTATCCGCTTCGCGGGATGTCGCGCGCCGACCGCCGGGCGCGGGCGTTCGATCTGCTCGAGCGGTTCGGCTTGGCGGATCGGGCCGACGCGCGCCCGCGCACGCTGAGCGGCGGGGAGCGCCAGCGGGTGGCTGTGGCGCGGGCGCTCGCGCGGCGGCCGGAGGTGCTGCTGCTCGACGAGCCGTTGTCCGCCCTCGACGCGCGCACGCGCGCGGTCGCGGCTCGAGAGCTCGGCGCCCTGCTCCGTGAGAGCGATGCGCCCGCGCTCCTCGTGACGCACGACTTCGCGGAGGCGGCGCAGCTCGGCGACCGGGTCGGGGTCATCGACCGCGGCCGCGTCATCCAGGAGGGGACCGCCAGCCAGCTCGCGGCCGCGCCGAGCTCCGCGTTCGTCGCGGACTTCACCGGCGCCGTGGTGCTCACCGGGACGGCGCGGCGGCACACGAGCGGGCTCACGGAGGTCGCGCTCGATGGCGGCGGCACCGTGATGACGTCAGAGGCCGGGGCGGGCCGCGTCGCCGTAAGCATCTATCCCTGGGAGATCTCGATCGAGCCCGCGGGCGAGTCGGCCGTCGAGGGCTCGGCCCAGAACAGGCTCGCGGCCGAGGTGATCTCGATCACGACCGTGGGGAACCGCGTGCGGCTCGGGCTGATCGGGGCTCAGCCGTTCGCCGCGGAGATCACCCAGGACTCGGTCGAGCGGCTCGGCCTCGAGGTCGGCGCGCGCGTGACGGCCACGTGGAAGGCCGCCGCCACGCGCCTCGTCAGCGTGTAGCCGCCTCGCGCACGGCGGCAAGCACCGCCTGGGTGGACGGCCGCGCGGCGTCGGTGGTCCTCGTCGCCGCGAAGATCGAGCGGCTGAGATGCGCGTCGGCGATGTCGCGCAGCCTGATCCCGCGCAGGCGGCCGGGCAGCGCCAGGTCGGGCAGCATCCCGACCGCGAGCCCCTGCGCCACGATCTCCAGGCTGATGCCGGCGTCGTTGGTGCGGTGGCGCACGTCGGGCTCGAAGCCGCCGAGCTCGCGGCAGGTGCGGCGCGTCATCTCGTCCCAGCCGAGCCCGGCGTGGCCGGTGGTCCAGGTGTCCTCCGCCAGCTCCGCCATCGGCACGGACTCGGCGTGGCGCCGCACCGCCGGGTGGCGGGTCGGGAGGACCAGCCGGACGCGGTCGCGCATGAGCTCGTGGCGCTCCACCCCCTCCGGCAGCAGGCGCGGCTGGTGCTGCCACTCGTCGCCCAGCACGAGGTCGATGTCGCCGAGCGCGAGGGCGGGCAGCGCCTCCTCCGGCTCCAGCTCGAGCAGCTCGCAACGGAGGCGCGGCGCGTCTCGGCGCAGCGCGCGCATGGCGGGCAGGGCGAGCCGCAGGGCCACGGACTCGAAGCCCGCGATGCGGGCGCGCCCCGCCACCGTTCCGGCGGCGGCCGCGAGTTCGGCCTCCGCCACGGCGGCGCGCTCGAGGAGCGCGTCGCCGTGATCGGCCAGCACCAGCGCGGCGTCCGTGAGGCGGACGCCCCGGCCGGCTCGCTCGAGCAGCGGCACGCCGGACTCGCGCTCGAGGATCGCGAGCTGCTGTGAGACCGCCGACGGCGTGAACTGGAGGGCATCTGCCACCGCGGCGATCGTGCCGCGCTCCCTCAGCTCGCTCAGCAGGCGGAGGCGCCGGAGCTCGAGCATCGTTAAGACATGCTACTGCGTCTCATGCAGAAAGAGGAATCGACGCTGACGCTTCGAGCAAGGAAGATGGTCACATGGAGCGTTCGACCGGAACCCTCATGTGCATCGGCTCGGCCGCCGGCTTCGGGGCCATGGCCGTGTTCGGGAAGCTCGCCTACGACGAGGGAACCACGGTCGGCACGCTGCTGTCCGCCCGCTTCGCGCTCGCGGCGATCCTGTTCTGGGTGCTCGTGATCGCGGGCGGCGAGGCGACCGCCGGCCTGCGCGAGCCTCACCCGCCGGGACCTGTTCATGGCGCTCGGTCTGGGTGCCTTCGGATACGCCGCGCAGGCCGGCTGCTTCTTCGCCGCGCTGAACCGGATCGACGCCTCGCTGCTCTCGCTGCTCCTCTACACGTACCCGTCGATGGTCGCCGTGGCGGCCATCCTGCTCCGGCGCGAGCGCGCCGACGCGCGCCGCTTCACGGCGCTGGTGCTGGCCTCCGGCGGATTGGTGCTCGTGCTCGCGAACGCCAAGGCGGGCACGCTCGATCCCGTGGGCGCGGGGCTCGCCCTGGCGGCGGCAACCGTCTACACCACCTACATCCTCACGAGCCAGGGCATCGCGGGGCGGATGTCGCCGATGGTCCTGTCTGCGCTCGTCTGCACCGGCGCGACCGTGACGCTCACCACGGGCACCGTCCTGGTCGGGGACCTCGACCCCGGCGCCGTAACCGCGGCGGGGTGGGGCTGGCTGCTCAGCCTCGCGGTGGTGTCGACCGTTGTGGCGGTGAGCCTGTTCTTCGCGGGACTGAAGCGGGTCGGGCCCTCGAGCGCGGCGATTCTGTCCACGGCCGAGCCGGTGGTCACCGTGATACTGGCGTTCCTCGTGTTCGGCGAGGTTCTGGGTCCGTTCCAGCTGCTCGGCGGCATGCTCGTGATCGCCGCGGTGCTCGTGCTCGCGAGCCAGCGGCCGCGCGAGGTGGTGGAGGCGGTGCCGGCGTGAGCGGTCCGCTTGCCGGGACGGTGGCGCTGGTGGCGGGCGCCACGCGCGGCGGCGGGCGCGGGATCGCGGTTGCGCTCGGCGAGGCGGGCGCGACCGTGTACTGCACGGGCCGGACCACCAGACAGCGGCGGTCCGAGGTGGACCGCCCCGAGACGATCGAGGAGACGGCCGAGCTGGTGACCGAGGCCGGTGGCGAGGGCATCCCCGTCGAGGTGGACCACCTCGACCCGGCGGCGGTCGCGCAACTGGTCGAGCGCATCGACATGGACCACGGCCGGCTCGACGTGCTCGTGAACGACGTCTGGGGCGCGGAGCACCTGTTCAGGTTCAACACCTCGCTGTGGGAGCACGACCTCGAGAACGGCCTGCGGCTGCTGCGCCTCGCGATCGACACGCATCTGATCACGAGCCACCACGCGCTGCCGCTCCTGATCCGCAACCCCGGCGGGCTCGTGGTGGAGGTCACGGACGGGACGGCCGCGTACAACGCCGACCACTACCGCGTGAACGCCTTCTACGACCTCGCGAAGACCGCGGTGATCCGGCTGGCGTGGGCGCAGGCGCAGGAGCTCGAGGAGCACGGGTGCACCGCGGTGGCGCTCACGCCGGGCTGGATGCGCTCGGAGCAGATGTTGGAGCACCACTCCGTGGACGAGCCGAACTGGCGCGACGCCACGGAGGGCGCGCCCCACTTCTGCATCTCGGAGTCACCTCTGTACGTGGGCCGGGCGGTGGCGGCGCTGGCGGCGGACCCGGACGTTGCGCGCTGGAACGGCGCCTCCGTCTCCAGCGGGCAGATGGCGGGCGAGTACGGCTTCACCGATACCGACGGCACGCGCCCCGACTGCTGGCGCTACATGACCGAGGTGATCGAGGCCGGGAAGCCCGCCGGCGACGCCGCCTACCGGTAGGCTCGGCGCGGAGGTGACGCCATGTCACTTGGAGTGCGCGAGATGGTGAAGGACGCGCTGCAGACGGTCGACACCATCTCGGTCGAGGCGGCGAAGGCGGAGATCGACCAGGGCACCGCGAGCATCGTGGTCGACGTCCGCGAGCCGAACGAGTTCGACAAGGGGCATCTGCCCGGGGCGATCAACGTCCCGCGCGGGTTGCTGGAGCTCCGCGCGGACGCATCGTCACCGGTAGCCCTTCCGGAGCTCACCGCGAGCCAGGAGGCGCGCATCGTCGTGTACTGCCTGAAGGCCCCGGGAGCGCGTTCCGTTCTCGCCGCCGAGACGCTCGGCCGGATGGGCTATTCGAACGTCGTAGCTATGCAGGACGGCCTGGAGGGGTGGCGAGCCGCAGCCGGTGGAGGTTGATGACGCCGCGCTCCGTGGTCTCGATCGCCCATTTACGCTCACGGGCCTGCTCGAGGAAGACGTCGCAGGTCGGTCGCGACGGGTCGGCCAGCCAGACGAGCGGCGTCAGTCGGGGTAGGAGCGACAGCATCCGCGCCACGGTGGGCCGCTCGTAGAGCACGTCGGCCGCCAGCACGAGGTCGAAGGGGCCGCGGGCGATGAGCTGGTCGGTGGCCGCGGTCGAGGTCCAGTCGAACACCGCTGTGTCGACCTCGACGCCGTTCAGGTCCGCGTTGCGCGCGACGAGGTCGAGCGCCTCGGGGTCGCCGTCCGTCGCGAGCACGCTCGCGCCGGCGCGAGCCGCCGCGAGGCTCGGCACCGCGAGTCCGCACCCGAGCTCGACCACGCGCCGCCCGCGGAGCGCGGCCTCGTGCCCGCGCGGCGCCTCCTCCCGCTCGAGCTCGCGGGCCAGCGCCACTCCGCTCCGCCACAGCACCGACCAGTAGGGCACGAGCGGCGCCCACTCGACCGGGCCGTCGTCGGGCAGCTCGGCGGACTCGCGCGGTTGCAGGATCCGCAGCGGGCCGCCGGGCAGCTCGAGCTCGTGCGTGACCAGCTCCTCCTGCACGGCGCCGACTCTGGCAGGACAATGCTTCGCGTGAGACCGCCGGCCGCCATCGCCTGCCTCGGCGCGCTCGCGCTCGCCGGTTGCGGCGGCGGCGACAAGCCGAGCGAGCCGCTGCCGAAGGCGCCCGCGTCGATGAGGCTGACGAGCCCGGCGTTCCGCGATGGCGGCACGATCCCGGCCCGCTTCACCTGCTCGGGCAAGGACGTGTCGCCTCCGCTCCGCTTCTGGGACGTGCCCGTCGCCGCCCAGGAGCTCGAGCTGCTCGTCGAGGACCCGGATGCGGGCCGCTTCGTGCACTGGAGCCTCCTCAGGATCCCGGCGACGATCCACTACATCGCCGAGGGCGAGCCTCCGGCGGACACGGTCGAGACCGAGAACGGCTTCGGCGACAAGGGGTGGGGCGGGCCGTGCCCGCCGGAGGGCAAGGGGCCGCACCGCTACGTGTTCGCGCTGTACGCAACCGATGCGGCGCTCGGGCTCGACTCGAGCGCCTCGCCGGACGACGTGCGCTCCGCGATCGCGAAGCACGCGGTGGCCACGGGCCGCCTGACGGGCCGGTTCAGCCGCTGACGCGCCCGGCGTACGTCACGAGAAAGGGAGTCAGGCCGAGCCGCTCGTAGAAGCGCACCGCGTCCGAGTTCGAGGCGATCACGCTCACCGTGAACTGGCCGACGCCGCGAGCCGCAAGCTCCTCGTGCATGCGCTCGATGAGCCGCGTGCCGATACCCCGCTGCGCGTGGCCGACCACCGCGTAGCCCACGGGCCGGCCGCCAGTCTCCGCCAGCAGAACGAATGCGTCGGGCTCGGCCAGCCACTCGTCATAGAGCGCACGGCGCACCGCCCACGAGTCGTCCTCCGGACGGACGGCCCCGAAGGCCTCCTCGAGCTCCGGCGCCACGGCGGCGTGGTGGCGGCTCAGTGAGATCCACAGCTCGCGGAGCCGGTCGATGCTCTCGCTGCCGGCAACGCGGATGTCGACGCGATCGTCCACCGCGCGACCGTACGCGCCCGGGCGGTCGGCAGGCGCCTCGGCTAGGCGGCGTCGCTCAACGCCTGCGGGATGCGCGGCCCGCAGGAGAGGAGGGCGTCGAGGAGCCAGGAGGCGTTCTGCTCGTCCAGCTCGTCGAGGGCGAGCATTCCGAGGACCGTCGTGCTGGCGCGCGCCAGCGGCTCCTCGGCCTCGTCACCCTCGCGGGCGAGCAGGAGACCCTCGGCGGCGTCGCGGAGGTCCTCATGGGCCTCCGACTCGAGCGCGAGCGCCGACCTCCACTCGTCCAGCTCGTTTATCAGCGATCTGTAGGCGGCGTAGCGCTGGGAGTTCATGTTCCCGGCTGTCTTCTACCCCTCGCCCGCGGGTGCCAATCAACCTGTCGTCGACTCCGTTTCCGGTTCGCTGACTGGGTACCCCATTTCGACAACAAGATCCAATTTGGAGGAGGACACCATGGAGCCAAAGGAACGGCTCAAGGAGCAGGTCGACCAGCGGTCGACGGACGCGGGGCAGCAGGTGAACACCGTTGCCGACGACGTGCGGACGGTGGCCGGCGAGCTTCGCAATCAGGGCAAGGACAAGCCGGCGCAGTACGCCGAGCAGGCGGCCGAGCGGGTGCAGAGCGTGGGACAGTGGCTCGAGCGCTCGGACGGCGACCAGATCCTGCGGGACGTCGAGGGCTTCGCGCGCCGCAACCCGTGGGCCGTGGCGGCCGGCGGGGTCGCGCTCGGACTGGCGGCGTCGCGCTTCCTGAAGGCGTCGAGCGGCGAGCGCTACCGAAGCTCGCTCGACAACGGCAACGGGACGAGCTCGTCGA
Organism: uncultured Thermoleophilaceae bacterium; assembly: GCA_963808875.1. GTDB lineage: Bacteria > Actinomycetota > Thermoleophilia > Solirubrobacterales > Thermoleophilaceae > JACVRW01. Next base: position 45,258 of record CAWEHM010000031.1, read on the forward strand.
ACGGGCAGGTCAGCGCAGAGCCGGTGACCGGCAGCCCAACCGCGCAGCCCGACCGGGAGTTCGGCGGCGATGGCGAGTTCGGCGGCGGTGGTGGCGAGTTCAGCCGCCAGGCGGACTCGATGGTCACGAGCGAACCGCGGGCATGACCGCACCCAACAATGACCTGAAGGATCGTCCGACCGGCGAGCTCCTGAAGGAGATGTCGAACGAGACAACGACGCTCGTCAAGCAGGAGATCGAGCTGATGAAGGCCGAGCTCGCCCAGAAGGCGAAGCCGGCCGGGATCGGCGCCGGGATGTTCGGCGGCGCCGGGCTATTCGGAATAGGCGCGTTTTTTGCGCTGACGACGTTCTTCATCGCGCTGCTCGACGGCGCGCTTCCGATCTGGGCCGCGGCTCTGATCGTGGCGGTCGTGTACGCGGTGATCACGGGCGTGCTCGTCCTGACGGGACGGCAGAAGGTCAGAGAGGCGACCCCGGTCGCACCTGAACAGACGATGGAAAGCGTGAAGGAGGACGTGCAATGGGCCAAGACCCAAGCCAGATCAGGACTGACATAGAGGAGACACGCGCACGCATGGGCGACACCGCCGAAGCCCTCGGGCACAAGGCGGACGTGCCCGGGCGGGCGCGCGAGGCGGTCGCGGGCAAGGTGGACTCCGTCAAGGAGAAGTTCACCGGCGGCACGCCGAGCGGCGCTGAGGTGAAGGAGGGAGCTCAGCAGGCCGTGGGGATTGCGAAGGAGAACCCGCTGGGGCTGGCGATAGGCGGTCTGGCAGTGGGCCTCATCGCTGGCCTCGTGCTTCCGTCGACCCGCGTCGAGAACGAGCACATCGGCCCGATGGCCGATCAGGTGAAGGAAGAGGCGGTGGAGCGCGGCAAGCACGTGGCTCATCAGGCGGCTGAGACCGCCAAGGAGGAAGGCCAGCGGCAGGCGCAGGAGATGGCGCCGACCAGCTAGCCGAGAAGGGATGCGCATGGCCCGGCCCGTTAGGGTCGGGCCATGGGCGCACGCGACGGCTACGAGCACGGCACCTTCTCCTGGACCGACCTCACCACCCCGGACGCTCAGGCGTCCAAGGACTTCTACGGCGGGCTGTTCGGATGGGACTTCGAGGACAACCCGATTCCGGATGACGGGGTCTACGTGATGGCGCGGATCGACGGGCGCGCGGCCGGCGCGATGTTCGAGACCACCGATCGCCACCCGGCGTGGGCGTCGTACGTGACGGTCGACGACCTCAACGGCACGACCGCGCGGGCGGGCGAGCTCGGCGCGAACGTCCTGGCGGAGCCGTTCGACGTGATGGACGTGGGGCGGATGTCCACCATCCAGGACCCGACCGGCGCCGTCCTATGCCTGTGGGAGCCGAAGACCAGCGTCGGCGCCGAGATCGTGAACGGGCCCGGCGCGCTCAGCCTGAACCAGCTGAATACGTCCGACACCGAGGCGGCCGAGCGCTTCTACGGAGAGCTGTTCGGGTGGCGCTTCGACAGCGTCGGGGACACGGAGACGCCGTACTGGGGAATCTTCCGCGACGACCAGCTGAACGGCGGCATGATGCCCCTGCCGGACGGCGCGCCGATGCCGTCGCACTGGCTCGTGTACTTCGGCAGCGACGACGTGGACGCGTCGGCCGACCGGATCCGATCCTCCGGCGGCACCCTGATGGTCGAGCCGATGGACGTGCCGCCCTCCGGGCGCATCCTTGTGGCGCAGGATCCGCAGGGCGCGGTCTTCGCGTTGTTCGCCGGCCGCTTCGACGACTGACGCCGGAACCGCCGCCGCGCGTCGGCGGCGGTCACGCGGCGCGGATCGCGGTGACCGCATCGTCGACCGACGAGTGCACCTCTGCCACCGAGCCGAGGTTGACGATCCCCAGCACCCTTCCAACGAGGCCCTCGTCGGGCAGCACCACGGCGAGCCGGAGCTGCCGCTCGCCGAGCTTCTCGGCCAGCTCGAACAGGAGGCTCACGCCGACGCTGTCGATGTAGGACGCCTGAGTCAGGTCGACGACGAGGCCGAGGTCGTCGTTGCGGACGGCCCCCAGCAGGTGCTCGCGGAGCTGGCTGGCCTGGACGATGTCCACCTCTCCCGTGAGCGTCACCACGCCGACGGAGTCGTGGTGGTCCACGTGCGCCTCGGCGCTGCCGTTCACGCGGCCTCCTCGTTGCCGATGCGGCGCTTGAGCTCCACGGTCGTCCCGTCGCCGGTGCGGACCACCTCCACGTCGTCGGTCAGCCCCTCCATCAGGAGGAGACCGCGGCCGCGGTGGGTCCCACGGGGCGGCCGCCAGTTGCCGAAGTCGCTGATCTCGACGGTCACGTTGTCCGCGTCGTCGGTCGCGGCGTGCAGCTCGACGATCCCGGGCGCGAGTCCGTAGGCGTGCTCGATCGCGTTCGCGGCCGCCTCGGCCGCCGCCAGCGTGAGGTCGTCGATGTCGCGCCGCGTGGCGCCCGCCTCGTCGAGCCAGCGCCCGAGCAGCCGGCGGAGGCCCGGGATCGACTCGACCTCGGCGGGGAAGCGGGCGACGAGCACATCGCTCAGCGGCATCGCGCGTGCCATCAGCAGCGCGGCATCGTCGTTCCCCGCCCCCTCGGGCAGGAGGACGTCGACGAGCGTGTCGCCGAGGTGCTCCAGGTCCTCCTCGCCGTCCGCGACCGTGGACATCAGGCGCTGCAGGCTGTCGTCGAGCGACTCGTCGCGACGCTCGATGAATCCGTCCGTGTAGAGCACCAGCACCGAGCCGGGCTCCAGCACCATCATGTGGTCCTCGTAGCGCACATGGCGGGCGGCGCCGAGCGGCACCGAGCCCGGCAGCTCGATCAGGTGCGGCTCCCCGCCCGGCGCGTGGACGAGCGGTGGTGGGTGACCCGCGCTCGCGATGATGAGGGCACCTCCGTGCGGATCCACGACCAGGTAGACGACGGTCGCCGTGCGGCCCGGCTCGAGCTGGCGCAGCAGCCCGCTGAGGCGCGAGAGCACGTCGCTGGGCGCCGCACCTTCGAGCGCGTAGGCGCGGAGGCCGCTACGGAGCTGGCCCATGATCGCCGCGGCGTGGAAGCCGCGGCCGACCACATCCCCGATCGCCATGCCGAGGCGACCGTCCGGGAGCGCGAACGCGTCGTACCAGTCGCCTCCGAGGCGCTCGGCCGCCGCCGGCAGATATCGCCCTGCCAGCGAAACGGCCGGCAGCTCGGGCAGCCGCGGCATCAGGCTGCGCTGAAGCGCGTCCGCCAGGCCGCGCTCGCGCTCCGTCAGGCGGCTGGAGATGGCAAGCGCGGCGCGATCGGCGGCCCGCTGCAACAGCTCCACGTCCTCGTCGTCGAAGGCGCGCTGGGTGAGCGTGCCCACGTGCCAGACGCCGACCACCGCTCCCTCAACGATCAGCGGCACCCCGAGCAGCGACGCGAGTCCCTTCTCGCGCAGGATCGGGTTATAGATGTCCGCTTCGGCGACGTTCAGGATCCGCACCGGGTGCCGCGTGGCCGCGACGCGGCCGGCGAAGCCGCGTCCCACCGGGATCCGGATCCCGCGCTCCACCTCCTCCTCGAGCCCCTTCGCCGCCCGCGGGACGAGCGTGGTGTCGTCGTCTTCGAGCAGGAGGATCGCCGAGGTGTCGGCCCCGAGGATCCCGATGACCCGGGTGAGCAGCTCGTCGAGCAGGCCCTCGAGCGGTAGATAGGCGAGCGCCGCATCGGTGATGCTCTCGAGGTCTCGCAGCCGCTCCGAGGTGATGCGCGACTTCACTCGGGGAATTCTCCCGCTCCGTACGGCGAATCGCGTCGACGTACCGCTTCCCTGAAGCCCATCTCGCCGGCGAGCCGCTGAAATTCGTACCCCTCGGGCGTGTGGCGAGCGATCCCGTCGAAGAAGACGCCCAGCGCCTGCGTGGCGTGGAGGCCCTGCGCGAACAGTGCCTGGTTCACCATGAGCTTCATCATCACGAGCTGGTTCACAGGCGTGAGCGCGATCCGCTGAACCAGCGCCTCGAACCGCTCGTCGAGCTCCGCCGCCGGCGCCGCCTCGACCGCGAGCCCCCACTCGTGCGCGGTCCGCCCGTCGATCAGGTCGCCCGTGAACAGCAGCCGCTTGGCGCGCTGGTCGCCCACGCGGAACGCCCACAGCGCCGAGGTCGGCACGCCCCAGACGCGCGCCGGCGGGTAGCCGATGCGCGCGTCGTCGGCGATCACGAGCAGGTCCGAGCAGAGCGCCATGTCCGTGCCGCCCGCCACGCAGAAGCCGTGCACCTTGCAGACGACCGGCTTGTCCGAGTGGAACAGGCTCATGAAGCCGCGCAGGTTGCGGCTCATCATCTGCCAGTCCATCACCGGGTCCCACGGCTCGGCCGGGTCGTGGTTCGGCGCCTGCGTCTCGGCGTATTCGACGAGGTCGTAGCCGCCGCAGAAGCCCTTCCCGTTGCCGGCGAGCGCGATCACGTGCACGGCCGGGTCGAGATTGGCGCGCTCCACGCACTCCGCCAGCTCCCGCGGCATCTCGAGCGTGATCGCGTTGGCGCGCTCGGGCCGGTCGAGCGTGATGCGCGCGATCCGGTCGTCGACCTCGTAGGTGAGCGTGTTCAAGCGGGGAGCGCGCGCGCCAGGATTGCCTCGGTGTCCACGCCGGGCGGGAGCGTGCCGTACGAGCGGCCGACGGCGCCGAGGCGGGCCGCGCAGTACGCGTCGGATACCGCCGCCGGGGCGTTCCGCACGAGCAGGCTCGCCTGGAGCGCGACCGCGAGGTCGGACACCACCGTGCGCGCCTCGAACTCCGGGTCCCGCGGCGGCGCGGCCGCGATCCGGTCGAGGTGGGCGTCGAGCGCGGCGTTCGCGCCGCGGGCCAGCTCGCACTCGGCGAGGAAGGCGGGCAGGCCCTCGGGCTCGCGCGCGAACGCGCGCAGCACGTCGAGCGCGGACACGTTGCCGGAGCCCTCCCAGATCGAGTTGAGCGGGGAGTCGCGCAGGAGCCGCGGCATGCCGGACTCCTCGACATAGCCGTTGCCGCCCAGGCACTCGAGCGCCTCGGCGGCGTGCCCCGGTGCGCGCTTGCAGACGTAGTGCTTCATCACCGCCGTGGCGATCCGCCGGAACGGCGCGTCGCCCTCGTCGTAAGCGCGCGCCACGCGCATCGTCACCGCCGGTCGCGGCCTCCGACTCGATCGCGAGGTCGGCCAGCACGTTCCGCATCAGCGGCTGGTCGGACAAGAGCTTCCCGAACGCGCTCCGGTGGCGCGCGTGGTGCACCGCCTGGGCGACGCCCCAGCGCATCCCCGCGGCCGACCCGATCAGGCAGTCGAGCCGCGTGTGGTTGACCATCCGGATGATCGTCGGGATGCCGCGCCCCTCCTCGCCGACCAGGTGGCCGCGTACCGCGTGGAACTCGACCTCGCTCGACGGCAGTGAGCGCGTGCCGAGCTTGTCCTTCAGCCGCTGGATGCGGAAGCCCGGGTCGCGGCCCTCGATCAGGAAGCACGACAGGCCGGCCGGCGCCTGCGCGAGGGTCAGGAAGAGGTCGCAGGACGGATACGAGCAGAACCACTTGTGGCCCGTGATCTCCCACGCGTCGCCGTTCTGGACCGCGCGGGTGGAGTTCGCGCGCACGTCCGAGCCGCCCTGCTTCTCGGTCATCGCCATCCCCACGAGGGCGCCGTCGTCGTAGCTCGGGCGGGTGATGCGCGGCTCCCACTCGGCGGCCAGGTCGGGCTCCTCGCGGAGCGCCGGGATGGCCGAATAGGTCATGGAGACCGGGCACATCACGCCAGAATTCACCTGGCTCCAGACGAAGAACAGCGCCGCGCGCACGGCGTGCCCGCCCGGCTGCGGGTCCCTCCACGGAAGCGCGTGGATCTCGCGCTCGATCGCCTGCCGCAGGCACCAGTGCCACGACGGGTCGAGCTCCACCTCGTCGATCCGGTTGCCGTAGCGGTCGTGCGTCCGGAGGATCGGCTCGTTGCGCTCGGCGCGCTCGGAATGGGCGATCGCATCGGGCGAGCCGGCCAGCTCGCCAGTGTCGCGCAGGCGGTCGATGCCCCAGCCGCCGCCCTCCCGCTCGACGGCCTCCCGGAGCGGCAGGTCGGACTCGAAGACGTTGTACGGCGCGAGCGGCGGAGCCTGATTCTCGACCGCGTGCGTGCCCGTCTCGGAGATCTCCATCAGCACGGCAGCCTATCGCCGGGCCCGCAACCTTCCATAGGATGGGGGGTTCCATGCGCATGCACCGCCTGACCCCACTGGTCCTGACCATCCTGCTGCTCGCCGTCGCGCCGTCCGCCTACGCGGCACGCGGCTTCTCGTACGGCGTGACCGCCGGCGACGTGAACGCCACGGGCGCGGTGCTCTGGGCCAAGGCGAAGAAGAGCGGGCGGTACACGCTCGAGGTGGCGCTGAACAAGCGCTTCACCAAGGGTCTCCATTCGTCGAGCGGTGCAGGCCCGGAGGTCGCACGACAACACCGTGCAGGCCCGGATGGGCCGCCTGAAGCCGGGCACGCGCTACTTCTTCCGCTTCGTCGGCCGGCGCTCGAAGAGCGCCACCGGCTCGTTCACCACGGCGCCGAAGGCGTCGCAGTCGAAGACAGTCGAGTTCGCGTGGAGCGGCGACCAGGACTTCAACTCGGAGCCGGGCCAGACGAAGCCGTACTGGAACGACGGCGGCGTGCTCAGGCAGATGAAGAAGGAGAAGAACGCCTTCAACGTCATGCTCGGCGACACGATCTACTCGGACAGCGAGGTGCCCGGGCGGCTCAACCCGATCGCGCTGAGCGTCAAGCAGAAGTGGGCGAAGTACAAGATCAACCTGAAGAACAGGTCGCTCCAGGCGCTCCGCGGGTCGGCCGGCTACTACTCCCAGTGGGACGACCACGAGTTCGTGAACGACTTCTCGCCGAAGGAGAACTCGTTCGACAACAACGTGAACGTCAACGGCTCGACGCTGTACAGGCGCGGCGGGCAGGCCTTCCGCGACTACGCGCCGGTGCACTGGACGAAGCGCAACGGCCTGTATCGCTCCTTCCGCTGGGGCAAGAACCTGCAGGTGTTCTTCCTGGACGAGCGCACGTTCCGCAGCGCCAACGCCGACGAGGGCCACGTGTGCGACAACCCGCAGACGGGCGCAGCCGGACCTGGCGCCCACGGCGCCGCAGTCCACCCGCACGCTGTTCTCGGCCGTGACGCCCTCGCTCGCGCAGCCCGTGTCGCAGGCGTGCCTCGACCGGATCAACAGCCCCGACCGGACCTTCCTCGGCAAGCGGCAGCTCGCGGCGTTCAAGCGGGCCGTCAAGCGCTCGACCGCCCGGTTCAAGGTGGTCATGAACGAGATGCCGATCCAGCAGTACTACATCCTCCCGTACGACCGGTGGGAGGGCTTCGCCGCCGAGCGCGCCGATCTGCTCCGGTATCTCCAGCAGAACGTCAAGAACGTGATCTTCCTGACCACGGACGTGCACGCCACGATGATCAACGACGCCCGCTTCAAGACGCTCGAGTCGGGCGGCCCGGAGAACAGCGGGATCACCGACATGACGGTGGGACCCGTGGCCACGGCCAACTTCGGCAAGGAGATCGACGGGACGACCGGCCAGGCGAACAGCTACCAGCTGGTGGACAGCGCGTTCCTGACGCCGCCGGCGCCGGGCGGGGTCGGCATGCATTGCTCGGTGCTCGACCAGTTCAGCTACGGGCAGGTGAAGGTCACCTCGAAGCAGCTGACGATCACGCCGAAGGACATCGACGGGACCCCGCAGACGGACAACGGTCACTCCTGCCAGGTCACGCTCAACTACGTTCAGTGAGATGAGGCGTCTGCTCGCAGTCCTGGCGGCGCTGGCCGCCGTGCTGGTCGTCGCCCCGGCGGCCGCGTCGGCGCGCACCGTGCCGCAGGGGTTCTTCGGCGTCATGTACGACCACGGGATCGAGACGGGGCCGGACGACGCGCAGGACACCGCGTGGGACCAGATGGCGTCGTCGGGAGTCGAGACGGTGCGGACGGTCTTCGATTGGGGCGAGGCTCAGCCGCGCGGCCGCGGCACCGAGTTCGACTTCGCGCGCACCGACGGCGTGGTGCGGCGGGCGGCGCTGCGCAACCTCGACGTGCTGCCGGTCGTCATGTACTCGCCGGAGTGGGCGCGGGCGTACCGGAACCGGTTCACCTCGCCGCCGAAGGACCGCAACGACTACGTGACGTACCTCGCGGCGCTGGTGGAGCGGTACGGGCCCGACGGCACCTTCTGGACCGAGCACCCCGAGCTGCCGAAGCACCCGCTGCGCGAGTGGCAGATATGGAACGAGCCGCATCTGCCGGCGTACTGGGACGCGCCCGAGAGGGGCCCCTACGGGTACGTGAAGAACTACCCGCTCATGCTGCGAGCGTCGTACAACATCGTGAAGAGCCTCGACCCCGGCGCGAAGATCGTCATCGCCGGCATCACGCAGCGGGCGTGGGAGGAGATCGAGGTGCTCTACCAGCACGGCATCAAGCGCTACTTCGACGTCGCCGCGCTCCAGATCTTCCCGCAGACGGTCAGGCGCTCGCTGAAGGCAACGGCGCTCTATCGCGACGCGCTGGACCGGCGCGGCGACCGGCGCAAGCCGATCTACCTCACGGAGATCACGTGGCCCGCGTCGAAGGGCAAGACGGACCCGATCAAGTATCAGCGCCAGGAGACCTCGCACGGGATGGCCACGAAGCTCGGCCAGATGTACGCGAAGATGGTCGGCCGCCGCCGGGCGCTCGGGGTGGGGAAGGTGTTCTGGTACACGTGGTCCTCGCCGTACGGCCGCGGCGGCAGCAACTTCCACTACACCGGGCTGCTGCGCTTGGACGACAACGTCTTCACCGCCCAGCCGGCCCTGGCCGCGTACCAGCGGAGCGCGCGGCGGTTCGAGGGCTGCGCGAAGACCGCAGCCGGCGTCTGCCAGTAGCGCTCAGGCGAGCAGCGGGTCGAGCGCCGCGTCGATCGTCTCCGCGGTCCGGCTCCAGGTGAGCTCCGCGGCGCGGGCGCGGCCGGCCTCCGCGAGCCGCTCCCGCTCGGTGCCCGCGGCATCCACCAGCGCGGCCGTGAACGCCTCCTCGTCATCGGGGTCCGCGAGGAGCGCGGCGCCGCCGCAGGCCTCGGGCAGCGCCGCGCGGTCGGCCGCCACGACGGGAGTACCGGCCGCCATGGCCTCGATGCACGGCAGGCCGAAGCCCTCGTACAGCGACGGCATGGCGAAGGCTGCCGCGCCGGCGTAGAGGGCGGGGAGGTCAGCGTCGTCCACGTAGCCGATCCGCCGCGCGATCCCGGTGCCCGAGGTGGCGATGTACGCCCTCTTCGAGCCGGCCACCACCACGTCGAGCCCTCCCGCCGCCAGCCGCGGCGCGATCGCGTCCAGCAGCCGCAGGTTCTTGCGCGCGCCCTCCGTGCCCAGGGCGAGCACGAAGGGGCGGCCGTCCAGCTCGAAGCGCGCGAGCACGGGCGCCGGGTCGCCGGGGGAGGCGAAGCGCGAGTCCACGCCCGGCGCGACCGCCGTGACGCGCTCTGCTGGAAGCCCGAACAGCTCGATCAGCTCGGAGCGCACGAACTCGGACGGCACGATCACGAGCCGCGCGCGGAGGGCGAGCCTCGGTATCAGCGCGCGGTGCCACATGCGGTACGAGCGCCCGTACCAGCCGGGCTCCCGGAACGGCGCGGCGTCGTGGATCACGATGACGTTGCCGTGGTGCGCGAGCGGAGCGAGGTTCGCGGGCGAGAGCAGGAGTCGCGCCCGGCGAGCGGAGAGCGGGAGCGAGAGCTGCTCCCAGGCGTGCCCAGCTCGGTGGGCGAACGCGCGCGGCGGGCGGATGGCCGTGTAGCGGTCGGGGCGCAGGGCGGGCAGCAGAATCGACAGCTCGCGGGCCCACCGCTCCACGCCGCCGATCTGGCTGCGCGCGGCCGCCCGCGCGTTGATGGCTACGGGCGGGGTGCTCAGGAGAACCCGCGGCGCAGCGCGGTGCCGGCGAGCAGCAGGACGGCGCCGTTGATCGCGATATACCAGGCCGGCAGGCCGGGGCCGGTTCGGGGCAGCGTCGGGGCCGCCGTCTCCTGCGAGGCGGCAGCCTGGTCGGCCGGGGTCGCCGGCGCGGCGGTCTGTGCCGGGGCGGGCTCGGACTGGGTGGGCTGATCGCCCTGGGACTGTCCGCCGCCGTCGTTCACCTGGCCGAACGGGTCGGCGTACTGGTCGTCACCGGCGCTCTGGGCGAGCGCCGCCGACGGGAGCGCGAGCGCGAGGACGGCGAGCAGCAGCGGGGCGGTTCGGTGCATGCGCGCGAAGGGTAGCGGCGGCCGCCGCGCCATCGCGCAACATGCCGCGCGGGGCGTTTAGGGCAAGGTCTCGCGGCATCGCGCAGCACGCCGCGCGGGGCGTTAGGGCAAGGCCTCGCGCCATCGCGCAGCACGCCGCGCGGGGGCGTTAGGGGCGGCTTCCGGCGCGTCGCGCGTCACGCAATGCGCGCAGCTGGGCGAGCTCGTAGTCGCCGCCGCGGCGCGCGAGCCGGCGGGCCGCCGCTCGGGTGGCGAAGGTCGCGGCCTGGGCGGCGTCGTCGAGGAGAAGGCGCCGCCGGCCCTCGCGCGCGACCACCTCCCGCCGGCGAGCCGCGCGGAGCGCGAGGTCCTCGTCGGCCGCCAGCGCGCGCCGCGTGGACGTGCCGCCCAGGTGCCTGACGACGATGTCCGGGTGGAGGACGGTCGGCACGCCCCTCCGGGCGGCCGCGAGGCAGAGCTCCATGTCCTCGTAGAACAGGAATGCCCGCTCGTCGAACGGTCCCAGCCATTGCAGCAGGCTCGTGCGGGCCACGAGGCACGCGCCGATCGCCCAGCCGACCCGGACGATGTGGTCGCTCCGCCACGGCTCGTAGCGGCGGCGCAGGGGCGGTGGGAGGAGTGGGCGGGGCACGAGTGCCGGCACCAGCTCGCCGGCGCGCCCGGGCGGCGGGTGCGCGCTGTCCTGGACGCGGCCGTCCGCGTGGACGAGCCGCGGGGCGAGCAGGGCCTGCGCCGCGCGTGCCCGCTCCGCGAGCGTCGCGAGGCCGTCGTCGAGCAGCTCGACATCCGGGTTCACGAGCGCCGTTACCTCCGCGTCCACGAGCGCGAGACCGGCGTTGCAGCCCGCGCCGAAGCCCACGTTCTCCTCGACGGCCACGACCCGGGCGCCCCGCTCGCGGGCCAGCGCGGCGGAGCCGTCGCTCGACCCGCTGTCCACCACCACGACCTGGGGCGGCGCGGCGCGGAGATGGCGGTCGATCGAGTCGAGCAGGCGCGCGAGGTCGGCCTCGGAGTTGTGGGAGACCGTGACGATCGCCAGGTCGCTCATCGCGCCTCCCCGGCGGCGGGCGAGCACGGTGCGGGTCTCGCGCGCCGCCCGCTCCCACGAGAGCCGGGCCGCGGCCTGGATCGAGGCGGCCGCGAGCCGCTTGCGCAGCTCCGGCTCGCGCTCGAGCCGGAGAAGCGCGTCGGCCAGGGAGTCGGTGTCGCCCGGGATCACCGCAAGCGCGGCGTCGCCGAGCGTCTCGTCGAAGGGGGGCAGAGCGGGCACGACCGATGGTGTGCCGCGCTCGGCGGCCTCCAGCGGCGTGAAGCCGAAGCCCTCCTCCCGCGACGGGCACGCGAGCGCTAGCGCCCCCCGGTAGAGGGCCTCGAGCGTCGGATCGTCCACGCGGCCGAGGAAACGGGCGCCGGCGCCCGGCGGCGGTTCGCCCTCGCCCGCGAAGACCAGCTCCGCCCGCAGTCCGCCCTCCCGGGCGCGCCCGTGCGCCTCGATCAGAAGCTCCGGCCGCTTGCGCGGCTCGAGCGCGCCCACCGCGAGGATGAAGCCGGGCTCGAGGTCGGCGGGCAGCGGCCCGGGTTCAGCCGGCGGGCGGCCCGGCCCGGACAGCACGGTCACGACCCGGTCCGGGTCGAGGCCCCATTCGGCGATCGCCTGCGCGCGCACCGCCTCGGACACGGCGATCACGCGCGTGGCGCCCCGCGCGAGCCTTCGCGGCCGGGCGGCCCGGTGCCAGAGCCGCTCGTAGTGCGTGTAGTCGGCCGGCCGGTGCTCGAAGGACAGGTCGTGCACCGTGAGCACGACGGGCACGCCCGCCGAGACGGCCAGCGGAGCCGGCGCGGGCGCCCACACGACGTCGCAGCCTCCCGCGAGGCGGTCGAGCCGGGGCCGCCTCACGGCCGCGGCCGCCGCTCGCGACAATCTGCCGTCGACCACCGGCTCGAGGTGATCCTCGGGAAAGGCTCGCCGGAGCTCGGCGACCAGGCAGTCCAGGTACACCGAGACGCCCCGGGCGGGAGCGGCCGTCCGGAGACTCCTACCGTCGACGGCGACCCGCATCGAGGCGCAAGCCTACCCGCCGCATAGACTGCCGCCCGTGAGCAGTCATGGTGTCTCCGGCGGGGCCTGGCCGCGCACAGCCCTGATCCACGATTTTCTCGTGAGCATCCGGGGCGCTGACCGGGTTTTCCTCGAGATCTGCGCGCTGTGGCCGGACGCCGACATCTTCACGCCGGTGTACGACGAGCGGGGCACCCAGGGCCGCTTCGCCGACAGGCGGGTGCACACCTCGTTCCTCCAGCGCGTCCATCCCACGGCGCGCAGCTTCCGCGCGCTGCTGCCGTTCTATCCGGCCGCGATCGAGTCGTTCGACCTGTCGGGCTACGACCTGATCATCTCGAGTTCCAGCGCCTGGGCGCACGCCGTGATCTGCGAGGAGAGCACGGTGCACGTGAGCTATTGCCACAACCCGTTCCGGTACGCCTGGAACGAGCGCCAGCGCACGCTGTCGGAGCGCGTCGACCCGGTGTCGCGGACGCTGCTCCGCAGCCTGTTCAGGCGCTGGCGCGAGTGGGACTGGATCGCGGCGCAGCGGGTGAGCCGCTACCTCACGAACTCCACGACGACCCAGGCGCGTATCCGCGCTTACTTCGGCCGCGACTCGAGGATCGTGTACCCGCCCGTTGCCACCGAGCGGTTCGCGCCGGGGCCGGTCGGCGATCACTACCTGGTGGTCTCGGAGCTCGTCTCGCACAAGCGGATCGACGTCGCGATCGAGGCGTTCAACCGGCTCGGCCTGCCGCTCGTGATCGTCGGCGACGGGCCCGACCGGCGCCGCCTGAGGCGGATGGCGGGGCCGTCGGTGCGCTTCGCCGGCCGCGTGACGGACGACGAGGTCGCGCGCCTCCTGTCGAGCTGCCGCGCGCTCGTCGTGACTGCCGGCGAGGAGTTCGGGATCGCCGCGGTGGAGGCCCAGGCCGCCGGCCGGCCCGTGATCGCGCGAGCCGCAGGAGGGCTGCTCGAGAACGTCGTCGACGGCGTGACCGGCCGCTACTGGCAGGGCGGCGCGGCCGAGCTCGCCGAGGCGGTCGCCGAATTCGACACGGCGTCGGTCGATCCCGGTGCCTGCGTGACGAACGCCCGCCGGTTCGACTCGTCGGTGTTCCGCGAGGCGTTCCCGCGCGAGGTGGAGGCGGCTCTGCGAGAGGGGCCGCCCGCCGAGGTGGAGACCTGGCCTCGCATTCCGCGCCGGCTGCCGCAGGCGCGCCGCCCGGGCTGGACCCCGCGCCGGCTCGGCGCCTGAGCTTCGCGCCCACGGGGGCGTTGAGGGACGGGGCACCGAGGGAGCGCCGCGCCCGCCCCGAGGCCGCCCGCCGGGACGATGTCCGACTTATCCGCGCATATCGGGGCAAAGTTGAACACGGTGTCGTACTTAGGCCCGTATTACGGGCATAAGGACGACACGGTCCCTAGCTACCGCTGGGAGCCTGGACCGGCTCGGCTTCGCTCTCGCCGGCGCTCTCGGTGCCGGGCGAGCCCAGCGCCTCGCGCCGGCTCGGCCAGCGCGGGACCTGCCAGCCCTGGCTGGAGCGGCGCGGCCGGCGCAGGCGGCGCAGCTTCGGCACCAGCATCAGCGCCTCGACGGCGATCGGCAGCGACATCTTGCTGTCGCCCGCGGTTCGGTCCCGGAAGCAGATCGGGATCTCTGTGACCCTGAAGCCGGCGAGCAGGGCGCGGTAGGTCAGCTCGATGTTGAAGACGTAGCCCTGCGCGCGGAGCGTGGACGGCTCGACCGCCTCCAGCACCTCGCGGCGCACGCAGCGGAAGCCGCTCGTCAGATCCCGGGTCTTCACGCCGAGGATCGTGCGCGCGTATGCCGACCCGAACCGGCTGAGCGTGCGCCGGAGCGGCGGCCAGTCGGCGATCGTGCCCCCGTGGACGTAGCGGGAGCCGAGCACGAGGTCGGCGTTCCCGGCTGCGCCGATGAGGGCCGGCAGGTGGGCGGGGTCGTGCGAGAAGTCCGCGTCCATGACGACGACGAGCTCGGCGCCGCCCTCGAGCGCACGCGCGAACCCCGCCAGGTACGCCTTGCCGAGCCCCTCCTTGCCCGGGCGGTGCAGCACCTCGACGCGCTCGAGCTCCTCGGAGAGGCGGTCGGCCAGCTCGCCCGTGCCGTCCGGAGAGGCGTCGTCGACCACGAGCACGCGCCACTCCGCCGGAGCGATTCGCTCCAGCTCGGCGCCCACCGCGCGCACGATGCCCTCGAGGTTCTCGGCCTCGTTGTAGGTGGGGAGAAAAAGCCACAGGCGGGCGTTCATCGCGGGAGACAATAGCCCGGCACCGTCCGCTACCGTCCTGCGCCGGATGGCGCCGCGAGAGCAGTCACGACCCCTCCACATCCTGGTCCTTGCCGATCGCGACTGGAAGCACCACGACACGGGCGGCAACGGCGCGAACATCTGGGCGCAGGTGAGCCGCTGGGTGGAGGCGGGCGCCCGCGTGACGGTCGTGGCGGGCGAGTACCCGGGTGGCGAGCGGGTCGAGCACTTCGGGCCGCGGCTCGTCGTCCACCGCATGGGCACGCGCGTCACGGTCTTCCCCCGCGCCATGCTGGCCGTGCTCCGCGGGATCGGGCGCGACGCCGACGTGGTGTGCGAGGTGATCAACGGCATCACGTTCCTCACGCCCCTGTGGCTCAGAAAGCCGCGTGTGGCGATGATCCACCACGTACATCGGGAACTGTTCCTCGAGGAGTTCCCCCGCACCGGCGAGCTCCTGTTCCGGCTGCTCGAGCGGTGGCCGCTCCGCCTGCTCTACCGCCGTACGCCCTTCCTGACCATCTCGAACGCGGCGCGCGACGACCTGGTGCGGGAGGGCATCCCGCGCGAGAACATCACGGTCCAGTACCTGGGGGTGGACTCCGAGGGCCTCGAGCCGGGCGAGCGTTCGCCCGAGCCGCGCCTCATCTTCGTCGGCCGGCTGAAGGCGTACAAGCGGATCGAGCACGTGCTCGACGTGCTCGACGCCATCCCCGAGGCCGGGCTCGACATCGTGGGCGATGGGGACCACCGCCCGGAGCTCGAGGCCGAGATCGAGCGGCGCGGGCTCACCGATCGCGTCGTGATGCACGGCTACGCCGACGTCCCGACCAAGGCCGCCCTCTACGCGCGTGCCTGGGTGCACGTGACCGCCTCGGCGTCCGAGGGCTGGTCGCTCACGGTGATGGAGGCCGCGCTGTGCGGCACCCCGAGCGTCGCGCTGGCAGTGGGCGGCCTCACCGAGTCGATCGTCGACGGCGAGACGGGCTACCTCGCTAGGAGCGACCTGGAGCTCGTTTCGCGAGTGCGCGAGGTCGTGGAGAGCCCCGAGCTGCGCGAGCGCCTCGGCGCGGCGGCGCGCGAGCGCGCGGCGAGCTTCACGTGGGACCGCTCGGCCGCCACGTTCCTCGACGTGCTGCGCTCGGCCGCGGGGCAGTCGCCCGGGGGCGGCGAGCCGGCCGATGCCGCGGGCTCCGCGAACGGCACGGACCAGGGAGCCGAGCGCTGGCTGGCCGGGAACCGCTAGCCGGCCTCGATGACGTCGAGGGCTGGCTGAGCGACGACCAGGCCCTCCGGCTCGCCGCCGCCGCCGCACGTGTGCCGGAGCCGGGCCGCATCGTCGAGATCGGCTCCTTCCGCGGCCGCTCCACGATCGTCCTGCGCAGATCCGCGGGGCCAGGCACGGACGTCGTGGCGATCGACCCGCACGGCGGCGGCGACCGCGGCCCGCAGGAGATAGCGCCGGAGGCGGCCCGCGGCGACGCTGACCACGAGGCCTTCCACGAGAACCTGCGGCGCGCGGGCGTCGAGGACGGCGTGACACACGTGCGGCGGATGTCGCAGGAAGCGCTCAACGCGGTGGACGGAGAGGTCGACCTGCTCTACGTGGACGGCGCGCACCGCTACGCACCGGCGCGCGCCGACATCGAGCGGTGGGGCGCCAGGGTCCGGCCCGGCGGCGCCATGCTGGTCCACGACGCCTACAACGCGGTCGGGGTCATGCTCGCGCAGCTCCGCGTCCTGTTCGGGTCGCCGCGGTGGCGCTACGTGGGCCGCAGCCGCTCGCTCGCCGAGTACCGCAGGGAGGATCTCGGCCCGGGCGCCCGCGCGGCGAACGTGGCGCGGCAGCTTCCTGGGCTCATCTGGTTCGCCCGCAACTGCCTGATCAAGGTGGCGATGGTGGCGCGGCTCCCGCGGGTCGCGCACGCTCTCGGGCTGCCGGACGGCGACGAGTGGCCCTACTGACGCGCAGGTATGTTCCCCGGCCTTGGATGACTGGCGATATCGCGAGCTCTACGAGCTCGAGGACCGTCACTGGTGGTTTCGCGGCCGCCGGGCGGTGATCTGGGCGCTGCTCCGCCGCGCCGAGCCACCGCCGTCGCCGCGGGTGCTGGACGCGGGCTGCGGCACCGGGCGCAACCTGGTCGAGCTGGGGCGGCTCGGCCCCGCTGAGGGGGTCGACTCCTCCGAGGACGCGGTCGAGTTCTGCCACCGCCGCGGCCTCGAGGGCGTGAAGCGGGCGGAGCTCGGGGCGCTTCCATACGAGGACGGCCGCTTCGACGTGGTGGTCGCCACGGACGTCATCGAGCACATCGAGGACGACGCGGGCGCGCTCGCCGAGCTCCGGCGCGTCGCGCGCCCCGGCGCGCGGCTCGTGGTGACCGTGCCCGCCTAC
This sequence comes from uncultured Thermoleophilaceae bacterium, assembly GCA_963808875.1. Taxonomy (GTDB): domain Bacteria; phylum Actinomycetota; class Thermoleophilia; order Solirubrobacterales; family Thermoleophilaceae; genus JACVRW01. Next base: position 62,245 of record CAWEHM010000031.1, read on the forward strand.
ACCTGGCTGTGGAGCGACCACGACGTGTCGATGCACCACCACCGCCGCTACACGCTCGGCCGGCTCGCAGGCGCGGGTGGCCGCAGCCGGGTGGGAGCCCATGGCCAGCTCGTATTTCTTCAGCGGAATCCTCCCCGCCGTGGCCGCGGTGCGCCTTATTCGCCGGGTGTGGCCCGGCCGCTCGCGGCGGTCCGACCTCGAGCTCTCGCCGCCTGCCGTGGGGCGCGCGCTCGAGCTGGTCATGCGAGCCGAGGCCGCGCTCATAGCGCGCGGGGTGCGGCTGCCGGCCGGCGTCTCGGTGGGCATGGCGTGCACGGCCCGATGAGCGGCGAGCCGGCGCTCAGCCTGGTCGTGCCGGCGTACAACGAGGCGCTTCGCCTCCCGCGCACGCTGCACACGATGCGCGAGCGCCTCGACACGGTCGGCGAGCCGTACGAGCTGATCGTCGTGGACGACGGGAGCAGCGACGACACGTCCGGGGAGGTGGAGCGTGCGGTGGGCGAGTGGCCGGAGCTGAGCGTCGTGCGCCTGGCCGACAACCGCGGGAAGGGCGCGGCCGTGCGCGAGGGGATGCTGCGCGCACGGGGAGCGCACCGGGCCTTCAGCGACGCGGACCTCAGCACGCCGCTCGAGGAGCTCGACCGCCTGCGCGAGCGGCTCGTGGGGAACTGCCACGTGGCGATCGCCTCGCGCGACCTGCCCGACTCCGACATCCAGCTCCATCAGCCGCGGCTCCGCGAGCTCTCCGGGAAGACCTACAACCGGCTGCTCCAGCTGCTGGTGCTGCCGGGCATCTACGACTCCCAGTGCGGACTGAAGGCCTTCACGGCCGAGGCCGCGGTCGCGCTCTTCACGCCGCTGAGGACGCCCCGGTTCGGGTTCGACGCGGAGGTGCTGGTGCGCGCGCGCCGGCGCGGGTGGGAGGTCGCCGAGGTCCCCGTCCGCTGGCGGCACGTGGAGGCGTCCCGGGTGAGCGCGCACCGCGACGCGCCGAGGATGCTCTTCGACCTGCTGCGGCTCCGCTTCGGCCGACGGTAGGCGCCGTGGCCTGGCCGCTCGCCCTGTACGCCGCGCTGTCGCTTGTCTTCTGGGGCCCGTGGGTGCTCGACGATCCGGGCACGAAGCTGCTCGCGGCGAACGACATCGACCCGAGCGCGTACCTGTGGTTCTTCTCCTGGTGGCCGCATGCGCTCGGGAACGGCCTCGACCTCTTTCAGACCAACGCGATCTTCGTGCCCGAGGGCTACAACCTCGCGTGGGTCACCTCGATGCCGGGGCCGAGCTTCCTCTTAGCCCCCGTCACGCTCGCGTTCGGGCCGGAGATCACCTTCAACCTCGTGTCCTTCGCGGCGCCCGCGCTCGCCGCCTGGACCGCCTACCTGCTCTGCCGCAGGATCACGGGCTCCGTGCCGGCCTCGTTTGCGGGCGGCTACGTCTTCGGGTTCTCGCCCTACATGCTGAGCCAGCTGCGCGGCGCGCCGCAGCTCGCGCTGATCGCGCTCGTGCCCGTGATGGTCCTGCTCGTGCTCCGTCACGTCGAGGGCTCGATGTCGGACCGCCGCTTCGCGCTCGCGCTCGCGGCGGTGTTCACGGCGCAGATCCTCACCTCGACCGAGATCCTGGCTACTTCCGTGCTGTTCGGCGGCCTCGTGCTGCTCGCCGCCTACGCGATGTACGCCGAGCTGCGCCCGCGCCTGCGCCGGACCGCGCTGATGGTGGCGGCCGCGCTGGGCGGCACGGCGGTGCTCGCCTCCCCGTTGCTCGCGAACGTGCTGTTCGGCGGGCGAACGCTGCCGGAGCAGGCGCTCACGAACTTCCCGACGGACGTGCTCTCGTTCGTCGTGCCGGGCCCGCTCGTGGCGGTGGCCCCGGGCCGGCTCGATCTGGGCGAGCCCACCTGGGCGAGCGGCGCCGCCTACATCGGGATCCCGCTGCTCGTGGTGCTGGCCGCGCTCGCCTGGACGCGCCGGGACGAGCGCGCAACGCGGCTGGCCGTCGCCGCGTTCGCCATCACGGCCGTGGCCGCGCTCGGGCCGGCGCTGCACGTGGCCGGTCACGACACCGGGATCCCGCTGCCGTGGGCCGCGCTCGACGGCCTGCCGCTGCTCCGCTACGCCATCCCGCTGCGGTTCCCGGCCTTCACGTTCCTCGCGGCGGGCGTGATGCTCGCCATGTGGCTCGCGCGCGGCGGCGGCTTGGCTCGCTGGGCGGCCGCGCTCGTGGGCCTCGCGCTCATCCTGCCGGCCGTGGGGAACGGCGACTGGCACACGCGGCTCACCGACCTGCCGTTCTTCACCGAGGGCGGCTACCGCGGCCGGCTCACGGAGAAGGACCGCGTGCTCACGGTTCCGACGTGGGGGCACAACATGCGCTGGCAGGTCCAGGCCGACTTCTCGTTCGCGCTGGCAACCGGCTACGTCGGCGCGTTTCCCGAGAGCTACGTGCGCTACCGGGCGTGGCGGGACCTGCTCGGATCGCCCTTCGGGCGCGAGGCGGTCCCGCCCGAGGCGGAGCTCCGCCGCTTCATCCGCGCGAAGGGTGTGACCGCGATCGTCGTGGAACGGACCGACACCAGAGGGCGCGAGCTGTTCCGCAGCCTCGGCGTGCGCCCGGAGGAGACGGGCGGCGTGCTCCTGTACCGGCTGAGCCGGCCTGGCACGTAGGCGCTATTTTCACCGGGATGCGCGAGCCGTGGATATCGGTCGTCGTGCCCGCGTTCAACGAGGAGCGCGCCATCGCCGGGACGATCACGGCGCTGCGCGAGCGGCTCGAGGACGAGCACAGGCCCTACGAGATCATCGTCGTCGACAACGCGTCGACCGACGGTACGGTCGCGGCCGTGGAGGCGCTCGAAGCCGGGCCTTCGGTCCGCATGCTCCGCAACGACGAGAACCACGGGAAGGGCTACTCCGTGCGGCGCGGGATGCTCGACGCGGCGGGAGGGCTCCGGCTCCTGTGCGACGCGGACTGCGCTCCGTCGCTCGCCTCCCTCCCCGACATGCTGAGTGCGATCGAGGATGCCGACGTCGCCGTGGGCTCACGTCTCGCGCCCGGCGCCGAGGTGGGCCGGACGCAGCCGCTCCGGCGCCGGATCGTCGGCTGGCCGTACATCGCGCTCACTCGCGCGCTCCTGCGCGAGCCGACCCGCGACGTCTACTGCGGCTTCAAGCTGTGGCGTGGTGTCGCCGCGCAGGCCGTGTTCTCGCGCCAGCGAATCGACGGATGGGCGTTCGACGCCGAGTCGCTCGCCATGGCCCGCGCGCTCGGCTACCGCACCCGCGAGGTGGGGATCGTGTGGGTCAACCGCGAGGCCTCCAAGCTCTCGATCTTCCACACACTCGTGCCGGCCATCCGCGATCTCCTCCGGGCGCGGCGAAACGTGCGCGGTCAGGCGCGCGGCCGCGCGCGGCTTCACGCCGACGCCATGGCCGACTCGTCCGAGTCAAGCGCCTAGCCTTCGAATGACCCGGCTGGCTGGGCGTCCGGTCCTGAGCGCGGCGCTTATCTACGCGGCGCTCTCGCTCGTCTTCGTCGGGCAGGGCCTTCTGCCGGGCCGAGCGCTGTCCAGCTCGGACATGCTGTGGAGCACCGCCCCGTGGACGGACTCGGCCCCGTCCGGCGTGCGGTGGGGCGGCGCGAACTTCGAGACGGCGGACGCGGTGACGGTGTTCCAGCCCTTCTTCCAGTACGTCAGGGACGCGCTGCCGCACATCCCGCTGTGGAACCCGCACATCATGGCCGGGCGGCCGTTCGTGGCGAATGCGCAGTCGGCCGTCTTCTCTCCCTTCACCTGGCCGGCGTACGTGCTGCCGTTCTGGAAGTCGCTCGCCGTCATGGCGGTGCTGAAGCTGTTCGTCGCGGCCTTCGGCACCTTCCTGCTCGGCCGCGCGCTCGGCATGCGCTTCGGCGGCGCGCTCCTGGCCGGCGCGGTGTTCTCGTTCGGGACCTTCTTCGTCGTCTGGCTCGCGTGGCCGCTCACGAACGTCTTCCCGCTGCTGCCGTGGCTGCTCTTGCTCAGCGAGCTCCTCATCCGGCGGCCGCAGGCACTCGTGGGCGCGGGCCTCGCGGGGGTGGTGGGCCTCACGTTCCTCGGCGGGCACCCGGAGACGTCCTTCCACGTGCTCGTGACCACGGTCGCGTTCTTCGCGTTCCGGCTGGTGCTCGCGTGGTCGCGCGGCGGCCGGCGCCGCGAGCTCCTGACCCGGCCCACGGTCGGGTTCGCGCTGGCGCTGGCCGGCGGCGCCGCGATCGCTGCGGTGATGCTCGTCCCGCTGCTCGAGTTCATGCTGCACTCGGGCGACTACGAGCACAGGCTCGGCCTGGCGCCGGGCCACACGCTCGCGAAGTACCTGGGCGCGATGTTCCTGTTCGACTACTGGGGGCGGCCCACCCAGACGTCGCTGATTCCCGACCTCGTGAGCAACCGCGGGTTCTACGCCGGCGGCATCACGCTGATGCTGGCCTCCGCCGCGCTGATCCTCCGGCCGACCGCGACGCGCGTGGCGTTCGCGGTGTACGGGGCGCTCGTGCTCGCGGTGGTGCTGGGCGTCGAGCCGATCTTCTCGATCGTGACCGCCCTGCCCGGCTTCAGGACCGCTCACAACGGCCGGATGGTGATCTTCTTCCTGTTCGTCCTCGCGATGCTCGCGGGCTGGGGCCTCGACGAGGTCACCTCGGGCGAGCGCTCCGCGAAGTGGCGCCGGAACGCGGTGCTGGGCGCAGGCGCGGTGATCCTGGTCGTGCCCGTCGTGTGGCTCGTGGCCAGCGGCGACCTGGCCCTGGGCCGCTTCTCGGACGCGCTGAACGTGGCCTGGGGCTTCGCCGACCCGCCGGCGCCGGGTGGCCAGGACGCCGCGGGAGTGCTCGCTCCGTCATCCGAGGCGGTGCCGCAATCGACCATCGAGATCGTCCGGCTCAGCGCGCTGCTGCAATGGCTCCCGCTCGCGGGAGCCGGGCTGGCGGTCATCGCGCTCAGCCTCGGGGCGCCCCGCCTGCGCGGCCGCATGCTCCCCGTGGCCGCCGCAGTGGCCATCGCGTGCACGGTGCTCGTGGCCGACCTGTTCCGGGCGAACATGGGCTTCAACACGGCGATCCCGGTGGCGCACGCGGAGCAGCCGGAGACGGGGGCGCTCCGCTATCTCGAGTCGCGCGCGCCGAGCCGCTTCGCCGGGCTCAACCGGCCGGGCATCGGGCAGCCGCTCCAGCCCAACCTGTCGATGCGGTACGGGCTCTACGACGCGCGCGGATACGACTATCCGGTCGAGCGGCGCTACGACGCGTTCTGGCGTGCCACCGCCGCGCCGCCCGGCGACCTCGTGCCGCCCACCGGCCGGGCGGAGCCCACCGAGCGCTCGCTCCGCGCCCTGAGCCTCCTGAGCGTGAGCGACGTGATGCAGGACCCGGCGGACCCGCAGTCCCGGCTGGCCGGCCTGCACGTGGCGTACTCGGGCCCCGACGCGCGCATCTACCGAAACTCGCGCGCGCTGCCGCGCGCCTTCCTCGTGGGCGGCCAGCGGGTCGCCGCCGACGCCGACGCGGCGCTGGCCGCCACCATCGCGCCGGAGTTCGACGCGCGGCGCGAGGCGATCACCGAGGAGGCGCTTCCGGGACTGCCCCACGGGGCGACCGCGTCGCCCGGCACCGCGCGCCTGGCCGCCTACGGCGAGGACCGCGTCAGCGTCGAGACGTCCGGGCGAAGCCGGAGCCTCATGGTGCTGACCGACGTGCACTATCCGGGGTGGAAGGCGACGGTCGACGGACAGCCGGCCGAGATCGCCCGCGTGGACTACCTGCTGCGCGGCGTCGTGGTGCCCGCGGGCCGCCACCGGGTGGAGTTCGCCTATGAGCCGCTGAGCTGGCGGATCGGCTGGATCGTGTCGCTCGTCGCCCTCCTCACGCTGATCGCCGTGACGGTGGTCGCCCTCACGCGCCGGCGCAGGCCGCGGGAGCCGGCGCGCTGAGGCGCACGGCCGGCAGCGCGCTCGCGCAGCTCCGCCGGCGGCCGGCGCTCGCCGCGGCGCTTCTGTACGCGCTCGTCGCGATCGCGTTCGTCAGCCCTGCGCTCCTACCCGGCAGGACGCTGTCGAACTCGGACGTGCTGTGGTTCGAGCCTCCGTGGGTCGGCGTCAAGCCCGCGGAGCTCGAGCGGCCCTCGAACCCCGAGCTGGGCGATGCGCCCCGCTACGTGCAGCCGTTCCTCCAGCGGACCGCCGACTCGCTCCCGCACGTCCCGCTGTGGAATCCGAGCATCGTCGCCGGGCGGCCGTTCCAGGCGAACTCGCAGTCGGCGGTCTTCTCGATCTACAACCTCCCGGCGTACGTGCTGCCGTTCTGGACGGCGCTCGGTTGGATCGGCGTGATGAAGCTGTGGGTGGCCGCCTTCGGCACCTACCTGCTCGCGCGCAGGCTCGGCATGGGATTCGCCGCGGCGCTGCTGGCGGGGCTCGTGTTCGCGCTCAACCTGAAGATGGTCACCTGGCTCTCGTATCCGGCGATGAGCGTCTGGACGTTCCTGCCGTGGCTTCTGCTCACGACCGAACGGGTGGTGCGCCGGCCCGGCGTGCTCTCGGCCTGCGCGCTCGCGGTGGTCGTGGCGCTTCAGTTCCTCGCGGGGCACGCGGAGTCGAGCTTCCACGTGCTGCTGGGCGCGGCGGCGTTCCTGGTGCTGCGGCTGTGGATGGCGCGCCGCTCGGCGGAGCCGGCGAGCGGCGCGGCCCGGCCCCTCGTCCTATTCGCAGGAGCGATCGTGGGCGGGGCTGCGCTCGCCGCCGTCAGCCTGATCCCGTTCACCGAGCTGCTCCTGTCCTCGGCCGACATCGTCGACCGTCGCGGGGCATCGGTCGACCTGCATTTCCCGGCCAAGGACGTGCTGGGACTCTTCCTCCCCGACTACTGGGGCCGCCCGACTCAGACGCCGCTTCGGCCGCTCCTGCTCGAGCGCGCCATGTACGCAGGGGCGCTGCCGCTCATGCTGGCCGCGGCGGCGCTGATCCTGCGCCCGACGGTCGAGCGTGTGGCCGTGGCTGTGTTCGGCGCGTTCTGGCTCGCCGTGCTCTTCGGGGTGCCGCCGTTCACACAGATCGTGACGCGGCTGCCCCTGTTCAGCTCGGGGCACAACACGCGGCTGATCGTGCTGCCCCTGTTCGCCGTCGCGCTGCTGGCGGGCTGGGGGCTGGACGAGCTGCGCGCGGCACGGGAAGCACCTCCGGCGCGGCTCCGGGCCACGCTGGCCGTGGCTGCCGGGCTGCTCGTCCTCCCGGCCGCCGGCGCGCTCGCCGCGGGTGACATCGGCCTAGGCGCTCTTGGCGATGCGGCGCGGGTGGCCTGGCTCCTCGCCGATGCGCCCACGACGCTGGCCAATCCCGACCACGAGGCCGTGATACGGCTGTCCTCGATCCTCATCTGGGTGTCGGTGGCCGGGGCGGGGGTCGTCCTCCTGGCGCTGCGGACCCGGCGGCGGCTCGGGGTGGCGCTGTTCTCCGTGCTGGCGCTGCTGCTCGTCTCCGCGGACCTGTTCCGCGCCGGCATGGGCTACAACCCGGCGATCGACCGGGACCGGGCCACCGTGCCCGTCACGCCCGCGATCGGCGCTCTGCGCGGCCAGGGGCACGCGCGCTTCGTGAGCACCTCCGAGATCCCGCAGAACGTGATCCCGATGCGCTTCGGGCTCTACGAGGCGCGCGGGTACGACCTGCCGATCATCCGCCGCTTCGACACGCTCTGGCGCCAGGAGGTGTCGCCGGAGTCGCCGAGCGTGGCGGCAGGCCTGCTCGACATCCCGCTCGAGCTGCGCGAGGTGACCCCGCGCGCGCTCCGCACGCTTCGCCTCCTCGGCGTCACGCACATCCTGCGCGGCACCACCGGCCGGGCCGCCGACCCGCCGTACAAGCCCACCGATCCCTATCCGCCGCTCGACGCGCCCGGGCTCAGCCAGGTCTACTCGGGGCCCGACGCGCGCGTCTACCGGCTCGGCGGCGCCCTTCCGCGCGCGTGGGTGGTGCCGGCGCAGCGGGTGGTCGAGGACGGCGACGCGGCGCTCTCCGCGATCACGCGACCGGGTTTCGACCCGCGCCGCGCGGCGGTCACCGAGGGCCGCGTGGCCGGCGTTCCGGACGCGTCCGGCACGCCGGCGGCCGCGAAGGACGGCGGCGCGCGGATCGTCCGCTACGAGGACGAGCGCGTGGACATCCGCGCCCACGCGGACCGGGCGGGCATGCTGGTCCTGAGCGACACCTGGTTCCCCGGGTGGAAGGCGCGGGTGGACGGCGCCGACGCGACGGTGGAGCAGGTGGACTACGTGCTCCGCGGCGTCCGGCTCGGCCCCGGCGAGCACACGGTGTCGCTCCGATACGAGCCCGCGAGCTGGACCGCCGGCAGGCTCGTGAGCGCGCTCGCGCTAGCCGGCCTCGTCCTCGCTCTGCTGCTGAGTCTCCGGGCCCAGCGCCGGTCGGCTACGGAGCGGGCACCGGCGGGTTCAGCCGCCTGATCTCGGCGACGGCCTGCGCGGCTCGGTGCGGGTCTCTGCCCTTCGTCGCCTCGCGCAGAACCAGCCAGGCGTGCAGGTTCGAGGGCTCCTTGTCGAGCACCGTCTCCGTGAGCCTGGCCGCCTCGGCGCGGTCGTCGCGCAGGACGAGCGCGCCGGCGCGGGTGAGCCGCCAGTCGGTGCCGGGGTCGAGGGACTCGGCGCGCTTGTAGTCGTCCAGCACGCGCTGGAAGTCCGCCTCCGCCATGCGCGGGTTGGCGAGCAGGCGGTCGGAGGCGTCGTCGCCGATCCGCTGGTTGTGCCACAGGACCGCGGCCCAGGCGACGATCATCAGGGCGATCAGGGCGACCGCCGCGCGCGGCACGAGCGAGGACACGGCGTGCACGGTACAGCGCAGGCTTCGGCGATCCGCGCTCCGCGCCGAATACCCTGCCGCGCGTGCGCCGCCCCGTTCTCCTCCTGGCCGGGCTGGTCCTCCTGGCCGGCCCGACGGTGCTCGCCTTCTTCAGCGGCGGCTTCTTCGTGGCACCGCGCGCCGCCGCCACGGCGGTGGCATGGGCGCTCGTGCTGGTGCTCGCGATCGCCGGGCCGCTCCCGCTCCCGGCGTCGACCCCTGGCAGGGTGGCGGCCGCGGGGCTGGCCGGGCTCGCGGCCTGGAGCGCCGTCTCGCTCACGTGGGCGCCGCTCATCGAGGCCGGCTTCAACAACGTGCAGCGGCTCCTGCTCTACCTGGGCGTGCTCCTCGCGGCCACCGCCGCGATGCGGGACCAGCGGCTGGCCCGCGCCGCCGAGCCCGCGCTCGCCGCCGGCACCCTGGTCGTGATCGGGTATGGCCTGGCCGGACGGCTCCTGCCGGGGATCCTCGACCTGCACCGGTCGTTCGTCGCCGGCGGCCGCCTCGAGCAGCCGCTCACCTACTGGAACGCCGAGGGGCTGCTCGCCGCGATGGGGTTGCTGCTCTGCCTGCGGCTGGCGGGTGACACGACGCGGCCGGCGCCCATGCGCGTGGCGGCGACTGTCGCGTCCGCGCCGCTCGGCATGGGCGTCTACCTCTCGTACTCGCGCGGCGCGCTCGTCGCCACGCTCGTCGGCGTGCTCTTCCTGCTGGCCGCGGCGCCGACGCGCCCGCAGCTGCGCGCGGCCCTGGTCTGCCTCGCGGCCGCCACGCTCGGCGCGCTCCTGGCGGCGCCGTTCGGCGGAGTCTCGTCGCTGTCGGGCACGCTCGGCGACCGCGAGCGCGACGGGGCGATCGTCCTCGCCGGGCTGATCCTGATTGCCGGTGCCGCGGCGGTCGTCTTCGCCCGCATGCTGCGGGACGAGGAGCGCGACGAGGACCGGCGCGCGCGGCTCCCGCACGCGGATAGCCTGCCGGCGCTCGCCGCCGCGGCCACCGCGCTGTGCGTGCTCGGCCTGGTGATCGGCGCACTCGGCGAGACCGCCGGGCACGCGGGCTCGAGCGCGGGCGCCTCGGCCTCGCGCCTCACCTCGGTGAGCTCGCTGCGCTACGAGTACTGGCGCGTGGGCGGCCGCGCGTTCCTCGACCACCCGCTGAAGGGTGAGGGGTCCGGCGGCTTCCGTGTGCTGTGGCGGGAGAAGCGCGACGTAGAGGCGAGCGCGCTCGAGGTCCACTCGCTGGTGCTCGAGATGGCGACGGAGCTCGGCGTGCTCGGGCTGATCCTCCTGGGGCTCTTCGTCGGGGGCGTGGCCGCGGCGGGCCGGCGAGCCCTCCGCGCCGGCGCACCCGTCGCGCCGGGCGCGTGCGCGGTGTGCGGCGCGTGGCTCCTGCACGCGTCGATCGACTGGGACTGGCAGATGCCCGCGGTCACGCTCCCGGCCCTGGTGCTCGCCGGGGCGCTCCTCGCGGCGGCCGAGCCGGTCAGCGCAATCCGAGCCGACAGCTGACGAGCGTGCCGATCACCCGCAGGCCGTCGCGCGCCGTGAGCTTCTTGCCCTGGTCGAAGCTCCGTGCGCGGTAGCGCACGGGCACCTCGAAGACGCGCTCCCCCCGCTGGATCAGCCGCGCCGTGATCTCGGGCTCGATCGTGAACCCCGACGCCCGCAGCGGAAGGCTTCTGAACACATCGGTACGGATCGCCTTGTGGCAGGTCATCAGGTCGCGCAGATAGACGTTGAACAGCACGTTGGCGACCAGGGTCACGAGCTTGTTGCCCATCACGTACAGGAACGAGTGGCTCGTGTAGCCGTCGAACGCGCGGACGCCGAATACCGCGTTGGTCCGGCCGTCGACGAGCGGCGGGAGCAGCGCCGCGATGTCCTCCGGCTCGTACTCGAGGTCGGCATCGAAGATCGCGGAGTACTCGCCGCGCGCGGCCGCCAACGCGGTGCGCACCGCGGCTCCCTTGCCGAGATTGCGGTCGTGATGCAGGACCGTGACGCGGTCCGGCCAGTCCGCCTGGGCGAGGAGCTCCCGGGTGCCGTCCGTCGAGCCGTCGTCGACGACGATCAGCTCGCTCTCCATCCCGAGGTCGGTGGCAAGCACGTCGTCGATCGCCTGCCGCACCGTGGCGGCCTCGTTGTACACGGGCATCAGGACCGAAAGCACGGCGGAGCAGCTTAGGGGGTCGCTGGCCGGCGCCGGCGAATCCCCACCGCGAGCGCGGCGATCAGAGCCAGCAGTGCGAGCGCACTGACGATCCACCCGACGCGCCAGGTGGCGGGCTCGTAGGAGAACTCCACGCGGTGGCGCCCGGGCGGCAGCGTCACGCCGCGGAGGAGGTAGTCCACGCGGTGGATCGGGGCGTCCTCGCCGTCGACCGTCGCGCGCCACCCCGGGTAGTGCAGGTCCGTCACCACGAGCGCCGCCGGGCGGCGCGCGACCGCGTCAACGACCAGTTCCTCGTCCCGCTCGCTCACGATGCGAGCCCGGCCGGCAGGGGCGGCGGCGGCGCGCTCCGGCACTCCGGGCAGACGGCTGGAGGTCACCAGCGTGCGGCGCCCGTCGAAGCCGGCGTCGAGCACTGCCCCGAGCTCGGCGTCCTCGCCCGCGACGACCGTCTGAGCGCCCACCACTCCGGCCCGCGGCATGGCGTCCGGGTTGGCGTAGATGCGCAGGTCCCTGCGGTCATACCGCACGGGCAGGCGCGGCCGGTCGACCGGCGGGTCGGCGGGATCCTGCGCGACCTGTGTGACGCTCATCAGCCGGAGCGCGGGGAGCGCCCGCTCGCTGAGCACCGCGGCCGTCGTGGGCGTCTCGGTCGGCGGCCCGTTCTTGATCGCGCGGCGCCACAGCGTGTCGTAGCGGCGCTCGACCGGGAGGTCGTAGCTCCGCGCGTCGAGGAGATCCCACCGGAGCGCCATGTTCGGGATGAGGGGCGACGGCCCGAGCGGCCGCTCCAGCCCGACGAAGCGCCCGCCGGAGCGGAGCCGTTCGAGGCCAGGCGTGGAGGGCTGGCGCGCCGCGTCCACGTCGATGGCGGGCGTGGCGCCCATGCCTGCCCGGAACAGGTCCACGGCCACGACCGCCAGCGCGACGGCGGCGAAGGCACGCGGGCCGATCCGCCCGCCGGCGCGCGCGGCCACCAGCGCGAGCGCCGCCCCCATGAAGACGATCCAGGCGAGCACGGCCGCCGTCCGGATCGTCTCGAGGTCATCGCCGTCCGCCGGCGGGTCGGGCCAGCCGATGCCGACCGAGACCTGGAGCGCCTGTCCGATGAGTCGCGGCGCGATCTCCCCGCCGGCCAGCGCGATGACGATCGGCACCATGAGCAGCGCACCGGCCACGGCGAGCAGCACGGCCCGCCGCGGCGGCCGGCTCGAGCGGAGATCCTCGAGACCCCAGCCGGCGAGCAGGGCGATCGCGAGCATGGCGAGGATCACGACACGCAGGTGGTTGCCGGTGCGCACCACCGGGATGCGGGCGGCGAGGTCGGGCAGCGGCGGGACGCCGAGTGCAATCGCCAGCGCGAACAGCGCGAACAGCGCCACGCCCGTCCGCATGATCGACCGGCGGCTGAACGGCGCTACCACCGCCAGGAGGAGCGGCAGCGCACCCACGTACAGCGCGCGCTCCTGGGCGAACGCGCCCACCGCCGTGTGGGTCGCGCGCCCCCAGTAGTCCGGCAGCGCCAGGCCGAGCAGGTAGCGCTTCGGCAGCGCGAGCTCGGAGAAGTTCTGGCGCGTGTGCACGTCTCCGGACCGCGCCAGTAGCTCGACGAAGGGGACAAGGAGGAGGGCGGCCAGGAGAACGCCGCCGGCCATACCCGCGCCCACGGCGACGAGCGGCGCTCGCACGCTCGCGAGCCGCCCCTCGCGGCGCAGCACCACGATCCGGAACGCCACGAACGCGGCAGCGGTCACGAGCAGGTGGAAGCTCGACTCCGGGTGCCCCGCGAAGAACTGTGTCGCCACCACCGCCGCGAGCCCGGCGGCGGGCAGCGGCCCCGGGCGCCGCAGTGTCAGCTCCACGAGCAGGAGGAGCCAGGGCAGGAGCGCCCACACCCCGCTCTGCGGCCAGGAGATCCAGACGACGAAGTACAGGCTGAACCCGTAGACGAGGCCGGCGAGGAGCGACCCGGCGTAGCCCATCGCGAGCGCGCGCGCCAGCAGGAACGTGCCGAATGCCGCCGTGAACACCTTGAGCACCGCGATCACGCCGAACGACCACCAGAACGGCAGGAAGTACGCCGGCAGGCTGAACGGCGAGAGCCACGCCGACTGCGCGTTGGCGAGGAAGGGCCGCCCGAGCCCGACGTTCGGATTCCAGAGCGGGGGCGACGGCAGCCGCTCGCGGCTGTGCTCGAGCCAGGGCTGGAACTGCACGGCCGAGTCGATCAGCTCGTAGTTCGAGCCGAACGGCCGCACGCCGGCCGGGCGCTCGGCCGCCCACGGTGCCGCGGTCCAGAGGAAGTCCGAGGCGCTGAGCGTCCGGCCCGGCAGGAGCGCCGGGGCGTACAGCGCGACCGCGAGCAGCGCGTACAGGAGAGCCGCCGCGGCGGTGGGCCTCGACCTCATGCGGGGCGCGGCTCCCGCTCGGCTCGCCTCCGCAGCAGCGCGTCGAGCGCGACCGCCGCGAGCACCACGAGCGCGAGCTCCGCCGTGTGCCGGAACCGCACGGACCCGTAGGTGAGGAGCGACGCCACGGTCACGACGACGAGCGGCGCCGCCACCGCCCACACCGGCACGCGCCTACGCCGGAGCGTGACGAGGCCGAAGGCGGCGAGCGGCAGCAGCAGCACGTACACCGCCACGCCCGCGTAGGTCACCCACTTCGCGCGGCCCTCCGGCACCTGGCCGGGCCAGAACAACCCCCACGTGCGCGTCACGCGTGCCGCCAGGACGAGCGGGACACGCACCGCGTGGTCGCGCGCGTAATCGATCCCCTTCCGTGCGGCGCGGTTGTTGTCCACCGCCTCGTTGCGGTCGCCCGACAGCCGCACGCACGACACCTGCCAGTAGCCCATGAGGTGTCCGTGGTAGGTGGCCTCGCAGTTGGCGCCCGCGATCGTCTGGCCGCTCTCGGTGGCCACCAGCACGGGGCGGTCGAAGGCGCTCCAGTTGCGGATCGTCCACGGCGCCAGCACCAGGACGCAGGCCGCCGCTGCGGCCAGCACGGCGCGGCGGCCCGGCGCGTCGCGGAGCAGCGGCAGCAGCAGCACGGGCAGGAGGATCAGGCCCTCGCCTCGGGTGAGCGCCGCGAGGCCGCCGATGGCGCCGAGCAGGGCCGCGCGCCGGATGTCCGGCCGGCCGAGCAGGCCGTGCGCGAGCAGCAGCGCCGCCGCGGCGAACATCCCGTAGAGCGACTCGGTCATGAGCGCCCCGTCCGCGGCGATCAGGGTCGGGTAGGCCGCCGCGAGCCCGGCGGCGATCAGCCCGGCGCGATCGCCCGCCAGCCGCCGCCCGAGCAGGCCGAGGAGCGCGATCACCGCACCGCCGGACAGCGCGCCGAGCAGCCGCATCCCGTCGGGCCCGCCCAGGCCCAGCTTCACGAGCCCGGCGAGCGCCAGCGGATAGAGCGGCGGCCGTTCCGCGGTGGGGATCGAGATGCCCTGGCCGAAGAACTCCCCGGGCCGCACGAACCCCGCGCCGCGTGCCACGAGCTCGGCCACGGCCTTGTAGTACGCCTCGTCGTTGAAGAAGCCCGGCGGCCACGGCGCCACGAGCAACGTGTGCGCCACCCGCACCGCCACCCCGGCCGCCACGATGGCGGCGAGCGCGACCGCGAACCGGCGGCTCACCGGCGCCGCCACAGCGCGTCGATGCCCACCGCCGCAAGCAGCACGGCCGAGATCTCGGCCGGCTCGCGGAAGCGCACGTTGCCGTAGGTCAGGAGCGCCGTGAGCGACACGACGACCACCGGCGCGAGCAGGATCCACAGCGTGCGCCGGTCCGGCATGCGCAGCGCGCCCACGAAGCCGAGCGGGACGAGCAGGAAGAAGAAGAGCGTCCCGGCCTTCTGCACGCGCGGCGAGCGCCCCTCAGGGATCTGGAACGGGTCGTACACGCTCCAGACGCGGCCGAGGCGGGCCGCGAGGACGACCGGGAGGCGGCCCGCGTGCTCACGCGCGTAGCGCACCCCGTCGCTCAGCGCCTTCGAGTGGTGCTCCGCCTCGTTCCCCGGGTGCTCGCGGATGCAGCCCGGCCACCAGCCGCCGAGCCTGCTGCCCGAGTAGGTCTCGCGGCAGTTCGCGCCGGCCACCGCCGTGCCCGAGTTCGTCGCCACCAGCACGGGGCGGTCGAACACGGTCCAGTTCCGCACGGTCCAGGGCGCGAGCACGACGACGAAGGCCACCGCCGCGAGCGCCGCCGCCCGCGCTCCGCCCGGCTGCCTCAGCGTGGGCACGAGCACCAGCGGCAGGAGGAGGAGCGCCTCGCCGCGCGTGAGCGCCGCAAGGCCGGCCACCGCGCCGAGGGCGAGCGCCGTCCAGGCCGCCGGGGACTCGAGCAGCCGGAGCGCCGCCAGCATCATCAGCGCCGTGAGAAGGCCGTACAGCGTCTCGCTCATCAGCGCGCCGTCCGCGGCCACCAGCGCGGGGTGGATGGCGGCAAGCGCCGCCGCCACGAGCCCTGCGCGCGGACCGGCCAGACGCCGGCCGATCAGGAACGTGACGGCCACGGTGCCGGCACCGAACAGCGTGCCCGCGAGCCGGAAGGCATCGTCCGAGTCGAGCCCCACGGCGGCCGGCGCCGCGAGCACGAGCGAGTAGAGCGGAGGGTGCTCCGCCGTCGCCGTGACAACGCCGTCGAAGGCGTACTTGAACGGCGCGATGAAGCCGTGGCCGTCCGCGATCAGCTTCGGCAGCGCCGAGAAGTAGAACTGGTCGTCGAGCGCGACCGGAGGCCAGGGCGCCTCGAGCAGCGTGTAGAGGACGCGGATCGCGACAGCGAGCACGACGATGGCGAGCAGTACGAGGCCCCCGCGGGCTGGCTGGGCTCGTGTCGCCGTCACGCGGACGGGGCACTTTAGAGCCTTGGATACCCTCCGCGCCGCCATGCCGAGACCGTCCCGGGACCAGACCATGGCGCTTGGCTTCGCGGTGCTGGGATTCGCTCTCGCCTTCTGGCAGCGGCCCGGATGGGCGACGAGCGACACGAAGATCGACCTCCACGTCGATCCGGGCTCGTTCCTCTCCGAGGTGGCGTCCGTGTGGTCGCCGTCCATCGATCTCGGTGCGGTGCAGGGCGCCCAGTACAGCGGCTACCTCTGGCCGATGGGCCCCGCGTTCGCCCTGCTCCACGGCCTGGGGCTGAGCCCGTGGGTCGCGCAGCGCATCTGGCTGGGCGCTCTGTTCGCGGTCTCGGCGTGGGGGATGCTGCGACTGCTGGACGCGTTCCTCGGCAGGCCGCGCGGCGTGCCGCACCTGCTCGGCGCGGGCTTCTACCTGCTCAACCCGTACACGGTCATCTTCACCGGCCGGACGAGCCTGATCCTGCTCGGCTACGCGGTGCTGCCGTGGCTGCTCCTCGTGGTGCACAACGGCGTGCGCGGAGCGTCGCGCTGGCGCGACTGGCGCGCCTGGTGGTGGGCCGCCGTGTTCGCGCTCGTCCTCACCTCGATCGGCGGCGGGATCAACGCCGCCGTGGTGGGCTGGATGCTCGTCGGCCCGCTCGTGCTCCTCCTGTACGAGCCGCTCGTGGGCAGCGTGCGGTGGCGCGACGCGGGCGCGTTCCTGGTGCGGGTCGGCGCGCTCGGGACCGTGGTGTCGCTGTGGTGGATCGCACCGCTGGTGGTGCACGCGCGCTACGGGATCGACTTCCTCCAGTTCACCGAGCAGCCGCGCTCCATCTGGGCCACGAACAGCGCCCCGGAGGCGCTGCGCCTGATGGGCTACTGGACCTCGTACGTGGGCGTCGGGTTCTACGGCGCGTCCCGGCCGCTCTTCACCGAGGCCGGGACGCTCCTGTTCAACCCGCTCGTGGTCGCCGCCTCGCTGCTCCTGCCCGCGCTGGCGATCGCGGGGTTCGTCCTCGCCCGGCGGTGGCGCTACGCGCCGTTCTTCCTGCTGCTGCTCGTGGTCGGCGCGGCGATCGAGGTCGCCGGCTTTCCGAACGGCACTCCAGCGCGCGAGGGAATGGAGTGGGTCTACCGCAACGTGCCGCTGGTCCGTTTCATGCGCACGACTCAGAAGGCCGCTCCACTCGTCGCCACCGGGGTCGCGGGGCTGCTCGCTCTGTCCCTGCACGTGGCGCTCGCCCGCGTGGCCGGCCTGAGGCGCGTGCTGATCCCGGCGGCCGTCGGCGTGCTGATCCTGCTCGCCGCGCTCCCGCTCGTGCGCGGCACGGCCGTCGAGAAGCAGCTCACCTGGAAGCACATCCCCCCCGCGTGGACGAACGCCGGGCGCGACCTCGACCGGGAGCTGCCGCGAAACGCGCGCGCGGTGATCCTGCCGGGGCAGATCTTCGCCAACTACACCTGGGGCGGAACCACCGACGCGATCCTGCCCCGCCTCACGAAGCGCCCCGTCGCCGTGCGCTACGAGACCCCTTACTCGGACCCGCGCGCCACGGACACGCTGTGGACGATCGACCGGCTCGTGCAGCAGCGCCGCCTCCTGCCGGGCCAGCTCAGGCCGCTGCTCCGGCTGATCGGGGCGGGCGCGGTGGTCACTGGAAGCGACGACGACATCTCGCGGAGCGGCGGCATGAACGCCGCCGCGGCGGCGCGGGAGCTGGCCGGGCAGGGCCTCGGCGCGCCCGCGCGCGCCTACGGGCCCGTGCGCTCGGTGAGGGCTCCGCGCGGCGAGCTCGACGGACCCGTGCGGGTCCCGCAGGTGCGCCGCTACGACGTCGGGGCGGGCCGCGGGCTCGTGAGCGTCGCGCCCGGGCGGCCCACGATCGTGGACGGCTCGGCCGAGGGGCTGGCGGGCCTCGCCGCCTTCGGCGCGCTCCCGGAACGGGCGCCGATCCTGTACGCCGGCGATCTCGGCGCGGGCGAGTTGCGCCGCGAGGCCGGCGCGGGTGCCGAGGTCGTGATCACGGACTCGAACCGGCGCCGTCGCGTGGTGCCGGAGTTCCTCCATCAGAACGTCGGCGCCACGCTCGCCGCGGACGAGAGCCTCGACAAGAACTTCGCCGCGATCGAGCCCTTCGCCACCCGCGGCAGCGACGCCCAGACCGTCCAGCAGCTCGAGGGCGCCCGCTACCTGCGCGCGCCGAGCTCGGGCGGCCTGCTCGAGTTCCCGGAATACGGGGCGACCGCGGCCTTCGACGGCGATCCCGACACGGTGTGGGCCGCCGACCGGTACCTGCACCCTCGGGAGCGGTGGATCGAGATCGGCTTCGATCGGCCGCGCGACGTGCCCTACGTGGACCTCCTGCCGGTGCGCGACTGGAGCGGCACGGTCACGGAGGTCGACGTGGGCGGGGTGCGCGCGAAGGTGGGCCCCGGGCGCACCCGCGTGCGGGTGGGCCTCCACGACGTGCCCAGCCTGCGGATCACGATCACGAAGGTGAGGCAGCCGCCGGGGAACCTGCGCGGCAGCGGCGGCTTCCGCGAGATCGGGATTCCCGGCGTCCACGTGCGCCAGGCGCTCCGGCCGCCCGTGCTGGCCGGGCGCGCCCTGCGCGGGCGTGACCTCGAGCGGACCGGGCTCACGTGGCTGTTCGAGCGCAGCACGGGCGACTCGCCGTTCCGCCGCGACAGGCAGACGGGTAGCCCGCTGCTCGAGCTCGCGAGCAACCGGCGCGACCCGGAGAAGCAGCTGGACCGCGTGGTCCTCTCGCCGGCGGAGCGCTCCTACGACGTGAGGGCGTGGGTGCATCCCGACGTGGATGCGCCGGACAGCGAGCTCGACCGCCTTGCCGGCGTGCGGGGCCCGCTCGTCGCGGAGTCCTCCGGGCGCTTCCACGACGAGCCGCGCTTCCGCGCGTCGAGCGCGTTCGACGGCGACCCGCGCACGGCCTGGACCGGCATCTGGGCCCGCCCGTCCGCGCCGTACCCCTGGATCGAATGGAGCTCGCACCGCGCGGGGTCGCTCAGGTCGCTCCGGCTCGTGCCGGGCGACAGGCGCGCCCGCCGCGCCACGGCGGTGCGGCTCGCGTGGCCGGGCGGCGCCACCGGCCGGCTCGCGGTGGGCCGGGACGGGACGGTCGCGCTGCCGCACCCCGTGCGCGCGCGGCGGTTCCGGCTGACGGTGCTGGGCGCGAGCCGCGCCGGCACGCGCGCGGTGGCGATCGCGTCGGTCGAGGCGCCCGGCCTGGCGCGCCTGGCGGTTCCGCACCGTGGCCAGCTGAACGCGCGCTGCGGAGACGCCCGCGTGCGCGTGGCCGGCACGACCGAGCGGCTGATCCCGCTCGGGACCATCGAGGAGCTCGACGCCGGGCGCCCGCTGAACGCGCGCGGCTGCTCCGGCACGGCATCGATGGGCGAGGGCGTGCAGCGGATCGTCTCGCTGCCCGCGACGATGTCGATCGACCAGCTGATGCTGCGCTCGCCCGCGCCGGCCTCCGCGCCCGCGCCGGCGGGCGGCGGGAGGGTGGTGGACCCCGGCACGCTCCACGGCAGCTCGGTGGACGGAGCCCGGGTGGCGCTCGACGCCCCCGCCTGGCTCGTGCTCGGCGAGAGCTTCTCCGAGGGCTGGCGCGCGAAGTGCGACGGCCGCGACCTCGGCGTCGCCCGGCCGGTGAACGGCTACGCGAACGGCTGGCGGGCACCGCGCGACTGCCGGGACGTGGAGTTCGCGTACGCGCCGCAGAGGGGCGTGCGGGTGGGCTACGCGATCTCGCTGATAGCGGCCGCCCTGCTCCTGCTGTTCCTGGTGGGCGCGCCGCTGGTCGCGCGCCGCCGCGCGGGCGCGGAGGAAGCTGCCGCACCGGAGCGCGCTCCGGCCGGCGAGGCCGCTCCCGCGGGCGCCACCGCTCCCGCGGGCGCTCCCGCCGGCGGCGCCTCGCTCCCGGAGGCGGCGCCCGCCCGGATGTCGCTTCCGCGCGCGGCGGCCATCGCGCTTCTGGTCACCATCCCGCTCGCGACCCTCTTCGCGCTGCGCACGTCCGTGGCGATCTTCCCGCTGCTCACGCTGGTCCTCTGGCGCGCGGTGCCGGTGCGCACGCTCACGCTCGCGGCAGCCGCGGCGCTCGGCGTGGTCGTGCCGATCCTGTACGCGGTCATCTCGCCGCGTAACCGGGGCGGCTTCAACTTCGAGTACAGCACCGAGCTGATCTGGGCGCACTGGGTGGGAGTCGTGGCGCTCGTGACGCTCATGGTCGTGTGCTGGCGGTCGCTGGCCGCGGCTCGAGGACGCCGGTGAGCTCCGCGCGGCGACTCGTGGCGGCCAACACCGCCGTGCAGATTGCCGGCAAGGGCGTGACGCTCGCGATCGGCCTCGCGTCCATCGCGATCGTGACGCGCTACCTCGGGCCCGACGACTACGGCCGCTACACGCTCGCGCTCACCTACATCCAGCTGTTCGGGGTGCTCGCGGACGTCGGGCTGTTCACGATCGTGGTGCGCGAGATCAGCCGCCGGCCGGAGCGCACCGAGCGGCTCGTGGGCAACACGATCGTGCTGCGGCTGCTGCTCGCCGTGGCCGCGATCGCGGTCGCCGCGCTCGTGAGCCTGGTGCTGCCCTACGACCGCGACACGCGGCTCGCCATCCTGATCGCCGGCATCCCGCTCCTCTTCGGGATGCTGAACACGAGCTTCGTCGCCGTCCTCCAGGCGCGGCTGAGGATGGAGCGCGCGGTCGTGGGCGACGTCGTGGGCCGCGCGGTAGCGCTCGCCGCGCTCGGCGTGGTGGTGGCGCTCGACCTCGGCTTCTTCGCCGTCCTGGGGACCGCCGCGGCCGGCGCGCTCGCCACGGCGGTCGTGACCGTGCTCCTCACGCGCCGGCTCGTGCCGCTCCGGCCCCGCATCGAGCCGCGCGTGTGGCGGCGGCTGCTGGTGACGGCGCTGCCGCTCGGGGTGGCGCTTGCGGTGAACGAGCTCTACTTCCGCGCCGACACGGTGATCATCTCCCTGTACGAGCCGTACGACCAGGTGGGGCTCTACACGCTCGCGTACCGGATCGTCGAGCTCACGCTCGTGTTCGGCACCGTCTTCCTCACCACGACCTTCCCGCTCCTGTCGCAGGCCGTGGACGACGACGAGCCGCGCGCCCGGCGCACGATCCAGCTGTCCACCGAGCTGTTCGTGGCCATCGGCGCGCCGCTCGTGGCCGGCGGGCTGGTGCTCGCCCCGGACATCATCGAGCTCGCGGCCGGCAGCGACTTCGACGACGCCGCGACGCCGCTCCGCATCCTGCTCGCCTCCGGGGCGCTCGCGTGGGTGAACGGCGTCTTCGGCTACGCGCTGATCGCGAAGGACCGTCAGCTGAGCGCCCTGTGGCTGAACGTCTCGGCGCTCGTGTTCAACGTCGTCCTCAACCTGGTGCTCGTGCCGGTTTACGGCATAGTGGTCGCCGCCGTCGTGACCGTCTCCTCCGAAGTGCTCATACTCGCCGGCTCCTACGTCCTGATGCGGCGGTACTTCGGCTTCTTCCCGTTCCCTCGCACGCTCGTCCCCGCGCTGCTCGCGGCCGCCGTGATGGCCGGCGTCCTGTGGCTGCTCCAGGACGCGCCGGTCGTGCTGCTGGTGCCGCTCGGCGCGGCGCTGTACGGCGGGCTCCTGTGGGTCACGAGCCCGGCGAGCCGCGAGCTCGTGGCCGGGGTGCGCGCGTGAGGCGGGGGCCGCGCGACACGCGCACGTTCTACCGCGACACCGAGCCGATGGACCAGGTGGATGACGCGGTCGTGGACTTCGTCGCGGAGCACGCCGGCCCGACCGTGCTCGACCTCGGGTGCGGGATCGGCGGGTACTCGCGGGCGCTGGCGGACCGCGGCTTCACCATGACGGCGCTGGACGTGGTGCCCGAGTACGTCGAGCGCGCGCACTCGATCGGCGTGGAGGCGGAGCTCTACGACGGCGACCGGCTGCCGCTCGAGGACGGGTCCGTGGACACCGTCATCCTGCTCGAGGTGCTGGAGCATCTCGAGGACCCGGCCGCGCTGCTCCGCGAGGCGCGCCGCGTCGCGCGGGGGAACGTGCTCGTGACGACGCCGAACTGCACGCAGGACTTCGGCGAGGTGCCGGTGGAGTTCAGCCACATGCTCGACGTGGACCACCGCCAGTTCTTCACCGAGTCCTCGCTTCGCGGCCTGCTCGACGACGTGTTCGGCAGCTCGATCGTGGAGCAGACCGCGCCGATCGACCGCCACCTCGCCGGCGTCCTGCTCCGGCAGCCGCTGCGAGCCCTCCACCGGTGGCTCGACGGCGCCGGCCTCGTGAAGCCGCGCTTCTTCTTCCGCCTGCGCGGGCGCGCGCCCGCCCGCCCGTGACACGCGTGCTGTTCGTATCGGCCGAGCCGGTGGGCCCGGCGATGGCCGGGCCGGCGATCCGGGTCGTGGAGCTGGCGCGCGCGCTCGCGGGGCATTGCGAGGTCACCGTCGCCGCGCCTGGTCCGAGCGACGCGAGCGTCGTGCCGGGCGACCTGCTCGAGGCCGGGCTCGCCGACTTCGACGCGCTCCTGGCCGCCGTGCGCGAGCACGACGTGGTCGTCGCGCAGCGGCTGCCCCCGCAGCTACTGCGCTACGTCGCTCGCCTCCCGGTCAGGTTCGTGGCCGACCTCTACAACCCGCAGATGATCGAGGTGCTCGAGGCCGGCGCGGGCGACGCCGCGTCGTCGGCGCGGCTGGCCTGGCGCTCGATGCTCGGCCAGTGCGCCGTGGCCGACCTCGTGCTGTGCGCGAGCGAGAAGCAGCGCGACCTCTGGCTCGGCGGAATGGCGCTCAGCGGGCTGCTCGACCCGGACCGGTACACGGCCGACCCCACCTTCCGCGCGTTCGTGGACGTGGTGCCGTTCGGACTCCCGGAGGAGCCGCCGCGGCGCGACGGTCCCGTGCTGAAGGGCGTCTGGCCGGGCATCGAGGAGGACGATCGGGTGCTCCTGTGGGCGGGCGGCGTCTGGCGCTGGCTCGACCCGCTCACGCCGATGCGCGCGCTCGAGCGGCTCGGCGAGCCGGAGCGGGCCGTGCACCTCGTGTTCCTCGGCACGGGCCGACCGGCACTCGACCCGGCCGGCGTGCCCGCCAGCGAGGAGGAGGCGCGCCGGTTCGCCCGCGACCGCGGCCTCGAGGACCGCGTGCATTTCAACCATGGCTGGGTGCCCTACGCCGAGCGCGGGGCCTACCTGCTCGAGGCCGACGTGGGCGTGTGCGCCCATCACGACCATCTCGAGGCGCGCTTCTCCTTCCGCACGCGCGTGCTCGACCACTTCTGGGCGGGCCTGCCGTCGGTGGTGTCGTCGGGCGACTCGATCGGCGAGCTGGTGGATCGCCGCGGGCTCGGGCAGGCGGTCACGCCCGAGGACGACGAGGGCTTCGCCGCCGCGCTCGGCGACCTGCTGGGCGACGAGGCGCACCACGCGGCTGTACGTGAGCGCGTGGCGGCGTTCGCGCCATCGCTGCGGTGGTCCGAATGCGCGCGTCCGCTCGTGGACTTCTGCCTCGATCCCGCGGGGCGGCCCTCGCGGCGACCGCCGCGCGGAACGGTGGCGCGCGCGACCTTCGGGCAGTACCGCGACGTGCTGTCCGACCTGCGCGAGCGCGGCGGCGTGGGCGAGGCGGCCCGCGGGATGTTCCGGCACCTCCGGCGCGCCGGCCGGCACCGTGCCTGACCGCGCAGGCGCCGCGGCCCTGTTCGGCCGGTTCCGCTACCCGCTGCTGTTCGCGGCCGGGGCGCTCCTATCGGGACTCACGATCCTGAACGGGATCAACCCGCACGACGAGGGCCTCGTCCTGCAGGCGGCCGCCCGCATCGTGGGCGGCGAGCTGCCCTATCGCGACTTCTACGCGAACTACGGCCCCGGTCAGTACTACCTCGACGGAGCGCTCGACTTCCTGTTCGGCCCGTCGCTCCTCACCTGGCGGATCGTGCG
This sequence comes from uncultured Thermoleophilaceae bacterium, assembly GCA_963808875.1. Taxonomy (GTDB): domain Bacteria; phylum Actinomycetota; class Thermoleophilia; order Solirubrobacterales; family Thermoleophilaceae; genus JACVRW01. The sequence goes on from CAWEHM010000031.1 coordinate 86,092, forward strand.
CGTGGCGCTCGACGCGCTCGTGGCGGTGCTCGCGTACGCGCTGGTGCGGCGGGAGGGATCCGAGCCGCTCGCCCTGCTCGCCTGGGTCGCGGTGCTGTTCGCGATGGCGCACCCCACGCTCCCGCACCCGAACGCCGCGGCCCTCGCGCTCGCGTTCGGCGCGATCCTGCTGGCCCGCCGCTCGCCCGTGGCCGCGGGAGCGCTCGCGGGGGTGGCGTTCGCCTTCCGTTTCGACCTGGGAGCCGCCGCGGCGGTGGGAGCGGCGGTGGCCGCCGCGGCGCGGGATCCGGCGCGCGCCGCGGCCGCCGCGCGCGCTCCTGGCCCGGTCGCCGCGCACACGCTCGGCGCCCCGCTCCGCGCGCTGCTCGCCGCCCTGGTCACGGGCGCCGTCCTGGTGCTCCCGTTCGCGATCGCGGCGCCGGGCGACTTCTGGGACGACACCTTCGGCTTCGCGCTCAACGAGCAGTCGCTCCAGCGGCTGCCGCTCCCGGGCGGCTGGGACGGCGGCTTCGAGCTGAACAAGATCCTCGCCTTCTACATGCCCTGGGTGCTGATCGGCGGGCTCGCGGTGTGGGCCGCGGCGGCCGCGGTGCTCCGGCCGCCGCTACGCATCTGGGGGGCGCTGCCGGTCGCGCTCGCCGGACTCGCGTACCTGCTCGCCCGGGCGGACGAGTTCCACCTCGTGCCGCTGGCGGCCGCGCTACCGGTGCTGCTCGCGGCCACAGCCCCGCACGCTCGGCGGGCCGCGTTCACCCTGGCGCTTGCGGTCCCGGTCGCGCTAATCGCCCTCAACGGGATCGACCAGAACCGCATCGACCTGATCGATCCCGGGCCGCTCCGGCCGATCCACATCGACGTGGCGGACGGCGTGAAGGCCCCGCCCGCCGAGGCGCGCGCGCTCGAGCAGACGGTCGCCTACATCCGCCGGGCCGTGCCGCCGGACCGCCCGATCTTCGTGGCGAACCCGCGCCACGACCTCGTGCGCGTCGGGAACCCGCTCCTCTACGTCCTCGCCGACCGGGAGAACCCGACGCGCTACGACGTGATGCAGCCGGGCGTCGTCACGACCGCCCCCGTGCAGCGCGAGATCGTGCGCGACCTGCGCCGCTCACGCACCGGGCTCGTGGTCCGCTGGCTCAGCCCCGTGGCCGCCGAGCGCGAGCCCAACGGGGCTGGCCGCTCCAGCGGGGTGCGGGTCCTCGACCGCTACCTCGCGGCCGTCTACCAGCCCGTTGCCCGGTTCGGCGACTACCAGGTCCTGCGGCTCGCCCGGCCCGGTGCGGAATGAGATGGTGACCACGACGGCCGCGCACACGAGCTGAAGCGCGAACAGCGCCAGCGCCACGCGCTCGAGGTTCGCGCCGATCGACGCGAGCAGGACCACCTCGGCCACCGCCGCGGCGGCGAGCGCCCAGATGAACCGGGCGCGATGGAGGCCGAGCAGGTACTGGACCGACAGGTAGGTGCAGGCGAGCAGCGACATGGCGAGGCCGAGCAGCGGCAGCGCGCCCGAGGCCTCGGCGAGGTCATCGCCGAACACGATCCGCAGGAGCGGCTCGCCGGCGACCGCGTACACGAGCACCATTGGCACAGCGAGCGACGGCGATCAGCGCGATGGTGCGGGTGAGCACCCGGCGCGCGTCCACGCCGCTCGCGGCGCGCCGTGAGACCTCCGGCAGGAGATAGAGCCCGAGGCCGACGGCCACCCAGATGATCGCCTTGGCCGCCACCGCGGCCACGGCGTAGGAGCCCGCGGCGTCGCCGCCCGCCTCGTGCTTCACCACGATCACGTGCACTTCCTGGAGCACGAACAGGAGGGTGAGGGCCGCCACGGGGGCGCGAGCGCCGGCGAGCAGGTCGCGCAGCCGCGCCACGGTCTCGTGCGACGGGGCGGGGAGATGCGGGCGCAGCACCACGCCGAGCGCGGCGGCCACCGCCACGAGCGCGAGCGGGGTGCCGAGGAAGGCGCCCGTCACGTCCAGGGGTCCCACGAGCGCGAGCCCGAGGATCAGGCGGGCGAGGCCCTCGCCGACGATGCTGATCGCGACCACCCGGTACAGGCCGAAGCCCTGTAGCGCGCCTCGCATGACCGCGACGATCATCCACAGCACCGCGGTCACCGGGACGGCGGCGGCGGCCCAGCGCTCGTCGTCCACCCCGATCGCGGCCGCGATCGGGGCGCGCAGCAGCACCGCGAGCACTGCCACGACGAGCATCCCCACGGCCAGCCGCGCGAGCCACGGCCTGATCGCCGCGCTCACGCCCGTCCCGGGGCGCGACACCTCGCGCGCCACGGCGATCTGAAGCGCCGAGCCGGGGACCATCAGGATGATGAAGGCCGACATGAGCGCCGCGAGGGAGCCGTAGCCGGTGGCGCCCAGGATGCGCGCGAACACCACGGTGATCACGAGCGCGATCACGTTCGCCGTGATCACCGCCGCGGCCATGCCGGCGGCGCGGCCGGTGTCCGAGGCGGCCAGCGAGCGCCAGAGTGCCGGGCCGTCGCGTCGCGAAATCACGGTAGGCGAGGGTATACGGTGACCCGCGGTGCTCACGGAAGGCTCTGACGGCAGGCCGCGCTGCTGGTGGGGGGCGTCGACCCCCGAGTACGAGCGCTACCACGACGAGGAGTGGGGGCGGCCGGTGCGGGACGACCGCGGCCTCTACGAGCGGTTCGTCCTCGAGGGCTTCCAGTCGGGCCTGTCGTGGATCACGATCCTGCGAAAGCGGGAGAACTTCCGCGCCGCCTTCGCGGGCTTCGACATCGACGCGGTCGCGGCCTTCGGGGAGCGCGACGTCGAGCGGCTGCTCGGCGACGCCGGCATCGTCCGCCACCGCGGCAAGATCGAGGCGGCGATCCAGAACGCGCGCGCGGCTGCGGCGATGCACGCGGCCGGCGAGTCGCTCGCCGAGCTGGTCTGGTCCCACGCGCCCACCGGCCGCCGGCGGCGCCCCGAGGAGCGCCGACGACATTGCGGCGATCACGCCGGAGTCGACCGCCCTGAGCAAGGAGATGAAGCGGCGCGGCTTCCGCTTCGTCGGCCCCACGACCGCCTACGCGGCCATGCAGGCGTGCGGCATCGTGAACGATCACCTCGCGGGCTGCTGGGTCCGGGCAGAGGTCGAAGCACTATCCTCGGCCGTCGATGGATGAACGCGCTCTGACAGAGCGCCTCATCACCTACGACACGTCCACCCTCGAGGGCATGCAGGCCGCAGCGGGCTTCGTCAAGGGCTGGCTCGAGGCCCGGGATGTCGAGGTGATCGGGACGCAGCACAACGGCCGCCCTCTGCTGACGGCCACGGTCGGCCCCAAGAGTGGCCCCACCGTCGTGCTGCACGGGCACCTGGACGTGGTGCCGGGCCGCCCGGAGCAGTTCGAGCCGCGCGTGGACGGCGACCGCCTGTACGGGCGGGGCGCCTACGACATGAAGGGCGGCCTCGCGGCGATGATCTGCGCGTTCCGCGACGTGGCCGCTCAGGAGGGTGTGCGCGTCCACTTCACGTGCGTGTCGGACGAGGAGTCCGAGGAGATCGACGACCGCGGCTCCGACCACCTGGTGAGGAACGGCTACCTCGGCGACTTCGCCATCACGGGCGAGCCCACCGACCTCCACATCGGCATCCAGGCGAAGGGCGTGCTCGCCATGCGCGTCGAGGTCACCGGCACGGCCGCGCACGGCTCCACTCCGTGGGTCGGCGACAACGCCGTCCTGAAGGCGATCGACACCTTCCGCCAGATCGAGAGCCTGCCGTTCGCGCGCGAGTCCTCGGACCTGTTCGACCGGCCGTCGATCAATCTCGGCCGGATCGTGGGCGGCGACGCCATGAACAAGGTCCCCGACCTGTGCGTCATCGACGTGGACATCCGCTACCTCCCGGGCCAGGACCACGAGGCGATCCGCGCGGCGGTCGAGGAGCTTCCGGACGTGCGCGTGGTGAAGGTGTTCCACCGCAACCCCGCGATCGTGGCCCGCGACGATCCGTACGTCCAGGCGCTCGGCGCGGCGATCTCGCGCGTGGCCGAGCCCACGAGCGAGCGGCTCGGCGTGGGCCGGGACGGCGCATCGGACGCGATCTCGTTCCTCGAGGCGGGCGTGCCCGCCGTGGAGTGCGGCCCGGCCGGCGACGGCCACCACGGGCCCGAGGAGTGGGTGTCGATCCGGTCGCTCAGCCAGTATCGGGCTGCACTCGTGGAGTTCGTCAACCTGCTCCCGGCCCGACTCGCGAGCGGCGGTGAGGAAGACCGCCGCCTTCGAATCGCCTGATGTTCGACGACATACCCCGCCCCGGACTCTGGAAGCGCCTGCTGATCGGCGGCTTCCTGTGCATCTTCGCCGCGGCCGCTGCCACGTCCGTGGCGGCGTTCCACGAGGTGGACAAGATCGTGAGCGCCCTCGAGGTGAACCCCGAGCTGAAGCTCGGGAGGAACGCGCTCGCCACCACCGACCCGGGTCACGCCCAGACGCTTCTGATCCTCGGCTCCGACCAGCGGCCGAAGAACAACGTCGAGGGCGGCTCGGGGGCGCGGTCGGACACGATCATGCTCGTGCGCCTCGACCCGAACAAGGAGACCACGGCGATCATGTCGCTGCCCCGCGACCTCAAGGTCAACATCCCCGGGCACGGCGTGGACAAGATCAACGCGTCGTACGAGATCGGGGGGCCCAAGCTCACGGTCGACACGGTCAAGCAGCTCACCGGCCTGCCGATCAACCACGTGGTCAACGTGACCTTCAAGGGGTTCTGGCGCGCCGTGAACGCGATCGGCTGCGTGTACACGGACGTGGATCGCGACTACTTCAACGACAGCGCCGAGTTCACGTACATCAACATCGATCCGGGCTACCAGCGCCTGTGCGCGCGCAAGGCGCTCCAGTACGTGCGCTACCGCCACACGGACACGGACCTGGTCCGCTCCGCCCGCCAGCAGGACTTCCTGCGCCAGATGAAGCAGCAGGTCACGTACACGGACCTGATCTCGAAGCGCGACCGGCTGGTGAAGATCTTCGGCCGCAACACGGCCACCGACGGCGCGCTCCGGAACAGGTCGGAGGTGCTGCGGCTGCTGAAGCTCGCGGTCTTCTCGGCCGCCAAGCCGATCCAGGAGATTCACTTCGAGGGTGAGATCGGGCCCAGTTTCGTGGAGGCCTCGAACGCGCAGGTCAAGAAGCTGGTCCAGCGCTTCCTCGACGTGAAGGAGTCGCCCGGCCCGCGCGGGCAGGCGCCTGGCGAGCGTCCCTCGCGGAAGCCGAAGCGCAGGCAGCGCCACGACGCCGAGTCGCTCAACCTGTACGACGCGTCCGTGACCGGCAAGGACCAGGCGCTCCAGGCGGTCCAGGCGGGGGCCGGCGGGTCGCTGCCGGTGTACTACCCGACGCTGCTCCTCAACTCGTCCCAGTTCGCGCAGCCGCCGCGGGTCTACAAGCTGATGGGCACGGACAGAAAGCGCTACGGCGCGTTCCGGATGGTGGTGCGGCGCACGAACGCCTTCGGGGAGTACTACGGCATCCAGGGCACGACCTGGAAGAACCCGCCCATCCTCGACAACCCGTCCGAGACGCGGAAGGTCGGCGGCCGCGAGTTCAAGCTCTTCTTCGCCGGCAACCAGCTCCGGCTGGTGGCCTGGCAGACCCCCAAGGCCACCTACTGGATCTCGAACACGCTGCTTCAGACGCTCGACAAGAAGCAGATGATGGCCATCGCGCGCTCGACGAAGCGCTGCTGCTAGGTAGCCTCCCGGCCCGTCATGGAGAGGGAACCGATAGGCGTCGTCGGCGCCGGGTGGGTGGGGCTTGTCACGGCCGCCTGCTTCGCCGAGCTCGGCCACGAGGTGTGGGCGCGCGACATCGTGCCCGAGAAGGTCGAGTCGCTCTCGCGCGGCGAGGTGCCGATCCACGAGCCGGGCCTGCCCGAGCTCGTCACGAAGAATGCCGAGCGGCTCCACTTCACGACCGAGATGGGCGACGTGCTCGAGCGCGCCGGGCTCCTGTTCGTGTGCGTGGACACGCCGCCCACCTACTCCGGGGACGCCGACCTCTCGCGCGTGGAGGCCGTGATCGCCGAGCTCGGCGACTCGGACGACCACGCGCTCGTCATGAAGAGCACCGTGCCGGTGGGCACCGGGCGCGGGGTCCAGCGCCGCCGCGCCGGGCTCGGCTACGTGTCGAACCCCGAGTTCCTGAAGGAGGGCAGCGCGGTCGACGACTTCATGCGGCCCGACCGCGTCGTCGTCGGCGCCGACGAGCACTCGGCCGAGTACGCGGACCGAGTCGAGGCGCTGTACGAGCCGCTCGGGGGCGAGATCGTGCGCACCGACGTGGCCAGCGCCGAGATGATCAAGCTCGCCTCGAACGCGTTCCTCGCCACGAAGATCAGCTTCATCAACGAGATCGCGAACGTGTCCGAGGAGCTCGGAGCGGACGTGCTCGAGGTGGCGCGCGGGATGGGCCTCGACGACCGGATCGGCCCGAAGTTCCTGCAGCCGGGCGTCGGCTTCGGCGGCTCCTGCTTCCCCAAGGACGTGCAGGCGCTCAAGCAGCTCGCCGGGAACAGCGGCTACCACTTCCAGCTGCTCACCGCGGTCATCGAGGTGAACGAGCTCCAGAAGCGGCGCACGATCTCGAAGCTCCAGAAGCACCTGGGGCCGCTGCCGGGCAAGGAGATCGCCCTGCTCGGCGTTGCCTTCAAGCCGGACACCGACGACGTGCGCGAGGCCACCAGCCTCGTGCTGGCGGGCCGGCTCGCCGGCGAGGGCGCGAACGTGCGCGCCTACGACCCGGTCGTGGGCGACAAGGCCGAGCACATGCTCGCCGGGGCGCGGATAGCCGAGTCGGCGCTCGACGCGGTGGACGGCGCCGACGCCGTGGTGCTCGTGACCGAGTGGCCGGAGTTCGCCGAGCTCGACTGGACAGGCGAGGTGAAGGCGCGGATGAGGGTGCCGCTCGTGGTCGACGGGCGGAACTTCCTGGACCGGCAGGCGCTCGTGGACGCCGGCTTCACCTACGAGGGGATCGGCCGGTAGCCGTGCAGGCGCTCGTGCTCGCCGGCGGTGAGGGCACGCGGCTGCGGCCGCTCACCTACACGACGCCGAAGCCGGTGATGCCGCTCGCGGGCCGCCCCTTCCTGACGTTCATGCTCGACTGGGCGCGCGCCCACGGGGTGGACGAGGTGATCCTGTCCTGCGGCTTCATGTCGGACGACGTGAAGCGGGTGCTCGGCGACATCTACGACGGCATGCGGCTCCGCTACGTGGTCGAGGACGAGCCGCTCGGCACCGCCGGCCCGCGTGCGCCTGGCGTACGACGAGGGGCTGCTCGAGGAGCGGCTGTTCGTGCTGAACGGCGACGTACTCACGGACATCGACCTGACCGCGGAGGTGAAGCAGCACGAGCGAAGGGGCGCGCGCGCGACGCTCGCGCTGTACGCGGTCGAGGACACGTCGAGCTACGGCGTCGTGCCCACCGACGACGACGGCGCCGTGGAGGCGTTCATCGAGAAGGGCGACGACGAGCCGCCCACGAACAGGATCAACGCGGGGGCGTACGTGATCGAGCGCGACGTCGTGGAGACGTCGATCCCGGCCGGCCGCGCGGTGTCGTTCGAGCGCGAGGTGTTCCCGTCCCTCGTGGGGGCGGGCCTGTACGGGTACGAGGCGGCCGGCTACTGGATCGACATCGGGACGCCGGAGCGCTATCTCGAGTCGACCTGGGACCTGCTGGCCGGCCGCGTGGCCTCGACGCTGCCGCCGCGCGACGAGACCGGCTCGCTCGTGTACGAGAACTGCCTCCTGTCGGGCGCGCACGTGGGGCCGCAGAGCGTGCTGGGGCGCCACTGCTCGGTCGGCACGGACGCGCGCGTGGACAGGTCGGTGCTGCACGACCGCGTGCACGTGGGAGCCGACGCGACGATCGTGGAGTCCGTGCTCGCCGAGCGCGTGCGCGTGGGCGAGCGGGCCCAGGTGGGCCCGCGGGCCATGGTCGGGCGCCGGGGCCGTGATCCCGCCGGACGCCGTGGTGGACGCCGGCGCGCGCGTGGAGCCGGGGGAGACCTTTGCCGTCGCTTGATCCCGACAGCATCGAGCGGGTGGACCCGGGCGGGATGCTGGGCGACGTGCTCGCGCAGCCGCTCCAGCTCGGGGATGCGCTGTGGCGCACGCAATCCGCCGGCATCCGCCCGCGCGACACCCCGGCCGGGATGGTCGTGTGCGGGATGGGCGGCTCGGCCGTGGGCGGCGACCTCGCCAAGGCCGCGCTGGGCGATCGCGCCACGCGGCCGATCACCGTGGTGCGCGGGTACGCGCTCGAGTCGTGGACTCCGCCCGAGTCGTTCGTCCTGTGCGCGAGCTACTCGGGCAACACCGAGGAGACGCTCGCCTGCTTCGAGGCCGCCGGCGCGGCCGGCGCCCAGCGGGCCGTGCTCACCACCGGCGGCAGGCTCGCCGAGCTCGCGCGCGAGGAGGGCGTGCCGGTGATCGGGGTACCGGCCGGCATGCAGCCGCGCGCGGCCGTGGTCTACCTGACGATCGGCGTGCTGGAGTGCGCGGCCCTGTGCGGCGCGGCGCCGGGGGTGCACGCGGAGATCGACATGGCGGTGGCCCGTCTCGAGCGGCTCGTCGAGGAGTGGGGCCCGGCCGCCCCGGACGATTCGCTCGCGAAGTCGGTCGCGCGCGGCCTCGACGGCACGATCCCCGTGATCCACGGCGCCTCGGCCACGACCGCGCCCGCGCGCCGCTGGGCGACCCAGCTGAACGAGAACTCCAAGTCACCGGCGTTCTGGTGCGAGCTGCCCGAGGCGAGCCACAACCAGATCGTCGGCTGGGGGCGCGCACGCGACATGGGCCCGTTCTCGGGGTCTTCCTGTGCGACCCCGACCAGCATCCGCGCGTCCAGCGGCACGTGGACCTGGTCAAGGAGGAGCTCGACCGCGTGGGCGCGCCCGCGGTCCAGCTTCACACCGAGGGCGACAGCCGCCTCGAGCGAGTGCTCTCGGCCGTGCTCCTGGGCGACCTCGTGAGCGTCTACATGGCCGTCCTCGCGGGCGTGGACCCGACCGAGACCGCGGCCCTCACCCGCCTCAAACAGCAGCTCTAGCCGCGCACCCGGCTCGGGCCGCCAACCTTGACACGATCGTGTTAAGCTTTGCCGTCGCGATGGAGGGACTCACGATCAACGAGGCTGCTGAGACGACCGGCTGGTCGCCTCGAATGCTGCGCTACATAGAGAGCGCCGGCCTGATCGAGCCTCCGCGGACGCCGAAGGGCTACCGCATCTACGGCCCGGGCGAGCTGCAGCGTCTGCGTACGCTCCGCGAGCTGCTCGCCCGGTTCGACTGCGCCCTCTCGGACGTCGCGTTCGCCAAGCGCCACGCCTCCGACCCGGAGCTGCGCGCCGCGCTCGAGCACTGGTTCGAGGAGCGGCCCGAGCGCCCGGAGGGGGTTGCCTCAGGCGACTGGCTCTCCTGGGAGCAGCAGAAGCACCAGCGCCTCCTCGCGATGGACACGCCCCCGAGACTCACGGAGCCAACCGCCGCATGACAGTCACCGAGACCACGACGACCCAGGACTTCAAGGTCGCCGACCTCTCGCTGGCCGAGTTCGGCCGCAAGGAGATCACCCTCGCCGAGCACGAGATGCCCGGCCTGATGGCGATGCGCGAGGAGTACGGCGCGCAGCAGCCGCTGAAGGGGGCCAAGATCATGGGCTCCCTCCACATGACGATCGCAGACCGCGGTGCTGATCGAGACGCTCGTCGCTCTCGGCGCCGAGGTGCGCTGGGC
>CAWEHM010000032.1:0-75493 GCA_963808875.1 uncultured Thermoleophilaceae bacterium
AGCCACAGCGACACGTGCGCGGGCTGCATGGTCTCGCGCACGACGGCACCTAGCTCCTAGTAGCGCTCCAGACGACCTCGTCGCGCAGGCGCGACAGAAGGCCTCGAGCGTGCGTGCGGCGTCGTAGGCGCGCCGGAAGAAGCGCCGGTCGACCGGCGCCTGAATGCGGGCGCGCGCCGGACGGAACAGCGCGGCGACCGCGAGCGTCGAGCCCGCGACCGCGAGGCCCGAATCGCCGGTGAGCCACTCAGGAGCGGCTGCAGCAGCAGCACGCTGCCCAGGTAGGCGGCCGCCAGGATCGCGGTCAGCGCGCCGTAGACGAGCGTCCGGTTGATCGACGACGTCGATGTCGTAGAGCGGTGGCGCAGGATCGCCAGCCGACCGCGATCGGCAGCGCGCCGAAGGCGGCCTGGGAGACGGCTGTGATCACGTTTGCCGCCGTGCTGTCATCGCTCGTGCCGAGGGTGCTGGGTAGGGGGAGGGTCACGATGTAGATCGCGAGGAAGACAGCCCCGCCGAGCGCCACCCAGCGCAGCTGGGCTCGGTCGAGCGCGTCCGCCCGGCGGTAGCGGATGACCAATGCGGCCAGCGCCACGAAAAAGCACAGGATCAACAGGAAGATGGCGCCCGACAGCAGCTCCACCCACGCAGAGCCCACCGGGTTGGCGGTGCCCGGAACGTCCTCAACCCGGCCTTGCTGTGCGGCCATGCCGATCAGCGTGACCGCGATCAACGCCAGCGATATCCGCGAGAACCACGTCCAGCGGGGCGAGGGGAGCCGGCCGTCGGGAAGCCGCAGCGGCAGCTGCGTGCCGAGCAGGCCCAGCGCGATAACCCAGACGCTCGCGCCCACGCCGATCCACTCGGCGACCGCCTTGGGAAGCTCGTCCGTCTCGAGACCCCACTTCGCCACGCCGCTGCAGGCCACGACGATCGCAAAGAGGAGCCCGATGGTCGCCAGGAGCCAGCCGATCGCGTTGCCTGGCCGGCGCACCGCGATCAGGCCACCCACGATCGAGAACGCGGCGACGGGGACCACGAAGTAGATCGCGCCCCATGCTCCGGACCCCTCCGAGGCCCGGTCCGGGGTCGCCAGGGCAGCGGCGATGCCGAGCGCCATCAACGCCGCCGTCGCCACCACCACCAGCCAAACAGCCCGCTCGCGCCGGCGACCCGTCATTGCCCGACCTCCCGCAGCCACAGCGACACGTGCGTCGGCTGGAGCGTCTCGCGGACGACCGCGCGGAGCTCCGAGTCGTGCGTCGCGAGGTCGACCTGGTCGCGCAGGCGCGCGGACAGCTCCTCGACCGTGCGCTGGGCGTCGTACTTGCGGCGGTAGAAGCGGTGATCGACGGCCCGTTGGATGCGGGCTCGTGCCGGGCGGAACAGGGCGGCGACGGCGAGCGTGGAGGCTGCGACCGCCAGGCCAGAGTCGCCGGTGGCTCCGCCCAGCACGACCTGCAGGAAGAGGACGCTCGCCAGGTAGGTCGCGGCCAGCATCGCGGTCAGCGCGCCGTAGACCAGCGTGCGGTTGATGACGACGTCGATGTCGTAGAGCCGGTAGCGGAGCAGCGACACCGCCACTGCGAGCGCGACGCATAGGAGCCCCAGCAACGTCCCCGCCCATCCGGCGCCCGAGCCGAGCCACGCCGAAGCCACGTCACCGCCGACCGTGAACAGGACCAGCAGGCAAGCAGCGCCCGCCACCCATCTCAGCTGCAGCCGCTCGATGCCGTGCGCTCGGCGGTAGCGGACGACGAGTGACGCGATCCCGGCCAAGGCCGCGGCGCCCACCAGGGCGAACGACACATCGGCCACCGTGCCGAGGCCGAGGCCTCCAATGCCGAACGGGTTGTCGATCCAGCCGAAGTCGGCGCTGTCCATGGGGCCGGGCGCGAGGGCGTTGCCCACCGCCGCCACGCTTCCTGCGCCGGCCGCGATCCAGCCCACCTTCCGCCAGCCCGGGCCGGGCGGCGCGCCGGTCGGGAACAGAAGCGGGACAAGGCCGATCAGCAGCAGGAAGGCAGGCAGGAATGCCCAGTTCCCGAGCCAGGCCACATAGGCGGCGGCCGCGGGTGGGTCCGGGCGCCCGAACGCGATGTGCCAGTAGAGGCTGTTCGCCAGGACGGCGAGCGCCCACAGAAATGACCCCGCTCCGATCAGCCACCCGACCGGGTTGCGCGGACGCCTGGCCGCCACGACGGCGCTCACGACCGCGAACGTCGAGAAGACGATCGCGGTGAGCGCTGCGTATGGCAAGTAGTCACCCGCCGGGGTGTCGTGCGCCGTCGGCCCCGAGGGACTCACGTGGGCGGGCCCCGCGGTGTTTGGATCGGCGATCGCGAGGATCAGGGCCCCGAGCGCAACCGCGACGGTCGCTCCGCACAGCGCCCAGGCGAGCGCCGCTGGTCCGACGCGTGGCGGGCGCGAGGCGGTCATCGGGCTGCGGCCATTCTCTTCGATGGCGCGAGCATCCGCGAACGCCGTCCGCGAAACGTTACGGAAGCGCCCGCGGACGGAAACCCGCGGGCGCTCTCCCGGTCCGGCACGGCGGTCTGCCTAACGGCCTGAGACGGCCGAGGCGACGGCACTCTCGTCGGGGCCGCCGGTGCGGTACTGCGGCACGGGCGCCACTCGGCTGATGGACATGCCGACCACGGTCTCGTCGGGACCCGCGCTCGGCGTCGCCTGCGCGCCGACCGTCGCCGCGACCGCGGTCTCGTCGGGACCGCCGTCGACCCGCAGCGCTGGGTGCTGGCGCGCGCCGGCCGAGGTGGCGGTGCCGGACGACCCGCCGTCGATCGCCAGCACCAGCACGACGGCGGCGGTGGCGAGGAGAGCGAGCAGTGCGGAGAGCGCCGCGACCCGGTGGGCGCGGAGCTGGCTCTTGGCTGACAGTGCGGGGTGGGTGACCTGGGACATGGCTACCTCCTGGTGGGAGCTGACGGGGTCGATGCGGACACCCTCGCTCCCGTCCGTCCCGTAGCCGTTACGAAATCGTCTCGATCGGCGTTATCGTTGCGCGATGGCGCTCGAGATCAGCCTGATCGGCCCCCCGCGCGTCGCACGAGACGGACGGCCGGTCACCTTCGACACGCGGAAGGCCATGGCGCTGCTCGCCCATCTGGCGCTCGCCGAGCGGCCTCGCTCGCGCGAGGCGCTCTGCGAGCTGCTCTGGCCGGGGCGTGATCCGGAGCATGGGCGCGGCGCGCTCAGGCGCACGCTGTCGACGCTGCGCAAGGCGGTCGGCGAGGAGTCGATCGACACCACCGGCGACAGCATCGCCGTGGTGCGCGGAGCGGATCTCGCGCTCGACGTGGCGCGGTTCAGGGAGCTCGCGAATGACGACGCGTCGCTCGAAGCGCTGGCCGAGGCCGCAGCGCTGTTCTCCGCCGGCTTCCTCGAGGGCTTCTCGCTCCGCGACAGCCCCGCCTTCGACGACTGGCAGGTCGGCGAGGCCCGCGCGCTGGAGCGCGAGCTCGCCACGGTCCTGCGAAGTCTGGCGATGCGGCTTGCCGCTCGCGGCGACTACGAGCAGGCGATCCCGCACGTCCGCCGCTGGCTCGAGCTCGATCCGCTCCACGAGCCCGCCCATCGCGAGCTCATCCGCCTGTACGCCTGGAGCGGGGACCGCGGGGCCGCGCTGGAGCAGTACCGGGACTGCGTTCGAACGCTGAGCCAGGAGCTGGGGGTGGCGCCGGTCGAGGAGACCGCGACCCTCTACGACCAGGTGAGCGAAGGAACGCTGGCCCCGCCCGCCGCGACCGAGGCACCACCTGCGCCCGCGCGACACCCCTGAAGCTCGGCGAGCCGCCGGCCGAGTTGCCGCTCGTGGGACGGGAGCACGAGCTGGCGGCGCTCGTCGACGCCCACGCCCGGGCACAGCCGGACGGCGGCCTGGCCGTGATCGAGGGCGAGGCCGGGATCGGAAGACGCGCCTGGCGCATGAGCTCGCGCGGAGGGCACGGGACGAGGGGGCGGTGGTGATCGCCGCGCGCTGCCATGAGGACGAGGCCGGCCTCCCGTACGGACCGATCGTCGAGCTGCTGCGCGAGGCCATGAGCTACATCGAGCCGGGCGGATCGCCCGCGGGCCTGCCGCCCCAGCGGCTGGCGGACGCTTCGCTCCTGCTGCCCGAGCTCGCGAGCCTAGGAGACGGAGTGCCCGACGCACTGCCGTTGGACGGCCCCGGCGCCCAGGTGCGTGTGCTGGAGGGCGTCGCGGCGGTCATCGGCGCCGCGTGCGAAGGACCGCGGCCGGGGGTCGCCCTGCTCGACGACGTGCACGCCGCGGACGAGGCCACGCTGGACGCGATCTCCTACCTCGGCCACAGGCTGCGGGGCCGAGCGCTGCTGCTGGTAGTGAGCTGGCGCAGCGAGGCGGTGCCCCCCGGACATCGGCTCCGTCGCCTCACGGCCGACCTCGCTCGCGACGGAAGGGCGGCGATCGTGAGCCCCGCCCGCCTCAGCGAGGACGAGGTCGGGAACCTTGTCCAAGCGGTTCAGCCGGACGCAGCGGCACCGGAGCTCGAACGCCGCGTGTATCTCGAGAGCGAGGGCCTGCCGCTGTTCGTGGCGGAGTACCTCGCGGCTCTGGGCGCGGGCGGCGAGGGAGCGCGGGATCAGCTACCCCGAGAGGTGCGGGGCCTGCTCGAGGCCCGGCTCGGCGCACTCGGCGACGTGGCTCGTCAGGTGCTCGGCGCGGCGGCGACGATCGGGCGATCCTTCGATCTCGACACGGTGCGCCAGGCGAGCGGTCGAAGCGACGAGGAGACCGTGGGCGCGCTCGAGGAGCTCGTCGCGCACGGTGTGGTCAGAGAGGTCCCGGGAGCCGAGCCGCGCTACGACTTCTCGCACCAGAAGCTGCGCACCCTCGTCTACGACCAGACCGGCCTGGCGCGGCGGCGGCTGCTTCACGGGCGCGTCGCCGCCGCGATGTCGAGTCATCCGGGCCGCGAGAACACGGCGTTGGTCGCTCAGCACCTGCGCCTGGCGGGCGACGACGCCGGTGCGGCGGAGCACTATCGCCTCGCGGGAGAGCACGCGGCCGCGCTCCATGCCCACGCCGACGCGCTGGAGCACCTCGAGGCGGCTCTCGCCCTCGGCTCTCCCGACACCGCCGGCCTCCACGAGCGAATCGGCGACCTGCGCACGCTCGTGGGCGACTACGCCGGGGCGCTCGCGAGCTACGAGAGCGCCGCCGCCGAGTGCGAGGCCGGCGACCTGGCCATGCTCGAGCAGAAGATCGGGGGTGTGTACGGCAGGCGCGGAGAGTGGGAGCGCTCGGAGGCTCGCCTGGGGATCGCGCTCGATGCCGCGGCGCCCGGCGCTCTGGCGCTGCGAGCGCGCATCGCGGCCGACCTCGCCCTCACCCTCCATCAGGCCGGCCGCTCCGAGGACGCCGCCTCCCGGGCCCGCGAGGCGCTCGAGCTGGCCGGCGCTGCCGCGGACCGGCAGGCCGCGGCCCAGGCCCACAACATGCTCGGCATGCTCGCCCGGAGCCGGGGGGACCTCGCGGCCGCTCGAGCGGAGCTGGAGCGCAGCCTCGAGCTGGCCGACGATCTGGGCGACGCCCCCGCCCGGGCCGCGGCTCTCAACAACCTGGCGCTCGTCGAGCGTGACGCCGGTGAGGTCGAGAGCGCACGCCAGCTGACGGAGAGCGCGCTGGAGCTGTCCGCCGCATACGGCGACCGCCACCGGGAGGCGGCCCTCGAGAACAACCTCGCGGATCTCCACCACGCCGCGGGGCGGACCGAGGACGCGATGGAGCATCTCAAGCGGGCAGTGGCGATCTTCACCGAGGTGGGCGCCGACGAGGCCACCCGGCTCCCCGAGATCTGGAAGCTCGTCAGCTGGTGACCACGCGCCGCACCGGCTCCTACGTGCTGGCAGCCGTGGTGCTCTTCCCGCTCGTCCCCTGGCTGACGGCGGGATCGGTGGAGGACAGGTTCACCGGAAGGGCGACCTTGCACAGCGTCGCCAATCTCGCGGCCCTATTCGGCATTGCGACCTGGGCGGCCAACCTTGTCTTGGCGAGCCGGATCCGCCCGGTCGAACGTGCCCTCGGCGGCCTGGAGCATCTCTACCGTCTGCACCGTCGGCTTGGCGTGCTGGTCGTGATCCTGGCGGCCACGCACGTCCTGTTTCTCACGTTGCATGCGGCGGGCGACGCACTGGACCTCTACGTGCCGGATGCGGGATGGGCCACCTTCAGCGGCGTGATCGCATTCCTGCTGCTGACGGGGTTCGCGGTCACCAGCCTGGTCGGCCGTCTTGAGTATCAGACGTTTCTGCTCGTCCAGCGCCTGCTCGGGCTGGCCTTCATCCTCGGCGCCTTCCATACCTTCGCGGTGCACGGCACCCCGTCTTCCTCTCGTGCCTTGACCATCTACCTCGCATGTCTGACAGCGCTGGGTCTCGCGAGCCTGGGGTACCGGTTGACCGGGGGTCCGCTGGGCATCGGGCGCCACCGCTACCGCGTGGACGAGGTCCGCAACCTGGATGACGACGTCGTGGAGATCGTCATGGTGCCCGCCGGCCGTCCGTTGGCGTTTCAGGCGGGCCAGTTCGTGTACGCGACCTTTGTCCAGAGCGGCATCTCGCGTGAGTCTCACCCCTTCACGATCGCCAGCGCGCCCGGCGACGACTCACTTCGCCTTGCCGTCAAGCGATTCGGCGACTTCACCAGGTCGATGATGAAGCTGCGCCCCGGTTCCCAGATCCAGCTGGAAGGACCCTTCGGGTGCTTCTACCTGAGGAGCGATCCGGCTCATCCGCAGACATGGATCGCGGGAGGTATCGGCATCACGCCTTTCTTGAGCTGGGCCCGCAGTCTGGACAAATCGATCCCGGCGGATCTCTACTACTGCATGCCCGGGCCGGAACAGGCTCACTTCCTGGACGAGCTCTACGACATCGCCGACCGCCACCCCGCATTTAGGGTGATTCCCATGCGGAAGCGGTCGCTGGGTCACCTGACCGTGAGCGATCTCGAGGCCGTGAATCCCAACCTCGCTCAGGGTCACGTCTTCATCTGCGGGCCTCCGGTGATGATCGACAACCTGACGACGGGGCTCGCGATGAGAGGGGTCCCGCCGCACCGCATCCACTCAGAGGCGTTCGATTTCCGCTGAAGTGAACATCGCGGGATCGCCCCGCGTACCACACACGATGCCGTCCGAGGCCGGCGCATAGGACGTGGTCGAGGAGGCGCACGCGTTCTGGATGCGCGACCCCGGACAGGGGGAGATCCGCCCGGTCTCGCTGCCTGAGCCTGGGGGCGGCGACGTGCTGGTCCGCACGCTCCGGTCCGGCGTCAGCCGCGGCACCGAGACGCTGGTGTTCCGGGGCGGTGTGCCGCCGAGCCAGTACGTGGCGATGCGCGCTCCCTTCCAGGAGGGCGACTTCCCGGGCCCCGTCAAGTACGGCTACCTCAACGTGGGCACGGTCGAGGAGGGCCCTGCGGACCTGCGCGGCCGCACGGTCTTCTGCCTGTACCCGCATCAGACGGCCTACGTGGTGCCGGCCGGCGCCGTGACCGTCGTGCCTGACGAGGTGCCCGCCGCGCGTGCCGTGCTCGCCGGCACCGTCGAGACCGCCGTCAACGCCCTGTGGGACGCGGCTCCGCTGCTGGGTGACCGCGTCGTCGTCGTCGGCGCCGGGATGGTCGGGTGCTGCGTCGCCCGCCTGCTCGCCCGGTTCCCGGGGGTCGAGGTCACGCTCGTCGACGTGGATGGGTCGCGGGCCGAGGTCGCGGCCGCGCTCGGGGCCGGCTTCGCCCTCCCTGACGACGCCGCCGGGGATTGCGACCTGGTCGTGCACACGAGCGCGACGTCCGAGGGTCTCCAGCGCTCGCTCGACCTGCTCGCGCCCGAGGGCACGGTGATCGATCTCAGCTGGTACGGCGACTCCGAGGTGCGGCTCTCGCTGGGCGGAGCGTTCCACGCACGCCGCCTCGGAGTGCGGGCCAGCCAGGTGGGGACGGTGTCCCCGGCCCGGAGCGCGCGCCGCACGACGGCGGACCGCCTCGCCCTCGCGCTCGACCTGCTGCGCGACCCCGCCTTCGACGTCGTTCTCACGGGCGAGTCGCGCTTCGACGAGCTGCCGGCCGTCATGACCCGCCTGGCCGAGCGGAGCCTGCCGGCGCTCTGCCACACGATCACGTACGACGGGGTGTAGCGCGTGTTCAGCGTGACCGTCCGCGACCACATGCTGATCGCCCACAGCCTGCGCGGCGAGGTGTTCGGGCCCGCGCAGCGCCTGCATGGCGCGACGTACGTCGTCGACGCCACCTTCCGGCGCGCGGACCTCGACGAGGACGGCATCGTGGTCGACATCGGCCGCGCGACGGAGGTGCTGGGAGAGGTGCTGGGCGAGCTCGGCTACCGCAACCTCGACGACGAGGCGGAGTTCGCCGGGATGAACACCACAACCGAGGCGCTCGCCCGGGTCGTCGCCGACCGGCTCGCAGACCGCGCACGGGCGGGCGACCTGGGCGACGGCGCGCGCGAGCTCGATGGGCTCGTGGTCACGCTGCGCGAGTCGCACGTCGCGTCCGCGAGCTACGAGCGGCCGTTGTGACCGCCGTCCACGTCGTCGTCCCGGAGGGCATCGACGACCCGGCGCGGCCCAGCGGTGGCAACACCTACGACCGCCGGGTCTGCCGAGGGCTCGCCGCGCTCGGCTGGAGGGTGCACGAGCACGCCGTGGGGCACACCGGGCTCGCACACGCCATCCGCGGGGTTCCGGATGGCGGCGTGGTGCTGCTCGACGGGCTGATCGCGTCCCCCGCCCCCGAGGTTCTCGTGCCGCACGCGGATCGCCTGCGGCAGGTCGTGCTCGTGCACATGCCGCTGGGCCACCGCCCGCCGGACGACGAGGCCGGTGTGGTGCGGGCGCGCGAGGGCGAGGTCCTCGCGGCGGCCGCGGCCGTCATCACGACCAGCGCATGGACCCGACGGCGGCTGGGGGAGCTGTACGCGCTGCCGGCCGACCGTATGCACGTGGCCGAGCCGGGCGTCGACGCCGCCGACCTGGCGCCCGGGACCACGGGCGGGGGCTCGCTCTCTGTGTCGCGGCACTGACGCCGGACAAGGGCCACGACGTTCTGCTGGACGCGCTCGCGATGGTCACGGACCTGTCCTGGCACTGCGAGTGCGCGGGCAGTCTGGTGCGCGACCCGGCCTTCGCCGATCGTGTGCGCCGCCGCGCGCGGGAGCTCGGGTTGGGCGACCGGGTGCGCTTCCCCGGAGCGTTGACCGGCGAGGAGCTGGACAGCGCGTACGGGGCCGCGGACCTGCTCGTGCTCGCATCGCACGCAGAGACGTACGGGATGGTGGTAACCGAGGCGTTGTCCCGGGGCGTGCCGGTCCTCGCCACCGAGGTGGGTGGAGTGACCGAAGCGCTCGGCTGTGGCGAGGGCGGCACCCGGCCGGGCCTGCTCGTGCCGCCCGGCGATCCGGCGGCTCTTGGCGGCGCGCTGCGTGCGTGGCTCGAGGATGCCGAGCTGCGCGACCGGCTGCGCCTCGCCGCGCGCGAGCGGCGCGCGACGCTGCGCCCATGGGCGGCCACGGCGTCCGCCGTCGCGGACGTCCTCGCGGGGGTTGCGGAAAGCGCGGGGGTCGGTCTCGCGGGAGTGGCGCGATAAAGCCGTCGCCGGTCTCGCCGGAGCGGCACGATGATCGCGCAGGCCGTCCGGGTCAGCCCAGAGTGGCTCCTCCTGCGCGAGCCGGCGGATGCGGCGGCCCGCGCGGCCGAGCTCGCCGAGCGGCTCGGGCGGCACCTCGCCGCAGCCGGCCGCCTCGAGATCCACGATCTCGGCGGCGGCAGCGGCGCGATGGACCGCTGGCTTGCGCCAAGGCTGCCCGGCCCACAGCACTGGGTGGTGCACGACGGCGACGCGGACCTGCTGGGGCTGGCCGTCGCCGATGTGCCGGGTCCGGCTGCCGACGGCACCGCCGTCACCGTCGAGGCGAGGCGATCCGACATCACCGAGCTGGCGCCGGGCGATCTCGCCGGCGCGAGCCTCGTCACCACCTCCGCGCTGCTCGACCTGCTGACCGCGGACGAGCTCGGCCGGATGCTCGACGCCTGCGCAGGACTTCCGATGCTGCTCGCGGTGACCGTCGTCGGTCGCGTGACCCTGGCCCCGGAGGAGCCGCTGGACGCTCCGATGCGAGCGGCGTTCAATCAGCACCAGCGCCGTGGCGGCAAACTCGGTCCGGACGCCGTAGCGGCCGCGGTCGACGAGCTCGACGGCAAAGGCGCCGAGGTTCTCGTCCGGCCGAGTCCGTGGCGACTCGATGCCGCCCACCGTGCCCTCGCGGCGGAGTGGCTCGCCGGGTGGGTCGGCGCCGCCTGCGAGCTGGAGCCCGCGCTGGCTGCCGCGGCCGGCGCCTACATGGACCGTCGCCTCGCGCAGGCGACCGCCGGGGAGCTCGAGATCATCGTCGACCACGCCGACCTGCTGGTGCTGCCGTGACGAGGCGGTGGGTGCACGTCGTGGCCGCCCTCGCGATCCTCGCCGTGCTCGTCTGGCGCCTCGGCGCCGGGCCGTTCCTCGACGGTCTTCGCGCTGTAGACGCCTGGGCGCTGGCCGCCGCGTCGGGCCTCGCCGTGCTCACCACCGTGTGCTGCGCCTGGCGCTGGAGGGTCGTGGCGCGCGGCCTCGGCGTCGACCTGCCGCTGGGCCCGGCGGTGGCCGCCTACTACCGCTCGCTGTTCCTCAACGTGACACTCCCCGGCGGCGTGGTCGGCGACGTCCACCGCGGGTTCAGCCACGGCCGCGACACGAGCGACGTCGGTCTCGGGCTGCGGGCCGTCGCGTGGGAGCGCTCGGCGGGGCAGGTCGTGCAGATCGTTCTCACGGTGGCCGTGCTCCTCGTCCTCCCGTCGCCGGTACATGCGGTCATGCCATTCGCCGCGCTCGCCCTCATCGCAGCCGCAGCGCTCATCACGCTGATGGTGCGCGCCTGGCCCGCCCTGACACCGCCGCCCAGCCGCGCGTGGCCGGCCATCGCGCTCGCGTCCGCGCTCATCGTCGCGGGCCACACGGCCACGTTCCTGATCGCCGCGCGCAGCGCGGGGGTGACCGTCCCGCTGTCCCAGATGCTGCCGCTGGCGCTCCTCGTGATGCTCGCCGCGGCGCTGCCCAACGTCGGCGGCTGGGGGCCACGCGAGGGCGTGACGGCCTGGGCGTTCGCCGCGGCCGGGCTGGGCGCGTCGCTCGGTGTGGCCACCGCTGTCGTCTACGGCGTGATGGTGTTCGTGGCCAGCCTGCCGGGCGCCGCCGTCCTCGTAGCGGCCGAGCTCAAGCTCCCCGTGCGGCTGCAGGAAGTCCCGGATGCCTGACCGCCCGTACACCCTGCTCAGCTGCAGCGTGTCGCTCGACGGCTACCTGGGCGATCTGACGCCCCGCCTCGCGCTCTCCAACGACGCCGACTTCGACCGGGTCGACGAGGTGCGCGCCTCGTGCGACGCGATCATGGTCGGCGCCGTCACCGTGCGCACCGACAACCCGCGACTCCTCGTCCGCTCGGACGCACGCCGCCAGGAGCGCACGGCCCGCGGGCTCCCGGCCTCTCCGAAGAAGATCACCGTCACCAACCGGGTGGATCTCGACGCACGCTCGAACTTCTTCACCACCGGCGAGGCCGAGAAGCTCGTCTACACGCCGAGCCCGCGTGTGGCCGATGCGCGGGCACGCCTCGGAGGGGCGGCGACGATCGTGGACGGCGGCCGGCGCGTGCGCATGCGCCGGCTCACCGAGGACCTCGGCGATCGCGGCGTGGAGCGCCTCATGGTCGAGGGTGGCGGCATCGTGCACACGCAGTTCCTGGCCGACGACCTGGTCGACGAGCTGCATCTCGTGGTCGCGCCCTTCTTCGTCGGCGACTCGAGCGCCCCGCGCTTCGTGAGCGACGGGCGCTTCCCGTGGAACGCCGACCGGCGCGCGACGCTCGCCGAGGTGCGCCAGATCGGCGACGTCGTGCTGCTGCGGTACGCGCTCTCACCTCGGTTCCGGGACGAATGACCAAGACGCTTGCCAGGCCGGCGCGCCCCCTCACCGGGCTGATGACCCCGGCTTCCTGGGTCACGCTCGCCCGGGCCGCGCTCGCCGTCGGCGTCGCCGCGCTGGCCGCGGACTCGTTCAGCCACGACATCCCGGTCGCGCTGCTCGTCACGCTGGCGGCCGCCGCGCTGTGCCTGGACCTGGTCGATGGATGGCTGGCGCGGCGCACGGGCACGGAGACCGAGCTGGGGGCGCGCTTCGACGGCGAGGTCGACGCGTTCCTGATCCTCGTCCTCAGCGTCTACGTCGCCCCCGAGTGCGGCTGGTGGGTGCTTGCGATCGGGGCCGCGCGCTACGTGTTCCTCGCCGGTGAACTGCTCCTGCCGTGGATGCGCACGCCGCTGCCCCCGCGCCGCTGGCGCAAGCTCGTCGCGGCCGTGCAGGGGATCGTCCTGGCGGTCGCGGCCGCCGCTGTCCTGCCCCTGCCGCTCATGCAGGCCGTCCTCCTCGCCGCGCTCGTGCTGCTCGCGGCGTCGATGACGGAGTGCACTTGGTGGCTCTGGCAGCGCCGGGACGCCGCGGCGGGTGGGCAGCTGCGTGCCGGCATCGGGGTCGCCCTCACCGTGCTCGCCCTGCTGCTCGTCTGGGCCGCTCTCGTCGCGCCGCACGAGCCGAAGGACCTCAACCTCGGCGCGTTCCTACGGCTCCCGCTCGAGCTACTGATCGTCGCTGCCGTGGCCGTCCTGCTGCCCGCCACTCCGCGCCGCGTGCTGGTCGTCGTGCTCGGAGTGATCCTGAGCGTGCTGGTGCTCGTGAAGGTCCTCGACATCGGTTTCTTCACGGCCTTCGACCGGCCGTTCAGGCCGCTCGACGACTCGAGCTACCTGGGGATCGGCATCGAGACGCTCGGCGAAGCGGTCGGCACCTCGACGGCCGACCTCATCGCCGCCGCCGGGGCGGTGCTCGTGCTCGCGATCCTCGCCATCCCGGTCCTGGCGCTGCTGCGGGTGACGCGGGTCGCGGCCGGCCACCGCGACTGGGCGCTCCGGGCGGCGGCGGTGCTCGGCGTGATCTGGGTGGTCCTCCGGGTCGCCGGCGCGCCGGTCGCCTCCTCGAGCGCTGCCGCCCTGGCCGTCGACGAGGTGCAGGGTGTGCGTACCGCCCTCGCGTCTCGCGCGGCGTTCACCCGGGAGATAGCCCACGACCGCTTCAGCGCCACACCGGGCAGCGAGCTGCTGACGGGGCTGCGCGGCAAGGACGTCCTCGTCGTGTTCGTCGAGAGCTACGGAAGGGACGCGGTCCAGGACTCGTCGTTCTCGCCGCGCATCAAGGCCGTGCTCGAGCGGGGCGACGCACAGCTGCGAGCCGCCGGCTTCTCCTCACGCAGCGCCTTCCTCACGTCGCCAACCTTTGGCGGTCTGAGCTGGCTCGCGCACTCCACCCTGCAGTCGGGGGTCACGGTCAACGGCCAGTGGCGCTACGACCAGGTCGCGGGGAAGCACCGTGTCACGCTCACCCGGGCGTTCAAGCGCGCGGGGTGGCGGGCGGTCGGAGCCATGCCGGGAAATCGCCGCGCGTGGCCGGAGGGTAGGACCTTCTACCACTACGACCAGGTCTACGACCGCCGCAACTTCGGCTACCGCGGCCCCAGCTTTGGCCTGCCGCCCATGCCCGACCAGTACACCCTCCTCGCCCTGCAGCGCCGGGAGCTCGCCAAGCGCCACCGGCCGCCCGTCTTCGCCGAGGTCGACCTCATCTCGAGCCACGCGCCGTGGACCCGCATTCCGCAGCTCATCGACTGGGACGACGTCGGCGAGGGCTCGATCTTCGACCGCATCCCCGCGGAGGAGTCCACCCAGGCGGCGCTCTTCGGCGATGCGGCGCGGGCTCGAGCCGCCTACGGCCACTCGATCGAGTACTCCATGCGCACGATCTTCTCGTTCGTTCAGCGCTACGGCGACGACAACCTCGTGGTCGTCGTGCTCGGCGACCATCAGCCCGCGACGCTCGTGACCGGCCACGACGACCCGAGCCACGACGTGCCCATCTCGGTAATCGCCCACGATCCCAATGTGATGCACCGGATCGCCGGGTGGAGCTGGCAGGACGGCGTGCTGCCGAGCCCGCGGGCGCCGGTCTGGCCGATGGCCGCGTTCCGCGACCGCTTCCTCACGGCGTTCGGCCCGTCGCCGCCGCCGTGAGGCAGGACGACCGCGCGGCGTTCGACCGGGCGCTGCGCCGCGCTCGCGTGTCCGCGTACGCACTGGGCGAGTTCGTCGGGCAGGAGAGCTTCATGTCCGCGGGCGAGATCCGCGCGTTGGCGGCGGAGGCCGGCATCGGCCCGGGGCTCGCGGTGCTGGACCTCTGCTGCGGCGTCGCCGGGGCCGGGCGCTTCCTCACGCAAGAGCTGGGCTGCGCCTACCTGGGAGTGGACGCGAGCGCGAGCGCCGTGGCCATTGCTCGCGAGCGCGCGGGCGACCTGTCGTGCCGCTTCGAGACCGCGCAGGTCCCACCTCTCCCGGAGGGGTCGTTCGACGTCGTGCTCCTGCTCGAGACGATGCTGGCCTTCGAGGACAAGGACGCGCTGGTGCGCGACATCGCCGCGGCGCTCGGGCCCGGCGGGCGCCTCGCCTTCACGCTCGAGGAGGGAGCGCCGCTCACGACGGCGGAGCGCGCGGCGATGCCCGACGCCGACACGGTCTGGCTCACGCCGCTGGACGAGATCGCGGGGTCACTTGAGCGAGCCGGGCTCGTGGTCACGTGGCAGGAGGACCACAGCCGCACACACCTCGCCACCGCTCGCGCGCTGACGGACGCATTCGCCGCCGAGGCCGACGGGATCGCCGCGCAGATCGGCCGCCGGGCAGTCGACGAGCTGCTCGCGGCCCATCGGCTCTGGATCGAGTGGCTGGACGAAGGACGGGTACGGAAGCTCGCGCTGGTCGCGGAGTGCGCCCAGACCGAGCGTCCCTGGTGTTGACGCCGGGCGGGATACTTGGCGACGCCATGCAGACCGTGAACCAGGCTGCGGCGCTTGGCTTCGCCCGCGCGATCACGAGCAACGATCGGGACGCGGGGCTGGCTGTGTGCCACCCGGAGATCGAGTTCCAGTCGATGCTCGACATCGGTGGCCGGTCCTACGCCGGCCACGCCGGGATCGGTGAGTACTACGACGACATCGAGGCCGCCTGGGCGGAGTGGAGGGTCGACGTGGAGCGGGTCGAGGAGGCCGCCGACGGCCGCGTCGTGATCGTCATGACGATGCACGCGCGCGGGAAGGGAAGCGGCATCGAAGTCGAGGATCGAACGGCGCACGTCTGGACCTGCCGGGGCGGCAGGCTGCTCCGAAACGAGCTTTACCGCGAGCCGGAAGACGCCCTACGGGCGCTCGGGCTTTGAGGAGATCCCAGGGTCAGCCGGCGGCGAGCAGCGCCTGGCACGCCTGCTCGCAGCGACGGCACTCGACGGCGCAGACCCGGCAGTGCTCCATGCCGTGCTTGGCGTGGATCTCGCACTCCTCCGCGCAACTGCGACAGGTCTCGACGCACGCCCTGAGCACGGCGCCCGTGACCTCCGCGTCATAGCCGGTCTGGCGGCTGACGACGCGTCCCGTGGTCACACACACGTCCGCGCAGTCGAGGTTCCTCCGGATGCAGGTGGTGAGGTCCTGGACGATGTCCTCGCTGAGGCAGTCGTCCGCGCACTGCGTGCACGATTCGGCGCAGTCGGAGCACGCCTCGATGCAGGCGACCAGCAGCTCTCGGTCGACGCTCGTCTCGCGCGGGTAGGCGTCGAGCATCTGGTTGGCTACTTCGGCGACAGGCACAGCGGCCTCCTTGGTTACTCGTTGTTGGAGCTCTCCATCCCGAACGCGGTCTCGAGCTGTCGACGTTCGTCGGGACCGAGGTCGTCGACGTACGCCTTGATGCCCTCCCGGTGGGCCGCGTCCAGACTCGCGAACAGCTCTCGCCCCTGCTCGCTGAGCGAATAGCGACGCCCTTCCTCGGTGAGGAATCCGCGACCGCGGAGCCTGTGGATGGCGGGGTAGGCCACGTCGAGAGAGAAGCCGGCGATGTCTGCGAGCTCGCTGATCGGGGCCGGGCCCTCGTCTCTCTTCACCTCGAGCGCGAGCAGCAGGCGCAGGTCCTCGAACGACAGCTCGGACTCCTCCGCCACTGTGGCAATCCGCTGCCAGCCGACCAGGTCCATCCGACGCAGCCGGCTGGCGAGGGCATCCACGAGTGTGTCGGTCGGAGTCGTGGGTGTGATCATCTCAGGCCGACGCGTAGCTTGACACCGCCCGCGACCCAATGTTGGATGGAGCTCTGGCTCGTCGTCGTTGGACCCAGCTCTTGATCGGGCGCGGCCTCTTCGGCGCGGTCGCGCTGATGCTTGCCCTGACCGCCCCGGCGGCGGCGGACACCGCGGTCAGCGTGGACGGGTCCATGAACCTGGTCGCGACCGGCAACGACGAGCCCAGCAACGTCACGATCACGCAGACCGGGACGAATGCGTTCACGGTCGCCGACCCCGCGGCGGATCTCACGGCGACGCTCCCGTGCACCGGCGGTGGGGCGACCGTGTCGTGCACCGGCGTCACCAACGTCCTCATGGCCAACGGCAACGGGGGCGACGACAACATCACCGTCGCCGCGGCGATCACGTTCCGCGCGTTCCTGGACGGCGGTGCCGGTGCCGACAAGCTCACGGGCGGCGCGGGCGCCGACAATCTGCGCGGCGGGGTGGGTGTCAACGAGATGAGGGGCGGGGACGGTGCGGACGACGTCCAGGGCTGCAGCAACGAGGACGAGCTGCTCTTCGGGGAAGCGGGCGACGACATCATCACCACCTGCGACGGCACCTCGAAGCAGCTGATCGGCGGGCCGGGCGACGACTTCATGTCCTCGAACGTCAGGTCGGGCCGGGTCGAGATGGTGGGCGGCGACGGGGTGGACGAGGGCTTCCTGTTCTCGCAGGGCATGGGGACATGGTTCGGCGTGAGCGTGTCGCTCGACGATCAGCCCAACGACGGCGCGGCCGGTGGCACGTCGAACATGCACAGCGACGTTGAGGACATCATCACGGCGGGCGGATCCGACACGATCACGGGAAGCGCCGGGCCGAACACGATCCGCTCCGATACGTCTTCGACCGGCTACAGCTCCGGGTCCACCAATCCGCCGGGCAACGACACGATCGACCCGGGTGGCGGCGCCGACCGTGTCTACGCCGGCGGTGGCGACGACACGATCATGTCGAGAGACGGGGCGGCCGACGTCGTCAACTGCGGAAGCAACATCGCCTCGCCGTTCTCCCCCGGGCTCCCGCCGGTCGACAACGACACGGTCACCGGGGACAGCGCCGACGCGTTCGCGGCCTGCGAGCACGTTGACGCCACGTCGGCAACCCCTCACGACACACGCGCGCCGGTCGTCAAGCTCAAGGCGCCCAAGTCGATCACGGCCCGGGCGTTCCGAAAGGGCTTGAAGGTGAAGCTGTCGGCAGACGAGCCGGCGTCGTTCGCCGTCGAGCTGCGGGCGAAGGTCAAGCGGAGCCACGGCGGGCTGGCGTTCGCCGGCGCCGTCGGCGAGGTGACGATCGGCCAGGGGAGGCTCAGGCGCGGAATGGGCACGCGCTCGCTGACGCTGAAGCCGTCACGGAAGCTGGCGAAGGCCGTGCGCGGCAAGCCGCTGCGGCTTGTGGTCAGGGTCGTTGCGACCGACGCTGCCGGGAACGAGACGAGCGCCGCGCGAAAGGTGCGCGTGAAGCGAGGCTCGCGATGAAGGCCGCCTTGAAATGCGCCCTGGCCGTGCCGGCAATCCTCCTGGCCGTGCCATCCGTGGCCGCGGCGGCGACGTCCGTCGCGGTGTTCAGCGGGAACCTCAACGTGCAGGCGGACGCCGCCGGGAGCAACATCACGATCACGAAGACCGGCGCCACGACCTTCACCGTGACGGATCCCGCCGGCAACGTGACGGGTACCGGGCCGAACTGCACGCCCGCGGGCCCTGTAAGCACGGTGACGTGTCAGAACGTCACCGGAACCATCGGCGCCACCGGCGGGGACGGTAACGACACGATCAAGCTCGCCGCGGGCACCGACGTTGCCGCTTCGCTCGTCGGCGGCAATGGGGCCGACGTGCTCACTGGCGGAACCCAGGCCGACGGTCTCGAGGGGAGAGAGGGGAACGACACCATCAACGGCGGGGCCGGCAACGACCACATCCTGCCCGGGTTCGGCTCCGATCACGTCGATGGCGGTGCCGGAAATGACTACATGGAGCAGCAGACCCTTAGCGGGGAGGCGGATGTCCTTGGCGGCGGTGCCGACGACGACTTCATCTGGAGTCAGGGCGGCGGGAACACGCAGTTCGACGGTGGTCCCGGCAACGACCTGCTCGTGCAGTCCGTGATCACCTCTGGGGTTCCGGTCGTGATCTCGGGCGGGGAGGGAGAGGACGAGGCGACGCTCGGGAACGGCTCTGATGAGGGGATCGCCGTCTCGCTCGACGACCAGGCCAACGACGGGCCGCTGACGGGAGGCACGTCGAACGTGCACAGCGACGTCGAGAACCTCAACACGGACGGAGGGCCCGACGTCATCGTCGGCTCGCCGGGGCCGAACATCATCCGGTCCGACACCATCAACTTCAACGGGCAACTGGCCGACCTGCCGGGAGCGAACGACACCATCGACCCGGGCGGCGGCGTCGATGACGTCTTCTCAGGCGGCGGCGATGACCGGATCACCGCGACGGATCAGGTCGGCGACAGGATCAACTGCGGCACCAACCAGACGGCGCCGCCCGACAACGACACCGTGACCGGGGACTCGATCGACACCTTCTTCGCATGCGAGAGCGTAACCGCGATCCCGCCTCCGGACACGACGCATCCGAAGGTCACCGTCGCCGCTCGGTCGATCTCGCGCCGGGCGTTCGCGCGCAAGGGCCTGACGGTCAAGCTGAGCGCCGATGAGCCGGCCTCGTTCGCCGTCGAACTGAACGTGAAGGTGAAGCGGCGCGGCGGCGGACTGGCGTTCCCGGCGGCCGTCGGCGAGGCGACGATCGGCACCGGGCGGCTGAAGCTCGGCTCCGGCACTCGCTCGCTCAAGCTGAAGCCGTCGAAGAAGTTCGCCGCCGCCGTCCGAAACCGGCGGCTGAGGCTCGTGATCCGCGTGATCGCGAAGGACGCCGCCGGCAACGTGACGCACGCCGCCAAGTCCGTCCGCGTGAAGTAACCGCCATTCACCGCGGGCCCACCGTCGCCGTCATTGCTCTTTCCGCCGCGGCGGGCTGCGGCGGGTCGGGCTCCGGCATGGAGGCGCCGACGCGTGCTGACCCGCTCAGCGCCTGCGTCCGGGCATGGAACCGGCCGGCCAACTTCGAGTCTGGGCGGCCCGGCGCGGACGTGCGGCGCCTCGACCCCAGACCGGCCGTGCCGCTGTTCGCGCATCTGAGCCGCGATCGGCGGGGTCGTTGCGTGGTCATCCTGGACACGCCCAGCACCGTCGACGACCGCCGCTACATCCGCAGCGGCGCGGGCTACTCGCTCGACTGCGCCGGCGCCTGTGGCCAGCAGGGGCCGCGCGGGGCGCGCACGTTCCAGTTCCGGCGGGGCGCCTCGCTCCCCGCGCCCTGAGGACGCGATGGAACCCTCCGGCGCCCCCGTTCGTAGTGGGCGTGATGGCCGGACGCGCCCCCAATGCTCCCGGGATGGCCCTGTTCCCCCTGCGAGTGTTCCTGGGCGGCACATTCGTGTACGCGGGCATCCAGAAGCTGAGCGATCCGGGCTTCCTCAACCCGCATGCTCCCTCCTACATCGGCACCCAGCTCGAGGGCTTCGCCGACGGAACGCCGGGCGGCCCGCTCCTGGAGCCGGCGCTCTCGCACGCCGCGGCCGCGGGGGTGGGGGTGGCGCTGCTCGAGATCCTGATCGGGGTGCTGGTGGTGATGGGTGTCCTCACCCGCCCGGCGGCGGCGATCGGGCTCGCGCTCAACCTGGTGCTCTTCCTCACCGCGAGCTGGCACACCGTCCCCTACTTCCTCGGCTCGGACATCGTCTTCGTCTTCGCCTGGCTTCCATTCGTCTTGGTGGGGGCGGAGGGACAGCCCACAGTGGCGGCGCTGCTTGCCCGCCGCCCGGTCCGGCTGCGACGCACGTCCGAACGCACCCTCACCCGGCGCGCGCTGCTGACGCACGCGCTCGGGCTCGCCGGTCTCATCGCAGCTGCAGCGGCCGCCGCCGCAACGCTCGCTCGCGGCAGCTACCGGGCACCGCCGCGCCCCCGCGCGGACCGGCAGCCCGGCGACCTCGGGCCCGCGCGCGCGCTCGCGCCCGGCGACTCGCAGGCGTACACCGATCCGAGCTCCGGTGAGGACGCGATCGTGATCCGGCGACCCAACGGCAAGCTCTACGCGCTAAGCGCGCTGTGCACCCACGCCGGCTGCCGGCTCGAGTACGACCGCGATGCGCTCACCTGCCCGTGCCACAACTCGACCTTCGACATCCGCAGCGGGGCACCGGAGCGCGGCCCCGCGCGAAGGCCGCTGGCTACTGCCCGGGTCACCGAGCGCGACGGCCGCATCGTGGCGCGCCCGCTGCGGACGTCGTAGGTGTGAGGAACACCGGGTCGTAGCATCTGACGGCATGACCGACGATGACGACTTCGTGGCGTGGGTCAAGACCACGCTGTACGAGGCGGAGCTTGCCCTCCACAACGGCGACGCTGCTCCGCGCCGGGCGCTCTGGTCCCGCAAAGAGCCTGTGACCGTTCTGGGCGCGTGGCGGAACGCGCGTGGGCAGCATGAGCTCGACGAACTCTTCAGCTCCCTCGAGAGAAGCTTCTCTGACTGCACTTCATACGAGTTCGAATTGCAGTCGTACGACGTGGTGGGCGACATGGCCTATACCGCCGGCCTCGAGCATACGTCCGCCTCCGTCGACGGTCGGCCGCGCACCTACACCTTGCGGGCCACGCAGGTGTACAGGCGCGAAGGCGGCGAGTGGAAGGTCGTCCATCGCCATGGCGACACGGTGACCGGGTGACGGTGTTTCACGAGGGAGTGATCACCCCAGCGTCAGGAGGCGGCGCGGGCTTTCGCCCACTCGGCCTTGTGGAGGCGCTTGGCCTCCTGATAGTCCTGCAGCGCCTGCGGGGAATCCACGTCCCCGAGCGTGGGGTGCGGCGGCGCCAGCTCCCGCGCGGTCTCCACCCCGAGACGCTTGAAGAGGACGGCGCCCAGCGACGCCGTCTTCATCTCCCCGAACCCCGGTAGCGCCGCGATGTTCGCGCGGAGCTCGTCGGCGCTGGCCGCGTCGGTCCACACGCGCGAGGCGTCGCCGTCGTAGCGGTCGCGAACGTGGATGGCCAGCTCGTGGACCCGCTTCGCCATGGACCGGGGGTAGCGGTGTATCACCGGCTTCTCGAAGAACACGGGCTCGAGATCGGCGGCGGCGAGCGTCGCGGCGTCGATCGCCCCGAGCCGCTGCTTGAGCATGAGCGGGCCCTCGAACGCCTTCATCACGGTCACGCGCTGGTCGAGCTCGAACCCGACCAGGAGAGCCATCGGGTCCGATGCGATCAGGGCATTCGCCTCGTCGGACTCCGTGAAGAACAGGCGATCGGGCACGGTCCGATCGTACTTTGCGTCAGCGGTGGACGCGGTAGTGGACGTGGGTCACACCCTCGCCCTCGAGGACCCGGGTGCGCTCCAGCTCGATCTGCTCCGCGCTCATCTTGTCGAACAGGCGCCGCCCCTGGCCGAAGAGGACGGGGACCAGGTGGAGCTCCAGCTCGTCGAGCACGCCGGCGGCCAGCGCGAGCTGCGCGGTCGCCGCGCCGTGGACCGCCACGTTCCTGTCGCCCGCGGCCCGCTTCGCCTCGGTCATCGCGGTGGTCACGTCATCCACGTAGGTGACCAGGGGCCACTGGCTCACGTCGATGCGGGGCCCGTGGCGGCTGAACACCCAGATCGGCACGCCGTCGTGGTGGTCGCCGCCCCAGCCGCCGGCCGGCTCGAAGGTCCCGCGGCCGGCGACCATCGCGCCCGTCGCCATGAACTCCTCGATGATCTGGCCGTTGACGCCGGACCGGCGGGCCGCGCCGGGCTCGCGCTCGGCGTCGACCTCACCGAAGTACCAGTCGTGCAGGCGGTGCCCGCCATCGCCGAGCCCGTTGCCCGGACCCTCGTTGGGCCCGGCGATGAATCCGTCGAGCGACATGGACATGTACAGAACGGTTGCGGACACGGCGATCTCCTCGGCTGCGGGTTCGATCTACTCAGGCGTCGAACGAGCGGCGGTGAAATCGACGCGCCGCCGGGCGCTATCCCACCACGAGCGTGTTGTGGTACGCCGCGATGCGGTGCTCGCCGTCGTCGGGCACCAGCACGACCGTGCCGATCGCCTCGTGATCGCCGGCCAGCGGGCCCTCCGGCACGTGCAGCTTGCCGCTCACGTGGGCGAGGATCTCGCCGTCGCGCAGCTCGCGCGCCTTGACGACGGTGTAGTCGACGCTGCTGCCCTTGTAGATCGAGTTGAAGATCCCCTGATGGCCGGCGCCGATGTTGTCCGCGCCCGAATGAAGCTCGCCGCGGATGTTCACGAAGTCGGCGTCGGGCGTGAACGGGGCGGCGTAGGCGGTGCCGTCACCGGCGTTCCAGGCGGTCTCGAGATGCTGGATGACGGGCTCGACGATGGTCTTGGGGTCCATTGGGGTTCCTTTCGCTTGATTCGTACTTGACACCTGTCAAGGTACATCTACACTTGTCATGTGTCAAGTACGCGAGAGCGGATCCTCGGCAACGCCCTGGACCTGATCGAGACGACGCCCGACGAGGTGCCCTCGATGTCCGCGCTCGCGCGCGCGACCGGGATATCGCGGCAGGCCCTGTACCTCCACTTCCCCGAGCGCGCGTCCCTGCTCCTGGCGCTCGTGGAGTACGTGGACGAGCGCGAGGACCTGCACGCCGAGGTCGCCAAGGTGCAGGCCGCGCCCGACGGCGCGGCCCAGGTGCGCGCCTGGGCCGAGATGCAGGCGCGGCGCAATCCGCGGATCGCCGCCGTTGCGCGCGCCCTCGACCAAACGCGTCACGCCGACGATCCGGCCGCCACCGCCTGGCGCGACCGCACGGCGAACCGCCTGCGCGCCGCGAGCGGGATCGTCGAGCGCCTCCGCAGCGAGGGCCACCTGCACCGGAGCTGGACGAACGACGAGGCCGCCACGCTCGCATGGGAGCTTCTCTCCTTCCGGGTCTGGGACGATCTTGTGAACGAGGCCGGCCTGGCGCCGAAGCGCTACGTCGAGATCGTCACCGCGGCTGTGCTGGCGGCGCTCAGCGCGCGGTCCAGCCCTGGTCCATCACGACGGGCGAGCCGGTGAAGCTCGCTCCGGCGTCGCTCATCAGGAAGCGAACCACCTCGGCCACCTCCTCGGGCTCGATCAGCCGCTTCACCGCGTGCGGCTCCAGGATCACCTCGTCCAGCACCTTCGACACGTCCACTCCTGTCGCCTCCGCCTGTGAGGCGATCTGGCCCTCCACCAGGCCGGTGCGCACGTAGCCGGGGCATACGGCCGTCGCGCTGATCTCGTGCTCGGCGCCCTCCAGCGCCAGCGTCTTGACCAGCCCGACCGCTCCGTGCTTCGCCGCCACGTACGCGGACTTGAACGGCGACGCGACGACACCGTGCACCGAGGCGATCACCACGAAGCGGCCGGCCGGGCTCTCCACGAGGCTCGGCCACGCGGCGCGGGCCAAGAGGAACGGGCTCGTGAGCATCAGGGCGATCAGCCGGTTCCACTGCTCCACCGGGAACTCGGCCACTGGCGCCACGTGCTGCACGCCGGCGTTCGCAACAACCCCGTCGAGCCGCCCGAAGCGCCGGCGGGCCTCGTCGACCACGCGCTCGTTCTCCTCGGCGACCGTCAGGTCCGCTCCCACGGAGTCGTCGCCCGCCGGCTCCAGGTCCACCGCGAGCACGCGCGCGCCGGCGCCGCGCAGCGCCTCGGTCACGGCCGCGCCGATCCCGGCCGCAGCGCCGGTCACGAGGTAAGCGCGATCGTCGAGAGAGCTCATCTGACCTCGCTTACCCCGCAACGGGGGCGCGCCGAACTAGCCTGCGCAGCATGGGCATCACGCTGAACGACGAGATCCGGAGGCTGCTCGACGGACCGAACTTCGCGGTGCTCGCCACGCTCAACCCGGACGGCGGCCCCCAGACCTCCGCCATGTGGCTCGGCCGGGATGGAGACGACGTGCTCTTCTCGACCGTGGCCGGGCGCCGCAAGCACAAGAACCTTCTGCGCGACCCCAGGGCCAGCGTCGTCGTGATCGACGCCGAGGACCCGTACAACTACGTCGAGCTGCGCGGCCGGGTCACCTCCATGGACGAGGACGTGGGCCGTGCATTCGACACCGGCCTGTCATGGAAGTACGACGGCAGGGACCCGGACCCGGACAGGCCGGGCGCGGTGAGACTGATTCTCCGGATGACGGTGGACCGCGCCACCGGCTACGCCGCCTGAGCGCGGCGGCTCTCCGTTCGCCTCAGCGCTTCTTCTTAACGCTGACCGTGACCGGGCTGCTGGTAGTCACGGCTCCGGCGTTGTCGGTCGCCCTGGCGGTGAGCGTGTATGTGCCGGCGGCGCCGACCTTCCATTGGAACGAATAGGGAGCGGTGGCGTCCTCCCCGACTTTCGTGGTGCCGCTGAAGAATTGGACCAGCGACACCTGGCCGTCGGCGTCGGCCGCGTTCGCCGCCAGCGGGATCTTCGCCGGCGACGTGAAGCTCGCGCCGTTCGCCGGCGAGGTGAGCGACACCGTCGGCGGCTGATTGGAAGGAGGCGGAGGCGGAGGCGGAGTGGCGGCGTCCAGCACCAGAATCTTGGCCACCGACGGAACGCCGCTCGAGTCGACGATGAAGAGCATGTAGTAGCCCGGCACGGCCGTGTTCATGTTCGCCGGCACGGTCGCAGTGAGTGCGCCCGCGCCCGACGTGAAGGAGAGCGGCAGGTAGCGCGCCTCCATCTCGACCGAGTGCGTCTGCGAGCCGAGCCTCAGCAGGCCCACCTTCGTGATCGATGCCGCATCGGGCGTGCCGATCTCGAAGCTGGTTCCGTGGCTCACCGTGTCGGGCGCTGCGGCGATCTGAGGCCGGGCTGCGAGCTCACCCGATCCGTCGTGCTTGAAGAGGTACGGCGGGGTGAAGATCTCGGCGTTCTTGGCCAGGTAGCCGACCTGATCGCACGTGCCGCAGATGCCGCCGCCGGCGGAGAGTACCCGCCCGTCGGGAAGCAGCAGCGCCGTCGAGTGGTACTGGCGGGTGACCGCCTGCGCGGCGAGCGTGGTCCATTGGCCCGTCGCCGGGTCCCAGCGCTCGGCGTTGTACACGCCGCCGTTCATGTCGATGAGCGACGCGCCCGTGGAATTGCCACCGGTCGCGAGGACGGAGCCGTCGGCCAGCAGCGTCAGGTTGTGCTGACGACGCCCGAATGCCATGGGGGACGTCGCGCCCACCTGGGGCGCCGCCCCGTTCGTATCGAGCACGCGCGCGTCGTTCGACGACGCCCCGCCGCCCGCGACGAGCGTCTTGCCGATGTCGAAGACCGCATGGCTGCCGTAGCTGCGGTTGATGGCATCGCGCTGACCGAATGTCTGCCAGGAGCCGCCCCCGGCCGTGTCGAGCTTCCGGAGCGTCTGATCCGGGCCCGAGTAGAAGACCCGGCCGTCCGGGGCGACGTCCATCCAGGGATAGAGAGGTAGGTTCAGCGAGGCGGAGCTCAGCGCGCGCAGCGACCCGTCGGTCTTCCGCACCTCTGGCGTGTCCGGGCCTCCCTCCGTGATGAGCATCTCGCCGTTCGTGAGCGGGGTGACCGACGGATACCAGCGCCCGGCCGCCATATCCGGGCCGAGCCTCCACGTGTTGGTCACGGGGTTGAAGAGATGTGTCTTGACGATCCCGTTGAGCTGCTGGTCCTTGTTCCCGCCGGCGATGAACAACGAGCCGTCGGTCAGGTGGGCGAACCCGG
This sequence comes from uncultured Thermoleophilaceae bacterium, assembly GCA_963808875.1. Classification (GTDB taxonomy): domain Bacteria; phylum Actinomycetota; class Thermoleophilia; order Solirubrobacterales; family Thermoleophilaceae; genus JACVRW01. The sequence goes on from CAWEHM010000032.1 coordinate 26,039, forward strand.
AGCAGAAGATGTTGTAGCCCGTGTCGACGTTCACCGGGGTCTGAGTGCCTGTGGCCGGGTCGTAGACCGTGGCTCTCGTGAACGTCTGATTCGGGAAGGACTCCGTCGCGCCGTCGCCGACCGAGTCCCAGGCGAGCACCTTTCCGTTCGGCAGCAGGGCGACGTGGATTCCGACCACCGGCCAGTTGACGACTGAGCCCCACTGCCCGGCCTGTCCCGGATCGGCCGCAACGGTTGCCGCGGCCGCGCGCGACAGCACCGCTGAGGCGCCCCGCGTCGCCTTGTTCAGGCTGGTCTCGATGGCGGCGTCGTGAAGAACGGTGTCCTCGGCCTTGTGGCCAGCCGCCGTGCTCACGTCGTGCGCGAGGGCGCTGCCCGGCGCCACCAGCGCGAGTGCCAGCGACACCGCGAGCACGATCGCGGGATTGAGCGGAGACGAATCGCGCATGCGAAATCAACGCCCGAAAGCAGCGGGAGCTTCCGGTGCCACGCTGCGGGCCGACCCACGTTCAGATCGTGTGCAGGAAGCGTTGAGGGCGCGCGCCTACGTTCGTCCGCATGAAAGCGCACATGGTTGACGTGGAGAGGACGGACCGGCGGGCGGCGGCGACGAAGGAGTCGCGGGCGATCGCGGCCCTGCTTCCGATCGCGATCCCGCTGGGCCGTGCGCTCGGTTGGAGCAGCGAGCGGACCTACCGGGAGGCGGAGGCCTGGGCACTCCGAGGGGGTAGGGTCCACCGCCGATGACGGACCGCGTGGCGCTGGTCCGGCGGCCCAGCAGCCGGATGGCGGATGGCATCGTGACCTTCGGCGAGCGTGAGCCGGTGGATGCCGAGCTCGCCGCGGCACAGCACGAGGCCTATGTCGATGCGCTCCGCGCCGCCGGGTGGGCGATCCAAGAGGTGGCCCGGGCAGACGACCTCCCCGACTCCGCCTTCGTCGAGGACACGGTCGTGGTGTGCGGCGACCTCGCCGTGCTCGCGCGGCCGGGTGCGCCCGAGCGGCGCGCCGAGGTGGCGGGCACCGAGGAGGTCGTGCGCACGCTCGGGCTCGACGTCGCGCGGATCGAGGACCCCGGCACGCTCGACGGCGGCGACGTGCTCACCGTGGGGCGGACCCTCTACGTGGGCCGCGGCGGCCGCACGAACGAGGAGGGCATTTGCCGGCTCGAGGAGCTGGTGGCGCCGCGCGGCTTCACGGTCGTCACCGTCCCGCTCCGCGAGGTGCTGCACCTGAAGTCGGCGATCACGGCGCTGCCGGACGGCACGATCATCGCCGCGGACCCCTCGCTACTCGACACCTCGCCGCTCCCGGCGCTCCGCACCGTGCCTGAGGAGGCCGGCTCGCACGTGGTCCCGCTCGGCGGCGACAGGGTGCTGATGGCGTCGTCCGCACCTCGCACGGCCGACCAGCTCGCCGATGCCGGCCTCGACGTGGTCGCGGTCGACATCGGCGAGTTCGAGAAGATGGAGGGCTGCGTGACCTGCCTGTCGGTCCTGGTGGACGCGCGCGTCAGCGCATCCGCACCGTCCGGCTGACCGCGCGGGCGTTGCCGAGCCTGTCGGTCGCGTGAAGGACCACGCGAATGCGAGCACCCTTCGGCAGCGCGCGGCGGTAGCGCTTCGAGATCTTCACCACGAAGCGGACGCGCTTGCCCGCGGCAACGCGCTTGGCGGCGTTGCCCAGCGTCACGTCGCCGACCCGGCTCGCCAGCGCGCCGCGACCCGGCCGCTCCAGCCGGCCGATCGCCTCGGCGGTGAGCGTGGCGGCCTCGTCGCTCGTCACGCGCAGGTCGATCAGCCCCTTCGCCCGGTTGCCGTGCACACGGCTCACCTTGAGGTGAGGCGCGGTGCGGTCGCCGCTGGTGCCGCTGGGGATTGGCGCGAGCGTCACGAACTCGCAGGCGAAGAGCTCGTCCAGCCGGTCGGAGCGGCAGCGGTCGTCGCCGCCACCCGCGTCAGCGCGGTCGGCCGCTCCGTCGCCCGTCTCGACCGTGTCGTTTCCGCCGGCGGCCCGGATGTGGTCTGTGCCGCCGCGCCCGTCGACGGTGTCGTTACCCGCCCCGGCATAGAGGTAGTTGGCGCCGTTCGTCCCGGTGAGGACATCGTTCCCATCCCTGGTCTCGGCGTCCTCGACCGCCCGGACCGCTGCGGTCGTCGGCACGTGATTGGTCCGGTTGACGGTGCCGGCCGCAAGATCGATCGCGTAGTCGTCGTAACCGGCATCGGGGCCCTCCTCGATTCCTCCGACGCACTCGACGAGGTCGAGGCCCGCGCCGCCGTCGTAGGTCTCGCCCGCGTCTCCCACGCACAGCAGCTCGTCGCTGCCATCACCGCCGTCGGACAGCTCGCCGTCGCCGGCGCCCGCTTCCAGCCAGTCGTCGCCGGCGTCGCCATGGAGGGCGTCCACGCCATCCGAGCCACCCAGGTAGTCGTCGCCGTCCCCGCCGAAGACCTCGTCGTTGCCCGGGCCTCCGTCGACGGTGTCGGCGCCGGCGCCGCCACGCAGGATGTCGTTGTCGGCGCCCCCGTCGATGCGGTCCTCGTGATAGGGCAGCCCCGAGTTCCCGCGCCCGTCGATCACGTCGTTCCCGTTCCCTCCCGAGAGCAGATCGTCCGCCTGGTCGCTGCCCGTGATCTCGTCGTCGCCGTCCGCGCCGTTGACGATCCACTGTTGCGTCCCGGTCACGGTGACTGTGTCGCCGCCGGTGCCCATGTAGGCGGAGCCGCCGTACCAGCCGTTCACGCCGAGCTTCGGGTCCGTGCAGGTGAGCGTGGCCGGCGCGCTCAGCTGGCAGATGTTGCCCGGATCGGCCGTCGCGCCCGGATCCGTGACGCCCGCCTCGGTGACGGTGACCGTGTGATCGCCGACGCTTCCGCCGAACGTCACTTCCGCATCCGCGCCGCCGGTGTACTGGATCACCTTGTGGTCGCCGCTGTCGTTGACCGTGACGGTGCCCGGCGCCGCATGCGCGACGGCCGAGACCGCGAGCGAGGCGACGATGGCCATGGCGAGCGTGAGGAGGATTCGCTTGTGCATGCGGCTATCTGACCGATGCGCGCCAAATCGGCGGTAGGCACCCGGTAAAGCGGCGATTGTGCCCGATCTCACGGAAGCTGCTCGACCCCCGGGACACTCGTCCGCGTACACCTTCACATGAAGAGCAAAACCACACTTATCTCCCTGGTGGCCATCGCGTTGGTGGCCGCCGTCGTCGCCGGCTGCGGCGGCAACAACAACACCGCGACCGCCGCGTCATCAGCTCAGCCGAGCGGCGGCTCGCACACGATCGCCGTGTCGAACAACGGCAACCTGGGCAAGATCCTCGTCGACTCGAAGGGGCGCACCGTCTACCTGTTCCAGAAGGACACAGGGTCGATGAGCACCTGCTCGGGCGCGTGCGCGACCGACTGGCCGCCCGTCACCACGACCGGCAAGCCGACCGCCGGCTCCGGCCTTACCGCCTCGATGGTGGGAACGACCACGCGGTCCGACGGCTCCAAGCAGGTGACCTACAACGGCCACCCGCTCTACACGTACATCGGCGACCAGAAGGCCGGCGACACGAACGGCCAGGGCGTGAACGCGTTCGGAGCCAACTGGTACGCCGTCTCGCCCGGAGGCAGCACTGTGACCGCCATGGGCTCAGGCGGCTCGGGCGGTCGCTACTCGTACTAGGCGGAGCTCAGTCCGTGACGGTCTCGACCGGAACCTCGAAGAACTCCACGGAGGTCCTCCGCTCACTTGCGCCGGGGCTCAGGGCGTTCAGCGCCTCGTCGCCCCGGCGCAGCGCGTCCTCGCTGTCGAACAGCGTGACGCCGAGCCCCTTGCCGGTCTCCCGGTTCACGAGCATGAGCATCTTCGCCCCCTCGAGCCCCTCGGGCGTGTCGCCCGCGACCTCCTCGCGGACCATCCTGATGGCGTCGTCGATCGTGCCGGGGTCGCTCTCGAAGGTTGCCACTCGCGCGTACATGCAGGTCTCCTCTGGTCGCGGGGTGAGCTGATCCTACGGCGACGTGGAGAAGCGCTCAACGCCGATCACAGGGCGCAGCTTTTGCTCGACCGCGCGGTCGGCGAACGCGTCGCGCAGGACGTCGTCGCCGAGGGCGTTGCCGAGCGCGGCCATGATCATCCCCTGGTCGAGCGAGAGGTACGAGTCGGAGACGCGTTTCGTCTGAACGTTCACGCTGTCGCGGAAGCCCCAGCGCCCGTACAGGCCGGGGAAGTCGCGCGCGAGCCGCGCGACGTTCGCGGCAGCGCGCGTCGGCGCGTAGCGCAGCGCGAGGAACGCGGCGTGCGGCGTCACGACTCCGTTCGTGTACGCGGACTGGGGCGGGTCCGGCTTCGCGGGACGGTTCGGGCACCCGGCGAACCCATGGTCCACGAGCGTGTTGTCCTCGTTCGAGGGCATGCCGTTCGGGTCCATCCCGGCGCCGTCCACTCCCCAGGCCCCGTAGTCGCCCTCCGGCCTGTTCGCCGGTGAGAAGCCCCAGTAGCCGTAGCCCGCCTCGGTCATGCCGTGGAAGATCTGCGCGTCCACCGTGAGGGGATGGTTCTCGCCCCAGCTCCGCGGTGCCCAGGTCTCCTCCGGAACGAACAGGGCCGGCATCAGCGCCTCGAACATCGAGCCGCCCCACGAGGGCACGAGCCGCGTTCCGTTATACGGATACGCGCCCTCGAAGACGTCCACGCCGAAGTAGCGCCGCCAGCTCCCGATCGGCTTGGTCTCCTGGAATGCGTACTCGCAGGTGTCCGGGAAGGTCCGCCACCGGCCGTAGTACTCCTTCTGTGGCAACTGACCGCGCGAGATGCCGATGTAATCGACGATCCGGCTCTCGCTGACCACCGTGTCGTAGCAGCACGGTGAGGCGGCGGGGTCGTCCGGCCGGTAGTGGAACAGCACCCGATTCTTGTCGGGCCTGTAGTAGAAGCCGAAGTCCATCGCCTCGTAGAGCGCTCGCGCGCGGCCGGCAACCGGCTCCGGCGCCGAGCGAGACACGATCTTCAGGCCCACCGCGAGCCAGCCGTTGTCGACCGACGACAGGATCGGATGGAACTCCTGCTCGGGGTGGGGCGGCCAGGCGGTGAGCTTGTCGCCCGTGCGGTGGTCGTACCAGTTGTAGTACTGACCGGTGTCGCCGTAGCGCTCCATGCGCTCGAGCGTCGTGATCGTCCGAGACATCCTCCGCACAAACTCGTCGCGGGAGATGATCCCGAGCCTGTGCGCGGCCACCGCGCTCCACATGTAGGCGCCGATGTTCGTCGTGGAGGTCTGGACGCTGGTCGAGCCGTCGCTGTTCAGGACGTCCGCGGGCAGCCCGGACGACCGGTCCGTCATGGCGACGAACGACGCCCAGGTGCGCTTGGCGTAGTCGTGGAGCGGCGACGCGGCGGCGGCGTTCGAGGCGGGCGTCAGGACCGCCACCAGAGCCACGAGGATCGCGAGCCGCCTCATGCATGCATGGCTACCCGGGTAGCTGGATGCCGAACAGAACTTTGTGAGTTTGCGCACGACAGGCACGGGAACGCTTTTGGCATGAGCGCCCGCGCATCCCTCACGGCCCTGCTCATCGCGACGCTGGCCCTGGGGGTGGCTGTTACCGGGGCGCTGGCGGCGGCTGGTGGGGGCACGCGCGACCGGCGCGTGCTGCGCGCGGTTCAGCAGCACAAGGACCCGCAGACGGAGCGCCGCATCAACGCCCTGCTCGACCGGATGACGCTGCGCGAGAAGCTCGATCAGCTCACGCTCCTCTCGGACGGGCAGATGAAGGACCACCCGGAGGAGGCGCGCCGGCCGATCGGCGCCGTCTTCAGCGAGACCGACCCGGCGCTGATCAGCAAGTACCAGCACGACGCCGTCGAGAACTCGCGCCTGCACATCCCGATCCTGTTCGCCTTCGACACGATCCACGGCTTCCGGACGATCTTTCCGATCCCGTTGGCCACGGCGAGCAGCTTCGATCCGAACGTCGCCCAGGCCGATCACCGCATCGGCGCGTTCGAGTCCGCGGCGGTCGGGCTGAAGCAGATCTACAGCCCGATGGTCGACCTCTCGCACGAGCCGCGATGGGGGCGGATCTCCGAGGCGTCCGGCGAGGACCCGTATCTCAACTCCGTGATGGCGGCCGCACGTGTGCACGGTGCCCAGGGGAACGACTACGGCCGGTCGGACAAGGTCGCCACGAGCGTGAAGCACTACGTCGCCTACGGCCAGCCAGAGGCGGGTCGCGATTACAACACGACCGACATGTCGCACAGCCGGCTGTGGAACTTCTACCTGCCGCCGTTCAAGGCGGCGGTCGACGCGGGAGCCGACACCGCGATGTGCGCCTTCAACGCGCTCAACGACGTGCCGGCATGCGCCAACAAGTACACGGAGACCCAGATCCTCAAGCGGCGATGGGGCTTCGACGGATTCATCGAGAGCGACTACACCGCCGTGGCGGAGCTGCGGCAGTGCCCGGGTGTGAACCCCGCGGGCGGCTCGTGCGGGCACGGCGTCGCCGAGGACGGCCCCGACGCGGCGCGCCAGGCGTTGAACGCCGGCACGGACTCCGAGATGGTGTCGACGAACTATCGCGACTTCGGGCCGCAGCTCGTGCGAAGCGGTCGCGTGTCGATCCGCCGCATCAACGACGCGGTGCGGCGCATCCTCCGCGTGAAGTTCCGCGCAGGTCTGTTCGAGCATCCGTACGCGGACGTCGCCAGCGCGGAGAGCAAGCAGCTCCTGCCGGAGAACCGGGCCGCGGCGCGGAAGGGGGCGCAGCGCTCCCAGGTGCTGCTGAAGAACGACGGGCCCACGCTGCCGCTCGACCCGACCAAGTCCACCGCCCTGATCGGCCCGCTCGGCGACGACCCGCACGACATGCTCGGGCCCTGGTGGGGCCGCGGCGACGAGAAGGACGCGGTGTCGCTGTTCGCCGGCATGCAGAAGCAGGGGACCGGCGTGACCTATACGCCGGGCTGCACGATGTCGCACAACGACCTCTACGACCCGGAGAACGAGTGCGGCTCTGAGGCGGGGTTCCCGGCCGCGGTGGCGGCCTCACAGGCGGCCGACCAGATCGTGATCGCCGTCGGCGAGACGCGCGAGATGAGCGGTGAGGCGGAGTCCCGTTCGATGCTGGACCTGCCCGGTCAGCAGGAGGAGCTGATCAAGCAGGTGCGGGACGCCAACCCCGGCAAGCCGCTCGCGGTCGTGCTCTTCAACGGCCGTCCGCTGGTGCTGAAGGACATCCTGGACAACTCGCCCGCGATCCTCGAGGCGTGGTTCCCCGGCGTGGAGGCCGGCAACGCCGTCGCCGACGTGATCTACGGCAAGGTGAACCCGGGCGGCAAGCTCCCGGTGAGCTTCCCGCGGAACGAGGGGCAGGTCCCGATCTACTACAACCACCTGCCCACCGGTCGCCCATGCGACCCGCTCAACAAGTACAACTCGCGGCACCGCGACATCACGACGTGCTCGCCGCAGTTCGAGTTCGGCTATGGGCTGAGCTACACGACATTCAAGGTGTCGAACCTGCGGCTCAGCTCGAACCACATGGGCGCGCAGGGCGGCAGCGTGAGGGCGCGCGTCGACGTGACCAACACCGGCTCACGCGCGGGTGACGAGGTGGTCCAGCTGTACATCAACGACCCCGTCGCGAGCCTCTCCCAGCCGGTGCGCCGCCTGCGGGGGTTCGAGCGTGTGACGTTGGAGCCCGGCCAGACCAAGACAGTGAGCTGGAGGCTGAGCCCCAACGACGTCGGGTACTACAACAACCGGGACCGCTTCATCGTGGAGAACGGCAAGATCAACGTCTTCGCCGGCAACACCTCGAGCGAGGACGACAACCGCGCCTCGTTCGTGGTGACGGGCGGTCGGCAGCCGGACCTGGAGACGAGCAGAAAACGCTGAATCTGGAGACGAGCCGGAAGCGCTGAGGTTGACACGCGCGGGGCGCGCCGCATACGGTGCTTCGCGCAATGGTCAGGATGACCGCGCTTCTGCTTCCCGTCCTCGTGCTCGGATTCGCCGTTCCGGCCGAGGCAAGGACCCTCCATGTCCACAAGGGTCAGTCGATCCAGGCCGCGGTCGACCGCGCCAAGCCCGGCGACCGGATCCTGGTCGGGCCGGGTGTCTACCGCGAGGAGGGCAAGCCCTGCCCGGCAGCCTCGGCGCAGACCTGTGCCGTTGCGATCCAGAAGAACGGGATCAAGCTGATCGGCCAGGGGAGCAGAAAGCATCCGGTCGTGCTGCGGTCACGCCAGGGGCAGGGCGCCGGGATCGAGGTGGCGAAGGAGTCTCGGAGTGGCGACTGCCTCTCGGACGCGTCTCAGCGGCTGCACGGATCGCTCATCCGCGGACTCACCGTGCGCGGCTTCGACGACTTCGGAGTGTTCCTGCTGTGCGTGGACCACTGGCGGATCACACGCGTGCGCGCGATCGACAACGGTGAGTACGGCACGTTCCCGTCGCACACCACGATCGGACGGCTCGACCACTCGTTCGCGAGCGGCTCGAACGACACCGGCCACTACATCGGACAGTCGTCGCACGCGCGGGTGGACCACAACGTGGCGAAGGACAACGTGAGCGGCTTCGAGCTCGAGAACAGCTCGCGGATCCGCGCCGACCACAACCTGGCGAGCGGAAACACCGGCGGCATCCTGTCGTTCACGCTGCCGAACCTCGACGTGAAATCGAACTCCGACAACCGGATCGACCACAACCGCGTGTTCAAGAACAACAGGAAGAACACGTGCGTCGACCCCGAGGACACGGTCTGCGCCGTGCCGGCGGGCACCGGAATCCTGATGCTGGCGATCGATCGCAACCGGGTCGAGTCGAACAACGTGACCGGCAACCGCTCGTACGGGATCGCGGTGGCGAACTACTGCATCGCGCTGAACATCTCCGCGACCGACTGTGACGCGCTCGACATCGAGCCAAACCCGGACGGTAACCGGGTGACCGGCAACACGGCGAGGAAGAACGGGAAGAACCCGGACCCCTCGGTTCCGTCGGTGTTCACCGTGGACCTGGCCTGGGACACGACCGGCACCGACAACTGCTGGGCGAACAACAAGGCCGGAACAACCTTCCCCTCGCCGCTGCCGGCCTGCCCTTAGCGCAGCGGGCGCGCTCGGCGCAAGCGGCGCATCGCTGGACCACTCCATCGTAGGATCGCCGCCATGCGGGTGCGGCTTCTCCTTGCCTCAGTCCTCGTGCTGGGCGCGCTCAGCGCTGTCGCGCACGCGCATGAGGCGTCGTCGGGGATCGTCGAGAACGCCAGGCTTGGCGCGCCGGCCAAGGCGCCACCGGCCAGATCGCTTGCTTCGGCCACAGGGGACGATCGCCGGTACGCGCTCGCCAACGGCTGCTACTCGCTGCGGGCCCAGCAGGGTGGCGGGCTCGTGGTCAGGGACTCGGCCGGCTACGGCGCGACCCTGGGCGCACCGGGGGCTCCGGAGGCGTTTCGCATGCAGGCCACGCGGCTCGGCTCCTATCTCCTCTACGGCCGCGATCGCGACTTCATGGCGGCCAACACTCTCGGGGCTGTCGCGCCCGCCGCGGGTGCGAGCCCGGATGCCGACTGGCAGGTGAACACGGCCCCGGCCAACGCCTTCACGATCACGCTGCCGGCACGGAACAAGGCCCTGGGCGTCACGGCCGGGCGGCTCGTGCTCACCGATCCGCCGAACGCCGGCACGTTCACCTTCGAGCCCACACAGGGGTGCGCGGTGTACCCGGAGGTCGAGACCTCGGCAACCGGCAAGCCGTTCACGGGCCGTACGCCGTGGGGCGAGGTGAAGGGCATGATCGACCTCCACCTCCACGCCATGGCGTTCGAGTTCCTCGGCGGCAAGGCGCACTGCGGGAAGCCGTGGTCTCCCTACGGCGCGCCCTACGCGCTCGTCGACTGCCCCGACCACCAGGTGGGCAACGGCTGCGGCGCCGTCCTCGAGAACGCTCTCTACGGCAACCCGGCGCGCTGCCACGATCCGGTCGGCTGGCCGACCTTCAAGGACTGGCCGAACCACGACTCGCTTACCCACGAGCAGACCTACTACAAGTGGATCGAGCGGGCGTACATGGGCGGGCTGCGCGTGATGGTGAACCTGTTCGTCGAGAACAGGCAGCTGTGCGAGCTCTATCCGTTCAAGCAGAACGACTGCGACGAGATGGCGTCAGTGCACCTCCAGAACAAGGACATCGAGGCGCTCCAGGACTACATCGACGCCCAGAACGGCGGCCCGGGCCGTGGCTGGTTCCGCATCGTGACCGACCCGTTCCAGGCCCGCCAGGTGATCGCGCAGGGCAAGCTCGCCGTGATCAAGGGCATCGAGGTGTCCGAGCCGTTCGGCTGCCGCGTCTACAACGACGCGCCGCAGTGCGACCGCGCGAAGATCGACAGCGAGATCGCCGACGTCCATCGCATGGGCGTCCGGCAGATGGAGATCATCAACAAATTCGACAACGCGCTGGCGGGCGTGGCGGGCGACTCGGGCTCGACCGGCGTCGTGGTCAACGGCGGCAACAGGCTGGCCACGGGCAAGTTCTGGCAGATGCAGCACTGCACCGGGTCGCCCGACGAGGAGGACAAGCAGCAGCCGGGCGTGTACGACCACGACGAGAACGACATCCTCAGCCACGTGATCGAGCAGTTCCTGCCGCTCGGCGTGGCGCCGGTCTATCCGACCGACTCGAACTGCAACGCGCGCGGCCTGACCGACCTCGGCGACCACGCGGTCCGCAAGCTGATGCAGAGCCGGATCATCATCGACCCGGACCACCTCAGCGTCAGGGCACGCAAGAGCGTGATGGACCTGATCGAGGCCGCGCACTACTCCGGCGCGGTGTCGAGCCACAGCTGGAGCACGTTCGACGTGATCCCGCGCATCTACCGGGTGGGCGGCGTGGTCACGCCGATGCAGGACTCCGCGCCGGAGTGGATCAAGACGTGGAGGAAGACGAAGGCGCAGCGCGACAGGCGCTTCTACTTCGGCTTCGGGTACGGCGCGGATCAGAATGGGCTGGCGTCGCAAATTCCGCCACGTGACGGCGGTGTGCACTACCCGTTCAAGTCGTTCGACGGGAAGGTGACCTTCGAGCGCCAGCGGAGCGGCGAGCGGCCGTTCGACTTCACGAAGGACGGCGTGGCCCACTACGGCCTGTTCCCGGACTGGTGGGAGGACATCCGGAGCGCCGGCGGCGCGGCGACGGTGCGCGATATGAGCCGCGGTGCCGAGGCCTACCTGCAGGAGTGGGAGCGCGTTTACGGCATCCGGCACGGCTGCAAGTCGCGCCTCAAGCGGATCACACGCCGCGGCGTGGCGCACGTCCGGCTCCGCGACACCGCGGCCCAGCTGCTGCGGCGCGCAGGTCAGCCGAAGGTGCGTGGCAACTACGGCTGGAGCTGGTGCGTGCGCGGAAAGAAGAACCGCCACCGGAAGCTCGCGGCGGCGTTGACGCGCGGTGGGAAGGTGGCGCTCGTTCGCACCAACGCCGTGAACGCCGACGCCGAGCGAATCAGGGTGGGCGATCCCGCCTCACGGTTGAGCGGCCACGCGCGCTCGATCGGTGGCGGGCTGTTCGTGCGCTCCGCCGGGCCGGGCAAGCGCTTCGTCTACGGCGTGCGGAAGGGCCGGGTCCGGTTCGTGGGCCTCGCGACGCGGGCCGCCTCGAAGAACCGGGCGACCCTGCGCCGCTACGTCAGGCTCGCGCAGCTGAGCTGAGCTGAGCGCGCCCGCGCCCGCTCAGTGCCGGTGCACGACCGACACGAGCTCGGAGTGCTCCCTGCTCTTCGTGACCGCGTCCTCCTGGATCACGCCGATCCCGCGCGCGTACCACTTCTTCTCGAACTGCCTGTCCAGGGTGCTGAACTCGCGCGTGAGCAGGGTGCGCTTGAAGGTGCGGAAGGGCGTGGCCACGCGGCCACCCGGGCCGAGCACCTTCGCCTGGTCCACTGCGTGGCCGGGCGAGTACTCCTGCCGGTAGGCGTCACCGCGGCGCGGGTGGGCGAGCATGATCACGCCCGGCTTGCCGTTGCCCACGCCGGCCGTCCACGACCCGTCGTTTCGAACCCAGTGGCCGTGCTGAAAGTCGGAGGAGTCCTCGCCGAGGTACCAGACGTTGCCGTCCCTGTCCTGCGCGTACCAGTCGAACGTGCGCTCCTCGGGCTTACCGCCCGCCCAGACCTTGTCGAGGACGACCACGGCGTCGATGCCCATGATCCGCTTCTTCCGATGGGTCACCCGCACGATGTTCAGCTCGCGCGTCGTCCCGTCGTCGCCCACTCCCCTGTAGGTGAACACCGTGCCCGGCTTCAGCGGGAGGTAGGCGTTGTCGATCGGCCCGCCGAAGTCGGCGGGGTCGATGTCCGGGTTGTACGGCTTCGTGACCGGAGCGGGGTTGTGCGCGGCGACCGCCAGGCCGCCCGCGGCGACCGCGACCAGAAGGACTATGGGTGTGGTTCGCTTCAGCATCGAGTCGGAAGGTACCCACGGAGAATGAGAGCGCGATGAGCCGTGTGTGGATAGATCACGTGATCTACGCGGTGGACGATCTGGACGCCGCCGGCGCCACGATGTTCGACCGCGAGGGCCTCGCGTCCGTGCCGGGCGGCCGGCACGAGGGCTGGGGAACCGCCAACCGGATCGTCCCGCTGGGGGAGACCTACCTCGAGCTGATCGCGGTCGTGGACGTGGAGGAGGCCGAGGGATCCGAGTTCGGCCGCGCCGTGCGCCGCGCGCTCACGGAGGACCACCCGCTCGTGGGCTGGGTCGTGGCCACGGACGACATCGACGCGGTGGCGAAGCGGCTGGACCTCGAGGTGGAGGAGAAGTCGCGCGAGGCGGACGACGGCTCGACGCTCACCTGGCGCCTCGCCGGGCTCGAGCGCGCGGCGAAGACCGGCGCGCTGCCGTTCTTCGTCCAGTGGGACGTGCCGCCCGAGCAGCACCCCGGCGCGGCGGACGTTCGGCACGATGCCGATCCTCGCGGGATCGCGTGGGTCGAGGTGTGCGCCAAAGAGCCGGACGAGGTTCGCGAGTGGCTCGGCGACGACGCGCAGGATCTCCCCGTCCGGATCACGGACGGCGACCCCGGCTTGGCCGCCGCCGCGATCGACACGGGCGGCGGCGAGATCGTCCTCGGCGGCTAGCCGGGGAGCGGCTCGGAGCGCGGGAGGAGCTGCTCCTCCGAGCGGTCCGGGAAGAAGCGCTCGCGCAGCTCCGCCATCGTCGCGAGCTGGCGCTCGGACAGCGGACCGAACGAGTTCCGCCGCGCCACGCCCGCTCGGATCTGGAACAGCGCCAGCTGATACCCCGCCGGCGCCGGGTAGCCGCCGACCGTGAACGCCAGCCGGTGCACACGCATCCAGTTGGCGGTGCCCTCCCGGTCGAGCAGGCCGACGTCCCCTCTCAGGTCGGCGGACTGTCCGCACAGGTAGAACGGCACGCCGGGCGCGGCCTCGCCCCAGGTCTCCCACTCCGTGTGAGGAACATCGGCGGCTCGAGCGTCGCGAGGCGGGCGATCAGCTCAAGCTGGTGGCCGGTGGGGTCAGTTTCCGGCATGCGCGATGGGCGCGCGCACCACGTCCTCGACCCAGTGGCCGAAGAGCCGGCGGGCGAGCGGGACGGTGACGTCCTGATGGTCCGCCACGTCGGCGAGCAGGCGGTCGAGCGCGCCGGGGCCGAGCGTCGACTCGAGGCTGTTCGCGTAGGCCGGCACCTCGCCCCATTCGGTGGCCAGCTCGAGCGGGACCTCGATGTGGAACTGCAGGCCGTACGAGCGTCCCACCCGGAACGCCTGATGGGGATACGCCGGTGAGCTCGCCAGCAGCGTGGCGCCCTCGGGGAGGTCGAACGTGTCGCCGTGCCATTGGAGGGTGGGGAAGGAGCTCGGCGCGTCGCGGAAGACCGGATCGTCGGCCGCCTCGCCGGTCAGGTTCACGGGCAGCAGGCCGACCTCGGGCTTGCTCGCCCGGGTACACGCGCGCCCCGAGCGCGGACGCGAGCAGCTGTGCCCCCAGGCACACGCCCCACACCGGGACGTCGGCGTCGACGGCCTCGCGCAGGGCTTGCTTCTCCTCCACCAGCCACGGGTGGTCGGCCTCGTCGTAGGCGCCCATCGGTCCACCCATCACGACGATCGCCGGGAACTCGCGCCAGTCAGGGAGCGGGTCGCCCTCGTCGAGCTCGACGCGCGTCACGTCGAGCCCGCGCGAGCGCAGCTCGTCCTCGAACGCCGCGGGCGGCTCGCAGGCGATGTGCTGGAGGACGAGGATCGACGAGCTCAAGCCAGAGCGACCCTACCGCCGTGAGTGCCAGTACGCCACGGCCGCCACGGGGCGTTCCGCCAGCACGTTGCCGTGTGCGTCGTATGCCGTGATCGCGCCGGGCGTCATGAGGTCGTCCTGGCGTTCTCTCGGCACCGCGTAGTCGAAGCGGTCTCCGCGCGGCTCGATCGTCACGGTCTTCCCATCCGGGTAGCGCAGCGTGAGGTGATCGACGCCGTGCACATACAGCGAGCCGCGCACGCGCAGGACCAGCGTCAGGTCCGACTCCGTGCTCACGGTGTCGAGTTCGATCGGGTCGTGCGGCCGCTCCGCCTCCGTGGGCGGCGTGATCGCGTCGGTGGGGATCAGCGTCTGCGCGAGCGAGCCGCCGTCGTCGCCTCGCGCGACCAGCAGCAGGCCGTGCCGGTGCACCGCGGTCAGGTGCGGGCTTGGCACGTCTGCCACGTAGAACCCCCGCTCGCCGACCGCCACGGAGTCCGTGCCGCCGTCGGGGTACACCAGCTCCACAGCCGCGGCGCCCGGCTTCGAGACTCGGCCGGAGACCGTGACCGGCGAGTCGTCGGTCACCGGATCGGTGAAGGGGACGGTCACGGACATTCCCTCTGCGCCTGTGACGGCATCCGTGGAGCAGACGGCTCCCCGCGGCCGCGCGCCGTTCGTGACGAGCTCGGCGCAGTACCCGCCGCCGGCGAGCGGCGCGTAGTAGACGACCGAGTCGCCTGTGGCCGCAACGGCGCGCGCCTCGTCCACGCGCGGGTCGAGCCGGAGATCGCGAGGCATGCCGCGATCGACGCCCCGGAGGTCGCGCTGCACGGCCGGCGGTGCCGGCGAGCCGAGGATGTCGAACCCCGCCACGGCCGCGGTGCCGCCCAGTGCGAGTGCGGCCACCGCCGCGACGGCGATCCGAGCGGTGCGGCGGCGCGCCCGCCGCCGAGCGGCGAGCCGCCGCGCGGCCGGCATCAAATCGGCAAGGATCGCGTCGAGATTGGGCGCCAGCGCGTCGCGTGCGTTCATAGCCACACCCCTTCGAGTCGGGATCTGAGGATCTTCAGGGCGCGGGACACGCGCATCCGCGCGGCCGGCCCGCTGATGCCCAGGCCCGCGGCCACGGCGCCGAAGTCGAGGTCGGACACGATCCGCAGCTCGAGCGCGCGCCGCTGGCCGGAGTCGAGCCGGGTGAGCTCGGCCGCGAGCGTGCGCGCCAGCTCGGCCGCGTGCGCGCGCGCGGCCACCTCGTCCCAGTCGGTGTCGTCATACGAGCGGGCGGCGATGCCGAGCCGCTCGATGGCGCTCCGCTCGAGCCGCCCCCGCCTGTGGTGCTGGCGGACGAGGTTGCGCGCGATCCCCCACAGCCACGCCACGCCGGCGCCGGGCTCGCGCCCGCGGAAGCGCCCGAGCCCGAGCAGCGCCTGCGCGAAGGCCTCGGCCGTCAGCTCGCTCGCTGCGTCCGGCGGTACCTGAGTGCGCAGCCACGCGTGGAGCGCGGGCGCCCAGCGGCGGTAGAACGACTCGAAGGCCGCCGGGTCGGTGCGCGCCGCGCGCAGCTGCGAGGAGTCCGTCACCACTGTGGAAGTGGCGCGACGCCCTCCTTTTGTAACTGCGACCGGAGGAACGCGGTCGTGCGGCGGAGGGCGAGCGACGCCGCGGCGGCGTCGTAGGCATCGGGGCGGTCCGCCTCGGCGAACCAGTGGCCCACCCGCGGGTAGACCTCGAAGCGCACCGGGCGGCCGGCGTGCCGAAGGTCGCCCTCGAGTGAGCTCACCTCCTCCGCCGCCTCCCATTCGTCGTGCTGGGCGAAGTGGCCCAGCACCGGCGCGCGCTGCCGCGAGTGGTCGATTCCGCTCGCCGTGCCGTAGTAGAGGACCACGGCGCCGACGTCCGCGTGCTTCGCGCTCAGGTCGAGCGCGAACCACACGCCCATCGAGAACCCGACCACGCCGAGCGGGTCATGCGCCTCGGGGTGCGCGCGCAGCCGGTCGAGGCCGTCCGCGGCGCGCCGGGTCGCGGCCTCGTCGTCCAGCTCGCCGGCGAGCGCCTGGGCCTCCTCGACGGTGCTCGCGGTGCGCCCCGCGCACAGGTCGGGCGCCAGCGCCACGAAGCCCTCCTCGGCCAGGCCGTCGCAGAACCGGCGGACGCCGTCGCTCAGGCCCCACCAGGCGTGAAGCACGAGCACGCCGGCGCCGCCGCCCGGCGCGGCGGCGACGTAGCCGGGCTCAGCCTGCACTGACCCTCGTCACGCGCACGCCCATCCCCTCGACCTTGCTCGGCAGGTCGAGGTGCAGCCACCGCGAGGCCCGCGTGGGGAGCGTGGAGACGATCACCTCGTCGAACCCATGCATGTTGAGCGCGTCTTCCACCGCGGCCACCGGATCGTGCGAGCCGATCATGCCGGCCACCTCCGAGCCGGCGGCGCGGCCGAGGACCGGACACGCGGAGTCGATGACGTCCTGTGCCTCGCGCCAGCCGTGGTCCTCGGGGTCCACGACCCTGTGGAGGCCGTGGCACGGCCGGGGCACGAGGAGCGTGAACTTGCACGGGGACAGCGCCGCCCGGCGACGGACCGCCTCGAGCAGAGGCACGCCGGTGGCCGTGCGGCACGCGACAAGCAGAACCCGGTCCATGACCTGTGTACGTTCGAGCGCCCGCCGGAGTTCCCGGTCACACGCGCCTCGCGATCGCCTCGACCGCCTCGATGCCGTGCCGCACGTCCTCTTCGCGGTTCGCCACGCTCGGGCCGAAGCGCACGTAGCGGGTGCGGTACGGGGTCACGCTCGCCACCACCCGGTGCTCCTCGCGCAGGCGGTCCACCATCTCGCCGGGGTCGATTCCCCTCACCTCGCAGCACACGAGCCCGGCGGACAGCGCCTCGTCGCGCGGCGTCCTGAGCCGGACACCGCCGATGCCGGCCAGTCCGTCCTTCAGCTCCCCGGCGCGGGCGTGCGTCCGCCGTGCCACCTCCGTGCGGCCGCCGAGCCCGGCGTGGACCTTGACCGCCTCGGGCAGCGCCCAGCGGTGCTCGAACGAGTGGAAGCCGCCGGGCGTCATCAGCGCGCCGGGCGGCGCGCCGTGCGGCGGGCGGCCCTCGATCCACGCGCTGTACACGCGCGGGTCGAAGGACGGGATGGTGGGCGCGAGCCGGCGCCAGGCGTGCGGCGCGGCCCAGACAAACCCGGTGCCGCGCGGGCCGAACAGCCACTTGTGGCAGCCGGAGGCGAGCAGGTCGATGCCGAGGCCGGCCGGGGACGCGTCCTCCACGCCGAAGCCGTGCACGCCGTCCACGCACAGGAGGATGCGCTCGCGCTCACGCCGCCCGCGGTTGGCGTGCGCCACCGCCGCGGCGATCTCGCGCAGCGGCAGCTTCACGCCGCTCGAGGAATGCACCCACGTGAGCGCCAGCGCGCGCGTGCGCGGGCCGAGTGCGCGCGATACGGCCGAGACGATTCCGTCGACCGACGCCGACTCCGGCTCGTCGTACAGGCGCACGCGCCGGACCGTCACGCCGTCCAGCTCCTCGCGCAGCCGCAGCGACTCGTGGGTCGCGAAGAAGTCGTGCTCCGACGTAACGATCTCCTCGCCGGGGGAGAGGCTCAGACGCGCGTACGTGAGCGCGACGCCCATCGTGGTGGAGTCGGTGAGCGCGATCTCGTCGGGCCCCGCCTCGAGGTATTCGGCGAGCGCCGTGCGGGAGGCCTCCTCGAGCGCCAACTCCGCCTCGCGCAGGTAGAGCGCGGTGTTCTCGTCGAGCTTCCTCCGGTGCCGCTCGATCGCCTCGCGCACGGGCCGCGGGTGGCTCGCGAGGACGAAGGTGGTGAGGTTCACGAAGTGCGGATCGAGCTCGAACAGGGGGCCGGACGCGGCGTCGGCCTGGGCGGCAGTGGCCTGGCGGTCGCCGGCATCGTCATCGCCGGCGATCTCACGCGCCGCGAGATACCCGCCCGCTGCGAGCGCGGAGGCACCGGCGACCCCGCCGCCGGCAAGGAGGCGCCGTCGGGTTACGCCCGATCCCGTCCGCTTCCCGCCACCGCGCTCCTCCGCGCTCATCTGGTCAGCTTCCCCGGCATCCCAATGATTGCATCATGCATGTATTCTGGGTCCCGGTGCAAGGGGAAGCGAACGATCGCTACGAGCCGCTCCCGGGCTTCTTCGAGCTGCCGGCCTGGTTCTGGCGGAAGCTCCCGAAGGCCGGGAAGGTGGCGGTGGTCGCCCTCGGGGTCGCGCTCGTCGCGCTCGCGCTCGTGCTCAGCCCGGTGATCCAGCGCTCCAAGGAGCGCCACGCCCGTGAGGACGCCGCGCTCAGCGCCCGGCTCGAGCGGCAGGAGATCGCCACGATCCGGCGCGAGCAGACGCCGCGGTTCGCGCGCGGCACGCCGGCCGGGAAGGATCTGACCGCGCGCCAGGCGCTGGTCACCTCGGCGGCGGCGTCCATCAAGGCCGACGCCAACAACCGAGCCGCGGCGGGCGAGTTCCACGGACCGATTCTGCGCGTCCAGTGCCACGCATACCCCCCGAGCGCCTCGACGGTGCCGGCCGACCAGCAGCCGTCGTCGAGGACCGGCCGCTACAGCTGCCTCGCGGTCACGAGCGACATTCCCGCCACCGCGGGCAACCGGGCGGGCGTCGTCGGACACCCATATCGCACGAAGATCGACTTCCAGAACGGCCGTTACGCCTTCTGCAAGATCCGCGGCCGCCCCGGCGAGCTCGCCGTGCGAGCGAATGCCCTGGTCGCCGTGCCGAGGGTCTGCGGCGGCTAGGCCCGCAGGCCGCGCTCGTCGATGCCGCGCGTGACCGGGCAGCGGCCGTCGTAGTGGCCGCAGGCATGCACGTCGCAGTAGCGGCACACGCGCCGGGCGCCGGGCACGCCGTCGGGCAACCGGGCCAGCAGCTTCTCGTGGAGGCGGGTCAACTCGCGCTGCTCCGCCGCGGACAGCACGCCCAGCACGCCGGCCAGCTCCTGCTCGCGCCGGGCCAGGATCGCCTTCGCCCGGCGGTCGCCCTTCGCGGTGAGCCGCACCGACACCCGGCGCCGGTCGGGCCCCGGACGCCGGTCGGCGAGCCCCTCCTCTTCCAGCCGGTCGACCAGCCGCACCACCGCGGACGCCGTGATACCGAACGCGTCGGCGATCTCGTCCAGCGGCCGGTCGGCGAGATAGGTGGAGAGCGCCACGATCGCGATCGGCGCGGATCCGCCGAGCCCGAGCTCGTCCTCGCCGGCCGTGCGGATCCGGTCGGATACGGCCAACCCGACTGTCCCGAGCAGATTGGCGCTCCGCGCCGCTGGCTGGCTCATGGCGCGGCGACCGTACCACATCTATGACTGACTCAGGTAACGCTGAGCCGCGCGCTGCGCTTGACTAGGCTGCGCCCATGGACCGCATCGCGCTGCTCGTCGTGGACGTCCAGAAGGGTTTCGCCGATCCCATGTGGGGCGAGCGGAACAACCCCGCCGCAGAGGACAACATCGCGGCGCTGATCGAGGGGTGGCGCGCGGAGGGACAGCCCGTCGTGTTCGTGCGGCACGACGGCATCGAGCCAGGCTCGCCGTTCACTCCCGGGCAGCCGGGCAACGATCTCGACGCGATGCTCACCGGCGAGCCCGACCTGTTCGTGACGAAGAACGTGAATTCGGCATTCCACGGCGAGCCGGACCTCGCCGGGTGGCTCCGGGAGCAGGGGATCGAGCGCGTCGCGGTGTGCGGCATCCAGACCAACATGTGCTGCGAGACGACCGCCCGGGTGGCGGCGAACATCGGGTTCGAGACCGACTTCGTGCTCGACGCGACCTACACCTTCGCGCTGCCCTCCCACGACGGCGGCACGATCAGCGCCGACGAGCTCGCGCGAGTCACGGCCGCGAACCTCGATCCCGAGTTCGGCCGCGTGATGAGCACGCATGAAGCTGTGGCGGCGCTGAACGGCGCCCGGACGCCCTAGGCCGGGGCGGCCTGCGCCTTCGCCTGCTCGAAGGACTCGGACACGCCCTTGGCGTTGGCGCCGGCGCCGACCTCGAGCACGAACGGCGTGCCGCGTACCGTCACGGTCACGGTCTTGCCCACGGCCAGCCGCTTCAGCTCGATCGAGTCCACCTCGCCGAGCGGTGCGGCGCTCACGAGCTCCTTGACGTCCCCACCTATGCCGAGCCCGACCGGGTTGCTGATCTTCAGCGAGAGCAGCCGCTTGTTGGTGACGGCGAGGGCCATCGGGCTAGCGATCTCGAAGCCCGAGTCCTCCGCCGCGCCGAGGTTCTCCTGCTGCTTCTTGCCGCCGAGCACTCCGCCGATGGCACCGGCCACGGCGCCGCCGCCGGGAGATGCGTTGCTCTGGGTCCATCCGCGCGGACGTGCGACGATCGCGGCGAGAACCTCCTCACCTGGCTCCAGGTACGGGGCTGCGCCATCCTTGATCTTCGCTTCCGCTCGGGCCATGAGCTCTCCTCGGTCGGGGGACGACGCGATCCTAGGCTGACACGGGCGATTCGGCCAGTGTCACTCGCTTGCGTCCCGGGATCCGGGTCGCCGCGCCGAATGCGACGGCCACCGAGATGGCTCCCAGCACGAACGCCGTCGTGAAGCCGTCCTCGGTCGGGAAGGCCGTACCCGGCTCGAGGTGGCTCGTGATGATCGTGGCGGCGATCTGAGCGCCGAACGCGCCGCCGACGGTGCGCATGATCGTGTTCATGCCGGTGGCCTCGCCGGTCTGGTGCTGCGGGACCGCCTCGACGATGAGGTTCGCCATCGAGGCGAAGGAGAGCCCGATGCCCAGGCCGAGGAGCGCCACCGCCAGGACGATGTGCCACTGCTCCGAGTGGGCCACGCTGAGCAGGACGAAGCTGAGGCTCGCGCACGCGGTGCCGATCAGGAGCGGCACCTTCGATCCCACCCGGCCGGCCAGCGACCCCGCGAGCGGCCCGGCCACGAGCATGACCGCGGTCGAGGGCAGCATGAACAGGCCCGCCCCCAGGACTCCGACGCCGAATCCGTAGCCGGAGGCCTCGGGCATCTGCACGAACTGGGGCACGAGGATGAACGAGCCGAACATGCCGAACCCGATCAGGAACCCGGTGAGGTTGGTGGTCCACACGCCGCGCAGCCGTAGGAGGTCGATGTCCACGAGCGGCTCCGACACGCGCTGCTCGTAGATCACCCAGACCACGAGCAGCACAGCGGCCGCCACGAACAGGCCGATTATCTGCGCGGAGAGCCAGCCCCAGCGGTTGCCCTCGCTCACGGCCACGAGGAAGGCCGTCAGCCCCGCGGAGAGCAACGCGGCCCCGCCGTAGTCCACGCGCGCGGGCGACTTGATGGGCGACTCGGGGACCCACAGGCGCGTGGCGACCACGGCGATCAGGACCACGATGAGGCCGAACCAGAAGATCCAGCGGTACGAGAGGTTGTCGACGATCAGCCCGCTGAGGATCAGCCCGCCGCCACCGCCGATGCCGAATGTGGCGGAGATGAGACCGATGCCCGTGGCCACCCGGTCGCGTGGGAACTCGTCGCGGATGATCCCGAACGCGAGCGGGAACACCGCGCCGGCCGCTCCCTGCACCGCGCGGCCCGCGATCAGAAGCTCGAGGCTGCTGGACAGCGCGCATATCAGCGAGCCCGCGGCGAACAGGCCGAGCACGACGACGAGCATGTGCTCCTTGCCGAACATGTCGCCGAGCCGGCCGAGGATCGGCGTGGCGATCGAGGCACTCAGCAGGTACACGGTCAGGACCCAGGTGACCTGCGTGGGCGTCGCGCCGAGCTCGTGCTGGATCTCGGGCAGCGCCGGAGCCACCATCGTCTGCAGAAGTGCGTACGAGAGCGCGCCCAGCGCGAGCACCGCGAGCGTGACGTTGTAGTGCTGTCGGGCCGGGGTCGTTGTCACGCCGGGACGGGAGCGGCCTCGGGTTCGCGCACGTGCCGGCGGAGCGGCTTCTCGGGAATCAGGAGGATGAGGGCGAGCGCCACCACCATCAGCGGGATACCGAGCATGAAGACTGGGTGGATCGCGTGGGCGAGCTGGGCCGGTGAGGCGGATTCCGCGTCCGCGGGCAGGCCGGAGGTCATCAGGGCGCCCATGACGCTCACGCCGATGGTGCCCCCGGTGGTCCGGAAGAACTGGGTGGCGCTAGTCGCGATGCCGAGCTCGCGGCTGGGGACGGAGTTCTGCACCACCAGGAGCAGGTTCTGCAGGACCAGCCCGAGGCCGATGCCGAGCACCACCATCGCGATCGTGGCCGCGCCGCGCGTGGACTCGGTATCGAGGCCGCCGAGCAGCGCGAAGCCGGCGCCCATCACGATCGGGCCGGAGACGATCGCCCACCGGTAGCGCCCGGTGCGGGAGATGAGCTGTCCGCTGCCCACGCTCGCGCTCACCAGGCCGAGCATCAGGGGCGTGAGCACGAGGCCGGCATTGGTGGCCGATTGCCCGAGAACGCCCTGCACGAACAGCGGGACGAACATGATCGCCCCGAACATGCCCACGCCGACCGCGAACGATGCGGCTGCGGCTGCGCTGAAGGTGCGGAGCCGGAACAGGGAGACGGGGACGATCGGGCTCTCGGTGCGGCGCTCGTGCCACGCCAGCAGGGCCAGCACGGCGAGGCCGACGGCGAATAGTGCGATCACCTCGCCCAGACCCCCGGGCGCCTGCTCGCCCGCCCGGACCGTCCCGAGCAGCACGCACGAGACTCCCGCGGCGAGCAGCCCCGCGCCGGTGTAGTCGATGCCGCCGGCGCGGTCGGGGTGGGGAGGGATGCGGAGAGTGGAGAGCACGACGACCAGCGCCAGCAGGCCCACCGGCAGCGACACGAAGAAGACCCAGCGCCAGTCGGTGTTGTCGGCGATCCAGCCGCCGGTGAGCGGGCCGAGGATCGAGGCCAGGCCGAACACCGCGCCGGTTAGGCCCTGCCACTTCCCGCGGTCGGACGGCGGAATCAGGTCGCCGATCACCGCCATCGCCAGCGGGATGAGAGCGCCCGCGCCGAGGCCCTGGATGGCGCGCGCGACGATCAGCTGCGTCATCGAGCCGGCGGTGCCGCCCACCACCGCGCCCGCCATGAAGATGACGATTCCGATCGCGAAGAACGGCCGCCGCCCGTGGATGTCGGACAGCCTGCCGTAGATCGGCACGGTGACCGTCGAGGCGAGCATGTACGCCGAGAAGACCCACGAGTAGTGCGCGAGCCCGCCGAGGTCCTCGGTGATGCGGGGCAGGGCCGTGGCCACGATCGTCTGGTTGAGCGCGGCCAGCAGCATGCCGAGCAGCACGCCGGACAGCGCCAGGATCGTCGCCTTCGGCGACAGGAGATAACCGGGCCGAGGCTCGGTCACAGCTCTTCGATCACCGTCGCCAGCCGCCGCAACAGGTCCGTCGCGACCCTCTGCTCGTGCGGGTCGAGCGCCGCAGCCACGCGCCGGCGCCGCGCCGCGTACTCGCGCTGCTTGCGCGTGAGCGCGGCGCGTCCTGCGTCCGTGAGCGATATGACCACCGCGCGGCGGTCGATCGGGTCCTCTATGCGCGTGACGAAGTCCCGCTGCAGGAGGCCGTCCACCATCCGCGTCGCCGTCGGGGCCGCGATGCCGGCCAGCTCCGAAAGCTCGCGGTTCGTGCGCGGCCCGGACGCGAGTGGCTCGAGCAGGTGGTACTGCGCAAGCGACAGGCCGTCCGGCGCGGGGTCGCTCGCCGCCCGGCCGCGCGCGCGGCGCGCGGCCTTGAAGAAGTCATACAGAGCCTCGCTCAGCTCCTGCTCGGCGGATGGGGAGAGTGCGCGTTTGGTCGCCACTCCGAAGACGTTAGCAGCGCATTAGTTGCATACCTAAGTAAATGGAAGCTCTTCCTCGAGCGTCTCGAGCACGTGGTCGGCGCCCGCCTCGCGGAGCGCCTCGGCGTCGAAATGCCCGGTGGCCACCGCGATCGCGGTGCAGTCCACGGCGTGCGCGGCCTCGATGTCGAGCGGCGTGTCGCCGATCACGAAGATCTCCGAGTTGGGCACGTCGGCCCCGAGCGTGGCCTCGCCCCGCTCCACCGCGCGCCGGACGATGTCGGCTCGCTTCACCCCGGCGGTCGCGTAGGCGCCGAAGGAGAACCAGCGCATGAGGTCGCCGCGCGACAGCTTCACGAACGCCGCCCCGTCGCCGTTGCCGGTGATGAGGCCGAGCAGGTGGCCGTCGCGGCTCAGCTGGCGCAGCCGCTCGGGCACGCCGGGCAGAACCCGGTAGCCCTCGCTCTGCGCGATCGCCTCGGGCAGGTGCTCGAGCCGGCGCTGAATCAACTGGGCGAGCTCGCGCGGGCTGGGCTTGCGGCCCATCACGGCCTCGAACGTCTTCTCGCCCACGTCCGGGTCCGTCATCCCGGCGTCCGTGAACTCGCCGATGTCGGCTGGGATGCCGTGCAGCTCCTGGAAGGCCTGCTTCCAGGCGACGGCCCCCGCACCCCCTGTCGAGACCAACGTGCCGTCGATGTCGAACAGGAGGATGCGGGGGGAGTCGTTCATCGGGTCAGGATATGCGGAGCCGGAGCACGCGCTTCGGCGACCGGTTCCCGGCCTCGTCGATGGCAACCACCGACAGCCGTACCGTGCCCGCCCGCAGGAGGCCCGCCCTGCGCAGCGCCTTCGCTAGCGCCACCGAGCCGCGGCCGGCGCCCACGCGGCGCACGATCGGCTGCCTCGCCTTGGCCGCGTGTCCGCGGACGATCCGCCGGGGGACGATCCTGACCGTCGCCGCCTCGCTCGCGGTGAACGCGAGGCGGAGCTTCGGCCTGCGCAGCACGCGGAGCCTCTTCAGCACCGGCGCCGACACGTCCTTCGGGGGCGTGCCGCCGCCGGGGCCGCCGCCCGGGCCCGGCTGCGCCGGGCTGAACTCGAACGCGCCGGCGTCCGGACGCGCGATGCCGTCGGCGTCGCCGTCGAGCGCGGACACACCGTCGAGGTCGGTGAACTGTGCGGGATCGCTCAGCTGGTCGCGGTCGATGGCGGACGAGCCCGCGGCCGGGTGCAGGTCGCCGCCGGCCAGGTTCACGACCGTGGGTGCCACGTGCGAGTTGCGCTGCTCGACGAAAACGCCTGTGTCGTGCTCCAGCTCGTCCTTCGAGGGATCCCAGGCGCTGTCGGTGATCACCACGTTCTCCGGTGGCTTCGTGTTGGTGAACGGCCGCCGGAACCCGCGGGTGTAACCCGCGATGGCGACGGCGTGCAGCCGCGTGTCGAGCGGCGCATCCGCGCGCAGCAGAAACGCGGAGTCCGATCCGGACGGCACCCCGACGTGCGCGACCGTCACGTGGTCGAGCTCGAACGGCCCCCGGGAGAAGTCGAACTGCGAAAGACCCACGGAGCCGGGGGCGCTGGTCGTGACCACGCTCCGGTTCAGCCGGACGAAGCCGGACGAGCTCACTCCGATGTCCGCCGCGTTCACGCGCGAATCGCTGACCTCGACTCTCGCGAACGGGTTCGCCAGAACGCCGATGGCGACGCCGTCATGCACGTTCAGCCTGCGCGCGACGATGTCGTCGCCGGCGAGGCCGCTTCCCTTGAAGTCGATGCCGTCCTGGAACCCACCCGTTACCTCGACGTCCTCGAGCGTGGCCGGTCCGGTGACCGACACGCCGAACGTGTCGGCCGCGAAGGAGGGGGGACCCGTGACCTTCACATCCGCGAGATCCACGCTGCCCAGGCTGGCGGCTGCCCCCTCACCGAAGTCCGCGACCAGCTCGATGTGCTCGAGCGACCCATCGGTCATCGTGAGGACGGTGTCCCCAACGGGGCCGGCAAGCGACGGCCGGCCGCCGACGCCCTTGATCTTGACGTCGTTGAACCGCGACGGGATCGCCGCCTGGTAGGAGAACGGACCGAAGTAGGGCGTCTGCTTGTCGCCCAGGAGGACTTCGTCGTTTCCGTCGTGGTTCGCGGCGGTGTTCAGCGCGTCCTGAAGGTCGCCGAACTCAGTGGCGGTCGCAGGGCACGCGCCGCCCGCGCCCACGCAATAGGTGTCGGCGCTCGCGAGGGCGGGCACGGCGAGCGCGGCGCCCGCGATCGCGAGAACGGCGGTGAATGTTCTGCGGAGAGTCATGGAACAACCGTTCCACCACGCAGGCCGAGCGAAAAGGGGGATGGCCGCCGTGTTCCTGGCGGAAAACCGACGCCCGCACTCGCCTCGGGCGGCTCGACGCGAGATCATTGGCGGCATGGCCACGCTTCCACGGACCGAGCATCGGGTGGCTCGCAGCCTCGCGGAGACCCTCGACCCGCAGGAGGCGCTCGAGCGTGCCCTCGCCGCGATCGGCGAGGGGCTCGGCTGGCGGCTCGGCGCGGCGTGGGAGCCGCCGCCGGGCGAGCCGGATGTGCTCGTTTGCGTGGAGACCTGGTGCGCGCCCGGTGTGGACGACTCCGAGTTCGTGGCCAAGTCTCACGATCTCAGGCTCGCGCCCGGCGAGGGCCTTCCGGGCCGGGTGTGGGCGACCGGGGAGGCGGCGTGGATCGCCGACGTCCAGGACGACGCGAACTTCCCCCGCGCCCCCGCCGCGCGCCGCGCCGGCCTGCACGCCGCCTTCTGCTTCCCGCTCCGGAGCGCGCGCGGCATCCTCGGGGTGGTCGAGTTCTACACCGGCGAGGCGCGCGAGCTGGACACGGAGCTGCTCGAGATGATGGCCACGCTGGGCGACCAGATCGGCCAGGCGGTGGAGCGGCGCCGCGACGCCGAGCACCTGCGTGTCGCGCGCACGCGCCACGAGGCGATGCTGGAGGTCGCGCTCGACGCGGTGATCAGCATCGACGAGGAAGGCCACGTGCTCGAGTTCAACCCAGCCGCCGAGCGGATCTTCGGCTACTCGTCGTCCGAGGCGGTGGGGCAGGACATGGCGGAGCTGATCGTTCCGCCGGAGCTGCGCGAGCGCCACCGCGCGGGGTTCGCGCGGTATCTCGAGACACGGGAGCCCGCGGTGCTCGACCAGCGCCTCGAGCTCACCGGCATGCGCGCCGACGGATCGACCTTCCCGGTGGAGCTCACGATCACGAGGATCGAGCTGCCGGACCAGGGCGGCTTCGCCGGGTACGTGCGGGACATCACCGAGCGCAAGCAGGCGGAGGCCGAGATGCGCGCCTCGCGCGCGCGTATCGTGGAGGCGGCGGACGAGGCGCGCCAGAACCTCGAGCGCGACCTCCACGACGGGGCGCAGCAGCGGCTCGTGGAGCTCGGTCTGCAGCTGCGGATGGCGCGCGCGAAGGTCGACGCGAACCCGCTGGAGGCGGGAGGGTTCCTGGACGCGGCGGTGGAGGCTCTGACCGAGGCGACCGCCGAGCTGCGCGAGCTGGCGCGCGGGATCCATCCCGTGGTGCTCACCGAGGGCGGCCTGCAGCCGGCGCTCCGGGCGCTGGTCGACCGCAGCAGCATCCCGGCGAAGCTCACGTCCGCTCCGGAGGGGCGCTTCCCGGCGGCGGTAGAGGCGGCGGTGTACTTCGTCGTCGCCGAGGCGCTCACCAATGCCGCCCGCTATTCGGACGCGAGCGCGGTCGAGGTGAGCGCCGGCAGGGTGGACGGGCGGCTGCGCGTGACGATCACGGACGACGGACGCGGCGAGGCCGATCTTCTCGGGTCGGGCGTGCGCGGCATCGCCGATAGGGTGGCGGCCGTGGATGGAGCGCTGAGCGTTCGCAGCCCGGCGGGGCGCGGCACTGTCGTGAGGGCGGAGATCCCGTGCGAATAGTGATCGCCGACGACGCGGTGCTCCTGCGCGAGGGTGCCGCGCGGCTGCTCGAGGACGCCGGGTTCGAGGTCGTGGGCCAGGCCGGCGACGCGGACGACCTGATGCGGAAGGTGCGCGCGCACAAGCCGGACGTGGCGATCATCGACGTCCGCATGCCGCCGGACAACTCGGACGACGGGCTGCGTGCCGCGCTGTCGATCCGGCAGGAGCTTCCCGATGTGGGGATCCTGCTGCTGTCGCAGTACGTCGAGGACCGCTACATCGGCGAGCTCCTGGCCGGCGGCACCGAGGGGATCGGCTACCTGCTGAAGGATCGCGTCGGCGAGGTCGATCGCTTCACCGAGGCGGTGCAGCGGATCGGGCGCGGCGGCTCGGTGCTCGACCCGGAGGTCGTGGCCCAGATGGTGGGCCGCAGGGAGGAGCCGCTCAGCGAGCTCACCGAGCGCGAGCGGGACGTGCTCGCCCTCATGGCCGAGGGCTACTCCAACCGGGCGATCGCCGAGACGATCTTTGTCTCAGAGCGCGCAGTGGAGCGACACGTGACGAGTATTTTCTCGAAGCTCGGGCTGGAGGCGACTGGGCAGGAACATCGTCGTGTGCTGGCTGTGCTGCGGTATCTGCAGGCCTAGCCTCGGGCGGGAGGCCGAGCGGCTGGAGCTGTCTGACGGTCGGATACATGGCACGATGGTGCCGGGGCGTCGGGCCCGCGACCACGGGGCTGCCCGCCATGTGGGTGGCGGCTAACCGTCACGGCCTGCTCAGCACCTCCTGGCCGCGCCCGTTCGTGAGGATCACGATGCGGCGCTCCACACCGCCGGGGTAGCGGACCTGACAGCGCCGCACCGAGTGGGCGGGCTTCGGGATGCGGACCGAGCAGGTCACATCGGCCTCGTCGTCATCCGGGATCGGGAGGTAGCGCTCCTCGAGCAGGCGCTCCGCGGCGCGGCGCGACAGCGGGTCCTGCGACAGGACGGTGAGGTGCGGGGTCGCGGCCGCGGCCACGTCGGCCGTGTCATCCCCGCTCTCTCCCCCGGTCAGGAGAAGGGCCGCGGCGATCACGGCCACCACGAGCGCCGTGGCGGCCGCCCCGAGCGTCAGCGCCGTGCGATCCGGTCGGGGAAGGTGGTCGGCCGGGCCGCCGTCCTCGAAGAAGCGGTAGCCGCACCGGGCGCAGGAACGCGCCCGCGCCGGTGCGGGCGCATCACAACTCGGGCACGTGGTGTCGGTCATCCGGTATCGAATGCTCCCACGGCCAGCGCGCCTCGCCGAGCGAGCACGCGCCAGGCGACCGACGCTACTCAGCCGACCTTGACGGACCGCTTCATCGTGACCGGCGTCTGATTCGACGCGGTCAGATTCACGGCGAGCGTGGCGCGGAACCTCTTCTTCGCCCGCTTGACCTTCTTCGTATACGCGCGCGCGAGCTTGAGCTTGAGGCTGCCACCCGAGGCCTTCGAGCACTGCCCCCTGCCGCTCGCGATGGTCACGCTCTTCTGCTTCTTCTTGGTCTTGATCCCGAGCTTCGTGGCGGTCTTCTTCGTGATGCTGAGCGCACCCTTGGCCCCCGAGTCGACGGTGCACGTGTACTTCACCCTCAACCCCTTGGCGAGCGCGCTCTTCTTGAGCAGAGCGCCGCTCTTCACGCCCGTGAGGATGCCCGTGAGCACATCCGGCTTCGGCGGATTCGGAATGATCCCGCCGGGACAGCCGTTGAGCGACCCGGCGCCGTCGGTGCTCGGGCACTTGTCGTCGCCGCCATACACGCCGTCCTTGTCCGGATCCTCCTGAACTGCGGGCAGGCAGCCGTTGGGCAGCGTCCCCTTGACGGCCGGACACTGATCGGTCCCGTTGTTCGCCACCCCATCGCCGTCCTGGTCAGGACCGGCCAGCGTATGGAAGGTCACGTCCTTGTACGCAGGCCCACCGCCGCTGTA
Source organism: uncultured Thermoleophilaceae bacterium (assembly GCA_963808875.1). Lineage (GTDB taxonomy): Bacteria > Actinomycetota > Thermoleophilia > Solirubrobacterales > Thermoleophilaceae > JACVRW01. Next base: position 55,944 of record CAWEHM010000032.1, read on the forward strand.
CGTGAAGAACCAGCGCATGGTGTACGTCGTGTCGTTGTCATAGGCGAACGGCACGTAACCGTGGTTGGGCCCATCGCTCACACCGGTGCCGAAGACCTGCCAGAGGTCGCTGGTGTTGGGGATCGTGCCGTTCCAACCGCCGACGCTGTTGCAGTCCCCGCCTGGGACGAGCGGTCCTGCCGCGGACGCGCCTTCATGAAGCTCGAAGCACAGGGTCCCCGGTTTCAACGCGCTGTAGAGGTTGACGAAGAACTCCGCTCGGTTCTTTGTGCCGTCCGGAGCGTCGTCCTGCCAGAACGGCAGCGCGCCCGGTTCGCGCCCGAAGTAGACGTACGGGGTGCCGCCGGCGCCGGACGGGAACACGTTCGCCCAGACCGTGCTGAGCCCCGGGTTCGCGTACACGCCGGTCGCGTCGGTGAGCCAGTAGAAGCCGTCGGGCGGACTGTGGCCGGCGCCGACGAGCTGCGCGGTCGACTTCACCGGCACGAAGATCCAGAAGAGCTGGCCGTTGGCGAGCGGGCGGAAGCCGAACTGCAGGCCGCCCTGGTGGTAGGGCGAGACGGTGGGCTGATGGGCGCAGTACGGGCCGCTCTGCCCCAAGAAGCTCCAGCTCTCGTTCGTCAGATCGAGCCAGGGTGTGGTGTCGTTGTGGTTGCGCGGCAGGCCGTAGCACTTGACCTGGCGACTCGTGTCCACCTGGGTGTTCGGCGGCATCACGAGCGTCGTGACCACGGACGACGAGCCCGATCCGCATGGGTTGCCCGGGATAGAGACGAGGAATGCCGTCCAGTACGGGTCGCCGACCTTGGGCACCGAGTCGAGCCCGCCGTATGACGCGATTCCGGACACCATGACCTCGGTGTAGGAGCTGCCGAGAATCGCGGTCGAGCAGTTGAGGCCGGTTTGCTGGAGCAGGTCGCCCGAGATCCACTTGGAGTTCGCTCCGCCCACAAGCTGCGGCGGCTCGACGACCGCGTGAGCCGTCGCGGCCGGCAGGGCAAGTGTTGCGAGCAGCACGGCGGCGACGCGCGTGCATCTCCGGAGGGCCTCCACGAAGCGAGAGTAACCCGGAGAGCGGCGTCCCCGCCAGCGATGTGGGGCTTTGCGCGGGATTGCGGGCGGTTTCTACGGCCGCGGGTCGCCGATCCAGTAGCGGGGGCCGGGGCCGCGGGCGCCGGCGCGGTCGCCGGGGTTGGTGAGGTGGCAGCGGCCGAGCGAGAGGCAGCCGCAGCCGATGCACTCGGTGAGGCCCTCCTTCAGGCGCTCGAGCTCCGCGATTCGCTCGTCGATGCGGCTGCTCCACGCTGTCGAGAGCTTCGCCCAGTCCGACCGGGTCGGGACGCGGTCGGCCGGCAGCTTCGACAGCTCCTCGCCGATCTCGTCGAGGCCCAGGCCCACGCGCTGCGCGAACACGATGAACGCGACCCTCCGAATCACCGGCCGGTTGAAGCGCCGGTGGCCGGACGACGCCCGTTCCGAGCTGATCAGACCCCGCTCCTCGTAGAACCGGAGCGCGGACGTGGCCACGCCGCTCCGGGCCGCCACCTCGCCGATCGTCAGAAGCTCTGCCATGCGAACAAACCCTCAACCACCCTCAGAAAAGGGTCAGACCCCTTTCTCGGCCAAACCCTCAACCACCCTCAGAAAAGGGTCAGACCCCTTTCTCGGCTTGACTTCAAGTGCACTTGAGGTTGGATGATATCTCCATGAGCAGCGAACTCGTGGATGCGATGGTGGAAGAGGTCTCGAGCTGGGAGGGTGTCGAGCTCGCTACCGAGCCGCGCTTCGGTGGCCCGATGTTCCAGGTCGGGCGTCGTCAGCTCGGACATCTGCACGAGGCCGGGGAGCGCGGCGCGTTCGCGGACATCCCGCTCCCGCGCGCGATGCGCGACCGCCTGATCGAGGAGGGTCGAGCCCGTCCCCACTCGGCCATGCCCGACTCGGGCTGGCTCACCGTGCCGGTCCGCACGGCGGCCGACCTCGCTGGCGCGATCGACGTTTTCAGGATCGCCTACGAGCGCGCGCGATCCGCTCGAGCTCCGCGGGCGTCCCGGACATGATCGTCCGGGCGTGCTCGGTCACCAGCTCCACGGGCCAGTCCCACCAGGCAGCGCGGAGCAGGCGCTCCACGTCCTCGTCGCCGTAGCGGCGCCTGATCACGCGCGCCGGGTTGCCGCCGGCGATCGCGTAGGGCGGGATGTCCGAGACGACCACGCTCGCGGCCGCCACGATTGCCCCGTCGCCGATGGTCACGCCGGGCATGACGAGCGCCCGGTGGCCGAGCCAGACGTCGTTTCCCACCACCGTGTCGCCCCGGCTCGGCGCGCCCATCACGAGGTCCATGGTCCGCTCAGCCCACGGCTCGCCGAAGATCCCGAACGGGAAGCTCGACGGCCCGAGCACCGCGTGGTTCGCGCCCGGCATCACGAAGCGCACTCCCGCGGCAAGCGCGCAGTAGCGGCCAATGATCAGCCGCTCGGGCCCGTGCGCGTACAGGAAGGCCTTCTCCTCGAAGGCGAGCGCGTCGTCGGGATCGTCGTAGTAGGTGTAGTCGCCGACCTCGATTCTCGGGTCAGTCACGAGCGGCTTCAGGAAGACCACTCGCTCCTGACCCGAGACCGGGTGCAGCACCGTGGGGTCGGGCGCGCCCTCCACGGGCGCGAGCCTACCCCCGCTCTTCGGCGGTCGCCACGCGTCGCGGCAGCGACGGCTCCACGCGGAGCAGCCGGGCCGGCCAGTGCGGCAGCCACCAGTTCCAGCGGCCCATCAGCGCGATCACCGCGGGCACGATCAGCGCCCTGATCACCGTCGCGTCGAGCAGGATCCCGGCGCCCAGACCGGTGGCGAACATCTTCAGGTCCGTGCCCGGGCTCGACGCCATCGCGACGAACGTCAGGAACAGGATCAGCGCCGCGCTCGTGACGAGCCGTCCGGTGCGGCCGATGCCCGTGATCACCGCCTGTTCGGTCGAGCCGGTGCGGTCGTACTCCTCCCGCATCCGGGCCAGGATGAACACCTCGTAGTCCATCGAGAGGCCGAACAGGAACGCGAAGATCATCAGCGGCATCCATGACGGGATCGAGCCGGTGGCCTGGACGCCCCAGATGGCCTCCGAGCCGTAGCCGTGCTGCCAGACGAGGACGAGCACGCCCCACGCGGCGGCCACGCTGAGCACGTTCAGGATGATGGCCTTCGCCGGCAGCAGGAGCGAGCGGAACGCCCTCGCCAGCAGGATGAACGTGGTGATCGTGATCAGCGCGATCATCAGCGGGAAGCTGCCGTAGACGGCGTCGATGAAGTCCGCGTTCGAGGCGGGCTGGCCGCCGACCCTCACGTCGGGACCGACCGCGTGGGCCTCCTGACGCACCGCGTCGAGCGTGTCGCCTCCCTCGGCCGTGCCGCTGTCGGGGACCGGGATGGCCTCGACGAGCGCGGTGCCGTCGCGGCGCCACTGCTGGTCCGCCGGCGCCACCGCGCCGTGGATGCCACTCACGCCGGCCACCGCGCGGGCGACCTGGCCCGGGTCCGTGCCCTTTTCGACGAGGATCTCGTGCGGGAGCAGCGCGCCCTCGCCGATGCCCGCCTTCTCGAGCGCGACGAGGCCTGTGCGCGAGTCACCTGACTTCGCCATGGTGTTGGCGTCGGACGTGCCGAGCTGCAGGCCGGTGGCCGCCACGACGAGCGCGAGCACGACCGCCATGCCGGCCAGCGCGGCGACCCAGCGGTGCCGCGCGACGAGGGTGGCCCAGCGCGTCCACGCGCGGCTCGCCTTGTCGTCGGTGCGCCGGTGCGGCCAGTCGAGACGCGATCCGAGCTTGGCCATCACAACTGGCAGCAGCGTGATCGCCACCAGCACGGAGACGAGCGGGATCAGCATGCCGCCGTAGCCCATCGAGCGCAGGAAGGGGAGCGGCAGCGCGACCAGCGCGAGCAGGCCGATCGCCACGGTGATGCCGCTGAACACGACCGCGCGGCCGGCGGTCTCCATGGCCTTCTGGACCGCCTCGTCGCCGCTTCGGCCGTGCGCTCGCTCCTCGCGCCAGCGCGACACCACGATCAGCGAGTAGTCGATCGCCACACCGAGCCCGAGCAGCGCGATCAGGAACTGCACGATCGGCGAGATGGTGGCCACCTGGGTCAGCCCGAGGAGCAACAGGAACGTGGTCATGATCGAGAAGAACGCCATCACGATCGGGACGATCGCCAGGAAGGACGCGAACACGAACGCCAGAACGGCGAGCGCGCCCAGAGCGCCCAGCATCGCCTCGAGGAGGAGCCCCGGCCCACCCGAGTCCTGGCCGCTGTCCTCGGCGAGCGCGTCGAAGCCGGTCAGGTGCACCGGCTGGCCCGCGACGGTCGAGCCCTTCAGCGCCGCGCTCGCAGCCTTCTCCGCCTGCGGGTTCTCGCCGAACGCCGAGTCGGGGTCCGGCTGCGGGTAGATGACCGCGAACGCCGTGCGGCCGTCCTTCGACAGGAACGTCCTGTCGCCGGTCGAGGCGTACGAGGCGAGCCGCGAGCCGGGCAGCGCCTGCTCCAGCTTCTGGTCGACCTGCCTGAGGTCCGCCTTCACCTGCGGCGAATCGGCGCTCGTGCCCTTCGGCAGGGTCACGACCGGGATCAGCGGCGCGGTGTCGCCGCCTGTGCCGCGGTAGTGCTTGGCGATGTCGACGTTGGTCTCCCAGCCCTCCTTGTTGGGCACGGAGAACTCGGGATCCAGTGCGTCTGTGGCGGGTCCGGCGGCCGCAATGCCGGCGATCACCAGGACGATCCAGCTGATCACGACGGTGCGCTTGTGGGAGAGGACCCAGCGGGTCAGCGAGGACACGGCGTTACCTCCGGGGCTGCGAGAGAGAAGAATCGTTCCACGACGAAACAATTTATACCATGAATAACTTTCGAGTGTAATCTTTGTGTTATGAAGGAGGGGGAGCTCCGCATCGAGAAGCCCGAGGCCGAGCGCGCTCCACGGAGCGTCGGCTTTCTGATCTCGCAGCTCGGGTTCTTCTCGTCGAAGCGGTTCATGGACGCGCTCGAGCCGCTTGGCATCGGGCCGCGCGACTTCTCCCTCATGCGCTTCGTGGACGCCTCAGACGGCCAGTCGCAGCACGCGCTCGCCGAGCGACTCGGAATTCCGCCGAGCCGGATGGTCGCGCTCGTCGACGGGCTGGAGGAGATGGGACTCCTGGAGCGGCGGCCCGATCCGGACGACCGGCGCGTGCGCGGGCTCTTCCTCACGCGCAAGGGGCGTTCCGTGCTCGAGAAGGCTGGGAAGATTGCCATCGACTATGAGACCCAGCTGTGCGCCGGAATTAATCGCGAGGAGCGTGAGCAGTTGATCGACCTGCTTCAGAGGCTTCAGGTGACGCAGACGGATCTCGGCGGCGTGCACCCCGGGATGGGTGAGTGATGTCGAAGCTCCTGATCCACCTGGCGACCGGCCCCGAGAACCCGACCCGCGGCGCCCTGGCGCTGCTCGTGGCCCGCACGGCGGCCGAGGAGGGCCACGACGTGCAGGTCTTCCTCGCCGGCGACGCGGTTCAGTACGCACGCCCCGCCACCGCCTCGACCGCGCAGGGCATCGGCACCGGCAGCTTCGGCGAGCACTGGGAGGCGCTCGTGACGGCGGAGGTCCCGATCTACCTGTCCGGGATGTCGAGCAACGCACGCGGGCTCGAGCCGGAGGCGGCCGCCGAGGGCATCGAGATGGCACCGCCTCAGAAGCTCGTCGAGCTGGCCACCTGGGCCGACTCGACGCTCACCTACTGATCCGGCCCGCGCTCGAAGCGGTAGCCGACCCCCGGTTCCGTGATCAGGTGGCGCGGATGGGCCGGATCGGGCTCCAGCTTCCTGCGCAGCTGCGCCATGTACACGCGCAGGTAGTTGGTCTCCGTCTCGTACCGAGGCCCCCACACCTCCTGGAGCAGCTCGCGTTGCGACACGAGCTTGCCCTCGTGCCTGACGAGCACCTCGAGCAGGTGCCACTCGGTCGGGGTGAGCCGCACGGGGCCCGACGGCGTCGAGGCCTGCTTGGCGGCGAGATCGACGGTGAAGCTCTCGGTGTCGACGACCGGCGCCTCCGGGTCAGTGCCGCTGCGCCTGAGCGCGGCGCGCAGGCGGGCGAGCAGCTCGTCCATGCCGAACGGCTTCGTGATGTAGTCGTCGGCGCCGCCGTCGAGCGACACCACCTTGTCGCCCTGCCCCGTGCGAGCCGACAGCACGATGATCGGCGCGCTGCTCCAGCCGCGTAGGCCCTCGATCACGTCGTTGCCGTCCATGTCCGGGAGGCCGAGGTCCAGGATCACGACATCGGGGGGATGGCTGGCCGCCGCCGCGAGCGCCGACGCGCCGTCGGCCACGGCGGTCACCTCGTAGTCGCGCGCGCGCAGGTTGATCGACAACGCCTGGCGGATCGCGCGCTCGTCGTCCACGACGAGGACGTGGGTCACTGCGCGAGGGGCAGCCGGAGCCGCATCGTCAGGCCGCCGCCGTCGGAGCCGTCGGCGATCAGCACGCCGCCCATCGCCTCCGCGAACCCGCGCGCGACTGTGAGGCCGAGTCCGGCACCCTGGCGGGTGCCGTCCCCCGCGCGGACGAAGGGCTGGAACAGTCCCTCGCGCTGGTCCGCCGGAACGCCCGGGCCGTGGTCCACGACCTTCACATGCGCATCGAGCTCGCCAGTCCGTGCCACGACCTCGACCGAGCCACCGCCGCCGTGGCGGATCGCGTTCTCCAGCAGGTTCGCAAGCACGCGCTCGAGGAGGCCGGGGTCGGCGCTTACGAGCGGAAGGTCCTCCGGCACGTCCACCGACACAGCGTCGAGCGCGCCCGGCAGGGACAGGAGCGCTGCGCCGATCACCTCGTCGAGCGCCACCGGAACCGGTTGCACGCTCAGCGCGCCGGCCTCGAGCCGGCTGGCGTCGAGCAGGTTGGCCACGATCGCGTCGAGCCGGTCGGCCGACTCCTCGATCGCGGCGAGAAGCTCGCCGCGCTGCTCGTCCGGCAGGTCCACGTCGGTCTGGCGCAGGGTGCTCACCGACGCCTTGATGCCGGCGAGCGGAGTGCGGAGATCGTGGCCCACCGCCGCCAGGAGCGCGCTGCGCTGACGGTCCGCCGCGGCGAGCTCACGCGCCTCGCCGGCGCGCTCTGACAGTCGCTGCCCCTCGTAGGCGGTCCGCGCGGCCGCGGCGAACGCGGTGAGAACGCGCTGGTCCTCGGCGAACAGCGCCGGGCCGCGACCGATCAGCCGCAGCTCGGTGCCGATCGGGACGTCGAATCGGAGCGGCGCCGCCTCGCCCGGCGGCGCCCAGCCGCAGGTCTCGACCTCCACCCAGTCCCCGGACGGATGCTGCCGCGCGCTCAACGCCACGGACTCCATACCGAACGTCTCTCGCGCGCGCTCAAGCACCTGGCGCAGCGTGTCGTGCTCCTCGAGATCGCCGCGCGCCAGGTCGGACAGCGTCTGCGCCTGACGAGCCGCTCGCTCCGCGGCACGCGCTCTGCGCGCCGCCGCCTCCACCGACCAGCTCACCACCGCCGCGACGACGAGGAACACGACGAGCGCGAGCGCCTGCTCCCCCTGCGCCACGTGGAGGGTGTGCTCCGGCTTCACGAAGAAGTAGTTGATGAGGAAGGCGGCCGCGATCGCGCTGGCGATAGCCACGGCCATCCCGCCGATCACCGCCACCACCACCACGAACAGGAGGTAGAGCAGCACCTGGCTCTCGAGCGAGAACGTCTCGCGTGTGCTGTCGAGCAGCAGGGTCAGCAGCGGGAGGCCGAGCAACGCCACGACCGCGCCGGTCACGAGCCGGCGCCGCCCGAGGCCGCCCATCGGCGCGCGGGGCGGCGCCACCGGGTCGGCGAGCAGATCGTCGGCGCGCACGTACGAGACCCGCTCGGCCGAGGCGGTCATCGCTCCTCCGCCCCGCTCACCCACGGCACGCTCGTAACCGTGATCCACGGCTCGAAGAGCAGCCTGGCCTTCAGCCGCAGTGCGGTCTGGTTGTGGAGCAGGTTTTCCCACCAGTGGCCGACGACGTACTCAGGAATGATGATCGAGATGACGTCCCCTGGATAGTCGCGGCGCAGCTGGCGCACGTACAGCTGCACGGGCCGCACCGTCTCGCGGTAGGGCGACTCGATCACCACGAGCGGAACCGGCACGCCGCGCTCCTCCCACTCGGCCGGCAGCGGATCACCGCCGCCCTCGGCCGCGACCTTCACCGCGCGGATCGTCGCGGGCGCCGTGGCCTCCGCGAAGGCGAGTGCGCGGAGGGTCGGCGCGAGCAGGTTCGACACCAGCACGACCGCATGGACCCGGGCCGGAAGCGTCACTCCGGCCGGTGGCGCGCGCAGCTCCTGGGTCACCTGCCGGTAGTGCATCGCGATCGCCTTCATGACGAGGAAGATCACTGGCGCCGCCAGCACGACTATCCACGCGCCCGCCGCGAACTTCGTGACCAGGACGATCACGAACACGAGCCCGGTGGCCACGGCGCCCGTCCCGTTCACGAGCTGCTTGCGGCGGATGGCGCGGCGCTCACCGGGCCCCGCTGCGCCGCGCAGCTCTCCGGCCCAGTGCCTCACCATCCCCGTCTGGCTGAGCGTGAACGAGAGGAAGACGCCCAGGATGTACAGCTGGATCAGCCGCGTGACGTTCGCGTTGAACGCCACGATCAGGAGCGCGGCGAGCCCGGCCAGCACGAGAATCCCGTTCGAGAACACGAGCCGGTCGCCCCGGTTGGCGAGTTGGTGGGGGAGATAGCCGTGCCGGCCGAGCAGCGAGGACAGCACCGGGAAGCCGTTGAAGGCCGTGTTCGCCGCGAGCACGAGGATCGCGGCCGTGAATCCCTGGAGGACGAAGAAGGCCGCGTTGTCTCCGAACGTTGCGAGCGCGATCTGGCTGAGCGCGGTGGGCTGGACATCGCCGTGGAAGCCGATCAGCGCCGCGGTGTCCTCGGCCATGTGCACGTGTGACGCGATGGCGAGCGCGGTGATCCCGCCGAACATCGTGATCGCCAGAAGCCCCATGATCGTGAGGGTGGCCGCGGCGTTGCGGCTCTTGGGCGGCTGGAACGCGGGGATGCCGTTCGACACGGCCTCCACGCCGGTCAGCGCGGTGCAGCCCGACGCGAACGCCCGCAGCACGAGGAAGACACTCAGGAGGCCGCCGGTCTCGGCCGTCTGGCGAATCTCGTAGTGCGCGCTCTCGGCCGTGATGCCGTCGCCGAAGCCGATCTTCACGAAGGCGACGAGCAGCATCGCGTAGATGCAGGCCACGAATCCGTACGTCGGGATGGCGAACGCGCGGCCGGACTCCTTGATCCCGCGCAGGTTGACCGTGGTCAGGATGACCACGCACGCGATCGAGAGCCCGACGGCGTGGGGGGCCAGCGACGGGACGGCGCTCGTCACGGCCGCCACACCGGCGACCACCGACACCGCGACCGTGAGCACGTAGTCGATCAGCAGGCTGGTGGCGGCGACAAGCGAGGCGTCCTCGCCGAGGTTGTCGCGGCTGACCGTGTAGGCGCCGCCGCCGTTCGGATAGGCGAAGCAGGTCTGCCGGTACGAGGCGACCACAATGACGAGCAGCAGCACCACCGCCGCGCCGACCCAGGCGGTGAGGTGCAGGAGCGCCATCCCGCCGAGGCCGAGCACGAGCACGATCTGCTCGGTCGCATACGCCACCGACGAGAGCGGGTCGGAGCAGAAGACCGGCAGGGCGAGGCGCTTCGGCAGCAGCGTGTCGCCGATCCGGTCGGAGCGGAGCGGCCTGCCGAGGAGGAGGCGCGAGACGGTCCCGGCGTTCGAGGCCATACCTGCGTTCTAGTCGCGCGCGCGCGAGTCGGGCGAAATCCTGACGCGTTCTTGACGCCCGCGGGCGAAACCCTGATGCTCCCCTGACGCATGGGCGGCGCCATCGTCATCCCGCCAGGAGAGGGAGTCCGTCACGGGAACGTGGAGTTCCTCGGCCTCAGCGAGCACTCGCCCCGCCTGAACGTCAGCGTGATCACGATGCGGCCGAACGCCGACGGGCCGGAGTCCCACGTGCACGCGGACGAGGACGACGTGTTCTACGTGCTCGACGGGGAGCTGACGTTCCTGCTCGACGAGGGCGACGTGGCCGCCCCGGCCGGCACGTTCGTCCTGGTGCCGCCGGGCGTGAAGCACACCTTCCGGAACGCGCTCGACCGGCCCACGCGCGTGCTCAACATCCACACCCCGGCCGGCTTCGACCGCCGGCTTATGGGCGGCGACTGACTAGGGTTCCGCCCGTGGGACTCTCACCCTCATCAGGCGGACCGCCCTCGCGCCGGGGCCGTGAGCGCCGCGCGTACCAGCTCGTGCTCGCGGGGAGCGCGGCGGGCACGATCGCGGTCGTGGGCTTCGTGCTCGCGCTCGTGGGCGTGCTCGGCTGGGGCATCCCGGTGCTCGCGGCGATCGTCGCCGTCGATCTGCGCCTGGCTCTTCCGCCGCACCGTCGGCTAGCTCCACGGCGCGGACCGGGGCGGGGATCAGCGCCGCCGCGGCGATCACGAGCAGGAACGCGCAACATCCGCACGCCGATGTGGAGCGCGTGGCTGCCCACGGGGTCGCCGAACACCACGATCCCGGCCGGGATCGCGGACGCGTTCCCGGCGATGGCGGTCACGGCGATCACCGGCACGGCGGGCCCGAGCTGGAGCGAGCGCGCCGACGCGAAGAAGGCCGCGACCCCGCCCAGCACCGCCACCCAGAGGTACGGGCTCAGGAACACCTCGGCCACGGTCGTGTCGATCTTGCCCGTGAGCGCCTTGACGGCGACGTGCGTGAAGGTGAACAGGAGCCCGGCGGCTGCGCCGAGCACGATGCCGGTGTGCTCGTTGCGGCGGTCGCTCCGGCAGCTGAGGATCAGCGCCACGCCGAGAGCGGTGAGCGCTCCCTCGAAGATCAGCATCGCGGCCTCCGAGTAGTCGGCGCTGTGCTGCCCGGAGCTCGCGTCGCCCGTGATCGCGAGGAGCGCGAGGCCGGCGGCGGTGAGCAGCACGCCCACCCACTGGCGCCGCGTGAGCTCGAATCCGAAGAAGCGCTCGGCGATCACGGCCAGCACCACGAGGCCCCCCGGCGAGCACCGCCTGGACCAGCGACAGCGCGGCGAGTGTGAGCGCGCCCACGTGGCAGGCGTACGCGACGATCGCGAGGAGGTACCCGATCGTCCACCACCTCGACCGGAACAGGCCGGCGACGCTTCGGAGCGGGCGCCGCATGTCGACGTCCGGGGCCTCGACCGCGCCGCGGTGGCGCAGCAGAAAGCCGACCTGCGTAACGAGCGCGGACAGGCCGGCAAGCACGAGCCCCAGGAGGAGGGTCACACGACCTCTCCTGCCCGGGGCTCAGCTTGCTACACGGTTAACTGGCTACTGGAGCCAGGCGTTCACCGTGTCCTGGTTGTCCTTCACCCAGTCGGCTCCGGCCTCGTCGGGATCCTGGTGGTCGCCGGCGATCGCCTTCGCCACCTTCTCCTGATCCTCGTTCGTGAGCTTCATCTTCTTCAACATGTCGTACGCAGGCGATCCGCTGTCCGCGAACTTCTTCGAGAACAGCTTGTTGATGATCGTCACGTCGTACGCGCACTTGTACTGGTTCGGATCGCCGCCGGACTTGGCGTCGTCCTTGCAGTCCTTGTTCGCGTCGGTACGCGGCGGCAGCTTCACCTCGGCCAGGTCGTACTGCTGGTTGAGGTACTGCGGCGTGTACCAGTAGAAGATGACCGGCTTCTTCTGCTTGTACAGCTGGCTCCAGCGCGCGACCTGCGCCGGCTCGGCGCCGGCCGTCACGAACTTGAAGTTCAGCCCGAGCGCCTCGATCAGCTCCTTGTCCTTCTGCACGTAGGACGGGTCGCCGCCCAGGAACATGCCCTGGCTGCCCGACTCGGGGCTCTTGAAAAGCGTCTCCTTGCCCTTCAGGCCCTCCCACGTCTTGAACTCGGGGTGCTGGTCCATCAGGTACTTCGGAATGAACCACCCGATGTGGCCCTCGACTCCGAGCGGCCCGCCCTGGACGACGGTGCCGGCCTTGTCGATGTACTGCTTGTACTGGTCGACGTGCTGCCAGTCCTCGAGGACCGCGTCGACCTTGCCGTCCGCCATGCCCTGGAACACAGGGATCTCGGCGAGCTTCGTGATTTCGACCTGGCACCCGAGCTTGTCCTCGAGCACGTTCTTCGCGATGTAGGTGTTGGCGGTCGAACCGGCCCAGGCCTGCTCGTTCAGCACGACCTTGCCGCAGTCCTTGCCGGACGCGCTCTGGCTGCTGCCACCCGAGTCGTCGTCCTTGCTCGAGCCGCAGGCCGCGACGAACAGCGCCAGCATCAGCGCCATCGCCACCGCCCACAGCGTCCTGTGGGTCCTCAAGCTGCCCCTCCTCCTGGTTGAGCTTTGCGTCTTCCTTGCGTTACGCGGTCAAGAGCGATTCCGAGCGCGAGGATCGCGATCGATGCCACGACGCCCTCGCCGAACTCATTGCGCTGGAGCCCGCGCGCGACCATGTCTCCCAGCGCGCCGGAGCCCACCAGTCCGCCGATGACCACGACGGCGAGGACCATGATGAGTCCCTGGTTGACCCCGAGCATGATGCTGTCGCGCGCGAGCGGCACCTTCACCTTCGTGATCGTCTGCGCCCGCGAGGCGCCGAACGCCTCGGCGGCCTCGACCGGCGCCGTGGGCACCCCGCGGATGCCGGTCGTCACGAGCCTGATCACGACGGGCGCCGCGTACAGCACGGCCGCCACCACGCCCGGCACCAGCGACACCGGCATCAGGTAGATGAAGGGGATGATGTAGACGAGCTGCGGCAGCGTCTGGAGCGTGTCGAGGATCGGGCGCAGGAACTTCTCCACGCGCGGGCTCTCCGCGGCCCAGATGCCGATCGCGATGCCGATCAGCACGGCGATGGCGGTCGCCACGAGCACCTGGGAGGCGGTGTCCATCGCCGGCTCCCACACGCCGATGAATCCGATCAGCACCAGCATGAGGAACGCCGTGATCGCGGGGCGGAGGCCGCTCAGCACGTAGGCGAGCGCGGTGGCGCAGCCGATCACGATGAACCACGGCGTGTCCATCAGCAGGTTCTGGACCGGCTGGAGCAGCTTCTCGAGGATGAAGTTGCCGACCGGGTCGGTGATGCCGAAGATGAACGAGCTCGGATCCTGGACGTAGTTGAGCGCGTCGTTGAGCCACCCGAGGATGGTGCGACTGGATGTTCGCGTCGTAGACGGTGGTGGACGTCTCGAACTGGTCCGGATAGATGGAGTCGACGCCGAGCGCCCGGGCCACGATCACGATCACCGCGATCAGGCCGAACGTCGCGAGCGTGATCCTGCGGGCCCGCCTGCGGCCCTCGTCGGTGAGCTGGCGCCGCGTGGGGTCCGTGCGGTCGGCGATCGCCGCCGTCGCGCGGTCGAGGGCAATGGCCATGATCACGATCGCGATGCCGGCGAGCAGCGCGAGCGCCGGGTTCGAGTAGAGCCCGCTCGTGACGACGTCGCCGAGGCCCCTGCCGCCGATCAGGCCCGCGATCACGACGAGCGAGAGGGCGAACATGATCGTCTGGTTCAGCGCGAGCAGCAGCTGCCGGCGCGCCAGCGGGAGCTGCACCTTCATGAGCGTCTGCGTGGACGTGGCGCCCATTGCCTGCGAGGCCTCGACCGACTCGGAGGTCACGCCGCGGATGCCGAGCGCCGTGATCCGCACGGCGGGCGGGATCGCGTAGATCAGGGTGCAGATAACGGCCGCGGCGGGGCCGACGGAGAAGATGATCACGACGGGCATCAGGTACGCGAAAGCGGGCACGATCTGCATCGCGTCGAGCGCGGGCGTGATCCCTCGGTAGAAGCGCTCCTTCCGACCGGCGTAGATGCCGATCGGCACGCCGATCAGGATCGAGATCGTGACGGCCGCGGTCATCAGCGCCAGCGTCTGGATGCTCTCTTCCCAGAGGCCCAGGAGCGCGAAGGAGACGAACGCGAAGAGGGTGATCAGCCCCGCGCGCAGGCCGCCGAAGCGCAGCACGATCAGGGTGCTCGCGGCCATCATGCCGACCCAGGTGAGCCATTCGAAGACGTCGAGCAGCGCGGTGACGAGCCAGTCGCAGAAGGCGCGGAACGCGTCGAGCACGGCGAAGAACGGGTTGGAGCCCTCTGTGCGCTGGTCGAGTAGCCAGGTCTGGGCGTCGTCAAGCTTGCGCGGCAGCTCGTCCCAGGTGAGCGAGGCCGGCCAGGAGTACTCGTTCTTGAAGAGGATGTAGCCGAGGATCAGGATCGCGAGGATCCCGAGCGACTGGGCTCCGCGGCCGCGGAAGCGCGACGTGGGCGCCGCGAACGCCGGCGCGCGCAGCCTGCCGCTAGCTACTGCCATCTGCGCCGCGACCTCCGGAGGCGTCCGGCTCCTCCGCGATGGCGCGCAGGATCGCCTCGCGGTCGACGATGCCCACCACCTTGCCGTCCTGGACGGCGCGCACCGGCTGGTCCGTCGAGGCCACCAGCGGGACGGCGTTCTGCATTGTCGTCTCGACCGGGAGCTCGGGGCCCTCGTTCACCTCGCCGGGCTGCGGGTCGCGCATGATCCAGCGGAGCGTGAGCACGTGTGTGCGCGGGATGTCGCGGATGAAGTTCTCGACGTATCCGTCGGCCGGTGAGCCCACGAGCTCCTCCGGGGTGCCGAGCTGCACGATCGCTCCGTCGCGCATGATCGCGATGCGGTCGCCGAGCCGGAGCGCCTCGGGGAGGTCGTGCGTGATGAAGATCATCGTCTTCCCGGTCTCGTCCTGGAGCCGGATGACCTCGTCCTGCATGTCGCGCCGGATCAGCGGGTCGAGTGCGCTGAACGGCTCGTCGTAGAGCATGAGATCGGGCTCGACCGCGAACGCGCGTGCGAGGCCCACACGCTGCTGCATGCCGCCGGACAGCTGCGACGGGAACGAGGTCGCCACGTCGTGAAGGCCCACGAGCTCGAGCATCTCGTTGGCGCGCTGCAGCCGCTCGGCCTTCGACACGCCCTGGATCTCGAGGCCGAACGCGGCGTTGTCGATCACCGTGCGGTGGGCGAGCAGGCCGAAGTGCTGGAACACCATCGACACCTTGTGCCGGCGCAGCTCGCGCAGGCCGGCGGCGTCCGAACCGGTCACATCCCGATCGCCGATCCTGACCGTGCCGGCGGTGGGCTCGATAAGCCTGATCAGCGTGCGGACGAGCGTGGACTTGCCGGAGCCGGAGAGGCCCATGACAACGAACACCTCGCCGGGCCAGACGTCGATCGAGACGTCGCGCACCGCGGCGACGCAACCGGTCTTCTCGCGGAGCTCGGCGCGGGGGAGGTCGGCGTCCGGAGTGCCGATCACCTTGTCGGCGTTCTTGCCGAACACCTTCCAGACGCCCTCGGCTCGGAGCAGCGGCTCGCCGTCGCGTGCGGGGGCCGGAGGTGCTTCGGGGGTCTCCACGGCAGCGGAGCCGTGCGAGTCACTCACGCCGCGATGATATATCAGGCCTCCCAGGCCTCGCTAGCCCTCTTGGCGCAGATTTAACGTGTGCCGATGACGACGGTCTGAAGCTCGGTGAGCACCTCGAAGGGATGGCGGCCGCCCACGCGCCCGGTGCCGCTGTCGGTTCCAGCGCGCCCTCCGAAGGGGAGATGGTTCTCCCAGTAGTTGGTCGTCTCGTTGATGTTCACGAGCCCGCTGTGCACCTCGTCGGCGAAGCGGAGGCCGTCGTAGAGGTCGCCGGTGTAGATGCCGGCGAGCAGGCCGTAAGGGGATTCGTTCGTGAGGCGGATGGCCTCGTCGAGGCTCCCGATCGACACCACCGGCGCGATCGGGCCGAAGGTCTCCTCGGTGGAGGCGAGCGCGTCGGCGGGAACGTTGTCGAGCACGGTGGCGGGCCAGTAGAGGTCGGTGGGGAACCCATCCGCACGGCTGCCTCCCGCCACGGCCTCGGCGCCGCGGTTCAGCGCGTCCTCCACGTGCTCGTCCATCTTCCTGGCGACGGGCTCGTTGTTCAGCGGCCCCATGATGGTCTGGGCATCGAGGGGGTCGCCCAGCGCCGCCTTCACCGCTCCCTGGCGAAGGTGCTCGACGAACTCGTCCTTCACGGACTCGTGGACGAGCAGCCGCTCGCCCGCCGTGCAGCTCTGGCCGGCGCACAGGAAGCAGGCGGTGACCGCGGCCTCGGCGGCCGCGTCGAGGTCGGCATCGTCCATGACGACCAGCGGGCCGTTGCCGCCCATCTCGAGCAGGAGCGACTTGCCCGCCGCGCGCTCGGCGATCTTCCTGCCCGTGGCGGTGGAGCCGATGAACCCGACGGCGACCGTGCCGGGGTTGGAGACGATCTCGTCTCCCGCCACCGGGCCGGGGCCGGGCACGAAGTTGAAGACGCCGGGCGGGAGGTCGGCCTCGGCGAAGCATTCGGCCAGCGCGCCCGAGCAGACGGCCGTGCTCGGCGCGGGATTCCAGACGACGGTGTTGCCGCAGGCCAGCGCGGGCGCCACGATCTCGGCGGGCATCGTGTACGGCCAGTTCCAGGGCGTGACGACGGCGACCGGGCCCTTCGGCCGGCGCATCAGGAGGACGCGCTTGCCCTCGCCGGAGCTGGGCGGGATGGAGCCCTCGATCCGGATGCCGTCCTCGGCCGCGCCGCGCAGCATGGCGACCAGCTCGTCGACCTCGTCGTACGACTCGGCGATCGGCTTGCCCTGGTCGAGCGTGCAGATGCGGGCGAGCTCCTCGCGCCGGGCGTGGCACACGTCGGCGACACGGCGGAGCGCATCGGCGCGCTCGAACGCGGTGGCGGCGGCCCATTTCGGGAACGCGTCCCGAGCCGCAGCGATCGCGCGCTTCGCGTCATCCCGGTCACCCTGAGCGACCGGCCCGAGCGACTCGCCCGTGGCCGGGCTGGTGGCCTCGGCGGCCTCCCCGCTCTCGGCCTCGACCCACTCTCCGCCGATGAATAGACGCGTGATGGTGGCTGCGGTGGCCATGAGCGCGAATATGTCAGTGGCAACCCAACGCGTCAATGCACGACATAGCCGAGTTCCTTCACGCCCACGCACCCTTCGACACCGTTGACGAGCCCACGCTCGAGGAGATCGCGCGGAGCACCGAGATCGAGTTCCACCCCGCGCGCACCACGATCGTCGACGCTGCGAAGGCACCGCTCGAGCACGGCTATGTCGTCCGAACGGGTAGCGTCGAGCTCGTCATCGACGGCCGCCTGCTCGACCTCATGGAAGAGGGCGAGATGTTCGGCTTCGTCTCGCTCCTGTCCGAGGACCCGCCGGATTTCATCGCCCGCGCCGCCGAGGACACGCTGATCTACCGCATCCCGGCGGACGTCATGCGGCCCGCACTCCAGCGCCCCGCGTTCATCCGCTTCGTCACTCAGGTGATGAACAGGCGCGTCCGCCTGCTCGCCGGCCATGAGACCCAGGCCACGACCTCCTTTGCCGGTCGGCCGGTCGCCGAGGTGATCCGTGCGCCGGCGCTCGTCTGCGGGCCGGCGACCAGCGTTCAGGAGGCGGCCAGGCGCATGGCCGAGGTGGGCGCCACGAGCGTCGTCGTCGACACGGGTGATGGGCTCGGAATCGTGACCGACCGCGACATCCGCACGCGAGTGGTCGCCGCGGGCGCGGGTCCTGACACCCCGCTCGCGGAGGTGATGACCGTGCCGGCGTGGACTGTCTCGGCGGACCGCACCGCCACGGAGGCGCTCCTCGAGATGCTCGCGCAGGGGATCCGGCACCTGCCCGTGCTGACGGCTGACAGGCGGCTGCTCGGGGTCGTCGACGACGTGGACCTGATGGCGAACGAGCGCCGTGCTCCGTTCCACCTACAGACCGCGATCGCGCGCAGCGCCAGCGTGGGCGAGGTCGCCGGCGTCACCCGCGAACTTCCCGGCATGGTGATCGATCTGTTCGATGCGGCCCTGCCGCCTGTGGTGGTCTGCCGTGCGATCACGAGCGTCCACGACGCGGTGACCCGGCGGCTGATCGCGTTCGCCGAGGACGAGCTCGGCCGGCCGCCGGTGCCGTACACCTGGCTCGCCACCGGTAGCTTCGGTCGCTTCGAGCCGTTTCCGAGCTCGGACGTGGACTGCGCGATCGCATGGGAGGGCCCGGACGACGACATCGAGTTGCGGCGCACGATGATCACGCTCGCCGAGCGCGTCTTGCGGGGACTCGAGGCGTGCGGGTTCCCACCGGACAGCAACACAGTCGTGGCCTCGAATCCGTTGTTCGCGCGCTCGATCGACGAATGGGAGCGTGCGGCCAGGACGTGGGTCGAGCAGCCCGATCTCGATCGCGGCGTACTGCTCCTGTCGGTCGTCGTCGAGAGCGATCCGATCTGGGGACCCACCGACGCCGCGGCCCACCTCGCCACGGTGTTCGCCCAGGCACCGAAACGTGAGCTCATGCTGCGGCGGCTAGGCGCGGCCGCCGTGGCGCTGCGCCCGCCGACCGGCTTCCTACGGGATTTCGTGCTCCACTCGAGCGGCGAGCGCAAGGGCGTGCTCGACATCAAGCGCGGCGGGCTGCTTCCGGTCGAGAATCTGGCGCGCTGGAGCGGGCTCCGCGCCGGCGTGAGCGCGGCGTCGACGCGCGCGCGACTGAAGGCGTCTCGTGAGGCGGGCACTCTGAGCACCGAGGACGCTGGGACGCTGCGCGACGCCTTCGAGCTCTTCTCGTCGCTGCGAATGGAGCACCAGGTCGGCCAGCTCCGCGACGGGGAGCGGGCCGACAACCTGATCGCGCCGAGCAGCCTCACGCCGGTCACGCGGACCGCGCTCAAGGAAGCATTCCGCGCCGTGGCGCGCGTTCAACGCGGAGTGGCGGCGAAGCTCGGGCTGAGGATCTGACGCGGTGCCCGGCCGGCCCTGGCGAGACGCGCGCTTTATCGCGATCGACATCGAGACCACCGGGCTCGACCCCGAGCGTGACGAGCTGATCTCGTTCGCCGGCATCCCGATCGAGCGCGGCCGGATCGTCGTGTCGCAGGAGGTGCACAGCCTCGTCCGGCCGCGCGCTGCCACCACGGGTGCGTCGACGCAGATCCACGGCCTGCAGGACTACGACCTCGCCGGAGCGCCCTCGGCTCCGGAGGCTCTGGCGCCGCTCGCCGCGCTGATTGATGGGCGTATCCCGGTGGTCCATGCCCAATGGGTGGAGCGAACGTTCCTCCGCAAGGCGGGCTGCCCACTGCCGCGACGGATCGTGGACACGGCGGTGCTCTGGCGAGTGCTCACGATCGAGCACGGCGAGCCCGACCCCGGCACCTGCAGCCTGTCGCTGATCTCGGCCTCGCTGGGTCTTCCCGCGCACCGCCCGCATACGGCCGAAGGCGACACGCTCACCGCGGCGCAGGTGTTCCTCGCCATGGCGGCACGCCTCGAGATCCGCGGACAGGGGAGCGCGCGCGCACTGACGAACGCACGCCGGCGGCTGCGCGCCTGGCAGGTCTGGCACGGAGCGCGTGGCGTCAGCGGCGGCTGAACGCGGTCAGAATCGCCCGCTGAAAAGCCAGCA
>CAWEHM010000033.1:0-161682 GCA_963808875.1 uncultured Thermoleophilaceae bacterium
ACTCGTCGACCGCCGCTTCTTCCGGCGTAAGTACGACGCCCAGCGCACGCTCGAGGCGTTCTCGGCCCGGCTGCGGGACCAGGTCGACCTCGGGACACTGAACGCCGAGCTGAGCTCCGTCGTCCAGGACACCCTCCAGCCGGCCCACGTGTCGCTCTGGCTGCGGAGCACCGACTGATGAGCGCTCGACACACGGCGTTGCTCGTGTGGGCGGTATGCGTCGGCGCCGCGCTGGCGACCCTCGTCCTGCTGGCGCTGGGAGCGGGCGAGTCGACGCCGGGAGACTCGTTCGGGCTGGGCGGATTCGGCGGGTTGTCCTTTGTGTTCAGCTCGCTCGCGTTCGGCACCGTCGGAGCCCTCGTGGTGGCGCGGGTCCCGGGCAATCCGATCGGCGCGGTCCTTTGCGTCTTGGGCGTAACGGTGGGGCTGGGCGATCTCGCGTACCAGTACGCCGACTATGCGCTCTTCGTCTCGCCCTCGCTCCCCGCGGGCGAAGCGGCGGCGTGGCTGCAGAACCTCGGCCTGCCGCCGGGCTTCGGCCTGCTCGCCGTGGCATTGCTGTTGTTTCCGGACGGTCGCCTGCCGTCTCGCCGCTGGCGGCCCGCACTCGGGCTCGCCCTCCTCGGCGTGATGCTGATCGTGTTTGGCTATGCCTTCCGGCCGGGGCCGCTTGACGATCCGTTCGCGACCGTGTCCAATCCGCTCGGCATCGCGGGCGCCTATGACCTCACGGACGCGGCCGGCGGATTCGGTTGGATGTTCATGGGGCTCTCGGTTGCGCTCGCTGCCGCTGCGCTCGTGGTCCGGCTGCGGCGCGCGACCGGTTATGAGCGCCAGCAGCTCAAGTGGATCGCGTTCGCGGCGGCGGTGACCGGCGTGGCGGTCGTGGCCGACGTAATCAGCTTCTTCGCCTCACTGGAGGGGGACGGCGTCAGTCAGCTCCGCATCCTGCTGCTCGGCATCGGCTTCTTCGCCTTCCCGCTGGCGGCGGGAATGGCGATCCTCCGCTACCGGCTGTACGACATCGACGTGGTGATCAACCGCACGCTCGTCTACGGCGCGCTGACAGCGATCCTGGCGGCCGCCTACCTGGGCTGCGTGCTGCTGCTGCAGCTGCTCCTGGGCGGTATCACGGGCGACTCGAGCCTCGCCGTCGCCGGATCGACGCTCGCCGTCGCGGCCCTGTTCCGCCCGGCCCGACGACGGATCCAGGAACTCGTCGACCGCCGCTTCTACCGGCGTAAGTACGACGCCCAGCGCACGCTCGAGGCGTTCTCGGCCCGGCTGCGGGACCAGGTCGACCTCGGGGCGCTCAACACCGAGCTGAGCTCGGTCGTGCGCGACACCCTCCAGCCGGCGCACGTGTCGCTGTGGCTCAGGGAGGCGGAGCGATGACCGAGCGCAGCGCCCGCCTCGTAGCCTTGTCTCTACTCGGGCTGTCCGCCGCCCTGCTCCTCGCGGGCGTGGTACTCGCGATCGTCGATCCCCACTCGGGGGGTCCCGCGAACCCGAGCTCGTCCGGTCCCACCCTCGACGACGCGGTGGCGGGCGAGGGCGTCCCATTCGCCGTTTTCCAGGCCGTCATCTTCTCCTTGCTCGCGGGCACGGGCGCGATTGTTGCCGCCAGGCGTCCGCGCAACCCGATGGGATGGCTGTTCGGGGTGGCGGCGCTGTTCCTGGCTGTCCTGATGCTCAGCGATACTCTCTACTGGCACGCCGCGTTCGGCGACCCCGGCGCCCACGACGCGGCGGAAGTCGCGCTCTGGGTCGAGAACTGGGCCTGGATTCCCGCCCTGGTCGCGCTGTTCAGCTTGGTCCCGCTGCTGTTCCCGACGGGGGTTCCGCCGAGCCCGCGCTGGCGCTTCGTCGGCTGGGTCGCGGTCACGACCGGGATCGTCACCCTGCTCGCAACCGCCTTCAGCCCCGGGCCGCTCCAGAACACCGAGTGGGTGACGAATCCGCTCGGCCTCGGCGGGCTCGGCCTCCGCACCATCGCGAAAGCGTCGTTCATCATCTGGTTGGCCTCGGCTCTCGCTGCCGTCGTGTCGCTCGTCGTTCGCTTCCGCCGCTCTCGGGGTATTGAGCGCCAGCAACTCAAGTGGGTGACCGCGGCCGGCTGTCTCTTGGTTGCGAGCTTCCCGGTGAGTGGGCTGCTCACCGACGGAGTGAGCGAGGCCGCGGGCTGGGCCTGCCTGCTGTTCGGCCTTCTGGGGCTGGCGGTGGCGCTATCGGTCGCGCTGCTGCGGTTCCGCCTCTACGACATCGACGTCGTTATCAACCGCACGCTCATCTACGGTGCGCTCACGGCCACCCTGGCGGCCGCCTACCTCGGCTGCGTGCTGCTGCTGCAGCTGCTCCTGGGCGGAATCACGGGCGACTCGAGCCTCGCCATCGCCGGATCGACGCTCGCCGTCGCGGCGCTGTTCCGCCCCGCACGCGGGCGGATCCAGGATGTGGTCGATCGCCGCTTCTACAGGCGCAAGTACGACGCCGCGCAGACGCTCGAGCGCTTCGGCTCGCAGCTGCGGGATGAGGTCGACCTGGGCGCTCTGAGAGCGGAGCTGCGCTCGGTTGTCGTGGAGACGATGCAGCCGGCGCACGTCTCCGTGTGGCTGCGACCGCCGGCGGCGGGGCCATGAGCCCCCAGGTGGAGCCCGAATGGGCGATGGTCACCGTCCTCGTCGTCGACATCCGCGGCTTCACGACGCTCGCGGACCGGACGACGGCCCGCGAGGCGGTGGCCTACCTGAACGAGTTCTTCGAGCTGGTCGTGCCGATCTTGACGGGGCACGGCGGCCACGCGAACAAGCTCCTGGGAGACGGCGTGCTCGGCATCTTCGGCGCCCCGGAGGCGCTCCCCGATCACGCCGACCGCGCCGTCGCGGCCGCCGCGGACATGCTCGCCGCGGTCGAGTCGCACTTCGGCGAGCGCTGCCGGATCGGGATCGGGATCAACTCGGGGCTCGTGCTCGTGGGCACCATCGGCGCCGGCGGAGTCACCGAGTTCGGCGTCATCGGGGACCCGGTGAACGTTGCGGCGCGCATCCAGGACGCCACCCGCGAGCTGCGCCAGCCTCTCCTCCTGACGGAGGCGACGCGCTGCCTGCTCGAGCGCCCGGACACCGGCCTCGAGGCACACGGATCGCTGCGCCTCAAGGGGAAGGCTGAGCCCGTGACGATCTACGGCCTCCCGTCTCGTAACGCTTCCTGGACGCCCCAGGCGTAGAAAGGAACATGGATGACGGCCCTGACGAGATCGTTCCGGCGCAAGCTCAAGCGGCGTGACGGCGCGACGCCCGCAACGGATGCGTCCGTGGACGCGGCGTCCGCCGCGATTGCCGCGCCCGAGCAGGCTCCCGTCGAGATCGGCCCCAACGACCCGCTGCTCGCGTACTTCCAGAGCGCTAGCGAGGCGGTGGACATCGACGCGCTGGAGCTCGACTCGCCGGCGCTGCGCGAGCTCAGGGCCGCGGGCGTGAAGCTCGCCGTCCCGCTCGTCAGCCAGGGTGAGCTGATCGGCGTGCTCAACCTGGGCCCGCGGCTCTCAGAGCAGGACTACTCCTCCGACGACCGCCGGCTGCTCGACAAGCTCGCCGCCCAGGCGGCGCCCGCGCTCCGAGTCGCCCAGCTGGTGCGCGAACAGAAGGCGGAGGCCGCCACGCGCCAGCGCTTCGAGCAGGAGCTCGAGGTCGCGCGACTGATCCAGCAGAACTTCCTCCCCCGCGAGCTCCCCGACCTGCCCGGCTGGCAGATCGCGGCCTACTACCGGCCCGCCCGCGAGGTGGGCGGCGACTTCTATGACGTGATTCCGCTCTCCGACGGGCGGGTTGCCTTCGTGGTGGGCGACGTGACCGACAAGGGCGTACCCGCCGCTCTCGTCATGTCGGCCACGCGCAGCGTGCTGCGCGCCTCGGCACAGCGTCTCATCGAGCCCGGGATCGTGCTCGAGCGCGTGAACGACCACCTGTGCCCCGACATGCCGGAGAAGATGTTCGTGACCTGCCTGTACGGCGTGCTCGATCCGGTCAGCGGGCACCTGCGCTTCGCGAACGCCGGCCATGACCTGCCCTACGTGAAGACGGCGGACGGCGTGATCGAGCTGCGCGCCCGTGGGATGCCGCTGGGGCTCATGCCGGGCATGCTCTACGAGGAGAAGGAAGCCATCCTTGCGCCGGGTGAGAGCGTGCTCCTGCACTCCGACGGCGTGGTCGAGGCGCATGACCCGGAGCGGGGCATGTTCGGCTTCCCGCGCCTCAAGGAGACCATGGCCGACGTGCCGGGTGGCCAGGAGCTGATCGACCGCGTGCTCCGCGACCTCGACGCCTTCACCGGACCGGACGCCGAGCAGGAGGACGACATCACAATGGTCACGCTCCAGCGCTCCGCGGGTGCGCTCGGGGGATCCCAGGCCTCGAACGGCTCTGTGCTCGCCACGTTCGACCTTCAGAGCGCGCCCGGCAACGAGCGCGAGGCGATGGAGCGGGTCGCTCGCGCGGTCGCGAACCTCGGCCTTGCGCCGGCGCGCCTCGAGCGGCTGAAGACGGCTGTGGCCGAGGCCACGATGAACGCGATGGAGCACGGCAACGAGTACCGGTCAGACCGGCCGGTCTCGATACGCGTGCTCCGCTCCGCCGATCGCCTGCGCGTGCAGGTGACCGACCACGGCGACGCCGCCGAGCTCGCCGAGCCGGAGGCGCCGGACCTGGAGGCGAAGCTCGAGGGCCGCCAGAAGCCCCGCGGCTGGGGGCTGTTCCTGATCGAGAAGATGGTTGACGAGGCGCGAGTCACGAGCGAGGGAGGCGGCCGCACCGTCGAGCTCGTGTTGCGCCTGGAGGGAGATCGAGATGACGGCGAGTGAGCTGCAGGCGGTGGTACGCGAGCGGGACGGTGTGCCGGTCATCGACCTCACCGGCGATGTGAACTCGGAGGCCGAGGCCGCCCTGAACGACGCATACGCAAGGGCAACGGCCGGCGCCCCCGGCTCGGTCGCCCTCAACTTCGCGCAAGCGGACTACATCAACAGCACCGGTATCGCCCTGATCGTCGGGCTTCTGGCCCAGGCCCGGACGAGCGGGATCGAAGTGAAGGCATACGGGCTGTCGGACCACTACCGCGAGATCTTCGAGATCACACGGCTGGCCGACTTCATGACGATCACCGACAAGGAGTGACGATGCCCGAAGCAGCGACAACGTTCGACGTGCGCGCGGTCTCCAACGCGGTCCGCGTGATCGACATCGAAGGTGACATCACAGCTCAGAGCGAGGACGTGCTGATGGACGCATACGTCCGCGCGAGCGGCGACGGCGTAAAGGCCATCGTTCTCAATTTCACCGGGCTCGACTACATGAACAGTGGTGGGATCGGGTTGCTCGTGACCCTGCTCGTGCGCGCGCAGCGGCAGCACCAGCAGGTGCTCGCCCACGGGCTGTCCGACCACTACCGCCAGATCTTCGAGCTCACCCGCCTCGACGAGGCGGTGGCGATCCACGACTCGGAAGCAGACGCGCTCGCCGCCGTTGGCGGGGCCTGAGGAGGAACAACGATGAGCGACCAGGAACATGCAGCTGCGCGCGACGCCACCAGCTGGGCCAAATCGGTGTCACAGCTGAGGGTGTCGGAGGTGCCCGAGGGCGCTTTGAACCTCAACGTGGAGGGCCGCCGGCTCGCCTCCCCGATCCAGGGCTTCGGCAAGATGTGGCAGAAGACGTACCAGGTGCGCCTGCCCGCCGAACGCGTCTCCGCCCCCGAGGTGATCGCGGCCTGGAAGCAGCGCTTCCCCGACTTCTGGCCGGAGGGCAACCGCTTCTACGGGCCGCTCACCGGAATCGAGCCCGGAGACGTGGCGCTTCTCAACATGGCCATGCCGGGGAAGATGAAGCTCTCGACCGGGGTGATGGTGCTGTACGCCGACGAGGAGTCGTTCACGCTCATGACGCCGGAGGGCCACATGTTCGCCGGCTGGATCACCTTCAGCGCGACCGCGATCGGCGACGAGACGGTGGCTCAGGCCCAGGTGCTGATGCGCGCCAGCGACCCGATCTTCGAGCTCGGGCTGACGATGGGCGGCCACAAGCAGGAGGATCGCTTCTGGCAGCACACGCTGACCGCCCTGGCCGCCCACTTCGAGCACGAGGCCGACGTGGACACCCAGGTCGTGTGCGTCGACAAGCGACGCCAGTGGTCGCGCTGGCGGAACCTGTGGCAGAGCTCCGCCATCCGCTCGACGATCTACACGATGGGCGCTCCCGGACGTGCGCTGAAGCGCGTCTTCAGGCGCGACCGCGCGGTTGCCTGATAGCGCGACCGACGCCGTCGTGGTCGGGTCGGGCCCGAACGGCCTCGCCGCGGCGATCGTGCTGGCCCGCGCCGGCCGGCGGGTGACGGTCCTCGAGGGCGCGGAGACCGTCGGCGGGGGCTGTCGCTCCGAGGAGCTGACGCTTCCGGGCTTCGTACACGACACCTGCTCCACGGTGCACGCGCTGGCGCTCGCGTCCCCGTTCCTGAGCCGCCTGCCGCTCGCCGAGCACGGCCTCGAGCTCGTGCATCCCGACGCGCCGCTGGCGCACCCGCTCGACGATGGCTCAGCCGTGCTGCTCGAGCGCTCGGTGGAGCGGACGGCGGACGGCCTGGGCCGGGACGCCGAGACCTACCGGCGCCTCTTCGAGCCGCTCGTGCGCACGGCGCCCGAGCTGTTGCGGGAGACCCTCGGCCCGCTCCGACCGCCGCGGCATCCCCTCGTGATGGCGCGCTTTGCTCCAGTCGCGCTGCGCTCGGCGGCGGGGCTCGCGCGGTCCCGCTTCGAGGGCGACCGCGCTCGTGCCCTGCTCGCGGGCTGCTCCGCGCATTCCATGCTGTCGCTCACCAGCCCCGCCAGCGCGGCGTTCGGCGTCGTCCTGATGCTGAGCGCGCACCACGTCGGCTGGCCCGTGGCACGCGGCGGCTCGCAGCGCCTCGCCGACGCGCTCGCCTCCCACCTGCGTTCGCTCGGCGGCGAGATCGAGACGGGCAGATGGGTGGAGTCGCTCGACGAGGTGGCGGGCTTCGGCGCGACGCTGCTCGACGTGACACCGCGACAGCTCGTGCGGCTCGCCGGCCCCCGCCTGCCGGCCCGCTACGCCCGCCGGCTCGGGCGCTACCGCTACGGACCTGGCGTCTTCAAGCTCGACTGGGCACTCGACGCCCCGATTCCCTGGGCCGCTCCGGAGGTGGCTCGCGCGGGCACCGTCCACGTGGGCGGGACCCTCGAGGAGATCGCGGCCTCGGAGCAGGCCGCGGTTCGCGGTGAGCATTCCGAGCGCCCCTTCGTGCTGCTTGTGCAGCCGAGCCTCTTCGACGAGACGCGTGCACCCGCGGGCAAGCAGACGGCCTGGGCCTACTGCCACGTGCCGAGCGGGTCGACGCGCGACATGACCGATGTGATCGAGAGTCAGGTGGAGCGCTTCGCGCCCGGCTTCAGGGATCTGATCCTCGCGCGCTCGGCGCTGAACGCCGCGGACATCGAGCAGCGGAACCCGAACTACGTCGGCGGCGACATCAACGGCGGTGTCCAGGATCTCCGCCAGCTCTTCACGCGCCCGGTCGCCCGGGTGGTCCCGTACTCGACGCCGGTCGACGGTCTCTACATCTGCTCATCGTCGACCCCACCGGGCGGCGGCGTGCACGGGATGTGCGGGTACTTCGCGGCCCGCGCGGCGCTCCGCATGCGCCAGTGAGCGATGGCGCGCTACCCTCGTTGCACGAGTCGGGCATCCGTCCGGCGAGAAAGCAGTGCTCAGCGTTTCCGCAGTTGTTGCCTTCCAGCACCCTCCGCGTTTCGCGGTGCACCAACCCCGGAGGGGGACAAGATGGCAACAGGAACAGTGAAGTGGTTCAACGACGACAAGGGCTACGGCTTCATCACGCCCGATGACGCCGGCAAGGACCTGTTCGTACACCACAACGCAATCCAGGGCAGCGGCTTCAAGTCGCTCGCCGAGGGCGCGAAGGTGAGCTACGACGCCGAGCAGGGCACCAAGGGCCCGGCGGCCGCGAACGTCCAGGTCCTTTAGGGGCCCGGCATCGCTTCGACAGGCAAGCGAAAGACGACGATGGCGAAGCTCAACCGGGAGCGCAGGCTCCTGGAGCGCCGGATCGAGAAGAAGGCCAGGAAGGACGCCCGCAAGCGGGCGGCGGCCGACGAGCGAGCCGAGCCGAGCGACGTCCTGACCGGAGACGACGTCTAGACACGCTGAACAACCCGAAAGGCCCGCCGGCGGGCCTTTCGGGTGCAGGTCGGCCTCACCTATCCTCGGAAAGACGTTGCTCCACTCGAGGATCGCTTCACGTTGACCCGCCGTCGCCGGATGCAGGTGCTCGCGATCTGCTGCATGAGCATCCTGCTGGTCTCGCTCGACAACACGATCGTCAACGTGGCGCTCCCGACGATCCACCGCGACCTGGGTGCGTCGCTGTCGCAACTCCAGTGGATCGTCGACTCGTACACGGTCGTGCTGGCGACCCTTCTGATCCTGAGCGGCTCGATCGCCGACCGGATCGGACGCAAGCGTGTCTTCGCCGTCGGTCTCGGGCTCTTCTCGGTCGGCTCGCTCCTGTGCAGCGCCGCGCCCTCGCCCGGTTGGCTGATCGCGTTCCGCGCTCTTCAGGGTGTGGGCGGCTCGATGCTCAACCCCGTCGCGATGTCGATCATCCGCAACGTCTTCACGGACCCGCGTGAGCGTGCGCAGGCGATCGGGGTCTGGGGCGGCGTCGTCGGGATCTCGATGGCGCTCGGACCGGTGCTGGGCGGTGCGCTCACGGACGTGGCCGGCTGGCGGTCCATCTTCTGGATAAACGTGCCGATCGGCATTCTCGCGATCGTGCTCGTCGCGCGTGTGGTGCCGGAGTCGCGCGCGGCCCGGCCGCGGCGGCTCGACCCGGTCGGCCAGGTGCTGGCGATGGTCTTCCTGGCCGACGCTCACCTACGCGATCATCGAGGCCGGCGACGCCGGCTGGGGATCGCCCCGGGTGCAGGTGTCGGCGATCCTCGCCGCGGCCTCGATCATCGGGTTCGTCGCACACGAGCGGCGCGCACCGGAGCCGCTGCTCGACCTGCGCTTCTTCCGCAGCGTGCCGTTCACCGGCGCGACGCTGACAGCCATAGCCGCGTTCATCGCACTTGGCGGCTTCCTGCTCGTGACGAACCTTTATCTGCAGGTCGACCGCGGGCTGTCACCGGTCCACAGCGGCCTCTACACGCTGCCGATGGCGGCGTTGGCGTTCGTGGCCGCGCCGCTGTCGGGCCGAATCGTCGGCCGGCGCGGCGCGCGCGTTCCGCTCCTGGTCGGCGGGCTCGGCCTCGCCGGCGGGAGCCTGATCCTCACGCAGCTCACGCCGACCACCGCCACCGCCGACCTGCTCCTGGCCTACTCGGTCTTCGGACTCGGCTTCGGGATGGTCAACCCGCCGATCACGAACGCCGCGGTGTCCGGGATGCCCGCCGACCAGGCGGGCGTGGCGGCCGCCGTTGCCTCCACCAGCCGGCTGGTGGGCATATCGCTCGGGGTGGCGATCATCGGCTCGATAGTCGTGTCGAGTCGCGAAGCCGGCGGCGGCAGCATCGCCGCGGCAAGCCATCCCGGCTGGTGGATCTGCGTGGCGTGCGGGCTCGTGGTCGTCGCGATGGCGTTCATCTCGACTACCGAGCGAGCGCTGAACAGCGCGAGGCTCGTGGAGGCCGCTACCGCCTGAGCCGGATGGTGACCTTCTTAAGGGTGCTTCTTGCCGTTCCGCCAGTGGGCTTGAACGTGAGCCTCAGACGGACCGTGAGCTTCCGCTTCCGGCGCAACACCCGCTTGCCCGCCTTGGTCGGCCTGATGGCGAGGTTGACGCGCCCGGCCTTGGTGGCAACCTTCCGGGACTTCTTGACGAGGGGCGCCCGGGCGGCGGCGGACGCCTGGCTGCCGACCTGCTTGGCGGTGATCACACCGGGTCCCGGGAGGACCAGAGTGATGAGCGTCGAGCCATCCCTCAGCCTCACCCGGCGTGCGACCGTGAAGTCGTTGGACGGGAGAGGCCCCGCCACCGTGACGGTCACGCGCGCGACACTGGACTCGAGGTAGCCGTCCACGGCGCGGTAGGTGAAGGAGTCGGCTCCGGAGAAATCGTCGACGCTGCGGTACTCGAAGCTGCCGTCGGCGGCGAGCGCGAGTGTTCCGTGGCTGGGACCTGACACCAGTGCCGCTCCGAGCGCGCCGACGGCCGAGTCGTTGGCGAGCACGCCTGGGGCGGCGATGCTGAGCAACGACGCCTGCGTCGCATCGTAGGAGTCGTCGCCCGCGCGGGGCAGCCGGAAGCCGAGACAGTCCGGTCCGATGAGCTGCCGGGCCTCCGCGAGCTTCAGCTGGTACCGCCCGCGGTACTGCGCGGCCGGGAGCAGGACATCGGCGATCCACTCGCCCCACGACAGGGGGTCCAACCCGAAGTCCGCATCGCCCGCCGCGATCCGAGTCGTCCGGGCGGCGAGCGCATAGTCGATGAACCACGTGAGCTGCAGCTCGGGGTGATCTGGAAACCCGGCGTATGGCCCCGAGTTCCAGATGCCCTCGCGCATGCCGAAGAACCCCTTCTGGTCCGCGTCGCCGCCGTTCAGGTTCTTCAGACCGGACTCGACGAGCGCTCCCATCACCGGGAGCTCGCCGGGGATTCCGCGCGCACGCGCGCCGTGCGCCATCCAGGCCGCGATCGCCGAACTCGGCGCGGCGTCGCCGGGATAGCCGACGGGCGAGTCGCAATCCTCCGCGCCCGCCGCCATGTGGGGCTGGACGGCGGCGCCGACGACGATGAGGCAGGCAACGAGCGCGAGTCGCTTCAAATGAGTCCTTGCTTTCCGGCCGTGCCGTCCAATGTAGGCGAACACCGCGCGGTGCGCGCGCCCTCGCTAGCGCACGACCGTGAACCTGAGGCGTTGGGTGGTCGCGCCGCCCCCGCCGCTGCGCCTATTCCGAAAGCCCTGCGGCTTCGAAGGCTTCCCGCTCGGTGCGCGAGAAGGCCCACCAGATCACCTTCCCGTCTCGCACCAGGGTGGCTTGCCACATCGCCTGCTCGACCGGGACGCCGCCCAGTGTTCCAGTCATGCGGAGATGCATGACGCCCCGGTCGCCAGATCCGCGGATGTCGAGCAGGTCCCATCGCACGTCCTCAAAAGCGCCGCGAACGGTCTGCCACCAGGCCCGAACACCGTCGTGGCCCCGGAAGGTCGTTCCTTCCGCCTCCGCGACCAACGAGGTGAACTCGACATCCTCGGCGATCACCGCCAGAAACGCCTTCAAGTCGCCCGAGTTCAACGCCCCAATGGCAGCCTCTGCCAGTGCCCGCTGCTCGGCGCTCGGTTCCAACATCGCCCGCCCAGTATCGGCCGCCCCGGCCTCGCGGTCTAGGCGGCTTGATTCTCGGTGCCGCTCGCCGCGCGCCTGTTCGCCAGCCAGCTCGTGAGCAGGTCGGGCGGTAGGGGCGCGGTCCAGTGGCGTCCCTGCGCCGAGCGGCAGCCGAGGTCGCCGAGCACGGCGCAGAGCTCAGGAGTATCGACGCCGTCGGCGACCACTTCGAGGCCGAGGCGTCGTGACAAGTTCGATCACGGAGGCGACGATCGCGAGGTCATCGGGGCTGCTCTCCACGCCGGCCACGAGCGGGGCGTCGAGCTTGATCTCGTCCACCGGCAGCAGCCGGAGCGAGGCGAGCGACGACTGTGCGCCGCCGACGTGGTCGAGGGTCACTTGCACGCCGCGCTGCCGAAGCATCTCGAGGGCCTCGGCCGCCCGGCCGGGGTCCGTGACGGCCGGCGGCTCGGTGAGCTCCAGCTTCAATGCGGACGCCGGCACGTTCCACCTGGCGAGGAGCTCCTCCAGGTCAACGGCGAACTGCTCGCGGTCGAAGCTTCGCGTGGAGATGTTGATGGCGACGGGCCACTGGTACCCCTCGCGCTGCCATTGCGCTCGCTGGCGAAGCGCGCCCTCTACGACGTAGCGCGTCAACCCGTCGATGAGGCCCGCCCGCTCGGCGATCGGCCGGAGCGCTTCCGGTGCGAGCAGCCCGTGCGTCGGGTGCTGCCAGCCGAGCATTGCCTCGACACCGGTCACCACTCCCGTCGCCAGCTCGACCTGCGGCTGGTAGAAGAGGGCGAGCTCGCGGTGCTCGAGCGCCCGCCGTAGCTCGCCGCCGATGGTGAGCCGGGTCCGGGTGTTGCTGTCCTCGTCAGCGTCGTACACCGCCGACCGGGCGCCAGTCCGCTTCGCGACATACATGGCGACGTCGGCGTGCTGAAGGAGCTCGTCCACGCCGGCGCCGTGGTCCGGAAAGAAGGCTATCCCGATGCTCGCCTCGATCTCGAGCGGCATCCCATGCACGGTCAAGGGCTCCGACAGGACTCCCTGCACGCGTTCGACGAGAGCGGCCGTCTCGCGCGTGTCCACGCCCGTGAGCAGGAAGCCGAACTCGTCACCCCCCAGACGGGCGACGGTCTCGGAGCTGCGCACGCAGTCGCGAAGCCGTGTTCCGAGCTCGTGCAGAAGCCGGTCTCCGAAGTGGTGCCCGAGGGTGTCGTTCACGTCCTTGAAGCAGTCCAGGTCCATGATCAAGACGGCGAAGGGCTTATCGCCGCGGCGGGACTGCTCGATCGCGTGCTGGACGCGGTCGTTGAAGAGCGCCCGGTTCGGCAGGCCGGTGAGCCCATCGTGCAGCGCCTGGTGGCGAAGGGCCTCCTCGCCGTGCTTGCGCTCGATGAGCTGCGCCAGCTGGCTCGCGATCGCCGCGAGCGTTCCCGCAACCTCGTTGTCCGGCTCGCATATGCCGCGGCCCCGGAATGCGAGCACACCGAGGACCTCGGCGCCCGAGAGCACCGGCACCGCGTAGGTCCCGTCGCCGGGCGACGAGTCCGGCTGCGGCCTCGATACGGGTGTCCCGCGCTCACGCGCGAGACCGGCGACGTCCACGTCGAGCTCGCCTCGGGAGGCGACGCATGTGAGCTCGTCGTGCTCCGGGTCCACCAGCCAGATCGCCCCGCTCTCCCAGGCGAGCGCCTCGCAGACGACCTCCACGATCTGCGGCGCCGCAGCCTCGGTCGTCTCGGCCTCCGCTGTGGCTCGGGCGACCGCGTGCGCCGCGGCGAGTCGCTGTTCCGACTCCTTCCGCGCGGTGATGTCGAGGAGATAGCCCTGCGTGAAGAGCTTGCGCCCGTCCGCGTCCTGGACGACCAGGCTCTCGTCCTGAACCCAGACCGTGCGTCCGTCGCGCGTGATCAGCCTGTATTCGGCCTCGAAGGGCTCCGCGGTCTCGTTGCAGTGCGCGACCAGCGCGAGGATTCGCTCGCGGTCATCCGGATGGAGCAGCTTCGGAAAGAACTCTGGATCGCTGAGCCACTCGTCGACCGAGTAGCCGAGCAGGGACTCGACCTGAGGACTCGCGTACAGCGACGTCGCGCTCTCGGTCAGCGCGTCGACGTATGTGACGAGCGGAATCTGCTCGACCAGGGTCCTGTACTTGGCCTCCGCCGCGAGTAGCTGCGTTTCGGTACTCGACCGCTGATATCGCGAGAGAAGCTCTCTGTGGCGCCACAGAGCGAACATCTCCAGTCAATATCGGCCGCGGGAGGGGTGCAGTTGATGCCGATCGGGCTCTACGGTGTCTGTCGTGGCGAACCCGGCCGTTGATCCCGAAGCCTTCGACGCCTTCGAAGCCGCGGGGTGGGAGGAGAAGGCGGCCGCCTATGAGCGATTCTTCGGCGTTATCACCGGTCGGGTGGTCGAGCCTCTCCTCGCCGCCGCCTCCGTTGGTGTCGGCACGCGGGTCTTGGACGTGGCCACGGGCCCGGGGTGGGTGGCCGCCCAAGCTGCCGACCATGGAGCGTCGGTCGTGGGCGTCGACGTCGCGGAAGCGATGATCGCGCGTGCCCGAAGCGCTCACCCTGGGCTTGAGTTCCGTTGGGCGGATGCGCACGAGCTGCCGTTCGCAGACGCGTCCTTCGACGCCGTCCTCGGCAACTTGGCGGTCATGCACTTCTCCCGTCCCGAGCGCGCCATGGCTGAGTTCGCGCGCGTGCTGCGTCCCGGCGGCAGGCTGGCCCTCACGGCATGGGCTGACCCCTCCCAGCACCGGTTGGCCGGGGTGTTTCTCGATGCGGTGGCGGAAGCGCGAGCGACGCCGCCTGCGGATCTCCCACCAGGCCCTGACTTCTTCCGGTTCTCCGACGACGAGACGTTCGCCGCGGCGCTCCGGCAGCAGGGTCTGGCGACGCCCGCCGTGAGTCCCATCACTTTCGTGCTGCGGTTCGCCAGTGCCGATGACCTCTGGAACAGCATGCTCGGCGCGACGGTGCGGGTGTCCGCGCTCATCACCCGCCAGCCGGAGGAGGTCCGGCAACGCATCCGAGCCGCGTTCGATCGCCTCGCGAACGGCTACCGACGTGGTGAGGTCTTAGAGCTACCCGTCGCGGTCAAGCTCGCCACCGCGCAGAAGCCGGATCCGGGGTGAGACTGACCCCATGGCCGAACAGCGGCGGTTCGAGGCTTGCGCGGCGCGGCGCCGCCGCCTGACGCGCCGCGCCGACCGAGCGGATCGAGGCGAGGAGCCGGCCACTCGAGGAACGCCGACCAGACCGCGGCAGACCTCGCGGTGCGGCTCACGCTTCGAGCTCTACCGAAAGGCTTGTCCTGGGATGAGTCTGCCCTGACGATGGGGGCCCATGGTGGCTCTTCGCGCGCTCCTCGCCGGGCTCGCTCTGACGCTCGCCGCCTGCTGGGGCGATCACAGCTCTCCGCCGTCGGCCCCGACTGCCGTCAAGGGCTCGGTCTATCTCGAGCCAGCCGAGGGAGGGGGGCCACCGGACCCCGGCACGCGGGCGCGGCATGGTGCGGATAGCTTCGTCGCCAGAACACACTCAGCGACGGCTGTTATCACCGGGACCGTACGACCTGCCGCGGCGAGGATTCGCCTGATCGACACCTCCGGGCGCCGCGCCGCGCGCGTCAATGTCGCGCCAGACGGGAGCTTCAGGGCCCTCCTCGCAGATCTGCCGCGTGGGAAGGTCGTCGTCTTCGATCTCACAGCGACCCTGCAGGGTGCGCGGCCGTGGAGATCACAGATCCTCGCGGCTCGATCGGGCTTCCGGGGCGTCTTGAGATTTCCCGACGTGGTCGTCCCTGCACGGGACTCCACACCACCCATTGCCATGCTGGTCATGCATGCCGACGCACGCTCGGTGACATCGATCTCCCCTGTCCGCCCGGACGAGGGGTCGCCTGTCCAGCTGCGGTCGCCAGCTATCGCTCTCATGGCCGTCATACGCGACGAGGACGGCGGCGCCGGCCGGATCCGAGCATCGCTCACGTACGATCGCGAGTGTCGTGATCCCCACAACGGCAGACGCACCACTCAGCGGGCAACCCGTTACTTCCCGCCGTCAGAGGTCGCTCGGGTCGTGTCCGCGCCCGGTGTTCGTGTCCCGGTCGAGCGCGTACAGCGGGCTGTAGTCCGACTGCCAACTCGGACCGACTGCGTCATACGCGGAAAGGCCTGGGCCGACGCGACGAACGTATCCGGGCTCGAAAGCCTCAGCAACCAGGTGCCTTTCGTACTCCGGGCCGGCCGGTCTCCGTAGACATCGGGCCTCCGGTCTTTAAGGCGCGAATTGCCAGGTCTGTGCGTCGTAGTCCTGAGCCAGGCAGTACCACTCGAACGCGGGGTCAAACGACGCGAAACTGTCGACAGACACGCAGACTTCATCGTCGCCATTCCAGATCCAAAACCAGGGGGGGCCTTCGTTGCCAATCGGCTTGTTCCAGTAACGGTTTCTGCGACTATCCGAAGCGGTCCACAGCTCTAGGCCGCTCCCGTTGTACTGCGTCTTCGCCCAGAAACCGCTGTACGCGTTCAACAGGCCGGGCTCATGCAACCCGTTGCCTAGGCATTTGCCCAGAGAGGAAGACCCGCCGGCGGTGCATACCGCCCACCGCGTCTCCCATCCCGAGCCGCACGCTTTTTGAAAGACAGGACTCGGATTCCGCGTTGCGTAGGTCGACAGACACAGTCCCGTCGCACGATTTTTCAGCTGGAGGTACGAGGTAGTGTCGGCATTCGAATCGGCCGGGAGGGCGAGGGGTACGAGGGCGGCGGCAACCAATGCGCAGGCCACCCACCTCCAGAGGCAGGGCGCCGGACCGCCATATGCCCGAGCTGGCAAGCCCCTGGATGTAGCGAGCACCATCAGCATTCCCTTTCTAGTTCGTTATGCCGGTTGGAGATTGTGGCCGCTTACGGCAAGGTCGGCGAGCGTTTCAATAATCCTGAAACGCTTCGCTCGTCACCGACCCACCCGTACGCTGCGTAGGCGAATGAGGCCGCGACGAGGAAGGTTCCGTGGACATGTCCGAGCGCGAAGACCGGTGGGGACAAGCGGGTGGATCAACCCGCGCGGAGGTGCGTGACATCTTCGCCCGACACGCCGCGGGCCGGCCCGCCGGCCTTCCGGCCGAGCGGAGACGGCCGCTGCCGGGGCTGCTGGGCCTGCCGAAGCGAGCGTGGATCGGCCTGCCGCCCGTCTGGCGCAGGGTGGTGGCCGTGCTCGGCGTGCTTGCGCTGGTGGCCCTCGCGATCGCGGTGCCGGCGGCGGTGCGACACGGAAAGGAGGTGGCCGACGCCGCGGGCGCCGCGGATGCCCGCGCCAAGGCGGAGCGGCGGCGTGAGCTGATCGAGGACCAGCGGCCGCGCAGCGCGCCGATCGGAGCGGAGTCGCTGCGGGCCGTCCGCAGGCTCGGCGGCCTGACCCCGCCTGCTGCCGCGGCCCTGCTGGTTAGGCAACTCGAGAACGGGATCACCGCGGACGTCCAGAGCCGCATCCGGGCGGGCCTGCTCGAAGGCCCGGCGCGGGACACCGAATGCCAGCTGACGCGCAATCGGGCGCCCGGCTCGGCGAGCTACAACTGCTTCACGCTCTCGGATCGGCGGAGGTTCCGCGACCAGGGGCAGGCTGACTTTGGTGCACGAGGTGATCTACTCTCGGTGGGCTACCGCTTCATCGCCAAGGCCACGCTCCAACCGGCGCTGCTGGTCTGGTGCAAGCACAACCCCTCGCCGCTGCACCCGACCTCGTTCGTGGTCAAGGTGCCGCTCTCGACGCGCTGTCTCTGAGGAATCGGCAGACCGCCGCGGAGTGGCACCAAAATGAGCGGTCCGGTTGAGCTCCCGTTCCCAGAGGCAAAGCAAGCGCCGCGGCCCTCCCCTCTTCGCGAGCGGGCGAAGATCGCTCGCACGAGCAACCTGCCCGGCGGTGCCACCCCACCCCGCTCGGTCTACTCCGACAGCCCCACGGCTTCGAGGGCATCCTGAATCCGGTCCGCTTCTCGGTGCCCACTCCATGGAGGGCACAGACGAGCCGACCGTCCGGTACGGACCGCGCTTCCTCTATCGGCATCGCCTTGAGATCGAAGCTCTCCAACCAGTCGTTCATGTACGCACGGCATTCGACGTGGCCGCGTCGCGTCCCAGAGTCCGGAGCCGACTCAATCGCCGTCCACACGATGTCCGGGTGGAGGGTCTCCGGCACCAATTCCAGCTTGCCCAGACCCCAGCACTCGTTGTAAAGCCTTGCGACGGTCTCCACGTTCTCCTACATCGCCCGCCCAGTATCTGCTGCTCAAGGCGTCGCTGTCTAGCTATGAGAATCGCCGGCACGCTCCCAGCGCTCCAAGGGTGCACCCCGATTTCCCGGCGGTCCGCCCCGCGCGGGGACGGCGGCGGCTCAGAGCGCTCGGCTGTGGCGCGCGTTCGGATCACAAATTGGTGTCCGATTGGTGCCCGCGCGGCCGTCAGCGTCTCCGCCCGGAACCACGAAAGCCCTGCGTTAGCAGGGCCTTCGGGAGTAGCGGGGGCGGGATTCGAACCCGCGACCTTCGGGTTATGAGCCCGACGAGCTACCTGACTGCTCCACCCCGCGGCGGTCGTATGAGGTTAGTGAATCGTGTGCGTTAGCGTCAACGCGCGTCATGGCTGATCTGATGGTCTACGAGAAGCGCACCTGCACCACGTGCAGGAACCTCGCTGAGCTGCTTCAGGAGCGGGGCATCGACTTCGATCGGGTCGACTTCCACGTCGAGCCCCTCTCCGCGGAGGAGATCCGCGAGCTCGTGCGCAAGACCGGTGGGCCGGCGCGGGAGCTGTTTCGCGCGCGGGAGCCGGTCTACACGGAGCTCGGGCTCGGCGATCGCGAGGTCGGTGACGACGAGGCCATCGCCCTCATGGCCGAGCACACCGAGCTGATGCAGCGGCCGGTCGTGGTCAGGGGCGATCGCGCCGTCCTCGCCCGGCCGGTCGAACGCGTAGCTCGAGCTGCTGGACTAGCGGCGAACGACCCGGAAGCCCGCGCGACGCGGCGCCGAGGACCGGCCGCCGGCCGTTGCCACGACCGTCACCTCGTACCGCCCTGGCCGCAGGGCCTTCCTGCCGATCCGCCCGCTGAAGCGTGTGCGGTTGCGGCCCTGCCGGCCGACACGCCGGAGCCTGCCGACGCGGACCCGACGCTTGCAGGCGGGGCGCTGCCCGTTGGCGCGGGTCGGCTTCACGCATCGCCCGCCCACCCGTCGGCCGGGGCGCAGGCGGTTGATCGTCAGCTTCACGGCGGCGCCGGTCGACAGCCGGTAAATGAACGTCGTCCCCACCGGAGCGGGACGGAGGCGGGCGGCGCTGACCGGCGTGGGCTTGGGGCCGACGCGGAAACGGCGGTGCGACAGGGTCAGGCGGGTGACCGCGGGCGCGGGTCTGACGTCGACCGAGAGGGTGGCCGGCGTCGACGCGAGCGTGCCGTCGGACGCCTGGAAGGTGAACCGGTCGTTACCCGAGAAGCGGCGGTGAGGCGTGTAGACGACGGTGCCGGCGCTCTGGTCGATCGGCGAGAGGTCCGCATGAGCCGGAGCGCTCACGATCGAGCGGGTGATCGGATCGCCGTTGGGGTCGCTGCAGGCGAGCGGAGCCGTCAGGGGCATCTCGAACGGCGTGGTCCTCGACGCATTCGAGCAGGTGGGCGGAAGCTCGCGCGCGAAGGTCCAGAGCGCGTCGCCCGTCGTCATGTAGACGAAGCGGTTGTCCGGACTCACGACCGAGTCCTGGGGGGAGCTGGTCTCGCCGTATGTGGTCGTGCAGGAGGCGGTGCTGCCCGAGTACTTGACGCAGCTCGACGGCGTGAGCGCTCCGCCCCCTGCGCGGTCGAGCGCGACGATCACGTCGCCGCCGCTGACGTAGGCGGTGAGCCCGTCCGGACTGACGGCCGGCGAGAACGGCACGCCGAGATCGGTGGCGGTGGTGTCGCACGTCTCCGCCGACCCGCCCCCCTTCACGCAGCCGAGCGGCGTCAGCGCACCCGTCGTGGTGTTGCGGCTGAACATCACGAGCGCCTGGCTGTCCGTGCCGGTCACGTAGAGGTTCGCGTCGTCGGGACTGATCGCGATCTCCTGCGCGCGGCCGAGGCCCGCGGCGTTCTGGTCGCAGTTCTGAAGGGTGCCGGTCAGCTTCACGCAGCTGGCGGCCGGCGCGGACAGCGTTCCGTTCGACGCGCGGGTGAGCACGGCCACCGCGTTCCCCGCGGGCGGCGGATCGGCGACGTAGACGTTCCTCCTGTCGGCGCTCACCACGACGTCCTTCGGGCCATGGAGGCCATCCGCGGTGTTCGTGCCACAGGTCGCCACTCCCGTATTGGCGATGCAGCCCGTGCGCGTGAGCGTGCCGTCGGTCGCGCGGTCGAAGCTGATCACGACGTCGTTGTTCGGTGAGGTCACGTAGACGGACGAGTTGTCCGCGACACTGCCACCCCCTGGGGGAAGTCGAGCTCGTTGACCGTCACGGCGCAGACCGCCGCTGAGGTGTCGTCCTTGACGCACCCCCCGTTGCTCAGGGTCCCGTCGGAGGCGCGTGACAGGATGGTCACCGTCTGAGAGTTTCCGACTGTCACATACAGCGACCGGCCGTCAGGGCTGATGGCGACGTTGTACGGGCTGTCCAGGGGCGCGATGGTGGCGCAGCCGGTCGCCACGGTGTCACCCGCGCAC
Source organism: uncultured Thermoleophilaceae bacterium (assembly GCA_963808875.1). GTDB lineage: Bacteria > Actinomycetota > Thermoleophilia > Solirubrobacterales > Thermoleophilaceae > JACVRW01. The sequence continues at coordinate 20,070 of CAWEHM010000033.1, forward strand.
CCGATGGGCGTGAGCGCTCCCGTCGCAGCATCGCGCCGGAAGGCGTTGACGCGGCTCGAGGAGCCGGCCACGACGTAGACCGAGGAGCCGTCCGGGCTCATCGCGATCTGGTTCGGCCCGGCCATCGAGGGCACGCTCTGATCGCAGCTCACCGAGGCGGCGGCGTGCTTGATGCACGCGAGCGGCGTCATGCCGCCAAGCGGAGGCGGCGCCGCGGACGCGCCGCCGGCCGCCGAGCTAGAAGATAGCCACTCCCACGCATGGAAGCAACAGGCGAGTCGGCCGGCGAATGCGCACCGCGCGCGACTATTGCACGATTTCCGGACGGCGCGACGAGCGCGATACGGTGCGCCTCATGCCAGTGGCCGTCATCGACATCGGCACCAACACCACGCGGCTCCTCGTCGCGGAGGTTGAGCACGGCAAGGTGGTGGAGCTCGAGCGGCGCACGACCATCACGCGACTCGGACAGGACGTGGACGCGACCGGGCGGCTCGCGGATGAGGCGATGGATCGGGTCGCGAAGGCGATCGCTGAGTACCGGGAGGTGATCGACCGCCTCGGCGCCGAGCCGGTGGTCGCGGTGGCCACCAGCGCCATGCGCGACTCCGAGAACGGGCCCGACTTCCACGACCGCCTCCAGGCGAGGTACGGGGTGGACGCCCGCACCATCTCTGGCGACGAGGAGGCGCGGCTCACCTTCCTGGGTGCCACCGCGGGCCGCAGAGCCGACCGCGACCTCGTCGTGATCGACATCGGCGGCGGATCCACCGAGTACGTGGCGGGTGCGGCCGGCGAGGACCCGAGCTTCCACACCTCGACCCAGATGGGCTCGGTGCGCTTCACCGAGCGGTTCCTCGAAGAGCGACCCCCCGAGCCCGGACGAGCTGCAGCGGCTGGCCGAGGCGGTCCGCGACACGGTGCCGGACGTCCGGGCCGACCACGCCATCGCGGTGGCCGGCACCGCCACCTCGCTCGCCGCCATCGACGGCGCCGAGGAGGTGCACGGCTACCGGCTCAACCTGGCGTCGTGCGAGCGGATCGCCGCGATGCTCGCCGGCAAGACCGTCGAGGAGCGCCGCGAGGTCCCGGGCCTGCACCCGGACCGGGCGCCCACCATCGTGGCGGGCGCCCTGATCCTGACCGAATCGATTCGCTCACTGGGCCTGAGCGACGTCGAGGTGTCCGACCGCGACATCCTGCACGGCGCGGCCCTCAGCGCGCGCTAACCGGCCCGGTCACGTTCGCGCACACGGCCCAGGCGAAGGTGGTGAACGCCGAGCCGTCCTCGTTGTGGACCTGCACGGTCCAGCCGGTGGCGGTGCCGTTGTCCCCGCCGGGCGCGCTCGAGACCACGCGGGACTCGCCGGCGGAGGGGAAGTTCGCGGCCCCACCGCCGAGCGCGACCTTGCCGGAGCTGCAATTCACGTGGTCGGCGACCGTCCCGTTCTTTGGAACGCTCTTGCCCGCCGACACTCTGTACTCGATGTTGGTGACGCCGGCCGCCCCCTGCGGTCCCTGGGCGCCGGTCGCGCCGGCGGCGCCGCTCGGGCCCTGCTTGCCGGGATCGCCCTTCGGCCCGGCGGGACCCTGAGGGCCGGCCGGCCCGCGCTCGCCGGCCAGCGAGCCGAGCGCGCTCGCGCTGAGCTTGGCTGCACCGAGCGAGCGGTTCTTGACGTCCTTGCCCGTGATGGTGCCGTCCTGGATCTGCTTGCCGGTCACGGTCACGGCCGCGTAGGCGCTCCCGCCGAGAGCCGCGAACAGCGCCAGGTAGGCGACGGCGGTGGTGTGGCGGCGAGCGAGTCGCCTGAATGTGGAACGCATTTGATGACTCCTTTGAGATTGCGTGCGGAGGCCATTGCACGCTCTCGCGGTAGTCGTCCGGTATGCGCGAGGTAAATGAGGCGGCTGACGCCTCACAAAAAGAGAACCGCCCGCATCATGCGGGCGATTCTCTTAACGGCCCTATCAGGACGGGCAGGGGTACGTGCCATGAAAGGGCCTTGCGGTTCGGACGGCGGGAGGCGCCGATACGATGCGGCTTCGCCCGAACCTATGTACCGGGTGAAAACCTACGGGTTCGCCGCAGGCCGACTCCACCCAGCTAGCCCACTATAACCGCTGGCGGGGAATCGCGCCAGAGGTTTGTCAGGCGAGATTCGCCTTGCGGGGATACACGACGGACGGGTCCGTGAGCACGTTCACGAGCGCCGGCTTCCCGCTGGCGAACGCGCGCTCCAGCGCCGGCCGCAGCTCGTCAGGCCGCTCCACAAGCTCGCCGTGGCCGCCCAGCGCAGCGACCACCTGGTCGTACCGGCACTCCGGCTGAAGCTCGGCCGCCACCGAGTACCCGTACAGGAACTCCATCGGGTGCTTCTCGAGCGCCCAGATCCCGTTGTTACCCATCACTCCGACGACGGGCACGCCGTGTCGCACAAATGAGTCGAATTCAATACCCGCGAAGCCAAACGCGCCGTCGCCGAGCAGCAGGCACACCTGACGGTCGGGATGCGCCAGCTTCGCGGCGAGCGCCGCGCCGGGTCCCGCGCCGAGGCACCCGTACGGCCCCGGGTCCATCCAGCACCCGGGCTCGTAGGTCTCGATCATCCGGCCCGCGAACGACACGAAGTCGCCGCCGTCGCCGATCACGACCGCGTTCCGGTCGAGCACCTGAGCCAGCTCGCCGTACACGCGCATCGGGTGGAGCGGCGCGCGGTCGTCGGTCAGGTCCTCCTGCTCGGCCGCTCGCTTCTCGTTCTCCACCGCGCGCAGCTCGTTCACCCAGCCCGAGCGGTCCGGCCCGCCGGCCGCTCCCGAGCGGAGCGCCTCGAGCGACCCGGTCACGCTCCCGTACAGCTCGGCGGCCACCGGGCGCGGGTGCTCACGCTCCGGCCGCGCCGACCCGATCACGATCAGCTCGGTGTCGTCGCCGAAGGAGCCGCCGAAGCCGAGCCTGAAGTCCATCGGCACGCCGATCACGAGCGCCACGTCCGCGCCCTTCAGCCCGGTCCCTCGCGCGCGTGAGAAGAAGTACGGATCGTCCGCCGCCACGCAGCCGCGCGCCAGCCCGTTGAGGAACACCGGGATCTCGAGCTCGCGGCAGAGCGCCTGCAGCTCGTCCTCCGCCCGGGCCCAGTACAGCCCCGTGCCCGCCATGACCACCGGCCGCTCGGCGCCGCGCAGCAGCTCGGCCGCGCGATCGAGCGCGTCCCCGTCCGCCGCGGGCAGCGAGGCCGGATCCAGGAGGGACGCCGGCGCGTCGGCGTCCACCTCCGCCTCCATGAACACCTGGTCCATGGGGAAGTCGATGAATGTGGGCCCGCTCGGTGGCGCCAGGCAGGCGGCGAGTGCCTCGTCCATCAGGGCGGGGATGTCCGCCGTGGCCTCGGCCGTCCGCGCCAGCTTCGTGAGCGGCGCCACGAACGGCACGTGGTCGATCTCCTGGAGCGACCCCATCCCCCACCGCCCCGCGGGCGCGCGGCCGCCCAGGGTGAGCATCGGGGACGCGTTCATCTGAGCGGAGGCGAGCGCGCTCATCCCGTTCGTCACGCCCGGGCCCGCGGTCAGCGCGCAAACGCCCGGCTGCCGCGTCGCCTTCGCCCAGCCCTCCGCGGCGAAGGCCGCGGACTGCTCGTGGCGCACGTCCACGATGTCGATGCCCTCCTCCCGGCAGCCGTCGTAGATGGAGAAGAGGTGGCCGCCCGAGAGCGTGAACAGCTTCGTGACCCCGTGTGCGCGGAGGCGCTTGGCCACGAGCCGCCCGCCGTGCAGCGCGGTCGCCCGCCCGGTCTCGGTATCGGTGCTCACGAGCGATTGGATGCTATAAGCCATCGGCGAATGGCCGGCGCAGGGCTCGAAACGGACTTCGAGGGCACGTTTCCCTTCGAGCCCCGCTACGTCCAGGCCGGCGACGTGCGCATCCACTACGTCGACGAGGGGCCACGCGACGCCCCCACGCTCCTGTTCGTGCACGGCAACCCAACGTGGAGCTACATGTGGCGCGCCCAGATCACCGCGCTCTCGCAGCAGGGCCGCCGCTGCGTCGCCTTCGACCACATGGGCTTCGGCCGCTCCGACAAGCCGCCCCACCTGTCCCGCTACTCGCTCCAGGCGCACATCGAGCACGCGCGGAGGCTCGTGGACGAGCTCGACCTGTCGGACGTGACGCTCGTGGCGCACGACTGGGGCGGGCCGATCGGGCTCGGCGCGATGCTGGACCACGCCGACCGGCTCAGCGCGGCGGTGCTGATCAACACCTGGGCGTGGGAGCTGCCGAGCTTCGTGCCGCCCTTCATCCGCGAGTTCCGCACCGAGGGCCTCGGCGAGATCCTCGTGCTCGGCGGCAACCTCTTCGTCGAGTCGATCCCCGGCGGGATGGCGGCCCGCGGGACCGACCCGGTGATGATGGAGGCCTACCGAGCGCCGTTCCCGGACTACTGGTCGCGCGTGGGGATGCTCGCCTTCCAGCGCGACATCCCGTTCACCGAGCGCGACCGAAGCGCCGCGCTGATGGGCTCGATCCACGAGCGGCTCGACCCGCTCGACATCCCGGTCACGCTCGTCTGGGGCATGCGCGACCCGGTGTTCCAGCCGGTGTTCATGGAGCAGTGGCGGGAGCTGTTCCCGGATGCCCGCGTGGTCGAGATCGAGGACGCGGCGCACTTCGTGCCGGAGGACCGGCCGGACGCCATCACCGAAGCGCTCAGCGGGTAGCGGCGGCCGCGCGGCGCGAGGCCGCCTCGATGCTCTCCACGTTGCGCGGGAGCACCTCGACACGGAGCCGGTTGCCGAACACCACGTGGAGGATCACGCCGCCGAAACGCGCGGAGATCATCCGAGCGTCGTCGACGGCAGCGTCGACGTCGCGCTCGGTGAGGCCGCACGCCTCGAGGAAGCGCTCGCCGACGCCGGACTCGAGCTCGCGTGAGGTGAGCTCCAGCTGCTCCGTCCGGAACAGGCCGGCGGTGGCGGCGTTGGTCGGCTGGATCACCACGGCGGCGACGTCGTCCGACATCACCCGCGCCTCGCGGTTGACCGACTGTACGAGCCCGCGGGCCGTGGCATCGTCGCCCATCTCCTCGAGCAGCTCGGAGAGCCGCTCGCGGCCGAGCAGGCCGCCCTCGACGCGAGCCTCGAGCAGGCCGTCGGTGAACATCGCGGCGACCGAGCCGGACACCAGCGGCACCGTCGTCTGACGGAGGCCGGTGCGCACGCCCACGCCGATCGGCGGCGAGGAACCGGCCGTGACCGGCTCGTGCGGCTGCGGTCCGACGACGAGCGGCGCCGGGTGTCCGGCCGTCGCGTACGTCAGCGAGCCCGTCTCCGGATCGTGCACGGCCAGGAGCACGGTTGCGAAGTCTCCGCCCAGGTTCTCGTCGATCACCCGGCCGGCGACCTGCAGGGCCACACGCGGCTCGAGGCCGGCCTCGAGGTAGGCGCGCAGGGTGTAGCGCATGAAGGCGGTGCGGGCCAGGGCGCCGCGGCCGTGGCCGGACACGTCGCCGAGGATGAAGCCCACGCGGCCGCCGGGAAGCGGAAGCACGTCGTAGAAGTCGCCGCCCGCGCCGGGACCGTCGGCCGGCCGGTAGGCCACCGAGGTGCGCAGGCCGCCCACCTGGTCCGGGACCGGCGGGAGCAGGGCGCTCTGCAGCAGGCCGACCTCCTGGAGGAGCTCACGGCGCTGCCTGTCGAGCCGGCGGTTGCGAAGCATGGTCATCAGCGCGGCGAGGCCGAGCAGTGCGGCGAGCACGCCGGCCACCGCGAGCGCGCCCTTGAGCGCGACCGGCACCTGGTTCACGAACTGCGGCACCGAGCGGATGATCGGCGGGCCGGTCTTCGTCTGCTTGGCCTCGTGCGGACGAGCGCGCCGGTCGGTGGGGTTGGCGCTGCCGTCGCCGCCGCCCTGGGCCTTGCCGACCTTCTCGAAGGGCGGAGCGGCCGCGGCCGGAGCCGGCTGGAACTCCGCCTGGGTGCCGCCCACGCCGGCGACCGCGCCGGGGCTGGGCAGCGCGCGCTGACGCTGGACGGCGCGCCGGAAGCGGATGCGGTTCTGAGCGGAGCGCACGGGGCCGTCGCTGCCGAGCGACTGAGCGGCCGGCGGGTCCTGCGTGACGGTCGTCGGGTCGGGCGTACCGGTGTTGTCGGGCGCGGCAGGGTCGGAGCCGCCGCCGGTGTTGCCGGTCGGGGTGGGCTCCGGGTCCGCGGTGTTGCCCTTGCCGCCGCCGGTCGGCGTCGGCGTGTCGCCGCCGTTGCCCTTGCCGTCACCGTTGTCGTCGCTCGGCGACGGAGCCGGGTCGGTCGGCGGAGTCGGGGTGGCCGGGGTCGGCGGGGTCTCGCGGGTCTACCGGATCGGGCGGGTCCGCCTTGTCGGCGCCACCCTTGCCCCAGCCATGGCCGTTGTCGCTGCCATTGCCGTTCCCGCTGCCGTTGCCGATCGGCGCGGCGGGCGCCAGCGGCTGCTGCGGCTGGGCGTTCTGAACGTCCTGGAGAACGATGCCCGTGCCCTGAGCGGCCCCCTTGTCCTTCTTGGCCTCGGCACTGGCGATCTGGCCCCCGAGCCCCGCGAGCAGCACGAATGCGATCGCACTGAAGACCGCAAACGCAGTGAGTGCGCGGGCTACGAACGCCCGCGTCTCGTAACGCAGGGGGTGGAAGGGGGCCACGTGTATCTCTTCGGCACCGTCATGCGCGGGCTTGAGGGGTTTTTCGCGCCTCAGTCGAACTTTCGTCGAGACCTGTGGGAATTGCGTAAATCGGCACAGGTTCCGACACCCCTTTCAGCGCAAACTTCCCTCGACGTGCGGGTTCGAAGTCAATGGTTCGGCCCCGAACCATTACGCAGTGGGTCGCCTCGGTGATCAGGATCGTGTCGCCCGTCTCCCGCGTCAGGTGCTCCACCCGCGCCGCGACGTTCACCGGATCGCCGATCACCGCGAACTCGAGCCGGCCCCCGCCTCCCACCGAGCCGATCACCACGGGGCCCGAGTTCACGCCGATCCCGAACCGCACCTCCTCGCCGAAGCGGTCGGCCAGCCCGTCGGCGATCGCGCGCGCCGCCGCGACGGCGCGGTCCGCGTGGTCGTCGAGCCGCTCCGGCGCGCCGAACACGGCAAGCAGCCCGTCGCCGAGGAACTTGTTCGCGTGGCCGCCGTGCTCGGTCACGCGCGGTACCGCGATCCCGAACAGATCGTTCAGGAACGCGACGGTCTCGCGCGCGCTCGAGCGCTCGGCGAATTCGGTGAAGTCGCGGACGTCGAGGATCAGCAGGGTGACCTCGCGCTCCTGCCCCTCGATCAGCTCGCCCTCCTCGAGCACGCGCTCGGCCACGTTCGGGTCCACGTAGGCGCCGAACGCCTCGCGCAGTGCCTCCCGCTCGGAGAGCCCCTCCATCATCTCGTTGAAGCTGCCGGCGAGCTGGCCGAGCTCGTCGCCTGAGGTGATCGGCACGCGCGCGTCCAGGTCCCCCGTCTTCACAGCCTCGGTTGCCTCGAGCAGGCGGTCCACCGGCTGGAGCACGGAGCGGGTGACGAGCACGGTCAGCTCGAGCGAGATCGTGAAGGCGACGAGCACGGCCACCACCACGTCGAGCCCGAGGTCGTGGAGCGAGGCGTCGCCGTTGGTCGACAGGCCGCTCACCACGACGCCGGTGATCACGTTGATCAACGGGAGCGCGCCCAGCAGCTTCCAGCGGACGGGCACCCCCACAGGCGCGCCCGTGAACGAGGACGGCAGGTCCTCGACGATGTCCTCCACCACCGGCCGGAGGAACTGCTCGTAGGAGAAGAAGTGGAGGATCGCGGCGTAGCCGACCGCCACGGCCGCGCCGGCAAAGATGATCAGCCCCTCGTAGCCCGGGAGGTCGGCCACGACCGTCGCGAAGATCGCGACCGGCACGCCGATCAGGAGGAACGGCTGCCATCCCACCTTCAGCGTGAGGTCGCGCGGGACCTCGACGGCGGCGCGCCACGCGTCCATCGCGCCGCCCTGGCCGTCCATCCACGCGAAGATCGGGCGCACCCGCCTCGCGGCGTTCCACATCATGAAGGCGGTCGCGACGAGGACGCAGCCCTCGGCGAAGGCCACGATCGCCCAGAACTCGGGCCCGGATGGGTCCGTGTAGAGCCTGAACAGCCCGAGCGTCGCCAGGCACACGACGAACGCCGACACGAACTCGAAGGCGACGTAGAGGACGAAGTAGCTCTTCCGAAGCCGCCGGTAGGCGCGCTCGAAGAGGAACGGCACTAGTCGTTCGGGCCCGGGTCCGGGTCCTTCGCCGGCGGGTTGCCCTCGACGCCCTTCGGGTTGGCGCGGAGCGGCGCCACGCCACGCTTCAGCAGCGGGAAGAGCTGGCCGTTGTAGAGCGACGGCGGCATCTCGAAGCACGGCGCCCGCTTGTCGTCCGCCGTCTGGCCCACCTTGAGCGCGTCCTCCGGGTACTTCCGCTCGCCGTTCGGGCACTTGAAGCTCTCGACGGTGCCGAACTTCAGGGCCCGCATCAGCGAGTTCGGAGCCATGTAGGCGTTGCCGCGCGCCCAGTCCGGCGGGGCGTCGCCGTACTTGTACGGCTGGAAGGAGCGACCCTCGATGATGCCCATCTGCGTCTGGCCGCGCTGGCCGGTGCCGTAGTCGGCAGCGAGGTCCGCGCCGGCGTTTGTGATGAACGCCGCGATCGTCGTCTGGTGGAAGTTGAAGTACGACAGGATCGGGTTCAGCTCGGGGAAGAACGTGTGCAGCGCGTCGACCAGCGGGCTGGCCTCCTGCAGCGTCTTCCCGAGCGCCGGGATGGCGGTGCGGCTGACCGGAATGGCCGCGTTCAGGTCGTAGAAGAGGTTCTGGAGGTCGGGCGCGAGGTTTCCGAGGTCGCGCACCGTCGGACCGAGGTCGTCCGCCGGGCCCTTCAGGTCGTTCACGAGCGGATGCGTGTTCCGAGAGAAGTCCTCGAGCCGCGCCATCGTCGCCTTGCTCTCGTCCAGGAAGGCCGGGAAGATCGAGAACGTCTCGGCGAGAGCCTTGTCGCGCGAGGCGGTGGCCTCGAACACCCGCTTCGAGTTCAGGATCAGCTCGCGAAGGGCGCCGCGGCGCTCGTTGATCGCGCCGAACACGCGCCCGGTGTTCCTGACCAGGTTGTGCACGGCCACGTTCTGCTCGTCCAGGACCTGCAGGAGCTTCGCGCCGTCCACGGCGAAGCCCTCGAAGTTGCCGAACGCGTCGCTCAGGTCCTCGCTGCGGTGCCCCTTGGTGATCGCGCCATCCAGCTCCTTCACCCAGTCCTTGAACGCCTGCCGCGTCTGCGGGTCGAAGGCCGTGAAGATCTCGTCCAGCTCGGTCGTGTTCTCGACCTTCGAGTTCGCCAGTCGTGCGCCGTCGGGCAGCATGCCCGCACTCTTGTGGCCCGGCGCGAGCTCGAGGTAGGTCTCGCCCAGCAGCGTCTTCTGGCGCAGGATCGCGTGGGTGTCCTTGGGGATCGGCGCGTACTCCGAGTCGATCTGCACCTCCACGACCGTGCGCGCGCCGCCCTCGTCGAGCTCCTTCGACTTGACCTTGCCGACGTTCACGCCGGCCATGCGCACGTCGGCCTCCTCGGCGAGCGTCGCCGCCTCCGGCATGTGCACCGTGAACCGGTAGCTCTCGGGCTTCAGCGGCACCGTGCCGCCGAACGCGAGCCACAGGAAGATCAGGATCGCGAACACCGAGAGGGTGAAGGCGATCATCGCGACGATCCTGCCGAGGCTGGGGGTCTGCTTGATCATGGTGCCGAGCACGCCCCCAATGCGCCGAACAGATGCGCGAGGCCGTTCGCCTCCGTGTCGCCCATGCCGGCCTGACGCGCGCCCGTGGTGAACGCGCCGCAGTTCAGGTTGAGCAGGTACGCGCGCCGGATCGGCCCGAGCGCGTCCGCGGTGGAGAACAGCGACGTGGTGTTCTGGCCGACCCAGCCGAGCCAGTACAGGTAGCCCTCGTTCCGCGCGCGCTCCTTCGGCGTGCACGCGCCGGCCTTCTCGCAGCCGTCGGAGATGCTCTCCGTGCCGCCCGGGTTGTAGGCGCCGATGTCGAACAGGCGGTTGAGGCCGCGGAACGCGGTCGAGAGATCCGGGTTGGCCTTCGCGAGCTGGGCCGCGGCGCCGCCGAGGTTCCGCTGGAACGGCTGCGCGGCGCGCGCGAACGGCCGCACCTGGTTCTTCAGGATCGGCGCCGCCTCCTGCACGAACGGCAGCACAGCCTTGTTCGCGTCGTCGAGCTGGCGGAACGGCGGCCGCAGCGCCTCGAAGGTCGGGCCCATCTGCTGCGCCAGCGTGTCCACCTTGCCGAGCGTGGACGCGGTCTGGTTCAGGGTGCCCGGCAGCTTCGACACGAGCGCCGAGATGTTCTGGTCCTCGTCCGCGAACGCCCCGAGCGTGGCGTTCGACCCGCGCACGAGCCGGGTGATGTCCTTGTCGCTCTTGCCGAGCTCGGTCATCAGGAGGCCGTAGCGGTTCACGAGCCGGCGCATGTTCTGGCGCCGCTCCGCCACCGCGCGGCTCACTCGCGCGATGTCCCTGTGGAGCGGGCCGAGCCGCTTCAGCACCTCGCGCAGGTCGGTGCCGCGATGGTCGAGGCCCTTGCCCGCGCCGGAGATGAGCAGCTTCAGGTAGTTGCGCGTGTCGGAGTCGAGCGCGGACAGGAACTCGTCCGGGTCGATGTCCGGCAGCGTGTTCGAGACCTGGATGTGGCCGTCCTTCGGCAGCGGCTTGCCGTCGCCCGGGTCCACCTCGAGGAACATGTCCTTCGTGCCCGTCTTGGCGCGCAGCAGCGCAGTGGCGTCCTCGCGGATGAAGCCCTTGTACTTCGGCTCGAGCTGGAGCGTCACGACGGCCTTGCCGTCCTGGAGGTCGACCTTGCCGATGTCGCCGATCCGCACGCCGGCCGTGACGACGGTCTGCCCCTGGCCGGGCGTGACGGCCTGCGCGTCGGGCAGCTCGGCCTTCACCGTGTAGAACGGCTCCTCCACGAGCGGGAAGCGGACCCGCTGTTGGGCGAGGACGTACACCCCGATCGCGAGACCGAGCACGACCACGCCGACGATCGCGAGGAAGTCCGCGAGGTTCTTCTTGATCGCGGTGATCATCCGCCCGCCTTCTTCAGCTTGATCTCGCGGCGCTGATACGCGGCCCGCTCCTTGGCCACCAGCGGCAGGACGTTGTCCACGAAGTCCTGTACGCCGCCCACCATGTCGCTCGGGTTCGGCACCGGCGCCGGCGGCTTCACGATCTGACCCGGAGTCGAATCGAGGATCGGGAAGGCCCCGATCGGGCCGCCGGGCGCGTGCATGTTCGGCAGCTCCTGCGTCTCGCACGGCACGTCCGGCCGGTGCGGCATCGGCATGCTCCCGCCGTCCGGCGGCGGGCCGGGCCGGACCCGGTTGCCGGGCGCGGTCTCGCCCGCGTGGAAGAACTGGTTGTTGCCGTCGGACAGGCGGCTCTCGCCTGAGAGACCCGGCATGCCGCGCTGGAGCTGCGCGCGCACCGGCTGGTCCGAGTTCTCGGCCTCGTTGCCCGTCTCCGGGTTCGGGATCTTCAGGCCCATGACCGGCACCAGCACGTTGTTCGTGCAGGCCGACAGCGCCCGCGACTCGCGAAGGAACGGCACCGAGGTCTGGTCGAACTTCACGAGGTCCGGGATCGTCTGGCGCAGGACGCGCGCGGTGCCGCGCAGCTCGTCCTCGGACATCAGGAGGCGCGCCTGGGTGATGAACGGCATGGAGGCCGCAAGCGTCGGGTCGGACGAGCGCACGCCCGGCAGCGCGTCGTGGGCGAACGCGCGCAGCGACGGCAGCGCCGTATCGAGCGAGGCGAGCGCCGGGTAGCCGATCTTGAGCGTGTCGCGAAGCGCCGGCACCGACTGCGCGAGCGCCACGTCCTCGCGCGCGAAGGCGGCCGCGGTGACGTTGAAGTTCGTGACGAGGCCCTTGAGGGCGTTCTCGTCCTTGACCAGCGCGGCGAACGTCTTCTGCTGGCCCTTGAGCAACCGCTGGATGTCGTGGTTCGGGTCCTGCCCGAGCGTCGCGTCGTTGGCGAGCGACGAGTTGAGATAGGCCGGCTTCCAGTACTTGACCGCCTGGTTGAAGCCCTCCGCGCCGCCGTCCGAGAGGCCCTTCGAGTACTCGCGGAGGAAGGTCTGGAGGTCGCTCCGCGTGTCGCGCTGGAGCGCCGTCAGGAGATCGCCGAACTGCACCGGCGAGGCGGTCTGGGTGACCGGGATGACGCCGCCGCTGGGCAGGTCGTCCCCGGACGGCGAGCCGGGCTCGACGTCCACGAAGAAGTTGCCCTCGAGGAAGATGCGCGGCCGGATCTTGAGCTCGGCGTCCTTCTTGATCGGCAGGCCCTTGTCCTGCAGCTCCATCGTCACCTGGGCCGCGCCCTTGCCGCTCTCGACGGGCTCGACCTTCGTGACCTTGCCCACCTCGACGCCGGCGATCCGCACGGGCGACTTCGGCTTCAGGTTGTTCACGTCGTTGAAGACGGCCTTGAACTCGTACGGGTTCGCGAACGGGTTCGACTTCGAGAAGCCGAAGTAGGCGAACAGGGCCACGACGACCAGCGCGAGCACGCCTGCGCGGAAGGGGGTCATGCCGTTGTCGCGCGCCGCCGCTCACGGCACGTCCCTCAGGTTCTTGATCCCGAGCTTCGCGCGTCACGTACGTGCCGCCGGCGAGGCCCGGGAGGTTGTTGTCGTCGGGCACGATCGCGCCGTTGCCGCCCTTGCCGACCTCGCCGGGGATCGGCAGGCCGTGGTCGTCGGACGCGTCCTGAAGGTCGCCGATCTCATACCGGCCGTTGTTGAGCGCGCCCGTTCGGGTAGCCGGCCTGGCCGAGCTGGCAGTCCGCGTTGCCCTGGGCGTCGATCGCCGGCTGGTACGGCGGCGCGTAGAGGCGGAACAGGTCGTTGCCCTGCATGTCCTTCGCGGACTGCGGCTTCGTGCCCGTCGGGATGTCCCACGGCCGCGAGCCGGTCGATGGACCCGTAGTTGTTCTGCTGGTTCGAGTTCGGCACCTTCATGTTCTGGTTCAGCGAGGTGCCGCCGCCGGTCGGGCCCGACTGGACCACGGACTGCGCCTCGCCCAGCGGGTGGATGAAGTAGTTCAGGTAGTTGCAGACCGTCTGGTAGGGCGCGATGAACTGGATCGCCGGGCGGCTCACGGTCAGCGCGGTGTCGATGTCGCGCAGGGCGAGCAGCGTGTTCGGGTTCTCGAACAGGTCGTTCGCCGCGTTGAACGCGTCCTCGAGGTTCTCGTTCAGCTCGACCGTCCTGGGCAGGATCGGCGTGCCGACCTTGAAGGCGCTGTTGATCGGCGGCAGCGAGCGCGGCAGCTCGGCGACCGCGGGGCGCAGCCGGCGGGAGAGGTCGGTGAAGTCCGCGTAGAACGGCTGCTGGACGCGGAACGACTGAGATCGAGACGTCCATCGTGGGCGCGGCCTTCTCGATCGTGTCCTGGAGCGCGCGCGGGTCCGCCGAGATGGCCGCGAACGTGTCGGCCATGTCGGTGAACAGGAGCGCCTGCGTGCGCGCCACCGGCGCGACCTGCGCCGAGGCGCGGCCGATCTGGAGGAAGAACTGGTCGAGCTCGGTCTTCGGGTCCGCCAGGTTCGTCATCACCGGCGTGAGCGCGCGGAAGAACGGGTTGAGCGCCTCGATCGAGCGGTTGATCGACTGGCCGCGGCCGGCGAAGGCGTCGCCGAAGCCGGCGGTGGCGTTCTGGATGTGCGGGCGCGTCTTCGGGTCGAAGGTCGAGAAGAGGTCCTCGAACTCGAGCGGCTCGGAGGCGTTCTTCACGGGGACCGTGTCGCCGGACGTGAACGTCTTCTTGCTCGTGCCGGGCTGGAGCTCGACGTACTTCAGGCCGAGCGCCGACCGCGGCCGCACGCGCAGCTTCGTGTCCACGCCCAGCGGCTCGACCTTCTTGTCGAGCGCGAGGTCCGCGACCGCGATCGCGCGCCGCTGGCCGTTCACGGTCGTCACGGCGGGCGTGATGTCCTTCACGACGCCCACCCGGAAGCCGCCCACGCGCACCTCGTTGCCCTTGACCAGCTTCGCGCCGGACGGCAGCTGTGCCTTCAGGTCGTACGTGGGCACGAACGGCAGGCCCGAGTTCGCGTTGTAGGCGATGAAGACCGCGACCAGCGCGATCAGCACGGTCGTGGCCCCGATCAGGACCGGGCTGGCGGCGATCTGTGCCTGTCCGCGGCGTCGTCTCATGGCGCGAGCAGGTAGTCGAGGAGCTGGCCGGTGGTCCCGCTGTCGGTGGGCGCGCCGATCTGCGTCGAGCTTGCGCCGGAGCTCGCGCGGGTGCTCCTTCAGCCGCTGCCGCTGGCTGCGGGTGAGCGAGTCGAGCGTGTGCTGCACGTCGGGCGGCAGCACGATCTGCGGCTTCGAGAGGTCCGGCTGGCCGGGCAGCGGGCCCGCCTCGGGCATGCCCTCGCCGCGCCGCTCACCCGCGCGGCTCGGCGGCTTGCCGGCGCTCGGCGCGGACGCTCGCGGCCGACGGGTTCGTGCCGTCGTCGAGCGGGTCGGCGCTCGTGATGCCGGGCTGGTACGGGCCCAGGTACGAGTTGCACTTGTCGATCGTCGCCTGGTCGGGCTTGTGGTTGATCCACTGCATGCACTGCGGATCGGCGGTGAGCGACGCGCGCAGAATGTGGGCGGTGTCGTCCAGCATGTTGATGCTGAGCGTCTGCCAGAAGAAGTAGTTCCAGATCGCCTCGATGCCGGTGAAGCCGCCCTCGCCGGAGATGGCGGTCGGGTCGGGTGCGGGCGGCGCGGTCTCCTTGGCGCGCGGGTCGTTCTCGATCGCGCGCTTGCGGTCGTCGATCGTCTGGAGGAACTGGCGCAGCGGCTCGGCGAAGCCGGGCGCGTTCACCGCGAGCTTGTTCAGCTCGGCGACCTCCTGCTTGCCCTCGGTGAACGCCTTCGTGCCCACCTCGCCCATCTGGCCGAGCGAACTTGACGGCCGGGCGGCTGGCCTCGGCGAACGGGCCGAGCCGCGTGAAGAAGGTGTTCAGGTCCGGGGCGGCGCGCTCGAGGTCGGCCAGGAGCGGCGTCTGCTCGTCCGCCATCTCGCCGAGGCGCGCCATCGTCGGCCGGAGCTCGTCGAGGAAGGTCGGGAAGCGCTGGAACTGCGCGCGCAGCTCGTCGCGGCGGGTGGCGGAGATCTCGGCGGCGTCGCCGGCCTCCTTGACCCACCGCACGACGTCCTTCTTGTTCTTCTCGAGCTCGTTCACGACCGTGTCGGAGTCGGTGATGAAGCTCTTGATGACCTCGTTCTGGTTGCCGAGGATCCGCAGCACGCGTGAGGTCTCGCGAAGGCCCGGGTGCGCGCGCCGGAGCACCTCCTGGAGGTCGTCCGGCCGGCCCGCGAGGCCCGTGCCGAGCTCGGTGATCAGCAGGCGGAAGCGCTCGCGGTAGGGACGCCGCATGATGTCGTTGACGAGGTCGACCGGGATCGTCGAGGAGGTCTGCTCGACCGGGACGGTGCCGCCGTCCTCAGGTGCTCCGGCGACTTGCCGGGCTGGCAGTCCACGTAGTACTCGCCGATCAGCGACTGCGGGACGGATCTCGCAGCTCGCGTCCTTGCGGAAGTCGCCGAAGCCCGGCTTCGAGTCACGTCGACCGTCACGACGGCCTTGGGCGACTCGCCCTTCTTCTTGACGACCTCGAAGGCGGTGGTCTGGCCGGCGTTCACGCCGCCCACGCGGAAGTCGCCGCCCTTGGTCAGGCCGAAGGCGTTGTCGAACATGATCTTGTAGGTGCGGCCCTCGGCGCCCTGCTTCTCGGAGGCGCCGGCGAGCACGAATGCGCCCGCGCACACGCCGAGCACCACGAGGATCATCAGGGCGCGCCTCACTTCGGCGTCCCCCTGTCCGCCTCGTCGCAGCCGAGCCGGTCGCGCTCCTCCTGCGAGAGGACGTTCGAGCCGTCCTTCGCGGGCGCCTCGGCCGCGCCCGGGCAGCGCCGGTACTGCTTCGTCGCCAGCGAGTCCGGGTGCAGGAACTCGGACATCGTGATGAAGCCGCGGGCGGTGGCGCCCAGGGCGTCGAAGCCGCCGCCCGTGGTGGAGAAGTCGTCGAACCAGCCGAGGAAGTCGGTCGTGTACGGGCGCGCGAAGCTGATCTCCTTCGCGCCGCCCTGGAGCGCGTCCACGGTCTCCGGGAACGCGCCGCGCGTCTCGCCGACCGAGTGCGCTGGTGCCGCCGGGCGCGTAGCTGCGGTCCTTCTTCACCGTCGCGATCTCCGCCAGCGGCGGGAAGGTCTGCATCAGGTTGATCAGGTCGTTCGCGCGGCCGGACTTGCGGATCGTCAGGCTGAGGTCGCGGACCGTCGGCTGAGCGTCGGCAGCGAAGGCCCGGGCCTGCGAGAGGAAGGGCCCGAGGCGCTTCGCCACCGGCTTCGAGGCCTCGACGAGCGGGTCGACCGCGTCGAGGGTCGATCTGAGGTTCACGAACGTCGTGTTCGCGCGGCGCATGAACGGCGGGAGCCGGCCGATCGACTCGGCGAGCGCCTCCTTCTGGCTGCCGAGCGCGCGCGTCGTGTCGTTCAGGTTCCCGACCAGGCCCGCGAGGTCGTCGCGCCGCTCCGCGAGCGCGGTGACCATCTGCGAGCTGTCGACGAGGAAGCGCTGGAGGAGCGGGGTGTCCTTGGTGAGCTCGTTGAAGAGGCGGCGGGAGGTGGACAGGGCCGGGTTCAGGTACTCGAACCCGACGTTCGCCTCGTCGGACACGTTGCGCCACTGGTCCGCGGAGCCCTTGAAGAAGCCCTGCAGGGCCTTGCCGGGTGGGCGCGTCGAGCGTGTTGTAGAGCTCGTCGAGGTCGACCTGGGTGACGGTCTTGTCGGTGTCGATGACGCCGCCGTCCGGGATGTTGTCGTCGCTGTTGGGAGGAAGGGAGAGGTCGACGTACCGGTTCGCGAGCCCGGACTGGGAGAACTGGCGGATCTCGGCGCGGGTGCCGCGGCGGAGCGGTGCGTGGTCGCCGTCGATCGAGATGGTGATCTCGGCGGCGCCGTCGTCCGTGATCTTGATGCCCTTCACGGAGCCGACCGGCACGCCGCCCACCTGCACGGGATTGCCCTTCACGAGCTGGCCGGCGTTCAGGAAGCGGGCCTTGACGGTGTAGCCGCCGACGCCGCCGCCCGCGAACAGGATGAGGCCCACGAGCACGATCGCAGCCACGAGCGCGCCGACAGCGGCGACGCGTCCGATAGCGCTCAGCGATCGCACCTAACCCCTACTCCTCTCGCGTCTTCCCGGCCCCTCGCCCTCCCATTGGCGAGGCTCCCAAGCCGGAAAGAGCTCAGCCTTGAACTCTTACACCCGTAAACGCACGAATGCGCCGGTTCTTGCGCCCTGAGCTATGCCCCCTTCTGGGGCGGGGCTATGCCTGGGAACCGTGCGGCTACTCGGGATCGGGCTGCGTTTCGCCCGGCCAGGTGCCGGTCGTGCGGTAGAAGGCGCGGCGCGAGGCGTGGTCGGTGGCCTCCTTGACCGCGCGGAAGATCGCGCCCTGGATAGCGCACCGGCCAGCAGCAGCTGCCCCACGAGATGTCGCGGTGCTTCGAGTCCGGCGGCTCCTGGTCGTCGATCACGCCCCAGAGCCCGTCGAAGAGCTTCTTCCCGAGGAACCCGGCGACGAGGCCGGCCACGATCGAGACAGGGATGAACAGGATCTTGGCCACGGCCCCTTGTATACCCGAGCGGGCGCGGCGCACGCCGTGCCGTGCGGGCGTCAGGCGCCGTCCATGACGGCGTCCACGCGTAGGCTTAGTCGCGCCCGGGTGGCGGAACTCGGTCAGACGCGGTCGGCTTAAACCCGACTGCCCGCGAGGGCGTGTGGGTTCGAATCCCACCCCGGGCATACATGCCGCCTCGTCCACCCCTGAACGTCGTCGGCCGCCGGCTGGATGCGGACGATTACCGGCTGCGCGACTTCCTCGCGCGCACGGCCCAGCCGCACGAGTTCTTCGAGGCGGGCACGCCGGGGGCCGATACGGTGCTCGCCGAGGCCGGGGCAGCGGGGCGGCGCTGCCGGTGGTCGTGGACGGCGACACCGTTCACGCGGGCGCGACCATCGAGGGGCTCGCCGGCGCGTGGGGCGTGCACGCACACCCGATCGGAAGCACTACGACCTGTTCATCGTGGGGGCGGGACCGGCCGGGCTCGGGGCGGCGGTGTACGGAGCCTCGGACGGGCTGTCCACCGCGGTGGCCGAGGCGGACGTGCCTGGCGGCCAGGCGTCCTACACGTCGGCGATCGAGAACTTCTTCGGCTTCGTCGATCCCATCGGCGGGGCCGAGCTCGCACGGCTCGCCGGCCGCCAGGCGGAGCGGTTCGGCGCCGAGCTCCTGATCCTGAACGGCGTGGTGCGCGGCCACCTGGAGCCCGGGGAGACGCCCGAGCGTGGAGCTGTCGAGCGGCGACGAGGCTGAGCGTCCGACATCGTGATCGTCGCGCCCGGGATGGAGTGGCGCCGGCTCGAGCTGGACGGCGTCGAGGAGCTGCTGGGCCACGGTGTGTACTACGGCGCGGGCCGCAGCGAGGCCGTGCAGTGCGCGGGCGAGCACGTGATGGTGGTGGGCGCCGGCAACTCGGCCGGCCAGGCGGTGATGAACCTCGCGAGCGCCGGCGCGCAGCGTGACGAAGGTGGTGCGGGGCGACAATCTCGCCAAGTCGATGTCGGGCTATCTCGTGGAGCGGATCGGAGGCGCACGATCGATCGAGGTCAGGCTCCACAGCCAGGTGCACGAGCTGTGCACGAGGAGGAGGGCCGGCTCGGGCGGTGACGATCGAGTCGGCCGACTCGGCTCCGGAGACGGTGCCGGTCACGGCGATGTTCCTCTGCATCGGCGGCGTGCCGCGCACCGGCTGGGCGCCGTCGAGCGGGGTGCGGACCGACAGCAAGGGCTTCATCCTCACCGGGCCGGACCTGCTGGAGGGCGGGGAGCGGCCGGACGACTGGCCGCTCGACCGCGACCCGCTGGCGCTCGAGACCAGCATCCCGGGCGTGTTCGCCGCAGGGGACGTGCGGCATGGCTCCGTGAAGCGGGTCGCGGGCGCCGTGGGCGAGGGATCGATGGCCGTGGCGTTCGCCCACCACCGCCTCGAAGAGCTGCGCAGAACTCCGCTGAGCGCAACTTTTCCGGTGCTACCGTGTCCCCAGGTCGGGGCACACGCGCCCCAAGGAAAGTGCATCGCTGCGCAGCGGGCGCCGCCCGCTGCTTGCGCCGACCGCATGGAAGCTTCCGCTCTCCGACAGTCAGCCGCGCTGCCCGCCCTGGCGGGGCGCTCGCCGCTCCTCCGGCTTCAGACGGACGAGCGGCTGATCGCGCTCACGCGCCGCGGCCACCACGGCGCCTTCGAGGCGCTGGTCCAGCGCTATCAGCCCCGCCTGCTCGCCTTCTGCCGCCACATGCTCGGCTCGCAGGAGGACGCCGAGGACGTGCTCCAGGAGGTCTTCACGGCCGCGTTCAACGCGATGCGCGCCGACGACCGGCCGATCAACGCCCGCCCGTGGCTGTACCGGATCGCCCGCAACCGCTCGCTGAACCACCTGCGCCGCCCGCAGCCGGCCGGGCAGGACTCGATGGACGTGTTCGAGCGCGACGGCGGCATCAGCACCGCCGACACCGTGCACAAGCGCGAGGAGTTCCGCCAGATCGTCGTCCGACGTCGGCGAGCTGCCCGAGACCCAGCGCACCGCGCTGCTCCTGCGCGAGATCGACGCGCTCTCGTACGACCAGATCGCCGAGGCGATGGACACGACCGTGCCGAGCGTGAAGTCGCTGCTCGTGCGCGCGCGCGTGTCGCTCGCCGAGGCCGCCGAGGCGCGGCTCCTCACCTGCGCGGAGGTGAGGCTCGAGCTCGGCCAGGTGGCCGAGGGGCTAACCCGCACGACCGCGCCGGTGCGCCGCCACCTCAGGAGCTGCGACCGCTGCCACACCTTCCGCGGCCGAGCTGCGCAAGACGAACCGCGCGCTCGCCGCCGTCTATCCGCTCGGGCCGCTCGTGTTCCTCAAGAAGCTGTGGCTCGCGAAGGCCGGAATGGGTGGAGCCGGCGCGGCTGGCGCCGCCGCGAGCGGCGGTGCCGCCGCCGGGAGCGGCGGCGTGGCCGGCGTGGCCGATGACGGCAGCGGGCGGGATCACCGCGAGCGGCGCCGTGTCCGCGGGCGTGTCGACGCTCGCGTCGAAGGCCGCCGCGGGCGTGGCGGCCGCCGTGATCGTCACGGCCGGAGCCGTCGAGGTGAGGCACGTGAGCGAGCGCCAGGTGGCGCCGCCGGCGCAGGCCGCCGTCGGCGCCGTCGCCCGCGCCGGCCGTTCCGGCCCTCGCGGCCACGCGCCCAAGCTCAAGGCCCCCGTGCACCGAGCCGAGGCTCCGGCCCCCGCGCCCGAGCCGGCCGCGGTTGAGCCGCGCCGCCGCGCCGGTCGCGCCGGCGCCCGCGCCGGTGGAGGTGGTCGCGCCGCCGCCGCCCGCACAGCCGGTGCAGGAGGACGGCTCGACGGTTACGGTGCCGCCGCGCGAGCAGGATCCGGCCGAGCCCGCCACTCCGCCCGGCGAGCCCACGGAGCCGGGCGATCAGCAGCCCGCGCGAGCCGGGCACCGGCGGACTGGCGACACGCCTCCGCCCGCGCCGCCCGCGGGCGAGCCCGGAGGCACGAGCACCCCGCCGCCTCCTCCGCCCCGCCGTCTCCTTGATCGACTTCGACGACTTCCTCAAGGTCGACATCCGCGTCGGCCGGATCGCCCGCGTCGAGGAATTCCCCGAGGCCCGCAAGCCCGCCTGGAAGCTCTACATCGACTTCGGCCCCGAGATCGGCGAGAAGCGCTCGTCAGCGCAGATCACGAACTACACGCGCGAGGAGCTCGAGGGCAGCCTCGTCGTCGCCGTCGTGAACTTCCCACCCCGCCAGATCGGACCCTTCATGTCCGAGGTGCTCACCCTCGGCGTGCCGGACGAGGACGGCAACGTGATCCTGCTGCGCCCGACCCACGACGTGCCCGTCGGCGGGCGGATGTTCTAAGGCGACTCTAAGCGGTCTGACCCGGCTCAGGCGACGGGGGCCAGGCCGATCACCTTCAGGCGGCGCTCCAGCGCCTTTGCGGCGAAGGCGCGTGTCTCCTCGAGGTCGGTGCCGAACAGCTCGGTCTCGCCCTCCACGTACCACTTGGGGCGCAGCACGGCGTCGGCGATCGGCGCCACCTCGGCGAGCACGCGCGTGATCGCCTCGCCGTAGCGGGTGTCGGCCTGGGCCATCTCGCGGAGGAAGCGGGCGCCGAAGGCCACGTGGCGGTGCTCGTCGCGCGCGATCTTGTTGAAGCCCTCGACGAAGCCGGGCAGCGTGCCCTGCTCCTCGTTGTACTGGAGGATGAAGTGCTGGCCGGTGAGCGCCAGCATCCCCTCGATGACCATGTGGTAGAGCGTCACCGCCTCCACGAGCTTCTCGAGGTCCTCCGGGTGCGCGGGCCAGGTGGTCCACGCGGCTCTTCAGCATCCCGTCGAAGAGCTCGTTGAACTCGGGGTTCACGTGCTCGCTCGTCTCGGCGAGCCGGCCCTGGAGGGAGTCGGCCTCGAGCACGCCGACCTCCTCGTAGAAGCGGTTGAAGAACCGCACGTGGCGCGCCTCGTCGGCGATCTGGGTGCAGAGGAAGATGCGCATCTCCTCGGTCGGCGCCGCGCGCATCATCGGGCCGAGCTCCTCGGCGACCTTCTGCTCGCCGATGAAGAACGAGCTGAGCCCGTACATCCGCTGGAAGCGCTCCTCCTCCGGGATCCGCTCGTGCCAGTCGATCCGGTCCTGCGTGAAGTCGATGTCCTGGGTGGCCCACTGCTGGCGCTCCCACAGGTCGTACAGCTGCGCGTAGCTCGAGGAGGTTGACCTCGCCGCGGTCGGCCGACTCCATCACCGCGGGGTCGCTGGTTGCCTGGAAGTCGTCGCGCAGGATCCGATCGCTCGCCGTCTCGCTCATGCGAGCGCAGATTACCCCATGGTTGGCTGGCCAGCCAAAGAGCGCTCAGTCCGCTTCGAGCGAGGTCGACCAGGATCACGTCGCGCCATTCGCCGTCGAGCGTGCCGTGGCGTAGATGCGTGCCGACCACGCGGAAGCCGCCCCGCTCGACGAGCCTGCATGCTCGCCTCGTTCGTCGTCGAACAGCTTGCCGATCAGCTTGTGGAAGCCGCGGCCGCCTGCCTCGTCGCCAAGCGCCGCGAGGAGCGCGGTGCCGATCCCGCGGCCACGGAGCTCGTGGGTCGACGTACACGCTGCACTCGGCGACGCCCGCGTAGACGTCGCGCGACGCTGTACTCCGACGTGGCCGCCCAGCCCGCGACCCGCCCGTCGACCTCCGCCACGAGGAACGGGAATCGCTCGGTAGCCGATGCGGTCGGCGATCTCCTCCGGCTCGCGCTCGCGCGTCTCGAACGTCGAGGTGCGTTCGCGGATTCCGGCGTTGTAGATCTCCGCGATCGCGGCGGCGTCGGCGGCTCCGCGGGGCGGATCTGCATCCCTACGGGCCGGGTTCCGCGGTGGCCGAGATGCGCGACGCGGTTGCCCTGGCCGACCGGCCGGCCGACGAGCGACTCGCCGGGGCGCAGGCCGTCGAATCGTCGTGACCCCTGCGCCTGCCCTGACCGTGACTGTCGCCGAAGCGCAGCGCGTAGTCGCCGCCGTCGGCCGAGCGCAGCCGCACCTGATCGAGATGAACGCGGGCACGCGCACCAGCCGCGGCGCTGATCTGGCCGCCGCGCGCGGTGAAGAGCGCGAGCGTCCGGGCCGGCTCCTCGTCGCCGGCGCCGCCGGGCTGGTCCTCCGGCGACGTCTCGGTCGGGGTGGCGGGCGTGGTCTCCGCGGGCGCGGTCTCGGTCTGCGTCTCCGTCGGCGTGGTCACGGTCGCCGTCGTCTCCGTTTCCGTCTCCGCGGTGGCCGTGGGGGCGGTCGAGGCGGGCTCGTCGTCGCCGCCGCAGCCGGCCGCCGCGAACGCGAGCGCAACGAGCCCTGCGGCAACGAGTTTCCGCGTGAATTTTTGCGGGCAAATGCCGATAGGGGTTAGTGCGGAGTCACACATGCGGGGACCTTGGACACACGGTAATTGGCTACTGGGAGTCGACCTCACGCGGAGGCGCGTCTGGGTCTGCGGGCAGCGAGTACATCACGGCGCGACCGGGATCATCCTGGCCGCGTTCGGCGCCGCCCTCGTCGCGCACGACTGGAAGGACCGCCCCGTCTGGTTCTCCCGCGGCGTCCAGGACGAGCTCTAGCGACTAGAGCGAGAACGTCCCGCCCGGCTCGAGCACCTCGACGCTCGTCTTCCCGCCGGTCCGCTCCTCCACGTCCGACTTGAACGCCTCGCGCGTCCGTCTCGATCGGCGGGAACGTGTCGTAGTGGCACGGGATCACGACGGGCGCGCCGATCCACTCGCACGCGACGGCCGCGTCGTGGCGGTCCATCGTGTAGTGGCCGCCGATGCAGACGATCGCCGCGTCGAGCTGGTCGCGCTCGCCGGCGAGCCGGATGTCGGAGAACAGCGCCGTGTCGCCCACGTGGTAGACGGTCTTGCCGCCCAGGTTGATCACGAGGCCGGCCGGCGTGTGGACCTGTCCGTTCGGCGTCGTGCCGGTGTGCCATGCCGGCGTCAGGCGCACCCAGCCGCCGTCGAACTCGAAGGTGCCGCCGATGTTCGGGTCGGCCACGTTCTCGAGCCCCTGCTCGCCCAGCTCGTTCGCCACCTCGACGATCGCCACCACCTGCGCGCCGGTCCGCTTGCCGATCTCGACGATGTCGCCGTAGTGGTCGGGATGGCCGTGCGTCAGGAAGATGTGGGTGGGATCGAGCTCGTCGGCCTGCGCGGCAGCCTTGGGATTCCCGGTGAGGAACGGATCGACGAGCACGCGGGTGTCGCCGTCCGTCAGCTCGAAGCAGGCATGGCCCAGGAAGCGGATATCCACGTCGTCAGTCTCCTTCGGTGTCGTTCGGGTGTCCCAGCTCGGCCGCGAGCTGCCAGCCCACGGCCACGCCGACGAGCATTCCCATCCGGGTCTCCTCGGCAATCAGTGTCTCGATTCGGGTGACGCGCGCGGCCTCGTCAGGCTCCGCGGCCGCGGAGCGCACCTCGGACTGATGCGCGGCCCCGAACCAGCCGCCCTCGTCGAGGGCGTGCGCGAGCACGCGCTGAAGCTGCGGCGCGGCCTCGGACACGAGCCGCTCGGCGCCCGCGAACCGCTCCGGATCCGACAGCGCCCGCACCGCCGCCTCGACCTGCTCGTCGGAGAGCATCAGGTTCGCCTGGTGATCCGCGGCAGCAGCAGGCCGATCACCGAGCCGGCGAGCGCGCCGCCCACGGCGGCGCCGATGTTCGCCTCCTCGGTCGTGAGCGACAGCAGCACCAGCACCGCGGCGATCATGTAGACGCCCAGCAGGTCGTTCTCGCGATCCTCGCCGCGGCGCGCTGCAAGCCGGTCGTCGACCAGCCACGCGCACAGGAGGCCGAGCGCCGCGCCATTCGCGCCGAACACCGGCCAGGCCGGCACGTCGGACAGGAGCGGCGGTGTCTCGAGCCCGGCGGCGAGCGCGGAGCCCGCCGCCCCGCACAGCACGAACGTGAGCACGGTCGGCCACCGGCCCGAAGCGGCGCTCGAGGAGCGTGCCGAAGATGCCCGACCGGCACGAGCGCGACGAAGGCGTAGCCGAGCTGGTCCGCGTGCAGGAAGGGGGTGACGAACCAGCGCCAGGGGTCGTCCGCCGTGCGACGCGTTGACCGAGAGATAGCCCAGATCGAGGCGAGCGGCTTGGCGGCATAGACCAGCAGCGCGATCACGCAGACGAGGATCAGCCCGAAGGTCGCGTACGGACGCGTGTCCGGCGCGATGCCGGCGATCTCGTCCGCACGCAGCCGGGGAAGCTTGCGCGCGCGGCGGCGGCGGCGCTGGGTCGGCTCGCCGCCGGAGCGGTCGATCTTCGGCGCCCGCTTACGGACCCGCTGCCCGCAGTACGGGCACTCGGTCACGTACGGACTCACCTCGGAGCCGCAGTTCTTGCATACGACGAACAGGTCGGGCTGCGACACGGTCTCCCTCAGAGTACCCGGCGCGCGGAGCCGATCCGGCGGTTACTCGCCGGTCGCCTCGGCCGTCTCGGGCACGGTGGCGTCGAGGATCTCCCGAACGACCTCCCGGAGGTCGTGGTTGGCGTCGTAGACCTTGCGCTGCCGCGACGCCCCGTTGCCGATGTCGAGGATGTCCTCGAGGCAGTCGAAGTCCGCCTCGGAGCCCAGCTCCTCGGCGTGCGGGCGCAGCCGCTCCATCACCCGCCGGGTGAGCTCCGGCACTGGCACGCGCTCCTGCTTGGGCAGGTCCACAAGCTGCGCGTCGAGCCCGTGGCGAGCGGCGAGCCACTTGTTCTCGTCGAGCATCTCGTACGGATAGCGGGACAGCTCCTCCCCGCTGTCGAAGTGCTCGCACAGCTCCTTCACCATCGCCTGGACGAGCGCCGCGAGCGCCAGCGTCTGCTCCACGCGAGTCTGCGAGTCCATCACGCGGATCTCGACCGTGCCGAAGTTGGGGTGCGGCCGCACGTCGTACCAGAGGTAGGTGTAGTCGCCGATCACCTTCGTATCCACCATGAACTGGATCCGGCGCGCCCAGTCGGCGAAGTCGTCATAGCGGGGCGGGATCCCCACGCGCGGGAACGCCCGGAACACCGGCGTGCGGGTGGACTCGAGCCCCGTGTTGTCGCCGCGCCACAAGGGCGAGTTCGCCGACAGCGCCAGGAGGAGCGGCGCGTGCACGCGCATGCCGTTGGTCACGTGGATCGC
Source organism: uncultured Thermoleophilaceae bacterium (assembly GCA_963808875.1). GTDB lineage: Bacteria > Actinomycetota > Thermoleophilia > Solirubrobacterales > Thermoleophilaceae > JACVRW01. Next base: position 45,903 of record CAWEHM010000033.1, read on the forward strand.
CTTGTCGGGGTCGTCCACGCCCACGTGCACGTGGATCCCGAAGATGATCTCCTGGCGCGCAACGAACTGGAGGCCCGAGATCAGGTCGCGGTAGCGCGGGCGCGCCACGACCCGCTGGTCCTCCCAGAGCGCGAACGGGTGCGTGCCGGCCGAGCCGATCGCGAGCCCGTGCTGCTGGGCCACCTGGTTGACCGTCCGCCGCAGCGAGCGCAGCTGCGCTCCCGCCTCGACGGTGTTCTTCACGGGCGTCGTTGCGATCTCGCAGACGCCCTCCATCAGCTCCGGCTTCACCTCGCCATCGGTAGGCACGTCGTTGAGATCGGCGAGCAGGCGCTCGATCGAGTTGGAGAGATCGAGCGTCTCCTCGTCCACGATCATGAGCTCCTCCTCGATCCCGAGCGTGTAAGAGGGGCCCGTGAAAGCGTGCTCCATAGGGCGCGGAGGGTATAACCCACGTATGACCCTCGGCTACAACGGAAAGCTCTACATCCTCGCGTTCGATCACCGCGGCTCGTTCCAGAAGAAGATGTTCGGAATCGAGGGCGACCCGACCCCCGAGCAGACCGAGCAGATCGCCGACGCGAAGCATCTGATCTTCGAGGGGCTCCTCAAGGCGACCGAGGAGGGCGTGGACCCGCACGCCACCGGCTGCCTCGTCGACGAGCAGTTCGGCACCCCCAAGGGCGTGCCCGAGCAGGCCAAGGAGAGCGGCCTGCTGCTGGCGATGCCGGTCGAGAAGTCTGGCCAGAACGAGTTCGACTTCGAGTACGGCGACGACTTCGGCGCGCACATCGAGGAGTTCGACCCGGACTTCTCCAAGGTGCTGGTGCGCTACAACCCGGACGGCGACGAGGGCATGAACACGCGCCAGACCGAGCGGCTCAAGCGGCTCGCGGACTGGCTCCACGAGCACGACCGGAAGTTCCTGTTCGAGCTGCTCGTGCCCGCCGAGGAGGCTCAGCTGGAGCAGGTGGGCGGCGACAGCGACCGCTACGACGCCGAGCTGCGCCCCGAGCTGATGCGCCGCGCGATCGTCGAGCTGCAGGAAAACGGGGTCGAGGCGGACATCTGGAAGATCGAGGGGATCGACACGCAGGAGGACTGCGAGCGGATCTCCAAGACCTGCCGCCGCGACGGCCGCGACGGCGTGATCTGCGTTGTGCTGGGCCGCGGCGCGAACGACGACAAGGTCGCGCACTGGCTCCGCCAGGGAGCGCCCGTGGAGGGCTACGCCGGCTTCGCGATCGGCCGCACGATCTGGTGGGACGCGCTCAAGGGCTTCCTCGACGGGAGCCTCGAGCGGGAGGAAGCCGCCGGGCAGATCGCCGAGAAGTACCTGCACTTCGTGCAGGTGTACAGGGAAGCGGCGCGGGAGCACGCGACCGCATGAGCGCATTGCTACGAGTGCGCGAGAGGCGCGCCGTCGCTGTGGATAACGCTGGTAGCCTTCCGCCGAGCATGCGCATGAGGCAGTCACTCGCGCAGTTCGAGGAGGCCTTCCGTGAGGAAGCGGCCGAGTCGATCGTGCGCCGTGAGCGGCTCCGCAAGGAGGCCGCTCAGCGTTCCCGCGTGCGCCGCGTGGAGCGCACCCGCAAGCAGGGCTCGCTCCGCTTCACCTTCCTCGCGCTGGCGATCGTCGTCACCGCGGTCATCGTGACCGTGGTGATGTTCGAGACGCTCGCGATGCTCGCCGGCTAGCTCGCTAGCCCGGTGTCCTGCAGAGCCTGAAGCGCTCGATCTAAGTCGGGGCGGTCCCCCGACTCGTCTCCCTCCTCCTGGATCTCGACGTAGACCTCACGCCGGAAAATCGGCACGGAGCGAGGTGCCTCGATGCCGATCCTGACCTTTTCGCCCATGACGGCCAACACCGAAATTTCGATGTCGTCCCCGATCATGATGCTCTGATTGCTCTTTCTCGTTAGAACGAGCATGCCCTGCGTCTCCCCTGCCGAAGGAATATGGGTGATGCAATAAAGCAAGCTTGCCCAGTGGGTTCAATGGGCAACCGTTGGTAGTCTCCGGCGCCGTTTGGCACGCCGATCACTTAAGCCGCAGCTCAACCAGATCCGCACGTGGGTGCGCCAGGGCCGGACCGACGCCTGGATCGCCCACCAGCTCGACGTCTCGGTGGGTGATATCCGCTCGTTCAAGCGCGAGCACGAGCTCGCCCCGGCCGACGCCGGCGAGGGCGAGAACTTCGTCCCCGGGCGCGGAGACAGACGAGCCCGACCTGCGCGCGGAGGACGACGCGCTCGTGGCCGAGGCGCTCGAGGCGGAGCGCCAGGCTGCGGAGGACGCCGGGACCGACGAGGACGACGACGGGGGCGAGGGCGACGGCGAAGGCGGGGACGACGGGGACGATGGCGACGACGACCAGCCGAAGCGCCGCCGCCGCGGGCGCCGCGGCGGGCGCGGCCGGGGCCGGGGCGGCGCTCGCAAGCCGAAGCCGCTCGAGGGCACGTTCGACCACGGCGAGGAGGGCTACGGCCTGTGGCTCGACCCCGCGGTGCAGGACGACCCCACATACGCGGAGCACTGGGCGGGACACCGGCCGGTGACCGTCACGATCGAGCCCGACCGGATCGTCATCAGCCGCGCCGGCGAGGACGCCGGCGAGAACGGCGACCAAGAAGAGAGCTGACCGATGGCGTACGCGGTCGAGAACGCCCTCTACCAATGGCGCGAGGGCGAGCGGCGCATCGCCAAAGCTCCCGAGGAGGCGCAGGTCGACCTCCAGGCGGCCGCCGACGTGGTCGTGGAGGCACTCCGGCGCCGGCTTGGCTCGAGCTTCGTGGTGGACGAGCTGGCCGAGCTGTACGCCGGGGACACCGACTGGGCGCTTGAGATCGCCGGCCGCCACAGGGCCGGCACCGACGCCGCGGCGGTCGTGGACGCCGCCTTTGCCCTGTACGTCCGCGAGGCGAAGGACTACGCGGGCGGCCAGCCGCGCGAGAAGCACGAGAAGCCGTAGGGCGCAAGCACCGGGCGGTGCCCGGTGCGCAGCGATGCGGTTGTAGGACTAGGCCCACCGCGGCGAAGGCGCTCGTGTGCCTGTCGTCCGCCGCCGCTCCGGAATCCGCTGGGACCGTCTTGGCCGCGTGGCCCTGCTGATCACGCTGATCGTGATCGTCTTCTCCTACATCTCACCGGCCAGGCACTGGCTGCAGCAGTCGGGCACGTCGAAGCGCCAGAAGGAGGAGCTGAGCCAGCTCACGACGCAGAGGGAGCGGCTCACGCGCCGTCTGCGCGCCCTGCGGGACCCTGGGGCGCTCGAGCGCGAGGCACGCCGCCTGGGGATGGTCCGCGTGGGCGAGCGCTCCTACGTGATCGAGAACCTGCCGTAGGCGGCGTCGGCGCCCAGCGCCTCCTCGATCCGGAGCAGCTGGTTGTACTTCGCCACGCGGTCGGAGCGTGACGGGGCGCCGGTCTTGATCTGGCCACAGCCGGTGGCCACCGCGAGGTCGGCGATGGTGGTGTCCTCGGTCTCGCCCGACCGGTGTGACATGACGGCGCTGTAGCCGGCCTCCTCGGCCATCCGGATCGCGGCGAGCGTCTCGGACAGGGTGCCGATCTGGTTGACCTTGATGAGGATCGAGTTGGCGGCCCCCGACTCGATGCCGCGCTCGAGCCGCTCGGTGTTGGTCACGAACAGATCGTCACCCACGAGCTGCACGCGGTCGCCGAGCTTGTCGGTGAGGAGCTTCCAGCCGTCCCAGTCCTCCTCGTCGAGGCCGTCCTCGATGGAGACGATCGGGTAGCGATCCGCCATCTCGGCCCAGTAGTCCACGAGCTCCGAGGAGCTCAGTGAGCGGCCCTCGTGCTTCAGCTCGTAGGAGCCGTTCTCAAAGATCTCGCTGGTGGCCGGGTCGAGCGCGATCGCCACGTCCTCCCCCGGCCGCAGCCCGGCGGCCTCGATGCCGGTCATGAGCGCCTTGAGAGCCGCCTCGTTCGAGTCGAGGTCGGGCGCGAAGCCGCCCTCGTCGCCCACCGCGGTGGAGAGGCCCTGCTCGTGGAGCGTCCGCTTCAGCGCGTGGAACACCTCGACGCCCATGCGGAGGCCCTCGGAGAACGTGGGGGCGCCCACCGGCATCACCATGAACTCCTGGAAGTCCACCTTGTTGTCCGCGTGCGCCCCGCCGTTCAGCACGTTCATCATCGGCACGGGAAGCACATGCGCCGCCTCGCCGCCAAGGTATTCCCACAGCGGCTGGCCAACCTCGGCCGCGGCCGCCTTCGCCGCCGCGAGCGACACGCCCAGGATCGCGTTCGCCCCGAGGCGGCCCTTGTTGGGAGTGCCGTCCGTGTCGATCATCGCGCGGTCGAGCGCCTCCTGGTCGGCGGGGTCCATGCCGTTGACCGCTTCGGCGAGCTCGCCGTTCACGTTCTCGACCGCCTTCGACACGCCCTTGCCGGCCCAGCGGTCGCCCCCATCGCGCAGCTCGACGGCCTCGAATTCGCCAGTCGAGGCGCCTGAGGGCACGGCCGCGCGCCCCGCGGCGCCCGACTTCAGGAGCACGTCCACCTCGACCGTCGGGTTGCCGCGCGAATCGAGGATCTGGCGCGCGTGGACCTTTTCGATGCCGCTCACTCTGCCTCCACCTGTCGTCTGTACTCGTCGGCCGCCCGGCGCAGGGCGAGCTCGGGATCTTCGCCCGCATCCACGACCTCTTTCACGGCGGCCAGCAGTATGTCCGACGGCTCGTCCTCGTGCCCGGCGTCGGCCGCCCGCTTCAGGATCTTCTTGGCGTACAGCGTGGACGGGAGCGTCTCGGGGATCTCGCCGAAGATTTCGCCGCCGCGCTCGTCGTCGCGCTTGATCTGGTTCCAGTTGCGCACGACGTCGCCGGCCGTCTCAGCGGCGCGATCGCCGAACACATGCGGGTGGCGCCGGATCAGCTTCGCGCGGCAGTGCTCGGCCACCTCGGCCAGGCTGCCCTGCCCGCGCTCCTCGAGCAGGAGCGACAGGAAGTACACCTGGAAGAGCACGTCGCCCAGCTCGTCGAGCAGCTTGGCGTCATCCCCGGAGTGCGCCGCGTCGGCGAGCTCGTAGGCCTCCTCGACCGTGTGCGGCACGATCGAGCGCTCGTCCTGCTCGCGGTCCCACGGGCACTCCCGCCTGAGCCGGCGCGTGATCTCGTCCAGCCGCTGGAGCGCGGCCGCCAGATCGGTTCCGGCCACTAGGGCTGGTTGCTCGGCGCGGTCTGCGTAGGAGCGGGCTGCTGGGGCTGGGCCGGCTGCTGGGTCGCGCCGGGGTTGCCGCCGGAGGCCGGAGCGGTGTTCGACTCGTCCTTCGGAGCGTTCTTGCACTCGACCACGCGGTAGTCGTCCGCGCAGCTCGTCTCGCCCTTGTAGTCCTCGCGGAACTGCTTGACGAACGCGTCGAGCGCCTTCTGCTGACGCTGCGAGCGCAGCAGGTTCTTGATCGTGTCCTTGGACTCGTCGAGCGTCTGCTGCGACGCCTTGGTCACCTTCTCGACCTTGAAGACGTACCAGCCGAACTGGGTCTTCACCGGACCCTCGACCTTGTTCTTGGGCGCCGCGAAGATCGCGGTGTCGAAGGCCTTCTCCTGCTGGCCCTCGGAGACGGCGGGCAGGAGGCCCGCCTGCGACTTCGACGCCTCGTCGATCGAGTACTTCTTCACGACCTGCTTGAAGGGCTGGCCGGACGCGAGCTCCTTCTTTGCCTGCGCCGCCTTCGCCTGCGTCTTGGTCAGCACGACGCGCAGGTCGCGGCGCTCCGGCTGGGCGAACCGCTTCTTGTTCTTCGCGTAGTACGACTGGATGTCTTCGTCCGAGACGTTCTTGGCGTCCTGGGTGACCTTCTGGGTCAGCCGCTGCTGGAGCTCGTTGAGCTTCACGCGGAAGAGGACGTCCTGCTCGGTCATGCCGGAGGTCTTCAGGAACTGCTGGTACTGCTTGTCGTTCGGGAAGACCTGCTTCTTCTGGTCCTCGAGCGCCTTCTGCAGCTCGGCGTCCTTGAGCTTCACGCCACGCTTCTGGGCCTCCTGCTGGACCCACTCGCCCTGGATCAGGAACTGCATAACCTCGCGCTTGAGCGTGTCGTACTCGCTCTTGCACTGCTTCTTGAGCGCGTCGTCGGAGGGCTTCTGCTGGCCCTTCGGCACGGGCGTCTTCTTCTTCGCCGCCACGCACGCCTCGAAGTCGGGCGGCTTCGGAACGGCGGAGGCGCCGCCCGAGGACTGCGACTGGCCCTTCACGGCGATGCCCATCCACTTGTCGAACTCGTCCTGCGTGATGGTCGAGTCGCCCACCTTGGCCACCGCGCCGGCAGGCACGTCGTTGCCGCAGCCCGAGAGCGCGACGAGCCCCAGAAGGGCTGCCGCGAGGGCGCACAGAGTGAGTGTGAAAGCACGTGTCATCCGCAAAGCGGCGGCGAAGGGTAGCGAACGGAACCCCAGCGTCCTTAAGGTTTGTCTTTAGGTTCCGTGGCGACCTCGAGAATCGCCTCAGCAGCGGTCACGACGGCCCGGAAGCGCTCATCCGGCTCCTCCGGGAGCCGCACTCGCACGGTCTCGCGGCCCGATTCGTACATGGCATCCGGCACGCGCTCGCGCAGCGCCTTGGCGCCCGTCGAGTCGAGCTCGATCGGCGTGACCGACATGCGCTCGCCGGTGAACCCGACCGAGCGCGCGCCCGCCCGGCCCAGCTTGATGCGGGCGTCCTGAAGGCGGATGAGGTTGTCGAGCGCCGGCGGGATCGGGCCGAAGCGGTCCGCCAGCTCGTCGCGCAGCACGATCAGCTGAGCCACCTCGCGGGCGCCGGCCACGCGGCGGTGGATCTCGATCTTGGCGGCCTCGTAGGGCACGTAATCGCCCGGCACGTAGGCGTCCACCGGCAGGTCCATGCGCACGGGCTCGGCCGCCTCGTCGGCGGCGTCGCCGGCGAGCAGCCGCACGGCCTCGTCGATCATGCCCACGTAGAGCTCGAATCCCACCGCGGCCACGTGTCCCGACTGCTCGTCGCCGAGCAGGTTGCCGGCGCCGCGGATCTCGAGGTCGCGCATCGCGATCTTGAAGCCGGAGCCGAGCTCCGTGTAGTCGGACAGGGTGGCGAGCCGCTGGCCGGCCTCCTCGGAGAGCGCGGCCGCCGAGGGGTACAGCAGGTACGCGTAGGCGCGCTCCCGCGAGCGGCCGACGCGGCCGCGGATCTGGTACAGCTGAGCCAGCCCGAGCTCTTCGGCCCGCTCCACGATCAGCGTGTTCGCGCTCGGGATGTCGAGGCCGGACTCGACGATCGTGGTGCACACGAGCACGTCGGCGTCCGCCCCGCAGGAAGTCCAGCATCACCTGCTCGAGCTTCCCCTCCGCCATCTGGCCGTGGGCGACCAGCACGCGGGCGTCGGGCACGAGCGCCCGGACGCGCTCGGCCGTCTCGTCGATCGTCTCCACGCGGTTGTGCAGGAAGAAGGCCTGGCCGCCGCGGGCCAGCTCGCGCCGGATCGCCTTCGCCACGAGGTCGTCGTCGTAGTCGCCCACGTAGGTCTTGACCGGCCGGCGGCCCTCGGGCGGCGTCTCGATCACAGAGATGTCGCGCAGGCCGGCCAGCGACATCTGAAGCGTGCGCGGGATCGGCGTGGCCGACAGCGACAGCACGTCCACCTTCAGCCTGCAGCTGGCGGAGCAGCTCCTTCTGCTTCACGCCGAAGCGCTGCTCCTCGTCCACGATCAGGAGGCCCGAGCTCCTTCGGGCGCACGTCGCGCGAGAGCACGCGGTGCGTGCCGATCAGGATGTCGACCTTCCCCTCGTGGAAGTCCGCCAGCGACTCGCGCACGTCCTTGGGCGAGCGGAAGCGCGACACCATCTCGATGCGGAACGGGTAGTCGCGCAGGCGCTCCTGGAAGGTGCCGAAGTGCTGTTGGGCGAGCACGGTCGTCGGCACCAGGAACATGACCTGCCTGCCGTCCTCGGCCGCCTTGAAGGCCGCACGCAGCGCCACCTCGGTCTTGCCGTAGCCCACGTCGCCGCAGATCAGGCGATCCATGGGGCGCGCCTCCTCCATGTCGGCGCGCACGGCCTCGATGGCCTCGAGCTGGTCCGGCGTCTCGCGGTACGGGAAGCGGCCCTCGAACTCGAGCTGCCACTCGCTGTCGTGCGGGAAGGCGTGGCCCGCGCGGCGCTTGCGCTCGGCGTACAGGTTGATCAGCTCGCCGGCGAGCGCCTGAGCGGCGCGGCGGGCCTTCAGCTTCATCTGCTCCCACTGCTTGCCGCCGAGCTTCGAGAGCGGCGGGTCGCCGGCGTCGGCGCCCACGTAGCGGCTGATCTTGTGGAGCTGGTCGCTCGGCACGAAGACGCGGTCGCCGTCGCGGTACTCGAGCTCGAGGTAGTCGCGCGTCACGCCGCCCACCGTCTTCGTCTCGAAGCCGGTGAAGAGCGCGATGCCGTGGTCCTCGTGCACGACCGGCGAGCCGGCGCGGAGGTCCGTGAAGGAGGCGATCGCGCCCGGTCCGGCCGGGCGCTCGGCCCGGCGGCGGCGGAGCAGGCGGTGCTCGGGCAGCACGGCGAGCTTCAGCTGAGGCGCGATGAAGCCGTCGCGCAGGCTCGCGTGGGCGAACATGAGCGACGGGTCCTCGGGCGCCGGCTTCCCGTCCAGGAAGCTGGCCTGCATCCGGGCCATGTTGAGCTGGGCGCGCTCGGCCTCGCCGCGGCGCGACCACGCCACGAACGTGCGGTAGCCCGACCGCACGAGCTTCTCGAGCTCGGGCTCGGCGTCCCGCAGCGAGCGCGCGGCGGTGTCGGCCGACTGGGCGCGGAACTCGTGCGGCTGGTCCTGGGAGATGCTCGACAGCCGGAGCCGCGCGCGCTCGTCCAGCGCCGCGTCGAGCGCCTCGGGCTTCACGTACAGGTGATGCGCGTCCTCGTCGTGGAAGCTCGTGGTCACGTCCTCCCAGTAGTCGCGCAGGGCGGGCGCTAGCTCCTCCTCGGCGGCGATCGCCACGACCGCGTCGTCCGGAACGAGGTCGAGCAGCTCGCGGAAGCGGTCCACTGGCAGCACCTCCGCCACGTCCGGGCGCTCCGACTCCTCGGTCTCGGCGGCGATCTCGGCCAGCTCGCGGTGCTCGGGGGCCAGCTCGGCGGCCGGGGCGATCTCCACCCGCTCGGCCTCCTCCAGCGAGCGCTGGGTGAACGTGGAGAACCAGGTGAGGCGCTCGACCTCCACGTCGAACAGCTCGCAGCGCACGGCGCGCTCCTCGGTCGCCGGATAGACGTCGAGGATGTCGCCGCGGATCGCGAACTGGCCGCGCTCCTCGACCTGGTCCACGCGCTCGTAGCCGCAGTCGACGAGCTGGTCCGCCGTCTCGTCGAGGTCGAGCAGGCCGCCCTTCTCGATCTCGAAGCCGTGCGGGCGCAGGTCCGGGTCAGGCACCTTCTCGGCGAGCGCGACCGCGGAGGTCACGAGGACGGCGGCCCGATTGCCGAGCAGCGCGTCGAGCGCCGCGATGCGGAGGCCGACGAGGTGCGGCGGCGGCGCGAGATGGGACTCGTAGCGCATGCCGCGGGCCGGGATAGAACGCGCACCGGCCGCGGCGCGAGGAACGCCCTCAGGTCCGCGGCGAGGTCGCGCGCGGCGCGGTCGTCTCCGGCGACGATCAGCGCGGGCCGCTCCGGATCCAGGTCGAGCAGCGACGCGAGCAGGTACGGCCGCAGGCTGGCCGACACGAACGCGCGCTGAGGCGACTCGTGCGAATCCGCGACGAGCTTCTCGACCCCATCGTCGTGCTTGGCGTATGTGAGGAGTGTTCGGAGCATGCGTCCTGGGCAAGCACCGGGCGGTGCCCGGTGCGCAGCCACGGCTTTCGGCCGCCCGGCGGCGCCGCGCGGCTCTACTCCTCCGAGGATACGCGGCGCTCGACCGCGTCGGCGGCGGCCTCGATCAGCTCGCCCGGGTCTTGGTCGAACCGGCCGAGCACCTAGCGCGAGACGATCTCAGGATCGGTGCTGTCCGGCCGCCCGACGCCGACGCGCACCCGCGTGAACTCGCCGCTCCCCAGGCCCTGCTTCAGCGATTTCAGCCCGTTGTGGCCCGCAAGCCCACCTCCGGTACGGACCTCGACCTTCCCGAAGGGCAGGTCGATCTCGTCATGTACCGCGATCACGTGGTCGAGATCCACGCCAAGCGCTCCGCGCGCCGGCCCAACCGCATTTCCCGACTCGTTCATGTACGTCTGAGGCAACAGAACAGCGACTCGTCTGCCCTCTGTGTAAAGGCCGCCGTACTTGCTCTTGAACTTCGGGAGCCCGAGCCGCTCGGCGAGCGCCTTCGCAACCTCGAAGCCCACGTTGTGGCGGGTACGGGCGTAGCGGTCGCCCGGGTTCCCGAGCCCCACGACCAGCCAGTCAGCCTTGCCTCCGCCGCGGCGGAAGAGACTCACTCGGAGTCTCCGGCCTCCTCGGCAGGCGGCGCCTCGCCATCGGCGCCCGCCTCGGCACCCTCCTCGCCCTCGGCCGGCTCGGCGCCCTCCTCGAGCGGCTCGCCGTCCTCGCCGACGAGCACGGTCTCCTCCTCGATCTCCGGCTCCTCGACCTCGGTCGGGACGACGACCGTCGCGAGGATCGTGTCCTCCGGGTCGTCGAGGAACGTCACGCCCTGGGGCGCGCTGATCTCGGAGAGGTGCATGGTCGCGGCGATCTCGAGCCCCGACACGTCCACGTGGATCGCCTCGGGGATGTCCGTCGGCAGCGCCTCGATGTTCAGCTGGTGGGTCACGTGCTCCAGCACGCCCCCCTCCTTGATGCCGGGCGCCTCCTCGGCTCCCTCGAGGTGGACGTTCACCTGCGTCTGGATCTTCTCGTCGAGGCGAACCTCGAGCAGGTCGATGTGGAGCAGCTCGTCGCGGACCGGGTGCTGCTGCTGGTCCTTGACGATCACCGGGCGGGTCGTGCCGTCGACCTTGAGGTCGATCAGCGCGGAGCCGTCCACCAGCACATGCCGGAGCGTGAGCGCGTTCACCTTGAAGGAGGTGCAGTCGCCGCCCTTGCCGCCGTACACGACGCCCGGAACGTAGCCCTCGCGGCGCAGGCGCTTGGTCGCGCGCGTGCCGCGCTCGGGGCGTGCTTCGGCGTCGAGAGTGGGTCGCTTTGAGTCCGCCATGACGGCTGGCCAGTGTAGTGGGTTACCTATGGTTGAAGTCGTGGCGCGCGGGGACGACACCGACATTCCGAAGGGTCGCCTGCGCCGCACCGCACAGGTCGGCTCCGTGGTGGGCTCCCAGGGCGCCCGCTACGCCGGCACGGTCGCCCGCAACCTCGCCCGCGAGCCCGACGACGCCGCGAAGGCGCTCGAGCAGCGCCACATGGAGGTCGCCGAGCAGATGGTCGAGACGCTCGGCCGCATGAAGGGCGCGGCCATGAAGATCGGCCAGCTCGCGTCCTTCATCGACACCGAGTTCCTGCCGCCCGAGTACCGCGACCTCTACCAGGACAAGCTCGCCACCCTGCGCTCGACGGCGCCGCCGATGCCGTGGAGCAAGGTCCGGCGCGTGCTCGACGAGGAGTGGGACGAGCCGGTCGAGGAGCTGTTCGAGGACTTCGACCACGACGCCGCGGCGGCCGCATCGATCGGCCAGGTGCACCGGGCAGTGCTGCCCGACGGCCGGCGGGTGGCGGTGAAGGTGCAGTACCCCGGCGTGGCATCAGCGATCGCCGCCGACATGCAGAACGCCGGGCTGATCCTGAGGCTGGCGAAGGCGTTCGCGCCCGGGCTCGACGCCAAGGCCGCCGCGGCGGAGCTGAAGGAGCGCGTCATGGAGGAGCTCGACTACGAGCTCGAGGCGCAGAATCAGCGCGCCTTCGCGCGCGGCTACCGCGGCCATCCCTTCATCCACGTGCCCGACGTGGTCACGCGGCTGTCGACGGAGCGGGTGCTCGTGAGCGAGTGGGTCGACGGCGCCGGCTTCGACGAGGTGCGCGAGCTGCCGCAGGCCGAGCGCGACCGCTTCGGCGAGATCGTGTTCCGCTTCTGCTTCGGCTCGATCTACCACCTGCAGCACTTCAACGCCGACGCCCACCCGGGGAACTACCTGGCGCTCCCGAATGGGCGCGTGGCGTTCCTGGACTTCGGAATGACGAAGCACCTCGACCAGGACCAGATCGAGCTGGAGATCGCGGCGCTCGAGGCGATCTTCGACGAGGACCCGGAGCGCCTGCGGGTCGCGCTGCATGACCTGGGCTTCCTGAACGATCCGAAGAAGGTCGACGCCGAGCTGCTCATGGACCACGTGCGCGCCGTCGGCGGCTGGTACATGGAGGACCGGGAGGTGACGATCGACTCGGCGCGGGTGATGGAGGCGATCACGGCGGTTTCGGACCCGCGCTCCTCGTTCTACCGCGTCATGCGCCGCGAGAACCTGCCGGCCAACGAGCTGATGGGACGCCGCATGGAGTCGGGCGTCCTCGCCGTGCTCGGCCAGCTGGAGGCCACCCGCAACTGGTACCGGATCGGGCGCGAGTGGTGGTTCGGCGAGCCGCCGGCGACCGAGCTCGGCGAGCTCGAGCGCACGTGGGCGGCCGGCGTCTAGAAGAGCTGGTTCTCGCCGGCGAAGATCTCTGAGACCGAGTCGTCGATGAAGATCCGGCGGATCGTGTCCTCGAGGATGTCGGCGCAGGTGAGCTGGGTGATCAGCTCGGGCGGGTCGTCCCGCAGCGGCACCGTGTCGGTGACCACGATGCCGGCCAGCGGCGAGGCCTGGAGCGTCTCGAAGGCGTTGCCGCTGAAGAGCCCGTGCGTGGCGACGGCGTACACCTTCTCGGCACCCTCGTCGAGCACGGTCTGCGCGGCCGCCACGAGCGTGCCGCCCGTGCCGATGATGTCGTCGACGATCACGGCGCACTTGCCCTGCACGTCGCCGATGACCTTGCCGATCTCGGCGACGCCCTGGGCGGGCCGCTCCTTCTCGAGCAGCGCGTAGGGCGCGCCGACCTTGCGGGCGAAGTTCCGGACCAGCTTCACGCGTCCGGCGTCCGGCGCGATGATCACGAGATCCTCCTCCTCGCGGAGCCTGTCGCTCACGAACTGCGTGAGGATCGGCATGGCGGTCATGTGGTCGACCGTCTTCGAGAAGAAGCCCTGCGTCTGGCCGGCGTGGAGGTCCATCGTCACGAGCCGGTCGATGCCGGCCACCTCAAGCGCCTCGGCCACGAGGCGGGCCGAGATCGGCTCGCGGGGCGCCGACTTCTTGTCCTGGCGCGAGTAGCCGTACCACGGGGTGACCGCGATGATCCGGTGGGCGGAGGCGTGCTTCGCCGCGTGGATCATCAGCATGAGCTCGACGAGGGCGTCGTTGACCGTGAGGCCCTCGCGCTCAGAGCCGCAGATCGACTGCACGATGAAGATGTCGGCGCCGCGGATCGACTCCTGGTAGCGGCAGTAGACCTCGCCGTCGGGAAACGTCTTCAGGCCGGCGTCGATGGGCTCGACGCCCAGCTTCTCGGCGATCTTGCCGCCGAGTTCCATGCTGGCGCGCCCGGCCGTGAGCATCAGGCGCTTCTCGTAGGTGGCCGAGACGCTGCGAGCGCCCGTCGGCGCCTCAGTGGGCTCGAGGAGCCTGCTCATTTCTGCGAGTCCTCCTGCTCCTTGCGGTCCGCGTAACCCTCGATGTTCTTCTGCCTTTCTCGCGCGATCGCGAGGGCGCCGTCCGGAACGTCCTCCGTTATCGCCGAGCCAGCGCCAGTGTACGCCCGGTCGCCGATGTCCAGGGGCGCGACGAGCGAGGTGTGGATGCTCGTCTTCACGCTCTTTCCGAGCTTCGTGCGGTGCTTCTTCCTGCCGTCGTAGTTCGCGGTGATGGTGCTGGCGCCGAGGTTGGAGCCCTCGCCGACGTCGGTGTCGCCGATGTAGGAGAGGTGCGGCACCTTCGAGCCGGCGCCGATATCCGAGTTCTTGAGCTCGACGAAGGTGCCGACCTTGGCGCCATCGCGCACGATCGTGCCGGGCCGGAGGTAGGCGAACGGGCCGATCTTGACGTCGTCGTGGATCTCGGCGTCGCGGAGGACGGCGTACGCCAGCTCGCAGCGCTCGCCGATCGACGTGCTGCCCTCGAGGACCGTGCCGGGCCCGATCACTGTGTCGCGGCCGATGGTCACCCCTGCTTCAAGTCTCGTTGTGGCCGGCTGCAGGAAGGTGACGCCCGCGCGGGCGTGGGCCTCGACGAGGCGCCGCTGGGCCGCCGCCTCGGCGTCCATCAGGCCGACGCGGTCGTTCACGCCGATGGCCGCATCGGCGTCGTCCGTCATGTGAACGGCGACCATGCCGCCGCTCGCGCGGATAACCGGAAACACGCCGGTGAGATAGCGCTCCTCACGCTCGAGCCCGACCTGGTCGAGGGCCTCGAAGAGGGTGTTCGCGTCGAATACGTAGGTGCCGAGGTTGATCTCCCGAGCCGCCAGCTCCTCCTTCGAGAGGTCGTCGGTGTGCTTCGTCTCGAAGATGCGCTCGACGTTGCCCTTCCCGTCGCGCACCACTCGCCCGAAGCCGGCCGGATCGATCCGGTCGGTGGTGAGCAGCGTGGCGACGGCACCCTGGCGGTCGTGTTCCTCGAGCAGTCCCGTGAGCTGCTGCGAGGTGATGAGCGGCTGATCGGCGGAGAGGACGAAGACCGACCGCGGCCCGCTCCCGTCCGCGAGCACCGCCTCGCGAGCGGCGAGAACAGCGGACCCGGTGCCCTCCCCCTCACGCTGCTCGGCGACCTCGACGCCGTCCGGCAGGCCCTCGGCAACCCCATCGTCCGGGCGTACCACCGCAACGACCCGGTCGGCGCCCGCCTCCCGAGCCGCCTCGACGACCCACTCGACCAGCGTCCTCCCGGCAACGCGATGAAGGACCTTCGGAACATCCGAGCGCATCCGAGTGCCCTGGCCAGCGGCCATGATGAGGACCGTAAACGGGGCCGCCATGGAGGGATCAGGGTACCGACGCCGGAACCCTCAGGCAGCGTCCGCCTCGGCGTCCCGCTCGTACCACCGCATCCACTTCCGAACGGCGTTGTCGCTGACGCCGTACTTCCGCCCCACGGCGAGCCAGCTCATGTGCGAGAGGTCCTCCTGGAGTTGCCGGTAGGTGGGTCGAGGAACCTTGCGCGTCTCTGGCCGCGGAACGCGAGTCTCGGGCCGCTGGTGATGCTGTCCGCAATAGACCGAGCAGAACCGCTGTTCGACCTGATTCGGCCGGTAGCTAGCGCCGCATTCCTCGCATGTCCGGTCCTGGATCAGCTTCAGATTGCGGCCGCAGTGCGTATCGAGCGTCGACGCGCAGTTGGGGCAGACGATCCGCAGGTTCTCGAGGCGGTTGTCGGTAGCGACCCCGTTGATGTGGTCGAGGATCAGCGCCATCCGCCGGCCACGCCAGGCCTCACCCTGTCCGCAGAGCTCGCAGCTGCGCTGCTTCAGGCCGGTCGCGTACAGGCGCCTCTTGAGGCTGCCCCGGGAGTAATGCGAGTTCGCGACCAGGAGCTCCTCGAGCGGTGTGACGTCTCGCCGGCGGAGTTGACGCCGCTGGGCGAAGAGAGGATCGAAGTGATCCGTGGGGATCCTCCAGATCTTGACGTACTTCTGGAGGGTCAGATGGTTGCCGCCCGCCGCCCTCATCCCCAACCGGCGAAGCGCCTCCGCATACGACAATGCGGCGCCCACGGCCTCCCGCGCTTGAGCCTCTGTGTATCTCGGGCCGCGCGGTGACATAGCGAACATATGTTCGCGTAGACGTCGGACGGATCTCAGCTGGGGAGCCCGGACTCGAACCGGGTCTTGACGGGCCAAAGCCGTCCGGGCCGCCACTTACCCCACTCCCCAATTGCAGTCGCGACGGTACCACCGCCGCAGTGGGCTAGCGGGGCTTTCGTTGGTTCGGCACTCGGCCCGCTTCGCTGCCCTTTTCGGAGGCTGGGCCTCCGGGGGGCACGATGCCCAGGACTCGCATTGCCTTCAGGCCCAGGCTCAGACGTTCGCGGCCGTCGGTTGAGTTCACGTCGAGGTCGGTGAGCTCCTTCACCCGTTCCAGCCGGTAGCGGATCGTGTGGCGGTGGGTGAAGAGCTTTTCGGAGGTCTTGGCGACGTTGCCGTCGGCGTCCAGGAAGGTCTCGAGGGTGCGGACCAGCTCGGTCTCGTACTGCTCGTCGTAGGCGGCCAGCTTCGCCACGGTCTCCTCGTAGAAGCCCTGTAGCTCGCGGGGGTCCTCCGCCATCGCCGGCAGAAGCAGGCGATAGGCGCCGGTCTCCTCGAACGAGAGCTGGTCCATGCCCCGTGCCTCCGCCACGTTCACCGCGAGGAGCGCCTCGGCGCCGGCGCGGTGCACGTCGGCGGGCTCTGTCGTGTGACGGCTTCGCGCGACGGTCACGACGAAGGCCGGCAGGTTCGACTCCAGCTCGCTCAGCACTGCCGCCGCGGCCCGGCGGCCGATCGCCGGGTCGCCGCCCGGCACGACGATCACCAGCTCGCGCTCGGCGAGCAGGCCTGCGCCGTCGTTCGGCCCGCTCGCGCCGTGGCGTGACCAGCCCGGCTCGGCCAGCGCCGCGAGCGCGCCGCGCTCGATCGCGCGCGCGCCTCGCTCCGCAAGCGTCAGCACACGCGCGCGCCAGTCCCCCTCCTCGGGTCCCTGCGGCCGTGCGCGCACCAGGATCGCGGTGGCGCCGCCGCCCAGGTCGCAGCCCAGCTCGGCCGCCCGGGCCACGATGTTCTCGCGGTCGGTGATCCTGCGCCCCAGCAGGTCCTGGACGAAATCGCCCACCGCGGCCTCGGTCGCGCGCTCGGGCGCGCGTGAGCGCTCCAGCTCCAGCCCGATCAGGTTCCCCACCAGGCGCAGCAGCGCACCCGGAGGCGCCTCGCCACGCGGCCGGTAGCGCAGCCGCCCAACCTCCGCGTCGGCCACTCGCAGCTCCACCGCCTCCGTGCCCGCCTCGCCGGCCATCACGGCGCGCTCGTCCTCGGGCGACGCGCACGCAACCGCGAGCACGCTGCTGGCCGGGTCGAGCACGATCACGCTCGCGTCGAGCGCCCGGCTCGCCGCCCGGGCCACGGCGGGCAGGCCGGCACCCGACTCGACGGCGTCCGAGACCTCGTCGAGGGCCTCGAGGAAGGGGCGCTGCTGGGTGGACATCAGGCGTAGGTGTCGTACGACCAGACGACCAGGAAGCCGATGGCCGCTCCGATGCCGAGCGTCGTGCCCAGCACATACAGAGTGAGGAAGCCGGCGGCGAGCTTCTCCCATACCCGCCCGTAGCAGCGAAGCGCCGGGATGAGGATCAGCGCCACGTAGCAGGCGAGCGTGAGCGCGCCGGCCAGGACGAAGACGATCTCGGTGGTGGACAGGTTGATGTTGTCCATCAGCCGAGGGCGCGGGTCGGCGCGCTCCATTGTGGCGAATGTGCTCGACGACCAGCGCGATTGCCCCGAGCGTGGCGAAGACCGCGGCCCCGAGCCCCCAGCCTCCGCCGACGTCCGACCCCCAGTGCGCGCGCAGGTATACGCGCGTGACGCCGACCAGGACGCGCAATCCCGATGCGCGACGAAGACGAGCACGCCGCTCGTGACCAGCCGTAATCGGCGCGTGAGCACCACCGCGGCGGCCACCCACACCGTCGCGTACGCGGCGTGTCCGCTCGGATAGGCGGCGCCCGCGGTGTCGACCAGGGACCCACTGGGCCGCGGACGGTCTATCGCGTCCTTGGTCACATGCACGGCGATGTAGATGAGGGCCAGCCCGATCACCAGCACGAGCGCCTCGGGGTAGCGCCGCCGAACGACGAGCAAGATGCTCGTGCCCACCACGAGAGCGATCACCGTCGGCAACGCACCCAGGCTCGTGACCACCTTCGCCACGTCCACGAGCATCTCGTTGTACAGCCGGTCGGCCAGATCGAGCCAGTCGTTGTCGAGCGGACTGGGCGTGAAGCTGTGGGCGAAGTGCACGAGATACGCGATGAAGAAGTACGCGCCCACTCCGCCCACGGCCAGCAGCGTCGTGAGCTCCAGCCCCAGCTCGCCCGGCATCAGCCGGTTGACGACGAACTGAGTCGGCGGCCTCAGCACCCGGGCGAGCGGCTGGACGATCCAGCGATACAGCGGCCTCCCGATCACGAACAGGGGCTTGACAAGCGGGTGGTCGCGATGCGCGTCGAGCCAGGCCCGGATCTCGTCGCGGCGGCGATACGCCGTCACCACGCCGACGATCAATCCGACGGTGACCGCGAAGCCGAACAGCGCCTGCCCGACGATGTGCTGCACCTTGTCGAACGACCGCCAGAAGATGTAGCCGAGGACGCAGAAGAGCGTGGCCCACGCGCCGCACCCGACGATGCTGTACGGGACGAAGCGCCGGTAGGCGAGCCCGGATGACCCGGCGATGAACGGCGCCAGCGCTCGCACGAGCCCGATGAAGCGACCGATCAGGATTGTCCTGCCGCCGTACCGGTCGAAGTACCCCTCCACCTGCTCGAGCCGTTCGTGCGTGATCTTCACGCGCGGGCCGTGCTTCTCGAGAAAGCGCCTGCCGAGCCTGCGGCCGATGTAGAAGCTCGTGGTGTCGCCGAGCACCGCGCACGTCCAGACGACGCCGATCAGCGGGAGCAGCTCGATCTCGCCCTGGCCGGCGACCACGCCTCCGGCTATGACGATCGTCTCCCCGGGCGCGACGAGGCCCACGAACGCGCCGGTCTCGAGGAAGGCGGCCAAGCCGACCACCGCGTAGGTCCACGGCCCGAGCGCCTTGGCCACGTCCTCGATGATCTGCTTCGGGTCCGGCAGCGCCGACAGCACGCCGCTCGCGTAGACCGCCAGCGCCACCGCCACGATGATCCAGAGTGCCTTCCGCTCGAAGCTCAGGCGCCGCCAGCGCCACACGACGTACACGGCGGCGAGCACGGAAGCCACCGCGGCGATCATCTCCCGGGCCGACATCGGGGGGAGGGTACGTCAGCGCAGCTGTGTGACGAGCGCGCCGGGCAGCCCCTCGGCCGCAAGCTCGGCGGCGGCGCGGTCGGCGAACAGGCCGAAGCAGGTGGGGCCGGAGCCGCTGACCGCGGCGCCGAGGGCGCCGGCGGCGAGCAGAGCGTCGAGCCGGTCCTTGAGATCGGGGCGCAGCGAGAGCGCGGCCGGCTGGAGATCGTTCTGCAGGCCCTGCGACAGCTCGTGCGGGCCCGATGCCGTGAGACGGTGAAGGGGCGCTGGGTCCAGGCCCTCGCGCGCGCCGTCGATTCGGTCCAGCTCGGCGTACACGGCGCCGGTGGAGAGGCCCTCGTCGTCCGGGATCAGCACCGCTGCCAGCGACGGCAGGCTCACCGGCTCGATCCGCTCGCCGGCTCCCTGCACGAGCGCGTGCCGGGGGTCGAGCTGGCTGGGCACGTCGGAGCCGAGGTCGGCGGCCAGTCGGACGAGCTCCTCACGACTCAGGGGGTTGCCGGCGAGCCGGTTGGCGATCCGGAGCGCGGCGGCCGCGTCGGCGCTTCCCCCGCCGAGCCCGGCCGCCACCGGCACCCGCTTCCTGATGGTGACGGCGAGCGGCGGCAGCTCCTTGCCCGCGCGGGAGCGAAACTCCACGAGCGCCCGGGCGGCCAGGTTGTCCCCCGGAACGCCCTCGCACTCGACGGTGTCCTCGCCCGACTCCCTCGGCTCGGCGACGACCTCGTCGGCGAGATCGATCGAGGCCACGAGCGTGCACACCGGATGCATGCCGTCGTCACGCCGGCGGCCGACGTGCAGGACGAGGTTCAGCTTGGCGTAGGCGAGCTCGCGGAGCACCGGCCCCAGAGTAGGGGTGCGCCTAGCGCGGCCGGAGCTCGGTGAGGCGCTCGTGGCCGATCGCGTCGGCAAGGCGCGGCCAGTCCTCCGGCGGCAGCCGCTCGGCGCGCGCGTCCGGCGGGTGGCCGGTGGACTCGAGCGCGGCTCGGGTGGCGTCGCGGATGTCATCCGGCGCGCCGGGCGTGAGCGCCAGCGAGCCGGCGAGGGCCTTCCGCCGGTGCGCGAACCCGGCGTGCACCAGCGCGATCAGCTGCGGAGGCGGGGCCGGCGCGCGCCGGCGCATCACGACCAGCGCCGAGTCCACGTTCGGCTCCGGATGGAAGACGGTGCGGGGCACCTTGCGCAGGACGCGCACCTCGCACGAGAGCTGGGCGATGACCGACGTGGCCCCGTAGCTCTTGCCGCCCGGCGCGGCTGCAAGCCGGTCGCCCACCTCACGCTGCACCATGGCGACCCACAGCTCGGCTCCGGGCAGCTCGGCGACCGACTTCAGGAGCACGGTCGCGGCCACCCCGTACGGCAGGTTCGCCACGACCTTGGTGGGCGCCGGCCGTAGTTGCGCGAAATCCATCTTCACCGCGTCGGCCAGGCGAAGGGTCGTGTTGTCGAACGGGCCGAGCGCGTCCCGCAGCGGCTCCTCGAGCGACCGGTCCACCTCCACCACGTGCAGGTGCGCCACCCGCGGCGCCAGGAACTCGGACAGCACGCCAAGGCCGCCGCCCACCTCGAGCACCACGTCGCCGCCATCGAGCTCGGCGGCCTCGCCGACCAGCCGCAGGATGTTGTCGTCGATCAGGAAGTTCTGGCCGAGCTCGCGGTTCGGCCGGACGCCGAACGAGCGCAGCCGCCGCAGGCTGGCCTGCCGCGGCTCGCCGCCCGCGGCCTCGTCGCCGCGGGTCACGGCCCGAAGACGCGCTCGAAGTTCGCCGCCACCGTGCGCTCGAGCTCGTCGTACGAGACGCCGCGCAGGTCCGCCACGAAGCGCGCGGTGTGCGCGACGTTCGCGGGCTCGTTCGGCTTCCCGCGCACCGGCTGCGGCGCCAGATACGGGGAGTCCGTCTCCACCAGCAGCAGCGCGTCCGGCACATGGCGCGCGGCCTCCTGGAGGTCCACCGCCTTCGGGTAGGTCACGTTGCCGGCGAACGAGCACATGTAGCCACGCTCGACACATTCCTCCAGTCGGTCGGGCGCCGAGAAGCAGTGCATCACCACCACCGGCACCGAGCCCGAGTGCTCGCGCAGGACGGCGAAGGTGTCGTCCTCCGCCGCGCGCGTGTGGATCACCACGGGCAGCGCGGCCCGCGCCGCCAGCTCGAGCTGCGCCTCGAAGGCGCGGCGCTGGTCCTCGCGCGGTGCATGGTCGCGGTAGTAGTCGAGTCCGGTCTCCCCGATGGCGCGGACGCGCGGGTGCGCCGCCGCGTGCTCGATCTCCTCGAGGGCGAGGTCGTCGAAGCCGGCTGACTCGTGGGGATGGCGGCCCACGATCGCCACCACCTCCTCGTGGTCCTCGGCGGCCGCGATCGCGTGGCGGATCGCCTCGCCGTTCGTGGCCACGGTGGCCATCCGGTCCACGCCCGCCGCCCGCGCCCGCCCGACGAGCTCGGCCACGGGCGGCTCGCAGTAGTCGAGGTGACAGTGGCTGTCGATCACCGGCTCGGCCTCAGGCGGCCGGCGCCTCGGCCTCGACGCGCGGGAAGAGCTGCCCGAGCTCGGCCACCTTCGCGCCGCCCTCGGCAGCGCCCAGCGCGACGCCGTCGAGCGACAGGTCCTCGCGGCCCAGCGCCGCCAACAGCCGCTCCGCCGATCCCGGCATGAACGGGTGGAGCAGCACCGAGACCACGCGCAGCCCCTCGGCGAGCGTGTAGAGCACCTGGTCGAGGTGATCGGACTCGGCGTCGTCCTTGGCGAGCTGCCAGGGCGCCTCGTCCTGCACGTAGCGGTTGAGGCGCTTGATGCGACGCCAGATCTCGTCGAGCGCGGCGGTGAGCTCGACCTCGTCGATGCGGGCCTTCACCGCGTCGACCAGCCCGTCGAACTCCGCCGCGATCTCGCCCGGTGGCTTCGCGCTCGGCACCACCCCGTCGCGGTAGCGCTCGACCATCGCGAGCGTGCGGCTCGCGAGGTTGCCGTATTCGTTGGCGAGCTCGGTCGTGTAGCGGGTATCGAAGCCCTCCGGCGACACCTCCCCGTCCGCCCCGAAGCTGACCTCGCGCAGGACGTAGAAGCGCAGCGCGTCCGGGCCGTAGACGTCGGCCACGTGGAAGGGCTCGATCACGTTGCCGAGCGACTTCGACATCTTGTGCTCGCCGAGCGTCAGGTAGCCGTGGATCGTGACCTTGTCAGGCACCTCGATCCCGGCAGCCATCAGCATCGCGGGCCAGATGACGGCGTGGAACTTGAGGATGTCCTTGCCGATCAGGTGGACCGTGGCCGGCCAGAACTCGTCGGTGAGGTCCTCGCCCTGGCGGGCGTAGCTCAGCGCGGTGTAGTAGTTGAGGAGCGCGTCGATCCAGACGTAGATCACCTGCGACTCGTCCCACGGCACCGGCACGCCCCACTTGAGCCGCGCACGCGACAGCGACACGTCGCGGAGTCCGCTCTTGATGAACGCGAGCGCCTCGTTGTAGCGGTTCTGGGGGGTGACGAATCCGGGCCGCTCCGCGTACAGGCGCTCGAGCGGCTCCTGGAAGGTGGACAGCCGGAAGAACCAGTTGTCCTCCTTCTCGATGCTCAGCTCGATCTTGTGGATCGGGCAGCGGTGACCCTCCTCCAGCTCGGCCTCGGTCTTGAAGTCGGCGCAGCGGGGGCAGTAGTAGCCCTCGTAGCTCCCCGCGTAGACGTGGCCGTTGTCGTGGATCCGCTGGACGACCTCGGCGACCTTCGCCATGTGCTCGGGGTCGGTGGTGCGGATGAAGAAGTCGTTGGTGACGTTCAACCGGGCCGCGAGCTCCTTGAACTGGACGGCGTTCTTGTCGCCGAGCTCACGCGGGGTGATGCCGAGCTTCTCGGCGGCCTGGGCGACCGGCTCACCGTGCTCATCGGTGCCCGTGAGAAAGAAGACGTCCTCGCCGCGCTGGCGCATGTGCCGCGCGAGCACGTCCGCCGCGATCGTCGTATACGCGTGCCCTAGATGAGGCTCGCCGTTGACGTAGTAGATGGGCGTTGTGACGTAGTACGACACGCCATCGACTCTACCCGCGCGGCGGCTGGGCGGGGTTGGGCGTTTTCCCTTGCCATTTCGCAAGGAAAAACGCCCAACCCGGCAGGCGCGGCGGCCGGCGGCGGGTGCCACCGGTCATGCCGAGCAGCCCAGCGGCGAGAAGGAGGCCGGCGCATGCGGCAGCCCAGCCCAGGTCGAAGCCCCCGCGGGAAGTCGCCTGCGTCGTCCGCTTTGCCGGAGGCTGTCCGGCATCCGCGTGCACCGCGGAGCGCGCGGCCAGATCGGGGCGGACGCGCGGAGCCGCCGGAGGGAGCCTGTGAGGGAGGGCGTGCGGGACGGGCACCGCAGTGCGTCCACGGCGCCCGCCCTGTGCGGGAGTGACACGTGGGACGGGTCGGGGGACCATCTGCGGCACGCGGTGCGGAACGGCGTCCGGCCGGTGATGCGGCGTGGCGTGCGGCAGCCGGCGCGGGGGCGCGAGGGGGCGGCGGTGTGGCGCTGGGTGCGGGCTCGGGGCGGTGCGCCGGCCGGTGACCGGTGCCGGTGCGGGCGGTGCCGGCTGGGGCGCCGGGGCGGGGGTTGGGGGCGGCGGGTCGGGTGCCCGGGCGGGTGGCGGGGGTGGTGGGAGGAAGGCCAGCGGGTCGTGGTAGTCGTGGCGGGTTCCGGCGTCGCGGACTCCGAAGTGGAGGTGCGGCGCGGTCGCCGAGCGGACGCCGGTGGTGCCCACGGCCCCGATGCGGTCCCCGCCCGACACATGCGCGCCGGCACGCACGGCGACCGAGGAGAGGTGGAGGTACGAGGTGTCGTATCCATCGCCCGTGCGGATGGCGATCGTCAGCCCGGAGGAGCCCGCTGTGCCCGCGAAGCGGACGTCCCCGCCCGCCGCCGCCACGACCGGCGTACCGACGGGTGCCGCGATGTCGATGCCCCGGTGCTGACCCGGTGCGTACGGATCCGTCCCGTTGCGGTAGGGGGTGATGACCTCCCCCGCGACCGGCCAGACCCATGCGGCGTCCGCGGTCTGGGTGAGGGCGAAGAAGACAATGAGGAGGGGGACGAGTCGGCGCATCGGCCGACCGTACGACCGCTCCGATCAGCGGCCGGGCGGAAGGAGCTCGGGTGTGTGAGAAAGGAACTCGGGTGTGAGGGTGCGTTACTCGGAGGTGAGCGCCCGATACAGCGCGTTTGCGCTCGCGCCCGTCAGGGAGGCCACGATGGTGGCGGCCTTCCTCGGGTGGGCGCCCGCCTCGACCAGCTGCCGGAGCGCTTCGAGCGCCCTGGGGTCTGGCGCGTCGGACGACGGGGCAGCGGCCCGGGCGATCACGAGGACGATCTCGCCCCTCGGGGGGCCGTCGGCGTAGCGCGCGGCCAGCTCGGCGGCGGTGCCTCGCACGATCTCCTCGTGCGCCTTCGTCAACTCGCGGCACACGGCCACCTCGCGCTCCGAATCCAGCTCGGCGAGCAGCGCCAGCGTCGCCGGCAGCCGCCGCGGTGACTCGAACGCCACCAGTGTCCCGTCGCCGCCGGCGAGCACCTCGCGCAGCTCGCCCTTCTTCCGCGGCAGGAAGCCATGGAAATGCCACTCGTCCGCCGGCAGCCCGGAGGCGACCAGCGCCGTGATCGCCGCCGACGGTCCCGGCAGGACCTCCACGGGCAGTCCGGCCGCAACGCACCCGCGCACCAGCAGGTAGCCCGGGTCCGAGACCAGCGGCATCCCCGCGTCCGACACCAGCGCCACCACCGCCCCGCCGCGCATCTTCTCGACCAGCTCGGCGGCCCGCGCCCGCTCGTTGTGCTCGTGGTACGAGACGAGCCGCGCCTTCACCCCGTACCGGTCGAGCAGCACGCGCGTCCGGCGCGTGTCCTCGCACGCCACCACGTCGGCGTCGCGCAGCGCCGACAGCACGCGCAGGGTGATGTCCTCGAGATTCCCGATCGGCGTCGGGCACACGACGAGCCTCCCGCTCACGGCGCAAGCGACTCCAGCGCCATCAGCGCGGCGCCCATCATCCCCGCCTCGTCGCCGTAGTGGGCGGGCACGACGCGCACCGCCTCCCGCGTCGGCGGCAGCGCGTGCCGGGCGATCACCACACGAGCCGGGTGGAGGAGCAGGTCGCCGCCGCGCGCGGCGCCTCCGCCGATAACGATCACCTCCGGGTTGAACGTGTTCACCAGCCCGACGAGCCCGAAGCCGAGCCGCTCCCCGATGAGCGCCAGCACGTCGCGCGCGTCCGGGTCGCCGTCGTGCGCCATCTCCGTGACGATCCCGCCGTCGATCTGCTTCTCGGCCGCCAGCCGCCGGCCCAGCGCCGAGTCGGGCTGCGTCTCGGCGACCCGCAGCCCCTCGCGGCCGATCGCGTTCCCGGACACAAGCGCCTCAAAGCACCCGATGCCGGGGCAGTCGCCGGGGCACTCGGGACCGTGAAGCTGGAGGACCGCGTGGCCCATCTCCCCCGCCAGCCCGGACGCGCCCCGGTACACCTCGCCGTTCAGCCACAGGCCCCCGCCGATCCCGGTCCCGAGCGAGATCATGACCGCGTGGCGGGCGCCCTTGGCCGCGCCGGTGCGCGCCTCGGCGAGCATCGACGCGTTGCCGTCGTTGTCCACGAGCACGGGCAGTCCGAGCCGTTCGGACATGAGGTCGCGGAAGGGCACGCCATCCAAGGGCAGGTGATTCGACCACCGCGACACCCCCGTCTCCGCGTCCACCAGCGCAGGGATGCCGAACGCGATCGCCTCGACCTCCGGCGCGGCCGCCCGCACCTCCTCGACGGCCTCCGTGAAGATGGCGAGCGTCTCCTGCCGATCCGCCCCGCGCCAGATGCGGCGAACCCTGTGGTGGACCACCATCTCGTCGTCGACCACGCCTCCGAGAAGCTTCGTCCCGCCCGCATCGATGCCGATCACGCGCCTCGGTGGCATGGCCGGTAGATATACAGAGGGGGGTGAATGATCCGACCCCCGGCCCCCCGGAGTACAAGGTCTACCGCGCGCGGCGCAAGCCGCGGGCGGGCGGCGGCGACCTCGACGCGCTCCGAAAGCGGCTCTCCCGGCACCGCGACGACGGTGACGGGCCGAGGGCTCCGCGCGGCGCGCGCGACATCACCATCGGCCGCGTCGTCAAGTGGGTCGCCATCGCGATCGGCAGCTGGCTGCTCCTCTCGCTCGTCCTCTTCCTGATCAGCGCACAGACCCGCCCCGGCGTGTCGCCGGCCACCGAGCGCGCGCTCTCGAGCAGCGGCAACCTATTCAGCGGGAGCAACATCCTGGTGCTGGGCTCTGACGTCCGCAAGGGCGACTCGATCGACGAGACACAGGCCGGGCCGGGCCGCTCCGACACGATCATGCTCGTCCACTCCGCCTTCGGAAGCGTGCGGAAGCTGTCCATCCCGCGCGACGTGGAGGTGAACATCCCCGGCCACGGCGTGAGCAAGGTGAACGCGGCCTACGCCTACGGCGGCCCGGCGCTCACGATCCAGACGCTGGAGAACTTCCTCGGCAACGGCCTTCAGATCAACCACGTGGTCGAGGTGGACTTCGAGGAGTTCCCGCACTTCATCGACGCGCTCGGCGGCGTGACCGTGAACAACAAGACACGGATCTGCTCGCCCCCGTTCGACAACTTCTGGAAGGGACTCCACTTCAAGAAGGGCGAGCTCCACCTCGACGGCCGCCACGCGCTCGGCTACTCACGCGTCCGCAAGAACGCCTGCGCGCCGAACGAGGACGACCGCGACCGCGCGCGCCGTCAGCAGGCGGTGCTGGCCGGGATCGGCTCGCAGGCGAAGTCCCCCAGCACGTTCTTCCGGCTTCCCTGGGTGAGCTGGAACGCGCCGCGCACGCTCAAGTCGGACATGAACGGCTTCCAGCTGATGGCGCTGTTCGCCGACATGGCCACCGGCAACTCGAGCGACACCGAGGTGCTCGAGGCCACGTGCTGCAACGGCAGCAACCTGTTCGTCTCCGAGGGCTCGAAGCGCGACGCCGTCGACAAGCTGCTGAACGGCAGCTGATGAGCTCGGCCGATGTGGTCGTACGTGTGGCAAGCGAAGCCGACATCGGCGCGCTCGCGGACCTGCGCTCGCTGTGGGCTGGCGATTCCGGCAACGAACCGGAATTCGAGCGGCGACTGGCCGAATGGCTAGCGACGGAGGGCGAGCGCCGAACGACCTGGCTGGCCACCGCCGGCGACCGCGCGGCGGGCATAGCCTCGTTGTTCGAGTACCGGCGCATGCCGAAGCCGGGACATCCCGCCTCGCGCTGGGGCTACCTCGGCAACCTGTTCGTGCTCGCCGACCACCGCCGTCGTGGTGTCGGCTCTGCGTTGCTCAGCGCCGTCGTGGCCGCCGCTGACCGACGCTCGTACGCGCGACTGGTCGTCTCGCCGAGCGACGAGGCGTTGCCTCTCCTCCGTCGGACGGGCTTTGTCATGCCCGGCGAGGGGAGCACCGGCGATCTATTGCTGGTCCGCCCCCGCTCCGCGGGGCGCTAGTCCGAGCTGCCCGACTTGGACGCCGAGCTGCCGCCGCCGGAGTCCGTCGAGGAGGACGAGGAGCCGGAGGAGTCCGACTTCTTGGACGAGGAGTCCGACGAGGACGAGCCCGACTCCGACTTACCCTCCGAAGCCGCGCCCGACTTGCTCTTCTTGCCGTAGTCGGTGTTGTAGAACCCCGACCCCTTGAAGTGGACGGCGACCGGGTGGAAGACCCGCTGCACCGGCGTCCCGTGCTCCTCGCACAGCTCGATCGGCTCGTCGGTCATGCGCTGCATCACCTCGAACGTATGGCCTCGCTCGCAGCGATACTCGTAAATCGGCATGGCACTCTCAGTATAGGAGTGCCACCAGCGCCCGCTTCCGGCGTCTGCCCGCTTGCAGAGCGGAACCTGCCTCGTTGTACCTGCAATGTGTCCCCGCCGTGTCCCGAGCGGGCCTATTCGTGTCTATGCACGGACGCAATCCGGACCCAGGCCCACGAGTTGCGTCCGGCGCGACTAGATTCGGCCCATGAACGACGAGCCGGAGAGGATTCGCGTACGCGCCCGGCTTCCGCGTGAGGGGAGTGGTGGGCGCAAGCTAAGTCGGACCTTGAGACGGAGCCCGAGAACGTGCCCGAGCTTGCGCGTCCGCTCTTAGGCACTCAGGTTCATACCGAGCTGATGTCTAGGGCGGACGCGGTGACGATCCGGAATTGGGCGCGAGCACTTCCGGGGTGGGATGAGAACCCAGGCCTTCGGTTTCTTCGGTACCCGAGGCACACTGAGATCGACTGGCGCGAGCTGTAGCGAACGTCCTGTGGGCCCCCTCCCTGCCGTCTTTCACTTCGGAGACCGGGGGCTGCGACAGGCGTGATACCCACGCATCATGACCTGTGAATGGTCAAGACTTGTCCGACCCCGCCGAGACGATGTCACGCATGTCAGAGGACCAAACTTCAAAGGATCAGGGCGGTCAGACGCCGCCGCCTGAGAACCAGAACGCTGTGATCGAGGAGAAGGCGATCAAGGCGGGGGATGGAGCACGAGGGGTAGTCGTGATGCCCGTTGAGAACGTCCAGCCCATCGACCTAGCTGTCGCCCACCCATGAGACCTTGACCCTAGTGGAGTTGCGCGACGGTCGGAGGGTTGCTGGGCCGCTAGCAGCGTTCACGTCCGAACTTGACGAGAACCGAGAGATCGCCTTGAAGGCACCTATATACACCTCCGGGCTGGACGGGTCGATGGAGTTGCTCAGCGACGACTTCCTCACTCTCCGAGAGGCCGACGTGTTGTATGTCTCGGGTCGGTATCGAGCGCGCAGTCCTGCTGGCCCAGACTCCTAGCGGCTCCCGCCGACCAGACTGGGTGGCCTGGGGACGGCCGTAGCCGCCCCTAGCGCCCCGCCACGACTGAGTCTGAGGTTCCGGCCCTAATTGCGGGCCGCTCACCGATGAAGCCGCTACCACCGCAAAGGTCGCCCACGAGAAAGTGCGCCCGCCGGCATGTCACGATTTAGGGTGCCGTCGTGGGCTATCTCCTGCTTGCGGATTCGCAAACGGTCGTCTGCCGGAGTTGGGACGACCTGGCAGCCCGCCTCGTGTGGGCGCGGCAGGAGGGCTACCGGACGGCCAAGGCGCGCCGAGCGAATGGGTACGTCGACCGGCCTCTGTTGGCCTCCGAGCAGCCGCGCGTGGAGCAAGCGACGACGCTCGCTTAGTTCGGGCGGAAATGTCCGGCCCGGCCCCGCTACGTCAGAAAACGAAGATGACGAGCAGAATCAAAATCAGGATCAGTGCCCCAACTCCGATGTACATTCGCCCCCCTTTCCGTACAACTGACAGTCAGTTGCCCGCCGGGTGGGGTCCCATAAACGTCGAGGCTTGGGGACAGCGCTAGCCGGGGATGTTGCGCGGGTCGTTGCCGTCAGAGTCCTTCTCGCGGACTCGGCCGGCCTCGCCATGGACAACCAGCTCGCCGTGCTCCTGCTCCGCAAGCTGACGGCCCCGGCTGATCGCCTCGTCCTGGGTAGCGAAGGTCTGCCGTGTGTTTCCCGCGACCTCCAGCGCCCAGGAGTCTCCGTGTGGGACTACGTGAACGTCGCTCGTGGCACGCCTTTACCCGCGAACTGCGCTAAAGCCCAGACGCGCCACGACCCCGGCATCGCCCCTGCCGCAAGATGCGTATGTCTCTCGAAGGGGGAACGTGTTTCGGGCGAGGCCGTCAAAGCTAGCCACGTTGCAACCTTCTGGGCGTTGCAGCGTTCCAAAGGACAGCGGGGGCCGGAAACCCACGGGATACGCGTGCATCGCCGGGACGGGCGCCGCAGGGGTGTCCGGGAAACCGGCCCCCGCGCTTGTTTTGCCCAGCGGAGGCCCTCACGCATCCGTCCTGGCAGTCCTCCGGCGCTCTCGCGCTTAGACGGCTGCCAGCCGGATTGCCAGCCGCTACTTCGCGGTGCGCTCGCGATGCTTGCACCCTGGCCAGCAGCACGGGCGGCGCTGGCCCTCCTCCAGCTCCTCCTGCGTCCGGCGAATGCGGCGCTCTCGGGTCTGCTGCTGCTTCGCATCCTCCACCCAGCAGATGAACTCGTTGCGCGCCAGCGGCGTGATGTCCTTCCAGGCATCGAGTGCCGTGGCGTTGGCCATCAGCGCCTCGCGCAGATCTGCCGGTAGGGGGTGCACCACCCCACCGGGTACTCGCTGGCTAATCACAGGGCCAAGGTAGCGGGCGGACCCCGCTCGCGACATGCCCTAGGGCCCCTGCCGGGGTCACCGCCCGACCCGCGCCCTTACCCGGAGACTCCAAGCCCGGAGCCGGGGTCGCCGCCCGACCCGAACCCTTAGGCCACATCACGTCGCCCCAGACGCGCCGCGACCCCGGCATCGTCCCTGCCGGGGTCGCATGATCGAGGCCCAGCCGGGGAGGACTAGCCCGCTTGGGGGCCTGAGCCGTGCCTCGACGGCGCTAGCGTTTTCATACCCGGATCACCCTGCTTTGAGCGGGGCGCGTGTTCGCCCCTCTGGCCCCAAAACCACTCGGGACAGGATGCGCGCCTCGCGCTCACGTAGGCGCTTAGAGGCGCATCGAGACGGCGGGGCACCCGGCTGTGGAGTGGGGCGGGTACCCACCCTCTGTCGCCTAACGCCGGGGTACCACGAGAGGTGACGCTGCCGGGTGCCTGGTGCGGTCATACCCGGCTCGAGATTCGGAATACCTCCCGGAGGCGCTGTCTTCACCCGCCCGCACAGTGCGGTTTAGCCAAAAAGCAGGATGCGGTTCACCCGGTTCGAGTGATGTTCCGCCCGCGACGCGGCGTAGGTTCAGGTTGGCGGGGCGCTGTGACGCTCCGAGCGGAGCGCCCCCGCCCCGCCACGCTTCCTCAGACATCGCCCGCCCAGTATCCCGCCGCGTCGGCGCGGGAGCTAGGCACTTTGTCGGAGTGAAATCAGAACGTGCGCCGGGACTCCTCGGAGACCTTCGGGCTCCAGGTGACCCGAAGAACAAAGTTCTTCAGGGACTCCAAGCGGGGTCTCGCTCTCAGGGGAAACGGCTTGCCCCGGTGCGTGACCTCGGCGCGATAGAAACCGGCATAGAGACGAGCGCAGCGGGTGCGGGCCAACTCAGCCCGCACCGCAGCCGCGAGATCCTCTGACACAGGAGATGACTCGATTGCTTCCATATCTCTTTAACAAACTATAAGTGCCACTGCCGCCACACCCAGGCTTGTACCAATACGTATAATCAGGCGGCAGGCGCTGGTAGGGCGTTCATCAGCCCACTGGTTCTGGGGCGCATCAAACATTCGGCGCAGAGGACGCGGCGC
Source organism: uncultured Thermoleophilaceae bacterium (assembly GCA_963808875.1). Taxonomy (GTDB): domain Bacteria; phylum Actinomycetota; class Thermoleophilia; order Solirubrobacterales; family Thermoleophilaceae; genus JACVRW01. The sequence continues at coordinate 77,109 of CAWEHM010000033.1, forward strand.
TGTACCGTGTCGCCGCTTACACCGGGCTACGGCAGGGCGAGCTGCGGGCGCTCCGCTGGCGGGACGTTGACTTCGCCGGACACAACGTCCACGTTCGGCGCAACCTGCCCGCGAACGGCTCGGAGAAGGTGCCTAAGTCGAAGGTCGTCCGGTCGGTCCCGCTGATCGACCAGGCAGCCGCGCTCGAAGCAGCCGGCCTCGGGCACTTGCGCGAGCAGGCCGACCCGATTGTGTTCCACGATCTGCGCCACACGTTCGGCACGCTGGCCGTGCAGGTGTGGCCGGTGACCGACGTGCAGGCGTTCATGGGACACAGCGACATCAAGACGACGATGCGCTACGTCCACCGCGTCCCGAAGCACGACGCAGCCGAGCGGTTCTCGCAGTTCGTCGCGAGCCAAACCGTGTCCCCGCTGTGTCCCGAACCCATGACTTCGGGCACCTCTGAGACCAACTCAGAGCAACTAGCAGCCGCATAGGAAAGCCAAGCGGGCGCTGGGCGTCGCTCAGTATAGGAGTGCCAGAGGGGGACGCCTCAGGCGGCCGGCGGCGGCTTCGGGCTGTCGAGGTCCTCGAGCAGCGAGACCCTCGCGGCGTGCCAGACGATCCACGCGGTGAGATGCGAAAGCGGGCGCAGGGCCATTCCGACCATCGGTTCCAAGGTACCCCAGGAGTGAACAAATAGTCACATTGCGTTCACATGAAGACGCGTAAAGAGCGGCGAGTTCCATGCCCGGTAGCCTGCTCCGCCCAATGACCGGCCCGGTGACCATGGACAAGATCGTCGCTCTCTGCAAGCGGCGCGGCCTCATCTTCCCGGCGTCGGAGATCTACGGGGGTATCGCCAACACGTATGACTACGGGCATTACGGCGTTCTCCTGAAGAACAACGTGATCGGCGCCTGGTGGCGGGCGATGATCCAGGAGCGCGACGACATCGTCGCCCTCGACTCGGCGATCATCCAGCACCCCCGCACCTGGGAGGCATCCGGGCACCTCGCCGGGTTCAGCGACCCGCTGATCGAGTGCCGGGCCTGCAACCGCCGTTTCCGGGCCGACCACCTCCAGGAGGCCCGCGACGGCACGGCGGAGCATCCCGACGTCCGCTGCGGCCACGCGCCGTCCAAGCTGCCGGGCGACCACCAGGACTGCGACCTCACCGAGGCGCGCGAGTTCAACCTGATGTTCGAGACGCAGATTGGGCCCGTGAAGGACGCCGGCTCGACCGTGTACCTCCGCCCGGAGACGGCGCAGGGGATCTTCCTCGCCTTCAAGACGACGCTTCAGTACGCGCGCAAGAAGCCGCCGTTCGGGATCGCCCAGGTGGGCAAGTCGTTCCGGAACGAGATCACGCCGGGCAACTTCATCTTCCGCACCCTCGAGTTCGAGCAGATGGAGATGGAGTTCTTCGTGCCGCCAGACGAGGCGGAGCGGTGGCACGAGTACTGGATGGAGCAGCGGATGGAGTGGTACGTGTCGCTCGGAATCGACCGGGAGTCGCTGAAGCTCCGCCCCCACGACGAGGACGAGCTGTCGCACTACTCGAGCGCCACGAGCGACATCGAGTACCTGTATCCGATCGGGTGGTCCGAGCTCGAGGGAATCGCCAACCGCGGCGATTTCGACCTACGCCAGCACGCGGAGTACTCGGGTCAGAAGCTGGAGTTCAAGGACCAGGACGTCGCCTACGTGCCGCACGTGATCGAGCCGGCGGCCGGCGTGGGCCGGACCGTGCTGGCGCTCCTGTGCGACGCCTACGACGAGGACGACATCGGCGGCGAGCAGCGCACGGTCCTGCGGCTCGCGCCGCACATCGCGCCGATCAAGGTCGCCGTCCTGCCGCTCGTGAACAAGGACGGCCAGCCGGAGAAGGCGCGGTCGATCTACGAGGACCTGCGCACGCGCATGACCGCCGAGTACGACACCGGCGGGTCGATCGGCAAGCGCTACCGGCGCCAGGACGAGATCGGCACGCCGTTCGGCGTGACCGTCGACCACCAGACGATGGAGGACGACACAGTCACGCTGCGCGACCGCGACACGCTCGAGCAGGACCGCGTGGCGGTGGGCGAGCTGGCCGCCGAGATCGAGCGCCGGCTCGCGGCGGCCTAATGGCCACCGCGACTGGGACGAGGATCACGCAAACGCCACACGGCGACGCGCGGGTGCATCTGCACCCGGCGGCCGGTGCTCGCGGCGCGCTCGTGCTCGGGCACGGCGCCGGCGGCGGCATCGAGGCGCCCGACCTGATCGCCGCCACAGCGGCGGCCGTCCCGCAGGGCTTCAGCGTGGCGCTGGTGGAGCAGCCCTACCGCGTGGCCGGCAAGCGCTCGTCACCGGCGGCGAAGCAGCTCGACGCGGCATGGATCGCGGTGGTCGAGGACCTGATGGCGGCCGAATTTGACGGCCTGCCGCTGATCGCGGGCGGTCGCTCGGCCGGGGCGCGGGTGGCGTGCCGCACGGCGGCGACCACCGGCGCCGCCGCCGTGCTGTGCCTGGCGTTTCCGCTGCAGCCACCGGCTCGAGCCGGGAAGGAGCCGTCGCCGAGCCGCCAGCCCGAGCTCGAGGCGGTGAAGGTGCCGATGCTGATCGTGCAGGGTGAGAGCGACCGCTTCGGTATGCCGGAGCCCGGCCGGAACCGACAGGTGGCCGTCGTGAAGGGCGACCACAGCCTTCGAAGCGACCGCGAGGCTGTCGCGGCGGCCGTCGAGCGCTGGCTCGGTGGGATTACTCCGAAGCGCCGAGGAGCCGCCGGGCGGTAGCCACGCCGAGCTCGAACGCGCCCTGCTGGGCCCAGTCCGGGTCCGAGAGCACCTGGATGCCGAAGCCGTCGCCCAGCGAGAACAGGATCGAGGCGACCGCCTCGGGCTCGGCCTGGAGCCGGATCACGCCCTCGCGCTCCTTCGCCCGCAGCCAGCCCGCCAGCCGCTCGCGCCACTGCCGGTACAGCTCGGCCAGCTCCGCGCGGATCTCGTCCGAGTGCCGGGAGGCGCTCAGGATCTCGTAGATCACGGCCTGGCCGCCGGCGTCGTCCTCGAGGAACTCCTCGAGCCCGACGACCAGCGCCTGGACGACCTCGTCCGGGCCGTGCGCCGTGGCCATCCGCTCGTCCATGCTGCGGTTGCGCTCGGCCGCGTCGTGCCGCACGACCTCGACGAGCAGCCGCTCCTTCGAGCCGAAGTAGTAGTGCAGCAGTCCGCGCGAGACGCCCGCCTCGCGTGCGACGTGGTCGAACGTCGAAGCCGCGGCGCCCCGGCTGCCCACGCTCGCCCGCATCGCGGCGATGATGCGCTGGGCCTTGTCGCCCTCGAGCTTGCGCGGTGTGTCCGCGCTGGTCGCAGCCTCCATCCCGGGCGCCATCTTAGTTGGCTGGCCAGTCAGGACGCAGTCGCGCAACGAAAAGGGCGCCCGGTGGGCGCCCCTCTCGAAAGCTCGCTGTGAGTCCGCGCTAGGCGGTGCCCACCGGTTCGCTCGTGCTGCTCGGCTCCGGGGTGGTGCTCGCCGTGTACTCGAACTCCTCCTCGGCGCCGAAGAGCGCGTCGAGCACCTTCTTGCGAAGGCCCTCGCTCGCGGCGAGCGCGATCGCGCCGCCGACGATTGCCAGCAGTAGGAGACGGCCCTTGCCGCGCTTCTTCCGCTTGGCGCCGCGCAGGGACTCGGCGGCGTCCTTCAACGAAGCCGCCGCCCGGCGCAGCTCCTTCTGGGTCTTCTTGTCCTCCGTGACCGCCTTGACCGGGCCCTTCCCGTTCGACATACGGGTGTATGCCTTGCGGGCGGACTCGAAAGCGGTCCGGAGGTTGTCGCGCAGCTCGTCGTCTTCGGCAAGCCGCTGTACGTACTCGTTGTTGCGGACCGCCTTGCCGGCGGCGTACGCTCCGGCTCCGGCCTTGACGGCCTTTTTCTTTGCTGCCATTGCTCTCCTCGATCCGCTTGGCTAAGCGGGCACTTTACCCGGGTTTGGTGGGCGACGAACGCCGCGGTCGCTTCTGGAGTGCCGCGTCGAGCACCTCTTCGACCGTGTCCACGAGCGTGAACTTCATCTTCTTGCGCAGCGGCTCGGGGATGTCGTCGATGTCGCGCTCGTTGCGGCGGGGGATGATCAGCCGGTTGATCCCCGCCCGCTGAGCGGCCAGGGCCTTCTCCTTCAGGCCGCCGATCGGCAGCACCAGCCCGGTCAGTGTGACCTCGCCGGTCATCGCCGTGTCGGAGCGAACGGGCCGGCAGGTGGCGCGCGACGCGATGGCCGTGGCCATGGTGATCCCGGCGCTCGGCCCGTCCTTCGGGATCGCGCCGGCCGGCACGTGCAGGTGGATGTCGTGCTCCCGGAACCACTCCGGCGGCACGAGCTCGCCGTCGAGATTGCGCACGTAGGAGAGCGCGGCGGATGCGGACTCCTTCATGACGTCGCCGAGCTGGCCCGTGATCTGCAGCTTGCCCTCGCCCGGATAGGCCACCGCCTCGACGAACAGGACATCGCCTCCCACCGGCGTCCACGCGAGGCCGGTGGCCACGCCCGGCTCGCTCGTGCGCCGCCTGACCTCCGGCTGGAAGCGCGGCTTGCCGAGCAGCTCGGTCACGGTGTCGGGCCGGATGGTGCGCTTCGAGCGGCGGGTGCCCTCGGCGAACTCGCGCGCCACCTTCCGGCAGATCGAGCCGATCTCGCGCTCGAGGCTCCGGACGCCCGCCTCGCGCGTGTAGGAGTCGATCACCCGGTCGATGGCCGGCTTCGTGAACCCCACCTTCGACTTCCCGAGCCCGTTGCGCTCGATCTGGCGCGGCACGAGGTAGCGCACCGCGATCTCGCGCTTCTCCTCGTGCGTGTAGCCGGACAGCTCGATCGTCTCCATCCGGTCGAGCAGCGCCGGCGGGATCGTGTCCACCTGGTTCGCGGTGCAGATGAAGAAGACGTGCGAGAGGTCGACCGGCAGGTCGAGGTAGTGGTCGCGGAAGCTTGTGTTCTGCTCGGGGTCGAGCACCTCGAGCATCGCGCTGGCCGGATCGCCCCGGAAGTCGGCGCCCATCTTGTCGATCTCGTCGATCATCAGCACGGGGTTGTTGGAGCCGGCGTCGCGGAGCGCGCGGACGATCGTGCCGGGCATCGCGCCGATGTAGGTGCGCCGATGCCCGCGGATCTCGGATTCGTCGCGCACGCCGCCGACGGACATCCGCTCGAACTCCCGCTCCATCGCCGAGGCGATCGACCGGCCGAGCGACGTCTTCCCCACTCCAGGCGGCCCGACGAACAGGACGATCGAGCTGCGCGCCTGGGGGTTCAGCTTGCGCACCGCGAGGAATTCGAGGATGCGGTCCTTCACGCGGTCGATGTCGTAGTGGTCGCGGTCGAGGACGTGGCGCGCATGCTTCAGATCGAGGTTGTCCTCGGTCGACTTCGACCACGGCAGCGAGGCGATCCACTCCAGGTAGTTGCGGATCACGCCGTGCTCGGCGGACTGCGGAGGCAGCCGCTCGAAGCGGCCGAGCTCCCGCTCCGCGACCGTCATGGCGTGCTCGGGCAGCCCCGCCTCCTCGAGCTGCTTGCGGAGCTCCTCCGCCTCCGCCTGCTGCTCGTCGACCTCACCGAGCTCCTCCTGGATCGCACGGAGCTGCTGGCGCAGGATGTACTCGCGCTGGCCGCGCTCCATCTCGGTGTACACCTGGGACTGGATCCGGCTGCCGATCTCGACGAGCTCGAGCTCGCGGGCGAGGATCTCGGAGAGGAGTCGCAGCCGCTTGGTCACGTCGCGCTCCTCGAGCAGGCGCTGCTTCTCCTCGGTCTCGATCCTGAGCACGCCCGCGATCAGGTGGGCCAGCTCCAGAGGGTCGTCGATGTTGGCCACCGCGAGCTGCAGCTCCTCGGGGAGGTACGGCAGCTCCTCGATGATCCGCGAGAAGGTGGCCTGCACGTTGCGACGGAGCCCCTCGAGCTCGGGCGACGGCTCCAGCTCGTCGGGCGCCTCGGTGATGCGTGCGACCAGATAGGGCGTCGTGGAGACGTAGTCGCCGAGCTCCACCCGCTGGCCGCACTGCACCAGGATGCGGACGGTGCCGTCGGGCACCTTCATCATCCGCGCCACCACGCCCACGACGCCCACGCCGTAGAGCTCCTCGGGGCCGGGTTCCTCGACCCCCGGCTCCCTGGAGGCGACCATTACCAGCATGCGGTTGCCGGCGAGCACGTCGTCGAGCAGCTTGATCGAGCGCTCCTGGCCGACGGCGAGCGGGAGCATCGTGTCCGGGAAGGCCACGCTGTCGCGCAGCGGCAGGACCGGCAGGGCCTCCGGCAGCTCCGCCTCGGAGATGGCCACGGCAGCCGCCGCGTCGGCGGGGTCGCCGTTCACGGTTGGGATGTGGATGGTCATTGACCTTCGATCGGCACGCGCCGCACCGACCGCTCCGGCTCGGCGAGCGGGATCTCCACCTGCAGGACGCCGTCGACGTACGAGGCCGTGGCCTCGTCGGCCACCACGTCGGCGCCCAGCTCGACGATGCGCCGGAAGGGGCCATGCTCGATCTCGATCTGTTGATAGAGCCGTCCACCGGCCTCCTGGGTGGGGCGCCGCTCGCCCGCGATCACGAGCTGGCGGCCGCGGATCTCGAGCGCGACGTCGGCCGGGTCCACCGCCGCGAGATCGACCTTCACCACGGCCCGCGGCGGGTTGTCCGTGTAATAGACGTCCACGCGCGGCGAGAAGCCGCGGCCGCGCAGCCGCGGCCGCCCCTCGAACGCCTCGCCGAACAGCTCGTCCATCTCGCGCCGCATGCGCTCGAAGCCTTCGAACAGGTCCCGCTGCGAGGTCACGGGTCCGAGGATAGGACGGTCAGACTTCGAACGTAGCGCCCTCGACCGCCACTTCGACCGGGCCCTCGAACACCTCGGCGGCCTGGTCGCGCGCGGCGTCGGCGTCGAGCTCGTCGGAGATGTGGACGAGGAGCAGACGCTTCGCGCCGGCGCTCCGAGCGTGGCCGCCCGCCTCCTCGGCGGTGAGGTGCCCGCGCATGCCGGTCCGCTCCGGGCGAGGGAGCGTGGCCTCGACGAGCATGAGGTCCGCGTCGCGCGCGAATTCCTCCAGCGCGTCGGTCGGCCGGGAGTCGGCGCCGTACACGATCCGCCCCGACGCCATTGGACGAGGTGATGCTCATGGCGAAGGTCTCCGTGAAGTGCGGGACGGACTGGAAGGAGATGTGGATCGGGCCGACCTCGATGTCCTGGGCCGGGTCGTACTCGCGCAGGTCGAACGCCTTCTCGATCAGGTCGTCGTTACCCCAGGCGCCGACGACGCGGCGGAACATCTCCCTCGCGCCGGGCGGAGCGTGGAGCACCGGGCACGCCGGGCAGTCGGTGCCCGGCCAGCGGTCCACCGGAACGGGCTGCTGGCGCGGCGCGTACGTGAGCGCGTAGGAGTACGGGCACGAGGTCGAGGAAGTGGTCCGCGTGGAGGTGCGAGAGCACCACCGCGTCGACGTCCACGTAGTCGACGTGCTCGCGCAGCTTCCCGAAGACGCCGTTCCCGCAATCCACGACGACCGACGTGTCGCCCTCCTGGATCAGATAGCCGGAACACGCGCCGCCGGCGTCCTGCCAGGACGGCGACTTGCCGAGCACGGTTAACCGCATGAACGGAGACTAACTCTGCGGCTAGGCGTGCGGCTGCGGAAATGCGTACGCCGCGGTCGTCCGCTCGGTGCGGAAGACGAAGGCGAGCTGGCGCTCCGGGGCGAGTCCGCGCTCGGCCGGCCGGAACGTCGTGCACGGCTGGCCGAGGTTGAGCGCGCACAGCATGTTCTGCTTGAAGTAGCAGTCCTCGCAGCGGGCGGGCTTCGTCTTCGGCACGTCTTCGATCCAATACCAAGTCGGCGTTCTGCGCCACCCATGGTTTTGCGGAGTTTGCAGGGTCACTCTGGGAAGCCCCGCAAGCTGCGCATTTTTCTGGGGGGCGAATTTTGGGCAAGTACTGTGATTCGCCAATGGAGCTCGTCACCGGAGCAACCGGATATGTCGGCGGCCGCCTCGTGCGCCGCCTGGTCGAGGAGGGCCGGACCGTGCGCGCACTGGCGCGGCGGCCCGAGCTCGTGCACGACGTGGACGTCGTCCGGGCCGACCTTCTGACCGGCTCGGGCCTCGAGGAGGCACTCGACGGCTGCTCGACCGCGTACTACCTGATCCACTCGATGGAGGCCGGGGCGAACGGCGACTTCTCCGGTCGCGACCGTCGGATGGCGGAGGCGTTCGGCGAGGCGGCCGCCCGCGCCGGAGTGGAGCGGATCGTGTATCTGGGCGGCATCGTCCCCGAGCACGCCGCGCCGTCGCCGCACCTCCGCTCCCGGCTGGAGGTCGAGGAGATCCTCATGTCGGCCGTCCCCGGCTCCACCGCGCTCCGCGCGTCAATCGTGATCGGAGCGTCGTCGTCGAGCTTTCGCATCCTCGTTCGTCTCGTGGAACGGTTGAGGGTCCTGCCGCTGCCTCGCTGGCGTGACAATCGAACCCAGCCGATCGACGAGCGCGACGTCGTCGAGTTCCTCGCCCGGACCCCGCAGGTTCCGGAGGCGGCGGGCCGATCGCTCGACGTGGCCGGGCCGGACGTGATGACCTACGGCCGCATGATCGAGCGGATCGCGGAGGCGATGGGCGTCGGGCGGCTGCCGCTCGGCTTCAAGCGGTCGCTCACCCCGCCCGCGAGCGCGGTCGTCGCGGCGGTGACCGGCCAGCCGCTCGAGCTGGTGCGCCCCTTGATGGAGAGCCTTGAGACCGACCTCCTGCCGCGCGACCCCGACGAGGCGCCGCGCATGTACGGCATCCGCCCCCATCCCTTCGATCGCGCGCTCGACCGCGCGCTGGCCGAGTGGGAGCGCGCCGAGCCGCTGGGGGCAAGGTGAAGGTCGCGCGCGACATCATCATCGACGCGCCGCCGCAGCGCGTCTACGACGTGGTGATGGACCCGCGGCGACTCGAGGACTGGGTCACGATCCATGACCACCTGGAGGACGCGCCGGCCGGGCTCGCTCAGGAAGGGGTCGAAACTGACCCAGATCCTGAAGCTCGCCGGCCGCAGGTTCCACGTGCGCTGGACGGTGGTGGAGAACAAGCCGTGCGAGCGCGTCGTCTGGGAGGGTCGCGGCCCGGTCGGCTCGCACGCCCGCGTGGTCTACGAGTTCGGCGACTCCTCGAACGGAGAGTGCACCGACTTCCGGTACATGAACGAGTACGACCTGCCGGGCGGCCCGCTCGGCAAGATCGCCGGACGCGGCGTGGCGCGAGTCACTCAAAAAGAGCTGGACGCAACCTTGCAGAAACTCAAGCGCATTACCGAGTGATAGTTACTATTACTCGTTAATGGCAGATTTTCTTGACGAGAAGCGTCGTGAGATCGAGGCGCGGCTGAAGGAGCTGCGCCCGCTCGTGGACGAGTACGACCGCCTCCAGAAGGCGGCCGCCGCTCTGGCCGGCGTGGGCAATGGCGGCGCCAAGCAGGCCCGCGCGCCGCGCGGCGGGGCGACCCGGCGCCGCGGACGCGGCAGGCCCCGCGGCACCGGCAAGCGCGCCCAGCAGGCGCTCGAGCTCGTTCGCGCGCGGCCCGGCATCACCATCCGCGAGCTCGCGGACGCGATGGGAATTCACGCGAATTACCTGTACCGGGTGATGCCGACCCTCGTGTCAGAGGGCAAGGTCGTGAAGCGCGACCGCGGCTGGCACCCCGCGTAGCCGGATTAGATCAGGCCGAGCTGCCTCACGCTGTCGCGCTCCTCGCGGAGCTCGTTCACCGTGGCGTCGATCTTCGAGCGCGCGAAGTCGTTCACCTCGAGCCCCTCGACGATCTCGTACTCGCCGCCGCTCACGCGCACCGGGAAGCTCGACATGAGCCCCTCGTCCACGTCGTAGGCACCGGTCGAGCACACCGCCATCGAGCGGAGGCCGCTCGCGCCCTGCACCCAGTCGTGCACGTGGTCGATCGCCGCGTTGGCCGCGCTGGCCGCCGATGAGGCGCCGCGCGCGTCGATGATCTCGGCGCCGCGCTTGCCCACCCGTGGGATGTACTCGTTCTCGTACCAGTCCATGTCCACCTGGTCGACCGCGCGCTCGCCCTTCACCTTCGCGTTGAAGAGGTCCGGGAACATCGTCGGGGAGTGGTTGCCCCAGACGGCGAGGTCCTCCACGTCGTCGACGCCGGCGCCCACCTTCTCCGCGAGCTGCGCCACGGCGCGGTTCTCGTCGAGCCTGGTCATCGCCGTGAAGCGCTCGTTGGGGATGTCCGGCGCGTTGTTCATCGCGATCAGCGAGTTGGTGTTGGCGGGGTTCCCCACCACGAGGATCTTCACGTCGTCAGCCGCGCCGGCGTTCAGCGCCTCCCCCTGCGGCTTGAAGATCTGGCCGTTGGCCTCGAGCAGGTCGGCGCGCTCCATGCCCTTCGAACGCGGCCGGGCGCCCACCAACATCGCCACGTTCACGCCGTCGAACGCCCTCTTCGCGTCGTCGAAGATCTCGGTGGAGGCGAGCAGCGGGAAGGCGCAGTCCTGTAGCTCCAGCGCGGTGCCCTCGGCCGCCTGCACGGCGTCCGGGATCTCGAGCAGCCGGAGGTCGATCTTCTCGTCCGGGCCGAGCATCTGCCCGCTCGCGATCCGGAACAGGAGCGCGTAGCCGATCTGCCCGGCCGCGCCGGTGACGGTCACGGTGGTTGCCATCAGTCGTTCATCTCCTCGATCACAGCTTCTGCGAACTCGCTCGTACCCACTGCGGAGGGATCGTCACGCGAGGGCTTCAGGTCGTAGGTGACCCTGTCGCCCTTGCGGATCACCTCGGCGATCCCCTTCTCCATGCTCTCGGCGGCCTCGTCCTCGCCGAGGTGCTTCAGCATCAGCACCCCGGAGAGCATCAGGGCGGTCGGGTTGACCTTGTCCTGCCCCTTGTACTTCGGGGCCGAGCCGTGGGTGGCCTCGAAGATGGCGCCGTCGGTGCCGATGTTCGCGCCCGGAGCGAGCCCGAGCCCTCCGATCATCCCCGCGCCGAGGTCGGACACGATGTCGCCATAGAGGTTCGGCAGCACGATCACGTCGTACTCCTCGGGGCGCGATACCAGCTGGTTGCAGAGGTTGTCGATGATCCGGTCCTCGAACTCGATGTCCGGATGGCGCTCGGCAACCTGGCGAGCCACCTCGAGGAACAGGCCGTCCGAGAACTTCATGATGTTGGCCTTGTGGGCCGCGGTCACCTTCTCGCGGCCGTTCTCCTCGGCGTACTTGAAGGCGGCCTCGACGATCCGGTCGGAGCCGAATACGGAGATCGGCTTGATCGAGATGCCGGACTCCTCACGTGTGGGCGAGTCGAGCTCCTCGGCGAGGAACCTGCGCAGCTTCTCGACCTCCTCCGACCCCTTCTCGAACTCGATGCCCGCGTACAGGTCCTCGGTGTTCTCCCGGACGATCACGATGTCCGTCTCCGGGAAGCGGGTGCGCACGCCGTCGTAGGCCTTGCAGGGCCGGATGCAGGCGTACAGGTCGAACTCCTTGCGGAGCGCGACGTTGATCGAGCGGTGGCCGGAGCCCACCGGCGTGGTGGTCGGGCCCTTGATGGCCACGCCGCGCTCGCGGATCGAGTCGAGCGTGCGGTCGGGGAGCGGATTGCCCTCCGATTCGTAGACGTCGACCCCAGCGTCCTGGAAGTCCCACTCGAACTCGACTCCGGTGGCCTCCAGCACGCGCTTGGTGGCCTCGGCCAGCTCGGGGCCGGTGCCGTCGCCGGGGATGAATGTGACTCTGTGTGCGGTCATCGAGGGCCGCATTACTAGCAGCCGCGTTCAGGCAGGGGCGCTGACGAAGTCCTGGCTCCGGATCAGGACGGCCGCGCAGGCCGCGCCCACGAACGCGACGGCGGCGGCGACGAGGAAGAGGTCGTTGAGCGCGTCGATGTAGGCGTTCGCCGCGGCGGGCCCGCTGAGGCTCCCGGGACCGAGGCCGTGGCTGAGCTTCGACTGGAGGATCGCGCCGAGGCCGGCGATGCCCACCGCCGTGCCGACCTGTCTCGCCGTGCTGTTGATCCCGGACGCCGCGCCGCTTCGCCGCGGCTCCACCACGCCGATCGCGGCCGTGGCCAGCGGCGGGTTCACGAAGCCGATCCCGATGCCGGCGAGGATGAAGCCGGGCAGGAGCGTGGTCCAGTCGTCGCTCGGGGTGACGCCGTGCATCTCCACCAGGCCGAGGCCGATCAGCCCGAGGCCGGCGGTCAGGAACCAGCGCACCGGATAGCGCTCCGACAGCTTCCCCGCGATGGGCGCGGCGAGGAAGGAGAGGAGCGACACCGGCAGGAAGCGGAGCCCGCTCTGAAGCGGCGTGTAGCCGAGGATGCTCTGGATGTACAGCGTGATGTAGAGGAACATCGAGAACATCGAGGCGTGGATCGAGAACGCCACGATCTGCGCGCCGGTGAAGGTGGGAATGCGGAAGAGGTGCAGGTCGAGCATCGGCTGGTCGCTGCGGAGCTCGACCGCTGCGAACGTGACCAGCAGGAGCGCGCCCACCACGAGCAGCGCGATGATCCTGGTGCTCCCCCAGCCGTCGTCGTTTCCGCGGATCAGCGCGAAGACAAGACAGGAGAGACCGGCGCTGAAGGTCACGAGGCCCGCCCAGTCGATCCGAGCGGTGGGGTCGCGCTCCGACTCGCGGACCCTCATGAGGGTGAGCGCCAGGGTCACCAGACCGATCGGGACGTTCACGAGGAAGATCCACTCCCAGCCGAACGCGTCGGTGAGCACGCCGCCGACGAGCGGGCCGACTGCCACGGCGAACCCGGTCGTAGCGCCCCAGATCCCGAGGGCAGTGCCGCGCTCGTTGGGCGGGAACTCCTGGGCGATGAGGGCGAGCGAGTTGGCGAACATCATCGCCCCGCCGGCTCCCTGGACCGCGCGCGAGAGGTTCAGCATCAAGGGCGATGTCGACAGGCCGCAGAGGAGCGACGCGCCAGAGAAGACCACGAGCCCGATCACGAAGACGCTCCGGCGGCCGAGCAGGTCGCCGAGCGAGCCGGAGGCGAGCAGGATCGCGGCGAGCGCGAGCGCGTACGCGTCCACCACCCACTGGAGGTCCTCGAAGCTCGAGCCCAGGTCCTTCTGGATGCTCGGCAGGGCGACGTTCACGATCGTGACGTCGAGCAGCAGCATGAAGATGGCAAGGCACACCACGACGAGCGTCCACCACTTGGTAGCCATCTCGCTGACAGTACCCACCGGCTGCTGACCTACCATCCGGAGGGTGTTCGGCGGCTCCTTTCAGCTGGCCCGGATCTTCGGGATCCGGATCGGGGTGGACTTCAGCTGGTTCCTCGTCCTCTTCCTGATCATCTGGAACCTGTCCGACTACTACAAGGACGCGGCCCCCGGCTCGAACGCCTTCGTGCTCGCGGTCCTGAGCGCGCTCCTCTTCTTCCTCTCGATCCTGCTGCACGAGCTGGGCCATGCGTGGGTGGCGATCCGGAACGGAATCCCGATCCTCGGCATCGACCTGTGGATGTTCGGCGGCGTGGCGAAGCTGGGCCGCGAGTCCACCTCGCCCGGCGTGGAGTTCCGGATCGCGGTGGCGGGGCCGCTCGTGACGCTGGCGATCGCGGGGCTGTGCTTCGTGCTGGGCTCGGCGATCTCGAGCAGCTCCGACGTGCTGCACAGCTCGCAGTTCGAGTCGAACGTGACCGGCTCGACGACGGCGGTGCTCGGCTACCTCACCTCGATCAACGTGCTGCTGCTCGCGTTCAACCTGATTCCGGCGTTCCCGCTCGACGGCGGGCGGATCGCTCGCGCCATCGCCTGGAAGGTCACCGGCGACCGGAACCGGGCCACGCGCTTCGCGGCCATGCTGGGCCGCCTGGGCGGCTACGGGATGGTGGCCTTCGGCGCCTACCTGTTCCTCGTGCAGGGCAGCCAGGTGTCGGGGATCTGGCTCGCCTTCATCGGCTTCTTCCTGGCGAGCGCGGCACGAAGCGCCGAGGAGAGCGCGGTGTTCTCGGGCCGCATCGAGCACATCCGGGTGGCGGACGTGATGGACGAGGAGCCGGTGGCGATCCGCGAGGACTCACCGGTGGCGGAGGCGGAGCGGGCGTACTTCCTGCGGTACGGATGGCCGTGGTTCCCGGTGGTGGACTCGAGCGCGCGGCTCGTGGGCGTCGTGTCCCGGGAGGCTGTCGAGAGCGTGCCCGGCGAGGAGCGAGAGACCCGGACGGTCGGCACCGTCATGGCCCGCGACGACGGCTCGAGCGGCCTGCGCATCCGGCTCGATGAGCCGCTCGAGACCCTGCTGGGCCAGGAGGGCCTTTCCCGTCTGGGAGCGATCATGGCCGTGGACGGCGAGGGCGTGCTCCGCGGGATAGTCACGGTCGACGCGGTGCGGCGGGCGCTGCAGGTGCCGGCGTAGCGAGGAGCCGCGTCAGTTGGTCCGCGACGGCCTGCTCTTCCCCGAACAACCGCTTTGAGGAGATGCGCATCACGCGCCAGCCGGCTATCTGGAGGTTGGCGTCCTTCACCGGGTCCCGCCGTTGCGCACGCCGGGTTCCGTGAGCTCGCTCTCCGTCGGTTTCCACGATCACGCGCTGCTCCCGCCACACGAAGTCGCAGAGGTATCCCTCGTTGCTGACGTTCACCTCGGGCCGCGGAAACCCATGCTTCTCGCAGAACGCGAGGAAGCGCTCCTCGAGCTCGGACAGCGTGCGGGTCGTGCCGGGCTCGTGAAAGGCGAGCACTGAGGACAGGAGCCCGGAGCCTTTGCGTCCGGGTATGGGCCTGGCGTCGTGCCAGTCGAGGTTGAGGTACTCGGCCTCGTCGAAGGCCCGCTCGAGCGTGCGCCGCTTGTGCACGACATCGGCGAGGTCCACCAGGGTGCGACCGACGGTGGTCACGACGATGCCGCGCCGCCTCACCCGGTGGCCCTCGAGGGGCGACCGGTGCACGATGACACCGCGGCACACCCGATGCCCCTCCACCGTCACATGAATCTGCTGACCTCGGTCCTCCAGGATCTCCCATAGAACGGCAGCACTGAAGTGGCTCAGCGCGGCCCCCTCTCCGCACGCGAGCACAGCGGCCATGAAGCGCCCGTTACGCGTGAGCGCCATATGCCCAACGGCGTACACGCCGCGGTGCACACGAAGCAACCGCCCACGCTTCGCCCACACCCCGATTGCGCTCGCGCTCAGGCCCAACTCGGCCAACTGACCGTGCGCTACCACTCCGTGCTGTCGTGCGGCAAGCGCCGCGAGCCGCTGATCGACGGGGGGTTCGTCGGATTGATCCCGCATATCGGGACTAAGACGGCAAGCCCCCCGATTCACCCCCTCGATGTCCGTCGTTCGAGCGGGGGCGGGCTGTGAATAGACTGCGCGCCGCATGCCGCAGCACGACGTACTGGTCATTGGGGCGGGCCTCGCGGGCCAGCGCGCAGCTCTTGCCGCGGCTGAGCACGGCGCGTCGGTCGGGATCATCTCGAAGGTTCATCCGGTCCGATCGCATTCCAATGCCGCCCAGGGCGGGATCAACGCGGCCCTCGATCCGCAGGACTCGTGGGAGTCACACGCCTTCGACACCGTCAAGGGGTCGGACTACCTGGGAGACCAGGACGCCATCGAGATCATGTGTCGCGAGGCGCCCAGCGAGCTGCTCACGCTCGAGCACCTCGGTGTGACGTTCCACCGCGACGAGAGGGGCCGGCTCGGCAAACGCGCTTTCGGCGGGGCGTCAGCCGCGAGGACCTACTACGTCGCCGACATCACCGGCCAGGCGATCCTCCACGTTCTCTACGAGCAGCTCATGAAGTACGAGGAGGTCACCCGCTACGAGGAGTGGTTCTCCACCGCGCTCGTGCAGGACGAGGACGGGCGGATCGCCGGGGTCGTCACCCGGAACATCCGCGACGGCGCCATGGAGCTGTTCGCCGCCAAGGCCGTGATCCTCGCCACCGGCGGCAACGGCCAGATCTACGACCCCACCACGAATGCCCTGATCTGCACCGGGGACGGGATCGCCATGGCGTACCGGATCGGCGCTCCGCTGATGGACATGGAGATGATCCAGTACCACCCGACCACGCTCGCCGGCCTCGGCCTCCTCATCACCGAGGGCGCTCGCGGCGAGGGCGCACACCTCTACAACGCCCAGGGCGAGCGCTTCATGGAGAAGTACGCGCCCAACAAGATGGAGCTGGCCAGCCGCGACGTGGTCTCGCGGGCGGAGCAGACCGAGATCAACGAGGGCCGTGGCTTCCCGGACGGCACCGTCGCGCTCGACATCACCGTCGTGCCGCGCAAGCGGATTCACGAGGCGCTCCGGGAGATCGTGAACGTGGGCCGCGACTTCGCCGGCGTGGACATCACCCGCGAGCCCATCCACATCAAGCCGGGCAACCACTACGTGATGGGCGGCGTGCACACAGACATTCACGGCCGGACGCCCATCGCGGGCCTCTACGCCGCCGGCGAGTGCGCGTGCGTCTCGGTGCACGGCGGGAACCGGCTAGGGGCAAACAGCCTGCTCGACACCCTGGTCTTCGGCCGCCGTTCAGGGGAACACGCCGCTGAAACGGTGAAGGGGATGGGCATGCCCGATCCGAGCCAGTCCTCATTGCAAGACGAGGAAAAGGTGATCCGATCCATAGTCGAGCGCGACGGCGCCGGCCGCCGCGTCTCCGAGTTGAAGGCCGAGCTCGGCCAGGCGATGGACAGGTACGTGGCGGTCTTCCGCGACGAGGATGGCCTGAATACCGCGCTCGAGATCGTGCGCCGCCTCAAGGAGGAGGCGAAGGACGTCGCGGTCGACGACAAGGGCACAGTCTTCAACCAGGATGTGCTTGGCGCGCTAGAGCTGCAGTTCATGATCGACAACGCCGAGGCCATCGTGATCTCGGCGATCGAGCGCAAGGAGAGCCGCGGCGCCCAGTACCGGACCGACTATCCGGACCGCAACGACGACGAGTGGCTGAAGCACATCAACGTCTCGGCCAACGGCGCCGAGCCCGAGCTCTCCTACTCACCCGTCACGATGACCCAGTGGGAGCCCCAGGAGCGAACGTACTGAGATGGCAGACACGCAGACCTTCCAGCTGAAGATCCGGCGCTTCGACCCCGAGTCGAGCGCGCCCGCGTACTGGGCCGACTACGACGTCGAGCTCCCGCCGGAGCGCTCCGTGCTCGACGGCATCCTCCAGGTCAAGGACCGCGAGGACGCCTCGATCGCCATCAGGTGCTCGTGCCGCGCCGCGATCTGCGGCTCGTGCGGCGTGCGCATCAACGGCCGCTCCGCGCTCGCCTGCAACACCAGGATCGGGGACGCCGCCGCAGGCGGCCGCGACGGCTTCATCACGGTCGAGCCCATGGGGAACATGCCGGTGATCAAGGACCTGGTCTCGGACATGGAGGCGGTGCACTGGAAGAAGGTGCGCCGCGTCGTGCCGTGGCTGGTGCCGGCCGAGGAGCCGCCCGAGGGGCAGGAGTACATCGTCCCCGCCGAGGCCATGCTCGACGTGACGCAGGCGATGGCATGCATCCACTGCGGTGTGTGCGTGTCGGCGTGCCTGTCGATGGAGGTCGACCCGGAGTTCGTGGGGCCGGCGGCGCTCGCCAAGGCGTACCGGTTCGTCGGCGACCCGCGCGACGGCGAGGAGGAGGCGCGCCTGCGCGACCTGGCCGAGGACCCGCACGGGATCTACGACTGCACCCACTGCTTCGCCTGCGTCGAGGTCTGCCCGAAGGATGTCGCGCCGATGAACCAGATCATGCGCCTGCGCCGTCGCGCGACGAACGACTACGGCATCAAGGACGAGAACAACGGCTACGGCCACGAGAAGGCGTTCGTGACGCTGATCGAGAAGTACGGCACGCTGCACGAGGCGCAGCTCCTTCCGCGGTCGTTCGGCGACGGGTCGCTCGTGAAGGGACAGCTGACGCCGTCCGGCGCCAAGCAGCTGACCCGCGAGCTGCCGACCGCGTTCCGCGGTCTCAAGTCGGGCAAGGTCTCGCCCCGCAAGGCGCTCCTCCACGAGAAGCTGCCGGACCAGAAGCAGGTCCGCAAGATCTTCCACGAGATCGAGTCGCACGACGAGCGGATCGAGTTGAACCTGTACATCGTTGGCGAGATGGGCGACGAAGAAATGGGAGCGATGGCGGAAGAGGCTGGGGAGACATGAAGCTCGCGTACTGGCCCGGGTGTGTATCCCGGGGGTTCACTCCGGAGCTGCACGGCTCCATGGCGAAGGTGGCGCCGCTGCTCGATCTGGAGCTGGTGGAGCTGGACCGCGCCAACTGCTGCGGCGCGGGCGTGATCGCCGAGCACAACCAGGAGCTGGCGGACGCGCTCAACGCGCGCACGTTCGCCATGGCCCAGCAGGTGCAGGGCGCCGCCGGGATGATGAACATCTGCTCCACCTGCCAAGGCGCGCAGTCCGAGTGCCAGCAGCGGCTGGACGCCAGCAGCGAGTACCGAGGCGAGGTCAACAACCATCTCCAGCCCGAGGGTCTCTCCTACGACGCCGGCGGCGAGTGGTGGAACAAGAACTTCCTCTGGATCCTCGCCGAGGAGATCGGCTTCGACGCCCTGCGCGAGCGGGTGAGGCGTCCGCTCGAGGGGCTGCGGATCGCGCCGTTCTACGGCTGCTACATCGTGCGCCCGTCCACGCGGCTCGGCTTCGACGAGCATCCGGAGCGCGACCAGTACCTGGGGCTCCTGATCGAGGCGCTCGGCGGCGAGGCGGTGGAGTACGCAGGTGCGCGCAAGTGCTGCGGGTTCCCGCTGATCACCATGAACCGCATCACCTCGCTGCGCCAGGCCGGCAGGCACCTGGCGGACGCGATCGACGCGGGCGCGGATTGCCTCGTGACCCCCTGCCCGCTCTGCCACCTCAACCTGGACATGCAGCAGCCGGCCGCGCAGAAGTTCGTGGAGCGCGACCTCGGGATCCCGGTGCTGCACCTGCCTCAGATGGTCGGCCTCGCCCTCGGACTCGAGCCGAAGGAGCTCGGCATGGGCAAGCACGTCGTGCCCACGGACGACGTCCAGCGCAAGGTCGCCGAGCTCGCCGCCGCATAACAGGCATACGTTCTAGCCCGTATGGGTAACCCGGGGGGTGAGTATGGAAGCTCACCCGCTGTCACCTTCATGGCGACGGTAGTCGCGGGCAAGTTCGAGGACCTCATCGCCAGGGGACTCGAGGTCGTCATCGAGAACGATCCGGACCTCGAGCTCGCGGCGCGCGATGTCCCGTTGCCGGAGATCGAAACCGTCGCGGCGAAGCACTCGCCGGCCGTCGTGCTGCTGAATTTCGGCGCGCTCAGCAGCCCGGTCGAGGTGCAGGCGCTCGCGCAGCACCTGCCGGACGCGCGC
Organism: uncultured Thermoleophilaceae bacterium; assembly: GCA_963808875.1. Taxonomy (GTDB): domain Bacteria; phylum Actinomycetota; class Thermoleophilia; order Solirubrobacterales; family Thermoleophilaceae; genus JACVRW01. The sequence goes on from CAWEHM010000033.1 coordinate 96,452, forward strand.
ATCGTGGTGCTGGCGCACCGGCCGACCGCGGCCGAGTGCACCCAGATGCTGGCCTTCGGCGCCACGGGCTGCCTGTCGAAGGAGACCGAGGCGCGCGACGTGGTGAACGCAATCCATCTCGCCTCGCGCGGGATGCACGTGCTGCCGCGCTCGGCGGCCGCGGGCGGAGGGGTGGACCGGCTCGGCATGGAGGGCACCGAGCTGACCACCCGCGAGTCCGAGGTGCTCGAGCTCCTGCAGGACGGCCACACCAACTCGGAGATCGCGGAGACGCTCTCGATCGGCGTCGAGACCGTGCGGACGCACGCGCGGAGCATCTACCGGAAGCTGGGCGTGCCGTCGCGGCGCGAGCTCGCGCGGCGGGCGCAGCAGGAGCCCGTCGTGGTGGACGACGACCGCCGGCCTGTTACGACCGGCGGCTAGGCGCGCGTGCCGCGCCGGCTAGGCGGCGCGTGCCGCGCGCAGCAGTCCGCGCACATTCAGGAGCTCGGCCACCTGCACCGCGTTGGTGGCCGCGCCCTTGCGCAGGTTGTTCCCGACGATCCAGAGGTTGAGGCAGCGCTCGTGCGACGGGTCGCGCCGGATCCGTCCCACCAGCACGTCGTCGCGGCCGGCGGCATCCAGCGCGGTCGGGTACAGGCCGTTCGCCGGGTCGTCGATCACGGTGAGGCCGGGGGCGCCGGCGAGCAGCTCGCGGCACTCCTCCGGCGACAGCGGGTCGCGAGTCTGCACGTTCGCCGACACGGAGTGGCCCGTGAACACCGGGACGCGCGCGCAGGTCGCGGACACGCCGATGTCCTCCTCGCCGAGGATCTTGCGCGTCTCGCGCATGCACTTGCGCTCCTCGGTCGTGTAGTCGTCGCCGTCCTTGAAGGTCTCGACCTGCGGCAGCACGTTGAAGGCGATCTGATGCGGATAGACCGTGGGCGCCGGGATCTCCTTCGCATGGAGCTGCGCCTCCACCTGCTCGTGAAGCTCCTCGACGGCGCTCTGTCCCGTGCCGGACACCGCCTGATAGCTCGACATCACGATTCGCTCGATCCCGGCGTGCCTGAGGATCGGCCCGAGCGCCACGACGGTCTGCATCGTCGTGCAGTTCGGGTTCGCCACGATGCCCTTGTGGCCGTCGAGCGCGTCCGGGTTGACCTCGGACACCACGAGCGGCACGTCCTCGTGCATGCGCCACTGGGATGAGTTGTCCACCACGACGGCGCCCGCGTCGGCGAAGCGGGGCGCCCACGCCTCGCTCACCTTCGACCCCGCCGAGAACAGCGCCACGTCGAACCCCTGGATCGTCTCGTCGTCGAGCGTCTGGACCGTCAGCGGGCCGGCTCCCCACTCGATCGTGCGCCCGGCGGACCGCTCCGAGGCGAACGGCACCACCTCGTCCGCCGGGAACGAGCGCTCGTGCAGCACCTCGAGCATGGTCGAGCCCACCGCGCCGGTGGCCCCCACGACGGCGACCCTCATCGGGCTACGTGCCCACCTTCGGGCGGTGCACTCCCGCCACGTCCTCGGGAAGCACCGCGTCGGCGCCGAGCTCGAACGCGGTGTGCAGCCGGCGCACCGCTTCGGCCACGTGCTCCTCGCGTACCACGCACGAGATCTTGATCGGGGAGGTGGAGATCATCTCGATGTTCACGCCGGCCTCGCCGAGCACCGTGAACGTCTTCGCCGCGACGCCGGGATGGCTCTTCATTCCGGCTCCCACCACCGAGACCTTCCCCATGCGGTCGTCGGTCTGGACCTCACCGAAGCCGAGCTCCTGCTTGAGCGGCTCGAGCGCCCCTCGCGCGTCGACGACGTCCTCGCGCGGCACCGTGAAGGACATGTCCGCCAGGTGGCCCTCGGACTGCGGCTCGTTCTGGATGATCATGTCCACGTTGATGTTCGCGTCGGCCAGCGCGGTGAGCACGCGGCCGGCGATGCCGGGCACGTCCGGAAGACCCGTGAGCGTGATGCGGGCCTCCCCGGTGGAGTGGGTCACGGCTGTAACGAGCGGTCGTTCCATTGTCTGGTCCTCGTCCTGGATCACGGTACCGGCTCCGTCGTCGAAGCTGGACCTGCAGTGGATCGTGATGCCGTGGTTGCGCGCGTACTCCACGGAGCGGAGCTGCAGCACGCCGGCGCCGCTCGCCGACATCTCGAGCATCTCCTCGAAGGTGAGCACGGGCAGCTTGCGCGCGTTCGGCACGATCCGCGGGTCTGCGCTGAACACGCCCGCGACGTCGGTGTATATCTCGCATACGTCGGCACCGAGCGCGGCCGCGACCGCGACCGCGGTGGTGTCCGAGCCGCCGCGGCCGAGTGTCGTCACGTCGAGCGATTCCTGGGACACGCCCTGGAAGCCGGCCACGAGAACGATCTTGCCGGCGTCGAGCCCGCGCCGGATGCGGTCCGCCTTCACCTCGATGATCTTCGCCTTGGTGTGGCCGCTGTCCGTGACGATCCCGGCCTGGGAGCCGGTCAGCGAGATCGCCTCGTGACCGAGATCGTTGATCACCATCGCCGCGAGGGCGCAGGTCACGCGCTCGCCCGTGGAGAGCAGCATGTCCATCTCGCGCGGGTCGGGGCGGTCGGAGACCTCATAGGCGAGCGAGACGAGCTCGTCGGTGTGCTTGCCGCGCGCGGACAGCACGGCCACCACGTTCGTGCCCGCCTCCTTGGCGATCACGATCCGCTTGGCCGCGCGCTTGATGCGCTCGGCGTCGGCGACGGAGGTGCCGCCGAACTTCATGACAACGGTGTCGGAGCCGGGGTCCGGCATGACGGGCAACGATAGCTTTCCACCGGTGCCCGCTGAATCGGCCCGGCGCCGTCTCGCACTGGCCGTGCTGGCCGCGATCGCGCTCGCCGCGGTAACGGCCGGGGTGGTGGTGGGGGCCGGCCACGGAGACGGCGGCGAGACCGCCTCTGACGTTCCCTCGCCGGGCCGCGGCACTCCGAAGGAGCACATCTCGTTCCTCGCGAAGATCGTGCCGCCGCCGGCCGAATCCCAGCGCGGGCAGGGATCGCCTGTGCCGAAGAGCGTGGCCGACCTCGCGCGCCGCCTGCCACTCGAGCGCAAGGTCGCGCAGCTGTTCGTCCTCGGCTTCAGGGGCACCGACACCTCCGCCGACATCTTCGGCCGGCTCGCGCGGCTCGACCTGGGCGGCGTGGTGCTCTCGGACGGGAACTACGTGGACGTGACCCAGCTCGGAACGCTCGCCAACGAGGTGGCGACGGTCGCGCGCGAGCACCACCACGTGCCGCCGTGGGTGTTCGCCAGCCAGGAGGGCGGCGAGCTCAATTCGTTCCCGGATCTCCCGCCGACCGCCGCGCCCGCGGACCTGAGCTCGGCGCGCGAGGCTGAGTCGCAGGCTCGGCGCTCAGCGAAGAGCCTGCTGGCACTCGGGATCAACGCGGTGCTCGGGCCGGTCGTGGACGTGGGCAGCTCGGAGACCGGCTCGGCGCTCGGCTCGCGCGTGTACTCGGACTCCCCGGACGAGGTGGCCAACTACGCGGACAGGGTGGTCCGGGCCTACCGCGCCGAGCACGTGTTCAGCTCGGCCGCGCACTTCCCCGGCCTGGGCGCGACCGACCAGTCCACCGAGGACGGGCCCGCCACCGTCGGGCTCGGCCTCGACGAGCTGCGCCAGCGGGACCTGGTGCCGTTCCGCGCGGCGATCGACGCCGGCGTGCCGGGGGTGACGGTCGCGTCCGCGCTCTACCCGTTCAGCGACTTCACGGTCCCCGCGTCGCTGTCACGCCAGGTCGACACGACGGTGCTTCGCCGCGAGATGCGCTTCAAGGGCGTGGCGATGACGGACGACCTCGCCGACCCCGGGATCACGACGCTCCACACCATTCCCGACGCGGCCGTGCTGGCGCTGCGGGCGGGAGCGGACGCGCTCTACATCTCAGGCGCCACCGGCGACCAGCAGGCCGCGTACATCGCGGTGCTGCGAGCGGTGCAGCGCGGCCGCATACCGCGCCGCCGGCTCGACGAGGCGGTCGGCCGCATCCTGCTGGCGAAGCAGGACTACGGGCTGATCCGCTGAAGCTCGACGCGGTTGTCGTTGAACGTGGGCGCGTTGCCCTCGGCCGTCAGGAGCTGTGAGGTCGTGGCCTGGCCGCTGCGGCGGTCCGGGTAGTCGTCGTTCCACCACCCCATCGGGGCCACGAGCACGCCGGGGCGGGCGTCGTCGGAGACGCGGGCGGCGCAGCTGAAGGAGCCGCGGTCGTTGAACACGCGCACCGCCACGCCGTCCTCGATGCCGCGTGCGGCGGCGTCCTCGGGGCTCACCACCACCTCGGGCGCCGGCTGCGCCGAGTGCTGCCGGCGCTGGTTGGCGAAGGTCGAGTTGAGGAACAGGTGCGTCTTGGGCGTGACGAGCGCGAGCGGGAAGCGCTCGGCGAGCACCGCGTCGGCGACCTCCGCGGGCGGCTCGTACCGCGCGTGCATGGCCGCGCGGCCGCTGGCCGTGCCGAAGCCGCCGCTCGCATGCGGGATCGGCCCCTGGCCGAGGTCCACCTTGGTCCAGCCGCGCTCGCGCAGTCCGTTCTCCTCGAAGCCGGCGAGCAATTGCTCCACAAGCTCCGCGTCGCTGTCCCGGAAGCAAGGATCGTCGAAGCCGAGCCGCTCGGCCAGGAGGCGGAACGTCTCCGTGACCGGCTTCGCCTCCTCGAGTGGCTCGATCGCCGGCTCGTTCCACGTCACGTAGTGATGCCCCCACGAGAACACCACGTCGAGGTGCTCGAGCTGGGTGGTGGCCGGGAGGATCACGTCGGCGTGCTGTGCGGTGTCGGTCATGAACTGCTCGAGCACAACGGTGAAGAGGTCGTCGCGGGCGAGCCCTTCGAGCACACGCTCCTGATCGGGCGCGATCGAGGCGGGGTTCGAGCTCCAGCAGACGAGCGCCTTCACCGGCGGGTCCATCGCGGGGTCGGTGAGTGCCTCGCCGAGGCGTGACATGTTGATCGTTCGCACCGGAGCGGGACAGAGATCCTCGCGCTGGAGCAGGACGTTGCTGATCGCCCCGGCCGTGGCTGTCGGGATGTAGGAGAAGCCGCCGCCGCGATCCCTCCAGGCGCCGGTGAGGAGCGGCAGCGTGGAGACCGTGGCGTACGCGGCCGGCGCGCCGGCGTGGCGCTGGGCGCCCACGCCGAGCCGGAGCAGCGCGGGCCGCGTGGATGCGAACTCGCGACCCACGCGGGCGATCGTCTCGGCGTCGACCCCGCACTGCGCCGCGCACTCCTCGACGGTGGTGCGGCCGAGCTCGTCGAGAAGCTCGTCGTAGCCCTCGGTGTGCGCCCGGCACCACTCGTCGTCGTGGAGACCGGCGTCGACGATCGCGCGCATCATCCCGATGGCGAGGGCGGCGTCGGTGCCCGGCAGCGGGCGGAGGTGCTCGTCGGCGAGGCGGGCCGTGCGGCTGCGGAAGGGATCCACCACCACGAGCCGCGCTCCCTGGCTGCGCGCGTCGAGCAGCTTGCGCCAGAGGTGCGGCGCGGTGGACAGCGGGTTCCAGCCCCAGATCAGGAGGAAGCGGGCGTTCGGCCACTCCTCCGGGTCCACCTCCGGCGACACGCCGTGCGCCTGAAGCGTGCCGGTGATCCCGGCCGTCGCGCAGATCGTTCGCTCGAGTGACGAGGCCCCGAGCGCGTTCATCACGCGCGCGGACATGGTGTTGCCCTGGATCAGGCCCTGCGTGCCCATGTAGCTGTACGGGAGGATCGACTCGCCGCCGAACCCGTCGCGCGCCCGGAGCAGCGCCTCGGCCACCCGGTCGAGCGCCTCGTCCCAGGAGGCGCGCCGGAAGCCGCCGTCCTCGCGCACCATCGGGTGGAGGATGCGGTGCTCCGAGTAGACGCGGTCGAGGTAGTTCGAGACCTTCCCGCAGAGGAAGCCGACCGTGATGGGGTGATCGGGATCGCCGGCGACCTTCTGCGCCCGCCCGTCCTCGACCGTCACGTGCATCGCGCAGGTGTCGGGACAGTCGTGCGGGCACGCGCCTCGCACGATGGATGTCATGGCTGCGCGCCGGGCACCGCCCGGCGCTTGCCCAAGGCGGCCATGCGTCCGATCCTACGCCGCTCTAGATGGTCTGGCGACCGCGGAGCGCACGGCCCAGCGTGATCTCGTCCGCGTACTCGAGGTCCGAGCCCACCGGGAGGCCGCTGGCCAGCCGGGTCACGACCACCTCGGGCGCGCGCTCGCGCAGGGCGTCGGCCAGGTAGAGAGCGGTGGCCTCGCCGGTCGTGGTCGCGTTCGTGGCGATCACGACCTCGCGGATCGGGGTGCCGTTGTCCACCCGCCCGAGCAGCTCGGCGATGTGGAGGTCCTCGGGATCGACTCCGTCGATCGGCGACAGCGCGCCCCCGAGCACGTGGTAGCGGCCGTGGAACTCGCCGGAACGCTCGATCGGGATCACGTCGCTCGGCTGCTCGACCACGCAGATGGTGGCCTGCTCGCGCCGTTCGTCCTGGCAGATGCGGCAGGTCGACTCCGTGGCGAGGTTGAAGCACACCTCGCAGTGGCCGACGGTGGCCTTCACCTCCCGGATGGCCTCGGCGAGCCCGAGCGCCTCCTCCTCGGAGACGCTGAGGATGTGGAAGGCGAGCCGCTGTGCCGTGCGCTGGCCGATGCCGGGCAGGCGGGCGAGCTCGGTGATGAGCCTGTTGACCGGTGCTGCGAACAAGGCCGTCAAGCGTAGCTTCGCGGGCGGCGGCGACAGTACGCTCCGCGGGTGCCCTCCGCGGTCGTCATCGGGGCCGGCGTCTTCGGCGCCTCGCTCGCCGACAGGCTCGCGCGCGACGGTTGGGAGGTCACGCTGGTCGAGCGCCTCGAGCCCGGTCATCCGAGGGCCGAATCCGGCGGCGAGACGCGCCTCATCCGCAGCCTGCACGGGCCCGACGCGTTCTACATGCACTCCTCCCGGCGGGCGCTCGAGCTGTGGCGGAGCTCGACGGGGTGCTGGAGGAGATCGGGCTGGTCTGGTTCGCGCGGCGTGAGGACGGCTGGGAGGCGGACGGCGAGCGCGTGCTGCGCGCCGCCGGTGTGCCGGTCGAGCGGCTCGAGCCCGGGGAGGCGTGCCGCATGTTCCCGAGCCTGGCCGTCGACGACCTCGCCTTCGTGCTTCACGAGCCGGAGGGCGGCGTGCTGCGGGCGGCGGAGGGTGTGCGGGCGCTGGTCGCCCGGGCGCGCGAGGCGGGCGCGCAGCTCCTCGCCGGCGAGGCCCACCCGGACGGGGCGGCGGTCCGGTTCGGCTCCGACCGGCTCGAGGCGGACGCGGTCGTGTGGGCGTGTGGGGCCTGGCTCGGGCATCTGTTCTCGGACCTGGTGCGTCTGCGCGTCACGTTGCAACAGCTCACGCTGTTCGACGTGCCGCCCGAATGGCGTGGGCCCGGGTGGGTCGACTTCGACGCCGCCTTCTACGGCCACGGCCTCGTGGAGCCGCACGGGATGAAGGTGGCGGCCGACCACGACGGCGTCGAGGTGGACCCGGACGAGCGGCCGCTCGAGGCCACGCCGGAGGCGGCCGAACAGGCGCGCGAGTACGTGGCCCACCGCTTCCCCGCGCTCGCCTCCGCGCCCGTGTGCGGAACGCCCGCCTGCCACTACGGGCTCACGGCGGACGGCCAGTTCCTCTTCGACCGCCACCCGGAGCACCCGGGCGTCTGGCTCCTCGGCGGGGGGTCGGGGCACGGCTACAAGCACGGGCCGGCGCTGGCCGAGCATGTGGCGGCCGTGCTCGCCGGCCGGGAACAGCCCGAGCCGCGCTTCGCCCTGGGCGAGCGCACCCGCTCGCGCAGCCTGCGCACCGCGGGCGCGGGCTGAAACCGAGGCGGCGGGCGCGGTCTAGAAGCCGGGCAGCCCCAGGCCGCCGAGCCCGCCGGGGCCGGCCAGGCCGCCCGCCGCGGCGTTCATCTTCGACGCGGCCAGCTCCTGAGCCGAGCGGATCGCCTCGTTCACGGCCGCCTGGACCATGTCCTGGAGCATCTCGACGTCCTCGGGATCAACGGCGCCGGGGTCGATGGTCAGCTCCTTCAGCTCCAGCTCGCCGCTGATCTTGACCGTGACCATCCCGCCGCCGGCGCTGGCCTCCACGACCTCGTTCTTCAGCTCCTCCTGAGCCTTCGCCATGTCGGCCTGCATCTTCTGGACCTGCTGCATCATCTGGTTCAGGTTGGGCTGACCCATCAGTCCTTCTCCTCATCGGGGTCTTCGAAGACTTCCTCCGCGCCGAACTCCGCCCGCAGCCGCTCGATCAGCTGGTCGCGGTCCAGCGTCGCGGGCCCGGCGGTCACCGCGACCTCGCTCAGCTCAAAGTCGAGAGCAAGCGACTGTCCGGTGATCCCGCGGACGGCATTCGCGACCAGATCGCGGCCTTTCTCTGCCTTCTTCTTCACGAAAGACGCACCGGGCGGGAACGCGATGGTCAAGCGGTCGCGGTCGAGCGCGATAGGGGCCGCGGCGGCGAGCGCGTGGGAGAGGACTTCGTTCTCCTCCGGACGGCCTCGCGACCGCCGGCCAGAGCGCGACGATCTGATCGAGCTCCAGAGCACCGACCGGCTGCGCTGCCTCCTGTGGGGAAGCATCGACGGCGACCGCGGCGGCAGGAGCGGCCGAACGAGGGGCGGAACCGGGGTTTCCGCCTTCGGTGCCTGCCGATGCGACGCAGGAGCTGCCGCTTCGGCGGCGGGCGCTGTCGCGTCGCCGGAGACGGACTCGCCGAGCGCGGCCTCCAGCTGGTCGATCCGGAACATCAGGGCCTGTAGCGAGAGGTCGGCCTGCGGCTGGGTCGCCTTCAGCAGCGCCATCTCCAGCTGGATGCGCGGCTCGCTGCCGTCCTTCACGGCGGCGATAGCCGAGGCCAGGAAGTCGATCGCGCGCAGGATCTCGCCCTGCGAGAGGCGGTCGGCCTGGGCGGACAGGCGATCGGTCTGCTCGGCCGTTACCGAGAAGGAGTCGGGCACGTGCCCGAGCGTCTGCACCACGAACAGGTGCCGCAGGTGCGCGGAGAGATCGCGCATGAACTGGGTGAAGTCGCGCCCGGACTCGGACAGCGACTGGACGGTGAGGAGCGCCGCCCGCGGATCGCGGTCAGCCAGCGCCTCGCCCGCCGCGAGCACCAGCTCGGCGTCCGCCACGCCCAGGATCTCGAGCACGTCGTCGAGCTTCACGTCGGTGCCGCCGTACGTCACGAGCTGCTCGAGCGTCCCGAGCGCGTCGCGGAACGAGCCGGTGGCCGCCCGGGCGAGCATGCCCACCGCCGGGTCCGGGATCTCGATCCCCTCCTCGGCCGCCACGCGCTTGATCACGCTCGCGATCTGCTCGAGCGAGGGGCGCTGGAAGTCGAAGCGGTGGCAGCGGTCGATGATCGTGGCGGGCACCTTGTGCGCCTCGGTGGTCGCCAGCACGAACACCACGTGCTGCGGCGGCTCCTCGAGCGTCTTCAGGAACGCGTTCCATGCCGCCGTGGTGAGCATGTGCGCCTCGTCGAGGATGTACACGCGCTTGCCGCCCTGCATCGGCGCGAGCGCCACGTTCTCGCGCAGCTCGCGGATGTCGTCGACTGAGTTGTTCGACGCCGCATCCATCTCCACCACGTCGAGCGAGGTTCCGCTCAGGATCGCCTGCGAGACCGGCGACGCGGGGTCGAAATCGGCGCGCGCGCCGCCCTCGGCGTTGAGCGCGCAGGCGAGCAGCTTCGCCATGGACGTCTTGCCCGTGCCGCGCGAGCCGACGAACAGATAGGCGTGGTGGACCTTGTCCAGCTCGATCGCGTTGCGGAGCGTCTTGACGATGTGCTCCTGGCCCACCACCGCGTCGAATGTCCTGGGGCGGTGGCGGCGGTAGAGCGAAAGCATCGTTGAATCGAGCATAACCACCGCTTGGGCCGGAGGCCCGATTGCCGATAAAAGCCAGGTGGAGACCCAGACTCCGCATCCGCTGTCACTCCGGACGCGCGATGACGCGCGCGCCGCGCTGGCCCGCGCCTTCGAGGAGGCGGCGACCATGCCGGGCACGCTTCTCCCCCACGAGACGCTCGACGAGCTCACCGCGATGGCCGGCCGCATCCACGACGAGGTCATGCGGCTGGACGACCGCGACATCGCCTTCGGCAACGGTATGCCGGCCTGGGCCTACGTCGTGGAGCACTCGATCGACGCGACCGTCGCCGGCCTGGTGGTCGGGCGGCGTCTGCTCGACGAGGCCGCGCTGGCGACCTCGCCACCGGCCTGTTCCTCCAGGACATCGGCATGCTCGTGCTGCCGGAGAGCCTCGTCCAGAAGCCGGGCCCGCTCGCCCCCGACGAGTGGGCGCTGATGATGAAGCACCCCCTGCTCGGGCTCGAGTTCCTGCGCGACGACTCGGTCTCGTCCGCGGCCAAGTCGGTGGTGCGCTCCCACCACGAGCGCTGGGACGGCTCCGGCTACCCGGGCGCGCTGATCGGCGAGGAGATCTCGCTGTTCGCCCGGATCGCCGCGGTGGCCGACGCATTCGACGCCGTGACGAGCGAGCGCTACCACGCGCCCCCCGTGCCGCCCGCCGAGGGCGTGGCGCTCATCCGCGCCGGCGCCGGCAAAGAGTTCGACCCGCAGGTCGTCGACGCCTTCCTGGGCGCGCTCGCCCGCTAGCCGAGCAGGTCGAGCGCCGCGCCCACGATCGACTCGGCGTCGATCTCGTGGTGGCGGTAGACGTCCTCGAGGTCGCCGGACTGGCCGAAGCGGGTCACGCCCAGCGGGGTGAGCGGCACCGCGTTGACCGCCGCCATGAAGCCGAGCGCGTTCGGGTCGCCGTCGAGCACGGTCACGACCGGCGCTGCGCGGCCCGGCGGGGAACAGCTCCTCCAGGATCTCCGTCGGGTGGTCGCCGAAGCCGGCCCGCGCGCGTAGCGCCCTGTGGATCAGGTCCGCGCTCGTCAGGCAGATCACGTCGCACTTCTCGCCGAGCGTGTCGGCCGCGCGCAGGATCTCCGGGACCGTCGCGCCCATGCCCACCAGAGTCACCTCGGGCTTGCCCCTGGCGCGCCTGAGCGGGTAGCCGCCGGCCAGCACGAGCTCGCGCCGCTCGTCAGAGGTGTCGTCGCCTGCCAGCGACTGGTCGATCGGGCGCGTGGAGAGCCTGAAGTAGGCCGACTCGCCGTCCGCCCGCCCCAGCCGCGACAGCGCATGGAGCAGCGTCCAGTCGAGGTCCTGCCCGAAGGCCGGCTCCCAGAACGTGCAGCCGGGCTGGCCGATGCCGATCGACGGAGTGACGATCGACTGGTGCGCCCCGCCCTCCGGGGCGAGCGAGACACCCGACGGCGTGCCGATCAGGATCGACTGCCCGCCCGCGTAGATCCCGAACGACCACGGCTCGAGCGCGCGGCCCACGAACGGGTCGTAGATCGTGCCGATCGGGAGGAGCGGCTGGCCGTGCCGGCTCCACGTGGCGCCGAGCTCTCCCAGCAGGCCCACCAGGTTCGTCTCCGCGATCCCCAGCTCGATGTGGCGGCCGCCCGGCGTCTCGTGCCAGTGGACGAGCGTCTGAGAATCGTCGGCGAACCAGTCGCGCCGCTCGCCGACCGACCAGATGCCCGACTTGTTGATCCAGCCGCCGAGGTTCGTCGAGCTGGCCACGTCGGGGCTCACCGTGACCACCCGCTCGGCCACCTCGGGCGCCTCGTGCACCAGGTCCACGAAGAAGCGGCCGAAGGCCTGCTGAGTCGATTCCTGCCCGCGGTGCTTGCGGCCGAGCGAGGCGGGCACGCTCGGCGGCGTGCGCGGCTTGGGCTGCTCGCGCGCGAGCGCGGCGGCAGCGGCCCCCGCCAGCTCAGCCTCCGGGCTGCCGGGCTCGAACGGCGCCCACGGGTGGGCGGCGTCGGCGCCGAGCTGGCCCGCGAGCTCCTCGAACTGATCCACCGTGAGCAGCGCCGAGTGGTTCTCCGGGTGGCCCTCGATCGGCAGCGACCAGCCCTTGATCGTGTAGGCGAAGATCACCGTCGGGCGGTCGTGCTGCACCGCCCTGTAGGCCTCGATCAGCTTGCCGATGTCGTGGCCGCCCAGGTCGCGGAAGCCGGCGCGCAGCTCGTCGTCCCCCAGCTCGGCCACCAGCCCGCTGAGGCCGGCGTTCCGCCCCGGCAGACGCTCGCGCAGCTCCGCGGGGTCCGCTCGCAGCAGCCGCTGGTACTCCTCGTTCGGCATCTCGTCGATGCGGCGGCGAAGGTCCTCGCCCCCGGCCCGCTCGAACAGCGCATCGAGCCTGCGGCCGTACTTGACGGTGAGCACCTGCCAGCCGGCCGCCTCGAACATTCCGGCAAGCCGGCCGAACGCGATGTCCGGCACCACCCGGTCGAGCGACTGCCGGTTCAGGTCCACCACCCACAGCACCTCGCCGAGCCGCGCCACCCACGGGTCCGCGATGGCCTCCCAGACGGCGCCCTCGTCGAGCTCCGCGTCGCCCAAGAGGGCGATCTCGCGGCCTCGCGGCGGCGCCTCGAAGCGGTGATGCTCGAGGTAGCGGCGCGCGATCGCGGCCCAGATCGGCGCGGTCGCGCCGATGCCGACGGAGCCCGTGGAGAAGTCGACCGGGTCCGGATCCTTCGTCCGGCTCGGATAGCTCTGGAGCCCGCCGAAGGCACGCAGCGACTCGAGATACGGGCGCTCGAGCCGGCCGAGCACGTAGTTGACGGCGTGCAGCACCGGCGACGCGTGTGGCTTCACCGACACGCGGTCCTCCGCGCGCAGCTCCGAGAACCAGAGCGCGGTCATGAGGCTCACCATCGACGCGCTCGACGCCTGGTGGCCGCCCACCTTCACGCCGGAGCGGTTCTCGCGCACGCGGTTGGCGTGATGCACGATCGCGGTCGCGAGCCAGAGCACGCGCCGCTGGACGGCGTCTAGCGTCTCCAGGTCAGGCGCAGCGCGCGGCTGCGACGGCGCTGCTGTGGTCGGGGTACCACTCAAGCCGACTGATCTTCCCATCCCGCACCGTGAGGACCATGTGCATCGGGATTCTGCCCTCGACTCCGCTGAACAGGCCCTTCGAGCGCCAGTGGCCACCGGCGACGACGCGATCGCCGAACGCCTCCACGTGATCCGTCTCCATCTCGATCGATCCCCAGACGCTCAGCCACTCGCTTGTGCTTTCGCGAAAGGCATCCTTTCCCTCCGATGTCGAGGGCGTCTGGTTCGGACACAGGGAAAAGAAAGTGGACCGTGCACCCGTCTCTGGAACCTGGTCCCGGGCGTGCCCGCCGATCTTCGACTCCGGCCAGGCTTGCCCGCGGCGCACGAGCGGTATCGCTTAAGGCTGCTTCCTCCCGGATCTGACCTGGTTCGCGAGCGCTCGCCGCGCGGGACCCGGCCATCGACGCCTCTGTCCGGCGTACTGACCCCGAGGCCGAAGCCCCTCGAACGGGAATTCAGCCCTGCTAGAGCGGATTGCAGGTGACAGGGCACCGCTACCTCCCCGCCTAGCACGGTCCACGGGAGAGTCTAGAGCGAATTAGGCTGCCCGGCATGGCACTAAGACAATCCGTTTCGACAGACAAGGCTCCCGAGGCGATCGGCCCCTATAGCCAGGGCATTCGCAGCGGCAGCCTCCTGTTCTGCTCCGGCCAGATCCCGCTCGACCCCTCGACCGGCGAGATCGTGAAGGAGGACGTGGAGGGCCAGGCCCGCCGCTGCCTCGAGAACCTCGCGGCGGTGTGCGAGGCCGCCGGCGGCTCGCTCGCGGACGCGGTGCGCTGCACCGTCTACCTGACCGACATGGGCGACTTCGCGCGCGTGAACGAGGTGTACGGCTCGTTCTTCGAGGGCGAGGACCCGCCGGCGCGGGTGGCGATCGGCGTGGCCGCCCTGCCCAAGGGCGCCGACGTGGAGATCGACGCGATCGTCGCGCTCTAGGGCTTGTCGGGCCCGGTGATTCGCCGGGTGCCGGTCGGCGTCCGGACGAACACCTGCCAGGCGTAGTAGGAGAAGAAGTTGCGGGAGTCCCGGCGGATGCGGGCCGCGTACGCGAGGACTGCGTCCACATACAGCGCGCTCGGGTTGTAGTGATAGAGCGCGGCGCCGTAGTCCCGCGGGGCGCCGTTGGCGTGGAGGTAGTTGGCGGCGCCGAGGATGGCGTCGTGCGGGTCGCGGATGTCGCCGCCCATGCCGTACGCGGCCCAGGTGGCGGGGATGAACTGCATCGGCCCCTGCGCGCCTGCCGTGCTGTGGTTGCGCATGCGGCCGAAGGCGCTCTCCACGAGGTTCACCGCGGCGAGCACGCGCCAGCTCACGCCGAAGCGCTTCTGCGCCTCGCGGTAATAGCCGAGCAGCCGGCCGGCGGGCTGCGCTGGACCGGTCTTGAAGCGGGTCGGCGACTGCGGCGTGGACAGTCTGCCCAGCATGCGGCGGGCGCGGATGCTCGCGCGCGCGTGCGCGGCCATGCGGCCGGGCAGGTCGGCCAGCACGGCGCGGGCGAGCCGCGGTCGCGCGCTCAGCAGGATGTGGATGCGCTGCTGATCGAGCGCGTAGAGCGTGACGTCCTCGGGCGGCGCGCCGTCGGCCGGATCGCCGTGGGCGCGCCACGCGTCGATCGCGTCGTCGAGGGCGCTCTGAGTGTCGGTCAGCCGGCGCGCGAGGTCGGCCGGCGCGCGCGGAATCGCCGCGTTCGCCGCCGGCGCCTCGTTCGGCCGGGGCTCCCGCGCCGCCTTCCCACCGTCGCCGCCGCCGCACCCGCCGGACGCGAGCGCGAGCGCGATCAGCGCGACGCAGCCGAGTCGAGCGCCTTCGCGACCTGCCGGATCTGGAACGCGCGGACGAGGTCCGTGACGCCGTGGAAGAGCGCCCAGATACCGGCGAACACGAGCAGCGTGTACGCCTTGTCGATGAAGAACTGCCCCGAGGTCCAGAAGGCCAGGACGATCAGGAGGATTCCGCTGATGAGGCTGATCCACCACAGCGGGTTCATGCCCCGCTCGGCGAAGGCCTGAACTGTCCAGAACACTCCGATCAGGAAGAAGATGAAGCCGAGGATGTCGGCCACGCCGGCGAATGTCTCCTCCGGCTCGATGAACGAGAGCACCGCGGCGACGCCGAGGAGCACGGCGAAGCCGACCAGCACCCATCGCACCCAGCCCTGCGCGAACACGGCGATCAGGAGCTGCTGGAGAGCGGCCGCGATGAACATGAAGCCGATGAGCACGCCGACGGTCTTGATCGACGCCTGATCGAACTGAAGCACGACGTACGCCACGGCCAGCCAGAAGACCCCGAAGAGGAGCCACAGCCACCACAGCGCTCCGACCGCGCCGGCCAGCAGCCGCACAGGATCGTCGTCGGACACCTCGATCGGCCGTACAGCGGACGCGTCCATGAGGACATCCTCCACGCCACCGCGGACGCCACGCAAGTCCCTAGACTGGACGCGTCTCCCGGGCGCGTAGCTCAGCGGGAGAGCGCTCGCCTCACACGCGAGAGGTCGCTGGTTCGAACCCAGCCGCGCCCATAAAAAGACCTGCAAACTAGCGGTTTCTGACCTCCCGCGAAGCCATCCCTTTGCTCTGGCGGCGCCGCAAGAGTCCCCAGGAGTGACAAACGCTCGGACCCCGCGATCACAGTTGGTGCGGTCTCAAAGCAGCTACTGTGCCGCGTTGACGACGAGACTGCCGAGTGCAAGTACGGTCCCGATGCCGACAGCCTCGATCACGGCACCCGCCGGTCAGGCAAGTTGCCAAGCATGCGGGCCAGTGATAGTTCGGCGTCGCGCGTCTGCAGGCCCTGCTTCATCGCGGCGGCGATCCGGCTCTGAGCCTCAGGAGTGCGCACTCCCTCGCCGAAAAGGTCGGAGTCGCGACGGAAATCCTCGACCGGCGCGAGCGCGATCGCGTTGACGCGGTCCTTGACCACTGCGTGGGCGGCGGCCGGGAACTTGGCGATCCGGTGCGCGAGCAAGCTGACGAATTCCTCGAGCTCGTCCGCAGGAATGGCGCGGTTGATCCACCCGTAGCTCTCCGCCAGCTCGGCGTCGTAGTCGTCCGCGCTCAGCATCACCTCCAGCGCTCGCGCGCGACCCATCAGGCGCGTCAGGTGCTGGGCTGCGCCGCCACCCGGGATCTGGCCGAATGCCGCCTCGAATTGACAGAAGATCGCTGACTCGCGCGCCGCGAAGCGCATGTCGCAGCCCAGAACGAACTCGCTGCCCGCCGCGCGGACCCGACCCTCGATCTGCGCGATGCTGACGAGCCGGCTGGCGGTCAGGTAGCGGAACAGGAGCGCTATCGATGCCTCGCCTGTCAGCTTCGCCGCCTCTGCCCGGTACTCGGTGATTCGGGTCAAGTCCACATGAGAGATGAAGTAGTCGGGATCCGCGCTCTTGAACACGAGCACTCGCGCCGCGTCGTCCGCCTCGGCGCGCTGAATCAGCGAAACCAAATCGCGGACCAGCTCGGGTCCAAGGAGATTCATCGGAGGAGCCGAGATCGTCGCGAACACGACGCCCCCCTCCTGGCGGATCGTCAGCGTCTCGAACTCGTCTGCAAGATGCTGCGCCTCAGCCGTGTTGTCGGTCATTCGCGTCTTGCCGCAATCGACGCGAGGATCTCGGCGGCATACTCCTCCGGCGCCTCCTCCCACACGAAGTGACCGCCGTCGATGATGGCCAGGCGACTGTTGGGCAGGCGCTCGGCGAGAAACTCGACGTTCGCGAGCGGGACGACCCAGTCGTTGCGGCCGTTGATGAGGGTGACCGGCATCGTGATCTGCGGCAGCAGCTCGGCGAGCTCCGGGAGCTCTTCCGGATACCTGCGCACGTAGCGCATCGACTCGACGTAGCGCTCGCCTGCGTAGCAGTCCCGGTAGTCCGCGCGAATGTAATCGGGGACGCCCCCGGCGACCTTGTCGACGACCCCGTCGACGATCGCGCGCGGATCCATCGTGCGGTATTGCTCGATGTCGGAATCGAGCACCCGCGACCTGAGGGGCTCACCGAGCTCGAGCGGAACCGCGGCTCCACCGCTGCCGACGATGACACCGGCGATCCGGTCCGGATGTGCCGCCGCGGCGAACAGAGCGGCGGATGTCCCCACGTCCGGCGCGACGATGAACGGCGTGCCCAGATCGGCCTCGACGACGAGCTCGGCGAGGAACCCGCCCATCGCTCGCGGCGAGTAGAGGTCGTCGCGAGCCTCCGACGCGCCGAAGCCCGGGAGGTCGACGGCGAACAGCCGCGCGTGCTCGGCCAGCACGGGCCACATCGGCGTGAACGCGTAGAGGCTCTCCGGCCACGGGCTGGTCAGCAGCAGCACCGGCTCCTGCGGGCCACCGCTGTCGGCGAACCGGATCCTCAGCCCGTCGATCGTCCGGAACCCGGGTTCGATCGATGCGATCAGCGGAGTGCTCATGTCGGCAGCTCCGTCCCGGCCTGCTCCGCCACCATGTAGGCGGCGTACCAGTCGGGCCAGTTCTCGTCGAATTCGCCCCCCAGCACGCGCTTCTCGTGCTCGCCGTGCGCAACCGACGCGCGCCGCATCGCATTCGCGAGATCGACCGTCGACGTGAATGCTGTGTCGCTTGGGTCGACCCGCCCGGGAAGCCGCGTCGTGACCTCCTGCAACAGCCATTCGTTGCCGTCTGGGTCGTTGAAGGTCGCGAATGAGCCGTAGGTCTCGTGGTCGGCCGCGGGCCCGTCCAGACGATCGGCTGCGCCATCCGCGAACTGCGCGCCGGGGGACCCGGGATGGAACACCTCGCTGATTTCGGCGCCGAGCTCGGCGAGCTCGTCGCGCGCGGCGTCGATGTCGGAGACGATGAGGTACAGGCCGTGGGCGCTGCCGGGTGTGGCCGGCGTGAGCCTCGAGCCGAACTGGACCGATGCTCCCGAGCCGGGCGGGGTGAGCTGAATCACGCGGAAGTCGTTGTCGAACGCGAAGTCGGCGTCGAGCCTCCACCCGAGTCCCGTGTAGAACGCCTTCGAGCGGTCGGGATCGGCGACGGGGATCACGACGGCCTCCAGCTTTAGGTCCTCCTGGGCGACGTGGACGGCGTCGGTGGCGCCCGCAGCGGGGCCGGCGGTCCTGCTCATTGCGAACTCCTTTGGTTGGTGGGAACAGCGCGAGTCAGTAGCGAGAACGTGGCGGCGGTGGTGGTCCCGAACACGAGGTGCGCGCTCAGGTCTTTCCGCAGCGTCTCGAAGTCGTACTTCCAGATCGGCTTGTAGACGCCCAGGAGTGGGAGGACCACGTAGCCACTTGCCCAGACCGCTGCACCGAACGGAAGGCCGAACCACACCCTCGGCTTGCGACGGGCGCCGAGGAGCACGCCGTACGCGGCGCCGCTGGCGAGGCCAAATCCCCAGTGCGTGAGGTTGTTGAGGGACCGCGCGTACCGTGGCGAGACGTCATGGCCCAGCACACCCTCGAGCAGTCGCTTGGCCACCAGCGCCGGCCCCGGCGCGTTCTCCCAGCTCTCGAGACCTTCGGAGAACTCCCAGCCGGGGAAGTCAGCGTCGCCCCCGTTCTGCCGGTACCTGCGATAAAGCGATCCGTCCATGGCCAGGGTGCCCAGCGCGCTGGCGACCACGCCGCGAAGTAGCGGACGACCGGTGGTCACCGATGCGACGCGCCGTTGTGGCGCGCCTCGATCGCTTGGACGCTCTGGCCGAACGCCTTTACGAGGACGCCCTTTCCGACGGTCCCGAGCACCAGGCCGAGGAACTTCCCCTTGGCGTTCTTGCCCTCGCGAACGATGTCGACGTCCACGTCCGTCTGGCCGCTCGGAAGCCGCTTGAAGGCGTACGTGTAGCCGGACGATCCGCCCCAAACGTTGGAGTCGGTCGTCTCGAGGACCACGCGGTCTGGATTCGACCAGTCGTAGTGCAGGCGCTCCCAGACGCCGCCGGAGCCCTCCGTGACGTCTGCCTCGGTCGAGCTGACCGAGTGGACCTTGAGGTAGTCGTCCGCACTCTTGGTGAAGACCTCCGCGCGCCCCGCGCTGAAGTCCGTGAGCCCCGCGATGTACTGCTCTGGCGTGAGCGACATTGTCTGGTGAATGTGGATCTTGGACATGGGTCTACTTTCGTCGGGGCAGGGCAGCGTTCGCATCAGGGAAACCCTGGTTTCTTGCACCGACCGCGTTGGTGGCCTCCCTGGGGGTCCCAGCCCACCCGAGCACCTCCGGACGCAGCAGCTCGGCCACACCGACCACGACAAACGCGGCCAGCGTGATCACGCCTATCGCGAGAACTACGCCCTCGCCGAGGAACGTCAGCGTTCCGCCGACGACGAAGAGGGCGACTGCGACTCTGGCAACCGACCGCTGCCCAATCGCCTGGCGTCGCACCGGCCGGTCCTCCACGGCCGGGACCGGCTCGTCGAACCTGCCGCTGAGGACGAGCCCGAAGAGCAGCACAAGCGCCGGTACGAGGACGATGAGTCCCAGGGCGATCGAGATCAGCAGAGCAACCAGCGTGGCGTGGCTCGCGGCCGCGGCGTGGACCGTCAGCCCCGGCAGGATGTCGGGGCTCTGAGCGATGCCCCATCCGGCGACGATCGCAGCGACCGCCAGCGCCGCGGAGACGCGCGCCGGCCCGTAGCGTGCCGCGCGGACCAGCGCGAGCGTCACGCCCCCTGCGCCGGCGGACACGAGCACCGCGATCAGCCCCGCACCGCTCGTCAGGTCGTCGAACAACGCGCGAGCATCCGATCGCAACACGAGCAGGCCGGCGGCAGCGAGCGCGCCCGAGACCAACCCCATAACCAACGCCCGCACCTGGAACGCGCGCGCCAGTCCGTGGTTGGCCGAGCGCGTCGCATCGCCGGCGAGGTAAACCGCTGCGAGGTATCCGGAGGTCGCGACGGCGAGGGCACCGATCGTGATCGAGGTCGGATTCAGCCAGCTCGTCGTGGGATCGCCCGCGGCGTTGCCCACCGGGACGCGGCCGGAGGCGATTCCGCCGATAGCGGCGCCGAGGGCGAACGGGGTGATCACCGACGACGCCCCAAAGAGAAAGCCGATGGTGCCTTCGGACTCGCGATTGGGAGGCGCGCCGCTGCGCATGGCGTAGGCGGCGCCGCGCAGGATGATCCCGACGGCAGCGATGAAAAGCGGCACAGCGAGGGTCGAGTAGACCGAGCCGAAGGCAGTCGGGTAGGCCGTCCACGTCACCACGAGGATGAAGATCAGCCAGACATGGTTCGCCTCCCACACCGGCGCCATCGCGTGGTACGTGAAGTCGCGAACCGGCCGGCCCCTCGGCCCTGGGCCGGCCAGCAGATACCACAGTCCTGCACCGAAGTCCGCACCGGCAAGCACGATGTAGGCCGCGATTCCGACCAGGATCAGGACGGC
Organism: uncultured Thermoleophilaceae bacterium; assembly: GCA_963808875.1. Classification (GTDB taxonomy): domain Bacteria; phylum Actinomycetota; class Thermoleophilia; order Solirubrobacterales; family Thermoleophilaceae; genus JACVRW01. Next base: position 116,753 of record CAWEHM010000033.1, read on the forward strand.
GGGGACGTCAGCGAGCGCCATGACCCTCGAGGATCGGCGGCACTTGCTCCGCGGCATCGAGCGGCTTACGCTGCAGCCGTAGCAGGAGCCAGGCAACCGCCACAGCGAGCGCGACGTAGACGAGCACGAGCGTCGCGTAGCCCACCGCAATCCCCACCCGCGCCGGTTACCGCTTCGGATGTGCGCATCACGTGGTAGACCACCCACGGCTGGCGGCCCACCTCCGTGGTCACCCAGCCGGAGACGAGTGCGACGACCGAGAGAGGTCCTGCGGCGACCACCGCCCACAGGAACCATCGCGACTCGGCGAACCGCCGGCGCCGGAACCAGGTCACGAGGTGCACCACTGCGAGCAGCGCGAGCAGCGTGCCGATACCGACCATCGTCTGGAATGCGACTCGGACGACGTTGACGGGCGGACGATTCTCGGCGGCACCGCCCCGAGCCCCTGGATCGTGGCATTCGGGTCGTGCTTCGCGAGAATCGAAAGGCCCTTCGGGACCGCGACCCCGTACTTGACTTCGCCGTCCTTGTACCAGCCGAGCACATGGATGCCGGCACCCCCTGGTCGTCGACCCAAGGCCCTCCATCGCCGCGAGCTTCGTAGGCTGATCGTCGGCGACGCGGCGGGCGATCCAGTCGCCGACGATGAGCTGAACCGGCGCCGCGAGCGCCGCGATTGTCAGCGGCACGGCAAGCGCGATCCGCTCGTAGCGCCCACGCCGGCCCTTCAGCCATCCCCATGCGTAGGCCGCCGCCACCAGGAACCCGGCGACGATGAACCCGGCGGTGTACATGTGCGCCAGCTCGGGCCACAGGTGGCCGTTGCCGAACAGCGCCTTCCACGGATGAACGTCCGTCACGTGGTCGCCTGCGAGCCGGAACCCGCCCGGGTGGTTCATCCACGCGTTTACGGAGATGACGAACAGCGACCCCGCCAGTCCAGCCAGCACCACCGGCACGCCAAACAGCAGGTGCGTCCGCGTCGACATGCGGTCCCAGCTGTAGACGTAGATGGCGATGAAGATCGCCTCGAGGAAGAACGAGAAGCCTTCAAGGCTGAACGCCAGCCCGAAGACTTCGCCGAACCTCGCCATGAAGTTCGGCCACAGCAGCCCCATCTCGAAGGAGAGGATCGTCCCCGTCACTACGCCGACGGCGAACAGCGCGATCATCACCTTCGACCAGCGCCTGGCGAGCGTGCGGTACAGCTCGTCGCCGGTGCGCAGGTAGAGCGACTCCACCAGCAGGACCATGCTCGGAAACGCGATGCCGAAGCAGACCAGCGGGATGTGGACCGTGAACGACAACGCCTGCATCTGGCGCGCCTGGTCGAGGTACTGCTGCTCGACGGGTAAGAGCGCCATCGACACTCTTGTCAGGGCTGTTCGACCAGCGGCTGGGTAGACGGGCTGAGAGGTCCTGCAGCGGCGCGGTGCTGGCGTTCGCGCGCGAGCTTGCGCGAGACCGGCAGCAGGAGCAGTAGCGCGACGATGACGGTCCAGGCAACCAGCCTGAGGATGTCCGTCCAGACGTCCAGCCCGCCGAAGTAGAGGATGCTGCGCTCGGCGTTGACCGTCTCCGCGCCGATCCAGAAGTGGTTGACGAAGCGCCAGAACGGCGGCAGCACGCCGGCGGTGTAGGTGGCGCCAAGGCTCGGGATGTTGAGGAACACGAAGATCGCGAGCGACGCGAACAGCGCAATCGGGCCGATCAGCACCTGTAGCAGGCGCGTGATCAGGCCGATCACGAACGAGTAGAGCGCCGCGACGCCGATGAAGGCGAGGATCGTCCCGAACGAGCCCTTGTAGGTGCCGAAGCCGAGGCCGCCGATCAGGTAGGCGATCGTCGGCACGAGCACGGCGACCCCCGCGAGAATCGCGTAGCGGCGCCCGGGCGACAGGGCCGGGGCGACCGTGAACAGCAGGGTCGCGGCGAGATAGCCGCAGATCGTGCAGACGATCATGAACATGAAGATCCCGACCCCGATCGAGTCCCCGGCCGCCAGGGGTCGCACGTCGCGCACGGCGAGCTGTGCCCCCTGAGCCGCGGTGGCCGAGCGCACCAGCGTCTCGGCCGCCACCGCGACGAGCCGGCCACCCGCGGGAGCGACGATCACCGTCGCGGGCTTCTTCGGGTCCGCGGTCGGCACGAATGCCGCGTCGAGGTTTTGCTGGCGGACGTCGTGTACAGCTTGGGCGACCGTCGGAACCTGGCTGATGTCGAACGCCGAGCGGGCCGCCTTCTGCAGGTCCGCGCGCAACGGCGCCGTCTGTGCCGGCGGCCCGACGACAGCCACCTTGATGTGGTTCGGGTGCGGTGTGTGGTAGGTGCCGATGATGCAGAGCGCGAACAGGATCACGAAGAAGATCGGGACCGCCATCGCGCCCAGGGCAAGCCGCGTCTGCTCGCGTTGCTCGTTGCCGGTCATCGGATCTGAATCTCGCCGTCGACCTCTTGGACCTCGTAGACGTTCAGTGGCTCCACTGCCGGCCCGTTGATGACCGCCCCGGTGGTCACGTCGAACCTCGAGCCGTGGCACTGGCACATGAGCGTCGTGCCGGTGAGTAGCCCGCCCGACAGCGGGCACGGCTTCGTCCGCACACGTGCACAGGTCGTCGAACGCGTAGAGGCGATCGTCGACGCGCGCGACCGAGATCCGTCGTTTGAGGTCGTCCAGGTAATACGGAACGACGAAGTCGTTGGGGATCGCGTCGCCCGGTCCGAGCGTGCGGAACGCGTCGGTGGCCAGGTCGGTCATCGCTTCTCCTCGTCAGTACGGGTAGGCGGGAACGACGTCGGCCTTCTTCGCGTCGAGGCGCAGCTCGCCGGGAGCGCCTGCGGGCACGAATGGGCGGTGCGGCATGACCGGGTCGATGCGCTCGTAGCCGGAGCCCAGCGGCGGCCTGGTGTCCGCGTCGCCCTTGTTCGGCCACAGCGACATCGCGCGCTCGGCGAGGGCCGTGATCGTGAGCGACGGGTTCACTCCCGGGTTGGCCGGCATCACGCTGCCGTCCATGACGTGAAGGCCCGGCTGGCCGAACAGCCGCAGGTAGGGGTCGACGGCGCCGCTTCGCTGCTCTCGCCGATCGGGATGCCGCCGACGAAGTGGGCGGAGGCGTTGCGGTTGATGACCTCGAACGAGCAGCGCCCCCTCGCTGCCGTCCAGCTTCGTCGCCACCCGGTCGACGAAGTCCTCGATCGACCGGGATGTGCACCGGCGGAGGCGTGCCGGACGTGCCGGCTGCGCAGCAGGCCGTCGTGCCAGTACAGCTCGATCGAGGTGTCGGTCGTCTGCATGCAGAGCATGATCGACGGTGCGCTCGGACCAGTGGCGCGGGTCGTCGAAGCCGAGCACCTCGGCTCGGGTGTTCGAGCAGCTCCTTGAGCCAGGACGCGGTCGGGTGCTTCTGCTCGCCGTGCTGGTGGTAGGTCACCGAGGAACGCGAACACGTCGCTCCCGACTCCCCAGATAGGTCGGCTCGATGCTCGTCTCCGGGTCCGGCCAGACGCCGGAGGTGATCGCGACCGACCCGGGCGTGATGTGGATCCTCTCCGGATCGCGCTCCCAGTCCCCGTGGGTCCGCGTGATGGAGAGAAGCTGTTCGGAGTTCGTCCGCGCGCGCTGCCCGAGCTCGCTCGAGAGGCCGGTGAGGCGGCCCTTGTGCTGCATGTGATGCAGGAGCTTGGCCGAGCCGTACGCGTGGGCGGCGACGATCACCTGCTCGGCGGTGTACGTGTGGTGCTGGAGATGCGCCGCGCGCTGCGCCCAGCCGGGATGACGCGCATGCACCTCGAACCCGCCTCCGTCGAGCGGGACGAGGTCGTACACCTCGTGCAGCTCGTGGATCTGCGACGCCGAGCTTCTCGGCGAGGTAGAGGTAGTTCGTCGTCAGCTTGTTCTTGGCGTTGTGGCCGCAGCCGATGTTGCAGTTGCCGCACGAGATGCAGCCGGTGCGCCGCGGGCCCGACGCCGCCGAAGTACGGATCGTCGGCCTCGACGCCCGGGCTGCCGAAGTAGACGCCGACCGGGCGCCTTGTTGAACGTCTCCCCTCGCCCCATCTCGATCGCGACCTGCTGCATGGCCCGGTCGACGTCGGTCGGCATGTACGGGTAGCGGACGACGCCGAGCATCCGGCGTCGCCTGGTCGATAGTAGCGGCGCCAGCTCGTCGGCCCAGTCGGTGATGCCGGCCCACTCCGGCGCGTCGAAGAACTGCTTCGGCGGGACGTACAACGTGTTGGCGTAGACGTGCGAGCCGCCGCCGACGCCGGCGCCGGAGAGGACGAGCACATCGTCGAGGTACTCGATCCTCTGGATCCCGTAGAGCTCCGCGGCGGGGAACCAGAGGAAGTGCGGCAGATCCCACTGGCGTCTTCGGGATGTCCTCGTCCTTCCAGCGCCGGCCGGACTCCATGCACGCCGACCCGGTAGCCCTTCTCCGCGGCGCGCAGCGCGGCGACGCTGCCGCCGAACCCCGAGCCGACGATCACCACGTCGTAGTCGAACCTCGCCATCAGCTCTCCCCTTCCGGGTCGTGGCCCGAGTTGGCGGTCGACCGGCCCGCTGCCGATCGATGCGCGAACTGTCGCGGGACAGGGGTACGACTCGCATCAGGGAACCCCTAAGGGAGGCCCTAGTCAGGAAGCACGCGGTCCAGGTGGCCGCGCGTGCTGATGCCCAGCTTGGTGAAGACCTTGTGCAGGTGGTACTCGACCGTGCGCGGGCTGATGTACAGCCGCGCGCCGATCTCGGCGTTCGACAACCCGTCACGCGCAAGCCGGGCGATCTGCGTCTCCTGCGCGGTGAGCTCGTCGCGCGCTTCGTCCGTGCGCTTGCGGGCGGTCTCACCCGTCGCCAGTAGTTCACGCCCCGCGCGCGCCGCGAACGCCTCTGCGCCCATCGCGGTGAACATCGCCTGCGCGCGACGCAGCTGCTCACGAGCGTCGATCCGGCGTCGGTCCCGCCGCAGCCATTCGCCGTAAAGCAGGTGAGCACGGGCAAGCGGAAGCTTCATGCGGGTGCTGCCGAGGCGGTCGATCGCCTCCTTGTAGAGCCGTTCAGCGACCTCGCCGCTGCTGACTAGCGCCTTCGACGTCGCCTCCACACCGAGAGCCAGCTCGGTGCCCGCCGCGCGCGTCCGCTCGCACAACCGCTCGACTGCGTCGGTTGCCACCTCGGTATGGCCTGAACGCATGCCGGCTTCCACGATCTCAGGTAGCGACCACACCGGAACCATGAGCTCATCCCTTTTGCCGGCACTTTCGGCGGGCGCCAGAGCGGCCTCGTAGCGACCGAGGCCGTTGTAGAGAACCGCCCGCGCGTGCTCGCAGAAGGTGAGCACGATCCCCTCGCTGCCCCGCGCGTTCGCAGCCCGCTCAGCCGCCTCGAAGAGAACCAGCGCCTCCGCTTCGATCCCGCGATAACCGGCCAGCCACAGCCTTCCGATGGGAAATGGTTCGTGCCCTGGCGCGTTCGCAATGAGATCGGCCTCGTCGAGGAGGGCGCCCGCGCCATCGAGATCTCCCTCCAGGCAGCGGACGTGCGCGAGATGGATCAGCGCGATCGGGAGCATCCCGAGGGCACCGTTCTCGCGCGCCAGTTGAACGCCGCGCGTCGCGAGGTAGTGCCACGTGTCTTCTGCGAACAGCTCCGCCGCAACGCGCCGTGCGAACCAGGGCCAGCGGTCGCTCACCTCCTTCCGCTCGCCCTCTGTGCGAAGGGCGGTGAATGCCTCGTTTGAGCGCGGGGGCGCTGGCGGCGTAACCTCGGTGAACCGGAGCGCCAGTCCGTCGACGAGGCGGTCCACCGCGCGAGGCTGACCAGGTGCGCGTGGTGCCTGGAGAGCTGCCTGTGCGACCTCCGTCATTCCCGGGCCGAGCCTGCCGGCGACGGTTGCGGCCCGTAGGGCGGCCAGATAGGCGTCGCGCGAAAGGGAAACGTCAAGCGGTTCGAGCTGCCTGGCCGCGTCGAGGAACAGCGGCAGCGCCTCTGGGGTGCGCTTCCGATCCACGATCTCGCCGTGCAGGAGCTTCAGCCTCGCGCGATCCAACGGGTCCAGCGCTCCGCCATCGGCCTCCGCGAGCAGCCTCAGCGCTTCTTGGGACGCGCCGGATAGGTGCTTGCTGGCCGCGGCCTCGAGCGCGCGGTGAGCCCGACTCGCTGGGTCGGGCGTGAGCGCGGCGGATCGCTCGAGGAACGCGGCGGCGGCTGCTAGTCCGCCCCGGGCTCGGGCGCGCTCGGCCGATTGCTCGAGCTCAAGGGCGACATCCTCGTCGGGCCCCGGGATCGCGTGGGCGCGATGCCAGGCTCGCCGGTCAGGGTCGTTCTCCCCGTCGGTGGCTGCCGCGAGTGCCCGGTGCGCGGCCTGTCGCTCCTCGGCCGACGCCGCGCGGTAGATCGCGGAGCGCAGCAGCGGATGGCGAAACGCGACCTGCTGACCAAGCTCTATGAGCCCGTCCTCCTCGGCGGGCGACAGCTCATGCAACTCGACGCCAATCTGCTCCGAGGCGCGGATGAGCAGTGCGGGCTCACCCGTCGGGTCGGCTGCGGCCACGAGCAGCAGCCGCTGCGTCTCTGGCGGCAAGTCCTGCACGCGGCGCCCGAAGCTCGCTTCCATTCGGACCGGCACCCGTCCCTCGCCCGGCAGACCGTAACCACCGGAAAGGCCGCCCGGCGCGAACTCACGCGGCAGCTCGAGCAGCGCGAGTGGATTACCGTGTGTCTCGGCGAGTATCCGCTCCCGCACGCTCTCGTCCAGGGGCTCGCTGACGACCGACGCGAGCAATTCCCGCGAATCGGCGTCCGGCAATCCGCCAAGCCGCAACTCCGGCAGGCCGCCCAGTTCCTCGACCACGCCAGGGTCGCGCTCTCCGAAGAGGATCAGGACAGACTCAGCCGCCAAGCGCCTCGCCACGAAAGCGAGGACCTGTGCGGATGACCGGTCCATCCACTGCACGTCATCGACAAGGCAGACGACCGGACGCTCCTCAGCCGCCTCCGACAACAAGCTGAGAACCGCGAGGCCAACGAGAAATCGGCCTGGTTGGGTGCCCGAGCTCAAGCCAAAGGCTGTCTCCAGCGCCTCACACTGCGGCGCCGGCAAGCGTTCGCGATGGTCGAGCAGCTGCATACACAGTTGATGGAGGCCGGCGAACGGGAGCTCCATTTCCCATTCCGCACCGACCGCATGCAGTACCCGGCACCCGTCGGCTCGTTCGGCGGCGTACTCGAGGAGCGCCGACTTGCCGATCCCGGCTTCGCCGCGCAGCACGAGGTTGGCGCTCTCCCCCTCGTGCGTTTTTGCGAGCAGCTGATCGACCGTCGCACACTCGGCCTCACGCCCGGCGAGCATGGCCTTAACCGCCGGAGACCGTGACGTCGATCCGGAAAACGCCCCAGTCCTCGAGCTGCGGACCATCGACGTGCCAGCTGCCGCGTGGGTCGTTTCCGGCTACTAGGAAGCGGACCTTGCGCGTGCCGACCGGGGCCAGCACTCTCATCGCGCGAGTCTAACGGGGATCCGGCCGAACGGACACCCCGTCAGCGGTCGTGACCCGGCCCGCAAACACGAATGCAGTCTGGCGCAACGATGCTTCGAGATCGAAGGGCTCAAGCGCCGAGATCGCATCGCGCGGGATGACGATCGCGTACCAGCGAAGCGCCGCGCTCGCCGCCGTGTAGTGCACTCCAATGTTCGCGATCGTGCCGCAGACGACGAGGGTGTCGACACTCCAGCCCCGCAGCAGCTTGTCGAGCGGAGTCTCATAGAACGCGTCGTGCCGAGCTTTCCGAATCACGACCTCGTCGACGCGCGGTGCTAGCTCGCTAACGATCTCCCACCCCCAGCTCCCCTCACGGCAGTGCTCGGGCCAGATCGTCCATTCCGGATCACCCGGACGGTGCGTGTCTTGCCCGTAGACCACGCGCATACGGCTGGCCCGAGCGATGTCCAAGAGCTCTTCGATCGCCGGGATGGTCGCTTCCGCGTCCGGGACGACCAGGCTGCCGCCCTGCTTGACAAAATCGTTCTGCATGTCGATGACGCACAAGGCTGTCCTCGCCGGATCGACGCGGACTAGGTCTTGGACCGCGTACCGTGGCATGTCGGCCATCAACCCGCTACCCGTCCTCGTGTTCTCCGGGCTGGCGAAATTCTTTGGCAGATCACTCCTGGGGTAGCTTGGATCGCTCCAAGATCGCTCGCATCAGTGGGCCCCTAGTTAGTTCTCGATGGCCCAGCAGGTCGCGGTGACCCCGAGCGGCGGCCACGCGCAACACTGCCGCGGTATCGCTTCGCGCGACTAGCACTTCACGGGTCGCCCGGAACGCCGCGCGTTTGGGCCAGAGAGGTCGACCTCTGGCCCAAAACGCAGCGAATCCCCTGGAACTCGTGGTGACCCGAAGGCGAAGGTCGGGCCGCCCTGTTGCCGTTTCCCCCTGCAAACTCAAAAGATTTGCAGCGCGAGGTGGATCGCCTCACACGCGAGAGGTCGCTGGTTCGAACCCAGCCGCGCCCATGCTGACAGTCCCTGTAAATAGGCAACTTTCCGGAGGCTAGGTGAGTCCGGAGACGCATTTCGCCGGCCTGTCGCGTGCCCAGCTGCGGGAGAGGGCAGTCTGATACGTCCTATAGCGCCAGGCATCTCCGCGGAGACGCCTCCTTACATGGGGAAGCAGCACTCTGCCGGCAGGTCGGCAGCGCTGCCGCGCCTCGTCCCTCGCAGTAGCGCGTGTGGCGTCCACGAGACGACTGCTTCGTGGTCGAAGCAATCGCGCCGCTGGCATCGGGTGATCGCTTGGCGCAGAGGGGTGTGCGTAGGGGCGCGTGCCTCCAGCCGCCCCTCAACGGTGGCCTGGGCGAGCGAAGTAGCTGCCTCCCGTCGCCGTGATATGGCGCTTGAGCCGCCTCAGGCAGCGTCCGCTTCTCAGCGCGCGGATTGACCTGCACGTGACCCCCTGCGGCGCGCCGGCACCGAGGGTCTTGGCGGTGGCGACCCACCTGCTGCCGCGCTCCACGGGAATCGCGCTCCAGGGCTTGCGGCGGTTCTTGCGGGGGTCGAAGAAGCACGCGGCGTGAACAGCAGCGTGAAGTTCCGCGGCGTCCCCAGCATCGGCTGGCGCCAACCGAACGACACTCCGCGGTCGTGGTTCGAGGGCCATGACGGCGCGACGAGCGACCGCTCTATCGCTTCGGCGCGGTTGCGGTCGTCGCCGCCGTGGGTGAGTTCACCGTTGGATGGGACGAGCTCCGAGGCCATGAGCGCTGTCCCGGTCCGGGGAGCGCGAGCCCTTGCGGGGCGGCCCGGCCTGAGGCAGAGTCCGTGACGAGTTGCGCCGGGCTCGGCATACCACTCAGCTCGAGCGGCTGAGCCGCGAGGACGCCCGCATCCTCGGTCTCGAGTCGGGCAACGTGCGCGGTCACACGGTCAAGGTTTTCGTGGTCGAGGGCCGGCACGACGTCGACGCCGTTCGTCGGCACCTTGCGGCGCGCCTCGGCGCCGAGCCGCGGCTGCGGCAGCGGCTCGCGCCGACGCCGCTGCGGCTTGCCCCGCCAGCCTGGGTCGACGACCCGTCCTTCGACCTGATCTGGCACGTCCGAGCGAGCCCGTTCGAGGGTGACCTGCGGCGCGTGGTGGCCGAGCTGATGGTCGAGGCGCTCGATCGGCGTCGGCCGCTCTGGCGGATGGACGTAGCGAGCCCGGTCGAGGGCGACCGCACCGCGATCGTGTGGAGGGTCCATCACTGCATGGCCGACGGGGGAACAGTGATGCGTATGGCCACTCGACTGTTCCTGGACAGCGAGCCGAATCCGCAACCTCCAGCGCCGGCGGAGTGGCGCCCCGCCACGACCCCCCCGCCGCGGGCCTTGTTCTCGGCGGGCGCCCGTGATCGCCTGCACGGCCTCGGCGAGCCCCGCCGGAGCGCGATTTCGCGGGATCCGTGGCTCGAGCGCTGGCGAGGGCTGGCACGCCTGCCAGGCACGGTCTGGCGCGAGCTATCGCCGTCCGGCGCCTCCTCGCCGCTCGATGCCATCGCGGGGCCGCGCCGGAAGGTCGAGTTCGTGTCGGCCGAGCTGGCGGCTCTCAAGCGAATCGAGCACGCCGCGTCCGAGCGCGTGACCATCAACGACATCGTCTTGAGCGCCGTCGCCGGCGGCCTGCGGCGCTGGCTCGTCCACCACGGCGCGAGCCTGGACGGGTTACGCGTGAAGGTTCCGGTGAGCCTGCACCCTGGCACGGAAGACGGCCTCGCCAACCGGGATCGCTTCATCTTCGTAGAGCTTCCGCTCGGGCTGGGCGACCCGCACGAGCGACTGCTCGCGGTGGGGCACCAGACTCGCGTCCGCAAGGCCGACCGGGACGCGCAGACGCTCGATACGCTTCTGCGCGACCTCGCGCGCCTCTCGGCGCCGCTGGAGCGTCGCGCCGAGCGCTGGCTCATGAGCCCGCGCGTGTTCACGTTGACGGTCTCGAACGTGCGCGGCCCCGACGCTCCGGTCTGGGTGATGGGAGCCCGATTGCGCGCGCTCCACTCACTCGCTGAGATCGCCGACCGGCACGCGCTGCGGGTAGCGGTCGTCTCCGCCGCGGGCCGCGTCTCGTTCGGACTGTGCGCCGACGCCGACGCCGTCGATCGGCTCGAGCTCGTGTCGCAGGGACTCGCGGCGGAGATCGAGGCCCTGCTCCGATGAGCCCGCATCCGAGCGCCATCCTCATGCCCGAGATTCTCCGAGGGGACGAATGCGCTCTGCGAGAAGCTGCTGGCGCTCGCCAGTCCGCTGCACCTGTACGCGGAGGAGATCGACGCCGCCAGCGGGCGCCAGCTCGGGAACTTCCCGCAGGCGTTCACCCACCTGTCACTCATACATGCCGTGATGGGCGTGACGCCCTCGAAAGGCCGCTGAGGCGTTAGGCAGGCGCTTTGAGCACGACGAAGGCGGCGCAGGCGACGCGCCTTCTCGACGCGAACCGTAGAAACGGCCGGGGTCCCCGCTTGACCCAGGAAGCGAAGGAGCGGAGGATGGTTCTTACGTCAACGCAACCGCCGACAACGCCGCCGGCCGGACAGGAAGACGCTTCGTGACTCGGCCGATCGAAGGGTGGAGGTTCGGATGACTGGCCTGCTCTACAGACTCGGCCGCGCGTGCGCGCGCTGGCGCTTCGTGGTGCTCGGGCTGTGGGTCGTATTGGTCGTGGGGCTTGTGATCGCCGCCCGTGGGGCCGGCTCGGACACCACCAACAACGTGACCCTGCCCGGCACCGGGAGCCAGAGCGCCACCGACCTCCTGAGCGACCGCTTTCCGAGCCAGGCCTACGGGTCGAACCCGCTGGTCGTCGCCACTGACAGCGGCAAGCTCACCGACTCGAAGTACTCGAAGGCCATCAATTCGTCGGTGAGCGCCCTCAAGAAGACTCCGCACGTCACGGCCGCTGTTAGCCCCCTAAGCGACGCGGGCGCGAGCGCCCTCAGCAAGAACAAGCAGATCGGCTACATATCCGTGGCGCTCGACGTCGGCCAGGGGTCGATCACGGAGGACGAGGCCAACGCCGTGCTCGACGCCGCAAACCCGGCGAAGAAGGCGGGACTCCAGGTGGCGATCGGCGGCTACGTCGGCCAGGAGCTATCCAAGCCGGATACAGGCGCCAGCGACAAGATCGGGATCTTCGCCGCGATGGTGATCCTGTTGCTCGTCTTCGGCTCGGCTGTGGCGATGGGCCTGCCGATCGTCACCGCCGTGCTTGGCCTGCTGTGCGGCCTGAGCGTCGTGACGCTGCTCAGCCACATCGCCGACGTGCCCACCACCGCACCCACGCTGGCGACCATGATCGGGCTGGCCGTCGGGATCGACTATTCGCTTTTCATAGTCACCAAACACCGCACGCAGGTCGCCGAGGGCATGGAGGTGCGCGAGTCAATAGCGCGCGCGAGCGCGACCGCGGGCGGCGCGGTCCTGTTCGCCGGAGGCACCGTCGCGATCTCCCTTCTGGCGCTCGTGGTCGCGGGCATCCCGCTGGTCACGACCCTGGGCTACACGTCGGCGATCGCGGTGGTCTTCGCCATTCTTGCCGCGCTCACCTTGCTCCCGGCCCTGTTCGGGCTGCTCGGATCGCACGTCTCGGCGCTCAAGCTGCCGTTCGGCCAGGCCCGCGCCGCCCAGACGCAGTCCCGGTTCTGGACGAGGTTCGGCACGTGGATCGCGGACCACCCCTGGCCCGTGATGATCGCCGTGGTTGCGGCCCTGCTGGCTCTGGCGATCCCGACGTTGTCGCTGCGCCTCGGCCAGGAGGACGTCGGGGCAGAGCCGACCGACACGACGGCGCGTCAGGCCTACGACCTGACCACGAAGGGCTTCGGGGCGGGCACAAACGGGCCGTTCCTGATCTCGGTCCAGTTGAGCAAGCCCGCGCAGCCGGATCAGAAGAACCTAAACACGATAAGTCAGAACGAGAAGCAACTGCAGCAGCAGCAACAGCAGATCGAGCAGCAGGCGCTCCTGGAGGGCGCGACCCAGCAGCAGGCGCAGTCGGAGGCGCAGCAGCAGACCCAGCAGCAGTCCACCGAGCTCGCCAACAAGAAGAAGCAGGCGGAACAGCCGGCGACCGACCCGCGCCTCCAGACCCTGCGAACAGACCTCCAGAAGACCAAGGGCGTCAAGTCAGTGACGCAGCCGCTCGTCAACAACAAGGGGACTGCGGCGGTCTACACGCTGATTCCCACGACCTCGCCTTCCGACCTCGACACGGAGAACCTGGTCTCCCGCCTGAGGGACTCGACGATCCCGAAGGCGACCAATGGCCAGGGGATGACGGCCTTCGTCGGCGGCACCACAGCCGCGTATGTCGACCTCGCGGACAAGATCACGAGCAAGCTGCCTCTCGTCATCCTGGTCGTCGCATTCCTCAGCTTCCTAGTGCTGCTGGTCGGGTTCCGCTCGCTCGTGCTGCCCGCCCAGGCAGCCGTGATGAACCTCCTCTCGGTCGGGGCAGCCTACGGCGTGCTCACGCTCGTCTTCCAGGAGGGCTTCGCCACGAGCCTGATCGGACTCGACGGCGCGATACCCGTCGTCAGCTTCGTGCCGCTGATCATGTTCGCGATCCTGTTCGGCCTGTCGACCGACTACCAGGTCTTCCTGCTGACCCAGATCCAGGAGCACTTCAAGGAGGGCAAGGGCGCCCGCGCCACCGTGATCGAGGGGCTCGGCTACTCGGGGCGCATCATCGGGGCGGCGGCGGCCGTCATGTTCTGCGTGTTCGGCAGCTTCGTCCTCAACGGCGACCCGACGATCAAGCAGTTCGGCCTCGGCCTCGCCACGGCGGTCGCGATCGACGCGCTCGTGGTGTGCCTCTTCGTGCCCGCACTGATCACGGTCGCCGGTAGGTCGACGATCTGGTTGCCCCATTGGCTCGACCGGATCCTGCCGCACATCAGCATCGAGGGCGAGGGGTACTTCGACGAAGAGTCACCTCCCGGCCGGCCTGCGGCACCCGAGCCGGAGCCGGTGCGGAGCGCCTGAGCCTCGCCCAGCGATCCACTCGCACCTGGGCGAGAGAACACGCGATGCAACCGGTGCCCGGCTCGTGCACACACGCTCGAGCAGGAGGGCTGGGACGTCGAGAGCGCCGACGCCCGGAACGTGAAGGGCCTGGCGACGCTGGCCTGTAAGACCGACAAGATCGACTCGCGGGTGCTGGCGCTCTTGAGCCAGCGCGACCTGGGCACGCCAGCGCAGCCATGCGCGATTACATCGTGACGCACGACCGGCGAGTGACGGACGACGAGATGGCCGTTTTCGGAACCCACCGTTAGAAACGATCTGGCGGGCTCGTCACTGTTTGTGCGACAGCCTCCCATGCTTGCGAGACTCCGCGGTCGTGGTTCGGGGGGCCATGCCCGCACGGCGAGCGGACCGCTCTACGGCGGTGATTCACGGGGTGGCCCGGAACGCCGCCTTTTTGGGCCAGAGAGGTCGGTCTCTGGCCCAAATCCCAGGGAATCCCCTGGAACTCGTGGTGACCGTAAGGCGAACGTTGGCGTCCTGTGTCCGGTTCCCCCTGCAAAGCCCAGGATTTGTAGCCCGAGGTAGATCGCCTCACACGCGAGAGGTCGCTGGTTCGAACCCAGCCGCGCCCATTGCCCCGGCGCAGCGGCACGAGCGGGATCGGGGCGGATGGACTGTTGCGCAGGGTTCCGTTCGGCCGACCGCAAAGGTGAGGTTTCCGAGCATCAAGCCCGGCGGGTCTTCCCGGCCGCAGGACGAAGGATCGCTCTAGAGCGGCTGGAGTTGGAGCATCGTGTATGCGCGGTCGCCGCTCGGGTTGACTTCGGTCTGCCATCCGACCACACGGCGTCCCGTCGCCTGCTCGATTGTCGCGCGGCACTCCTTGGCCACGCGGTCGATGAGCACTTGTCGCGCCTCACTGACCAGTTGCTCGTGCCCGTCTTGGACAAGCGTTCTCTCGAGTGTCGTGAGCATGTCCTGCACGACGACCGCTACGTGGTCGTCCGTGCTGTACGCCTTCACCTGCGTGGGACCTTTTCCACAGCTCTGCTTCAGCGCGCCCGTTATGGCGTTGCAGATCGCCATAGCAGCCGGGCCGTCGGTGCTGCGCCGCACCGGTCCGCGTTGTGTTTTCCTCGCCGTGGGTGACACATCCGGCTTTGTGCTCACGACAAGTCGTGTGACAGGCGCCATGCGGGTCCCTTTCTATGGCTCGGGGCGGGGCAAGGTTCCATCAGGGGTGGACCGGACGTCTCCCAAGAGCGACGCGGATGTCCAACACCGCCGGTACAATAGCGCAATAGTCATTGCTGCAATAGCTATTGCTGCAATGACAGTTGCGGCAATAGCTGTTTCCGCAATAGGAGTTGCCCTGTTGGGTTCTTTTCTAATCGTTGCGACCAAACGGAGCCAATGGCCGAAGACGAATTCCTTAACGCTCTGACCACGCTTGAGGACGTCCTTGCCGACAACGGCAGGCGTGCAAGCCTGATCAAGAAGCGGATCGCCCACCTCCGCCGCATGCGCTCAAGAGGTGCGTCGTACACCGAACTCGTCTCCGGCGATGACAGTCCGCTCATCGTCCAGCTGCTCACCGAAAGCTCAAAGGCACTCGACACTAGCGGCGGGAACGTGCGCCGAGCGGAGGCGCAGGCGCTACACGCGGAGGGCATGACGATGGAACAGATCGCGGACCGCTTCGGGGTCACACGGCAACGCGTCTCGACGCTCCTGCGCAAAGCGCGGGAATGACCCAGCCGGTCCTCGGCGACCGCCGCTTTCCATGCAAAGTGGGCGCAGGCGTTGGCACCGCGTCAGCCGGGGGGTTGTGGCCTAGCGCGGCGGTGACGGTCGTCCGGAAGTCCGTGCGCGGCCCCTCATGGGTTCTAGACTCCCTCGATGGCCATGGACTCGCGTCTCGTCAGCGACGCTGACGCGCGCCCGCCGCCGCTTCGAAGGAGGATCGACGGCCTGCGCGGCACCCGGCACGGCCGCGTCGCGCTGTACGTGAGCTCGGTCGCGCTGGTCGCCGGTGCGTACTACCTGGCCGGACGGCTGGGCCTCGAGCTCGCATATCTCGATGGTGCTGTTGCAGCGGTGTGGCCGCCTGCGGGCGTAGGTCTCGCCGTGCTCTTCCTATACGGCGTCCGCCTGTGGCCGGGCATCGTCATCGGGGACCTGCTGCTCGCGGATTTCTCGACGCCGCTGGGAACCGTCCTGGGCCAGACGGTCGGCAACACGCTCGCCCTGGTGGTCGCCGCACTGCTCCTGCGGAAACTGACGGGCGGACGCGGGCAGCTCGCGCGCACGTTCGACGTGTTGGCTCTCGTCCTCTGCGCCGTTGTTGCAGCGCTGGTCAGCGCAGCGTTCGGGCCGACGTCGCTCCGCCTCGGCGATGTAATCGGCACGAACGACCTCGGGCGCGTTTTTCGGACATGGACCTTGGGCGATGCGGCGGGCGTGCTCGTATTTGCGCCGGCTCTGCTGACTTGGGCGGCCACGGGTGTGGACGGAATTCGCCGGCGGGACCTCGCGGAGGGCGCGGTTGTGCTCGCCGTGCTGGTGGTCCTGGCGGAGCTGGCGCCGCAGCCTGACGTGCCGTACATCGTCTTCCCGGTGCTGCTCTGGGCGGCGCTGCGGCTTGGCCCGCGCGGCGCAGCGTTGGCGATTCTCGTCGTATGTTCGATCACGGTTTGGAACACGGCACAGGAGCAGGGGCCGTTCGTCCGCGACTCGATCACCGACAGCCTGCTTGCCACGCAGCTCTTCATCGCGACCGGCGCGCTGACTTCGCTGCTCCTCGCTGCGGTAACGGCCGAGCGTGCGCAGGCGGCCCGGGCGCTTGGCGTCAGCGAGGCCGTGCAGCGCGAGCTCGCCGAGGAGCAGGCGGCACTCCGTCGGGTCGCCACACTTGTTGCAGCCGAGTCGCCGCCAAGCCACGTCTTCCAGCAGGTGACCGAAGAGGTCGGACGGCTGCTGCGGCTGCCGCGCGCCACCGTCGCCCATTACGACGGCCCGCACACGGCGACCATCGTCGGCGGGTGGAGCGACGATGGCGGGCTACTCCTTCCCGTGGGCACGCGGGTCGACCTCAACGGCGGCACGGTCCTCGGGAAGGTGCTGCATACGGGCACCTCCCAGCGCATAGAGCGCTACGACGAGGCAAGCGGAGGCCTGGCTGAGACACTGCTCGACGCGGGCTACCGAGCGGCGGTTGCGGCACCGGTGACCGTGGCCGGGCGCTTGTGGGGCGCGGTCGTAGCGAGCACTAGGTCGGAGGAGCGGCTCCCGGACGGTCTCGAGCGGCGGCTGTGCGACTTCGCGGAACTCGTCGGCCAGGCGCTCGCCAACGCCCACGCGCGCGAAAGGCTGGCTGCATCACGTGCCGAACTCGTCGAGGTCGGCGACTCCGAGCGTCGGCGACTCGAGCGCAATCTGCACGACGGCGCCCAGCAGCGACTTGTCTCCGTGGCTCTCGAGCTCAGGATGGCTGCCGCAAAGCTGCAGAGCGACCCCGGCGGCGCACAGGAGCTTCTTTCCGCAGCACAGCATGACCTGGCGCAGGGGCTCGAGGAGCTGCGCGAGTTGGCGCGCGGCATTCACCCGGCAGTGCTGACGGAGCGTGGTCTCGGCCCAGCACTCGCCGCTCTCGTGACGCGGTCGCCCCTGCCGGTCGAGATCTCCGAGCTGCCGGCTGCACGCCTCGACGCGCCGGTGGAGGCGGCGGCCTACTACGTCGTCGCGGAGGCCGTCACCAACGTGGCGAAGTACGCGCACGCATCCCATGCGACCGTTAGCGTCGTGAAGTCGGACGGGTACGCGACGGTGACGGTTTGCGACGACGGTGTCGGCGGTGCCGACCCCGCGAGCGGCTCGGGCCTGCGCGGCCTCGCGGCCCGCGTCGAGGCCCTAAACGGTCGCCTCGAGGTCGACAGCCCATCCGCGGGGGGCACCCGAGTCGAGGCAGAGATTCCCTGCGGCAAACCCTGAGGCCGGGGCGGAGACCTTGCCACACTTGGTGCCCAGGCCGCAGGATCGTGAAGGGGTGGAGATGGGTGAGGCAAGCCGAACAACGACTGAGGAAGCGCGCCAGGTAGGCGACGCGATCGGAGTCGACTGGGACCGCTTCGACCTCGAGCAGTTTCGCGCCGGCATGGATGTGGAGTACGAGCATGGGACGCACGACGCCCAGACCGATGTGACGGGCGATGATCCGATCATCACGGGCAAGATTGCGCTTGCGCACATGAAGGAGTTCCCGGACTACTACCAGCGCCTGGCGCGCATGGAACTCGAGGCCGAGCGTGAGTGGAAAGAACGGCGCGACACGTCCTGATCCGGATCGTTGCAGGAACTTCCGGTCAGATGCGCCGCTGCGTGCCTCGTCAGACCGCGGCAGCGCTCGGTGGCGTCGCCGGCCCTGTCCCCGCGGGGGCGCTTCTCCGCAAAAACACGATGAGCACGAGGAAGCCGATGCCGACGAGCAGCATCACGATTCCTACGATGATCGCGAACAGCGCGACGTTCTCGGCGAAGTAGGAGGTGTAGAGCGCCGTCGTGAGTGCGGTCTCGGTCACCCAGATGTCGCGCTGAGGACTGTCCTGCGACAGCTCCGCATAGGTCTTGCCGCCCGTGGACTCCAACGTGTGGATGCGCATGTAGTCGGCGAAGCACTTCGCTTCCTTGCCGGTATCGACCTCCTCGCCCGCAACCGAGCAGGAGGGAACCGAGACGTCCTGCAAGCCGGCCTTCTCGATGCCCGGCTTGATCCCCTCGGGCGTCATGTCGTCCGAGCCGACGATCTTCTCCTTGCCGACCTGATCCTGGACGTAGCTCCGGCCGACGACACCGACGACGATCACGGCGATGCCGAGCACGAGCAGCACGGCCGCAGCGAGATAACCACCTATGGAGAAGACCCTGGGCACCGATACCTCCTACGACGAGAACTCACACCCGGACTGCGGCGAACCTATTCCTGCGCCGGGTGAATGCTCCTCACCCGCTCGGGGTGATCCCGGCGCGAGCCAGGCGGCTGGCCGTCGGTCCGTGCATGTTGAGCTCCAGGGGAGGTACCGCGGGGGGTTGATCAGCCGGCGACCCAGGCCTTTGCGTCTTCGAGCTGGTCGAGGCCGCAGATCATCACGTCGCCCGGCGTCATCCACGCGAACATGTGCATGGACTTCGCGACCCACTCCACGTCGGTGACGAGCGCAAACCGCTTCCACGCCGAGTGGTGTCCAAACCACGCGGAGAGACCGGTCTTGAGATCCTCGGGCACCGCGGCGGCTTCAAGGCCATGGAAATCAGTCAGCGCGAACAGCAGCCGTAGCTCACCTGTGCCGATCCCCTCGCGCAGGGCGGGTTCGAGCACCCGCTGGTAGTCATCGCGAGTGAGCTTGCCGGACGCCCGTAGACCGATCGTTCCAGGGGGCATTTCGTCAATCCGTTCGATCACGCTGAATCCTCTCGGCCGGAGCTTCGGCTGTTCGATCAAGCCCAGTCCGCGCAGTCTCGCACCATCGACTCGGCCCGCAGCACGAGCAGGCTCGGGGCCGGATAGTCGCCCTGGAAGGTCCGTTGGGGTTCCATTGTTGGCCCGCCGTGAGACCTTGGCCCAGGCTCGGACGACCCGGCTTGCCAAAAGAAAACGGCGGCGGCGCGTTCTTTGTTTCGGTACCGCATTTGGCTGAGATTGCTTGCGCAGTCGGGCACATGGCGTTAGTAGGGCTGCGGCGTTCGCTCTGGCCCCATGGAACCCTCCGACCGAAAGGACTCGGCATGGATGGCAGACGGTGGATCACTCTCGTAAGCGCGATGCTGTGCAGTGCGGCGGTGATGGCCGTGGCGGCGGTCCCGGCGTCGGCCCGCGTGCCGGGGGGCCAAGGTTTGGGGATCTTCGGCGTGTTTGACTGCGGGGACCCCCTCGGTGAGGTCGAGGTCTTCGGAGCACCCGCCGTGGAAGCCGCCAACGCCTACCTGATCGACACGGAGGGGACCGGGCCGCACGCCGTCCTGACGCGCTTCGAAGTCAAGTCTCCTGCGGGCGAGGTGTTCTTCGCGAAGGACTTCGGCAACAAGGCCGGGCTGACCACGTTCAACTGCACGCAGACGGGGGAGCTGGGGGATGTCTTCACCCTGACGGTCGCGGTTGTTCCAGCCCACTAGGTGCGGCAGCAATTGCCAGAATCACCGGATGGCGTCGTACTCGCTGAACGACAGCGCCGTCGAACATGCGCGGCGCCTCATCGAGAGTCGCCAGTATGTGTTGGAGAGTGATTGGGGCGAGGTTCAGCCGCGCGCCGACGACGAGAACACGTTCCTCGAGTCACATTCGTGGGAGGAGTACGCGGACTGGCATCTCGGGCTCACGGACGGAGCCACGGATGAGACGAAGGCGAGGTACGCGTTCGTCTACGGAGACTTCCGTCGTGTGCATCGCATGGGCCTGATCGCGTGCCACTACCGGGCGGCGGAGTGGCGCCACAAGGACGTCGAGCTCGCCGCTCACGAGCTGCTGCAGCTGCTTGACAGCACAAGCGCGTAAGTCCGAATCACCCGATCGGGATGACGTCGGTGGGTAGGGCGGGTTCGACGATGAGCCGACGATGTGTCGCTGGATGGCATGGCACGGGCAGCCCGTCCTCATCGACGAGTTGCTCTTCAAGACCCAGCACGGGATCGTCGACCAGAGCCTTCACTCGCGGATGGGTGCCGAACCGACGAACGGCGACGGCGTCGGGGTCGGCTGGTACGGGGCAGGAGAAGGCCCGGCGGTGTACCACAGCGTCGCTCCCGCCTGGGGCGACGCGAACCTGCGCGAGCTCGCCGCGCACGTCGAGTCGCCTCTGTTCCTGGTGCACGTGCGGGCGGCGATCGGGTCACCGGTACAGCAGACCAACTGCCATCCCTTCCGCCACGGGCGCTGGCTGTTCGTGCACAACGGCTACGTGGGTGACTTCGAGGTCATCCGGCGGGACCTCATGTGGGCGATCGATCCGAAGCTGTTCGCCGGGATCGTCGGCTCGACCGACACAGAGGTGGTGTTCAGGCTCGCGCTCACCTTCGGCCTCGAAGAGGATCCGATCGGAGCGCTCGAGCGCACCGTCGGGCTGATCGAGACGACCGCCACCCAATGCGGCGTCGCGCCGATGGTGCAAGGGACCTTCGGTGTCTCGGACGGCAGCAGCCTGTGGGCCGTGCGGTACGCGACCGAAGGCCGGGCGCGGTCGCTCTTCGCGTCGGCCGACGTCGACTCGCTGCACTCGCTGTATCCCGGGAAGAAGATGTGGTTCACGACGGCAACGCCCGACGACCGGCTGATCGCGTCCGAGCCATTCTCGGATCTGCCCGGCGTGTGGCACGAGATCGACGAGTCGTCCGCCGTGATCGTGCGCAGCGGCGGCGTGCTCGAACACAAGCCGTTCCGAGTCGCGCTGCGGCATTGAGCAAACGCGGGAGCGGCGGGCCGGCACGCTACGACGACGAGGAGCGGCTCAGTGCGGCTTCAATCCGTTCGAGCCGGCTGTCGAGCTGACGGAGTTGCTCCGTCATCGCAGCATCGGCGTCCGAGGGGTCACGCCGTGAGCGCGCCACAAAGGTGCTCGTGATCGAGGCGGTGATGACCGTCAGGAAGCCGATCCCCAGGAGCATGACGAGGGACGCGACGAGCCTCCCCGCGAGACTCGTTGGAACGTAGTCGCCATACCCGACCGTCGTGACGGTCTGCACGGCCCACCACAGCCCCGAGCCGATCGACGGAAAGTTTTCGCTGTCGAGGACCGTCATCAGGAGCCCGGCGACGACGGTCATCACGGTCGACGCTGTGGCGATCACGATGGCGGCGCCGCGCGGCGTGGCCGCGCGAGCCACCGCCCTGTCGAGCTGCCGTTCGAGCCTCGACTCCTCCGCCACCTCTCTGGGTTCGCGTTGACCGGTTGCTGTCCTGCCGAGGCGCGTCAACCACGCTGCCCGTCGGGGTGCGCGGCGGCGGGAGTGTGCTCCATCGCTCACAGCGGGCCGGCCCGACCCGCAAGCATTGGCGCATGGACAGGTGGACATCGACAGCCAGGGCGAGGACTACGCCCGACGGCCTGCTCGAGGTGCTCACCCATCCTCAGCGGATCAGGCTGTGGTCGCCGGTCGACTTCGAGCTCGACGACCTCGATACGCGCCGCCTCGAGGCCGGCAGCATGGCCCGGGTGACGGGCAAGGTCGCCGGGGTCCGCGTCTCGTTCCAGGTGGAGGTCCACCACGCGGACGCCACGCGGCTGGAGCTCTCGGCCGACGGCCCGATCGGCCTCGACGTGCGCTACGACCTCGCCGAGGCGGGCAAATGCGCGGAGCTGACTGCCTCGGTCCAGGTCCGAGGCGGCCGCGGCATCGCCGGCCGGGTCGTCGCGGGCGCCGCGGCGTCGCTGCTCTCCGCCGGCGCGCTTGACGGCGCCGTCGGGCGGATTGCCCAGGTGGCGGAAGGCGCCTAGGCGCCAGGGCCTCCCGCTCTCAGCGGCCGGCCTGAACGCGGCGCTCGAGCTCCTGCAGCCTCTTGACCCGCTCGGCCGTGGGCGGGTGGGTGCAGAAGAAGCGGCCCAGCCGCGAGTGGTCGGTCCCGAGGATGCAGAGCATCGCGCGGGCCTCGAACTGGCGGAGGTCGGCCTGCGGCACGAGGCCGCTGTCCTCGTCGAGCTTCACGAGCGCCGAGGCGAGCGCGCTCGGCCGGCCGGTCAGGGCGGACGCCGCGGCGTCGGCTGCGATCTCGCGGCCGCGCGACATGCCGAGCACCGACAGCCGCGACACCCAGCCGAACAGGAGTGCCGGCGGCACGCAGAAGATCATGAGGCCGAGGGTCACGCCTCCGACAAAGGTGCCGTACATGAACACCCGTCGGAGCCAGCTTCGGATCGAGGGGACGACCATGCCGACGAAGGCCAGCAGCATCCGGCTCGGCGCGGAGCAGACATCCATCACCCCCGCGTCGCGGTGAGCGAGGTGCGCCAGCTCGTGCGCGAGTACGGCCTCCAGCTCAGATTCCTCGAGCAGCTGGACGAGGCGAGGGGTTAGGTGGATCCGCCCGCCGGTGGTCCACGCATTGCCGGTGGGCCCCGCCTCGAGCACGAGCTCGGGAACCGGCACGTCCGCTCTGATGCACAGCCGCTCCAGGAGCCGGCACGCGGAGGGTGGCGCGTCGCGGTGGTATGAACGAGCGTCCTCCCTCGACCGAAGGGTCCGCAGGCTCAGGCCAATCGCGCCGAAGAGCAGGATGGCCGCCAGAGGAAGCCAGCTCCACTCGACCACGGCCAGGACCGCAACACACGCCACGGCCGGGAGCACCAGCGCGAGTGCGGCCGTCGTCGCGGTCGAGATCCGGCTCGGGCGAATCCGCACGGGGACCCGTGCGACCGATGCCGGCATGGACCCGACCGCTCCCGCCCGGTAGAGCCGGACGCCCCGCGAGATGGCGCATACCGCCAGAACGCCAAGTCCGATCAGCGCCAGCGCGCGCGCCGGGCCGCCGGCCGAGTCGTTCAGGCTCGCCAGCACCAGTGCGGCAAGGAGCAGTAGGGGACCGGTCACGAGCGATTGCTCCTCGAAGGTCGACAGCCGGGCCGCCTGAACGGCCCGGCGCACGTGGTAGCTGTCCATCGCCGGATTAATCGTCCACGCGGACTTCAATCCTTAGCCGCAGCCGAGCTCAGCGGCAGATCACCGGAAGTCGTCGGCGCCCAGCAGATCCATGCCGAGGGCGGTGCCCAGGGCATCCGCCTCGGCGGCGAGGGCCTCGCGCGCCAGGCGCTCGGCCGCGGCGTTGATCACCTGCATGCCCTCGTCCAGCTGGCTGTCGTACTCAGCCACGTCGGCATTGGTCGCGACGACCTCGCGGGAGGCGCCGCAGGAGCCGCAGCGCAGCAGGAGCCACCAGTCGGCGGGCCCCTTCTCGGACCAGGTGACGGGGCACACGAACGGCTCGCCGCACGCGCCGCACAGGTCAAGCCGCCCGGTGGTGGCCGCGAGGCGCCGGCCACGAGTGCGGCGAAGCCTGCGACGGATTTGAGCGAACGTCATGGGGCGGGTCCTGTCCTTCGAAACCGGCGGGCCAACGCCGGGGATGTGTCTTCAACGACCGTAATGGGACACGGCCCTGAACGCAAACTCGTTCAGGTGCGAGACGACGGCGTAGCCGGTACCGCCGCTTGGGCGTGCAGGCGACCCTCGGCCACCAGCTGGTGCACCAGCTGGATCGCGATCGAGCCCTCGCCGACCGCGGACGCCACGCGCTTGACCGCCCCATGGCGCACGTCGCCGGCCGCGAAGACGCCGGGCATGCTCGTCTCGAGCAGAAACGGGCTCCGCTCGAGCGGCCAGCCGGAGTCGTCGCCCAGGTCGGCGCCCGTGAGGATGAAGCCGCGCGAGTCGCGCGCGATCTCGGCCGACAGCCAGTCGGTCCCCGGGCGTGCGCCGATCATGAGGAACAGCCCCTCGGCGTCCACCGTCTCCTCCGAGCCGTCCGCGTCGCGCAGCACGAGGTGGCGGAGCCACCCGTCGGCGCCGTCGCCGCCGACCACCTCGGTGCGCAGCCGCACGTCCACGTTGGGCGTGGCCTCGATCTGGCGAGCCAGGTAGTGCGACATCCCGGCCGCGAGCGAGCCGGAGCGCACGATCAGCGTCACGCGCCGCGCGAAGCGAGCCAGGTGGAGAGCGGCCTGGCCCGCGGAGTTCG
Organism: uncultured Thermoleophilaceae bacterium; assembly: GCA_963808875.1. Classification (GTDB taxonomy): domain Bacteria; phylum Actinomycetota; class Thermoleophilia; order Solirubrobacterales; family Thermoleophilaceae; genus JACVRW01. The sequence goes on from CAWEHM010000033.1 coordinate 140,972, forward strand.
CGCCGCCCACGACGCAGACCTCGAGCCCCTTCAGCCCGTGCGCCTCGGAGGCGGGGCCGCCGTAGAACACGCCCGCTCCGTTCAGCTCCTCGAGCTCCGGCACGCCGATGCGGCGGTAGGTAGCCCCGGTGGCGAGGATCACTGCCCCCGCGGACACCGATCCGTGCTCCGACAGCGTCAGGCGAATGCGGCCGTTCTCACGGTCGAGCCCGACGACCCGCTCCATGAAGGCGAAGTCCGCGCCGAGCACCCATGCCTGCTCGTATGCCTGCTCGGACAGCCGCGCGCCGCTCACGCCGCGCGGGAAGCCGAGATAGTTCCGGATCAGCGAGCTGAGCGTGGCCTGCCCGCCGATCCCGGCCTCGTCGACGACGAGCGTGCTGAACCCCTCCGACGCTCCGTAGACGGCCGCCGACAACCCGGCGGGGCCGGAGCCGACGATCACCACCTCGTAGTCGCGGCCGCCGGGATTGACGCCCGCGCCAGAGGCGCCCGCGATCTCGGCGTCGCTCGGGTTGGAGAGCACGGTGCCGGTGGGAAGAACCATCAGCGGGAACTCGAAATTCCCGTCCACCCCGGCGAGGACCTCCCGGCCCTGCACGGAGTCGGCGAGGCAGAAGGCGTGCGGGATTGCGCAGCGCTCGAGCGCGTCGCGGATCTCGTAGGCCCGGCCGGACCACGACTGCCCGACCACGTGGATCGTGTGCGGGGCGATCTTCTGCGAGTGCGACCACTCGAGCAGGAAGCCGGACACGGCCTGGTGGAACACCTCGTCCGGGCGGCCGGACGGCCTCAGCACGTAGTAGTCGATGCGCCCGTGAGCCATCGCGTCGTGGATGGCCTCGCCCGTGGGGCGGTCGCCCCATCCACCCCACTCGATCAGGAGGCCGCGCTTGGCGTGCGGATGGAGCTGGTGGACCCGTCCGAGCAGCTCGCTGCCGGTCATCCCGGACAGCCATTGGCCGGCGAGCACGAGGGCGACCGGCGCGTCGTCGTCCCGCAGCCGCTCGAGCGTCACGAGCGCCGCGGCGCAGGACGGCTCGCAGAGAATCGTGTAGTCGCGCGAGTAGCGCTCCCGGAGCTCCGACTCGACGGCGTTCCGAGCCTTGGCGTCGTCGTCCACTGCAAGGAGCACGGGACCGGTCATGCTGGCCCGACTCTAGTGGGCTATTCGTAGACGACCAGATCGGGTTGCGGCCGCAGGCGCAGCACCTGTTTAGGGCTCATCAGGTTCAGGTCCTCGTGGTAGAAGAGCTTGAAGCCGTTGTAGCGGCGCCGCAGGTCGCGCGTGAACTCGCGGTACTTCGAGACCTTGTTGGGCTGGTCGCCGAACCCGTCGACGTTCACCACCAGCGCCACGCCGGGATCGCGCTCGAGCTGGTCCTCGTTCTGGATCATCTCGCGCGTGAAGCGGTGTACGACCAAGAGCTTCTGAGGCAGGTCGTTCCGGCGCACCAGGTCCGACAGGTAGCGCGACACCTCGTTCACGGTCGCGGCGTCCGTCGAGCCGATCTCCTGCCCGGGCAGGAGCGGCGGCTTCATGCTCCACTCGGGGTCGAGCGCGAGCCCGACGTCCGGCTGCTTCAGCCAGTGCTCGAGCGCCTTCGCCTCCTGCAGGAACGGGGCGTAGCCGGGCTGGATGTCGAGCAGCAGCAGCATGCGATGCCTCCGCGCCACGCGCAGGTAGCGGCGGATGGTCGATGCGTCCTGGCGCATCGAGTGGTCGCCGCCGTCGCCGGCCTCACTGGTCACGATCGCGGCGATCAGCTCCATTGCCGGCAGGACCGGCCGGCGCGGGCGCGCGTAGGGCTTGGCCTGCCGCTCCAGCCGCTTCGCCGCGAGCCGGGGCGGGCCGATCCCGAGGATGCCCAGCTCGTCGTCCTGCGGCGCCCCGTAGTACGCGACCACTCGAAAGTCCGGGAGGATCGTGCGTCCGCCGCGCGGCAGGCTCGGCGGCTTGGGCGGCGCCTCGGCCTCGCTGTCGCCGCCCCCGTCGCCGCCGAACGCGAGCAGCCCTCCGGCCACGAGCAGCGCGAGGATCAGCCCGGCGATCCCTGCCGCGACAAGCCGGCGCCTCCGGTAGACACGGCGCCGCGCCTCCGCGCGCCCGCGCCGCAGCGCCTCGTCCTCCATCCCGGGAAGTGTGCCCGAGACGGCTACCGGGTGGGTAGCACGAGCGAGACGCCGCTCGGGAACTGGAACGTCGAGGGGACGTTGCTCGGCTTGTACGTGGGCGCATCGACCTGCGTGAGGTCCAGACGGATGCGATGGCCCGGCTCGAGCCGCCAGTGGTTGCCGTACAGCGGGAGCCTGATCTCGCCGGTTGTCGGGTCGTTCTCGAAGCGGTACACGCCGCGCGTCATCAGGAGCTCGGTTCCGTCAGGCGCGGCGTCGAAGAGGCGCGCCGCGAGCATGCCGCTGCCGCCGCCTGTCCAGACGTACGGGATGCGTACGACGCCGAGCCCGACGTAGCTCTCGGTGCTCGCGAGCGGGGGTGAGTACTGCGTGTAGCCGCCGACCGCGGGGCCGTTCGACTGTCGGCACGGCTCGCCCGGCTGGACGATGTCGCCCGCTATCGCGTCCGTGGCCGGTCCGTTGGGATCGGTCGCCGCGGCGTCTCCCTGGGTGCCGCCAGGGGCGAACTGGAGCGTGAGGCTCCCGCTCGCCAGCTCCTCGGGCGTGCGACCCACCACGTGCTGCGGCGCGCCGTGGTCGCCGCAGACGGTCGCCTCGCTCGACACGGTCGTCTGCTGCTCGTGGCTGCGGTCGATGTTCGACTGGAGCCACTGCCACGCCTGGTCGTTGAGCCGGTGCCAGGTGTCGGGCTTGTTCTGCGCGCGCGAGTGGCCCACGTCTGCCAGCGCGACCTCGACCGGCCAGCGCGGGTCGAGCCGCTTCAGGTACTTGAACATCCGGAACGACTCGACCGCCGGGAACAGGTCGTCCGTCCAGCCCTGGATCGAGAACACGGCGACCTTGCGGGAGTCGACCTGCTGCGACCACCCCTCGTCCTGGTAGTACGCGCCGCGGAACTCGGTGAGGCCGCGCCGGATCTGATGGATGATCGGGTCGCTGTCCGGGGTGGGGTCGCCGGCCTGGGTGCGCGCGTTCCAGGCGGTGATGGGATGCGGCCCCTCGCAGTCGTCGTAGGTGCACGGGAACGGCGGGTCGTCGGAGGAGCCCTCCTCGAAGATCCCCTTCTCGTTGCCGAGCGCGAAGAGGCCGGTGACGTAGCTCTCCTTGGGGGCGCCGATCGGGTTGCCCTCGCCCTCGTCGCTGTCGGGCGTGCCCTGCGACGACTCGTACAGGTCGTTCAGCGCCGGGCCGCCGCCGTGGCCGTTGGGGGCGAGCGAGTAGGCGAGGTCGGTGGACGGGTACTTCGGCACCGCCACCTGCAGGTTCAGCACCGGCAGCGTCGGGTCCTGCTGGTGCGGGAAGGTCCACGTGGCCTGGCTCGCCTGGAGCCAGCTCTCGATGCCGCCGTAGGAGCCGCCGGTGACGGCAATGCGGTCGGAGTCGACGTCCGGGTAGGCCTTCGCGACGAGCGCCGCAAGCCATTGCGTGTCGCGGATCTCGTAGTCGCGGCTCTTGAGCTGGATGAAGCCTCGGTGGAGCGGGTCCTCGGAGCCGTTCGGGGCGGGCGGCGTGGGCGGCTGGTTCGTCGCGTCGTCGGCCTCGCTGTCCGAGAACCCGCGCGCCGTGTAGTTGAGCACGTAGTAGCCGTGCTTCGCGAACCAGCGGTTGTTCCAGTGGTACTTGTCGGCGCCGTCGCCCTCGTCCTTCGTGGACTCCCACTCGTGCTTGTTGTTGCCGAAGCCGTGCAGCATCACGATGAGCGGATGGCTCGAGCCCGTGTCGTCCATCGGCTGGGTCACGTCCACGCTGAGCGTGGCGTCGTCGAAGCTCGGGACGGTGCCCGAGCAGATGCGCACGCCGCCGTAGGGGCCGTTCGGGCTCTCGGTGGGACAGGAAGGCGTGAACTCGGGCGGGAGTGTCGCGGCCGACGCGCTAGCCGCCGGCACCAGGATCGCGCATGCCACGGCCACAGCAAATAACCCCCGCCTCATGGAGTGACCGGTTCCCGGCGGGGTGCCCGCCGAAACGGGACAACCGTGCCAACGTCAGCGCAGCTCGAGCACGATCTTGCCGGTGGCGCCGCGCTCGTCGATCAGCTTGAGCGCGTCGCTCGCCTGCTCGAGCGGGAAGCGGGCGCCCACGATCGGGCGCACGAAGCCCTCGTCCACCAGCCGGTTCACGGCCTCGCCGATCTCGCGGTTCACGTCGCGCTTGCCCATCACGAACGCCCCCCAGCCGGCGCCGACGACCTCGAGGTTGTTGAGAAGGAGCCGGTTGACCCTCACCTCGGGGATCGAGCCGCCGGTGAAGCCCACGACCACGAGCCGGCCGTTCTCGCGAAGTGACCGGAGGCTGTCGGTGAAGCGGTCGCCGCCAACGGGGTCGATCACGATGTCCGCGCCGCCGCCCGACAGCTCCTTCACCTCGTCCTTCCAAGCGCCGTCGGAGCGCACGACCTCGTCGGCGCCCGCCTCGCGCGCGATCCGCTCCTTGTCGTCGCTCGACACGACCGCGATCGTGCGTGCGCCGAGCCCCTTCGCCACCTGGAGCGTGGCCGTGCCGATCCCGCCGGCCGCACCGTGCACGAGCACGGTCTCGCCCTCCGCGAGCCGGCCGCGGTGCTTCAGCGAGAAATAGGCGGTGTGGTAGTTCAGGATCAGCCCGGCGCCCTGCGCGTAGTCGAGCTCGTCCGAGAGCTCGAAGGTGAGGAAGTCGGGCGACACGGCCACCTCGGCCCACGCGCCCAGCAGGCAGCAGCCCGCCACGCGGTCGCCCTCCGCGAGCCCTGAGCCCTCGGGTGCGCTCCTCACCACGCCCGCCACCTCGCTGCCCGGCACGAACGGCAGGTCGGGCTGGATCTGGTACTCGCCGCGCGTCTGGAGCACCTCGGGGAAGGACACGCCGGCGGCGTGCACGTCGATCACCACACCGCTCCCGGGCGTGAGCGGGTGCGAGGGCTCCGGCTCGGGGAGGTCGACCTCCTGGAGGGCCGACTCCGGCCCGCTCAGCTCCGTGATCTGGACTGCGCGCATGGCGCGGGAACGTATCTCAGGCGTGCCAGAGATGCATGACCGCATAGGACCGCCAGGGGCGCCAGCGGTCCGGATCGAGATCGCCTCCAACCGCGGAGAGGCCGCGCCGGACGCCCACGTCGCCGGGGAGGAACACATCGCGATCGCCAAGCGCGCGCATCGCGATGTAGGAGACCGTCCACGGCCCGATCCCGGGTATGGCGAGGAGTCGGGAGCGCGCCTCGTGCGCATCCGCGTCCGGGTCGAGCCGAAGCTCCCCTGCGGCGACCAGTCTGGCGACCTCCACGAGGGCCGCTCCCCGCCCGCGCGGGAACGGGAAGCCGCCGGGATCGGCCTCCGCCAGGACATCGGGGAGGAATCCGCCGTGTTCCCGAACCAGCCGGCCGAGCACCGTCCGCGCGCCCGCCACCGACACCTGCTGCCCCACGATCGCCCGGACGGCCAGTTCGAAGCCGTCCATCGCGCCCGGCACGCGCAGCCCGGGCCGCTCCGCCACCAGCGGCGCGAGCAGTGGATCGGCCCCGAGGACCTCCTCGATCGCGGACGGGTCGGCGTCCACGTCGAACAGGCGGCCCACGCGCACGAGCGCCTCGTCCGCGTCGGCCGCGTCGTCCAGATCGAGCTCCACACGTACACCGGAGCGCTCGGGTCTCACGGAGATGCGTCCGCCGCCGTTCTTCAGGGAGACACTGCGACGATAGGAACCACCCTTGACCTCCTCCAGCCCCGCGACCGCCCTCGCCTCCAGGAAGCCCAGCACGGACCCGCCGTCGAACGGCTCGGCCGCAGGGATCCACGCTGTCGACACGCCCATCGGCACACTCCTACTCGAACGGAACGCCGATGGGCTGAGCGACGTGAGGTTCGGAGGCGCCACGGCCGCCATCTCGTCCGATCCCCTGCTCCTCGACGCGGCCGATCAGCTGCGCGCCTACTTCGCCGGAGAGCTGCGCGAGTTCGACCTCCCGCTGGCGCCGCGCGGCACGGAGTTCCAGCGCCAGGTCTGGGCCGCCGTCTCCACGATTCCCTACGGCGCCACCGCGGCCTACTCGGAGATCGCCGCCGCGATCCGCCGCCCCAGCGCCTCCCGCGCCGTCGGCGCCGCGAACGGCCGCAACCCGCTTCCCGTGATCGTCCCGTGCCACCGCGTGATCGGCGCCGCGGGCGCGCTCACCGGATATGGCGGCGGGCTCGACCGCAAGCGCTCCCTCCTCGACTTGGAGCGCGCGGAGGGTTAGGTTTGCGTGCCATGGACGAGAGCGACCTGCAGTCGATTCCGCTGTTCGAGTCGCTGCCGCGCGACGACCGCCTTCTGATCGCCCAGCACTCGGACGAGATCGACGTGGCCGAGGGCACCGACCTCGTGCGCCAGGGCGAGTTCGCGTACGAGTTCTTCGTGATCGAGCAGGGCGGTGCCAAGGTGTTGCGCGACGGCGATCACATCGCCGATCTCGGCCCGGGAGACTTCCTCGGCGAGATGGGGATCGTGAACAAGGCGGTGCGCACCGCGACGGTCACGACGACAGCCGACTCGAGGGTCATCGTCATGACCGAGCAGGCGTTCCGCTTGATTTCGCGCACCAACCCCGACGTCGCGAGCCAAATCCAGGCCGCCGTCGAGGAACGCTGCCGGACCCTCGTAGCCTAGGAGGCATGGGCCGCCGTTCCCGCAGGCGCGGGCAGCGCGAGAGCGCGCCTGCCTCGACGACCGCATACCGCGACGCGGAGGGCAACGTGCTCGCGCTGCGTGACGAGCTGAGCGCCGGCACACTCCGCCAGCTCGAGCAGCTCGACGCGAAGCCGGCAGCGTCGGCCGAGGACCGCTGGCAGCGCCGCGTGGAGCTCCTGTTCGAGCGGCTCGCCGTGAGCTGGGAGATCGCCGGCCTTCCGCTCACCTCCCAGAAGGAGTTGCTCGGCCGCTACCGGATGGCGAGCGGCGACGAGCGGCGCTGGGTGCGCGAGACGCTCACCGAGCACCTCGCCGGCCGCCATCCCGACGTCACGGTGTGAACCAGGGCGTCTTGAGCCAGCGCGCGAGCGTGTAGTAGCTCGGGCGCGGCTTGCCGTTCTGGCCGATCAGGCCGGAGTCGAAGCGATTGAGGCCGTACTCGTCCTGACGCCAGTGGTACACGTACAGCCGCTCGATCTTGCCGGCGGTAGGCGCGCGCGAGCCGCAGCAGCCGGCCGAGCGCGACGTTCGCGCGCCTCTCGCTGTACGGGAACAGCGTGTGGCCGTTGGGCAGCACGAACTTCACGATCCCGCCGGTCTCGGTGAGCCAGATCTTCCCGGGCACCGTCCGCACGAGGAGCTTGGTGCCTCCGTAGCGCTGCCCGCGGCGCGGGTTGCTGTCGCGGTAGTTGTGGAGGCCCCACAGGCGCGGCCCGCGCGCGACCGTGCGGAAGCGTGTGATCCACCGGACCATGTTCGGGTCGTCGATCACGTCGGCCGCCACGATCCGGCACCCGCGGCAGCGCTTCTTGACGATGTTGAAGTAGCGCGCCGCCTGCTCCGGATAGCGGAAGGTGGGCTGGCTGCGATGGTTCTCCTCGTTCCACACGCTGATCGTGCGGATCCACGGCCAGCGCGCGCGGAAGGCCCGGAAGGCGCGGTCGAACTGGGCAGTCGTGGGCAGCGTGCACGGACGCGCCGGGCAGCGCGTGCCATTCGGCGCTCCGAAGCTCACGAGCGGCTCGATCCCGGCCTCCGGCAGGCCGGCGAGGTAGTGGTCGAGCCAGTCGCGGTCGCCCCTCGAGAGTGCCACGTTCCACGGCGTGACCACGCGGAGGCGCTTGAGGCCGAGCGCCTGGAAATAGTGGTCGTTGAAGATGTTCCAGGTCTGGTCGCCGAGCCCGACGGTCACGGGTGCGGCGGAGGCGCCTGCGGGCAGGAGGAGGGCGACCGCCGTGGTCAAGACAATGGCGGCAAGGGCGAGCGTGCGAGTCATGAGGGTCACTTGAGGATGCTTCGGCCAGCGGCGGAAAGGCTTTAATTGGTCTTCCCGACAATCGAGTTTGCGGCGTTCTTCGCCGTCGTGTTCGTGGTGTCGTGGGCGCTCCAGCCGCATCCGAGCGCCTGGCGCCCCTTCATCCTGGCAGCGTCGTACTTCTTCTACGGGTGGGTGGACTGGCGCTGGGTGCTGATCCTGGTCGCCTCGAGCGTGGTGAACACGTTCGCCTCGCAGGTGATCGCGCGCAGCCCGTCGGCGGCCATCCGTAAGCGCGCCCTCGTCGCGGCGATCGTCTTCGACGTCGGCCTCCTGTGCGTCTTCAAGTACCTCAGCTTCTTCGTGACGCAGACGGACGACGCGCTCGACGGGGTCGGGCTCGGATCGCCGCTGCCGCTCGTCCAGGTCGTCCTGCCGATCGGCATCTCCTTCTTCACCTTCCAGGCGATCTCGTACGTGGTGGACGTGTACCGGGGCGAGACGCGGGCCGCCTCGCTCATGGACGTCGCGATCCTCCAGGCCTTCTTCCCGCACATCGTGGCCGGACCGATCGTGCGCGCGAACGAGCTGCTCCCCCAGCTGCGCACGCCGCGCGACCCGCGCGCGGTCCTCGCCGGGCCGGCGATCTTCCTGATCGTCGGCGGCATCGTGAAGAAGACGGTGATCGCCGACGAGCTGGCGCGCCGGATCGTGGACCCGGTCTACAGCGACCCGAGCGCGCACTCGGGCGCGGAGGTGCTGCTCGCGTTCTACGGCTTCGCGGCCCAGATCTACTGCGACTTCTCGGGCTACACCGACCTGGCGATCGGGCTGGCGCTGCTGCTCGGCTATCAGTTGCCCCAGAACTTCAACCGGCCCTATCTCGCGCTGTCGCTCCGGGACTTCTGGCGGCGCTGGCACATGACGCTGTCCAGGTGGCTCCGCGACTACCTGTACATCCCGTTGGGCGGCAGCCGAAAGGGCCGCGCGAAGACCTACCGGAACATCATGATCACGATGCTGCTGGGCGGCCTGTGGCACGGGGCGTCGTGGACGTTCGTGCTGTGGGGTGGCATCCACGGAACCGCCCTGTCCGCCGAGCGCTTCACGCGCGAGCGCTTCCCGGGCTTCCGGCTGCCGGCGTGGGTGGCCTGGCTCGTGACCTTCAACGTCGTGTGCGTGGCGTGGGTGTTCTTCCGCGCGCCGGACCTCCACACAGCGTTCGCCGTGCTGGGTGGCCTCGGTCTCGGCGGCCCGTCGCCGCTCGTGACGCTGCCGCTCGTGTTCCTGGTGGTGGCCTCGGTCGCGGTTCAGGCACTGCCGCGCGAGTGGTGGCGCGACGCGGAGGCCTGGCTCGTGGCGAGGCCCGTCGCGGTGCAGGGGATCGCCGTCGGCGCGGTGATAGTCGCGGCCGACGCCGCGGTGGGACAGCAGGGCGTGGCCCCGTTCATCTACTACCAGTTCTGAGCGGTGGAGCCGAGCGCCGACAGAGACCTCACGATGCCGGCGGGTCGGGTCCTCGGCGTGATGCTGATCGCCCTGGCGATCGCCGCGCTGTTCAACTCCGAGGCGCTCGTGCGGGCGGGCGAGGGGATGAAGCCGGGGCCCACCCGCGACATCGTCCTGTCCGTCGGCCGCCCGCTCGACGACGCGGCGGGCGCCGTCGGCCTTCATCTGCCGCGCGAGGGGCTCGACCTCGCCTTCGGGCAGGAGCCGAAGACGGCGGCGGGCACGGAGCTCGAGCGCGGCTCGAACGCGATCCTGCGCCAGAACCGGAAGAAGGAGGTGCGCCAGAGCTTCGCCCAGCCCACCCGCGCGCGCCCGCTCCGGGTGCTGGTGACAGGCGACTCGCAGGCGGAGTTCCTCGGCCAGCGGCTGATCGACCAGGGGCCGAGCGGGCTGCTCGACGTGACGACGGTCGCGCGCAACGGCACGGGCCTAACGAACCCCGCGTTCTTCAACTGGGAGATCAACGCCCGCCAGGAGGTGGAGACGCGCGACCTCGACGCGGTCGTCATGGCGATCGGCGACAACGACGGGTTCAACGTGCAGACCCCCGACGGCTCCCTCTACAACCCCGGCGATCCCGGTTGGGAGACCGAGTTCGCCCGGCGGGTCGCGGTGGTCAGCTCCGTGCTGTCGTCGGGCGGCAGGCGGCCGGTGTACTGGGTGCCGCCTCCCACCGCCCGGGACCCGACGTTCAACCGGATCTTCCGGAGCCAGAACCGTGCGGTCGCGCGGGCCACGAAGGCGGTGCCGGCGCTCCGCTACGTGGACGTGTACTCCACGCTGGGCCACGGCCGGTACAGCGATGCGCTGACGATCGACGGGAAGCGCGTGCTCGCCCGGCAGCCGGACGGCATCCACTTCACGCGTGACGGCGCAGTCGCGCCCGCCCGCCTTATCCTCGACGCCATGGCAGAGGACTTCCCCGCCCTGCGGCGGCGATGAGGCGCGCGCTCACCATCGCCGCGGCGGGGCTGGCGCTGGCGAGCGCCGCGGCCGCTCCCGCCCAGGCGTCCGAGCACAGCCTGCTCGTGGTGGGCGACTCGCTCGCCGAGGGTACGCGGCCCTACATCCCCAAGGAGCTGCCGGGTTGGCGGATCAGGCAAGCCACGAAGGTGAGCCGGCATGCCGCCGAGGGCGACGACGTGATGCGCCGGTACGGCGACCGGCTGCCGCGCGTGATCCACGCCAGCCTCGGAACGAACGACGACCCGCGCGACGTGGACGGCTTCCGGGCCGCGATCCGCGCGGTGATGAAGGTCGCGGGCGTGGACCGGTGCGTCGTATGGGCGAACATCGTGCGGCCGCCGTATGCCGGCGTCAGCTACCGCGGGTACAACCGGGCGCTGGCGGACGAGGACACGCGCCGCGACAACCTCATCGTGCTGAACTGGAAGCGAATGACCCATCGCCACCCCGAGTGGCTGGCGGACGACGGCGTGCACGTCTCCGCCGACGGATACGCGGCACGTGCCCGCGCCACGGCGCGGCTCGTGCGCAGCTGCGGCTGATGCCCGCGCGGCTGTACGCCTAGTTGAGCGACGGGTCGGCCGGCATCGTCGCCATCAGGCGGTAGCGGCCGCCCTTGCGCCCGAGCGCGTCCGACCAGATGTCGCCCGCCAGGAAGGGGTCCTCGGCATCCGCGGGCTGCACGATCCAGGCGTCGCTGTCGAGCTCGGCGTCGAGCTGGCCGGGCGACCAGCCGGCGTAACCCGCGAACACGCGGAGACGGCGGAGCGAATCGTTGGTGCCGTCGGGATCGACCGTGCCGAGCGAGCCCACGATCCGGTTGCCCGCCTGGTCGGGCTGCTCGAAGTCGCCGAGCGCGACCACCGACTCCGGGGCCACCGGGCCGCCGAGGAACACGACGTCCTCCTCGTCCGCGAGGTCGGCCAGCGCGGGCACCGCGTCCGACACGAGCGTCTCCGTCTCGCGGCCGAGCACGACTCCCATCGCGCCCTCGGGCGTGTGCTCGAGCACGAGCACCACCGTGCGCCGGAAGTAATCGAACAGCGACGGCGCCGCAATCAGGAGGTGTCCACGCAAGCTGTCCGGCACAGCAATAGATTCTGGTGCATGAATCAGAAGCTCGACGTCGCTCGGGTTTTCGAGCGCATCTTTGCGATCTACAAGGACCAGTTCACGCTGCTGATCCCGGCGGCCCTGGTGGTGTTCGTGCCGGTGGCGCTCATCAGCGGGCTCATCTACGCCGGCGACGTGAGCATCATCGGCGGGCTGATCGTCGCGGCCATCGCGACGATCGCGACCTACTGGTTCCAGGGCATGGTCGTGGAGGCCGCCCGGGACATCCTCGACGGGCGCCGCGACTACTCGGTCGGCTCCCTCGTCCAGTCGGTCACCCCTGTGATCGGGCCGCTGATCATCGCGGGCATCCTGGCCGGCATCGGGATCGGCATCGGCCTGCTGCTGCTCATCGTCCCGGGCCTCTTCCTGCTCACGATCTGGGCGGTGATCGCGCCTGTGATCGTGCTCGAGCGGCTCGGCGCGATCGACTCCTTCGGCCGCAGCCGCGACCTGGTGCGTGGGCACGGCTGGCAGGTCTTCAGCGTGATCGTTGTCCTGTTCCTCCTCCAGTTCATCATCACCGCGGTCCTGAACGCGATCACGAACAGCGTGTCGGACTCCTTCGTCGGCTACACGATCAGCGACCTGATCGTCCGAGTCCTGGTGGCCCCGTTCACGGCACTCGCCGCGGCGGTCCTGTTCTTCGAGCTGAAGGCGCTGAGGGGCGAGCCCGTGCTGGGCACGGACGGCGGCGGCCAGATTGCACCGACCGAGCAGCCGGCCACTGAGCCCACTCCCGAGGCACCGCCCCCGCCACCGCCGCCGACTACGGGCCCCGAGGGCACCGGGTCCGGCCCTCCCGGCTGATCGTGTCGTCCTTATGCACGCATTACGGGCATAAAGACGACACGGTCCTAATTTCGGGCGGCTTCGGCGAGGAAGCGCTCCGCGAGCCGGCGCCCCACCTCGTTCTGCCCTCGATGCGTAGTTCGCTGGCGGCGCGGATCGCGGCCGGGTCGAAATCGGTGAAGCGCGCCTCGGCGTCCTCCCACCCGTCCAGCCAGTCGGACAGGTTCTCGCGGGTCACCTCGGCGTGGAACTGGAGCCCCCAGGCCGGCTTTCCCTCGATGCGGAAGCCCTGCACGCACGCCGGCGTCCGCGCCAGCTCCACCGCGCCCGGTGGCAGCGGCGCCGCGTAGTGGTGCCATTCGAACACCTCCACCGACGGTGCGAGCGGCCCGAGAACGGGGTCGGCCGCGCCCGCGTCCGTGATCTCCACGTCGTACCAGCCGATCTCGGGCTCGGGCATCCGGAACGGAGCGGCGCCCGCCGCCTCGGCCAGCAGCTGCGATCCGAGGCAGACCCCCAGGATGGGCGTGCCGCCCTCCAACTGCTCGCGAATGAACTCCTTCTCAGGACTCAGCCATGGATGCCCGTCGTTCTGATCGACGTGCATGGAGCCCCCAAAGATCATGAGAGCGTCGAAGTCGCCGTCCGCTGGAGGCGGGCCCGACGACGGCACCCACGTCTCGAACTCGCCGAACACGCCGGCGCCGGCGTCCAGCTCGTGGACGACCGAGAGGACCCTCACTCGGGTGTCACGTAGGCGCCCGAGAGGCCGCCGTCCACGAGGAACGTCTGGGCGGTGACGTAGGACGACTCGTCGCTCGCCAGGAACAGCACGCCGTTCGCGATCTCGCGCGCCTCGGCGAAGCGGCCCATCGGCAGGTGCACGAGCCGCCGCTGCGCGGCCTCCTCGTCCTTCGCGTACAGCTCCTGGAGGAGCGGAGTGTTCACCGGTCCCGGGCACAGCGCGTTCACGCGGACGCCCCGGCGGGCGAACTCGACACCCAGCTCGCGCGACAGCGACAGCACGCCGCCCTTCGACGCCGTGTACGAGATCTGCGACGTCGCCGCGCCCATCACGGCCACGAACGACGCCGTGTTGATCACCGACCCGCCGTCCCCGTCGAGCAGGTGCGGGATGCCGTGCTTGCAGCACAGGAACACCGACTTCAGGTTCACGTCCTGAACCCGCTGCCACGCCTCGAGCGAGGTGTCGAGCACGGACACGTCGTCGTTCGGCGAGATGCCCGCGTTGTTGAAGAGCACGTCGATGTGGCCGAACTCCTCGCGCGTGCGGGCGTACATGCCCCTTCACCTGCTCCTCGTCGGTCACGTCCGCCTGGATGGCCAGGTCGCCCTCGGCGTTCTCCGAGAGGTCGACGCCCACGACCGTGGCGCCCTCCTCCTTGAACAGCCTGGCGGTCTCGGCGCCGATGCCGCTCGCCGCTCCGGTGATCACGCAGACCTTCTCGTCGAGGCGACCCATCAACCCTCCGTGGCGTAGTAGACGTTCTTCACTTCGCTGTAGTGGTCGAGCGCGTCGGGCCCGAGCTCGCGGCCGTAGCCGGATTGCTTGAAGCCGCCGAACGGCGTGGACACCCGCACCGACGTGTTCGAGTTGATCGAGATCACGCCGCTCTCGAGCGCGCGCGCCGTGCGGATCGCCTTCGCGCCGTCGCGCGTCCAGACCGAGCCGGACAGCCCGTAGATCGTGTCGTTCGCGAGCCGGATCGCCTCCTCCTCGTCGCGGAACGGGATGACCGCCGCCACCGGGCCGAAGATCTCCTCGCGCGCCGGCCCGGTCGTCGTTCGAGACCGGGCACAGGACCGTCGGCGGGAACCAGAAGCCGGGGCCGTCGGGCGCATCGCCGCGGATCGCGACCGGCGCGTCGTCCGGAACGAACGAGGAGACGGTCTCGCGCTGGTCCGCCGAGATCAGCGGGCCCATCTCGGTCGAGTCGTCCAGCGGGTCGCCCACGGTGATCGACTCCACCGCCTCCTCGAGCACCTCCATGAACCGGTCCATGGCAGAGCGCTCCACGAGGATGCGCGAGCGGGCGCAGCAGTCCTGGCCCGCGTTGCCGAACACCGCCGGCGGGGCTGCCTGCGCGGCCCGCTCGAGATCGGCGTCCGCGTACACGATGTTGGCCGACTTGCCGCCCAGCTCTAGCGTGACGCGCTTGATCGTCTCGGCGGCGCCCGCGGCGATCCTGCGGCCCGACCTCGGTGGAGCCGGTGAAGGCGATCTTCGCCACGTCCGGGTGCTCGACGAGCCGTTGCCCGCACACCGAGCCCGGCCCGGCCACCACGTTCACGACGCCCTCCGGGATGCCGGCCTCGAGTGCGATCCGCTCGAACTCGAGCGCGGTGAGCGGCGTGAGCTCCGCCGGCTTCAGCACGACCGTGTTCCCGGCGGCCAGCGCCGGCCCGAGCTTCCAGCCCGCGATCGTGAGCGGGAAGTTCCAGGGAGTGATCAGGCCCACCACCCCGAGCGGCTCGCGGAAGGTCATGTCGATCCCGCCCGCCACCGGGATGGTCCGGCCGGTGTTGCGCTCGGGCCCGCCCGCGTAGTAGCGGAAGGTCTCGACCACCATGCCCATCTCGCCCCGGGCGTCCGAGATCGGCTTGCCCGCGTTGCGCGCCTCCAGCCGGGCGAGGTCCTCCAGCTTCTCTTCGATGGCGTTCGCCAGCCGGTGCAGGAGCGAGGAGCGGTCGCCGGGCGCGACCGCGCGCCAGGCCGGGAAGGCTTGCTTCGCGCGCGCGACGGCGGCGTCGGTCTCCTCGATGCCCGCCTGGGGAACCTCCGCCATGACCTCCGCCGTGGCGGGTTCGACGACCGCGATCACGCAGGCTCCTTCATCCGCTCGCGCACCTCGTCCACCAGCGAGCCCACCACGCGGCTGCGCTCGTCCTCCTCCGGGTGCCACAGCACGCCGACGGCGAACGAGCCGGTCCGGTAGCTCGATCGCCTCGACCACGCCGTCGTCGGCGTGCCCCGTGACCGCCACTCCCTCGCCCAGCTCCTCCACCCCCTGGTGGTGCGCCGACTTCACCTCGGTCTTCTCCGAGCCCACCACGCGCGCGGCCAGCGAGCCCGGCTGGAGCTCCACCCGATGGTCGGTGAACACCCCCGGCGTGTGCCGGTGCAGCTCCAGGCCGAGGTGCTGGTTCAGCGTCCCGCCCTGGATCACGTTCAGCATCTCCATGCCGCGGCAGATACCCAGCACCGGCATGTCGCGCTCGAGCGCGCGCGTGCCGAGCGCGATCTCGAAGCGGTCGCGCTCGGGCCAGGTGTTCTCGTCTCGGGGTGCGGCTTCGCGCCGTAGCTCGCCGGATCGATGTCGGAGCCGCCGGCCAGGATCAGCCCGTCGAGCAGGTCGAGCAGCTCGTCGGGCGCCTCCGGCCACGGAGTCGTCCGGCGGCAGGATCAGCGCCAGCCCGCCGGCGCGCTGCACGGCGAGCGAGTACGTGCGCGGCGAGAGGTTCACCAGCACCTCCCAGGCGGCCCAGCGCGCGCTCTCGATCGCGGCGCAGATGCCGATGACCGGGCGTGCTCACGCCCTACAGTCTTTCGAACCCGCGGAACTTCTCCCAGTCGGTGACCGCGGCCTCCATCGCGTCGATCTCGATGCGCGCGCGGTTCAGGTAGTGGTCCACGACGTCCTGGCCGAACGCCTCCCGGGCGATGGCCGACTCGGCGAACAGGTCGCGCGCGTCGTACATGTTGTGCGGCACCCGCGGCTTGTCGGACTCGTACGCGTTGCCCTCGAACGCCGGCTCCAGCTCGAGCTCGTTCTCGATCCCGTGCAGGCCGGCCGCGATCATCGCCGCGAGCGCGAGGTAGGGGTTCACGTCCGCGCCGGGCAGCCGGTTCTCCACGCGCAGGCCCTGCCCGTGGCCGACCACGCGCATCGAGCACGTGCGGTTGTCGTGTCCCCACGCCACCGCGGTGGGCGCGAACGAGCCCGCCACGAAGCGCTTATACGAGTTCACGTTCGGGGCGAACATCAGCGTCAGGTCGCGCAGCGCGGCCAGCTGGCCCGCGACGAAGCGGTTGAAGGTCGTCTCGTCGTCGGCGAACACGTTGCCGCCGCCGTCCTTCGCGATCGACAGGTGGATGTGGCACGAGTTGCCCTCGCGCTCGTCGAACTTCGCCATGTAGGTGATCGACATGCCCTCCTGCGCCGCGATCTCCTTCGCGCCGGTCTTGTAGATCACGTGGTTGTCGGCGGTCGGCGAGAGCGCTGTCGTAGAGGAAGTTGATCTCGTGCTGGCCGAAGTTGCACTCGCCCTTCGAGTTCTCCACCGACATGTCGGCGGCCATCATCGAGTTCCGGATGCGCCGGATCAGCGGCTCGATCGCGCGCGGTACCGATCATCGAGTAGTCGACGTTGTAGAGGTTCGCCGGCTCGAGGTCGCGATAGCCCTTGTGCCAGGCGTCCTCGTAGCTGTCGCGGTAGACGATGAACTCGAGCTCCGTGCCGGCGGCGGCGGTCCAGCCGCGCTCGGCCAGCCGGGCGAGCTGCTTGCGCAGGATCTGACGCGGCGAGGCCACGACGTCGCTGCCGTCCTCCCACGCGAGGTCGGCCATCAGCAGCACCGTGCCCTCGTGCCACGGCACCAGCCTCAGCGTGTCCATGTCGGGCTTGAACACGAAGTCGCCGTAGCCGCGCGACCAGCTCGACATCTCGTAGCCGTCGACCGTGTTCATGTCGACGTCCACGGCCAGCAGGTAGTTGCAGCCCTCGGCGTCGTGCTCCACGACCTCGTTCAGGAAATGCCGCGCCGTGAGGCGCTTTCCCTGGAGCCGTGCCCTCCATGTCCGCGATGCAGAGGAGGACGGTGTCGATGCTGCCGTCGTCGACGCTCTTCTTCAGGTCACCGAGATCCATCGGACGACACTAACCGGAGCGGACCCGCGTGTGGTAGTAAGCGCAGGTGCTTCTGCTCGGCGTCGACGAGGGAACGACCGGCGTCAAGGCCGCCCTGTTCGACGAGCGGCTGCAGCCGGTGCGCGAGGCGCGCCGCGACAAGGTCAACCGGCACCCGAAGCCCGGGTGGGTCGAGCAGGACGGCGAGGAGGTGCTCGACGCGGTGGCGGGGGCCGTCGGCGAGCTGCTCGAGTGGGCCGACGAGGAGGTCGTGGCCTGCGGGCTCGACCACCAGGGCGAGTCGGTGCTCGCGTGGGACGCCGAGACCGGCGCGCCGCTCTCGCCGATCGTCGTCTGGCAGGACAAGCGCTCGCAGGAGGTGCTCGACCGGATGGGCGAGCACGAGGAGGAGATCCAGTCGCTCAGCGGACTCCCCTTCGACCCGTACTTCTCCGCCGCGAAGCTCGCGTGGCTGCTCGAGAACGAGGACGCGGTCCAGCGGGCGCGCGACGCGGGCACGCTCCGCATGGGCACGGTCGACTCGTTCCTGTGCGACCGGCTCGGCGCCGGCTTCGCCACCGACAACTCCACCGCCTCGCGCACCCAGCTCCACCGGCTCGGCACGCCCGGCTTCGACGAGCGCCTGTGCGAGCTGTTCGGCGTGCCGCCCGACGTGCTGCCCGAGGTGCGCGACACCGCGGGTGAGCTCGGCACGCTGCGGCACGACTCGTGGCCGGCCGAGCTGCGGCTGTGCGGCCAGGTGGTGGACCAGCAGGCCGCGCTGGCCGGCGCGGGCTGCGTCGTGCCGGGCCGCGTGAAGGCCACCTACGGCACGGGCGTGTTCGTGCTCGGCCACGTGGGCGACGAGGTGCCGCGCCCGTCGGGCGGCCTCCTCCCGACCGTCGCGTGGCGGATCGACGGCCGCATGGAGTACGCGATCGACGGCGGCGTGTTCGCCGCCGGCGCGATGCTCGAGTGGATGTGCCGCGAGCTCGGGATGGCGGACAGCCCGGCCGCGCTCGCCGAGCTCGCCCGCGGCGCGGACGACAACGGCGGCGCGCGCGTGCTGCCCGGCCTCGCGGGCGTGGGCGCGCCCTGGTGGAAGCCGGACGCGCGCGCGGTGATCGCCGGCATGCACGGCGGCACGACGCGCGCGAACGTGGCGCGCGCCGCGCTCGAGGGCATCGCGTGGCGGGTGGCCGACGTGGTGGCCGCGATGCGCGAGACCGTCGAGGTGGACTCGCTACGCGTGGACGGCGGGCTCACGAACGAGCCGCTGCTGCTTCAGCTCCAGGCCGACACGATCGGCGTGCGCGTGGACGCCGCCGGAGCGGACGCCACCGTGCTCGGCGCGGCGGCGCTGGGGGCGGTCGGCGCCGGGGTCATCCCCTCGCTCGCGGACGCCGCGGAGCTGCTGCCCGTGGACCGCTCGGTCGAGCCGGAGCAGGACGACGACTGGCGCGCGCGCGAGCACGAACGCTGGAAGGCGTTCGTGCTCGCGGCGGTCGAGCTTCCGCAGGCCTAGGCGGGCGCGAGAGGCGGCTCGGCCGCCGGCGGCTCGTCGACGTCCGTCGGCTTCTCCTTGGTGATGCCCATGCCCTCGTCGAACTCGATCGTCCGGATCGGGCCCTTGTAGCGCTTGTTCATCCCGGCGAACCAGGCGATGGTGATCGCGATGATCAGCACGCCCAGCACGAGCGGCGTGAAGTTCGCCGCGTTCCAGTCGAACGAATCGTCCCACCAGACGGCCGCCGGCCCGTAGAAGGGCAGGCAGAAGTAGATCGAGGTGATGATCACCCACGCCACCGCCATCGGGTTGAGCCACTTCCACTTGTCGCCCAGGTTCCATGCCGGGCTCGGCGTGAAGCGCTCAGGGCTCCGCCAGCGCAGGTAGGTCGGGATGACGTACGCCAGGTAGAGCCCGATCACGCCGATCGACACGACCGCGAAGAACGCGACCGGCACACCGGCGGCGTTGCCGCCCAGCGCGGGAAGGCTCAGGATGCCGGCGAGGACGCACGAGCCGATCACCGCGGCCACGGGCACGCCGCGCTTGCCGTTCACGCTCGCCCACAGCCGGTGCCCCGGCGTCACCCGGTCGCGCGACAGCGCGAAGAACGTCCGCGAGCAGCTGGTGACGCACGCCATGCCGCAGAAGAACTGCCCGATCGCCGAGATCAGGATCACGACCTCGGCCCAGCTCTCGGACATCGCGCTCTGGAAGATCGCCAGCGAGGTGCCGCCGCCGTCGTTGACCGCGCCCACGTCGCTCGCCGCGAACGTGATCGCCAGGAGCACGAACCAGCCGATCAGCCCGGAGAGCGCGACCGACTGCCAGACGCCCTTGGCCGCCGAGACCTCGGCGTCCCGGGTCTCCTCCGCCACGTGCGCCGACGCGTCGTAGCCCGTGACCGTGTACATGGTCAGGAGCAGGCCGGTGGGCAGGATGTACCACCAGTACATGCCCATGCTGAAGCCCGAGTTGTTGATCCTCTCGGTGAAGACGAAGTCCGCGCTCTGATGGTGGTCGGGGACGACGATCAGGATCCCGATGATCACGAGCACGCCGACGCAGTGCCAGAACACCGAGATGTTGTTGAACAGCGCGACCAGATGCGACGAGAAGATGTTGATCATCGCGTGCAGGAAGAGGATCACCATGAACACGATGAAGATCTCGCCGAGTGAGACCGCGTCGGCGAAGTTGAGGATGAAGTCGAGGCCCCAGAGGTTGAAGACGAAGGTGAAGAACTGGGCGCAGAACCAATCCACGCTCGCGACGATGGCGACCAGCCCGAGCAGGTTGAACCAGCCCGTGAACCAGGACCAGATCGGGCCGCCGAAGTCGTTGGCCCACCAGTAGGGGCCGCCCGCCGTCGGATAGGCGGCGGCCACCTCGGCCATGCTGAACGCGACAGGGAGGATGAGCAGGACGACGATCGGCCAGCCCCACGAGATGGCGATCGGGCCGCCGAGGTTCCACGCCTGCGGATAGGTCGTGAAGCACCCCGCGAGGACGGAGATGATCGTGAAGGAGATCGCGAAGTTCGAGAACCGCGACCACCCACGGTCAAGCTCCTGCTTGTACCCCAGCTCGGCAAGTCTCTGTTCGTCCCGGTCCAGAGCCTGATCCGCCATCCGAATGTCCTCCTTATTGGGGAGCCCGGCGAGGCGACTGTATGCCAGCCTCAGGACGGAACGCAAGTGATTTATCGCGCAAGCGCGCCGATCACCTCCTGCCACCAGGCGCGCGCGGCGGCTTCCTCCTCCGTTGCGAGCCGCCTTCGCGCGTAGCGCTGGAGCTGAAGCGGGCCGCCGAGCGCCAGCTGCGGACCGGTGCAGGCGAAGCGGCCGTCCACCAGCACCACCAGCGCGCCGCGCGTGTCGCGCCGGGTTCGCATGTGCTCCGCGACCGGCACGCCGTTCACGT
>CAWEHM010000034.1:0-97144 GCA_963808875.1 uncultured Thermoleophilaceae bacterium
AGACCGCGGTGCTGATCGAGACGCTCATCGCTCTCGGCGCCGAGATCCGCTGGTGCTCGTGCAACATCTTCTCGACCCAGGACCACGCCGCGGCGGCGATCGCGACGGCCGGCATCCCGGTGTTCGCCTGGAAGGGCGAGACGCTCGAGGAGTACTGGTGGTGCACCGAGCAGGCGCTCACCTGGCCGGACGGCGACGGGCCGAACATGATCCTCGACGACGGCGGCGACGCCACGCTGCTCGTGCACAAGGGCGCCGAGTTCGAGAAGGCCGGCGCCGTGCCGGATCCCGAGTCGGCCGACTCCGAGGAGTTCCAGGTCGTGCTCCGGCTGCTCCAGCGCACGCTCTCCGAGGACCCGCAGAAGTGGACGCGGATCGGCGAGCAGGTGAAGGGGGTCACCGAGGAGACCACGACCGGCGTGCATCGCCTCTACGAGATGCAGGAGGCCGGCACGCTCCTGTTCCCGGCGATCAACGTCAACGACTCGGTCACCAAGTCGAAGTTCGACAACCTCTACGGCTGCCGCCACTCGCTGATCGACGGCATCAACCGCGCCACCGACGTGATGATCGCCGGCAAGACCGCGGTGATCTGCGGCTACGGCGACGTCGGCAAGGGCTGCGCCCAGTCGCTGCGCGGCCAGGGCGCGCGCGTGCTGGTCACGCGAGATCGACCCGATCTGCGCGCTCCAGGCGGCGATGGACGGCTACCAGGTCGTGACGCTCGACGACGTGGTCGACACGGCGGACATCTTCGTCACCGCCACGGGCAACCGCGACATCATCACGGCCGGCCACATGAGCCGGATGAAGCACCAGGCGATCGTCGGCAACATCGGCCACTTCGACAACGAGATCGACATGGCCGGGCTGGCGCCACCCGGGCATCGAGCGGAACAACATCAAGCCGCAGGTGGACGAGTGGCGCTTCGACGACGGCCACTCGATCCTCGTCCTCTCGGAGGGCCGCCTGCTGAACCTCGGCAACGCCACCGGGCACCCGAGCTTCGTGATGTCGAACTCGTTCACGAACCAGACGATCGCCCAGGTCGAGCTGTTCACGAAGAACGACGAGTACGAGAAGCAGGTGTACGTGCTGCCGAAGCACCTCGACGAGAAGGTCGCGCGCCTGCACCTCGACGCGCTCGGCGCGAAGCTCACCGAGCTCTCGCCCGAGCAGGCCGCCTACATCGGCGTGTCGGTGAGACGAGGGGGGGGCCGCGCCGGATGCCTGGCGAGGGGCCGTACAAGTCCAGAGCACTATCGCTATTAGCCTGAAGCCCGAGGTCACTCGATCCCGCGCTGCGCCCCGCAGGGGCTCGCGCGGATCGAGTGGGCGCAGGGCCAGATGCCGGTCCTCCGCTCGATCCGCGAGCGCTTCAGGGAGGAGCAGCCGCTCGACGGGCGTGAAGGTCGCCGCGTGCCTGCACGTCACGGCCGAGACCGCGAACCTGATGCAGGCGCTGGTGGCCGGCGGCGCCGAGGCCGCGCTCTGCTCGGCCAACCCGCTGACCACGCAGGACGAGGTGGCGGCGGCGCTGGTGGACCTCGGCGTGCCGGTGCTCGCGCGCCGCGGCGAGGACATCGAGTCCTACGCGCGGCACGTGCACGCGCTGGCCGACTGGCAGCCCGACATCACGCTTGACGACGGCGCCGACCTGCTCATGCTGATCCACGAGCGCGGCCAGGAGGTGAGCGGCGGCGCCGAGGAGACGACCACCGGCCTGCTGCGCCTGCGGCGGCTCGAGGCGGAGGGCAAGCTCGCCTGCCCGGTCGTGGCGGTGAACGAGTCGCGCACCGAGCGCACCTTCAACGACCGCTACGGCACCGGCCAGTCCGCGCTCGACGGGATCCTGCGCGCCACCAACCTGCTGCTCGCCGGCCGGACGCTGGTCCTGTTCGGCTACGGCGCCACCGGCAAGGGGATCGCCCAGCGGGCGCGCGGCGCGGGCGCGACCGTGATCGTCTGCGAGGTCGACCCGCTGCGCGCGCTCGAGGCGCGCATGGACGCCTTCGAGGTGATGCCCGCGCTCGAGGCCGCGGAGCGCGGCGACCTGTTCGTGACCGTCACCGGCTCACGCGCGGTGCTGCGGCGCGAGCACTTCGAGCGCATGCGCGACGGCGCGGTGCTGGCGAACGCGGGCCACTTCGACGTGGAGATCGACCTCGACGCCCTGCGCGAGCTGGCCGGCGGCCGCGTCCGCCAGGTGCTGCCGCTCGTCGAGGAGTACGATCTCGGCAACAGGCGAGTGCATCTGTTGGCCAGCGGCCGGGTGGTGAACCTCGCCGCCGGCGAGGGCCACCCGGCCGCGGTGATGGACATGAGCTTCGCCAATCTCGCGCTGGCGGTGGAGCACCTGAAGCTGCACCGCGCCGAGCTCGAGAACCGCGTGCTCGCCGTGCCGAAGGAGCTCGACGAGGAGATCGCGCGGCTGAAGCTCGAGTCGCTCGGCGTGGAGATCGACTCGCTTACGCCGCAGCAGCGCGAATACCTGAGCTCCTGGGGCGCCTCAGGCTGAAGCCGGTGTTCAGGCGGCCGGCGCGGAAGCGCAGGAGGTCGACCAGGTCGGCGCTCGGCCGGAACGGGTCGGCGATCGCAGTGCCGGTGTCCACGGACAGCGCTGCCCAGAGCTCGTTGCCCATCTCGGCGAGGAGCACTTCACCGGTGGGCGGGAAGGCGCTGTCGAGCGCTGCAAGACGACGGACGGCGAACTCGTCGGAGCTGGTTGCACGGCGGATGGTGAGGTTCATTTCGGGCTCCCTTGCGTGGTGGTTGGTTCGATTCCTCTCGAAGAATGATCGGCAATCGCGCTCATAAGTTCAAATACGGAGTTGTGGTGGCTGCGATAAGCTGGGGTTATGTTTGACGTCAAGCAGCTGCGCGTCCTCAAGGCGGTCGCCGAGCACGGGTCGTTCTCGGCCGCGGCGGACGCGCTCTCCTACACCCAGCCCGCCATCTCGCAGCAGATCGCCGCCCTCGAGAAGCGCGCCGGCACCACGCTCGTCGACCGCGGCAGCCGCGGCGTGCGCCTCACGGACGCCGGGCAGGCGCTGGTCGAGCATGCCGAGGTCGTGATAGCGCGGCTGGCGGCCGCCGAGGCCGAGCTCGAGGCGATTGCCGGGGTGCGTGGCGGCCGGGTCCGGCTGTCGTCCTTCCCGACGGCGGGCGCCTCGCTGCTGCCGCCTGCGGTCGCCGAGTTTACGTCTCGCCACCCCGAGGTGGAGCTGAGCTTCGTTGAGCGCGAGCCGGAGGAGGCGGCGCAGATGCTGCGGGCCGCGGAGCTCGAGATCGCGATCCTGTTCGAGTACGACAGGCTCAACCCCGCCGAGTTCGACCGCTTCTACGAGGGCATCGAGCTGCACGACCTCATCGACGATCCGATGTATCTGGCGCTGCCGCGCGACCATGCGCTGGCACGCAGGCGCCGAATTCGCCTCCAGGATCTCGCCGACGAGACCTGGATTCAGGAGAGCGGCACGCACAGCTGGTGCGGCCACTTCCACGAGACGGTCTGCGCCGCAGCCGGCTTCACCCCGAGGGTGGGGTTCCGGTCGGATGACTACAACGTCGTGCAGGGCCTGATCGCGGCGGGCGTCGGCATATCGCTCCTCCCGGGGCTCTCCCTGACGAACGTGCGGGAGGACATCGTCGTCCGCTCGCTCGGCGCCAAGCCGCCGATGCGGCGGATCGCCGCCGGCACGCTCGCCGGCCGCTACCGCTCCCCGGCGACGGACGCGATGCTCGAGATCCTCACCGATACCGCTGAGCGCTTCGAGCTCCCGTCAGGCGCCGCGATAGCCGCCTAGCGCCTGACGTCAGGCGGTCGCGCCCGTCGCCGCCACCTGCCGGGCGACGATGGCGGCGTCCTCGCCCACACCGATGAGCAGCGAGGACTTGCGCTTCCGCAGGAAGTGCACGCCGACGAAGTAGAGGCCCGGCACGACGGTGCTGGCGCCCTCTCGGTGGATCGGGAAGCCGTAGCTCGTCGAACGCTCCGGGACATTCGACCCACGACCCGTAGTCGGGCCGGAAGCCGCCGGCGAACACCACCGCGCCGAATCCCGCGCAGACCGAGGCGCTCGGGCGGGTCGGCGTCGAGCGGCTCCGGCTTGCCGATGTCCGGCCACGGGAGCCCGCGCTCGAGGGCGAGCTTCCGGAAGTCACCGATGACGTCGGTATGCCGCTCGTCACCCCACGCGATGCTGTCGTCAGGTCGGTGGCGAACGGCGCTCGCGGCCCTCCGCGCCCAGGAACCGGCCGAGGAGCGTCACGACCTGGGGTGCAGCGCCGTAGTGGAGGTCGTGGCCGCCGTCGGGCCCGCTCGCCTGGAAGTTCCGCCACAACCGCGCCGCGGGTGCGGAGCATCCCGACCGCGGTCGTCGAAGCTGCCGGCCTCTGCGCCACCAGGCGAGGTCGTGCCCGCTGATCCGGCGAGGTGCCCACGCGCACGGCCGCAGGCCAGGAAGACGTCGCGGCCCGCGAGTGCAGCTCCTCGGCGACCTGGCAGCCCGACTGGCCGCTGCCCACGACGAGCACGGCTCCGGCGGGGAGCTGGTCCGGGTTGCGGTAGTCCTCGACGTCGATCTGGAGCAGGTCCGCCGGGAGCGCGCGGCGGCCGGCGGCCGGTGGGCCCGCTGGTAGGCGCCGGTGCTGAGGACCACGCGGCGGGCCTCGATGTCCCCGGCTGAGGTCTCGAGCAGGAGGCCGGCGCCGTCCGCGCGCGGCCTCAGCGCCGTCACGTCGACCCCCTCGTGTACCGGCGCGTCGATCGCGGCCGCGTAGCGCTCCAGGTGGCCGACGACCCCGTCCCGCGGCATGAAGCCGTCGGGATCGTCTCCGTCGTAGTGGTGGCCCGGCAGCTGGACGCTCCAATTCGGGGTGACGAGACAGAAGCTGTCCCAGCGCCCTCGCCACGTCTGCCCCACCCGGCCCCTCTCGAGGACCACGTGTGGCACGCCGGCCTCCGTCAGCTCGCGGCTGGCCGCGAGCCCGGCCTGACCGCCGCCGACGACGACGGTCTCTGCACGGTCCGTCATCGCGGCGTCAATGCTACGGCCGGGACCCTCCGGAGCGCGAGCGGCGTAGAAGAGCATGCTCCTCTTCGCGCTGTTCGTGATCGTGCTCATGCTCATGCCGTCCGCGGCCGTCGCGGCGGGTCTGCCCGCGGAGGGGGTCGATGCTCAGCCGGTGGCCGTGCCCGGCGGGCAGCGCGACTACCAGACCGTTCGCGTCATGGGCGACACCCGTCTGGTCGAGAGCGCGCGCTACGGCGGGCGCGCTGCGGGGCGCGGACCATGCGCGGGCCATTCTCGATCCCCGCGGTCGCCCTCGACGGCTCGGCAGCGGGCTGTCGGCGGACGGCGCGCACCCTGATCCTGATCAGCCAGCGCAGACGCTTCCCGCGCGAGGTCACGACGCTCGCCGTGGTCGACACGCGCAGCCTGCGTGTGCGGCGCCAGGCCCGCGCTGAGGGGCGACTTCAGCGTCGACGCGATCTCGCCGGACGGCCGGACCGCGTACCTGATCGAGTACCGCTCGCGTGACCTCACCGACTACGCGGTGCGGGCGTACGACCTGCGGGCCGGGCGGCTGCTCCCCGAGCCGGTCGTGGACCCCAACGAGCCGGACGAGCGGATGACGCGGCGTTCCCGTGACCCGCCTGCCGAGCCCCGACGGTCGCTGGGCGTACACGCTGTACCAGAGCGCCGAGCACCCGTTCGTGCACGCGCTCGACACGCAGAACCGCACCGCGGTCTGCATCGACCTCGACGACCTGGGCGAGGTATGGAACGCGACCCTCGCCTGCGCGGTCCGTGGCTGGACGTGCGCGACCGGCGCGCCCGCCTGCTGGCCAGCATCGACACGCGCACGCACGGGTGATCGGCCCGGCCGCGCCCCGCCGACGCCGAGGACGCCGGCACCAGCTGGCTGCCGCTCCCCGCCCCGACGGCGTTGCTCCTCCTGCTCGGTGGGGGCGTCCGACGCCGGATATTCAAGAAGAGGCGTGCGAAGCAGATGATCGAGGCGTGGGAGCCGAGCTCGGACCGACACGCCCCGACCGCCTGACGATCTGGCCCGTCGAGGGCGACCAGTTCGGCATCGACGTCCGCTGGGGCGGCGCGGCCGGCAACCGCCGCGCGACGGTGGTTGCGCGCCTTCTCGAGAGCTCGGGCATCCGCGGCCGGCTGACGCAGGCGGTCGACGGCGCGTGGGAGGTGCGCGTGGGCCCGGTGCCCGGCGCGGACGTGGCGCGCGTCATCGACGAGTTCGTCTGGTGACGAAGGCAGTAGAACTAGGGCCATGGCCCCCTCCGAGGCAACGACCGTCGAGGCCGGCGGCCGCGAGGTACGCGTGTCGAGCCCCGACCGGGTGATCTTCCCGCCGACCGAGCGCACGGCCGAATCACCAAGCTCGACGTGGTCAGGTACTACGTCTCCGTCGAAGAGGGCATCATGCGCGCCCTCCGCCGGCGCCCCACCACGCTCGAGCGCTGGCCCAAGGGCGTACACCAGGGCATCGTCCTGTCGACGCGCGAGAAGGGCGGCGGCGACGCGTTCTTCCAGAAGCGCATCCCGAAGGGGGCGCCCGGACTACGTCGAGACGGCGCGGATCGAGTTCCCGTCGGGCCGCCACGCCGACGAGATCTGCCCGACGGAGATCGCCGTCGTGGCCTGGGCGCGCAGATGGGCACGATCACGTTCCACCCGTGGCCGGTGCGAAGCAAGGACATGGACCATCCCGACGAGCTCCGGCTCGACCTCGACCCGCAGCCGGGCACCGACTTCGACGACGCGGTGCGCGTGGCCGGCGTCGCGCGCGAGCTGCTCGGCGAGCTGGGCTACGCGGGCTTCCCCAAGACCTCGGGCGGCCGCGGCATGCACATCTACGTGCGGATCGAGCCGCGCTGGACGTTCACCGACGTGCGCCACGCGGCGATCGCCTTCGGCCGCGAGCTCGAGCGCCGGCTGCCGGGCGAGGTGACCACCAAGTGGTGGAAGGAGGAGCGCGGCGAGAGGATCTTCGTGGACTACAACCAGAACGCCCGCGACCGGACGATCGCCTCCGCCTACAGCGTGCGGCCCGAAGCCGGGCGCGCCGGTGTCGGCGCCGGTCACCTGGGACGAGCTGACCGAGGTCGAGCCCGAGGACTTCACCGTCGCGACGATGCCGGCGCGCTTCGCCGAGCTGGGCGACCGCCACGCGGCGATCGACGACGTCGCGCACTCGCTCGAGCCGCTGCTCGAGATGTACGAGCGCGACGAGGAGGGCGACATGCCCTATCCGCCCGACTACCCGAAGATGCCCGGCGAGCCGAAGCGCGTGCAGCCGTCGCGCGACCGCGACCGCAAGGGCGACCGACGCTACGGCGCCTGCGGCAGCTTCTTCGCGCCGCGCCTCGTGACCGGCGTGACGGCGGCGGCACGACCGGGCCGATGTCGCCGTCGGGCGCCTCGTCCAGGTCCACGATCACGGGGGCGTGGTCGCTCGGGCCACTGCCCTTGCGCGCGTGGCGGTCGACCCACGCCGCGCGCACCCGCTCGGCCACGGGGTCGCTCGGCCAGGATCAGGTCGATCCGCATGCCGAGGTCCTGGTGGAACATCCCGGCGCGGTAGTCCCAGTACGTGAACACGCGCTCGGAGGGCCAGCGCTCGCGCACCACGTCGCGCAGGCCGAGCGACTGGAGCTCGGCCAGGGCCTCGCGCTCGGGCTCCGTGACGTGCGTCTGGCCGACGTACGCGTCGGGGTCGAAGACGTCGTCGTCGGTCGGCGCGATGTTCATGTCGCCGCACACGATCGCCGCGTCGGGCCCCTGCGCGACCACCTCACGTAGCGCGGCGAGCCACTCGAGCTTGTAGCGGTAGTGGTCCGAGCCGGGCTGCCGCCCGTTCGGCACGTACACCGGACGTCACGCGCACCCCGTCGCAGGTCGCCGCGATGGCGCGCGCCTCCGGATGCGGGAATCCCGGGCGCGTCCGCCAGGCCGGTGACCACGTCGTCGAGGCCGGCGCGCGACAGGATCGCCACGCCGTTCCAGGTGGCCTCGCCGTGCGCGGCGACCTCGTAGCCGCGCTTCGAGAGCTCGTCGCCCAGCAGCTCGGCCAGCGCGTCGTCGGCGAGCTTCGTCTCCTGGAGGCAGACGACATCCGGTCGCCGCTCGTCGAGCCACGGCAGGAGCCGCGGGATCCGCTGCTTCAGCGAGTTCACGTTCCAGGTCGCGATGCGCACGCTGACAAGCTAGCCGTCGCCCGACAGGCCGGCTGCTTCGAGAGCCTCGGACTGGCTCTCGTAGAGCTTCCAGTGGACGATCAGCCCGTCCCTGAAGGTGTACAGGTGGGCGTACTTGCCGAGCGGTACCTCGATGCCTGTCGAGCGCCCGCGCATTCGCTGGTCGATCAGCGCGACCACGCGGTCGCCGGCGTCGACCAACTCGTACTCGAACCGCACGGTTTCCCACGCGCCGAGCCACTCTCGCCAGAACTCGCGGACGCCCTCGCGCCCGCGGTAGATCCCGTTGAGGTCGAATATCAGCGTGTTCCCGGCATCCCACTCGACCTCCGGGTCCAGGAGCTCGGCGCCCCAGTCGTCTCCACCCGCGAGAAAGCTGTCGAAGGCCGCCCGCAACCGCTCCACATTCTCCCGCGTCATCGCTGCCGGAAGTATCCCGCGACCCGCCGCCGCCCCTCGGGGCGGCGGCGGGTGGGGATGACCTGACTACTCGTACTGCAGCGCCTTCAGCACGTCGAGCCGGCTGGCCCGGCGGGCCGGGCCGATCGCCGCGAGGACGCCCGCCACGGCCGCCACCACGGTGAACGCGGCGAGCGAGCCGACCGGCACGGCGAAGCGCAGGCCCTCGCCGCTCAGCGCGGCGGTTGCCAGGCCTGCCAGGAACAGGCCGATCGCGATCCCGAGCACCGCCCCGATCAGCGCCGTGACGACGCTCTCGTGGCGGACCATGCGCCGCACCTGGCGGCGGCTCATCCCGATCGCCCTCAGCATCCCGAGCTCACGGGTCCGCTCGAGCACCGACAGCGCCAGCGTGTTCACGATGCCGAACAGCGACACGATCACGGCCAGGCCGAGGAGGACGTAGAAGATCCCGAGGATCTGGTCCACCCAGGCCGACTGGTCGGTCTCGAACTCGCTCTTCGACTGGAGCTTCACGTCCGGGAAGGTCGCGAGCGCCTTCTCGAGCGCCGGCCTCGATGCGCGGTCCGCCGCCACGAACGCGTAGCGCTCGCGCTCGGCCGTGAACGAGCGGTCGTAGACCGACTTGGCGATCGTCACCTCGCCCATCGCGAGCGGGTTGAACTTGTCGGGCTTCGAGATGCCCGCAACGGTCAGACCGAGCCGATCGCCCTTGATCGCCGTGACCTGGAAGCGGTCGCCCACCGCCAGGTGGTGATCGCCGGCGAACGTCTCCGTGACGATCGCTCCGCCGGAGCCGAGCTTCGAATACGAGCTGTCCGAGCCGCTCTTCCAGTCGAACCCGAACACGGACGGGATGCGCTTCTCGTCCACGCCGTCGACCGAGATCTTGTCGCCGAACGCGCGTGCCTTGTCCTGCACGAGGCCGGTGGACACCTGCACGCCCGGAACCTTGCCGACAGCGTTCGCGGCGTCCGGGTCGATCGGCGACCAGCCGTCCTGGCCCACGAGCACGTAGTCGGCGCGGACCTGCTCGGCCAGCGCTCCCTTCGTGGACTCGCGCATGCCCTGGGCGAGCACGGCCGAGAACGCCACCAGCGCGATCCCGATCATGAGCGCCGCCGCCGTGGCCGCGGTGCGGCCGGGGTTGCGCATCGCGTTGCGGCGGGCGAGCCCGCCGGCGGCGCCGGCCACCCGCGCTCCCGGCCGGCCCAGCGCGGACGCCAGGTGCGGCACGAGACGCGGCGAGATCAGCGCCACGGCGACGAACAGGAGCAGCGCCCCGGGCGCGAGCAGCGCCAGGCGGCCCTCCGCGTCGATGCCCGGCCCGAACAGGCCGAGCCCGAGGACGGCGAGCGACAGCGCGCCGGTGATCGCCGCGAACAGTGGAGCGCGGCGGCCGATGCGACCGGCCGGGATCTCCGCGCCCTCGCGCATCGCCGAGACCGGCGAGACGCGGGTGGCACGGAGCGCCGGGCCAAGGCCCGCCAGCACCGTCACGATGATGCCCACGGCGAGCGAGACGACGATCGTCCGCGCGCCGAAGACCGTGCTCGTGGACGGCAGCGCGATGCCCGCCGACGAGAACACGCTGCTGATCAGCTTGGCGAGGCCGAGGCCCGCCACCAGGCCGATCATGGAGGCGACCGTGCCGATCGCCAGCGCCTCGGCGACGACCGAGCGCAGCACCTGGCGCCGGGTGGCGCCGAGCGCCCGCATCAGCGCGAGCTCACGCGAGCGCTGAGCGACCGTGATCGAGAGCGTGTTGTAGATCGTGAACGCGCCCACGAACACCGCGATTCCTCCGAACACGAGCAGGAGGATCTTCAGGAACTTCACGAACGTCTTCAGTCCGTCCAGGGTGAAGCGATCGTTCGCCGCCGCGGTCTGGACCTGGACCGAGTCGCCGAGCGACTGCCGAGAGCTGCTTGCGGACCGAGTCCGGCCCGCCGACGAGGATCTCGGTGTAGCCGCCCGGCTTGTGGAACAGCTGCTGCGCGGCATGCAGCTCGAACAGGGCGAACGTCGCCGTCCCGATCGAGTCGACGTCGCCGAACGTGGCGATGCCGGTGACCCTGAGCTTCCGCTCGGGCCCGCGCGCCTGGATGGGGATCATGTCGCCGACCGAGTAGTGCTCGCGGTCCGCCGTGCCGGCGTCGATCACGACCTGGCCCGGGCCGGTGGCGAACTGCCCCGTCTTCAGCTTGAAGGGGGACAGCTTGCCGGCCTGCGGGTCGAGCCCCACGCCGAAGTACGGGCCGGTGCCGACGATGTCGCCGTCGCGACCGACCATCCGCGCCTCGTCGCTGATGCTGCCGACCGCCTTCTCGACTCCTGGCACCGCACGAACCTGGTCGAGCGTGCCCGCTGGAATCGTGGGCCGGACGGGGTTGTCCACGTCCACCTTGAACGCGGTCTTGGCGGAGACCACCGCGGCGGTCCCGTCGTACGCGGAGCTGGACAGCGAGTCCGCTGCGCCGCGCATCGTGTCGGTGAGCGTGTAGGAGCCGCTCACCATGGCGACCCCGAGCACGATGGCCAGGGCCGTGAGCGCCGTCCGCAGGCGGCGCGTCGTGATTCCTCTGAGGCCTACGCGCGTCATGAGATCGCCTCCACGCGGCCGTCGTCGATGTGGACGGTGCGGTCGGCGGCCTCGGCGGCCACCGGGTCGTGGGTGACCATCACGATCGTCTGGCCGTAGGCCGTCGCGGCCTCGCCCAGCAGCTCGATCACCTCGGCGCTCGACTTCGAGTCGAGGTTGCCGGTCGGCTCGTCGGCGAACAGCACCGTCGGCTCGGCCACGAGGGCGCGGGCAACGGCCACGCGCTGCTGCTGGCCACCCGACAGCGCGGCCGGGCGGTGCGAGCGGCGGTCGTCGAGACCGACGCGATCGATCACCGAGTCGACCCAGGCGCGGTCGATCTTCTGCCCGCGATCGAGAGCGGCAGCGTGATGTTCTCCTCGGCGTTCAGCGTCGGGACCAGGTTGAAGGCCTGGAACACGAAGCCGATGTGCTTGCGGCGCAGCAGCGTCAGCTGCTTGTCGCCCATCGTGGTGATGTCCTCGCCCGCGATCTCGACGATGCCCTCGGTGGGGCGGTCGAGGCCGGCGAGCAGGTGCATCAGCGTGGACTTGCCGGAGCCGCTCGGTCCCATGATGGCCGTGAACTGGCCGGACGGGATCTCGAGCGACACGCCGCGTACGGCCTCGACGGCGGAGTCGCCGTCGCCGTAGCGGCGGGTCAGGTCATGTGCCGCCACCGCCAGGCTTGGCGGAGCGAGCGGAGCGATTGTTGCGGTGTCGCTGTACATGGGTCTCCTTGGTTGATTTATGCGGCGAGGGCCAGCTCCGGCTGACGCTCGGCGGCCCGGGCGATGCGGCCCGCGGCTCCGTCGAGGACGCCGGCCGAGAGCAGGGCGGCGGTGGCGTTCGCGACCAAACGGCCGGTGATGCCTCCTCCGCGCCGGATCGAGACGGACGCGAGGACCTCCGAGCCCGCCTCGGCGGGCGGAGCTCGTAGCGGACGTCGATGCCGACCGGACCGTCCGCCGACAGCTCGAGCAGCTGCTCGTCGGCGGCGTGGACCTCCACGTCGAAGCCGACGCTCACGCCGGCGAGCCTGCCGGTCACCCGTGCGCGGGTCCCGGCCGACAGGCGCGCGGGTGTCGAGCTCGTCGACGTCGAAGTCGATCGGCGACCAGCGCCGGATCTCCTCCGGGTGCGTGAGCACCTGGAGGACCTGGTCGGGTGTCGCCTTGGTGGTGGTTGTCGCGGTCCAGTTGGCCATGCGACAAGGCTCCCGCGGCAGGGCCGCCGGCGCATCGGCCTGAACGGCGATCTTGGGTCCGCGTGAGGGACGATTCCGCAAGTCCCTCCCGTCCTCCTCAGGGATGACACGCGATCGTCGGCGCGGACGATGCCCATTCAGACGCGCGCGGATACCTTGGAGGACGTGCAGCTCCTGGAATCAGCGCGCAGCCGCCTGCGCGCGGCGGACCCGTTCAAGGTGGACATCGGCATCGCGGCGGTGTTCGCGATCGTGGCCGCGATCGAGCTGTACCACCTCGACGGCGAAGGTCACAGCCGCCCGGTGACGATCGCGGCGGGGATCGTCGCCATGTCCGCGTCTCGCCTTCCGCCGCCGCAACGTGGTCCTGGCGGCAGTGATCTTCAGCGTCCCGACGATCCTCCAGGCGTTCTTCAACGGCTACCTGACCAAGAACAGCACGACGCCCTTCGTTGCTTTGCTGTTTCTCCTCTACTCGGTCGGCCGCCATGCGGACCAGCGCGCCATGCGAGCGCAGCCTGGCCGTGCTGATCCCGAGTCTCATCCTGACCCTCGGGGTCGAGATCGGATTCGAGGGCGGCGACGCGTTCTGGCTCACCTTCCTGTTCGGCCTCCCGATACTGGCCGGCCGCTCGCTGCGGAGCCGCGCACTGCTCCACGCGGAGCTGCGCGAGAAGGCCGCGCAGGCCGAGCGCGATCGCGTGGAGCGCTCGCGGACGGCCGTGCAGGACGAGCGCGTGCGCATCGCGACCGAGCTGCAGGAGCTCGTGGCCAACGGCCTGAGTGCGATGGTGGTGCAGGCGGCGCCGTTCCCCGGGCGGTCGATGCCGGCGACACGGCGCGGGCGGGCGCCGCGCTCGCGGCCGTCGAGACCACCGGGCGCGAGGCGCTCTCGGAGATGCGGACGCTGCTGGGCGTGCTCCGGCGCGAGGGCGACGGCGCCCAGCTCGCGCCGCAGCCCGGCCTCGCCCGCCTCGAGGCGCTGGTGGAGCGAACGCGCGGCCGCGGCCTGACGGTGACCCTCGAGGTCGACGGAGGACGGCGCCAGCTGCCGGCGGGGATCGACCTCACCGGCTACCGGGTGATCGAGGATGCCCTGGACGCCGCCGCCGAGAACGCCGCTCGCACAGCTGACGTGCTCGTCCGCTACACGCCCCGCGAGCTCCAGCTCCAGGTGAAGGACGATCGGGCCGCCGGCGACTCTGTGCGGCTCGCGGGCCTGCGCGATCGCGTCGGGCTCTACGGCGGGCACGTCCGAGCGGGGACGCTCGACAGTGGCGGCTTCCGCCTCAGAGCCACGCTGCCACTGGAGGAGCCGGGCTGATGCTGAGCCGTCTCCGCGGCCTCAGCGAGAGCAGCATGCGAGCGCTCGACCGGGCGATCGTGGCCCTTTTGATCGCGATCGCGGTGGTCGACCTCGCCACCAACTCGAAGCTGGTGGGCCCGCTCTGGCTGAACATCGCGGTGATGACCGCGATCGCCCTGTCATTCCTGTGGCGGCGCTCGCGGCCGCTCGTCACCGTCGCCTGCCTCTTCCCGGGGATGGTCGTCATGGCGGTCTGGCTCACGCAACCGCCCGACATGTTCACCGCGGTCCTGATGATCGTCCTGCTGGGGTACGCGGCCGCCCGCCACATGGGCGGGCGGCCGAGCACGGCGGCCCTCGCGGTCGGCGTCGTGGTGATCGTGGGACTCGCGATCGTCTACGACCCGAACGACATCTTCTTCCCGGTGACGTTCTTCTGGATCCTGCCCTGGGTCGTCGGCAGGACGTCGCGAAACCAGACGATGCTCGCGCGCGAGCTCGCCGAGAAGGCGGAGCGCGCGCAGCACGCCCGCGACGAGGACGAGCGCAGGGCCATCGCGACCGAGCGCAACCGCATCGCACGCGAGCTGCACGACGTGCTCGCGCACAACCTCAGCGTGATGGTGGTCCAGGCCAGCGGCGCGCGCCAGGTCCTCAAGAAGGACCCCGCGCGCGCGGTCGAGGCGGCCGCGCCTGATCGAGCACACCGGCCGCGAGGCGCTGGCCGAGCTGCGGCACCTGTTCGGTCCGGTCCGCCGCGGCGACGGCGAGCCGCTGTCGGGGCCGCAGAGCATCGCCCGCGTGATGAGCTGGCGCGTCGCGCCCGCGACGCCGGGCTGCGGGTCGAGCTGCGCGTGACCGGCGACCCTGTTCAGCTCCCGGCGGGGATCGACCTCGCCGCGTACCGGATCGTCCAGGAGGCGCTCACCAACACGCTCAAGCACTCCGCCGGCGCGAACGCGCGCGTGACGGTGTCCTACGAGCCGAACGAGATCGTGCTCAGCGTCGAGGACGACGGCAAGGGGGCGCGCGAGGACTACGAGCTCGGCGATACGGGTGGCGGGCACGGCCTGGCCGGCATGCGCGAGCGGGCCGCTGTCTACGGCGGCGTGGTGCAGGCTGGCCGCGCTCCCGGCGGCGGCTTCGCGGTGCGCGCCCGGCTCCCGACGCGCGCGCTCGTGCCGGGCGGCGAGCTGTCGACGCCGGGGGTGCCCGCGTGAGCATCCGCGTTCTGCTGGTGGACGACCAGGCGCTGATTCGCGCCGGCTTCCGGATGATCCTCGACGCCGAGGAGGACATGGAGGTCGTGGGCGAGTGCGGCGACGGCACGCAGGCCGTGGACAGCGCGAGCCGGCTCGCTCCGGACGTGGTGCTGATGGACATCCGCATGCCCGAGATGGACGGGATCGAGGCCACCCAGCGAATCGCGGGCGCAGGCGCAGAGGGCGGTCCCCGCGTCCTCATGCTCACCACCTTCGACCTGGACGAGTACGTCTACGAGGCGCTCCGCGCCGGGGCCAGCGGCTTCCTGCTCAAGGACGTGCCCGCCGAGGAGCTCGTCACGGCATCCGCGTCGTGGCCCAGGGCGACGCGCTGCTGGCGCCCTCCGTGACCAAGCGGCTGATCCAGGAGTTCGCGCGTGGCGCACCGGCCCACCAGGGCGAGCGCCCCGAGATCGGCGAGCTCACGCCGCGCGAGCTCGAGGTCTTCAAGCTGATGGCCCGGGGGATGTCGAACGCCGAGATCGCCGCCGAGCTGGTGGTCTCGGAGACGACCGTGAAGACGCACGTGGCGCGCGTGCTGATGAAGCTGGGCGTGCGCGACCGCGTCCAGGCGGTCGTGCTCGCCTACGAGTCGGGCGTCGTCGAGCCGGGCGCCACGCTCAGCGAGTAGTCGAGCCAGCGCTCGTCGCGAGTCGCGCCCACCCGCTCGTATACGGCTCGCGCGCGCTCGTTCGTGTGCGCCGTCTGCCAGGCGAGCTCGGTGGCGCCGCGCTCGCGGCAGCGCTCCGCGCAGGCGGCGATCAGCGCGTCGGCACGCCGCCGCCGCGGGCGTCCTCGGACACGAACAGGTCGTTCATCACGCCGAGCCGCGAGGCGCTCAGCGTCTGCCACGTCCAGAAGATCGTCGCGAAGCCGATCGCCCGGCCGCCGGCGTCGTCGCGGGCGATCAGCTGGACGCCCTCGTCCGGGCTCCGCGATCAGCGTCCGCGACATCGCGAGCAGCGCGTCGTCGGAGGGGCCGACCTCATAGAAGTCGCAGTAGCCGCGCATCAGCGGCAGCAGCTCCGGGAGGTCGGCCTCGGTCACGGTTGCGATCACGCCGCCGACCCTAACGGCCTAGCATCGTGGCCGTGAGCGAGGCCACGGACAGGATGCGCGCGGAGGGGCTGCCCGAGATCGCGATCGACACGTTCGCGCACTACGAGGAGCTCCTGCGCGCTGGTGACGAGGGGCACGCTGTCCGAGTCCGAGCTCGAGCCGCTCGACGAGTGCGGAGCGCCGACGAGCTGCCGGAGGCCGACGAGTCCGACCTCGAGCGCGCCGTGGTGCTGAAGCTGAACGGCGGCCTCGGCACGAGCATGGGGATGACCAGGGCGAAGTCGCTGCTCGAGGTCAAGGACGGCCACACCTTCCTCGACGTGATCGCTCGCCAGGTGCTGCACCTGCGCGAGCGCCACGACGCCCGCATCCCGCTGCTCCTGATGGACAGCTTCGCCACGCGCGACGACACGCTCGAGGCGCTCGAGCGCCACGCCGAGCTGAAGCTCGACGGCCTGCCGCTCGACTTCATGCAGGGCAAGGTGCCGAAGCTCCTGGCCGACGGCTTCGAGCCCGTGTCCTGGGAGGAGGACCCGAAGCTCGAGTGGGCTCCGCCCGGGCACGGCGACGTGTTCACCTCGCTCGCCTCGTCCGGCATGCTCGACACGCTGCTGGAGCAGGGCTACGAGCACGTCTTCCTATCGAACTCGGACAACCTCGGCGCCGTGCTCGACCCGCGCATCCTGAGCTGGTTCGCGCGCGAGGAGCTGCCGTTCCTCTCGGAGGTGGTGGACCGCACCGAGGCGGACCGCAAGGGCGGCCACCTCGCGCGGCGCAAGGACGACGGCGGGCTCGTGCTGCGCGAGACGGCCCAGGTCCCCGACGAGGATCAGGACGCCTTCGAGGACACCGAGCGCCACCGCTTCTTCAACGCGAACAACATCTGGGTCAGCCTGCGCGCGCTCAAGCGGGCGCTGGACGAGCGCGACGGTGTGCTGGGGCTGCCGATGATCGTCAACAGCAAGACGGTCGACCCGAGTGACCCGTCCTCGCCCGAGGTGGTCCAGCTCGAGACCGCGATGGGGGCGGCCATCGGCGCCTTCGAGGGCGCCGCCGCGCTCCACGTGCCGCGCTCACGCTTCGCGCCCGTGAAGACGACGAGCCACCTGCTGGTCGTGCGCTCGGACGCGTACCAGCTGGCGGAGGACTGGACCGTGCAGCTGGCGCCGGAGCGCGACGCCGCGCCGATCGTGGAGCTGTCGGACGAGTTCAAGCTGCTGCGCGACTTCGAGTCGCGCTTCGCGGGCGGCCCGCCGTCGCTCGTGGAGGCGGAGCGGCTCGAGGTGGAGGGCGACGTCCGCTTCGGCCGCGACGTGCGGGTGCGAGGCCGCGTGCGGGTCGAGGGGCCCGCCGAGGTGCCGGACGGGGCCGTGCTCGAGGGCTAGGCGTCGCCGTGCAGCGCGCCTCGCTGTCTTCCGTCGACGATCCTGCGTTGCCCACCATATTGGGGTCGAGCCACGGATTGTCGGTCGAGCCGCGTTACGCCGCACGTCGATGCGCGTCCGCGCGGCGACCACTCGTCGTCCAGCGCGCTGCGCACGCGCCGAGCAGCGTGTGCGCGTCGAACGGCTTCTGCACCAGCCGGAGGCCGTCCATGCCGTGCCGCGAGATCAAGTCGTCGGTGTAGCCCGACATGAACACGGGCTCGATGCCCAGCCTCTCGGCGAGCTCCTTGCCGCTCATCCCGGGCATCACCACGTCGGTCAGCAGGAGGTCGATCTCGCCGGCGTGCTCGTCCCAGGTGGCGAGGGCGCGCGGCCCGTCGGCGGCGTCGAGCACCGTGTAGCCCTCGCGCGCGAGGATGCGGCACGTAGGCGGCGCACCGCCGCCTCGTCCTCCACCACCAGGATCGTCTCGCCGCGCGTGGCGCCCGCGGCGCCGTTGCCGGAGGCCGGCGGCGTGTCGGGGACGGCGTCCGTGGCCGGCAGCAGCACCTCGATCGTCGTGCCCTCCCGGGTGCCGAGTCGATCTCGATCGTGCCGCCGGTCTGCGTGACGATGCCGTAGACGGTCGCCAGGCCAAGGCCGGTGCCCTCGCCCTTCGGCTTGGTGGAGTAGAAGGGCTCGAAGGCGCGCTCCACCACGTCCGGCGTCATGCCCGCGCCGGTGTCGCGCACGGTCAGGCGGACGGCTGGCGCCGTCGGCCCTCGGCGACGTTCGCGAGCTCGATGCGCAACTCGCCGCCGGACGGCATGGCGTCGCGCGCGTTGACCGCGAGGTTCACGAGCACCTGCTCGATCTGCGTGGGGTCCGCCACCACGCGCCGGAGCGGCCGCTCCACGTCGGTCTGGAAGCTCATGTCCTCGCCGAGCGTGCGCGCGAGCAGCGAGGTGAGCCCGCTCAGCACCTCGGCCACGTCCACGACGCGCAGCGGCACCACCTCGTGGCGGCTGAACACGAGCAGCTGGCTGGTGAGGCGCGAAGCCCGCTCGGCCGCCTTCTCGATCTCGACTGCGTCCCCGCGCAGCGGCTCCTCCTCGTCCAGGCCGTCGACCATGAAGCGCGCGTAGCCGCGGATCACCGACAGGAAGTTGTTGAAGTCGTGCGCGATGCCGCCGGCGAGCTGGCCGACGCTCTCGAGCCGCTGCGACTGGCGCAGCTGCGCCTCGAGCCGCTTGCGCTCGGTGACGTTGCGGCTGTTCAGCACGATGCCCTGGACGTCCGGGTCGTCGAGCTGGCCGGTGGCGGTCGTCTCGACCTCCATCCAGGTGCCGTCGGCCGCTCGCATACGCCACTCGACCGGCTTCCCGGGCGCGCGGTCGCGCGCCACGGCGGCGAGGAACTCGATCGCGCGCGAGCGGTCGTCCGGGTGGATCAGGAGCGCGAGCGGCGTGCCCTCGTAGCCGTCCTGGGGCAGGACCAGCGTGCGCTCGACGGACGGGCTCGCGAAGACGATCTGGCCCGCGGAGTCGATCACCGTGATCATGTCCGAGGAGCTGTTCACGAGCGAGCGGAAGCGGGCCTGGATGCGCGCGGCGTCGGCCTCGCGCATGGCCTGGATGCTGCGGGCGTCGGACAGCGCGAGGCTCGCGTGGTCGGCGAACGCGAGCAGCATGTCGCGCTCGATCGAGCTGTAGCGGCGGCCGGCCTGGTACGAGGCGACCATCAGGCTGCCGACCGGTCGGCCGGACTCGTGCACCGGCGCCGACATGCCCGCGCGGATGCCACGGGCGCGGAAGATGCTGGACACGTCCTCGTCGTGCTGGTAGTCCTCCGACACGACGAGCCGGCCCTCGGCCATCGCCCGCCAGGCGATGCCGTCGCCGCGCGCGGTGCGCTCGCCGCGCAGCTCGAGCGCGTCGCGGCCGCGCATGGCCACGAGCTCGAGCACTCGGGTCGTCGGGCGGCACAGCTGGAGCCCGGCCACCTCGTCGCCGAGCAGCTCGCGGGCGCCGAGCAGATCGCGTCGAGCACGTCCTCGCGCACGGCGCCGTGGGATGGAGCGCTGGAACCCGGCCAGCCGCTCGAGCAGCTCCTGGCGCTCCTGGAGCGAGTCGAGGAGCCGCTGGTTCAGCTCCGACTGCATTCGGCCTCGCGGCGCTGGCGGCGCTCCTCCGCGGCCAGCCGGAACAGGCGCAGCGACAGGCTCAGCGCCTGTGCCAGGCCGCGCGCCAGATACACCTCCTCGGCGAGAAGTCACGGCGCGTCGCGCGCGAAGAGAGACGCGACGGCATGTCGGGCTCGACCGTGATCGCGAGCGCCGGGCGGTCGGGGACGCCGCTGGCGCGACCAGGCGGGCGGTGCGGCCCTCCGCGATTCCCACGAGCGCGGCCACCAGCAGCGGGTCGCTCCGAAGCCGACCGAGGCGACGACCTCCCCGGCCTTGAGCAGCGCGGCGAGGTCGGCGCCGAGCGCCTCAGCCGCGCGCTCCACGGCCACGCGGCCGGCGGCGCGCTCGTCCTGCGCGGACGAGACCATCGCGAGGGAGCCGGTCAGCTGCTGAACCGACCATTGCCCGCCGAGCCGGGCGCGGACGGGGCGGGGACCTCGGCTGAGGCGTCGTGTGGGCGCACGGCGATGGCCAGCGCCCTTTCGGGTCAGGGCCCGGTGCCGATCACATCGACGTTCGACGCGGGAACTTGAGCCTCCTCCAAGCGCTCCGCCGCAGCTCGTCCTCCTCGGACCGGGTGAGCATCCGCACGAACACCCAGACGAGGACGAGCACGAGCGTCATCGACTGCTCGACCATCATGATCACGCCGGCCACGTTCTGGTCCTCGACGGCGGTCAGGCTCCAGATCCGGGGCACGTCCTCGTAGAACGGGTAGAACGCGGTCGAGCTCCACGCGAGGAAGAGCCCGAGCGCGGCGAGGCTGCCCTTCGCGGCGGCGATGTAGGCGAGCGGCTGGAGCCCGTGAGCCGCGCCGCATCGGGATCGGCTGGACCAGCGGCCACCAGAGGGCGAGCCCGGCGGCGAAGAAGGAGAAGTGCTCGAGCACGTGGAGGAGCGGGTGCTCGAGCGCGGCGTCGTAGAGGGCGGGGATGTGCCAGAGGTACATCGTCCCGAGCCAGATCACGATCGCCGTGAACGGGTTGGCGAGCGGTCCGAGGCGCGCTCGATCCCCATGAGCCGGCGGGTGAGCCGGCCGGACATCACCCGCGAGAGCGAAGCAGCAGGAGCAGCGGCGCGATGTCGCCGAGCAGCACGTGCTGGAGCATGTGCGCGGAGAAGAGGTACTCCTCGCCGAGCGCGTCGATGGGGGAGACGAGCGCGGCGAGCAGGGCGAGCAGCGCCCGCGAAGGCGAGCGCGTGCAGCGGCGTCGCGCCGCGCGGGCCGTCCTCGCGCCGCACCTGCCAGGAAGCGGCGCACGTAGACGACCACGAGCAGGGCGATCGGTGCGAGGACGGCCGGGTCGCCAGCCAGTGGATGCGCGGGTGCTCCACCGTCACGGGATTGTCGCAACGCGGCGCCCAGGCGTCGCACACCGGCCGAAATCGGCTCGCCTGGCGCGCTGGAGCACTCGGCAGGTCCTGGGCGGCTCCGCCGCCGGTGCTGGAGCTGCTCGGGCCTGTCGCGCGCGCGGCGAGCCGCTCTGCGGCAGCTGCCGCGCTCGCGCTCCACCGGCTGGCGGCGGAGCCGGTGCTGCTCGCGGGCGTGCGCGTCTGGGCGCCGCTCGCCTACTCCGGCCCCGCCCGCGACCTGGTCCGCGCGCTGAAGTTCCGCGGCGCGATCGCGCTCGCGGACGCGATGGCCGCGCAGATCGTCGCGAACGCGCCGCCCGCTCCTCGACCGTCCTCGACGGCGTCGCACGCTCGTCCCCGTCCCGTTACACCCGCGGCGGCTGCGCTCACGCGGCTACAACCAGGCGGCCGCGATCGCGGAGGCGTGGGCGCCGCGCGGGTCTGCCGGTGCTCCCTGCCTCGTCCGCTCGGGCCCCTCCATCACGCAGGTCGGCCGCGACCGCGCCGAGCGGAGGGCCGGACCGGCCGGTGGG
Organism: uncultured Thermoleophilaceae bacterium; assembly: GCA_963808875.1. Lineage (GTDB taxonomy): Bacteria > Actinomycetota > Thermoleophilia > Solirubrobacterales > Thermoleophilaceae > JACVRW01. Next base: position 21,498 of record CAWEHM010000034.1, read on the forward strand.
ATCCACGTCGATGGCGAGCCCCCCGAGCGAGTGCTTCTCGTCGACGACGTCGTCACGACGGGCGCCACGCTCGGCGCCTGTCGTGACGCTCTCGTCGCCGCCGGTGCTCGAGAGGTGAGGCGGTGTGCTTCGCGCGGACCATCGGGCGCTGAGGCTTGAACCGCCCCCGTAGAATTCATGGTCCCAACGTCCAGGAGGGCAGATGCGCATCCAGCTGAAGGGTCGAGGTAGCGCTAGCGCGGACGAGGAGCTTCTCTCGCGTGCTGGAGAAGAAGCTGGAGAAGGTGGCGCGACAGGTCTCGCCCCTGGCGGAGTGCACCATCGAGCTCCGGGAGGAGCGCGGCGAGCAGGTCGCCGACGGGGCGCTGAAGCTGAAGGGCGTCACGCTCACGGGCGCACGAGACCGGGAGCGACGCGGCGCACGCGCTCAACCTGGTCGCGGACGACCTCGCGCGTCAGGTGAAGAAGCACCGCGACAAGCGGCGTGCCCGCCGCGAGGCGCACCGCGCCGCCGCCCAGCAGCACGCGGTCTGAACAGCCGCTGAAAACGGGCGTCCAGAGCCCGGTTCGGCCACCCTGCGCCTTGCTACCGTAGCTCTGATATGTCGATTCTGGACCGCGCTCTTCGCGTAGGCGAGGGAAAGAAGTTCAAGGCGTTCGAACGCAACGTCGAGCTCATCAACGCGTTCGAGCCCGAGCTCGAGCTCGAGACCGATGAGGAGCTGCGCGAGCGCTACTCGGGGCTGCGCGAGCGCTATCTCGACGGCGAGCCGCTCGAGGCCCTCCTGTACGAGTCGTTCGCGCTCACGCGCGAGGCCGGCAAGCGCGCCCTCGGCCAGCGCCACTTCGACGTCCAGCTGATCGGCGGCATGGTCCTCCACGACGGCTCGATCGCCGAGATGAAGACCGGCGAGGGCAAGACCCTCACCGCCACGCTGCCCGTGGTCCTGAACGCGCTCGCCGCGCGGGACGAGAACGGCTACGCCGCCAAGGGCAGGGCGTCCACCTGGTCACCGTGAACGACTACCTCGCCCGCCGCGACGCCATGTGGATGAAGCCGATCTACGACCTGCTGGGCGTGACCGTCGGGATCCTGCAGGGCGACCGGGGCATGCACGAGATCGACAAGCAGGAGGCCTACTCCTGCGACGTCGTCTACGGCACGAACTCCGAGTTCGGCTTCGACTACCTCCGCGACAACCTCGCGGTCGAGATGGAGCAGAAGGCCCAGCGCGGCCACGGCTTCGCGATCGTCGACGAGGTCGACAACATCCTCATCGACGAGGCGCGCACCCCGCTGATCATCTCGGGCCAGCCCGAGCAGGCCGCCGACCTCTACTACAAGTTCGCGGAGCTCGCCAAGATCATGGAGCCGGGCAAGAAGCCCGAGGGGCTCGAGGCCAAGTCGAAGGACTGGCAGGCCGACTTCGACTTCGAGCCGGACGAGAAGCACAAGACCGTGTCGGTGTCCGAGAAGGGCGTCGCGAAGGCCGAGAAGTTCCTCGGCATCGACAACCTGTACCGCGCCGAGTACGGCAACCTCGTCAACCACCTCCAGCAGGCGCTGAAGGCGGAGTCGCTCTACAAGCGCGGCGTCGAGTACGAGGTGATCGACGGCGAGGTCAAGATCATCGACGAGTTCACCGGCCGCATCCTCGAGGGCCGGCGCTGGTCGGAGGGCCTCCACCAGGCCGTCGAGGCGAAGGAGAGCGTGGCGATCCAGGAGGAGTCGCAGACCGTCGCCACGATCACCTACCAGAACTACTTCCGCCGCTACGACAAGCTCGCCGGCATGACCGGCACGGCGCTCACCGAGGCCACCGAGTTCATGAAGATCTACGAGCTCCAGGTGGTCGAGATCCCCACGAACCGGCCGATGGTCCGCGCCGATCAGAACGACCAGATCTACAAGACCAAGGACGGCAAGTGGGCCGCCGTGATCAACCAGATCAAGGACCGGAACGCCACGGGGCAGCCGGTGCTCGTCGGCACCATCTCCGTCGAGGTCTCGGAGCTCCTGTCCGAGCAGCTGAACCAGGCGGGCATCAAGCACTCCGTGCTGAACGCGAAGCCCGAGCACGCGGAGCGCGAGGGCGAGGTGATCGCCGAGGCCGGGCGCCCGTTCGCGGTCACGATCGCGACGAACATGGCCGGCCGCGGCGTGGACATCAAGCTCGGCGGCAACGAGGAGCACCAGACCCACCTCGAGCTCACGAAGCGCGGGCTCGAGCCCGACTCGGACGAGTGGAACAAGGCGTGGGACGAGCTGTTCCCGAAGATGGAGGAGCAGGTCAACCAGGACCGCCAGAAGGTGATGGACTCCGGCGGCCTCTTCATCTGCGGCACCGAGCGGCACGAGTCGCGCCGGATCGACAACCAGCTGCGTGGCCGCTCAGGCCGCCAGGGCGACCCGGGCGAGTCGCGCTTCTACCTGTCCGCCGAGGACGACCTCGTGCGCCTGTTCGCCGGCGACCGCATCTACAAGATCCTCGACAACAAGTTCCTCGCTCAGGAAGACGAGGACGGCAACGAGCTCCCGATCGAGCACAAGATGCTCTCGAAGCAGATCGAGGGCGCCCAGAAGAAGGTCGAGGAGCAGAACTTCCTGATCCGCAAGCGCGTCCTCGAGTACGACGACGTGATGAACCAGCAGCGCGAGATCATCTACGAGTACCGCGACCGGATCCTCGAGGGCCAGGACATGTCCGAGATCGCGCGCGAGCAGATCGCCGACGCGATCGAGCGGATCGCGCGCGAGTACATGGCCGGCGAGTACCAGGAGGAGTGGGAGCTCAGCGCGCTGTTCACGCAGCTGGACCAGATCTACGACCACTCGTTCGAGCTCGACGACATCAAGGAGGGCGCGGACCGCGAGTCGCTGATCACGCAGCTTCGCGAGGACGCGATCGAGGCCTACGACGAGCGCGAGGAGGAGCTCGGCGACGAGCTGATGCGCGCGCTCGAGCGCTTCATGCTGCTCCAGATCATCGACGAGCGCTGGCGCGAGCACCTGCACGACATGGACTACCTGCGCGAGGGCATCCACCTCCGCGGGTTCGCCCAGATCGACCCCCTCGTGGCCTACAAGAACGAGGGCTTCGACATGTTCACGCAGCTGATGAACAACATCTGGGACGAGTTCGCCCGGTACGTCTTCAACGTCGAGGTGCAGACCGAGGAGCAGCAGCAGGCGACGGCGGCCGGCCCGCAGTGGGGCGGCGGCGCCAACACCACGAGCACGCGCCAGCTGAGCACCTCGGGTGGCCGCGGGCTGGCCGGTAGCGACGCGATCGCGGCCGCGGCGGGCGCAGCCGTGCCGGCGGGCGCGGCCGAGGCCGGCCAGATGGCCGCCGAGGCCGTGGAGTCGCCGCTTGCGGTGGAGACGCGCCGGCTCGAGGAGAACGAGAAGATCGGCCGCAACGACCCATGCTGGTGCGGCTCCGGCAAGAAGTTCAAGAAGTGCCATGGCGCCTAGTGACGTCAGTGGCCTCCGCGGCCAGCTGAAGCTGCTCGCGGACTCTCTTTGACCCGGATGCGCTAGCCGCTCGGCTAGCCGAGCTCGAGGGCGAGATGCAGGCGCCCGGCTTCTGGGACGACCAGGAGCGACGCGGCGTCGGTGTCGGCCGAGCACTCGTCGGTGGCCCGCCGGCTCGAGACGTTCCGCTCGCTCGAGTCCGACATCGACGACCTCGAGGCGCTCGAGGAGCTGGCCGAGGAGGACGACTCGATCGCGGACGAGCTGGAGGGCCAGCGGCGGTCGATCGAGTCGCGGCTCGCGGAGCTCGAGGAGGCGCGGCTGTTCTCGGGCGAGTACGACGCGGGCGACGCCGTCGTGACCGTGAACGCCGGCGCCGGCGGCACCGACTCGCAGGACTGGGCCGAGATGCTCCTGCGCATGGAGATGCGCTGGGCCGAGCGGCGCGGGATGAAGGTGGAGCTGAAGGAGGCGCAGGCGGGGGAGGAGGCCGGCATCAAGTCGGCGACCTTCATCGCCCGCGGCGAGAACGCCTACGGGCTGTTCAGCGCCGAGAAGGGCGTGCACCGGCTGGTGCGGATCTCGCCGTTCGACGCGCAGTCGCGCCGCCACACGGCGTTCGCGGGCGTCGAGGTGGCGCCGCTCGTGGAGGACGCCGTGGAGGTCGAGATCGAGCCCGACGACATCCAGATCGACACCTACCGCGCGTCGGGCGCGGGCGGCCAGCACGTGAACAAGACCGACTCGGCCGTGCGGATCACCCACCGGCCGACCGGCATCGTCGTGCAGTGCCAGAACGAGCGCTCACAGTCGTCCAACAGGGACACGGCGATGAAGATGCTAAGCGCGAAGCTGATCGAGCTGGAGGAGCGCCGCCGCCAGGAGGAGATCGCAAAGGAGAAGGGGGAGGCCCAGGACGTGGGCTGGGGCTCCCAGATCCGCTCCTACGTGCTCCACCCCTACACGATGGTCAAGGACCACCGCACGAACGTGGAGGTCGGGAACGTCCAGGGCGTCCTGGATGGCGACCTCGACGAGTTCGTGCGCGCGGAGCTACTCCGCCGAGCCGGCAACGGCGCCGCCGCCTAGGCGTCGGCTCCTCGGGCTCCTCGAGCTCCTCGAGCACGCCCAAGCAGCTGGCCCACGCGGCACACGAGCAGCCGCTCCTCCTCGATCTCGACCCATACGCCCGCGCTCCCGGGGAACACGACGTGGTCGCCCGGGCGCCACGGGCATCCTGATCGCCGACGCCGCCCCACCAGTCGAGCCCGGGGCCGACCGCCAGCACGATCCCGTGCTGAGGCGGCGTCTCGTGCTCGCCCGGCGGCAGGAGCAGCCCGGAGCGCCGCACCCGGTCGGGATCGAGCTCCTTGATGACCACCTGGTCGAAGAGCGGCCTGAGCTGCTGCTTCACGCCTGCGAAGTTAGCGAACCCGCCGCACGGTGAGGGTGTACTTCAACCGCTCCGGCCGCGCCGGTGCTCGTTGATCGCCGGGTCGTCGACGTCGTAGTCGTACGAGGATCACGAGGGCGCCGGACACCGTGACCCGCCGCCCGGTCCGAGCCGCTTCACGGCATGCTCGGTCAGCTTCGTTCGCTCGGATGAATCGAGCAGCTGCAGGCCGTCACGGCGCGGCACACGCGAGAGGGAGCGCGTTGATCCGGTTGTAGTGCACGGTGTATCTCCCGCTCACCCCGGGATGATGAAGAACCTCGATGTGAGCGTCCTCGGCGCCCAGGGCACGAAGCGGCACGCCAGGTTCCTGTGTGCGTGGGCGAACTCGCACGTGCTCGGGTCGGGCGGGGGGTCGTCGAAGCTCGGATCCACCGTCCAGGCCCCGCTCGTGTCGAGCCTGAAGGAGTAGCGCGGGTGGGTCAGGCGCGCCTTGAAGTGCAGGAAGCTGTACGGTCGTGGGGAAGGCGCGATCCGGCGCGGGCACCACCCCAAACGCGGACGTGAGGTGCCTGGTGTCGGTGACGGTGCCCTGGCACCACTCCTGCGGGGGCGGGACCGCCTACGACCTCGTCACGTCGGCCGTGTCCCTGCCGGTCATCCCGATCCGATAGAGCTTCGCTGCGCGCCGAACGCGGGCGGCGCCGCGAGCAGCGCGGCGGCGGCTGCGACGAGAGCGATGCGGCGAGCTGGTCTCATTGGGTAGAAGTTCGCGCCCGAGGCGTGTGGCCCGGACTCAGCGGACCCGCTTGACCGTGAGCTTGTAGTCGAGCGTCTCGCCGCCGGTCACGTTGTCGATGAAGGGCGGGGTGTGGACCGATCCGGAGACCGTCACGTGCTTCCCACGGCCGAGCCGCTTCACCGCCTTGACTCGGAGCTTCGTGGCCGGCGACTCCGTCCCGAGCAGGGTGCGGGCGCCGAGCTCGTCGTTGTCACCGCAGTCGACGACCCCCTCGGCGCGGTTGTAGTAGAGCTGGTACTTCCCCCTGTTCGGTAGCAGCGCGTACTCGCCGCCGGACCTGCGCGTGGCGGCGGAGAGGAGCCTGCAGCTGAGTGTCTTGTGCTCGGGGGTGAATGAGCAGACGCTCGGGTCGGGCGGGAACGGGTCGCTCGGGTCCACGCTGTAGCCACCGGACGTGTCGACCGTGTACGAGGCGGCCGGCGAGCCCAGCCGCGCCTTGAAGATGAGCCGCGAGTACGAGGCCACGGGCGCGGCGCCAGGGCGCGGAGACAGGCTCCCCGAAGCGGTGAAGTGCTGCGTCTCCGAGGCGCTTCCGACGCAGCCGCCCGGCGGGGGTAGATCACGCGTGGAGGTCAGGTCACTCTTGACGCTCCCTGTCAGCGAGACGCTGTAGAGCTTCGGCTTGGCGGCGAAGGCCGCGGGCGCGAAGAGGGTTAGTCCGATGACGGCCAGTGCGGTGCGGCGGATGATTCGCATGGTCTGCACCTGTGCCGGGTCCAGCCGTCCATCCTGATCCTCGGCGTGGGCGCCGTCAAGGAGAGTCGCGCACGGGCCGAGTAGCATGGGCTCATGGCCGACGAGGCTCGCGCTCCCGACCCCCGCACGCCGCCGCCGCCGCCGGATCCGAGGCGCGGCAACCTGAGGGTCAGCGGCGCGCCGAAGCGCCAGCCGATGATTCCCTGGAGCCCGCGCCGCTTCATCACGATCCTGCTCGGGCTGTTCGTCCTGAACTGGCTGATCGTGGCGGTGTTCGCGCCGCCCGAGAACAAGATCAAGGTGCCGTACAACCCGACCTTCCTCACCGAGGTGCGGGGCGGGAACGTCAAGGAGATCTCGGCCAGCGGCAACACGATCAAGGGCGACTTCAAGAAGAAGGTCACCTACAAGGGCGACTCGGCGACCCGCTTCGAGACCGAGATCCCGATCTTCGCCAACCGGCAGCAGCTCTCGAGCCTGCTCGAGACGCAGAACGTCATGATCAACGCGGAGCCGCCCGGCGAGCGCTCGCTGCTCGCAGACGCTGCTGTTCAGCTTCGGGCCCGACGATCCTGCTGGTGCTGCTGTTCGTCTGGTTCGCCCGGCGCGCGGCCGAGCGCGGCGGGCGGCGGCGGCGTGCTCGGCCAGTTCGGCCGCAGCCGGGCGCGGCGAGTGGAGTCGGCCACCCAGGACGTGAGCTTCAACGACGTGGCCGGGATCGAGGAGGCCGAGCAGGAGCTCGCAGAGGTCGTGGACTTCCTGAAGAACCCGGACAAGTACCGCCGCCTGGGCGCGCGCATCCCGCGCGGCGTGCTGCTCGCCGGCGCGCCGGGGACCGGCAAGACGCTGCTGGCGCGGGCCGTGGCGGGCGAGGCGAGCGTGCCGTTCTTCTCGGCGTCCGCGTCCGAGTTCATCGAGGCGATCGTGGGCATCGGCGCCTCGCGCGTGCGCGACCTCTTCCAGCAGGCCAAGGAGGCCGCGCCGGCGATCATCTTCATCGACGAGCTCGACGCGATCGGGCGCTCGCGCGGCGGCGCCGGCGCGATCGGCGGGCACGACGAGCGCGAGCAGACGCTCAACCAGATCCTCACGGAGATGGACGGCTTCGACTCGGACGCGAACGTGATCGTGCTCGGCGCGACGAACCGCCCGGAGGTGCTGGATCCGGCGCTGCTGCAGGCCCGGGCGGTTCGACCGGCGCGTCTTCGTCCAGGCCCCCGACGCGGCCGGCCGGGCCGCGATCCTGCGCGTTCACACGCGCTCCGTGCCCCTGGCGGACGACGTCGACCTCGACCGGCTGGCATCGAGCACGCCCGGGATGGTGGGCGCGGACCTCGCCAACCTGGTCAACGAGGCCGCGCTCCTGGCCGCGCGCCTCGGGCACGACAGGGTGCAGTACGCGGACTTCACCGAGTCGCTCGAGAAGATCATCCTCGGCGCCGAGCGGAAGGTGCTGATCTCCTACGAGGACCGCCGCCGGATCGCCTACCACGAGGGCGGCCACGCGATCGTCGGCATGCTCACGCCGGGCGCCGATCCGGTGCGGAAGGTGTCGATCATCCCGCGCGGGCAGGCGCTGGGCGTGACGCTGTCCACGCCCGAGGACGACCGCTTCAACTACTCGGAGGACGAGCTGCGCGCGAAGATCCGCGTCTCGGCGGGCGGGCGAGCCGCCGAGCAGCTCGTGTTCGGCGAAGCCACCACGGGCGCCGAGTCCGACATCCAGCAGGTCACGCGCATCGCGCGCGGGATGGTGGAGCGGTGGGGGATGAGCGAGAAGGTCGGCTTCCTGACCGTGGCGCCGCAGGACGGCCAGAGCCCGCTGCTGCCCGGCGCCGAGCCCGGTCTCCGAGGCGACCCAGGAGCTGATCGACGGCGAGGTGCGGCGGATCGTCGACGAGGAGATGGAGCTCACCGAGCAGCTCCTGAGCGAGAACCGCGACAAGCTCGACTCGCTCGCCGAGACGCTTCTCGAGCGGGAGACGCTCGACGAGGCCGACGCCTACGCGGCCGCGGGCATCGAGCGCGTCGCGGTCGCGGCCCGATGAGCGACGTGATCGACACCGCCCTCGCCGAGGACATCGGCGAGGGCGACCTCACGACACGCGCCGTCGTGCCGGACGGCGCGCAGGCGAAGGCGCGCATCAGCCAGAAGGCGCCGGGCGTGATCGCGGGGCTGCGCGTGGCGGAGGCGGTCTTCCAGCGCGTCGATCCCGAGCTCGTGTTCGTGATGCACTGCCCGCAGGGCTTAGTGGCGCGAGGCGGGCGCGGTGGCCGAGATCTCGGGCTCGGCCGCGTCGATCGTCACGGCCGAGCGGGTGGCGCTGAACTTCCTCGGCCACCTCTCCGGGGTGGCGACGCTCACCGCCCGCTACGTGCGCGCCGTGGAGGGAACGGGAGTGCGAATTCTCGACACCCGCAAGACCATGCCCGGGCTGCGCGCGCTCGAGAAGGAGGCGGTGCGGGCGGGCGGCGGCGAGAGCCATCGGAGCGGCCTGTACGACGCGATCCTCGTCAAGGAGAACCACGCGAAGCTCGCCGGGGGAGTCGGCGAAGCGGGACGCCGGGCGCTCGAGGCCGCGCCCGCCGGCGTGATGGTCGAGGTGGAGTGCGCGACGCTCGACGAGGTCCGGGACGCGCTGGAGGCCGGCGTGAGCCGCATCCTCCTGGACAACATGAGCACGGACGAGCTGCGGGCGGCGGTGGAGCTGGCCGGCGGCCGCGCCGAGCTCGAGGCGTCCGGGGGCGTCACGCTCGACACGGTGCGCGCGATCGCCGAGACGGGCGTGGACTACATCAGCGTCGGCGCGCTGACCCACTCGGCGCCGGCGCTCGACGTCAGTCTGCTGCTCGAGCCGCTGTAGGCGGCCGCAGCACCGCGAACGGGTCGGTCACCGACAGCTCGCGGGAGCCGAACCGGTAGACGGCGGCCGGACGGCCGCCGCCGCGCCCGGGCGAGCGGCGCTCGCCGGTGGGCTCGAGCACGCCGCGCCGCTCGAGCACGCGGCGGAGGTTCGTGGGGTCGACCGGGTAGCCGAGCGCCGCGGTGTAGATCGCGGACAGCTCCGACATGGTGAAGGTCTCCGGCGCGAGCGCGAAGCCGATGTTCGTGTAGGACAGCTTGGCCTGCAGCCGCTCGCGGCCGGCGAGGACGATCCGGCCGTGGTCGAAGGCGAGCTCGGCGGGGAGGTCGTCCACCTCGTGCCACGCGGTGTCCGGGGGAAGCGCCGGGTCGATGCCGAGCGGCACGAGCCCGAGATAGGCGGTGGCGAGCTGCCACTCGCCGGGGTGGCGATCGGGATCGCCGACCGTCTCGAGCTGCTCGAGCGTGGACAGCTCCGAGACGTCCACCTTGCGCGCGAGCTGCGAGCGGATCGAGCCCTCGAGCGTGTCGCCCGGCTCGAGGTAGCCGCCCGGCAGCGACCACGCACCCTCGAACGGCGGCCGGGCGCGCTGCCAGAGCAGCACGCAAAGCGAATCCCCCCGCACCTGGAGCACCACGGCGAGCGTTACATGGGTCGGGCTGCTATGCTGATTCGACACGGTTTTCGACTATAAGGCAAAAACTCTCCGCGCGTCGCGCTCGGAGGACTCGCCATGAAGCCAATCGAACTCCCCACACTTGCTCTGGCAGGCACCGCTCCAGTGGACCCCGTGGAGCTCACTCGCATGGCCGCCGAGGTGCGCGCGCTCGCGGAGGAGCGGAACGCGGTGATCCTCGCCCACAACTACCAGGTGCCCGAGGTGCAGGACGTGGCGCACTTCGTGGGCGACTCGCTCGGGCTGTCGCGCCGGGCGGCCGACACGGACGCCGACGTGATCGCCTTCTGCGGCGTCCACTTCATGGCCGAGACGGCGTCGATCCTCTCTCCCGAGAAGACCGTCCTCCTGCCCGACCTCGACGCCGGCTGCTCGCTCGCCGACTCGATCACAGCGGACCAGCTCCGCGACTGGAAGGCGAAGCAGCCGGGCGCGGTCGTCGTGATGTACGTGAACACGACCGCCGAGGTGAAGGCCGAGACCGACTACTGCTGCACGTCGGCGAACGCCGTGCAGGTGGTGGAGCACATCTACCGCGAGCACGGAGACGACACCGAGATCCTGTTCGGGCCGGACATGTGGCTGGGCGCGTACGTCGAGCGGACCATCGGGAAGCGGATGCACGTCTGGGACGGCGAGTGCCACGTGCACGCCGGCATCCGGCCGGCCGACATCGCGGCCGTGCGGGCGGCGCACCCGGACGCCGAGTTCATGATCCACCCCGAGTGCGGCTGCACCACGCAGGTGATGGAGTACGTGGCCTCCGGCGACGTGGACCCCGAGCGGACGCACATGCTGTCGACGGGCGGGATGCTGCGGTTCGCGCGGGACTCGCACGCCGACACGTACATCGTGGCCACCGAGACCGGCATGCTGCACCCGCTCGAGAAGGAGAACCCCGGCAAGGAGTTCATCCCCGCGAACCGCGCGGCGGCGTGCCGCTACATGAAGATGATCACGCTGCCGAAGCTGCACGACGCCCTGCGCGACCTGAAGCCAGTCGTGAAGGTCGACCCCGAGCTCGCGAAGCGAGCCCGCGTGCCGATCGACCGAATGGTCGCGATCGGCTAACCCTCGACCACCCTCCGAAAAGGGTCAGACCCCTTTCGGAGGTCGGCTAGCCGCTGCCGGAGCTGCTTCCGCCGACGTGGTCCGGCTCGGCGAGATCGCCGCTGCCGCTGCCGCCGCTGCCGCTGCTGCCGCTGCCGCTGGTGCCGCTGCGGGACCCGGAGTCTCCGCCGCCGGAGCCTGAGGTTCCTCCGCTCGTGTCGCCGGACGGCTCCTCCGCCTCGGCCGGCTCGTCGATCGGGTCGTCGCCTCCGCCGCCGGGCCCGCTGTGGTCGTCCGGGCCCTCGAGGTCGGGGTCGTCGTCGCCGCCCCCGCCGCCGCCACCCCCGCCGGGGCCGCTGTGGTCGTCCTCCTCGCCGCCGCCGCGGCGGCCGGTCCGGCGGTCGTCGCCAGGTTCGCTGCCGCCGTGGCCGCCGTCCTCGCCGGTGCCGCGGTCGTCGCCGCGATCGCCGCGCGGGCCATCGCCGCCGTCGCCTCGGTCGCGTCCCGCCCGCCGGCGTCCCCGCCACCGCCGCCGTCCTCGCCGCGCTGGTCCTCGCCCTGCTCGCTCGCCCCACTCGTGTCCCCGGACGCCGCGCCGGATTCGCCGCCCGATGCCTCGGCCGCGTGCGCCGTGTCGGGCCCTGCCGCCTCGCGCGCCTGCTCCCGTCCGATGTCCGGCACCACCGCCGCGCCTCCCAGCACGGCCCCTGTCACGAGGGCGGTCGCGCACACCTTCATCGCCACCGCGCTTCCGCCGAGCCCCACGAGCTCCGCCAACGCGGGCGGTCACCGTGTCGGTCGACTCGGACGAGGCGGCCCGCTCCACGAGCGGCATCGGGATCACGCTCGCCGCCGCGGCCCGGAGCGAGTTGCGCGCGCGGTTCAGGAGCTGGCGCACCGCGCCGTCGCTCACGCCGAGGGCGACCGCGATCTCCTCGTAGCTCCGCCCCTCCATCTCTCGCAGCAGGATCGCGCTGCGCTGCCGCTCCGGAAGCGCCTGGACGGCCACCACCAGCTCGCGCAGGCCCACCGTCCGCTCGAACGCCTGGTCCGGCCGCTCCACGCCGTCGATCGTGTCGCTCAGCTCCGAGTGCGTGGCGCCCCGGTCGCGCAGCGCGTTCAGCGCTCCGTTGTGCGCGATCCGGTACAGCCACGGCTTGAGGTTCAGCTCGGCCGCGTTCCGGTGCATCGCCTCGTACGCCTTGAGGAAGGACTGCTGGACCACGTCCTCGGCGCGCTCCGGTGGCAGCAGCCGCGACACGTACCGCATCAGCGCCCGCCGGTAACGCTCGACGATCGCCTCGAACGCCGGGTCCGAGCCGGCGCGCACCAGGTCAACCAGCCGCTCGTCAGATTGGGTCGAGAGCACGGGCCTGCGTGCCAGCCGGGCAGGGTGAAAGAGCGCTCTCGGGGTCATGGGTCGGTTATCGGCTCGAACGTGAAACACACCAGGGGGCGCAACATCACGCTCGCTAGCGTGTCGCTGCCCCCGTGCGAGTTCTGTCCGCCGCGATCGTAGGCCTCCTCGTCGCCGCGCCCTGCGCGGGCGCCGCCGACCCGATCGACCACTCTCAGCCTCCCGCCCCCGACGGCACCCCCATCTGCGCCGCAGTGGGTGCATGACCGGTATACGGTCGAGCGCGACGGGCGGTTCTACGCCACCTGGCACCCGCCGAAGGACCCGCGCTACGGCTGCGCCTTCGGCCACGAGCACGGCTCGAACCCGCGTGCCTTCAGGTATTTCCGGCGCACGGGCATGCCGCCGTTCGGCCTGGTGAGCGACTACGCGGGGAGCCCGGAGGCGCACACCGGCTTCAAGGTGTTCGTGGCGAACGACGACCGCAAGGGGCTCGCCTGGATGATGGTGCTGCACCAGGGCTCGGGCTCGCCGAGGCGCGGCACCGTCCGCTTCCATTCCCTCGAGACGTGGCTGTTCCGGCGAACGCGACGGCCGCATGTTGGCGCACACGCGCCAGATGGCCGACTTCGGCGACGCGGTTCCCAACTGCGCGGGAGCGAAGCCGCGCCGCGCGTGGCGGCTCCTGCCGGCCCCGGGCTGCCGGCCCGCCTACGAGGAGTGGGACACCACGCTCGACACGGGCGGCGTGTTCGGCGCGCGGCCCGGCTTCGGCATCCACAACGCGATCACGCAGTTCGACCCCGCGAGCCCCGACGCGGTCATCTTCAACAAGGAGTCGGTGTGCGGCACGGACGCGGCGGGGTGGAGGTCCCGCTGCAAGGGCGATCGCCGCAGCGTGCTCCACCCGCGCTGGTACGTGCACAACCGCGGCTCCTCGCGCTTCCGCACCGACGCGTACGGCCGCCGCGCCGGCGCCGGCCTCCTGCAGGTGGTCTCGAACCGCGTCCGCGTCGATCAGCGGCGCGAGCGCCACGGGGTCGAGAACGCCTTCATCGCGGAGCAGCCCTCGGACGGCGGCATCTACCGCGCGGGCCGCGGCCTGCGGCCCGGGCGCGGGTTCGAGTTCCCGGGTTACTGCGTGCTCCGGACCAACTGACCTACGCTGCCCCCGTGCAGCTGATCCACCCCGAGCGCAGGCCCACGTCGCCCGAGGAGCTGGCCTCCCGGCTCGACCTGCGCGCGCTGGCGCCGCCCGGCCGCCCCTATCTCGGCATCAACATGGTCGCGAGTCTCGACGGCAAGGCCACGCTCGACTGGCGCACGAAGGGACTGTCGACCGACGCCGACCGTCAGCTCTTTCATCACCTGCGAACGCAGGCCGACGCCGTGATGGTCGGCGCCGGAACGGCCCGCGAGGAGCGCTACGGGCGGATGACGAAGAACGACGAGCTGCGCCAGAAGCGGATGAACGAGGGAATGGTGGCCGATGCCCTGGCCGTGGTGGTGAGCGGGCGGCTCGACCTGCCGCCCGACCTTCCGCTACTGAACGAGCCCGAGCAGCGGGTGGTGATCGCGACCGCGTCGGACGAGGGGATCCCGGGCGTGACCGGCGACATCGAGTACGCCCGCACCGGCGACGACCTCCCCCGTCTCCTTGCCTACCTCCACGACGAGCACGGGGTGCGCTCGGTGCTGTGCGAGGGCGGCCCCACGCTGAACTCCCACCTGTTCGCGGCGGGCCTCGTCGACGAGCTGTTCCTCACCCTCAACCCGAAGGTCGTGGGCGGAGCCAGCGCCCTCACGATCGTCGCCGGCCGCGAACTCGTGGAGCCCGCCGAATCGCGGCTCGTCACGGTCGCCGAGCACGAGGGCGAGCTCTATACGCGGTGGCGTTTCTCCCACTGATAGTGCAGAAATTCCTGCACCTGTCGCGTAATCGGGGCTCCGTCCGCTAGTAATCAGGGCCGATGGCAGTAGCGAAGACAGGGCCCGCTCGGGCGGCCCGCAAACGGCCCCTGGACGTCCCGGTCGTGGAGTTCAAGGACGTCACGAAGGTCTACGACGGGGGCTCGGTTGCCGTGCAGTCGGCCAACATGCGGATCGGCCGCGGGGAGTTCGTGTTCCTCGTGGGCCCGACCGGATGCGGCAAGTCCACCTGCATGCGGCTGCTCATGAAGGAGCTCGAGCCGAGCCGCGGCGAGGTGTCGATCGCCGGCCGGCCGCTGTCCGAGGTGCCGCGCTCGCGCGTGCCGTACCTGCGCCGCAACCTCGGCGTCGTGTTCCAGGACTACAAGCTGCTGCCGAATCGGACCGTGTACGACAACGTGGCCTACTCGCTCCAGGTGATCGGCGAGTCGCGCAAGGAGATCCGCCGCAAGGTGCCGGACATCCTCCGTCTGGTCGGCCTCTCCACGAAGCTCCACAACTTCCCGACCGAGCTGTCCGGCGGCGAGCAGCAGCGCGTGTCGGTGGCGCGCGCGTTCGTGAACCACCCGCCGCTGCTTCTGGCCGACGAGCCCACCGGCAACCTCGACCCCGAGACGTCCATCGGGATCATGCAGCTGATCTACCGCATCAACCGCACCGGCACGACCGTGATCGTGGCCACCCACGACAAGGAGATGGTCGACAAGATGCGCCGGCGCGTGATCGAGCTGCGCGAGGGCCGGATCGTGCGCGACGAGCGCTCGGGCTTCTACACGCAGGACGAGTCCACGCAGGAGTTCGCTATCCGCCTGCGCGGCGAGCTGGGCGTGGGCGACGAGGGGCACCCCAACTAGCGATGCGCTGGAGCTTCTTCCTGAGAGAGGCACTGCGCGGCCTGCGCCGCAGCTCGGCGCCGGCGCTCGCGGCGCTCCTCACGGTTCTGCTCACGGCCGTGGTGCTCGGCGTGTTCATCCCGATCGTCCAGGCCACCACCGGCACGGCGAACGAGGTGCGGAGCCGCGTGGTGGTGGACGTGTACATCAAGGACACCGCGACCGCGCAGGAGAAGGCCGACCTTCGAAGCGCCATCGAGAACACCGCCAACGTCAAGTCGGTCGAGTACATCTCGAAGGCCGAGGCGCTCCGGCTGGCGCGCGGCAAGAACCCGAAGGCCTTCAAGGACGGCACCGAGCTGCTCGGCTCGAACCCGCTGCCGGACTCCTACCGAGTCACGCCCGTGGATCCGGACAAGCTCGGTCAGATCGTCCAGCGCCTGAACGCCGGAGGCGAGCCGCAGCTGGCCGCCATCGACGAGGTGCGCGACCGCGAGGAGGACACCAACAAGATCCTCTCCGCCACCGGCCTCGTGAAGGGGCTCACCGCCGGCCTCGCGGTGCTCCTCGTGTTCGCCTCGATCGCCCTGATCGCCAACACGATCCGCCTGTCGGTGTTCGCGCGCCGGCGCGAGGTCGAGGTGATGAAGCTGGTGGGCGCCACGAACTGGTTCATCCGCTGGCCGTTCGTGATCGAGGGGATGATCGTCGGGTTCTTCGGTGGCCTTCTCGCCGTGCTGCTCTTGGCGATCCTCAAGACCACGTTCGTCGACCCGCTGGCAGAGCGCTTCGCGCTGCTGGCCGCGCCGGACACGATCGACTTCCCGCTCCTCGTCGTGGTGCTGATGCTCGCCTGCGTCGGCGTCTCGGCACTCGGGAGCGGCATCACGCTTCGCCGCTTCCTGCGCGTTTAACTCCCCGAAAGTACGGCGACTAGCCTCCACCGGAATGTCGAGAGGCGTTCTCGCACTCGTAAGCGCGGTGATCGCGCTTGCCGTCGGGCTGTGGCTCGGCGGCCACCCGGCCGACCTCCCCGGCCCGATTCGCGACACCTTCGTGCAGGAGGACCGTGCGCTTCGCGCCGAGATCATCGACTCGATCGAGGGCAACTTCTACAAGCCGGTCAAGGAGGCGAAGCTCGACGACGCCTCGCTGAAGGGCATCGTCGAGTCCCTCGACGACCCCTACTCCAGCTACCTGACCTCGAAGGAGGCGCGCCAGTTCGACGAGGACGTGAGCGGGCACTTCGAGGGTGTCGGGATGAACGTGGAGCAGGACAAGCGCGGCCTCAAGGTGCTGCGCGTGTTCGACGGCTCACCCGCCCAGGACGCGCACATCCGCGCCGGGGACTTCATCCTCGCGGTGAACGGCCGGCCGATCGCGGGCGTGAACAGCGAGGTGTCGACCAACCGCATCAAGGGGCCGGCGGGCACGAGCGTGGAGCTGCGCGTCTTCACGCCGGGCGATCCCTCGGACCGCACCGTCAAGGTCAAGCGCGAGCAGATCGAGGTGCCGCTCACACGCGCGCGCCTGGTGGAGCGGAACGGGCACAAGATCGGGGTGGTCGAGCTGATGGCGTTCAGCGACGGCGCCCACGCGGCGCTTGCCCGCGACATCAAGCGCCTGCGGAAGCAGGGCGCGGAGGGGATCGTGCTCGACCTGCGCGGCAACCCCGGCGGACTGCTGCTCGAAGGCGTTGCCGTGTCGAGCCTCTTCATCCAGGATGGGCGGATCGTCTCGGTGCGCGGGCGGCACCGCGCGGAGCGGGTCCACAACGCGCTGGGCGACGCGATCCTGCCGAAGGACGTGCCGATGGTCGTGCTCGTGGACGGCGGCAGCGCGAGCGCCTCCGAGATCGTGACCGGCGCGCTGCGTGACCGCGGCCGGGCGACGGTGGTCGGCACCCACACGTTCGGAAAGGGGCTCGTCCAGGAGGTCGAGAACCTCTCGAACGGGGGCGAGCTGAAGCTGACGACGGCCCACTACTACCTGCCCGACGGCGAGACGATCATCACGGGCAAGGGCATCAAGCCGCAGGTCCGCGCCAAGGACGACCCCAAGACCGAGCGGGACGAGGCGCTCCCGGTCGCGCTCGACACGGTCGCGCACAAGCTCCGATGAGCGCAGCGGTCAGGGGTCGCCCCCGGCTCGGCGGCTCGACGAGCCGATCGTGGCGGTGCTCGAGAAGCGCGGGCGCTTTCTCGTGGCGGAGCCGATCTTCGGCCCCGGGCCGCGGCCGGCGGTGGAGCGCGGCGGCGCCGGCGTGGGCGACCTCGTGCTGGTCGGCGGCGGCAAGCGCGGCGCGCGCGTGCTGCGCCGGATCGGACGGCCGGACCGCGCACGCGACGTGGTCGAGGGGCTGATGCTCGACCGCGGCCTCCACCGCACCTACTCGCGCGCGGCGACCGCGGAGGCCGAGGCGCGGCTGCACGAGCCGTACGCGGCCGAGACGCGCGTGGACCTGCGGGACCTGCCCACGTTCACGATCGACCCTGACGACGCGCGGGACTTCGACGACGCGATCTCGGCTCGCCGCGAGGGCGACCGCGTTCGGGTCTGGGTCCACATCGCCGACGTGACCGCGTACGTGCGCCCCGGCGGGCGGCTCGAGCGCGAGGCGGTCAGGCGCGGGACGAGCGTGTACGTGCCGGGCGCGGTCGAGCCGATGCTGCCGGAGGTGCTCTCGAACGAGGCGTGCTCGCTGCGGCCGGGCGAGGACAAGCTCGCCGTGACGGCCGAGATGGTCATGAACGGGGCCGACGTCGTGAGCGTGGCGTTCCACCGGTCGCTCGTTCGGAGCGACAAACGGCTCACGTACGGCGAGGTGGACGAGCTGTTCGCGGGCCGGACCCGCGCGGAGGATCCCTGGGGCGAGCCGCTGGCGCTCGCCAGGGAGGTGTCCGCGGCGCTTCACGAGCGGCGCGACTCGCTCGAGTTCGGCTCCTTCGAGCCGACGTTCGAGTTCGACTCGGACGGCCACGTGACGGGCGTCCGCTACGAGCAGCAGACCGAATCGCACCGGCTGATCGAGATGCTCATGATCCTCGCGAACGAGCAGGTGGCGGGGTATCTGGCCGACAGGCGGCTCCCCACGCTGTACCGCGTGCACGAGCGGCCGGATCCGCAGTCGGTCGACTTCCTGGTCGAGCAGCTTGCCAGCCTCGACATCCCGACTCCGCCGCTGCCGAAGCAGATGACGCCGCAGCAGGCGGCCGACGCGGTGACCGAGATCTCGCGGATCGTTGCGCGCGAGTCGAAGGGGAAGCGCGCGTACGGCGTGCTCGTGCTCCGCGCGCTGAAGCAGGCCTACTACTCGCCCCGCAACATGGGGCATGCCGGCCTCGGGAGCGCCCGGTACTGCCACTTCACGTCGCCGATCAGGCGCTACCCCGACATCGTGGCCCACCGGGCGCTGCTCCAGGGACTCGGTATCGACGAGGCGGCCACACCGGCGCACGAGCTGGACGAGGCGGGCACGGTGAGCTCCTCGCTCGAGCGCCAGGCGATGCAGATCGAGCGCGACTCCGACGACGTGTGCCTCTCCTTCCTGCTCGAGCGCGCGCTGGCCGAGGCGGGTGGCGACGAGCCGCCGAGCTTCGAGGGTGAGATCGTGGGGCTGATCGAGAAGGGCGCGTTCGTGGAGTTCGGGGAGGAGCGCTTCGAGGGCTTCCTGCCGGTCCGGCGGCTGCGCGGGTGGTGGACGCTGAACGAGGTGGGCACCGCCCTCGAGGCGGAGGGCTCAGGGCGCCGGCTGCGGCTTGGCGACACGATCCAGGTCGAGGTGGACAGGGTCGATGCGCCGCGGGGTCGGGTCGACCTCAGTGCATACTCAGTGCGCGATGGCTAAGAAGGGCAAGCGCAAGGCGGCGCCGGGTGACATCGCCACGAACAGGCAGGCGGGCTTCCGTTACAACCTGCTGGAGAAGTTCGAGGCGGGGCTCGTGCTGCAGGGCTCCGAGGTGAAGTCGCTCCGGGACGGCGGAGTGCAGCTGAAGGACGCCTACGCGGACGTGAAGGACGGCGAGGTGTGGCTGCGCAACATGCACATCGCGCCGTACAAGCCCGCGCGCGAGAACCATGACCCGGAGCGCCCGCGCAAGCTGCTGCTCCATCGCCGCGAGATCGAGCGCCTGATCGGGGCGACCTCCGAGAAGGGTCTGACGATCGTGCCGACGCGCCTGTACTGGAACGGCCCCCGCGCAAAGGTCGAGCTGGCCGTGGCGAAGGGCAAGGACCTGTACGACAAGCGCCGCTCCATCAAGGAGCGCGACACGCGGCGCGAGATCCAGCGCGAGATGTCCGAGCGCTACTAGAGATCCAGGCCGCGCTCCGCCGCCCAGCGGGTCAGCTCGTGGCGGCTCGAGAGCTGCAGCTTGCGCAGCACGGAGGACACGTGCGCCTCCACGGTCTTCGGGGAGATGTCGAGCCTGAGGGCTATCTCCTTGTACATGTAGCCGCGCGCGATGTGCTGGAGCACCTCGCGCTCGCGGGCGGTGAGGGCGTCCAGCTCGGACTCCGGCTGGGGCGCCGGGCCGGCGAAGGCATCCAGCACGAAGCCGGCCAGGCGGGGGGAGAAGACGGCGTCGCCGTCGTGCACGCGGCGCACCGCGTCGGCCAGCTCCTCGCCCGAGATGTTCTTGGTCACGTAGCCGCGCGCGCCGGCGCGGATCACGGCGATCACGTCCTCCGCGGCGTCGGACACCGACAGCGCGAGGAAGCACGGCGGGGTGGGGACGAGCGCCGCCACGCGCCGGATCACCTCCACGCCGCCGCCGTCCGGCATGTGGACGTCGAGCAGGACGACGTCTGGCGAATGCGCCTCGATCGCCTCGACGGCCTCGGCCACAGAGCCCGCCTCGCCGGCGATCTCGAGGAGCGGCTCCAGCTCGGAGCGGACCCCGGCGCGAAACAGCTCGTGGTCGTCGACGATGAGGACGGTGGGCGTCATCGAGTGGTCCAGGATCAGCTCGACCTCGGTGCCCGATCCGGGCGCGCTCGTGACACGCGCCCGGCCGCCGTGGCGCTCCATCCGGCCGACGATCGACTCACTCACCCCACGGCGGTCCGGCGGTACCGCTTCGGTGTCGAAGCCCGGCCCGCGGTCGCGCACGAACACCTGCGTGCGCGGCCCGTCGCTCTCGGCATAGACGTCCACGGGCGAGCCCGCGCCGAACTTGGCGGCGTTCGTCATCGCCTCACGCGCGGCGGCCACGACCGCCTCGTGCGCCTGGTCGAGCTCCCGGTCGCCCACGACCACGACCTCGACCGGCACGCCGTGCTGCTCCTCGACCTCGGCGGCCGCCGCCTCGAGGGCGCTCGCCAGCCGCCCGGCCTGCCCGGGCGCCGGCCGCCCGGCGAGCCAGGCACGGAGCTCCCGCTCCTGCCGCCGCGCGAGCGCCGCGACCTCGGACGGGTCATCGGAGCGCTGCACCATCGCGAGCGTCTGAAGCACGGAGTCGTGCAGGTGCGCCGCCACCTCGGCGCGCTCCTGGGAGCGGATGCGCTCCGCCCGCTCCTGTGTGAGGGACCGCACGAGTCGCACGACCCACGGCGCGAAGATCACGCCGAGCACCACGACCACGGCGATGATGCCGAGGAGGACGTCGCGCGCCGCTCCGAGCGCACCGGTGGCCTGAAGGAAGACGAGCCCGGCAGCGACCACGAGCGCGATGCCCACGCCCGTGCGCGAGATCGCGGCCGCCGCGCGGCGGCTCTCCTCGCGCGAGATCGCCGTCGCGGTGGCCGGGCCCTCCTCGCGCGCAGCCCGGTCCGGTGGGCGCAGCGTCGGCGGTGCCGCCGGCTCCTCCATCGACTGGCGCCAGATCAGCACGCCGCCGGCCGCGATCAGTACCAGCGGCCAGACCGCGGCGTCCGAGAGCCACAGCCCCAGCTCGCGGAAGGTCAGGAGGACCGCCACCAGCAGCAGGCCCGTGCCGAGCGCCACCTCGACCGCCGCGCGACCGGTGCGCATGCGCGCGCGCCCCGGGCCGGCGTCGCCGGCGGGGATCAGGAGCCAGCCGAGTGCGTACGCCGCGATGCCGACGCCGCCGGCCGCGGCGGCCACCACGAAGGCAAGCCGGACCAGCGAGACGTCGACCCCGTGGCGCCGCGCGATGCCGGCGGCGACGCCGCCGAGCCAGCCGTGGTCGCGGTCGCGCCGCAGCGTGCCGGCGGAGGCGTCCGAGGTCGTCACACCCGGATCATCGCGGGCGGCTCAGGCCAGACGCCAGCAGGATGGCCCCGAGCGCCGCGCAGACCGCAGGGCCAAGCACGCCGAAGTGCAGGTCTAGCGTGCCGCCGGCGTCGAGCAGGAGGAGCACGCCGAGCGCGACCACCGCCGCGCCCGCCACGACCGAGGTGAGATCGGCTCTACGCGACACAGCCGGAATTCTGCTCGACGAGGCCGGGCGGCTGGGGGCCGAAGTCGAACTGCGCGTCGGCGTAGTCCAGGTCGGCGTTCGAGTGCCCGATCCGGAGCGCGCCTATGCCAACGTTTGCATCGAGCAGCAGTCGCGTCCTCGTCGGCGGCGCATCGGGGCGGTCCTTGACGTCCACGTCGAGTCCTCCGTTGTGGCGGTCGAACGTGCGCACCTCGCCGATGCCCACCTGGGCGTCGGTCGCGACGCAGACGTTCTTCGGCACCAGTACGCGGGTCTCGCCGATGCCGAGGCGGACCTTCAGGGGCACGTCGCCGCGGGGCAGGTCCGTCTGGCGGAGGTCCACCACGAGCTGGCCCACCCCGAGCTGGAACCCGTCGTCGAGCTCGGCCGCGGTGGCCGGCCGGTAGTCGCGGTCGCCCACGCCGCCGTGCAGGTCGAGGCCGGCCGCGGACACGGTGCCCGCCGCGAGCGCGAGCGCCACCGCCGGGAGGATCAGCCATCGAACCGGCCGGATGAACGCGCCCACCAGGATCGCCACGCCGGCGCCGATGACGATGATCGCCACCACCGTCTCGCCTCCGGCCGCCGCCGCCCAGGCTCCGCCGAGGGCGATCAGTCCGCAGACGAAGAGGATGAGGAGGCCGAGCGCGGCACGCCTGGCGACATCGCCGGCGCTGCCCGCGGGTCCCTCGCCGGAGACGAACCACCAGACCAGGACGCCTGCCACGACGAGAACGGCGAGGGGAATGACGAGCCCCGCGACGAGGAGGCCGCCGCCGAGAAGAAAGGGCCAGCTCACGCACAGGAGCAGGACCACCCCCGCGATGACGAGCCAGCGATTGCGGCCCGCCGCGGGGTCTCCGGGCGCGTCCTCATCCGGGATCAGGAGCCACGCCGCGAGGTAGGCGATCAGCCCGGCGCCGCCCACGAGCACCAGCACGATCGCGCCGATCCGGAAGATGATCGGGTCGAGGTTGAAGTAGCGGCCCAGGCCGGCGGCGACGCCACCGAGCACCCGGCCCTCCTTCACGCGCACCAGGCGGCGTGGCTCCTGCGGGGGGATCTGCTGAGTCGTCGTCTCGTTCATCACCGCTCAGATTGCCGTGATGCAGGGGTTTTTCCTATTGGGAATGCCCCTTAGGGGAGGTCACGGAAGCCGTTCGCCGCTACCCTTGAAAGGCAGTTGCAAGGGGGCGAACCAGCTTCGACGTGGAGCTGCTCGTTCCGGTGTAGCGAGTCGAGGACTCCGGATCGGCCTCGTTAAAAAATTCCGGAAAACCATAAGTGCGGACTCTCATCGAGTTCAGCCCCTCGCCGCCTAATTAGGCCGTGAGGGAGTCGCCCCGGGTACGCCCGCGACCCGGCAAGCGGCTTCAATCAGCGGGCTCACCGTGACGGTCCGACCCTCGGCCGTGACGGGACACCTTCGAGGGTATGGCGCCGGGGACGTATCCCGCGGACCGACCGAACCGGACGCCGAGATCAGACTCCGACGGGAACACTCGTAGCAAGCATCGGAATGGTGTTCCGCGGACGCCGGGGCAGTGCCGGCCGCCTCCACCTATCCAAGGGGGTCAGACCAGAGGTCTGACCCCCTTTCGTTTGCCGGGGACCCGCTAACTGCTCACCGCGTAGCGGTCGGGTTGGCGAGCAAACTCCCCTGCACACGTGAGCGTGCAGAAGAAGTAGGCGGTGCCTTCGTGCATGAGCCGGCCCGGCGCACGGTCGGGATCGACCGCCATCCGGCACACCGGGTCCACCGGGAGCTGGCCCGCAGACGCCTCGCCTGTGCGCACGGCGGCGAATAGTTCGACCGGCTCGCGTACGTTGCGCAGCGCTTCGCGTCCTCGCGGTTCGTAGAACACGCCCTCGAGATCGGGTGCGAGAGCGGCGGTTTGCGCCGTCAACATGACCTCCCCGCCCGTCGCCACGCTCGAGACTCGCGCTGCGAGGTTGACCGCCGCTCCGAAGTAGTCGTCGTCACGTTCGATGGCGCTCCCGTGATGGAGGCCGACGCGCACGGCCGGGGTCCCATGGCCGAGCATCAGCCCGTGGGTGATGTGCAGGCCGAGAAGGATCGCCTGCCCTGGGTCCGGGATGCGCAGCATGATTGCGTCGCCGATCGTCTTCACGTGAGCTGCGCCCGCCGGTAGCTCACTCCTGACCGCATCGCAGAAGTCCGCGACCAGCGTTGCCGCCTCCTCGTCGCCGTGGGCCTCGGTCAGTGCAGTGAAGCCGGCGATGTCGGCAAACAGAAAGGTGGCCGCAGAGTCGCTCACTCCTACTCCTCGACGCTGAAGCTGAACATCATGCCGCTCTCGTGGTGCTCCGCGATGTGACAGTGAGCCATCCATCGGCCGACGTTCGTCACGTCGAGCAGGATGTCGACCGTCTCCCCGGTCCGGACGAGCACCGTGTCCTTCCAGACCAGGCTCGACTCGGGCACACCGTCGCGGCTCAGAACCAGGAACCGTCCCGCCCCGTGGACGTGGAACGGGTGGTGCATGGGGTGGTCGCCGGCCATCTCGTTGAGCAGCCGGATCTTCACCTGGTCGCCGACCCGGAAGCGCCAGTCGATCGCCGCGTTCTCGTCGCCCGTGTCACGATCGACGAGCTTCCAGCGCATGTTCGCGGGTGTGGTCATCCGATTGACCTCGACCATGTCGTCTTCCCACTCGATGCCGCCGGCGGCGGCGTGGTCGTGGCCGCCCCCTCCTTCGCCGATCAGCGCGGCGGGCACCAGCTTCATCTGGCACTTCGGGCAGTGGCCCGCCTCCTCGCTGACGACCTCCGGATGCATCGGACATGCGTAAGGGCCGGCCGGCGCGGCGACGGCTAGGAGCTTCATGCCGCACTCGGGGCAGCTACCCGGCTCATCCTGAACCACCTCCGGATGCATCGGACATGCATAGACCACCGGCCCTTCGGGGGCTTCCATGTCCATCTCCGCGAGGAAGCCGAGCGTCTTGTCGGGCTCGGCCTCGAGGTACGGAGAGATGCGCTCGCGCTGGGCAACCATGTCGGCGTTCGTGCGGAGGACCTCGAACTGGTCTGCGTACGAAGGCTCGATCTGCTCGTCGCTCACGTGGATGGCGGCCAGCGGGTAAACGCGCTCCGGCGTGCGGTGCTCGAGGGTCAACTCGCCGGGCCTGTCGAACAGGACGTCCACGACCACGCGCTCGGAGGGGGCGAGGACGACATCCTCGACGAACTCCTCGTGCTCGACGTGTCCGCTGTCGCCGCCGACGAGCTTCATGCGTGCCCCCGGTAGCGCGACCTTGAAGGTCCGGGTGTTCGCGGTGTTCGTGAAGTAGAGGCGCACGACCTCGCCGAGCCGCGCGTCCAGCGACAGGTCGGTCTCGCCGTTTATCAACAGCACCTCGCCGAAGCGCCCCATCGCCACGTGGGTCGTCTCCGAGCGGCTGAAGGGGGCGACCTTGCCGTCCTCGAGCAGAATGTCGTCGAGCGTCAGCGGAATGTCCCTGTTCGCGGGCGGCCAGTAGTCCGGGTCGCTCGGTACGACGAGACAGTTGCCGTACAGGCCCAGCTCCTGGCCGTAGTCCTCGCGGATGTGGGGGTGGTACCAGTAGGCGCCCGGATCCGGGAACGTCACCCGTGCCGAGTAGCGCCCGCCGACCTCGACCGGCGCCTGCGTCTCATGCGTGCCGTCGTAGCGGTTCTCGAGCCGCAGCCCGTGCCAGTGGACGGTGGCTTCCACGTCGCCCTGGTTCTCGATGTTGACGACGATCTCAGAGCCCTCCTCGACTTCGAGGACCGGTCCGGGGATCGAGTCGTTGTAGGCCAGCATGCGCACGGTGTCGTCGCCGAGGCGCTTGGCGACCGGGCTGATACGGAGGTTGAACTCGTCGCCGTCTGAGAGCTTGACCCGCTCAGGCGCGTGCGCCTCGGGCAGGCCCTCGACGTCGGTGGGGAATTGATCTGGAGTCGTGCTCATCTCTTCGCTCCTGCAATTTCAGTTGGAAGTGGATGGGTCCGGAAGGCGGCGACCCTCCCGGCGATATAGGCCGCGTCGTCCTTGATCCAGCCCAATAGCGCCGAGCCCCTGGTGTGCTGCCATAGCTGCCCGAGGAAGTAGAGGCCGGGGGCATTCGTCACGCCGCGCTCGTGCGCAGCGCGGCCCTTCTCGTCGAACACCGGGACGTCTATCCACGAATGATCGACTCGGAAGCCGGTTGCCCAGATGACGCCGCGAACGTCCAGGTTGGCTCCGTCAGCGCAGCTGACCGTGGATCCCGCCGCACCGACGGCTCGGCCGTGGAGCTCGACGCCGTGCCGACGCGCGCGACGGGGATTCGACCCGATCAGCGTGTCCTCCCGCTTCTGCATCAGCTTGCCGATTCGGGAAGCAGTCGTCTTGCGGATGAGGCCCGTCGCATCGAGATACCAGAAGAGATCACGCCCGGCGATGCGCTGCGGCAGCGGCGTCTGGCGCGAGCCGATGGCCAGATGCACCTCGCGGGAGGCCGACAACTCCTCCGCGATCTGAAAGCCCGTGTTGCCGCCGCCGACGACGAGCGCGCGGCCGTCCGGTAGGGACTCCGGCGAGCGATAGCCCGTGCTATGCATCTGGACGACGTCGTCGCCAAGGTCCTCGGCGATCGCCGGCACGAATGGCGTCTGGAACGGGCCGGTGGCGATCACCACCTGCCGCGCCTCGTAGGCGCGGTCATCGAGCTCCACGAGATAACCGTCGCTCTGCCGCCGCACCGCGAGGACGCGGCTGTTCAGCTCGACCGGAAGATCGAACGCGCGCGCATAGCCGGTCAGGTAATCCGCCACCTCGTCCCGCGTCGGATAACGATCCGGATCGCCGGGAAACACCATCCCCGGCAACGAGTCGTAGCGCGCGGATGTGAAGAGCTTGAGGGAATCCCAACGGTTGCGCCAGGCAGCCGCCGGCTCAGCCGCGGCCTCCAGGATCGTGAAGTTTGTGCCCTGCTTCGCGAGGTGGTAGCCGATCGCGAGGCCGGCCTGGCCCCCGCCGACCACGACTACGTCACGGTGGTTGGTAATGGTGCTGCTCATGACGTCCTTATCTGAGAGGAGGCGGCCGCGGCATCGGCGCCGCCAGTGAGTCGATGGAAGGCGATGCCGTTCGGCTGCGAGCCCAGTCCGGCAGTTCCTCCGCGCGCGAGGTTAAACCCAAAAGGGGCGCTCGTCTACGCATGGGCGACAGGGCGACCGGGGCGATCGGAGATACTGAGATGCTGACCAGGGCTCTCGGGGCCCCGGCGCCCCCATGAGCCAGCCACGACCCACCGATCCGATCGGATCCATTGGATGGACCGAACGCACCGGGGGAGTGCTGACCGCTCGGGAATGCCTAACACTTGCCCGGCCCTTGCTGCGGGGGGAGCTCAGCATTGTTGCCGGCCGTCTCGCGATGGTGCTCCGAATGCACTCGGGACGCCGGAGTTCCATCGATCCTGCAAGCCTGGTGCCTCCCGACTCCGCGCTCGCAAGAGATGCCGAGGTCGCCGCGCAGGACCTCTTGACACCGGCACTGCGCAACCATTCCAGTCGTGCCTTCACGTGGGGCGCGGCCATCGCCGCACTTCACGGGATCACGTTCGACCGTGAGCTCCTCTACCTGGCTGCGATGTTCCACGACACCGGGATCCCGAGCCCGGTGCCCGACGTCGACTTCACGGTTCGCAGCGCCGCGGTGGCACGCGAGTTCACCGACGGCCACCACGTGCCTGCCGATATCCGCGAGCTCGTTGCAAACGCGATCGCCATGCACCACACCCCCGGCGTTGGCCTCGAATCCGGTGCCGAGGCCTACCTCCTGTCGACCGGCGCATCCGTCGATGTGTTCGGCCTACGGTGCAACGAGATACCCGATGCCGTCCGGAAGAGCGTCATCCAGGAGTACCCGCGGTTGGGCTTCAAGCGGGAGTTCGCCGGGCTTCTCCGAGCCGAGGCCAAGCAAGTCCCTCGTGGCCGCGCCTGGTACCTGCACCGCTTCGCCTTGAGCGACCTGACCATTCGGCTCGCGCCCTTCCGTGGCTGAAGTCTGTCGTGAACCGCCGCCATCGCCTCGCTGATCCACCCGGGAGCCCGAGCAGATTGTGGGTGAGAGCGCGATAACCGGCGGCGGTGGTCAGCGGCCGCAGCAGGGAGCGCCAGGCGGGAGTGGGGGAGAACGTCGGTCATGAGAGATGGTCGCGAAAGCCGACATCGCTCCCATGGGGCTGGCTCGTCGGCGGTGCGGGGGTTGCCCGCACCGTGATCAGAACTCCGAGTAGGCGGGCTCGGCGGTCGGGGCGTGCTCGTCCGGCGCGGCGTGGGCTGCCGCCATCTCGGCCATCGGCTGCTCGCGCAGGATCGTCACGGCGGCAACGATCGCGACCACGGTCAGCAACGCGCCGATCAGGTACGCCAGGTGGTATCCGCCGTTCAGCGCCTCGAGCGTCGACTTGCCGTCCGCGAGGAGCGTCTTCGTGCGCTCGGTCGAGACCGTGGCGAGCAGGGCGAGGCCGATGGCGCCGCCCACCTGCCCGGCCGTGTTCACGAGCCCGGACGCGAGGCCCGCGTCGCTCGGTGTCGCGCCGGACATCGCGAGCATCATCAGAGCCGGGAACGCCACGCCGGCGCCGGCGCCGAAGAAGATCATCGTCGGGAACAGATCGGTGATGTAGGTGCCGTCCACCGGCGTGCGGAGGAACAGGACCATCGCCACGAACAGGAGGGACAGCCCGGCGATCAGCACCCGGCGTGGCCCGAAGCGCATGTTCAGCTTGTCCGTGAAGCCGAGCGAGAGCAGGCCCATGAGCAGCGAGCCAGGCAGGAAGGCGAGGCCGACCTCGAGCGGCGAGTACCCCAGCACCAGCTGCATGTACAGGGCGCCCAGGAAGAAGATCCCGAACATGCCCACGACCAGGAGCGCGATGACGATGTTGGCGCCGGAGACGTTCCGCGAATGGAACAGCCGCAGCGGCATCAGCGGCTTCTCGATCCGCGACTGGCGGTAGACGAACGCGGCCACCAGCGCGATGGCGATCGCGGCCAGGCCCAGCGTTGTCGCCGAGCTCCAGCCGTGCTCGTCGACGCCGAGGATCGTGTACACGGCGAGCATCAGGCCCGAGGTCACGAGCACCGCTCCGGGGAGGTCGGCGCCCTCGGAGAGGCCGATGCCGGGCCGGCCCTCGACGAGCCGCAGCGCGAGGAAGCCGGTGACGATGCCGATCGGCACGTTCACGAAGAAGATCCAGTGCCAGTTGATCGCGTCGGTGAGCACGCCGCCGACCAGCAGGCCGATCGAGCCGCCCGCGGACGCCACGAACCCGTACACGCCGATCGCCTTCGCCTGCTCGCGCGGCTCGGTGAACATCGTCACGATCATCCCGAGCGTGACCGCCGAGGCCAGCGCGCCGCCCGCGCCCTGGACGAACCGGGCAGCGATCAGCATCCCCTGCGACTGCGACAGCGCGCACAGGAGCGAGGCGCCCGTGAACACGGCCAGGCCGATCATGAAGATCCGGCGGTGGCCGAGCAGGTCGCCGAGCCGCCCCGCGAGCAGCAGCGAGCCGCCGAACGCGATCAGGTAGGCGTTCACGACCCAGGCGAGGTTGCTCTGGGTGAAGTTCAGGTCGGCCTTGATCGACGGCAGCGCGACGTTCACGACGGTCGCGTCCAGGACGATCATCAGCACGCCCGTGCAGAGGACGTAGAGGGCAATCCAGCGGTTGTCAGTGGTGGTGTCCGTGCTCATATGACTTCAGACCACACTAGAGACGGAAACTCATCGCTCAGGTTGCCATCGCGCTAAGTCGCTTGGCGAGCCGCTCCATGCCCCGCTCCTGCGCGGCGGCGGCCGCGGCGGCGTAGTCCGTGGGCGTGTCTGGCGGCAGGTCCACGTCCACGTCCTGGAGCGTCGCGATCTCCTTGAACGCGCGCAGCTCGTCGCCCTGCGTGCAGAGCGCGGCGCGCACGGTCTTCTTCGTCTCGCGCACCCCGTGCTCGATCGCGGCCTCGAGCGAGCCGTGCCGCTGGAGCAGCTCCGCCGCGCCCTTCTCGCCGATGCCCTTCGCGCCCGGGATCCCGTCCGAGGGATCGCCGCGCAGCGCGATGAAGTCCGGCACGAGCTCGGGCGGCACGCCGTAGCGGCGCTTCACCTCCACGGCGTCCACCAGCTCCGCGCCCTGCTTCCCGCCGGTGCGCACGTACAGCACCTGAACGCTGTCGCCGGCGCACTGGAACATGTCGCGGTCGCCCGTCATCACGAGCGTGCGGCCGCCGGCGCGCGTCTCGCGCGTGGCGTACGAGCCGAGCAGATCGTCGGCCTCCATGTTTTCGCTCACCGCGACGGTCCAGCCGAACGCCTCGAAGAAGTCCTTCGAGGCGGCGAACTGCGGCGCGAGGGTGTCCGGCACCTCGGGCCGCTGGGCGTGGTAGCCGTCGAACAGCTCCACCCGGTAGTCGGCCGCGTCGGGGCCGAAGCAGAGCACCACGGCGCGCGGCTCGTGCTCCTCCACCTCGCGCAGGATCAGGTTCGCGGTGCCGAGCAGCGCGTTCACCGGCTGCCCGTCCGCGCCCTTGATCGTGTCGGGCAACGCGTAGAACGCGCGGAACAGCATCGAGGGGGCGTCGACCACGAGAAGGGCACCTGACACGGGGGCAAACCTAGCCTGTCGAGGTGTAACGCCTCCTGGCGGACGGGTTATTAACCGTCGGTCAACAAGGAGGCGGAGCATGGAGCAACGGGAGAAGACCTTTCTGCTGGCGCGGCCCGAGGGGCGCGTCCTTCAGTGGATCGCGGAGCGCATTCCGAGCCGGGTGAAGCCCGATCACCTGACGGCGGTCGGAGTGCTCGCCTCGATCGGCATCGCGGCCGCCTACGTGCTCTCGAGCGGCGACCGGCTGTGGTTGTGGGCCGCGTCCGCGCTGCTAGTGGTGCACTGGCTGGGCGACTCGCTGGACGGCACGCTCGCCCGCGTCCGCCGCTCCGAGCGCCCGCGCTACGGCTACTACCTCGACCACCTGGTCGACGCCTTCGCCACCGCCGCGATCGGCATCGGCCTGGGCCTGTCGCCCCACATGCTGCTCGCGGTGGGGCTGGCGATCGTCGTGGCCTACCTGATCCTCTCGATCAACACGTACCTCGAGACACACGCCTTCGGTGTCTTCTCGCTCGGCTACGGCCGCTTCGGTCCCACCGAGGCGCGCGTGATGCTGATCGCGGTGAACACGGCGCTTGCGCTCGGCATCATCGGGAACGGCCTCCTCGACGTTCTCGGCATCGGCCTCGCCGCCGCGATGATCCTGGCGCTGATCGGCCGGGCCGGGCGCAACCTGCGGCGGCTGTCCGAGCTCGAGCCGGCGGCCTAGCCGGCGCGCAGCGCGCGAGAGCGGTCGGCCACGGCCTGGAGGAAGTCCGGCAGCGGGCGGACCAGGCCGCGGCCGGTCTCGCGCTCCCAGATCTGCTCGAGCTGAGCGAGGTGCTCGTCCATGACCGCGTCGATCAGCTCGAAGTCGGCTGCGCGAATCGCCGCCAGGGTGCGCTCGTGGATCGAGATCACCCAGTCGGGCACGAGCGGCGCGTGCACCGCCATGTCGCGGGCGATCTCGAGCCGGCGGAACAGGCTCCGCATCAGCTGCACGACGGTCGAGTTCCGCGTCGCGCGCGCCATCGCGAGGTGGAACTTCAGGTCGAGCTGTAGGAAGAGGTCCTCGTTCTCGAGGAAGTCGTCGGCGGTCGCGAGCGTGCGCTTGCGCTCGATCAGCGCCGCCATCGCGGCGAAGTCCTCCTCGCTCGCGTGCACTGCCGCCAGCTGCGCGACACGCGGCTCGAGCAGGCGGCGCGCCTCGAGCACGCCGGCCACCTCGCTCACGCGGATCGCCTGGCGGCTCCGCAGCAGGTCGCGCGGGACCAGCTCCGAGGCGACGAAGATGCCGCCGGACTGGCCTCGGCGCACCTCGAGCACGCCGGCCTCGACGAGCGTCTTGACGGCCTCCCGCAGCGTCGGGCGGCTGATGCGCATGATCCCCGCAAGCTCGCGTTCGGAGGGCAGGCGATCGCCGACGTGCAGGTCGCCGGCCTTGATCCGTTCCGCGATCTGCTCGACCGCCTCCTCGAAGGTGCGGCGCGACGAAACGGGCTCGAACGAGCTCTCCAAACCAGCCTGAGGATAACCGGCGGTGACCAAAGCCCTACGACCTTCGCGCCGCCTCCACGCGCTCGAGTGCCTGGCGCTCGGCCACCTCGATGGGTGTGCTGCCGTCGGCCCGGGCGGTCTCGA
The DNA here is from genome assembly GCA_963808875.1 of uncultured Thermoleophilaceae bacterium. Classification (GTDB taxonomy): domain Bacteria; phylum Actinomycetota; class Thermoleophilia; order Solirubrobacterales; family Thermoleophilaceae; genus JACVRW01. The sequence goes on from CAWEHM010000034.1 coordinate 53,215, forward strand.
GGGCGGAGTCCAGCCGCTCCATTGCGCCGGCGATCAGGTCGTCCTCGCTGCGACCCTCGCGTCCGTACCACTCCAGTGAGACGTGGATCAGGCCGCCGCAGTTGGCAAGGAAGTCGGGCACGTAGACGATGTCGCGCTGCATCAGCGTGCGCGCGACGGCGCGGTCCGTGAGCGGGTTGTTCGCGGCGCCGGCCACCACGCGGCAGTCGATCGAGCGGGCGAGCGCCTCGTCGATCAGGCCGCCGGCGGCGCACGGCGCCAGCACGTCCAGCTCGGCGGTGAGGATCGCCTCCGCCGATGGCGCGACCGCGATGCCGAGCTCGTCACCCAGCCTGTGCGCCCGCTCGGCGTCCAGGTCGCAGCCGATCACGTGTGCACCGGCATCGGACAGCTTGCCGGCCAGGGCGGAGCCCACCTTGCCGAGTCCGACCACGCCAATGCGGCGGCCATCGAAGTCATCCGATCCCGTCGCGGCCGCGAGCCCGCGCCGCATCGCCTGGAAGACCGTCTCGGCCGTGACGGGGGAGGGGTCGCCTCCGCCACCGTCCGCCTCGGAGCGGCCCACCGCGTAGCGCGTGAAGCGGGCCATGTGGTCCATGTCCTCGGTGGTGGTGCCGATGTCCTCGGCCGTGATGTAGGCGCCGTCGAGGCCGTCGATCACCCGCGCCGCCGCCTCGAGCCGCGCCTCGCGCAGCTCCGGCCGGCCGTCGTCGATCATCACCGACTTGCCGCCGCCGAGGTCGAGGCCGGCCGCCGACGCCTTCAACGTCATCGTGCGAGCGAGCCCCATCACGTCCTCGAGCGCCTCGCGCAGCCCGCCCGGGTAGCGCTTGATGCGCATGCCGCCCAGCGCCGGGCCCAGCACCGTCGAATGCACCGCGACGATGTAGCGCAGTCCCGTTTCCTTGTCCTGGCGGACGACGATCTGCTCGTGGTCGTCGTCAGCCATCGGGAGGCCTATGCGCGGTACGTGACGAGTGGCAATGGTCATGATTCTTTACCTTATACCCGATATATCGGCTGGAGGCGCACATTCGTGATTGGATTCCGTCTACCACCAATGGTAAATTGGGTTTCCCAATCGCGGGACGAGGGAAGGGTTCACCTGGATGTCCATAGCCGTTCGCAAGCGCGCAGGATCCGGCCGGGACGCTGCTGAGGGAGCGAGGTTCCGCCGCCTCGCCGACGACGGCGGGCGCCGCCGCGGCTCGCTGCGCGACGTCTCGCTCGACGACAAGTACGTCCTCGAGGAGGGCCGCATCCTCCTCACAGGCCTCCAGGGGCTCGTCCGGCTTCCGCTCGACCAGCACCGCGCCGACCTTCGCCGCGGCCTCATGACCGGGACCATGATCTCCGGCTACCAGGGCTCGCCGCTCGGCGGGCTGGACCAGGAGCTCGCCCGCAACCGCGAGCTCGTCGAGGGTCATCACGTCAAGCACGTGCCCGGCCTGAACGAGGAGCTCGGCGCGACCTCGGCGTGGGGCAGCCAGCTGGCCGGCCAGCTTCCCGGCTCGAAGTACGACGGCGTGCTGGCCATGTGGTACGGCAAGGCGCCCGGGCTCGACCGCGCGGCCGATTCGCTCCGCCACGGAAACTTCGTCGGCGTGGCGCGCACGGGCGGCGCGCTCGCCGTCGTGGGCGACGACCCCGGCTGCAAGTCGTCCACGATCCCGAGCGCGTCCGAATCGCTGCTCTCGAGCCTGCACATGCCGGTCTTCTATCCCGGCAACGTGCAGGAGGTGCTCGACCTCGGCCTGCACGCGCTCGCCAGCTCGCGCGCGTCCGGCCTGTGGGGCGGCTTCAAGATCGTCACGAGCGTGGCCGACGCCCTCGGCACCGCAACGGTCGCGCGCGACCGCGTCAGGCCGGTGATGCCCACGGTCGAATGGAACGGGAAGCCGTACGAGCACGTGCCGAACGCCAACCTGCTCGCGCCGGCGTCGCTCGACATGGAGCAGACGATGTTCGGACCGCGCACCGAGCTCGCGCTCGCCTACGCGCGCGAGAACGGCGTGAACAGGATCGAGGGCGCCGAGCGCGCCTGGCTGGGCATCGCCTGCGCGGGGAAGCCGTACTACGACCTGATGCACGCTCTGCGGGGACTCGGCCTGGACGGTCCCGGCCTGGAGCGCGCGGGCATCCGGATCCTGAAGCTCGGGATGCTGTGGCCGGTCGAGCCGAGATCGCGCGTGAGTTCGCGCAGGGGCTCGACGAGATCCTCGTCGCCGAGGAGAAGGGCCCGTTCCTCGAGACGCACCTCAAGGAGACGCTCTACGGCATGCCCGCCGCGCCGCGCATCCTCGGCAAGCGCGACGAGCAGGGCCAGCCGCTCCTGCCGCGCGAGCTCGACCTCGACGCGGACCTGATCGCGCGCGCCATCGCCGCCCGGCTCGAGGCGCGCGGCGTGCGGATCGACTCGGTGGAGGCGCGCCTCGCGAAGCTCGCCGAGATCCACGGTCGCCGGGCCGAGCTGCCGATGGCGGCCCGCACCCCGTTCTTCTGCTCGGGCTGCCCGCACAACAGCTCCGTGCAGGCGCCGGACGGCACGCTCGTGGGCGCGGGCATCGGCTGCCACACGATGGTCCTGCTGAACCCGGAGGGCAAGGGCGAGATCACCGGCATCACGCAGATGGGCGGCGAGGGCGCGCAGTGGATCGGCATGGCGCCGTTCACCGAGGACACCCACCTCGTCCAGAACCTGGGCGACGGCACGTTCCACCACTCCGGCTCGCTGGCGGTCCGCGCGGCGGTCGCGGCCGGCGTGAACATCACCTACAAGCTGCTCTACAACGAGCACGTGGCCATGACGGGCGGCCAGGAGATCGAGGGCCAGCTCTCGATCCCGGACCTGACTCGCTGGCTCGAGCTGGAGGGCGTCCGGCGGATCATCGTCACGACCGAGGACCTGAGCGACTACCGCGGCGTCGAGCTGTCGGCCATCGCCGAGGTGCGCGACCGCAAGGAGCTGCTCACCTCGCAGCAGGAGCTCGCCCAGGTCGAGGGCGTGACCGTCCTGATCCACGACCAGGAGTGCGCCGCCGAGCTCCGCCGCAAGCGCAAGCGCGGCAAGGTCGCGGAGCCGAAGGAGCGCATCTGGATCAACGAGCGCGTATGCGAGGGCTGCGGCGACTGTGGCCAGAAGTCCTCGTGCCTGTCGGTGATCCCGGTCGAGACCGAGTTCGGCCGCAAGACCCACATCCACCAGGCCTCCTGCAACAAGGACTTCTCCTGCCTCGAGGGCGACTGTCCCTCGTTCGTCACCGTCGTGCCGGGCGAGAAGGCGAAGCACGAGGTGCCGGCGCTCGGCGTCGAGCTGCCCGAGCCGCGCCGGCTCGTGGACGCGCACGACTTCGGCGTCCGGATGATGGGCATCGGCGGCACCGGCGTCGTGACCGTGAACCAGGTGCTCGGCATGGCCGCCCTGCTCGACGGCCTGAACGTCTCGGGGCTCGACCAGACCGGCCTCTCGCAGAAGGGCGGCCCCGTCATCTCGGACCTGCGCATCACGCGCGACCCGCTTGCTGCCGCGAGCAAGGCGCCCGCCGGCAGCATCGACCTGTACCTCGGCTTCGACCTGCTGGGCGCCGCGAGCCCGAAGAACCTCGTGACCGCCGACCGCGAGCGGACGGTGGCCGTGGTCTCCACGAGCGCCGTGCCGACGGGCCGGATGGTGATCGACGTGGACGAGCGCTTCCCGGAGCTCGCGGGCGAGCTCGACAAGATCGACGCCGCCACGCGGCGCGAGCACAACCTGTACCTCGACGCGCAGCGGCTCTCAGAGCGCCTGTTCGGCGACCACATGATGACCAACACGCTGGCGCTCGGCGCGGCCTACCAGCGCGGCCTTCTGCCGGTGTCCGGCGAGGCGCTGGAGCGCGCGATCGAGCTGAACGGCGCGGCCGTGGAGAAGAACCTCGCCGCGCTCCGCTGGGGCCGCGCGGTGGTCGCTGCGCCGGACGCGGTCGAGGCCGCCACGCGCGCGCCCGAGACGGTCGAGGCGGCGCGCGAGCTGACCGACCTCGACGAGTACCTCGTCGGGCTCGCCGTGAACGGCGACAGCGGCGAGCTGCGCCGCCTGGCCGAGGTGCGCGTGCCGGAGCTCGTGGCCTACCAGAATGCCGACTGGGCGCGCCGCTGGGCCGAGACCGTCCGCCGCGTACACGTGGCCGAGCAGGAGCGCACTCCGGGCCACTCCGAGGTCACCGAGGCGGTGGCCCGCCAGCTGTTCAAGCTGATGGCGTACAAGGACGAGTACGAGGTGGCGCGGCTGCACCTCGACGCCGTGGAGCTCGCCAAGCGCGACGCCGAGTTCGGCGCCGGCGCGAAGGTCTACTTCATGCTCCACCCGCCGCTCCTGCGCGCGCTCGGCCTGAAGCGCAAGCTGAAGCTCGGCCGCTGGTTCGTGCCGGCCTTCAGGCTCCTCTACCGGATGCGCCGCCTGCGCGGCACGAAGCTCGACCCGTTCGGCCACGCCAAGGTCCGGCGCGTGGAGCGCGAGCTGATCGTCGAGTACGAGACCCTCGTGGACGAGGCGCTCTCACTGCTAACGCCGGAGACGCACGACACCGCGCTCGAGCTGCTCGAGCTGCCCGACGTGATCCGCGGCTACGAGGAGATCAAGCTCCGCAACGTCGTGCTCTACCGCAAGCGCGCAGACGGAATCATGAAGCGCCTGCGCGCCGGGAAGCCGGCACCGGAAGTGCTGAAGCTCTCCTAGCCCTGCGGCTTCGAGAGCCTCACCGCCCTGCCGTCCAGGGTGCTCGGGTCGTACGGGATCCCCATCGTCTTCAGGATCGTGGGCAGCACGTCGACCTGGCGGATCTCCCGGTTCGAGTCCTTCGAGCTCACTCCCGGCCCGACGAACACCATCGGGATGTTCTGGACGAGCTTCTGGCTCCCGCCGTGGTCGCCGATCACGCCGTAGGTCACGTTGGTGCGCGTGATACCGACGACGTCGGGCGCAGAGCGGTTGGCCATCGTGTCGACCAGGTCGTCGGAGTGCTGGACGAACCACGCCCGCTCGGCACCGGTCATCTTGTTGGTGTCGAAGCGCGTGTAGTCGTCCTGCGCGCCGTTGATGTAGTAGCTCGCCATCACGCCGGGCATGTCGAGCACCGCCGCGGCGGCCTCCTTCTTCTTGGCGAGCGACGTGTCGTTGAGGTACGCCGCCACCTGCGTGTCCTGGTAGGAGAACGCGAGGTTCCCGGCCAGCCGGTCGCGCAGCGCCGCCACGGCCGGGCTCGGGTCGAGATAGGTCTCGTCGGCGTCCTTGCCGTAGTACCAGTTGCAGTCCGACCGGATCCCGGTCGACGGCGGGGTACACGTGGGGTTCGTCGCGCCCGGGGCGAGCACGCCGAAGAACGGGTTGCCCGTTTGCGCGGCGTGGTCGGCCGTGATCACGATGAGGGTCTCGTCGAGAATCCCCTTCGCGTCGAGGGCGTCGACGATCTTGCCGACCTGGGTGTCGGCGTTCTTCGCCACGAACGGCATGTGGCGCATCTCCTCGACCGACCCGGGTGCGGCGCCCGCCTCGCCCTGGTCCTCGGGGCCCCACATGTGACCCATCTTGTCGATGGCGCCGAGGCTGATCATCATCCCGTGCCACGTCGGGTCGTTCTGGATGACGCGGATCGCGGCGTCGGCGGACCAGGTGTCACCGCCAACGTGCCCGGGCGTGAAGCCGGGCACGAAGCGGTCGCCGTCGAGCGGATAGATGTTGGCCGGCGAGATCGAGCCGGTGCCGTATGCGCCGGCGGCCTGCCAGGTCTGCCACCTGTTGCACGGCGTCGCCAGGTCCGCGAAGTACGCCGGCGGCGTGCCGTTCGCGTACTCCGGCGCGCGCCAGCCCGACCGTCCGTCGCAGCTGGCCGCGCTGCTCCCGCGGATCTGCATGATGATGTCCTCGGGGTCCGTCGAGCGGGTCTGGCCGCTCGTGCACGCGGAGGTCCGCTTCTGGGTGATCGAGGCGAACCGCGAGCCCTCGCCGAACTCCGAGTCGAGGTAGTCCTGAATCTTTGGATAGTTGCCGTGCGCGATGAGCGCCTTGAACTGGGCGCAGCTCATGCTCGAGGTCACGTAGTACGCGCCCGGCACGCCGAGGACGTTGTCCTCGTCGCGATAGACCTCGTTCGACCAGCCCATGTGCTTCGGGAACAGCCCGCTCGTGAGCACGTTGTGGCTGATCACGGTCTCGGCGGCCATGTCGCCGACGATGGCGTTGTGGAAGCTCTTGCCCTCGCGCTGCAGGCGCTCGACGTTCGTCATCCCGTAGCGGGTGATCGTGTCCGGCCGCGCCTGGTCGAGCACGATGATCACCACGTGCGACGGCCGATCCGGCGCCGCCTGAGCGGCGGAACCGGCAAGAACCGCCCCCACGAGCGAGACGAAGCAAGCGAGCAGCACCATCCTTGGACGCGACACGGGCGAGGCCCCTCTCTTTGACAACTTTGTTACAAGTCCGCACCTTTCCTACCTGATATATCTGGCTGAAGTCAATGGCTCGGCGGGTTCGCGAGCGCCGTCGCTAGCGTCAATCCGCATGGAGACCTTCGCCATCGGCGGTGACCTGCAGGTCCACCGCCTCGGGTTCGGAGCCATGCGGATCACCGGGAAGGGCATCTGGGGCCCTCCCGCCGATCCGGAGGAGGCCAAGCGCCTCCTCCGGCGCGTCCTGGAGCTCGGCATCGACCTGATCGACACGGCCGACTCGTACGGCCCGGAGGTGAGCGAGAACCTGATCGCCGAGGCGCTCCATCCGTATCCGGACGGGCTCGTGATCGCCACCAAGGGCGGCCTCCGCCGGACCGGGCCCGGGCAGTGGCCGCGCGACGCGCGGCCGGAGCGGCTGAAGGAGTGCTGCGAGGCCAGCCTGCGCCGCCTCAAGCTCGATCGGATCGACCTGTACCAGCTGCACTCCCCAGACCCCCAGGTGCCGTACGAGGACTCGGTCGGCGCGCTGAAGGAGCTTCAGGACGAGGGGAAGATCAGGCACATCGGCATCTCCAACGTGTCCGTCGAGGAGCTCGAGCAGGCGCGCGGCCTCGTGGAGGTCGTGACGGTGCAGAACCGCTACAACCTCGAGGACCGCGACTCCGAGGACGTCCTGGAGGCCTGCGAGGACGCCGGCATCGGCTTCATCCCCTGGTTCCCGCTCGCGACCGGCCGGCTGGCCGAGCCCGGCGGGCCGCTCGACCGGATCGCGCGCGAGCGCGACGCCACGCCCGGCCAGATCGCGCTCGCGTGGCTCCTGGCGCGCTCGCCGGTGATGCTGCCGATTCCCGGCACGTCCTCGGTCGAGCACCTGGAGGAGAACGTGGCAGCCGCAACGATCGGGCTGACGCAGGATGAGGTTGCCGCGGTTGGAAGCGTGCCCGAGGGGTAAATCGGTGCGATGCCCGTGAACGTCTCCCCGTCAAGCCTGGATCACGTCGCGCTCTGGGTGGACGAGCGCGCGCCGCTCGGCGGCCTTCCTGTGCGAGCACCTCGGCATGCACGTGATCGAGGAGACGGACACCTTCACGCTGGTCGGAATCGACGCCAAGCTCGGCAAGCTGACCCTGTTCGACGCCGACGGCCCGCGCCAGCGCGGCGCGCTCGAGCGCGTGGTGCTGCGGGTCCGAGACCTCGACTCGGTCCTCGAATCGCTGCCCTTCGAGGCGCCGCGGCGCGACGACGGCGTGGCCGCCTTCGAGGCGCCGGCCGGCCTGCCGCTCGGGCTCGTGGGGCGCGAGGGGCGCGACTTCGACCTCGACCACGTGGTGCTGTCGCTGGAGGACCCGGAGACGGCCGCGAGCTGCTTCGAGGACCTCGGCTTCGAACGGCGCCCGGACGGGACCGTGGCGGTGGACGACCGGTATGTCCGCATGGTGCGCGGCAGCGCCGCCGACGGCGGGCGTCCTCTCCTCAACCACCTGGCGCTGCTCGTGGACGACGCGCACAGCGTCCAGGACGAGGCCAAGGGCGCCGGCCTCGAGATCGATGACGTGAAGGACGCCGCCAACACGTTCGCGGTCTTCCTGCGCGGCCCCGAGGGCGTACGCGTCGAGTACGTCGAGCACAAGCCGGGCTTCGCGCTCGTCTGAGCGCGGCTCGTACCCGATTCAGGCACGGATGCCATGCCCGATGTCATCGTCGCAGGCGCTGGAATGGCCGGACTCGCTGCAGCCGCGGAGGCGCGCGGGCTCGGCGCCGAGCCGCTTGTAGTAGAGAAGCTGCCGCAGCCCGGCGGGTCGATGCGGCTGTCGAGCGGCGTCATCTGGCGACACCGCGACTTCGACCGTTTCCGCGAGGAGTGCTCGGAGGGCGACGAGCGCCTTCAGCGCCTGCTCTTCGAGCGCCTCGACGACGACCTCGCGTGGCTGGAGTCGCTGGGCGCGCCGATCGTGGAGCGCGACACCGGCAACCCGCTGACGACCGGCAGCCGTTTCGACCCCGACGGCCTGACACATGCCCTTGTCAGTGGGATCGGGCAGATTGACATCGAGGACCCACTGGGGGAGGCGCCCGAAACCATCCCCCTGATCCTCGCTACCGGCGGCTTCGCGGCGAGCCGCGATCTGCTCCGGGCCCACGTCTCCCCGGAGGCAGACCACGCCTTCCTGCGTGCCGCACCGGGCAGCACGGGCGACGGCCTGCGGATCGGGCTCGAGGCTGGCGGGCGCACCAGCGCCGGGCTCGACCAGGTGTACGCCCGAGCGATGCCCGCACCGCCGGCGCGGATCGGCGAGAACGACCTCGTGCGGCTGTCCCAGCTGTACGCGAGGCACGCGACCGTGACGAACGACGCCGGCGAGCGCTACGAGTCGCACACATGGTCCGAGATCGACGTGGCGCAGTGGCAGCTGCGCCAGCCGCGGGCGCGCGCGTGGTTCACGGTCGATAGCGCGCGGCTCGGCGAGCGTGTGCGGGAGCGGACGGTCGCCGAGATCATCGACGCCGCCGAGGAGGCGGGCGCGCCCGTCCGGCGCGGCGGATGACGATGTGACCGTGGAGACGGTGGCCGGAGTGACCACCACCCTGGGCGGCCTGGCGATCGACGAGCACGCCCAGGTGACCCGCGGAATCTTCGCCTGCGGCGCCGACGCGGGCGGCATCGCGACGGGCGGCTACGCGAGCGGCCTGGCGGCAGCCCTGGTCTTCGGCCGGATAGCGGCCCGCGCGGCGCTGGGGGAATCGCCGTGAGCGCGGCGCTGGGGGAATCGCCGTGAGCGCGGCGCTGGGAGAATCGGCGTGAGCGAGCCCGTGAGCGAGCCCGCGCGCGACCGCTTCGGCGAATCCCCGGACTTCACGGTGGGGCTGGAGGAGGAGCTCCTCCTGGTGGACGCCGACACGCTCCAGCTGGCTCACGTCGCCGACAGGATCGTTCCCAGAAGCGCACTGCCGCGTGACAGGCTGGATCACGAGGCCTTCCTGGCGGAGATCGAGGTGCGCTCTCAGCCGGCGGCATCGGTCGCGGACGCGGTCGGGCAGCTCGCGGAGGGGCGCACGGAGGCGATCCGCGCGGGCGGCGCGGACGAGCCGGCGGCCACCATCCTCGCGGCCGGCCTCCACCCGGACGCGCGCCTGTTCGACGTCGAGCTCGTGCGCTCAGAGCGCTACGAGCGCGTGGAGCGGCAGATGCAGGGCCTCATCAAGCGGACGCCCGAGTGCGCTCTGCACGTCCACGTCGGAATGCCCGACACGGACGCGGCGGTCGCAGCCATGAACGGCATCCGCGAGCGGCTGCCGCTGCTCCACGGCCTGGGGGCGAACTCGCCGTACTGGTTCGGCGCCGACTCCGGCATGGCCAGCTCCCGCGCGGCGGTGATCCGGGCCTATCCAGGGCGAGGCATCCCGCCCGTGCTCGGCTCCTGGGATGAGTACCTCGCCTGCCTCGACGCGGTGCGCGCCGGCGGCGGTCCCACCGACCACACGATGGTGTGGTGGGACGCTCGCCCCCAGCCGCGGCTCGGCACGGTCGAGCTGCGGGAGGTGGACGTCCAGACCGACCTCGAGTCGGCGGCCGCGATCGCGGCGCTGGCGCGAGCGATCATGACGAGGGCGGCGGAGAGCCCGGTGTCGGGTCCCGCTCCCGAGCAGGCGCTCCACTGGTCGAGCTTCCGCGCCGCCCGGGACGGGATCGACGCAGAGATCTGGTTCGACGGCTCGCCGCGCCCGCTGCGCGAGGTCGCGGAAGCCGTGCTCGACCGGATCGGCACCGAGGCCGACCCCGAGATCGAGGGCATAAGGCGAATCGTCCGCGAGGGCGGCGGAGCGGACCGGCAGCGAGCCGTCTTCACCGACGGCGGGATGCCGGCCCTGCTCCGCCACCTCGCGGACGCAACTGCGAAAGGGGTCTGACCCCTTTCGGAGGCTGGTCGAGGGTTATCCCGCGGCTGCGCGCCGGGCACCGCCCGGCGCTTGCCGAACGGCTACGCGGCGTCGCGCAGCGCCGAGACCGCGTCGTCCTGCGCCAGCCGGCGCAGTGCGCGGTCCTCGAGCTGGCGCACTCGCTCGCTCGAGAGGCCCAGGCGGCGGCCGGTCTCGCGGAGCGCCTGCGGCTGCTCGCGGTCGAGTCCGAAGCGCAGCGTGATGACGTCGCGCTCGGCCTCGGGGAGCGTGTCCACGGCCTCGCGGAGCCGCTCATCCTCGATGCCAGCCACCACCTCGTCCTCGACGGACGGGCCGTCGTTGGCGATCAGGTCGCCGAGGGCGGTGTCCCCGTCCTCGCCGACGCCCTGGTCGAGGCTGGTCGGGCCGCGGTCGGCGCGGCGAATGTCCGCCACCTCGTCGAGCGGCATCTCGACGAATGCGGCGATCTCCTCCTCGGACGGCGTGCGGCCGAACTCGACGGCGAGCTTGCGCTCGGCGTCCTGGATCTTTCGCGCCCGCGCCACGATGTGGACCGGAAGGCGGACGGTGCGGCCCGAGTTGGCGAGGCCGCGGCCGATCGCCTGGCGAATCCAGAGCGTGCCGTAGGTGGAGAACTTGAAGCCCTTGCGCCAGTCGAACTTCTCGACCGCGCGGATCAGGCCGAGCATGCCCTCCTGGATGAGGTCACCCAAGGGGAGGCCCTGGCCCTGGTACTTACGCGCGACCGAGATCACCAGACGCAGGTTCGCGTTGATCATCCGCTCCTTGGCCGCGAGGTCGCCGCGCTCTATGCGCTTGGCAAGCTCGACCTCCTCGGCGGCGGTCAGCAGCGGGTGCCGGCGAGCCTCGTTGAAGAAGAGCTGGAGGGAGTCCTCGAGCTCGGGCGAGGCCTGCTGGCGCGACTCCGGCGTATCTGCCGGACGGATCAGCTGGTCAGTGGTCGTCTTAACTCCTTCGTTTGATAGTTCGAGGGTTGTCTAAGAGTATAGACACCGACGCAAGTCCTTTGTTACTCAGATACGCGCAGTTTCCGGCTCTGGATGTGCCAAAAGAGGTGATTTCGCGCAGAAGCACGGCCTTTGGGCATACCCCGAGCGCGCAGGACCTAACTAAGCCATTTGCCGAGGTTTCCGTGAGGGAGTGTGGCGAGTAGCCTTCGGGTAGACCGCCGTCATGCAGGTAAGCGCTCCTGACCGTGACCAACTCCGGGCCCTCGCCGAGCTTCGGCTCGACCGGCCGGTGGTCCTCAGCCTCTATCTGGACCTGGACCCGTCGCAGTTCGCGACTCCGCCGGCGCGGAAGAGCGTGGTCCGCTCGCTGATCGACGAAGCCGAGCGCCGCGTCCGCGAGCGAAACGGGCTCTCTGACGAGGACAGAGCCGCCCTCCAGGGCTCCCTGGAGCGCGCCAGGGCCTTCCTCGAGAACGACCTCCCGACCGACGGCGCGCACGCGCTGGCCGTGTTCGCGAGCGAGGAGAACGACCTGTTCGAGGCGCTCAAGCTGCCGCGCAGCGTGCCGAACCGGGTGGCGGTCGGCCACTCGCCGCTCGTGGGGCCGCTCGCGCGCATCGCGCGGCGCGAGCGCTGGTGCGTGACGCTCGTGAACCGGCGCGACGCCCGGATCCTCCGCGGCGGCCCCGACGGCCTCAGGGAGGTCGAGCGGATCCACGACGACGTGTCGGGCCAGCACGACCAGGGCGGGTGGTCCCAGTCGCGCTATCAGCGCGGGGTCGAGAAGGAGAAGGACGACCACCTGAAGACCACCGGTGACGCGCTGCTGCGCCACTTCAAGCGGCAGCCGTTCCAGCGCCTCATCGTCGGCGGGCCGCGTGAGGTCGTGACCGATTTCGAGCAGAAGCTCCACCACTACCTCTCGGAGCGGCTCGCCGGCCGGGTGGAGGTCGACGTGGAGCGCTCGAGCCCCGATCAGGTGCTGGAGGCCGCCCGGCCCCTGATCGAGAAGCTCGAGCGGGAGCGCGAGCACCACGCTCTCGAGCGGCTCGGCGAGCGGGGGGCGTGCGGAATCGAGGACGTGCTGCCGCCGCTGAACGAGCGCCGCGTGGAGCTCCTCATCCTCGACGAGCAGTTCGGCGGCGTGACCGGCGTGCAGTGCCTCGACTGCGGCTGGCTCGGCCTCGAGGGCGAGCGCTGCCCCGCGGACGACTCGGAGACCGTGCAGCTCGAGGACCTCACCGAGGCGATGATCGAGCTGTGTGTGCAGCAGGCGGCCGATCTCCTGGCCGTGCATCACGAGCGGGAGGCGCTCGAGCGGTATGGGGGCGCGGCGGCCCTGCTCAGGTTCTAAGCGCCACAATCCGGGAACGGGTCAAGGGGACACAATTCGAAAGGACTTGCAATGTTCAAGAAACTGCTGTTCGGTGCCGCCGCCGCGGGTGCGGTCGTGTGGCTCTCGAAGAATCAGGAGAAGGCGAAGGCGTACGCGGACCGGTATGGAGGTCAGCTGAAGGGCGCTGCCCAGAACGTCGCGCCGGGGACCGGCCGAGCGCCGGCCGAGGAGCGCCTGAACGACCCGGCGCTCGTGCAGAAGGTCGAGAGCGAGCTGTTCCGGGACGAGCACATCCACCACGTGAAGGGCCACATCAAGTTCAACGCCGAGTACGGCGTGATCTACATCCGTGGCGAGGTGCCCGACGAGGCCACCAGGGAGGACATCACGATCAGGGCCCGGCGCGTGGACGGCGTGCGCGCGGTCGAGAACCTGACCCATCTCCCGGGCGAGCCCGCGCCCCACAAGGACGAGACGCGCTCGGGCGCTCACATCGGTCAGTAAGGCGATTTCGGCCTGCCCCCCGCGTAGTGTGGGGGGCATGTCCGACGCCGCGATCGAGACCCAGGGTCTCGTAAGAGAGTTCAAGAAGGGCCCCCGCGCCGTTGACGGCATCGACCTGCGCGTCGAGCCCGGCGAGGTGTACGGATTCCTCGGGCCGAACGGCGCGGGCAAGTCCACGACCGTCCACATGCTCACTACGCTGCTCCCGCCGACGGCGGGGCGCGCGTGGGTCGCGGGCCACGACGTCGTCGAGGACGGCGCCGCCGTGCGCGCCACCATCGGCGCCGCGCTCCAGGATGCGGCGCTCGACCCCTTCCTGACCGCGCGCGAGCACCTCCGGCTCCAGACGGCCCTCCACGGCATGACGGGCGCGGAGGCGCGCGAGCGCTCGGACCAGCTGCTCGAACGCGTGGGGCTCGTGACCGCCGCCGACCGCCGCGTGGGCGGCTACTCCGGCGGGATGCGGCGCAGGCTCGACCTCGCGCTCGCGCTGGTCCACCGGCCGCGCATCCTCTTCCTGGACGAGCCCACCACCGGCCTCGACGTGCAGAGCCGCAGCGCCCTGTGGGAGGAGGTGCAGCGGCTCGCGGCCGACCGCGGCGTGACCGTGTTCCTCACCACCCAGTACCTCGAGGAGGCCGACGTGCTCGCGGACCGCGTCGGGATCATCGACCGCGGCCACATCGTCGCCGAGGGCACCCCCGAGGCGCTGAAGGACGAGATCGGCCGCCCGAGCGTCGAGGTGATCCCGCAGGATCCGGAGGACCTCGGCCGCATGAGGGACGTTCTGTCCCGCTTCGGCGAGCCCGTGGCCGGGTCGCCCAAGGGCGTGGCCGTGCGGCTCGCGGGCGGCGACGCGGAGCTGGCGGACGTGGTGCGCGCGCTCGACTCCGAGAGCATCGAGATCCAGGAGCTCCAGCTGCACGCTCCGACGCTCGACGACGTGTTCCTCGCGAAGACCGGCCGCTCGCTGGAGGGTGAGGCCGCCGCCGCGGAGCCCGCTCCGGCGTGAGGCAGGTACTGCTCCTCGCACAGCGCTCGGTGATCCGTACGCTGCGCCAGCCGGCGATGGTGTTCCCGTCGGTCTTCTTCCCGCTGCTCCTGCTCTCGATCAACAGCAGCGGCCTGAACAGCGCCACGCGCCTGCCCGGCTTCCCGACCGACTCCTACTTCCAGTTCGCGATCGCCATCCCGTTCATCCAGGGCGCGCTCTTCTCCGCGATGAGCGCGGGCACGAACGTGGCGAACGACATCGAGACAGGCTTCCTGAACCGGCTCTCGCTTACGCCGCTTCGGCGCGTCGCGCTCATGCTCGGCCAGCTCACCGGCATCCTGGCGCTCGGGCTGATCCAGGCGGCCACGTTCCTGCTGGTCGGCATCGCCTTCGGCGACGGCCTGGCCGCCGGACCCGGCGGCGTGCCGGTGCTGATCCTGCTCTCGCTGACGATCTCGCTCGCGTTCGGCTGCATCGGTGCGTACGTCGCGCTCCGGACCGGCAACGGCGAGGCCGTGCAGGGCGTGTTCCCGCTCTTCTTCGCCGCCCTGTTCCTGTCCTCGATGTCGCTGCCACGCAACCTGATCGAGACCGACTGGTACCGGACCGTCGCCACCTACAACCCGGTCTCGTACATGCTCGAGGGGATCCGCTCGCTGTTCATCGTCGGGTGGGATGCCGAGGCGCTGGCGCTCGGCTTCGCGTGCGCCGGCGGGGTCGCGGCCATCGCGATCGTCGCTTCGTCGATGGCGCTCCGCACCCGGATGGTGCGCACGTGAGTCGCGGCTCGTTCACGTCCGTGGCGCGCGCGCTCGCCTGGCGCAACATCCACAACTGGTTCACGAACCCGACGCTGATCGTGCCGAGCCTCCTGTTCCCGTTGTTCTTCTTCACGGCGTTCGCGGGTGGCCTGTCGCGTGTGAACTCGATCCCGGGCTTCGACTACGCGGCCAACTACACGACCTGGATCTACGGCTTCGTGCTGCTCCAGGCCGCCACGTTCGGCGGCGTGTTCACCGGCTTCTCGGTCGCCCGCGACTTCGAATCCGGCTTCGCCCGCCGGCTCATGCTGGGGGCCACGAACCGCGGCGGCATCGTCGCCGGCTACTGGCTGTCGGCGCTGGTGCGCGCCGCGGCCACGATCACCGTCGTGACGGTCGTGGCTCTGATCGCGGGCCTCCAGGTGACCGGCGGAGGGATCGACCTGATCGGCCTGTACGTGCTCGCCTTCCTGCTGAACACGGTCGCGATGCTGTTCGGCACGGGCGTCGCGATGCGGCTCCGCACGATGCAGGCGGGCCCGCTGATCCAGACACCGGCGTTCCTGCTCCTGTTCCTCGCGCCGGTGTGGCTGCCGTACGACCTCCTCACCGGCTGGGTGCACGCCGCCGCGGCGGTCAATCCGCTCACGCTCGTGCTCGACACCGAGCGCGGCTTTCTCGTGGGCGATCCGACCAAGGTGCTGCCCGCGTTCGCGGTGGTGCTGCTGCTGGTAGGGGTGACGGTCCTGTGGTCCCGCGGCGGCCTCCGGAGCGCCGAGCGGGCCGCCTAGCCGTCTACCCTGCACGCATGGCAGACGAGGTTCGTGACGTGGTGGAGGGCGACGGCTACGCCGTCGCGAACGTCGACGCGCTGGCGGACGGCCCCGGCTTTCGCAAGATCCGGCGCGCGCTGGGCGTCACGGCCTTCGGCGTGAACGCGATCGAGATCCCGCCCGGCTTCCAGACGGGTCGCCACTTCCACGAGGAGCAGGAGGAGCTCTACTTCGTGCATCGCGGCCGGATCGCGATCCGCATGAACGACGAGACCGAGCACGTGCTGGGTCCCGGCGGCCTCGCCCGTGTGGACGCCTCCACCGTGCGGCAGATCCAGAACGTGGGCGACGAGCCCGCGGTGTACCTGATCGCCGGCGGCAAGGACGGCTACGTGGGCCGAGACGGCCAGCTGCCGGAGGGCGAGACGAGCCGCTTCGGCCCCACGGGCACCTCAGGCTGACTTGTACGGCAGCGTCGCCATCGGCGCGGCCGTCCTCGCCGGCTGCCCTGTGTTCCCGGCCGACAACCCGTGGAACCAGCGGGTCGACGGACTGCCGGTGCACCCGAACTCCGACGCGATCGTCCGCTCTATCGGCGCTGGCGAGCACATGCACGCCGACTTCGGCTCGGGGCGCTACCAGGGCGCGCCGATCGGCATCCCGTACGTGACGGTTCCGGGCCGGCAGAAGCGCGTCCGGGTGAGCTTCGACTACGCGGACGAATCGGACCGCGGCAGCTACCCGATCCCGAGGCGCGCGCCGGTCGAGGGAGGCCGGAGCTCGGACGGCGACCGTCACGTGATCGTGGCCGACCGGGCCCGCTGCCGCCTCTACGAGCTGTTCGACGCGCACCCGCTGGCGGGGGGCGCGCGCTGGCACGCGGGCTCGGGCGCGATCTTCAACCTGCGCTCGAACCGGCTGCGCCCGCGCGGCTGGACCTCCGCGGACGCAGCTGGGCTGCCGATCCTGCCCGGGCTCGCCCGCTGGCCCGAGGTGAAGCGCGGGCGCATCGACCACGCGCTCCGCTTCACGGTGTCCGAGACTCGCCGCGCCTTCATCTATCCGGCGCGTCACTTCGCCTCGAGCGCCACCGATCCGAACCTGCCCGCGATGGGGCAGCGGCTCCGGCTGAAGCGCGGCTTCGACATCTCGCGATTCCCGCGCCAGTCGCGGGTCGTGCTGAGGGCGCTCAAGCGCTACGGGATGATCGTGGCCGACAACGGGTCGTCGTGGTACGTGAGCGGTGCCCCGAGCCGCGGCTGGGACAACGACGACCTCCACTCGCTGCACGGCGTTCCCGGCAGCGCCTTCGAGGTGGTCGACGCGTCCCGTCTGCCGCGTCCCTGAGTAGGCTCCCGCCCATGCGGCCCGTTCGCGTCGGCTGCTCCGGCTGGCAGTACGAGAGCTGGCGCGGCAGGCTCTATAAGGAGGGGCTCGCCAAGGGCCGCTGGCTCGAGCGGTACTCGGAGGTGTTCGACACGGTCGAGGTGAACTCGACCTTCTACCGGCTCGCCTCCCCCGACGCCGTGGCGCGCTGGGTGCAGGAGACGCCGCCCGACTTCTCGTTCGCCTGCAAGGCGAGCCGCTACATGACCCACATCAAGCGGCTGCAGAATCTCGCCGACGGGATCGGGCGCTACTACGACGGGATCCAGCCGCTGGCCGACGCCGGCAAGCTCGGCCCGATCGTGTGGCAGTTCCCGGCGAACTTCCATCGCGACGACGACCGGCTGGGCCGTGCGCTGCCGCTGCTGCCGCCGGGACGCCACTGCTTCGAGTTCCGGCACGAGAGCTGGTTCACCGAGGAGGTCTACAAGCAGCTGCGCGCGCACGGCGCCGCGCTCGTGATCGGCGACCATCCGGAGCGGCCGTTCCAGACGTACGAGTTCACAACCGACTGGACGCTCGTGCGCCTGCACCACGGCCACCGCGGGCGGAACGGCAACTACTCCGAGACGGAGCTGGACGAGTGGGCCCAGCGGATCGCCGAGTGGCGCCGCCGGGCCGAGATCCTCGTCTACTTCAACAACGATTGGTGCGGATTCGCGGTGGAGAACGGCCTGTCGCTCATGCGGCGAGTGCGGCGGTCTCCAGGCGATTGAGCGCGCGCCGGAGCAGCCGCGAGACGTGCATCTGCGAGTAGCCGATGCGCTCGCCGATCTCACGCTGTGTGAGGTCGTGCATGAAGCGGAGCTCGAGCACCTGGCGCTCCACGTCGGGCAGCTCGGCCCACGTGCTCGCGATCGCCTGGCGATCCTCGACGAGCTCGTACTTGTCGTCGATGTCGCCGAGCAGGTCCACGAGCGACGCCGACTCCTCGTCGTCGCGCGCAGCCGGAGCGTCGAGCGACGCCGCCTCGTAGCTCGCCGCGGCCTCCTGAGCCTCCAGCACCTGCTCTGACGAGCAGCCCAGGTGCTTGGCCACCTCGCGGACCTTCGGCGAGCGGCCCAGCTCCTTCGACAGCGTCTCCGTGGCGCGGCTCACCGCGAGCGTGCGCTCCTGGAGCTCACGCGGCACGTGCAGCGACCATCCCTTGTCGCGAAAGTGGCGCTTCAGCTCACCCAGGATGGTGGGGGCGGCGTAGCTCGTGAACTTCGTGCCGCGCCCGGGCTCGAAGCGGTCGATGGCCTTGATCAGGCCGAGGCTCGCCACCTGCATGAGGTCGTCGAGCGGCTCGTCGGTGTACGTGTAGCGCATGGCCAAGTCGCGGGCCAGCGGGAGGAATCGCTCACAGAGCTCCTCGCGTGCGGCGAGGTCCCCGCTCCCGTGATACCGAACCAGGAGCTTCCTTTCGGTTTCGCGCGCGTCCGTGCCTAGGCATGAAACGCGGCGAACGGTCCGCCCGAAGCGCGGACCAGCGAGTGTCGCAGCGGTCATCTTGAACCTTCCCGTCGTAGTTGACGTAAAGGTCCAATTCGCAACCGCTTCCGGCGACCGCGCCTCGTCCCTCGAACTATTGGTGGTGCCTACCCGGACCCGATGTTCCCGGCCGGCAACCACTTGGCATTCTCACCCGAACGGCGGGTAACTAAACACTTCCCGGGTACACGGCGCGCATGTCCAGAACCGTTGAAGAGATCATGACCCGCGACCCGCGGACGGTGAATGCGTCCGACACGATCGTCGACGCCGCCCGCGTGATGAACGAAAGCGACATCGGCGACGTGATCGTCGTGGATGGCGAGGAGATCAGGTGCATCGTCACCGACCGCGACATCGTCGTCCGTGCGATCGCCGAGGGCCGCGACCCTCAGTCCACGAGTGTCAGCGACGTGTGCACCCAGAGCCTCGAGACGATCGAGCCGGGCGCCAGCGTCGACGACGCGCTGAAGAAGATGCGTGACGCCGACATCCGCAGGCTCCCCGTGGTGAAGGACGGCCGGCCGGTGGGCATCGTCTCGCTGGGCGACCTGGCGGTGGAGCGCGAGCCCGACTCGACGCTCGCCGACATCTCGGCCGCCTCGCCGGACAACTGAGCCCGACTACTCGCGGGTGAAGCGGCCCTCTGCGGCCTCGTAGGTGCGGCCTTTTCGCTGAACCAGGCCGCGCTTACGAGCCTCGCCCAGCGCGGCGCGCAGCCGGCCCGGGCCCCAGAACTTCGTTTCGAGCTGATCCCTGATCTCGCGAGGGGCGCAGGGGGCCCTTCTCCTTCAGCAGCTTCACGATCGCCTCGATCTCCCGATCGAGCTCGGTGTCCTCCCACGCGCCCGACGAGACCATCGACGGGTGCCCACACGGATCGCCTAGGCACGCGCGGCCTCCTCGGCCGACAGCGGTTCTGCCACGTCCTCCAGCGTCTCCTGCTCGGCGTCGACGCCCAGGAAGACCTCCACGACGGCCGCGATCCCCATGAGTCCGGCCGCCACGAGGTAGCCGATGAAGAGCTGGCCGCGGTCGCCTGACTCGATCATCTTCCCGAACAGGCCTGGCCCCACGGCGCCTCCGATACCGGTCGAGATCGCGAAGAAGAAGGCGATCGCCATCGCGCGGATCTCGATCGGGAACGTCTCGCTGATCGTCAGGTAGCCGGCGGACGCGGCGGCGGACGCGAAGAAGAAGGTCCCGCACAGGATCGCCACGAACACGCCCACGGACACGCTGTCGTTCTTGAACAGGACGCCGGCAACCACCAGGCCCACCGCCGAGATGAAGTACGTCCCCGCGATCATCGGCCGCCTGCCGATCGTGTCGAAGAAGCGCCCGAGCAGCAGCGCCCCGAGGAAGTTCGCGATGGCGAACGGCACGAGGTACAGCGGGGCCGTCTCGGAGGACACCTTGTAGAAGGTCACGAGGCCGGCGGTGAAGGTGAAGACGGTGGCGTTGTAGATGAACGCCTGCGTCGACATCAAGGTAAAGCCGAGGAAGGAGCGGCGCGGGTAGCGGCCGAACATCGTCCGCGCGATCTCGCCGAAGCCGGTGCTCTCGCGCGGCTGCAGCTCGATCTCGTCGCGCGCCTCCGGCAGCTCGTCGCGGCCGGTCGCGTCCTTGACGTGGTCCTCGATCTCGCCGACGATCCGCTCGGCCTCCTCGTTCCGGCCGTGCAGCGCGAGCCAGCGCGGGCTCTCGGGCACGTTGCGGCGCACCAGCAGGATGCCGAGCGCGAGCACCGCGCCCATCGCGAACGTGAGCCGCCAGCCGACATTGGCGTCGAGCAGGTCGGGGTTCAGCAGGATCGGCGTTACCGCGGCGCCGAACGCCGCGCCGAGCCAGTAGCTCCCGTTGATCGCGAGGTCCACCCAGCCGCGCACGCGCGCCGGGATCAGCTCGTCGATGGCCGAGTTGATCGCGGCGTATTCGCCGCCGATGCCGAAGCCTGTGAAGAACCGGCACACCGCGAAGAACGCGAAGCTGCCGGCGAACGCTGTCGCCACCGTCGCCAGGAGGTAGACGCCGAGCGTGAGCAGGAAGAGCTTCTTGCGCCCGAAGCGGTCGGTCAGGTGGCCCCAGAACAGCGCGCCGGTGGCCGCGCCGATGACGTAGATGGTGCCGGCGAGGCCGAGCTGGCTGGTCGTGATGCCGAGCGCGTCCTTCTCGGTGAGCCGGGCGCCGATCGAGCCGACGATGGTGACCTCGAGGCCGTCGAGGATCCACACCGTTCCGAGCCCGAGGACGACGAGCCAGTGCCACGAGCACCACGGGAGCCGGTCCATGCGTGCCGGGATGCGGGTCCTGATGGTGTCCTGCTCGTGGGCCTCCATTCCGAGGCGCCGTTACCCCCCGAGGGCGGGCAAAACACTCTTTCGGTACTCCTCGAGGGCCTGCTCCGGCGCCGCGCCGGATCCGTTCTGCAGGCACACGACCGTGGCGCCGAGGGCCCCGATGGCGCGGATCCGCTCCACGTGCTCGTCGGGGTCCGAGGAGACGATGTACGACTCCTTGAAGTCGTCGTCCAAGATCTCCCTCTCGGCCCGCTCGTACATCGTCTTCGGGTCGTGCCAGTCGCCGGTGAAGTAGTCGTCGATCTGGGTCGACTTCCACACGCGCGCGCCCTCCAGCGCGGCGTCGTCGTCCTCTGCCCACGAGAAGCCGCCTTGGAGGATGATCTCGCCGGGCTCCCTCCCGGCGTCGTCGCAGGCGGCGCGGTAGGCCTCGATCACCGGGTTCGCCATCTCGGGGTCGCCCATGGTCCAGACCCCGTCGCCGAGCCGGCCGGCCACCTCGGCGGCCTGAGGGCCGAACGCGGACACGTACACCGGCGGACGGCGCTCGCCGCGGGTGTGCAGGTAGGCCGCCTTGGTTCGGAAGAAGCGGCCGTCGTGGTCGAGCCGCTCGCCGCAGAGCAGCGCGCCGATGATCTCGAGCGCCTCCTCCATGCGCGCGATCTGCTCGGCCACCGGCGGCCAGTCCATCCCGCACGGCGACTCGTTCAGGGACTCGCCCGAGCCGATCCCGAGGAACGCGCGGCCTGGGCACATCTCCTCGATCGTCGCGATGAACTGCGCGACTGTGGCCGGGTTGTGGCGGAACACGGGCGCGGTCACCCCCGTACCGAGGGCGGGCGACTCGGTGGCGGTGCCGATCGCACCCAGCAGGGCCCACGCGTGCCCGCTCTCGCCTGGCTCCCACCACGGCTGGTAGTGGTCCGACACGTTGATGCCGTCGAAGCCGGCCTGCTCGGCCAGCCGGGCCTGCGTCACGAGAGCGCTCGGCGGGAACTGCTCGGTGGCGAGCTGCACCCAGTAGTCCATCAGCCCTCGATACCCGTCGCGCCGTGGGGCGCACCAACCGGCTTCGACTCGGGCGAGCCGCGCTGGCGGAGATAGACCGCGAGGATGGCCATCGATCCCACCGCCAGGAACTCCGACTGCCAGTTCTGGAGCGTCCGGTTCCAGAAGTCGGGCCTGCCGATGTAGGTGACCCAGCTCACCGGGTTCAGGTGATGGTCGAGCCGATCGCTGTTGTACTGCACGCGGCCCGTGACGGATTGGGCGAACCACGTGCCCAGCCAGATCGAGCCCATCACGAGTACCAGCGAGTTCTCGTAGATCGTTCTTCGGATGCCGCCGACCTTGGCCCACCGCGGCGAGTTCCGCTGCGCGTACCCGCCGACCTTCTGCTGCTCGTTCGACTCGCGGCCCGTCTGGTCGAGCTCCTTGGACTCGGGCGACCCGCGCTGGAGCAGCCACACCGTGAGCAGGATGAGCAGCGTGAACTGGAGGTACTCGGACTGCCAGTTCTCCATCACGTCCACCGCGAACTCCGACGACGCGACATAGCGCGACATCGACATCGTGGGTTCGCCGTGTTGAATCGCCTGCTCGTTGACGTCGGCGTGGCCCGCCACGGCCTGTCCGCCGAGCGCGCCCAAGAACAGCAGCAGGAAGACGATCGAGAGGCTCTGCTCTTTCAGGAATCGGCGCATCAGTTGTGCATGACCCCGATCGTGAGGCAGTAGGCGATCCCCCCCAGAATCAGCACCAGGTAGACGACGAACATGGCGCGCATCTCAGCCCTCCACCTCGCATTGGTACGGCTCGTCCGAGGATGCGCCCGGCTTGCAGCCGGCCGCCGAGATCCTCCAGCCCTCGGGGCCCTCGTCGAGGAAGTCGGCGCTCCCGCCGGTCACGCGGATGTATGCGCTCGTGATCTCCACGCGTCGCACGGCGGCCGTCCCGCCCTTCGCGAGCTTCAGGGTCAGGATCGCCTGCTCGCATGGCTTCTTCTCCTGCTGCTCGAGCTTCGAGACGGTCTCCTCGCTCAGCTGGCCGCACGCGGTCTGAGCGTCGCCGCGCTCCAGCGCGGCGTGGAAGCGCTCGGCCACCGCGGCGGCGCCGCGCTCGCGGTCACCGGTCCCGCAGGCGGCAAGCGGCAGCGCCACGAGAACTGCTGCGAGTAGCGCCCTGCGTCCCACGACAATCGTCTTTTGCCCTGGTGTTGGACTGCGCAAAACGGGGTAGCCCCGCACCGTGCTGCGCCCACTCTGGTTCGACGGAAGGGACGCGCCCACGCGGCCGCCGCTCGACCGCGACGTCGCAGCGGACGTGGTCGTCGTGGGCGCCGGCATCGTGGGTCTCACCACCGCGCTCCTCCTCGAGCGCGAGGGCATGGATGTGGTGGTGCTCGAGATGCGCCGCGTGGCGGCGGGCGCCACCGGCTACAACACCGCGAAGCTCAGCTCGCTCCATGGGCTGACCTACACGCAGCTCGAGGGCAGCCTGGGGCCCGACATGGCGCGCCTCTACGGCGAGGCCAACGAGGCGGGCATCGCGCGGGTGTTCGAGCTGGCGGACGAGCTCGGGATCGACTGCGACCTCGCCCGCAAGCCGAACTACACCTACTCCGAGGACGCCGCCGAGGTGGAAGAGCTGCGCGAGGAGGCGCGGCTGGCAGCGGAGCTGGGGCTGCCGGCGTCGTACGTGGAGGAGCTGGATCTCCCGTTCGGGGTGGCCGGCGCCGTACGATTCGACGAGCAGGCCGAGTTCCATCCCGTGAAGTACGCCGACGGCCTGGCGGCGGCGCTGCGCGGGCCCGTGCACGAGGGTACCCTCGTCACTGGTCTCGGCTCCGGCGGCGTGAACACGGCGCTCGGCCACACCGTGAAGGCTCGCCACGTGGTCGTAGCCACGCACCTCTCGTTCCTCGACCGGGGCCTGTACTTCGCGCGCTGCCACCCCGAGCGCTCCTACGTCGTGGCCGGGCGCGTCGCGGGTGCGGCGCCGGCCGGCATGTACCTGTCCACCGAGTCGCCCGCGCACTCGATCCGCGCGCACAGCGACTGGTTGCTCGTGGGCGGCGAGAGCCACAAGACCGGGCAGGCCGATACGGGCGAGCGCTACGAGCGGCTCGCCGCCTGGGCGCACGAGCGCTTCGGCCTTGAGCCCGAGCTGCGCTGGGCGACGCAGGACCAGATGCCGTTGGACGGCGTGCCGTACGTGGGCCGCCACGACCCGCTGTCGGGAGACGTGTGGGTCGCCACCGGCTTCAGGAAGTGGGGGCTCGCGATGGGCACGGCCGCCGGCGAGCTCCTCGCCGCCCGGATCGCCGGTCGCGAGCACCCGTGGACAAGGCTGTTCGACCCGAACCGGCTGCGGCCGCGCGCGAGCGCATCCGACCTCGTGAAGGAGAACGCCAACGTGGCGTACCACTTCGTCGCCGACCGGGTGGGGAAGCGCGGCAACCCGCGATGCACGCACCTGGGCTGCCTGCTGGACTGGAACGGCTCGGAGCAGACCTGGGACTGCCCCTGCCACGGCTCGCGCTTCTCCGCGAGCGGCGAGGTGATAGAGGCCCCCGCAGTGCGGCCGCTCGATCTGTGAGCGTCGCTCAGGGATCTACGATCCGGCGGCGGTCGCCGGCTATCTCCAGCACGACCTCCAGGTCGCCATCGATCCGGGCGTCCGTGAGCGTCACCTGGTCGCCCGCCCGCTCGAACCGCAGGTCCACCCGCGCGGTGCCGATCTCGAGGCCCGTCACGTCGACCCGCCCGAGCCAGTGCGGCAGGGACGGACGGACGATCCTGAGCCGCTTCTCGAGCGCGTCCGGGCTGAGGCCGAGCCCCCACTTCAGTAGGAACGGGATCGACCCGGCCGACCACGCCTGCGGCTGGCACGCGACCGGGTAGGGCACCGGCTCGTCGAACTCCTCCCGGGCGAATCCGCCGAACAGCTCGGGGAGGCGGTAGTCGTTGAAGCGCGACGCCGCCTCGAGCAGGCCCTCGAAGATCTGCAGGAAGTCCTCGTCGAACCCGTAGCGGCGGAGGCCGAACGCGATCAGCGCGCTGTCGTGCGGCCACACCGACCCGGTGTGGTAGCCGACCGGGTTGTACGCGGGGTGGCTCTCGGCGAGCGTGCGAATGCCCCAGCCGCTGAACATGTCGCTGCCCATCAGTACGTCCCGGATGCAGGCGGCCCGCTCGTCGCTCACGACGCCGGTCCACAGCAGGTGCCCCTGGTTGGAGGTGAGGCCGGATCCCGGCCGCTTGTCGCCGTCGAGGCCGATCGCGTAGCAGCCCTCGCCGTCGAGCCAGAAGCGTTCGAGCCCGGCCTCGACGCGCTCTGCCTCCTCGCACAGCCGAGCGGCCCTGGCGCCGTCGCCGTCAAGCTCGAACAGCCGGGCCATCATGCGCTTGGCGCGGGCCACGTAGCCCTGCACCTCGACCAGCGCGACCGGCGCTGCGAGCGGCTCACCCGCCGCGTCGGGGATGCCGTCGACCGAGTCCTTCCAGCCCTGGGTCACCAGTCCGTGCTCCGACCGCCGCTGGTATTCCACGAGACCGTCGCCGTCCAGGTCGCCGTACCGGTCGATCCACGCGAGCGCGGCCTCGGCCGGCTCGCGCAGCTCGTGGAAGAGGTCCAGGTTGCCCGACCAGTCCGGGTAGCTGCCGAGCAGGCAAAGGAACAGCGGCGTGGCGTCGACGCTGCCGTAGTAGCGCGCGAAGGGCGTCTCGCCGAGCGCCGCCGGCTCGCCCACGCGCAGCTCGTGGAGCACCTTGCCGGGCTCCTCGTCGCGCTCGTCGTTCACCTCCGTCCCGAGCCGGCTCGCCAAGAGCCGCAGCGTGCCCTCGGCCACGCCCGGCACGAAGGAGAGCGTCTCGAAGGCCGTGATCAGGCTGTCGCGGCCGAACAGCGTCGCGAACCAGGGCAGTCCCGCCGCGTAGTACGACTGGCCGTCGAGCTCCGATCGCAGCAGCTCGAGGTCGTCGAGCGACCGCTGGAGGATGCGGTTGAACAGCTGGTCGTCCGAGCTCAGGCGCGTGCCGTCCTCCACGCGCGGGCGATGCGGGATCGCGGCGGCCAGCTCGCCGTCCGCGTGCTCGGACACCTCGAAGTCGAGCGTGAGGTCGATCGCGCCGCGCGGCTCGAGGTCGAGGTCGAACACGAGCCTGCCGCCCGCCTCGACCCGCGGCTCGGGACTCGCGTGGAGTGCCGTGGTCCGGCGGACCCCGTCGCGCCCCACGAGCGAGAAGGCGCCCGGCCCGCCGTCCGGCGACGGCCGGTCGTGCCTCGGCACGATTCCGCGCAGCTCGAGCATGGGGAGGAAGTCGGCCCCGAGCAGCACCTCCACAGGGAGCCGGAGCGGCCCGCGATGGTAGCTGCGCACCCCGATCGTCTGGCGGAGTCTCCCGCCGGCGTCCGCGCGCCGCTCGATCCGCAGCCTGAGGCTCTCGGCGGGCAGCCGCTCGCCGCTCGCCAGCTCCAGGTCCGGGTTCGTCAATTCGTGCACGGATACTGTTCCCTCGGCGTCCGTGGCGGTCAGGAGCCGTGGCAGCTCGCGGCAGATGCGGACCTCATGGGTGCTTAGAAACCGGCAATCCTGGAACCAGAGCCCGAGCGGATGTTCGACGCCGGCAGGAAGCCGGCCGTCACGGAGGGTGACCATGAAGACGTTCCCGTCCTTGATCACGATGGTCTCTGAGAGATTGGGAATTGCGCCCAGCGGGCTGCTCATGGGGGAGAGGCTATGAGGGTCGCGATGCTGGCACCCCCGTGGATAGCCGTGCCGCCCCCCGGCTACGGCGGGATCGAGCAGGTGATCGCGCTCCTGGCTGGGGAGCTGACCGAGCGCGGCAACGAGGTCACGCTGTTCGCCGCGCCGGGCACGACATCGCGCGCCGACGTGCAGTCGCCGCTCGAGGGAACTCACCCGGACGAGATACAGATGGCCCTCTACGAGGCCGATCACGTGGCCTCGGCGTTCGCGCGCATGGAGGAGGCCGAGGTGCCATTCGACGTGGTCCACGACAACTGCGGCTTCACCGCGTTCGCTTTCGCGGACCGGATCGACACGCCGCTCGTCCACACGCTGCACGGCCCGTTCACGGACGAGACGAATGCCTTCTACGCCCGCCACGCGTACAAGGCGCGCGCGGTAGCGCTGAGCCGCTACCAGGCGGAGCAGGCGCCGGCCGAGCTGGACATCGTCGCGGTGATCGGCAACCCGATCGTGGTGGGGGACTTCCCGTTCCGCGCGGAGAAGGACGACTACATGCTCTGGATCGGCCGGATCAATCCCGACAAGGGGCCGCACCGAGCCATCGCCGCCGCGCGCGAGGCCGGCGTGAAGCTGGTGCTCGCCGGACCGGTGCAGCCGGGCAACGAGGAGTTCTTCGCCAAGGAGGTCGAGCCGCACATCGACGGCGACCGGGTGGAGTACGTCGGCGAGGTGGGGGAGGAGAAGGCAGAGCTGTACGTGGCCGCCGGCGCCCTCCTGATGCCGATCAGGTGGCCGGAGCCGTTCGGGCTCGTGATGACCGAGGCGATGGCTTGCGGCACGCCGGTGATCGCGTTCCCGGAGGGCTCCGCGTCCGAGCTCGTACTCGACGGCGAGACGGGGTTCGTGGTGGAGGACGAGCAGGCCATGGCCGAGGCCATCGGCCGGCTGGGCGAGATCGACCCCGAGCGCTGCCGCGAGAGCGCGCGGGAGCGCTTCGACGTGACGGCGGTGGCCGAGAAATACGAGAAGGCCTATGAGGCCGTGATCTCGTCCAATTCACCCATGCGTTGACCCGTCTTCCGCCAGGGGGTACCCTCACCGATCCATGGCGTACCTCAACTGCCCCAGCTGCCGGCTGACCGTCTACAGCCCGACACCCGCCCTGAACAGTGAGGAATGCCCGCGCTGCCGCGCGAAGCTCGGAAAGGTAAGCCGGCTGTTCCGATCCACGATCCCCGCCAGGCTGGCCGAGGCTCGCAAGCGAGACTTGCCAGACTCCCGTCCTGATGGAGCACATTCACTCCCCTGAGTCGGGGGCGCAGGCCGGCGAGCAGCTGGCCGCGGTCACGAACGGAATCGTGAAGCTGTTCCGCGACTACTACGGTCGCGGGCCCACGAAGGCCAAGAGCTACTTTCTCGATGACCGCATTCTCGTCTGCGTTCTCGAGGACACGATGACCCGCGTCGAGAAGACGCTGGCGGAGAACGGCCACGGCGACAAGGTGCGCGAGGTGCGGCTCGTGTTCCAGGAGGCCATGGCGCACGAGTTCAAGCAGACCGTGCGCGACTCGGTCGGGCGCGAGGTGGTTGCCTACCACAGCCAGCTGACCCTCGACCCGGACTACGGGTTCGAGTTCTTCGTCCTCGGCGACTAACTCGGGGTCTCGCCCACGCCGCGGTCCTCGGCCGCCTTGTAGGCGATCTGAAGGAAGTCCGAGATCGACATCGCCGTGAGCACCGAGGCGCTGAAGCGGGTGGCACGCGGGGCGAACAGGAGCCCGGCGTGGAAGCCGCCGGATGCCCACAGCCCGAGGCAGTAGGGGCACAGGAGCAGCTCACCCAGCGCGCGCCGCACCCCGCGGCCGCGCGGATGCTCCTCGAGCTCGGCCGGCCCACCCTTCCCCTCGAGCTCGGTGAAGGGCGCGCGCACGAACGCGGTGACCTTCTTCTTCGCGATCAGCCGGCTGAGCTTGTAGCTCGCCGTACCGATCAGGACGATGTCGCCGGCATCCACGCGCTGTGGCAGGTCGCGCCCCGACCGCTTCGCCACGGCCATGGCACCCGCCATCGCGGTGTGGAAGATCGCCGCGAAGGTGGCATAGGCGGCCAGCGGCGGCCGCTCCTCCGGTGGGGCGTACCCGCCGAATGGCTCCGTCGTCTCCGTGGTGGTCACGCTGGCTTCTGCTCTGGGTCCATCTTGCGCGTGTCGCGCGGCTCGGCGAACGGCTCCCTGTCCGCGGGTCGCATACCGCCCTCGATCGCGCGGCCGCGCTCGAGCTCGGCGTTGAACTCCGCCCCGAGCAGGATGACGATGTTCGAGATCCACAGCCACACCAGGAAGACGATCACGCCGCCCAGCGCGCCGTAGGTCTTGTTGTAGGAGCCGAAGTTGCCCACGTAGAACGCGAACGCCGCGGAGGCGATCAGCCAGCCGACCACCGCCAGGATCCCGCCGGGCGACACGAAGCGGAACCCGGGCTGCCTCACGTTCGGCGCCGCCCAGTAGAGCAGCGCGAACATGAAGCTCACGACGAGCAGGAGCACCGGCCACTTGGCGATGTTCCAGACGTCGACGGTCGTGCTCCCGAGGCCGATCAGGTTGCCCACCCGGTGCGCGAGACCGCCGGTCAGGACGACGGCGAGCGTGGTGATCGCGAGCAGGAACAGCAGGATCAGCGTGAGCCCGACGCGGACGGGGAGGGTCTTCCAGACCGGCCGTCCCTCCGGCATGTCGTAGATCGAGTTGGAGGCCCGCATGAAGGCGCCCACGTAGCTCGAGGCCGACCACAGCGCTCCCAGGAGGCCGATGATGAACAGCACGCCGGCGGCGCCCTGATCGCCCTGAAGGTTCTTGATGGCGTTGGTGAAGATGTCCTTGGCCGGGCCGGGTGCCACCGCGCCGAGGTTGTCGATCAGCGGCTGCGTGGCGGACTCGCCCACGAGGCCGAGGATCGAGACGAGCACGATCAGCGCGGGGAAGATCGCCAGGATGGAGTAGTAGGTCAGCGCGGCCGCCCAGTCGCTGAGGTTGTCCTCCTGGAACTCCTTGACGGTGCGCTTGAGCGCACCCCACACTCGACTCATCGCCGTCGGAGCATGCGAATGAGCAGGAGGATCGCGATGCCGCCGCCGACGACCGCCGCCAGCGGCACCGGGTTCGAGCTGACCCGCTCCTGAACCTCTTCCTTCTTGAGGCGCGCCTGCTCCTTGACGTTCGTCTTGTGCGAGAGCGCGTTCACCGTGTCGCCCAGCTCGCGCCTCGTCCGCTCGATCTCGGCCCGGATCTCCTCCGGTGTCTGCTGTGCCTGCTGCTCGCTCATGACCGCGCCCTCGCCTTCACGGTATCCACGTCGCGCTGCACGCTCTCGATCGCCAGCTCGGGCTTGGGCGGCGTGGCCTCCTCGATCTCCTTCTTGCCGGTGAGCGCCAGGATGCCGGCGATCACGAGCAGGCCGACGCCGACCGCGGCGGCGGCGATCCACGGCTCCAGCACGGTTGCGAGGCCAAGGATCGCGGCGGCGATCAGCGCGCCCATGCCGTAGAGAGCGATCACCCCTGCGCCGCCGAACATGCCGGCGCCCTTGCTCGCGTGCCTGCCCTTCTCGGTCAGCTCCGCCTGCGCGAGGCGCATCTCCTGGCGGATCAGCGTGGACGTCTGCCGGGACAGGTCCTGGACGAGGTCGCCCAGCGACTTGTCGCCATCCGCCGTCCCGCGGAAGCGAGTTGAAGTCTCCATGCCCGCCGACTACCCAACCTGTGGGGCGCTATGCACCTAGGCGGCTTCTGCGAGACCCGCCACCTCGCGCGTCGTGGCAAGCCGCTCGAGCGCCTTGTGCTCGATGCGGCGGACGCGCTCGGGCGAGAGGCCCAGCCGCCTTCCGGCCTCGCGGAGCGGGGTGGGATCGTCGCCGTTGATGCCGTAGCGGAGCTTGATGACCGCCCGCTCCTGCTCCGAGAGGCTCCCGAGGGCGCGATGAACCGCCTCCTGGCGCAGGCCGATCTCCACCTCCTCGACCGGCTCGGGCGCGTCGCTCGGCAGGAGCGCGCCCAGCTCGGTGTCGCCCTCGGCCCCGATCGGACGCTCGAGGCTCGTCACGGTTCGGCTGAACTCGCGCGTCTCCTCGAGCTCGCGCACCGAGATGTCGGCCTCCCGCGCGATCTCCTCGTCGGTCGGCGGGCGGCCGAGGCGGGTGGACAGCTCACGCTCGGCCTTCGCGATCTTGCGCTCGCGCTGGCCGATGTGCACCGGCAGCCGGATGGTCCGGCCCTGGTTGGCGAGGCCGCGCTGGATCGCCTGGCGGATCCAGAAGGTCGCGTAGGTGGAGAACTTGTAGCCCTTGCGCCAGTCGAACTTCTCGGCCGCGCGGATCAGGCCGAGGATCCCCTCCTGGATCAGATCGAGCAGGGACAGCTCGTGCCCCTGGTACTTCTTCGCGAGCGACACCACCAGGCGGAGGTTCGAGTTGATCATGCGCTCCTTCGCCTCGAGGTCGCCCTGCTCGATCCGCTTGGCCAGCTCGACCTCGTCCTTCGCCGTAAGGAGCGGGTGGCGGCGGACGTCGCGCAGGAAGAGCTGGAGCGTGTCGCCGGTCATGTGCGACAGCTCGTCGATCGCGTAGGTCGGGCCGGGCTCGGCCGCGCGGCCGCAGTCGTCGCTCACCTCGATGCCGCGCTGCTCGAGCCGGTCGGCGAGGGCCTGCGCCTCGTCGTCGGACAGCTCATGGGTGAGCTCGGCGAACTCGGACAGGTTGATGCATCCCTGCTCCTCGCCGCGTTCGACGAGGGTCTCAAGTGTGACGGTGCTCATGTATGTCGCCTACCCAACGCGCCCCCGGAGGAACGCATGTAGCCCTCGACTGTGCCCCAGCTCAAGCGCCCGCGCTGAGTCTCACTCCTCCTTCTTCGCCGGCCGGATCACCGAGCGCGGGTTGGCGTTGCGAGCGCCGTTGTCGGAGAAGGACTGCTCCCTCACTCTCGCGTTTGGGAAGGAGGTCGCGAGCACGCCGCCCTGCGGCACGTAGATCTTCTGGTCGAACACCCCTCCCAGAGGCTCGGCCGCGACCGCAAACGCCCCGAATGCCCTCCCGTTGAGCCACGAGGTGGAGATGTAGTCGCCGACCATCCGGCCCTGGCTGGTGTCCGGTGTCCACGCCACCGGGAACGGCCCGGCGAGCACCTGCTTGTCGGACCAGGTCGCGCCGCCGTCGTTCGACTGGACGTAGCCGACGCTCAGCTCGCACGGCGGGCCCTGCTTCTTACCGCACGCCGGGTTCGCGTAGTAGTAGTACGTCAAGCCGAGCTGGTCCGTCGTGCCGGGGTTCACCCCGATGCCGGGTATGAAGTGGTCCGCGCCGTCGTTGATCGGAACGCGCCTTACCGCGGTCCACGTGACCCCGTCATCGGTCGTCGACATCACGATGTCGTCGGACTTGCAGCCCTTTACGAACCGACAGTC
Source organism: uncultured Thermoleophilaceae bacterium (assembly GCA_963808875.1). Lineage (GTDB taxonomy): Bacteria > Actinomycetota > Thermoleophilia > Solirubrobacterales > Thermoleophilaceae > JACVRW01. The sequence continues at coordinate 85,210 of CAWEHM010000034.1, forward strand.
CTGCCAGACGGCATAGACGCGGCCATTCGAGCCGATCTCCGCGCTCGGGAGCGGACCGTTTCGCAGGTTCCCCGCGACGTTGTGCGTCCGTGAGCGCGAGACGACGACCTCGTCGCCCCAGGTCGCCCCCCCGTCGGTTGAGCGGAACGCGATGATGGCGGTCTCGAACGCGTTCGCGGCCGGCACGATCACGTCGCCGTCCGCCTGGACGACGGGCTGGCCGCCGAGGCCGAAGACGCCGCTCTCGGTCTGGACCGGCGCGCTCCAGGTGAGTCCGCCGTCGGTCGACGTGCTCATCAGGATCCGGTCGCCGTCGCCGAAGTCGTCCCATGTGTGGTAGCAGTGGCCGCGGAACGGGCTGGAGGCGTTGTTGTCGCAGACAACCCAGTTCTTGTCGTAGTCGGCGCCCGCGGGAGCGCTCGCAACGGTGACCGGGCCGCTCCAGGTGAGGCCGCCGTCCGTCGAGCGGTTCACGACCACTGCGGCGCCCCGAACGTCCGCCGCCAGGGCAAGCGACGAGATCATCCAGACGTTGTGCGCGGCGTCGTACGCCACCACGGGTCCGTCGTGCGAGCGAACGTGCCGCCGCCGATCGGCGGCTGGTCGGTCAGGCCGGGGAGAGGGCCCGAAGCGGCGAGCGTGGTGCCGTTGTTCGTCAGCGTCGCGAATCCCGTGCCCGACGCTCCGCCGTCGAAGAAGCGGCCGATCTGCGACGTCACGACGAGCGTCGACCCGAACGCGAACGTGTCGGGCTCGACCGCCGTCTGGTGCTGGCTCGAGGCGTTCGTGTACGGGTCCGTGATGACTGGCGTGTTTGCCGCCAGGGCGGACGTCGCGGGGACGAGGATGGCCGCCGCGACGAGCGCGGCGAGTCGCGCGAATTTCATGGGCGCACTGTACGCCTCAAAAGGGGTCGAGGAAAGCCGAAGACGCGGTATGGTGCGCCAAGATGGCCGTCAAGCTTCACAGATGCTCAAACGAGTGGGTCAAGCTCTCCGGGCACCCGTGCTGGAAGGTCCAGAAGGCGCTCGACGAGGCCGGCGTCGACTACGAGCTCGTGAAGGGTCCGCTCCGGCCGAGCAAGCGCGACGATCTCCAGCGGCTCACCGGGCAGCGGAAGTACCCGGCGATCGAGTTCGAGGACGGCTCGGCATACCGCGAGGAGTCGAGCGCGATGGCCGAGACGATCGCGGCGGGCCGCCTCGACGACAAGCGCGCGGGTTCCTGGAACCCAGACTGAATATTCGTCCACTTCGCTTCTGTACCGCCGCCCGCGGCGGTACCTTCGAGCGCCCCCTGTACCAGGAGCTCCTGTGAGACGAGCACTGCTGCCCCTGTCCGTCCTGGTCGCCATCGCGCTGCTGCCACTCGGCGCCGCGACGGCGAAGAAGCCGGTCCCCACCTGCGACGGCCAGTCGGCCACCATCGTCGGCACGAACGGAGACGACGTGCTGACCGGTACCCCGGGCCCCGACGTGATCGTCGGGCTGAGGGGCGACGACACGATCCGGGGCGGGCTCGGCGACGACGTCATCTGCGGCGGCAAGGGCGACGACTCGCTGTCGGGGCAGGGCGAGAACGACCGCCTGTTCGGCCAGCACGGCGACGACGTGCTCGACGGCGGCGAGGGCGGATGCTGCAACGTTTCCACGAACACCGGCGACGACTTCCTGAGCGGCGGCCAGGGGCGACGACGAGCTCCACACCTCGGACTTCCCGACCCTCGGCAGCACGCTCCAAGGCAACCAGGGGAACGATCGCCTCTTCGTGTGGTCGGGCGGCTGGGCGTACGGCGGGAACGGGCGCGACACGATCCGCCAGTTCTCCGGCAACGCCTACCTGAGCGGCGGGAACGGCCGCGACGACATCCTCGACTGGGACGACGGCGGGACCCAGAACGAGACGCTCACGCTTGCCGGCGGCAACGGCCGGGACGTGCTGCGCTCGGAGGACAACACGAGCGTCGCGACCCTGAACGGCGGAAACGGCTCCGACACCTGCTCCGGCGGCGACACGACCACCCGTTGCGAGAACTGACCCGGCCGCTCAGCGCAGCAGTGAGTCGAGTCGCCGCCGGGCTCGGCTGATCCCGCGCGCGTAGCTCTGGATGTCCGCCCAGGGGTCGCCCTTGGCGGCCAGGCGGCGCAGCACGTTCGTCACCGTCCAGCGGTCCGGGCGCAGCTTCGAGTCGGACAGCTCCTCCCAGTCGATCGGCGTGGCCACGGGCGCGCCGGGGCGCGGGCGAACGGCGTAGGGCGGCACCGCGGTCTGGGCGTAGGTGTTGCGCGCGGTGTCGACGAGGATGCGGCCGTCGCGCTTCTCCTTGCGCCATTCGCTCGTGAGCTCGTCGGGGTGCCGGTTCGCCAGCACGCGGCCGATGTCGCCCGCGAACGCCCGGATCTCGTCGTGGCCGGCGCGGCGCCGCAGCGGCGCCCATACGTGGATGCCCTTCGAGCCGGTGACCTGCGCGAACGGCGCGAGGCCGAGCTCGCGCAGCAGCTCGCCGCTGTGGCGGGCGGCGCGCCGGACGGCGTTGAAGTCGCTGCCCGGGGGCGGGTCGAGGTCGATCACCATCCGGTCCGGTTGCCACGGCCGGTCGGCGCGCGAGAGCCACACGTGCGGCGTGATCGTGTTCTGGCCCACCAGGTAGACGAGCGTTTCCGCGTCGCACGCATACACGTGCGTGACGGTGCCGCCCGACTTCGGCACCTCAACCCGCTTGAGCCACGCCGGGAAGTAGTCCGGGATGTCCTTGTGGAAGAAGCCCTTGCCGCCGATCCCGTCGGGGAAGCGCTGCATGCTGATCGGCCGCAGCCGGATGTGGGGGAGCATCCACTCGGACACGCGCTCGTAGTAGCCGGCGAGGTCGGCCTTCGTGATCCCGTCGTCCGGGAACAGCACCTTGTCCGGATGCGTGATCTCCACCGTGCTCACGACGGCACCTCCCGCACCACGTCGCGCGCCGGCTTGTCGTCGCGCAGGCCGAGGAAGCGCGGGTGGCGGAGCCGGCCGTCGCGGGTCCACTCCGCGAAGCCGATCTGGGCCACCAGCTCAGGCCGCACCCAGCGCGTGCCCGGCGGGATCGGCTTGAAGGGCGGGAACGGCGAGCCGTCCGCCTCGAGCTCGCGCAGCCGCGCGCCCAGCTCGCGCGAGCGTCTCGTGGTCGAAGCCGGTGCCCACCTTGCCGGCGTAGCGGAGCGCGCCGTCCTCGTTGTAGCCCACGAGCAGGGCGCCGAAGTCGGTGCGCGAGCCCTTCGGCGCCGTGAAGCCGCCGATCACGAGCTCCTGCTCGCCGTGGCACTTCAGCTTCAGCCAGTCGCGCGAGCGCTTCCCCGTGTACGGGCTGTCGGCGCGCTTGGCGATCACACCCTCCAGTCCCTTCTGGCACGCCTCCCGGAAGAGCTCCTGGCCGTGCTCGCCCTTTCGGTGCGGGTTGAACCGGATCGGCCCCTGGAACTCGAGCGCCCGCCGCAGGCGCGCCTTCCGCTCGCGGAGGGGCAGCGGTCGCAGGTCCTCGCCGTCCAGGCGCGGAATGTCGAACACGTAGTAGTAGACCGGCACCCGGCGCCGGTGACGCTGCTGGAGCAGCTCGAAGCTCGAGACGCCGCCCCGCATCGCCACGACCTCACCGTCGAGGACGAAGTCCTCGGTCGGCTCGCGCTCGAGCGCCTCGGCGATCTCGGGGAACTGGTCGTTCATCCGGTGCGCGGTTCGCGACATCAGGCTCACTCCGGAGCGGTCCCGGATGGCGATGCAGCGGATGCCGTCGAGCTTGCGCTCGAAGATCCAGCCCGGATCCGAGAACGGCTTATCCGACAGGACGGCTTTCATGGGCTCGATCACCGGCCAAGCTCCTCGATCGTTCGCCCGCTCACGACCGACTCGGGTCGCTCCACGACCGGGTCGCCCGAGTCCGCGTCGTCGTCACGGCGCTTCACGAGCAGCCAGCGGCGCCCCTCGATATGCCGCAGCGACCATCCGCCGTGCAGCTTTTCGCCGTCGAGCCGGAACGACGCGTGGCCCGCATCGAGCGCGTCCTCCATCGGCTCCTCGTGGAGGTTGTCGTACGTGCCTCGGTCCCAGACGATCACCGCCCCGGCACCGTACTCGCCCTTCGGGATCAGGCCCTCGAAGTCGCCCCAGGACAGCGAGTGGTCGTCCACCTCCATGGCCAGCCGCTTGTCGCGCGGGTCCATCGACGGCCCCTTCGGAACCGCCCAGGACCGGAACGTGCCGCCCACCTCGAGCCGGAAGTCGAAGTGTTTGCTGGTGGCGTGGTGCTGCTGGATCACGTAGCGGGGCATTCACGCCCCGCTTCCGGGGCTGAGGGGCTCGATGGTCAGCGGGCCCTCGTGGCGGGTCTCCACCTGCAGCGTCGAGTGCGTCACGCCGAAGCGGTCGCGGAGCAGCTGCGCGAGCTCGCGGCGGTGCGCCTGCGTGTCGCACCCCGCGCGGACGGTCACGTGCGCCGAGATAGCTGGGAAGCCGGAGGTGACCTCCCACACGTGCAGGTCGTGCACCTCGACCACGTGGTTCTGCGCCGCCAGCGCCCTGCCGATCTCCTGCGGGTCGAGGTCGCGCGGGGCCGCCTCGAGCAGCACGCGCCCGGACTCGCGCAGCAGCCCGACGCCCGAGCGCAGCATCAGCGCGGCCACCACCAGCGCCGCGATGCCATCCGCGCGCGAGAAGCCGGTGATGAGCACCACGGCGCCCGCGATCGCGGTGGCGACGAATGCGAACAGATCGGTGAGCACGTGCTGGAAAGCACCCTCGACGTTGAGGCTGCGCCGGCCCGCGCCGGCCAGCAGCATCGTCGCGGCGAGGTTCACGGCGATACCCACCAGCGCGACCACGAGCACCACGGCGCCGTCGGTGTCCGGCGGGTCGATCAGCCGGTGGATCGCCGCCACGGCGATCACCAGCGCGAGCGCCACGAGTGTGGCGCCGTTCAGCTCCGCGGACAGGATCTCGGCGCGCCGGAAGCCGAAGGTGAAGCCGCCTCGCGCGGGCCGTTGCGCCAGCCGCGCGGCGAACAGCGCCAGCGCGATCGCGCCGGCGTCGGTGAGCATGTGCGCGGCATCCGAGAGGAGTGCCAGCGAGGACGCGAGGATGCCCGCCACGATCTCGGCGGCCATCAGGCCGAGGATCAGCGCCAGCGCGCCGGTCAGGCGCCGGGCGTCGTCCGTCTGGACGTGCGTGTGCGCGTGGGCGTGGTCGTGCATGGCGACGGTTGGGGTGAGCATAGGTGCGGGGCCGCCGTGCCAGCAGCGGCGCGGGCGCGCGCCTGGACGGGCTCCGGCACTGAACGGCCGGCATTGAGGGGGTCGGGTCCGGCAGGCCCCGGGGTCCCGGGCTCGGACTCCTGCCGGCGGTGGTAGGGATTCGTGGCGTTTTTCGCAACGATTCCCCACCACCGTGAAGGGCGCGCGCGGATCTAGGGGGTCGCGTTGTCCAGCGGGTCGGTGGGCGACGTCTGTGTCGGCGGGGTGGTCGGGGCGGTGTCGGAGGGAGAGGTCTCCTGGTCCGGCGCTGTCGTGCTGGGCGTCTGGTCCGGCGTCGTGGACTGCTGGTCCGGGCTCTGCTGTTGCTGCTGGTCCTGCCCGGACGAGTCCTTCTGGGTGGAGGTGTCGCTCTTCTTGCTGCCGTTGAAGAGCGTGGTCCTGCCCGATCCGCGGCCCACCGATCCGCCGCTCACGAGGTCGACCACCGTGATGGTTGCGATCGCGATTGCGAAGGCCGCGGCGGCTGTGAGCAGCACCGCGCGCCACGGGATGCGCCTGCCGGCGAACGTCGGGCGGCCGCGCTCGGACTCGGTTACACCGCGCTGAGTCTGCCGGTACACGCGCACGGGCCCGGCGCTGCCGGTAACCGCCGCGGGCTCGGCTCGCGTGGCCGTCTGGGCGCGTCGCATGGTGGCGGCGCGCGGCTCGCGCTCCGACGTCCAGGCGCGTGCGACGCGCTCCGTTGGCCGGTGGAGCGCCTCCGAGATCAGCGCCACGAGGACAGGGGTGAGCGCCGCGGCGATCCAGGTGCCGGCGATCCAGAGTTGCGAGGTGACGGCTGCCGCCGAGGCCGACGCGACGCTTGCGATCGTCAGCGTCCGCGTGTTCAGGCGACGCTCCTCCTCGCGCTCCGCAGTGGGCAGGCGGCGGGCGGTGCCCGCCGCGAAGCCACGCCTTTGGCCGCTTGCGGGGGGCATGGGAACCGGGCAGGGTAGCGACATGAACGACGCCGATGTCGTGGTGGTCGGGGCAGGGCTTGCGGGCCTCGCGGCAGCCCGCGCTCTGACAGCGCAGGGAGCCTCGGTGGCGGTCCTGGAGGCGCGTGACCGGGTGGGCGGCCGCACGCTCAACCACGAGATCGGCGACGGGAAGGTCGTGGAGGTGGGGGGCCAGTGGATCGGCCCGACGCAGGACCGGCTCGCCGCGCTGGCGCGCGAGCTGGGCGTCGAGACCTTCCCGACCTACGCCCAGGGCCACAACCTGCTCGAGTACGGCGGCAGCGTCCGCCGATACACGGGCACGATCCCGCGCATCAACCCGGCGGTGCTCGTGGACGTCCAGCAGGCGCAGACCCGCCTCAACCGCCTGGCCCGGAAGGTTCCGCTCGACGCGCCCTGGGAGGCCCCGAGCGCGGCGAAGCTCGACGGCCAGACCATGGCAACCTGGATGAGCCGGAACATGGCGACGAAGTCGGGCCGCATGCTTCTCCAGCTGGGTGTGGAGGCCGTGTGGGCGGCGCAGCCCGAGGACATGTCGCTCCTGCACGTGCTCTTCTACATCCACTCGGCGGGCTCGCTCGAGCTGCTGTTCGACACGGAGGGCGGCGCCCAGCAGGACCGGTTCGTGGGCGGCTCGCAGCGGATCGCGCTCCGGATGGCCGAGGAGCTGGGGGAGGAGCGGGTGCACCTCGGCGCGCCGGTGCGCCGCATCGAGCATGGCCCCGACGGCGTGACGGTGCACGCGGACGACCTGACCGCGCGCGGCCGGCGCGCGATCGTGGCGATCGCGCCCACGCTCGCGGGCCGGATCGCGTACGACCCGCCGCTGCCCGGCTACCGCGACCAGCTGACCCAGCGGATGCCGCTCGGCACGGTCGCCAAGTGCATGGCGATCTACGCCGAGCCGTTCTGGCGCTCCGAGGGGCTGACCGGGCAGGCCACCAGCGAGTCGGGGCCCGTGCGGCTCACGTTCGACAACTCGCCGCCCGACGGCTCGCCCGGCGTGCTGCTCGGCTTCCTCGAGGGCCGCCACGCGCGCGAGCTCGGGCGGGTACCCCTGGGGGAGCGGCGCACCGCCGTGATCGACTGTTTCACGCGCTTCTTCGGCCCGCGCGCAGCGACGCCGGATGCCTACGTCGAACAGCTCTGGGCCGAGGAGGAGTGGACGCGCGGGTGCTACGGCTGCCACATGCCCACCGGCGGCTGGACGAACTACGGCCCGGCGCTGCGGGCGCCGATCGGCCCGCTCCACTGGGCCGGCGCCGAGTACGCGCAGGTGTGGAACGGCTACATGGACGGGGCGGTGCGCTCGGGCGAGGCTGCCGCTGCTGACGTTCTGGCGCAATAGACGAAGAACCGGATCCGCGAGGGGATTCACACCGCCGCATAGCGGGTACGGCCCTACTGAAGGCTTGCCCAGGAGGAGGAAGACTCGATGATGAAGACCCCGCGGATGCTGGCCGCGCTCGCCGTGAGCGCGCTCTTCGCGATTGCCGGATGTGGCGGTGGCGGTGACGACAGCGGCGGTACGCCCCAGGCCGAGAAGGCCACGCAGGCGAAGGCGTCAGGCGACGTCGCGTGGTGCATCGGCAAGGACACGACCGGCTCGTTCTCGACGGTCGTCGACAACTTCAACAAGGCGAATCCGAAGGCCCACGCGAAGCTGATCGAGCTGCCGACCAGCGCGGACGACCAGCGCCGGCTCCAAGTCCAGCGCCTACGCGCCAAGTCGTCCGAGTGCGACGTGCTCGGCATGGACGTGATCTGGACGGCGGAGTACGCCGCCCAGGGCTGGCTGAAGGACGTGTCCGACTACATCTCGCAGAACGGCGACAAGTACATCAAGTCGACCGTGGACACCACGAACTACCAGGGCAAGAACTGGGCCGTCCCGTTCAACTCGAACGCGGGCTTCATCTTCTACCGGACCGACGAGGTGAACTCGGCTCCGAAGGATTGGGAGACGCTCTACAAGGAGGCGGCCGACAAGAACGGGATCGTCTACCAGGGCTTCCGCTACGAGGGCCTGACCGTCAACTTCCTCGAGCTCCTCTACTCGAAGGGCGGGAGCATCATCTCGGACGACGGCAAGACGGCGACGGCCGACTCGCAGGAGGTCAAGGACGTCCTGAAGTTCATGGGCGACGGCATCAAGAACGGCTCCGCGCCGAAGGCCGTCACGACCTACCAGGAGGAGGAGTCACGGCGCGCATTCGAATCCGGCGGCGCGACGTTCATGCGCAACTGGCCGTACGCCTACGCGCTCGGCAAGAAGTCGAAGATCGGGAGCAAGTTCGACATCGCGAACTTCCCGGGCTTCTCCGGCCAGCAGGGCGCCGGCGTACTCGGCGGCTACAACCTCGGCATCTCGGCCTTCTCGAAGAACCCCGAGGGTTCCCTCGCGTTCATCGAGTTCGCGACGAAGCCGGATCAGCAGAAGATCATGGCGACCGAGGCGTCCCTGCCGCCCACGACCAGCGCGACGTACGACGATCCGGCGGTCAAGAAGGCGCTGCCGTTCGCGGACCAGCTGAAGACCGCGATCGAGCAGGCCAAGCCGCGGCCGGTGTCGCCGGTCTACCCGCAGATCTCGGAGGCGGTCTACAACAACGTCTACGACGTCCTGCAGGGCAAGGCGTCGCCCGAAGACGCCGCGAAGAAGATGAACGACGAGATCAACAAGGCGCTGCAGACGTTCTAGCTCCGGCATGGAAGCCGCAACGGCGAGAATCGGGCGCGGCAAGCGCCGCAAGAAGAAGGACAAGAGCTACGGCAGCGAGGAGCGGCGGCTCGCCGCGCTGCTCCTCTCGCCGGCCATGGTGGTCATCCTCCTCGTCGCGGCGTATCCGATCGGCTACGCGATCTGGCTGTCGCTGACCGAATACAGCCTGCGTGTGCCGGGCCTCTGGCGGTTCGTCGGCTTCGACAACTACTCCGAGGCGTTCGGCTCGACCGAGTTCTGGGACGCGGTCAAGACCACGTTCCTGTTCACCGTGATCTCGGTGACGCTCGAGCTCGCGATCGGGCTCGCCATGGCGCTCGCGATGCACGCCGCCTTCAAGGGCCGGGGCCTGCTGCGCACGGTCGTGCTCGTGCCGTGGGCCGTGCTCACCGTGGTCAGCGCGATCACGTGGAAGACGCTGTTCGAGCCGAACCTCGGCCTGGTGCCGACGATCCTCGGCAAGTTCGGGATCGCGGAGAACGTCGTCTGGCTCGGCCAGTCGGGCTACGCGCTCACGGTGATGATCGTGGCGGATGTGTGGAAGACGGCGCCGTTCATGGCTCTGCTCCTGCTCGCGGGACTGCAGGTGATCCCGGACGACGTCTATGACGCCGCGAAGGTGGACGGCGCCACCACGTGGCAGCGCTTCCGGAGCATCACGCTGCCGCTGCTCCTGCCCGCGATCCTGGTCGCGCTCATCTTCCGCACGCTCGACGCGCTCCGGATCTTCGACCTCCCGTTCGTCCTGACCGGCGGAACCAACGGGACGTCCACGCTGTCGCTGATCGCGCAGAAGGAGCTGACGACGAACAACCTGATCGGCTACGGGTCGGCGCTGTCGGTGCTCACGTTCATCATCGTGATGGCCGTCTCGTTCGTGTACATCAAGGCGGTCGGCGGGAACATCCGGTCCCTGGCGGAGGACAACTGATGGAAGCTCACGCGATGGAACGGGTGAGCGCCGAGCCGCGGGTCGCGGAGGCCCGCGGACCGCGGCGGAACTGGTGGCGGCCCCTGCTGATGTGGCTCGGGGTCACCGCGATCATCATCTTCTGCCTGTTTCCCTTCTACTGGCTCGTCAACGTGTCGCTCAAGACCGGCTCGGACCTCTCCCAGGCGGACCTCTTCCCGCCGAACCCGTCGCTCGACAACTACGACTCGATCTTCAAGAACGGCGACTTCACGTCGGCGCTGCGCAACAGCGTGATCGTGACCAGCATCACGACGGTCCTGGCGCTGGTGGTCGGATCGTTCGCGGCCTATGCGCTCGCGCGGCTGCGCTTCCCGAACAAGTTCCTGCTGCTGGGCGTGATCCTCTCGATCTCGACCTTCCCGCCGATCGCGATCGCGGCCCCGATCTTCAAGCTGTGGACGGATCTGGGCCTCTATGACACCTACGCCGGCCTGATCATCCCGTACCTCACGTTCGCGCTGCCGCTCGCGATCTACATCCTCACCTCCTTCTTCAAGGAGATCCCGAAGGAGCTCGAGGAGGCGGCGCTCGTGGACGGCGCGACCTATTTCCAGGCGTTCCGAAAGGTGATCCTGCCGCTCGCGGCGCCGGGCCTCGTGACGGCCGGTCTCCTGACGGCCTTCTTCGTGTGGAACGAGTTCCTGCTTGCGCAGACGCTGACCAGCTCGCCGAAGGCGTTCACGGTCCCGGTCGCGGTGGCGAACTTCACCGGCAGCTCGAAATTTGAGATCCCGCTCGGCACGATCTCCGCCGCATCCGTCGTGATCACGGTGCCGCTCGTGGCGGCCGTGATCATCTTCCAGAAGCGGATCGTGGCCGGGCTCACCGCCGGCGCCGTCAAGGGCTGACCGGCCCGCAGACGCGACATGTGGTGGCAGGAGGCGGTCATCTACCAGGTCTACCCGCGCTCGTTCCAGGACTCGGACGGCGACGGGATAGGTGACCTCCCGGGAATCGAGCGGCGGCTCGATCACCTGGCGTGGCTCGGCGTGGACGCGCTCTGGCTGTCGCCGATCTACCCGTCGCCGATGTACGACATGGGCTACGACGTGGCCGACTACACCGGAATTGATCCGGTGTTCGGCACGCTCGAGGACTTCGACCGCCTGGTCGCGTCAGCCCGCGAGCGCGGCCTGCGCGTAATGCTCGACGTGGTGCCCTGCCACAGCTCGATCGAGCACCCCTGGTTCAGCGAGCACCCGGACTGGTACATCTGGCGCGACGAGCCGAACAACTGGCTGTCGGCGTTCGGCGGCTCGGCGTGGTCGGAGCGGGGCGGGCGCTACTACCTCCACTCGTTCTATCCCGAGCAGCCCGACCTGGACTGGCGCAACCCCGAGGTGGTGGCGGCGATGCAGGACGCGCTCCGCTTCTGGGTCGAGCGCGGCGCCGCCGGCTACCGCGTCGACGCGATCGACCGGCTCCTGAAGGATCCCGAGCTGCGCGACGACCCGCCCGCGACCGAGGCGTTCGGGCTGCCGCTGAGCGAGGCGGAGGCGAAGTTCGCGCTCACGAACTCGCGCAACGCGCCGGACACGGCCGAGGCGCTGGCGAAGATTCGCGAGGGGGTGGGGGACCACGTCCTGATCGGCGAGGTGTACCTGCCGAGCGCGCGGTGGCAGCCGTACCTCGAGTCGCTCGACGCGGCGTTCGCGTTCGAGCTGCTGCACTCCGAGTGGGACGCCGCGCGGCTCCGCGCGGCGATCGAGGCGACCACGCGCCGCCCCGGCGCGGCGTGGGTGCTCTCGAACCACGACTTCGGCCGGCTCGTGACCCGCTTCGGTCCCGAGAACGCCCGCTCGGCGGCGCTGCTCCTGCTGACGCTGCCCGGACCGGCGTTCCTCTACCAGGGCGACGAGATCGCCCTCGCCGACGGGCCGGGCGGGGAGCGCGTGTACGACCGGGCCGGGCGCGACCGCTTTCGCCACCCGATGCAGTGGGACGGCTCGCCGTCTGGCGGCTTCACCACCGGTGAGGCCTGGCTTCAGCAATACGTAACGGAACTCAAGGAGACCACAAA
>CAWEHM010000035.1:0-234085 GCA_963808875.1 uncultured Thermoleophilaceae bacterium
ACGAAGCCGTTCGGAATCTGGTCGGAGAACAGGTTCGTCAGCCCCGCCGGCAGGAGGAAGAAGAGGCCAACCGCGAACAGCAGCGCGAAGGCGATCGTGCCGAACCAGGCGCCGCCGCCGATGTCCTGCTGAGCGCCGGCCTCGTCGGGCGGCATCTGGGCGTTCGCCGAGAGGCCGAGTGCGCGGAAGCCGATCTTGAGCGACTCGCCGAGCGCCACCACTCCGCGCACGACCGGGAGGCGCAGCGCGCGGTGGCGCTTCGTCCACGACACGAGCGGCTCGGACGTGACCTCGATCTCGCCCTTGGCGCCCTCCTTCGAGTCGGCGCCCCCGGCCAGAAGCTGCTCGGCGGACGGCTTGCGCACCGCCACGGCCCACGTGGAGATGCCGCGCATCATCACGCCCTCGAGTACGGCCTGCCCTCCGACGGGTGCGTCCTTCTTGGCCTCCCGAGGTTTCACTCTGTCCATCGTATCGGCGGTCAGCCGATGTTCCTGAGCGCGGCACAGGTGAGCTCGCTCGCGTTGTCCGCGTCCGAGCTCTCCGCGATGGCCTTCTCAGGATCCGCCTCGAGGCGCGCGAGGCGGTGGCACTCGGGCCCGCGGATGGCGAGCGAGCGCTTCTCGCCGCGGCCGAGCGACGCGATCGTGACCGTGTCGACGACGTTTCCGTCGACGGTCAGGCGAACCGGCACGTTCGTGGCGGCCGCCTTGCCGGCATTCGTGACAACGGCCTCGTAGCGCACCACCCCGGCCGCCTTGGTCGGGGCGACGCCGGTCAGGCGGGTGGTGAGATTCGGCAGCTGGACGAACTGGCGGCAGCTTGCCGAGCGCCGCCGCGCGCGCGCGACGACGGTGCCGTCGCTCGCGTACCAGCGGAAGTCGACCCTCACGCGGTGGCTGGCGTTCTGGGGAAGGTTCCGGAAGCCCTGCCGGTAGCCGAACACCCTGACGCCCGGCTTCGAGCGGTGCCAGCGCCTCAGGCCGGGGCCCGTCACCGGGACGGCCGGGTCGTCGCCCGTCTTCTCGAGCAGGGTGAAGCGCATCGCCATGCGGCTCGCACCGGGCACCTGCTGCATGCGGCCGTAGAAGGCGGCCTCATGCTGCTCCACGGAGCACTTGACGAGCCTGACGCTCGCCGGCTGGGGCGCGGCAGGGGCCGCCGCCGCGGGAGCGGCGGCGGCGAGTGCAGCGGTGATTATCAGCGCACGGCGCATGCGTGGTGTGAACGCTTGCGAAACGCTGAAGTTGCGGGGGGTTAGTTACTACCCCTGGCGCGAACGTGCAGCGCGGCGGCGGAAACGCTCGACGCGCCCGCCTGTGTCCACGAGCTTCTGGCGGCCCGTGTAGAAGGGATGGCAGTTCGAGCAAATCTCGACATGCAGCTCCGGCTTCGTGGAGCGGGTCCAGAACTCGTTGCCGCAGGTGCAGCGAACGTGCGCGGGGACGTACTCAGGATGAATGTCTGCCTTCATTGCTCCTACGAGTCTAGTCACCGTCCGCCGAAATTTCGGGCGAACCAGGCGCGCACACGTGACCACCAGGTGCTCGGTCTGCCGAACCGTGCAGGGGCGGGCTGCTTGGCCCGTACGAGCGCCACCCAGTCGTCCACCGGCAGCGTTCCCTCGATCAGGCGCGCGAGGGCAGACGTCACCGGCGCCTCCACGCCGGCGCGCTCGATCGCGTGGGCCAGGATCGGGACCGTCTCGAGCGCCTCGACCGCCTGGCCCACCCGATCGGGGATCTCCGCGGCGGGCACACCGGCCGCCAGCAGCTCGCCCGCGCTGCGGTTGCGCGAGGTGGGAGCGAGCGCGGTCGCGACCAGATCCCCGGTGCCGGCCCGGCCGACGAACGTGCGCGCCTTCCCGCCGCTCGACGAGGACAGCGACAGCACCTCGAGGAAGATGTCGGCGGCCGCCATGCCGGCAGCGTTGAGGCCCTGCGCCTGGGTCGCGCCGACCGCCACCGCGGCGGCGTTCTTGGCCACGCCGGCCAGCTCGACCCCGACCGGGTCGTCGGACACCTCGCACACGACCCCGGCGCGCTGGAACGCCTCGGCCACGCGGTGGGCGAGCGACTCCGACCGCGAGGCGCACACCAGCCCGGCGCCCGACTCGACCATCTCACGCGCGTGCGCCGGGCCGCCGACGCACGCGACCCTCTCGGGGCCAAAGGCGACATCGAGGAGTGCGGTGGGCGTGGCCCCGTCGGGCGGGACCAGCCCCTTGGCGAGCGAGACGATCCCCGCCCGGTCCGACACGCCGAGCCGGCGCAGCTCCGCGATGGCGTCGCCGATCCCCTTCGACGGGACGGCGAGCAGGATCAGGTCGGCCCGGTCGAGGTGCTCCTTCTCGGCGCCGAAGGAGGACACCCTGAGATCGCGCGGCAGCTCCACGCCCTCGAGGTAGCGCGCGTTCTCGCGCGCCCGCGACAGCTCCTCGGCCTGCTCGCGCGTGCGGCACAGGAGCGTCGTCCGGATCCCGGCTCGCTCGAGCAGCACGGCGACGGCCGTGCCGAACGACCCGGCGCCGACGACCGTGGCACGACGCGGATGCTGACCGGGGTAGCGCACCGCGCGGCAAGGTACACGGCCGGTCAGCGCGCGGCGTAGAGTCCGCCGCCGTGCCAGCGGCCCTCGCCATCCTCGGCACCCGCACCTTCGCCGAGGAGGTCGCCGATCTCGTCGAGCAGACCGGCGAGCACGAGGTCGTGGCGTTCGTCGAGAACTGGGAGCGCGAGCGCGCCGGCCGGCCGCTCGCCGGGCGCCCGGTGATCTGGGTGGACGAGCTGGCCGAGCACGCCGGCGAGTGGACCGCCGTGTGCGCGATCGGCTCGCCGGAGCGGCGCGCCTACGTCGATCAGGTGGCGGCGCTCGGCGTGGCCTTCGCCACCGTGGTCCACCCCGCGGCGGTCGTGGCTCCGTCCGCCCGGCTAGGCGCCGGCTGCATCGTCTCGCCGGGCGTCGTGATCGGAGCCCACGCGTGGATCGGCGAGCACGTGATTCTCAACCGTGGGGTCCTCGTGGGCCACCACACCGAGGTGGGGAGCTGCGTGACGCTCTCGCCGGCGGCGAACGTGGCGGGCTGCGTCGAGGTGGGCGACGGCGCATACATCGGCATGGGCGCGACCGTGATCGACCGGCGCAAGGTGGGAGCCGGCGCCCTCGTGGCCGCGGGCGCCGTGGTGGTGAGGGACGTGCCGGGCGAGACGCGCGTGCAGGGGGTGCCGGCGCGGGCCGTGGAGCCGTGACGCCGCGCACCAGCGTGCTCATGCCGGCCTACCGCAACGAGAACACGCTGCGCGAATCGGTCGAGAGCGCGCTCGCCCAGACGGTCGGAGACCTCGAGGTGATCGTCGTCGACGACGCCTCGCCGATCCCCTGCGCCGAGGTCCTGGCCGGCGTGTCCGACCCGCGCCTGCGGATCATCCGGCACCGGCGCAACCGCAACACCGCGGCGGCACGCAACACGGCGCTCCGCGCCGCGCGCGCCCCGCTCGTGTCCCAGCTCGACGCTGACGACACCTGGGAGCCTCGCTACCTCGAGACGGTGCTGCCGCGCTTCGACGACCCGCGCGTCGGTCTCGCGTACACGAACTGCTTCATCGAGGGACATCCCGACGGACTGGACGACTACATCGGCGATCCCGCTCCGCACCCGCTCGACACGTTCCCGAAGTTCGCGGACGCGTGCCCCGTCCCGGCGCTCACCGCCACGATGCGGCGCGACGCCGTGATCGCCGCCGGCGGCTACGCCCGATGGGCGTGGGGCGTGTCCGACTATCACCTGTACGCGTCGCTCGTGGCCGCCGGCTGGCGGTTCGCCTATGTGCACGAGCGGCTCGCCCGCTACCGCTGGCCCGTCGCGGGCCGGAGCAAGAGCTCCGACCGCCGCCGGGTCGAGCGCGGCGAGCTGGTCATGTGGATCGGGTTCTGCGCGCGTCACCCGCTGATGCCGGGCCCGCGGCGGCAGATCCGGGTGCGGGTCGGGCGTGAGCTGCGGCTGCTCGCGGACGGCCTTCGGCGGCGAGCGCCACGGTCACTCGCTCCACGTCAGCCTCGGTGAGGCCCGGCCAGATCGGAAGCCGCAGGAGCCGCGCGGACACGTCGTCTGTCACGTCAAGGGACCCCGCTGTGCGGCCGTGGCGAAGCCCCGCCGCCGCCGAGTGGAGCGGCACGAAGTGGAACGCTGCCTGGACCCCGGCCGCTCCGAGCCGGGCGATCGCGCGGTCGCGCTCGCGCCGGTCGGGCATCAGCACGTAGTAGATGTGCGCGTCGTGGCGCCGCCCGGCCGGCACGGAGGGACGCAGCAGCGTCCCGGCGGCCTCCGCTGGAGCGAGCCGCTCGTCGTACATCGCCCATGCCGCCAGCCGCTCGGCCACGATCCGGTCGGCCGCCTCGAGCTGCCCCCAGAGATACGCGGCCGCGAGCTCGCCGAGCACTGCCGAGGCGCCCAGATCGACCCACGTGTAGGCCGCGACCTCGCCGCGCTCGAACGCGGCGCGGTCGGTGCCGCGGTCGCCGAGGATCTCGGCGCGCTCCGCCCAATCCCCGCGATTCACCACGAGCGCGCCGCCCTCGCCGCTCGTCACGTTCTTGACGTGGTCGAACGAGAAGCAGCCCGCGTCGCCGATGCCGCCGAGCGGGCGCCCGTCGAGCTCCGCGTACTGACCGTGCGCCGCGTCCTCGATCACGGCCAGCTCCTCGCTGTCAGCCAGCGCGCCGAGCCCCGCCATGTCGCACGCAACACCGGCGTAGTGAGTGGGCAGGACCGCGCGCGTTCGCGGCGTCACGGCCGCCGCGGCGGTGGCCGGGTCGAGGCCGAGCGTGTCTCGCGCGATGTCCGCGAACACCGGCACGGCGCCGGCCTTCGCGACCGCGGCGGCCGCGGCCGGGTGGCTGAAGGACGGAACGATCGCCTCGTCGCCCGGCCCGAGTCCGGCGAGCGCCACCGCCAGCTCGAGCGCCGCGGCGCACGACGGCGTGAGCAACACGAGCGATCCGTCGAACCGCTGGGTCAGCCGCTCGGCACACAGTCCGCTGAACCTGCCGCCTCCCGCCGGCGACCCGCCCGCCGCCGCCTCCGCAACGTACTCCTCGCTCCGCCCGAGCCCGCTGGGCCGGTGGAGCGGCAGACGGATCGGCCGATCGCTCGTCAGGTCGCCTGGTAGTTCGGGCCGTCGCCGCCCTCGGGTGGCGTCAGGCGGCCGCCCTTTGCCGTGATCGCGCCGCACTGCACGCAGTTTGACGGCGTGATGTTGAGCTCCACCTCGCGCTTGCCGTCGAGCTTGCCGTTGCCGTCGGCCCTCGCGGCCTCGAGCTCCTCGTCGGGCACCTCGTACACCTGCGCGGGGCACATGTTCTGCCACATGAGCGCGACCTCGAGCGGCACCCTGTCCTGGATGCGGATGTGGTTGGGCGCGTCGTCGCGCGTGGCGTTGCCGGTGGCGAAGACCGACGACAGCTTGTCGAAGGTGACCTTGCCGTCGGGCTTCGGGTAGTCACGCTCCGGACCGATGAAGAGCGGCACGGTGGCGTCGTCGTGAGTCGCCCAGTGGCCGCCCGGCACGCGCCCGCCGGAGACGGTCATCATGCTCGCGAGCGCGCCGCCCACGAAGAAGCCCTTCGCGAACGGCTGGCGCGCGTTCCGCGTCTTGTAGCGGTCCGTCTGGATGTCGGAGTCCTGGACCTTCTCCTGGTAGTTGGAGAGATCGGCGCAGTCGCCCCCGCCCTTCAGGCGCTCGACGATCGCCTCGGCGGCGAACATGCCGGCGTGCATCGCGTAGTGGACGCCCTTCAGGGTGGGCACGTTCACCATCCCCGCGCCGTCGCCCACCAGCGCCATGCCCGGCGCCCACAGCTGCCGGGGCTGCGCCCAGTAGCCGCCCGACGGGATCGTCTTCGCGCCCCAGCCGACCCGCTTGCCGCCCTCGATGATCCCCGCCACCATCGGGTGCTTCTTCAGCTCCTGGAACGCGTCGTGCACAGAGAAGCGCGCGTCGCGGTAGTCCAGGCCGACGACGAGGCCCATCGAGACGCGGTCCTCGCCCATCGGATAGATGAACGAGCCGCCGAACTCGCGGTACTTCGGGGCGAACTTGAGCGGCCACCCCATCGTGTGGATCACGCGGTCGAGCGGCTTCTGGACCTCCCAGATCTCCTTCACGCCGAGCTCCCACTGCTGTGGATCCTCGGAGCCGATGCCGAAGTGGCGGATCGCCGCCCCGGTCAGATGGCCCGCGGTGCCCTCCGCGAGGACGGTCGCCTTCGCGATCAGGTCCGAGCCGGGCTCGAAGTTGGACAGCTCCTGGCCGTCGCGGCCGCGGCCCTTGTCGCCCGAGCGGATGCCCACCACCTGGCCGTCCTCGACGAGCACCTTGTAGCCGCTCGTCTCACCCAGGATGTAGACGCCTGCCTCCTCCGCCTGCTCGGACAGCCACCGGCCCAGCCGCGCCACCGACGTCACGTGGTTGCCGTGGTTCTTGAACGGCGGCGGGATCGGGTGCAGCGGGATCGAGCGCTTCGAGTTCGGGAGCAGGTAGACCGTGTCCTTGTCGACCGGCCCGTACGTCGGCCACTCGCTCTCGTCGAGATCCGGGAAGAGCGCGCGCATCGCCGACGGGTTCATCATCGCGCCCGAGAGCAGGTGCGAGCCGGGGCCCTTCCCCTTCTCCACGAGCGCCACGGGCACCTCGCCGAGCGACTCCATCAGCGCCTCGTCCTCGGCCAGGAGCTGCATGAGCCGAATGGCGCACGCCAGGCCGCCCGGCCCGCCGCCGACGATCACGACGCCGACCTCGATCCGCTCGTCCTCGGGGTCGGTCGGCGAGCCGACGAACTCCTCGGCGGAGTCCACCGGCGGCGGGAACTCGATCGGAGCGCTGGCCATCAGCCGCCCTTCTTGGCCTTAACGGCCTCGGTCAGCTTCGGCAGGATCTTGTTGAGGTCGCCCACGATGCCGAGGTCGGAGAACTCGAAGATCGGCGCGTTCGGGTCCTTGTTGATCGCGACGATGTTCTCGGAGTTCTGCATGCCGACCTTGTGCTGGATCGCGCCCGAGATCCCGGCCGCGAGGTACAGCTTCGGAGCGACCGTCTTGCCGGTCTGGCCGATCTGCGCGGCGTACGGGTACCAGCCGGCGTCGACCACGGCGCGCGTGGCCGCCACCGCGCCGCCGAGCGCGTCGGCGAGCTGCTCGCACAGCTCGAAGCCCTCGGCCTTGCCGAGCCCGCGGCCGCCGGCCACGAGGATGTCGGCGTCCTCGATGTTCACGTCGGCGCCGCGCTGCTCGCCGCGCTCGACCATCACTGCCTTGGTGGAGTGGTCCTCGAAGGACACGTCCACGTCCTGGACCTCGGCGGAGCCGTCACCGCCCTCGTCGATGTCGAACGCGTTCAGCCGGCCGATGATGATGCCCGGCTCGCCCACGTAGCCCACGTCGACGATGGCCGAGTCCTGCAGGATCGGCCGCTCCGCCACGAGCTTGCCGTCCTGGGCCTTGACCGCGGTGACCTCCATGGTCACGCCGGCGTGGAGCCGGGCGGTGAGGCCGGCGCCGATCTCGAAGCCGAGCAGGCCGCCGCCGAACAGCGCGTACTTGTAGCCGTCGTCCTGGATGATCTTCGCCATCGCGTCGACCACCGGCTGCGCGAGCCCCTCCGGGCCCTTCGCGCGGTAGACCTTCGACACGCCGTACCTGCCGAGCGTCGAGCACAGGTCGTCGGTGAGGTCGTCGCCGCCGACAACGACCGCGGCCGCCTCCCCGCCGATCTCCTTGGCGAGCTTCGCGCCCTGCGACACGGCGCCGAGCGAGTTCTTGTTGAACTCGCCCTCGTAGTGAAGTGCGTATACGAGGATGCTCATGCGAGCAGCTTCCTTTCCTCGAGCCAGGCCACGACCTTCTCGACGGTCTCGTTCGTGTCCTCGTCCTCGATGATCTCGCCCGCGGCCTTCTCCTCCGGCGGGTTGATGCCGAGCACCTCCGTGCGCGAGCCGTCCTGGCCGACCTTGTCGGCCTCGATGCCCACGTCGCCTGCGGACTTCGTGTCGCGCGGCTTCTTCTTGGCGCCCATGATCGCCTTGAGCGACGGGTAGCGCGGCTCGTTGATGGCGTCGCCGACGGAGATGACCGCCGGCAGCTCGACCTCGACCGTGTCGTAGCCGTACTCGGCCTGGCGCTCGCAGCGGAGCTTGCCGCCCTCCACGTCGAGCTTGATGACCTGGGTCAGCGACGGCATCTTCAGGTGGTCCGCCACGACCGCTCCGATCGTGTAGCACTCGCCGTCGGCCGACTGCTGGCCGAGCAGGACGAGGTCCGGCGACTCGGCCTCGAGCACCTTCGCCAGCGCGTAGCCGGTGGCGGCCACGTCCGACCCGGCGAGCGCGTCGTCGGTCAGGTGCACGGACCGGTCGGCGCCGAGCGCCACGGCCTTGTTGAGCGTGCGGCCGGCCTCCGACGGGGCCATGGTCACCGCGACGATCTCATCGACCTCCGCCGCGCCGCCCTCACGGATCTGCATGGCCGCCTCGATCGCGTGAGTATCGAACTGGTTGAGCGTGGTCTCGCCCGACCGGTCGAGCCGCCCCGTGCTGGGGTCCATGCGCTTCTCGACCGCTGCGTCGGGCACCTCTTTGACGAGGACGCAGATCTTCACGAAAGCTTCTCCTTGGTCTCCTGAGCCGACCGCTTTGGCGGCGGCGGCGGGATGTTACCTACCCCGTTGACTGATGAGTCAATCGGGGCAGGTAACTCCGCGGAGAAGCGGGCTTCGGCGCTCGCCTAGGCGGCCACCAGCTCCGGCACCGGCTCGTCGCCGGGCACGAATCGCGGCTCCACCTCGATCGGGGCCTCCCGCTCGATCTCGTCCTCGCGGATCAGCCACACGGCCACGACCGCGGCGGCCACGGCGAAGATGCCGCCGAGCATCAGGATGTCGTTGAACCCGGCGAGGAAGCCCTGGTGGGCGGCGTCCGCCACCTCGGCGCGGGCGCCCGGGGGCGCCGCCGCGACCGCGTCGTTCAGGTGGCCGGAAGAGACAGCCTCCACCAGCTCGCGCGGCCGCGCCCCGCTCGCGGCGGGCGTGCCCGCCGCGACCTTCTCGACCTCGGACGCGCCGCGTCCCAGGAAGATCGCTCCCCAGGCGGCGATGCCGATCGCAATGCCCACCTGGCGGAACGTGTCGTTGATCCCGGATGCCATGCCGGCGTGCTCCTTCGGCACGACCGAGACGGCCACGTCGGCGATCGCCGGGTTGAGCAGGCCCACGCCGGCACCGACCAGGATGAAGCCGGGGAGCAGACCGGTCCAGTCGTCGGACGCGTGGACGCCGCCCATCAGCAGCAGCCCCAGGCCCGTGATGCCCAGGCCGGCGCTGATCAGGTACCGCGCCTGGCACGCGCGACAGCAGCGCGCCGGTGGCCGCGGCCACGAAGAAGTTCGTCACGGTCACGGGCAGGTAGCGGAGCCCGGCCTCGAGCGGGTCGTGCCCGAGGAAGCCCTGCAGGTACAGCGTCAGGTACAGGAACAGGGCGAACATCGAGGCCGACACGCCGAGGGCGGCCAGCTGCACGCCCGTGAAGGCGCGCTTCTTGAACAGGTGCAGCGGCAGCATCGGCTCGCTTGACGCGCGTCTCGATGACGAGGAACGCGGCCATCAGGACGCGCCGAGCTCCGGCGAGCAGCGACACGATCAGCGTCGAGCCCCAGCCCTCGTCGTTGCCGCGGAGCAGGCCGAGCACGAGCAGGAACAGCGAGCTCGAGAACGTCGACGAGGCCGCCCCAGTCGATCCGCGACGCGTTCGGGTCGCGCGTCTCGCGCGAGCTTCGTGTAGCGTGATCACGATGGCCGCGATGCCGATCGGCACGTTCAGGAAGAAGATCGACTCCCAGCCGAGCCACTGGGTGAGCGCACCGCCCACGAGCGGTCCGATGGCCACCGACACGCCGATCGTCGCGCCGTAGACGCCCATCGCCATGCCGCGCTCGCGGCCGGCGCTGAACTCCTGCGCGACCAGCGCGAGCGAGACGGCGAACATCGCGGCGCCGCCGATGCCCTGGAGCGCGCGGGCCAGGTTGAGGAAGGTCGGGTCGGTCGCCAGCCCCGCGAGGAGCGAGGCGAGCGTGAAGATGCCGAGCCCGACGGCGAAGACGCGCCGCCTGCCGAGCCGGTCAGCCAGAACGCCGGCCGTCAGCACGAGCGCGGCGAGCGAGAGGGTGTATGCGTCGACCACCCACTGAAGGTCGGTGAAGGTCGCGTCCAGGTCCTCCTGGATGGAGGGCAGCGCGGTGTTCACGACCGTGATGTCGAGCAGAAGCATGAATGTCGCGACGCTGACCGCTATCAACGTCCACCATTTCCGTTCCATGTGAATCCTCCGGTACAATTGGTCAGGTCACCTTGTCAGGCGACCTTATCAAGTAACCTGACCAATATGTCTGTGAGATCAATCACAACGCAGCAGCGCCCCATCGCCGCCCTCCTGAACGAGGTGAAGGTCGCCGCCGTGCGCAAGCTGTTCGCGCGCCTCCAGGACAGGGCTTCGAGCACATCCGCGAGGGACACGGCTGCGTGTTCGGGTTCATCGACATCGAGCACGGCTCACGCCTCACCGAGCTCGCGGAGCGGGCGGGGTTGACCAAGCAGGCCGTCGGCGAGGCGGCGACCGAGCTCGAGCGGCTCGGCTACGCGGAGCGGGTGCCCGATCCCACCGACAGGCGGGCCAAGATCATCAAGCTCACGCCCAGCGGAGTGGAGGCGTGCCTCACCGGTCGGCGGATCTTCGCCGAGATCGAGCGCGAGTGGGCCGAGGAGCTCGGCGAGGACCTCGTCGGCGAGCATGCGCGAGGCGGCGGAGCGGATCGCGGCCTCCGAGCGCGAGGCCGACAGCCGAGCCGGCCGCGCAGCGCCGCCTAGGCCGGAACGGCCTCGCGGATGTAGTCCACGATGCCCTGCACGGGTGCGCCGGGCGTGAACACCTCGGCCACGCCGAGCTTCTTCAGCTCGTCGATGTCGTCGTTCGGGATCGTGCCGCCCACGACGAGCACCACGTCCTCGGCGCCCTCGTCCTTCAGGAGCGTGGCGATCCGCGGCACCAGCGTCATGTGAGCGCCCGAGAGGATCGAGAGGCCGACCGCGTCGGCGTCCTCCTGCAGGACCGTCTCGACGATCTGCTCCGGGGTCTGGTGGAGGCCCGTGTAGATCACCTCCATGCCGGCGTCACGCAGCGCGCGGGCGATGATCTTGGCGCCGCGATCGTGCCCGTCGAGGCCCGGCTTCGCGACGACCACGCGGATCTTCCGACTGCTCACGGCGCCGGAGGTTACTCAGCGGCGCTGCGACGGTGGACGGCGAACCCCGACCGCCACAGGAGACCGCCCAGGACGAGGAGCGGGGCCGAGTCTCCTCCCGTGTTCGGGAGAGTGGGGCCCTGGTCCGCCTGGGATGCGGTCGCGCCGGTGTCGCTCGAACCGGTGGCGCCGGAGGTATCGGACGAACCGCCACCGCCGGAGCCGCCGCCCGTCTGCGCCGCCTGCACCACGACCGTCGCCTTCATGAACGGGTGCGGCTGGCAGAAGTACGAGAAGGTCCCGGCCTGGCTGAAGGTGTGCGAGGCCGACTGGCCGGCCTTGAGGATGCCCGTGTTGAAGGAGCCGTCGTTCGCGGTGGCCGAGTGCGGCGTCGGCCCGTTGTTCACCCAGGTGACGGTGTCGCCCTGGTTGATGGTGAGCGAACCGGGCGTGAAGCTGAAGTCCGCGATCGTCACCGAGCCGCTGGCGGCGGCGATGGCCCTTGGACGCGCTCGGCTTGGGCTTCGGCTTGGGCGCCTCCTTGGTCTCGTCGGCGAGCACCTGGGGCTCCGGGGGAGGCGGCGCGGGCGCGGGAGCAGTCTCCGTCTGGGTCTGAGTCTCCGGCTCCTCTGCGGGAACGGGGTTGTGCCTGGTCGGCTCCTCCTGGGCCAGCGCCAGGCCAGGGAGGATCAGCGCGCAGACGCGACGCGAGCAGGACCAGGTACCTCATGCGGGCGCCCACCCTAGTGGGTACGCGGACTCCCGCCGGGCGGTTCAGTGCCTGTGGTCGCGCTTCTTGCCGAACTCGAACCGGGCGGTGTGAACGCTGCCGTCGTCGAGCTTCAGCACGAACTCACGGCAGCTGCCGGCCCACTTCTTGTCCGTCCTCCAGAGCATCACGTACTTGTCGGAGCGCCGGTCGTACTCGAACGCGCCCTTCCTCTTGCCCTGGGCCGCGCGGGCCACCTGCTCCACGTCGCCGCCGCCGCAGCGCATCGAGCGCGGATAGCCGTCCGCCTCCGGACGCGCGCCGCGGAAGCCGTGCAGCGAGAACCGGACCGGCACCGGCAGGCCCGCCTTCCACCTCGTGACGTTCGGCAGGTTCTTGACCGGCCAGAAGAAGCCGTCGAAGTCGTAGGCGACGCTGTAGGTGACGGTCTTCGTCGCCGCGTTGCCCGCGCCGTCGGTGGCCTGCACCTCGAAGGTGTGGCTGCCGAAGCTCGACGTGTCGATCGGCTTGCCGTTCGCCACCGTTCCCGTGCACGACGCCACGCCGGAGCCACCGGGCTGGTCCGCGCACGAGTAGTCCGCGAGCACGCGGTCGCCGAGCCCGTACACCGCGCCGTCGGTGGGCGCGCTCAGCGTGATCACGGGCCCGCCCCGGTCCACGACCGAGTAGGTGACGGTCGTGGAGGCGGGGTTGCCGGCGTTGTCGGTTGCGCTCACGGTGAAGCTCTTCTGACCGACGCTCGACGTGTCGATCGCCGGCGCCGTTCGCCACGGTGCCGGTGCACGACGCGAGGCCCGAGCCGCCGTCCTCGTCGGCGCACGAGTAGCTCGCGGTCACCTGCTGGCCGAGGTCGTACTCCGCGCCCTGCGAGGGAGTGGTGAGCGCGATCTGCGGCGCCGTGACGTCGACGACCGTGTAGTGGGCCACCGCCGACGCGTGGTTGCCGGCGTTGTCGGTCGCCGTGACCGTGAAGCTGTGCTCGCCGAGCGTGGTGGTGTCCACGTCCGCGCCGTTCGGCACGTCGCCGACGCAGCTGTCCAGGCCGGATCCGTTCGCCTCGTCGGCGCAGCCGTAGTCGGCCGCGACGTCCTCGCCGCGCTCGTAGACCGCGTCGTCGGCGGGCGTGGTGAGCGTGACCGTCGGATCGGTGCGGTCCTCCACGGTCACCGTGCTCGTCGCCACCGTCTGGTTCCCCGCCCTGTCGCGCGCGGTGACGGTCACCGTGACCGGGCCCAGCTCGCTCGTGTCGAGCGTCCCGCCGTCGGGCGTCGAGCCCACGCATGAGTCGAGGCCCGAGCTGCCCTCATCGGCACAGGAGAAGTCGACGACGACCTCCGCGCCCTGCGCCACGTGCGAGCCGTCCACGGGGCTGCGCAGGTCGACCGTCGGCGGCGTCGTGTCCGGCGGCACGCAGGCGCGCGTGCCGGTCAGGGTGATGCGATAGGTGCCGAGGCCGCCCGGCGCGCGGCCGTTCCAGCCCGACAGCGTCTCGGCGGCGCCGAAGCCGTTGGCGAATATCACGCCGTCCGGGAACTGCATCCTCGAGAAGTTGTCCTGGAAGATCTCGCCCTGCGAGCTCTGCGGGTCGCGGTTGTACTGGCTCACCGCGAGGAAGTACTCACCGCCCGTGGCGGGTGAGAACCTGTGTTGCGCGGGCAGCGTCGAAGCGCGGATCCCGGTGGCAGCGTCGTCGTTCGCGTAGATCCCGTACCCCTGGGCGTCGAGGAGGAAGATCTGCGTGTCGAGGTTCGACGGGAACGTGCCGCCGACCGTGCTGGCCGAGAACGAGGCGCCGTCCGTGAGACAGATGCGGTAGACGTCGGCGTCCATCGCGTCGGTGAAGGCGCCGTTGATCTCCGTCACGGCACTGTCGCCCATGTCATTCGCGGTCACGCGAAGATCGCCGGCGTCACCGACCTCGTTCGCGGCGAATGCTCCCGGCGCGAGGGCCAGGGTGAGTGCAGCTATGACTGCGCAGGCGGCGGTTCGGATTGAGCCAGGTGTCACGGGTTCCTTTCGTTTCCCGCGGCACGGAGGGAACTGCTCTTTGCATCGGCTCCTGGGCACAGCTTCTTAAAAGACTGCGCCCCCGCTGGACGTCGGCTATTCGTCTACTAGAAGACCGGCGTCTCGGTGTATGTCCCGAACACGCGCTGGAGGGATTCCACGATCTCGCCCTCTGTCGCGTGGGCGCGGGCGCAGTCGAGCAGCGGCTCCATCAGGTTTCGGTCCCCCGCGGCCGCCTCGCGCAGATCGGAGAGCGCGCTCTCCACGGCGTCCCCGTCGCGCCGGGTTCGTACGGCCTGCACCCGCCCGATCTGCTTGCGCTCGAGCTCCTCCGGGATACGGAGGATGCTGAGGTCGCGGTCGTCCTTCTGCTGGTAGCGGTTCACGCCCACGATCACGCGCTCGCCGCGCTCGACCTCCTCCTGGAGCCGGAAGCTCGCCTCCGCGATCTCGCGCTGCGGGTAGTTCTGCTTGATCGCCTCGACCATTCCGCCGAGCTCGTCGATCTTGCGGAACTCCGCGTAGGCCGCCTCCTCCATGCGGTCGGTCAGCGACTCGATGAAGTACGAGCCCCCCAGCGGGTCGATCGTGTTTGTCACGCCGGTCTCGTGGGCGATGATCTGCTGCGTGCGCAGGGCCACCCGCACGGCCTCCTCGGAGGGCAGCGCGAGCGCCTCGTCGTAGGAGTTCGTGTGCAGCGACTGCGTGCCGCCGAGCACGGCCGAGAGCGCCTCGGTGGCGGTCCGGACGATGTTGTTGAGCGGCTGCTGCGCGGTGAGCGACACGCCCGCGGTCTGGCTGTGGAAGCGCATCAGGAGCGAGCGCTCGTCGCGCGCGCCGTAGGTGTCGCGCAGCTCGCGCGCCCAGATCCTGCGCGCGGCGCGGTACTTCGCGATCTCCTCGAAGAAGTCGATGTGCGCGTTGAAGAAGAAGCTCAGCCGCGGCGCGAACTCGTCGACGCCGAGGCCGCGCTCGATCCCGTGCTCTACGTAGGTGAAGCCGTCCTTCAGCGTGAACGCCAGCTCCTGCTGCGCCGTCGATCCGGCCTCGCGGATGTGGTAGCCGGAAATCGAGATCGGATGCCAGCGCGGCATGCGCCTGGAGCAGAACTCGACCATGTCGGTCACGAGCCGCATCGCCGGGTCGATCGGGAAGCACCACTCCTTCTGGGCGATGTACTCCTTCAGGATGTCCGTCTGGATCGTGCCGGCGAGCTGCTCCGGCGGCGTGCCCTGCTTCTCCGCAGCGACGACGTAGAACGCGAGCATCACGGCCGCGGGCGCGTTGATCGTCATCGAGGTGGACACGTCGCCCATCTGGATGCCGGCGAACAGCGTCTCCATGTCGTCGAGCGTGTCCACCGCCACGCCCTCGCGGCCCACCTCGCCCAGCGAGCGCGGGCTGTCGGAGTCGTGGCCCATCAGCGACGGCATGTCGAATGCGGTCGAGAGGCCCGTCTGGCCGTGGTCGAGGAGATAGCGGAACCGCTCGTTCGTCTCCTCCGCAGTGCCGAAGCCGGCGAACTGGCGCATCGTCCAGAGCCGGCCGCGGTACATCGACGGGTACACGCCGCGCGTGAACGGGAACTCGCCGGGGAAGCCGATCCGCTCGTCGAACGAACCCACGTCATCCGGCGTGTAGAGCGGATTGACCGGCTCGCCGCTGAGCGTCGTGAACAGCGCGTCTCGCTCCGGGGTCTGCTGAAAGCGCTCCCTGAACCAGCGCTCGGCGTCCGTCATCGCTCGCTGCTCGATCGCCATCGTGAACGGAAGTCTAGGTCCGCGCACGGGCACGAAGGCACAGTGCCGCAGTCCAGGTGAAGTCGCGCGCCCCGAGTCCGCGCCCCGACTCGGGCGAGTAGTACTCGCGCATGCCGCCGCCGGCGGCGGCGCGCAGCATGCGCTCGACGAGCGTGCGGGCGGCGCGCTCCTCGCCGCGGAGGTGGATCCCGAGCGCCGCCAGCCAGGTGATGTTCGCCCACACGGGGCCGCGCCAGTAGTTGCGCGACGACCGCTCCGGGTGCTCACGGTCGAGCGAGCGCACGCCGTATTCCGACGCCAGCGCGCCGTCGAGCACGAGCGCGCGGGCAGCGGCGATCTGCCTGTCCTCGAGCCCGGGCGCGAGCAGCGCCAGCGCCGAGCCGGCGCTCGTGACCGGCAGCGGCGAGCCGTCGACCGCGTCCACCGCGCCGATGAGGCCGTCGGAGTCGGCCCGCGCCCTCAGGGCCGCCGCCACGCGCTCGCCCATGGAGCGGCTCTCGTCCGCCGCGCGCGGCTCGCCAAGCCGCTCCGCCACGTCAGCGAGATCCAGGCAGGCGCGCGCGAGGATCGCGGAGAAGCCGGCGTCGAGCACTCGGAACCGCCCGGTGCGGGCGAGCCCGCGCTGGTCCCAGCCGGCGGCGGTCCCCTGGCGCACCAGGGTGAGGAAGCGGCGGTAGTGCTCGTGGCCCGGGCGCTCCGCCGCGTCCACCGAGTCCGTGTCGCGCCGCCGTACGACCATCACCTCGGGCACCACGCGCCACAGCGGGCCGTCCCACTCCACGGCGTTGTCGCGGCCCGATTCCCACGGATGGATCAGCACGGGCTCGCCGTGCCCGTTCGGATCGCGCGCGCCGAGCAGGAAGCGATGCCACGCGTGGAGCGGCTCCACCAGCGCGCGGGCGCGCCGCTCGTCGGGACGCTCGTCGAACAGGAGCCGCATGCACGTGGCCGCCAGCGGCGGCTGGGTTATGCCGGAGATGCGGCGGCCGTCGGCGCCCGTCCGCCTCCCCCACCAGCGCGGCCCGGGGAGGTAGCGCGCGGCGGTGAGCCACGGCACGAGGCCGGAGCGGAATGCGATGTGCGGGATCATGCCCTCGCGGTCGCGCGCCCCGGCGAGGCTCTCGAGCTCCGTCCACGCGCGCGCCGGGTCGAGCTCCGCCCAGCCGAGCGCCGCGAGCGCCGAGTCCCAGTTCCACTGGTGCGGATAGGTCGTGCGCGACGGCAGCGTGTACCGCCCGGCGTCGTTGCCGCGCAGGACACGGGTCGCGGCAGCCGTAACTCGCGAACCAGAGGGCGCCTCGTGCGTTGTCACTGGCATGAAGCGGACAATCATCACAACCGGTGCCCTCCTCGTGCTCACCGTGGTCGCGGTCACGGGCACCGGCGAGGCCGCCAAGCCCGCCCCGGGCGCGCTCACGATCGCGGCCGACCACGCGAACGTGAAGTTCGGCGCCGGGGTCATCCTCTCGGGCAAGCTCACCGGCTCGAACGTCTCGGGCCGCACCGTGCGGGTGCAGGACGACGTGTATCCGCTCAGCTCCTTCGGCAACACGGGCAGCGCGACCACGAACGCAACCGGCGACTGGTCGCTCGCCGTGAAGCCCACCGCCAGCACGCGCTACCGGGCGAACGTCGGCAAGGTCGACAGCCCGACCGCTCGACGTGATGGTCCGCCCGGCGATCACGCTGCGGCTGTCCGACCGGACTCCGAAGCGCGGCCAGCGCGTCCGCTTCTCGGGCAAGCTGTGCCCGGAGCACGACTCGACCGCGATCGAGCTGCAGCGCAAGACCAGCTCGGGCTGGAAGAAGGTCGCGAGCCCCGTCCTCGCGGACATCCCGGGCGCGACGTGCTCGAAGTACTCGGTCACGAAGCGTGTCCGCCGAAGCGGGTCCTACCGGGCCCACTTCAACGCGGACGCGGACCACGCCGCGGGCAACAGCCCCCGCCGGCGCGCAAGGACCCACTAGCGGGGTCCGCTGCGGGGAGGAGATCCGCGCGCCGTCCGGGTGGGCCTGAGGCGGCGCGCGGCCCTGCAGCTAGCTCCTGCCGAGGAGGCGCCGCTTCGGCCGGCGCGTCCGCGCCGCTGCGTATCCGCCTCCGCCGCCCGCGAGCAGCACGCCGCCCACCACGGCGGCCCACCTCAGGCGGCGGCCCAGCTTGTCGAAGCGCATGATCCGCCAGCCCTCCTCGCGCGCGGTGCGCTCGAGCACGCGGTCGGGGTTGACCGCCACGGGGTGGCCCACGGTGCGCATCATCGGCAGGTCCGACTCCGAGTCCGAGTACGCGTAGGACTCGGACAGGTCGATGCCCTCGCGCTCGGCGAGCTCGCGGATCGCGACCGCCTTGCCCTCGCGGTAGGTGAACGGCCCGGCCGGCTTGCCGGTGTACACCCCGTCGCGCACCTCGCTGCGCATCCCGATCCCGCCGTCCAGCACGAGCACCTGGGCGAGGACCTCGGCCAGCTCCTGCGACGCCGCCGTGACGATGTACACCGGGCGGCCCGCGTCCTGGTGCGCGTACGCCTCGTCGAGCACCTCGCGGTAGATCACCGGCAGGATGCCGGTGAGCACGTCGGGCCCCATCCGCGACAGGTCCACCACGCGCTGCCCGGCGATCGCGGCGAGGATGCGCTCGCGTAGCTCGTCGGTGCCCTGGTCGGTGGACCCGTGCAGGCGGAACCTCAGGTTCGCCCAGGCGTCGCTCGCCAGCTGGCGCCGCGACACCATCCCGGCGCGGTACGCGGCGCGCCCGAAGTGGAGCGCGCTGGACCCCTCCATGAGGGTCTTGTCGAGATCGAAGAAGGCTGCTCCGGCCATGCGCCGGAGGCTAGCCACCGGGGTGGGGCGCTTATGCCCCCAGGTGGGGCAAAAGTCGACCAACCCGCCGCGCCGGCCGCCAATGCCGCCGTGCGCCCGGGTCTTAGCTGCCGTTCACTTCGACGATCACGGCGTCGCCCTGGCCGCCG
Organism: uncultured Thermoleophilaceae bacterium; assembly: GCA_963808875.1. GTDB lineage: Bacteria > Actinomycetota > Thermoleophilia > Solirubrobacterales > Thermoleophilaceae > JACVRW01. The sequence continues at coordinate 18,748 of CAWEHM010000035.1, forward strand.
CCCGAGCAGATCGCCGCGCAGCCGAGCCCGCCGCCGCGGCGGCGCAGCTCGTTGACGAGCGTCATCAGGATGCGCGCGCCGCTGGCCCCGATCGGATGGCCGAGCGCGATCGCGCCGCCGTTCACGTTCACCTTCGACTCGTCGACCCCGAGCATGCGCATCGAGTTCAGCGCCACGGAGGCGAACGCCTCGTTGATCTCGAACAGGTCGATGTCGTCCACCGACAGGCCCGCCGTCTCGAGCGCCTTCTTCGCGGCGTTCGCCGGCGTGCGGGCCAGGTAGGGGAAGTCGTCGGCCACGGCGGCCTGGGCGACGATCGTCGCCAGCGCCGGGCGGCCGTTTGCCTTCGCCCACTCGTCGGAGGAGAGCACGAGCGCGCCGGCTCCGTCGTTCACGCCGGGCGCGTTTCCGGCGGTGTGGGCGCCGTCCTTGTGGAACGCCCCGCGCAGCTTCGACAGCGACTCGAGCGAGCTCTCGCGGCGCGGCGCCTCGTCCACCTCGACGGTGGTGTCGCCCTTCTTCGAGCTGATCGTCACCGGCACGATCTCCTCCGGCAGCCGCCCCTCGTCGGTGGCCTGGATCGCCAGCTCGTGCGAGCGCAGCGCGAACCTGTCCATGTCGGCGCGCGTGATCTCGAGCTCCTCGCCGACCTCGTCGGCCTCCTCGCCCATGCCCTTGCCGGTGAAGGGGTTGGTGAGGCCGTCGTGCATCATCGCGTCGATGGCCTTGGCGTCACCCATGCGGTAGCCGAAGCGCGCCTGCTTCAGGAGGTACGGCGCGCTCGACATCGACTCCATGCCGCCCGCCACGGCGAGGTTCAGGTCGCCCGCGCGGATGGACTGGTCCACCATCCCGGCCGCCCGGATCCCCGAGGCGCACACCTTGTTGATCGTCTCCGAGGAGACCTCCTTCGGGATCCCGCCCTTGATCTGCGCCTGCCGGCTCGGGATCTGGCCCTGGCCCGCCTGGAGCACCTGGCCGAATACGACGTGCTCGATCTGCTCCGGCGCCACCTCGGCGCGCTCGAGCGCTGCCTGGATGGCGGTGCCGCCCAGATCGGTCGCGTCCTGCGAGGCGAGCGCCCCGCCCATCTTCCCGAACGGCGTCCGCGCGGCGCCGAGGATCACAGTCTTGGGCATGCCACGAACGCTATCGAGTGGATGGGGCCGGGGCGGCACGCGCCGATAGACTGCCGCCGCTGATGGCGCAGATCACCGTCAGTGCGCGCAGGGGAGCGCCCGAGGACACCGCCGCCGACACCCGCGTGGTGGGCGTCTTCGAGGGCGATTCGCTCGACGACGCCTCGCTTCAGCGGCTGATCGAGCTCGGCGAGGCGAAGCGCGGGCTGAAGAAGGTCGCGGTGGCGCACGAGGACGCGCCCGGCGGCGGGCAGCGGCGCGTGCTGATCGCGGGCCTGGGAGCGCGCGACAGCTTCGGCGCCGAGCAGGCCCGCGTGGCGGCGGCCGCCGCGGCGGCGCGCGCCAAGGAGCTGGGCGCGGTGTCGCTGTCCTGGGCGAGCCCGGGCGGCGACGGCGTGGACGCCGCGCTCGTGGAGGGCACGCTCCTGAAGCTGTACTCGTTCGACCGCTTCAAGGCGCAGGCGAACGGCGACGCGGACGGCGGCGTCGAGTCGCTCGAGATCGCCGGGCGACCCGGTGGACGGCGACGAGGTGGAGCGCGGCCGCGTGACCGCGGTGGCCGCGAACGCCGCGCGCGACCTCCAGAACCTGCCTTCCAACGTGGCCACGCCGACGCTTCCTCGCCGAGCGCGCCACCGAGATCGCCGACCAGCACGAGGCGCTCGAGGTGGAGCTGCTCGACCGCGAGGCCATCGTGGGGCGCGGCATGGGCGCCTTCGCGGCGGTGGCCCAGGGCAGCCACGCGGAGCCCAGGCTGATCGTGCTCCGCTACCGGCCCGCCGGCGCGAGCGGCGCTCACCTTGGCTTCGTCGGCAAGGCGGTCACCTTCGACACGGGCGGGATCTCGATCAAGCCCTCGGCGAAGATGCAGGACATGAAGTTCGACATGTCCGGCGGCGCCGCGGTCATCGAGTCGATGGGCGCGATCGCCGAGCTGGGCCTGCCGGTCACCGTCACCGCCGTGGTGCCCTCGACGGAGAACATGCCGAGCGGGCACGCGGTGAAGCCGGGCGACATCGTCACCGCGATGAACGGCAAGACGATCGAGGTGAACAACACGGACGCCGAGGGCCGCCTGATCCTGGCCGACGCCCTGTGTTACGCGCTCGAGCAGGGCGCCGAGCGGATCGTCGACCTGGCCACGCTCACGGGCGCGATCATCATCGCCCTCGGGCACACCTACGCGGGCCTCTTCTCGAACGACGACGACTGGTGCGCAGAGATCACCGCCGCCAGCGACGCGACCGGCGAGATCGGCTGGCGCATGCCGCTCCACCAGGAGTACTTCGATCTGACGAAGGGCCAGTACGCGGACCTCACTAACGCCGCCGACCAGCGCGTCGCGATGTCGAGCTACGCCGCCGAGTTCCTGCGCCAGTTCGTGGACGACCACCCCTGGGTCCACATCGACATTGCCGGCACCGCCTGGGGCACGAGCCGCAACTACGTCGGCAAGGGCGCAACCGGCTTCGGAACCCGCCTGCTGATCGAGCTGGCCCGCCGCAGCGCCGCGTGAAACCCGGTTTCACGATCTGTGACATAGATCACACTCTTGTTTAAGTCTTGAGACCAGTGGCTACGGTCACTGCGTAAGCCGGAAACCAGCCTTGCTTGCTCCGGGGAGGAGCGCTGCGAGCTTGGCAAGTCCTGGTCCTGCAGACGGGGAAAACGCGCAGGCCAGGCAGTTCACCCCTTCGGAGGTGTGTCGTTTTGAAGAAGGCAGTTCTGCTGCTTGCGTGCGCGTGCGCACTGCTTGCGGCCGCGATACCCGCGATGGCGGCCGTTACGCCCTCGCAGGCTGATACGAACACAACGCAGGCTGATACGAACCAGACAGCTACCTCGGCTTCAGGGCCGACGGCCAGGGCGGCTGGTACTCGCCTACGGGCGCGCTACCGCCACTGGCGCCACAAGCTGCATCACTACGGCGTCTGGCGCGGGCGGAATCTCGTCCGGGCCGCCGCAAGCGACAGTCGCGAGCCCACCGCTCGTGAGCTGCGTCGTTCGGTTCGACGGATGAAGCGCCGGTTCGCGACCTGGTCCAAGACGTACGAGGGCCGTTCGACGGTCAACCGGTTCAGGGTCCGTCACATCCCGGGGTGGGGCAAGCAGAAGCTCGCCTCGATCGCGTGGTGTGAGTCGCGCAACAACCCGCGCGCCGTCGGTGGCGGCGGGGCGTACCGCGGCATGTACCAGTTCAGCTTCAGCACCTGGCGCGTCGCCGGCGGCTGGGGAGACCCCGCCGCGGCTCCGCGCTCGGAGCAGACCTGGAGGGCCTGGCTCCTCCTGTCGAAGCACGGCAGCGGCCACTGGCCGGTGTGCGGCCAGTAGTCGCAGGAAGGCGTGAGGCGGGCGCGCGATATCGCGCGCCCGCCGACGCCATCAGTCCTCGCGGCTAGCTGTTGGTGCGGGGCTGCTCGTACGACTCGTCGCGTACGACCTCGCCGTCGGAGTCGCGCTCGAAGCGCTCCTCGCGCTCCACGTCCGAATCGCTCGTCCGCTCGTAGTGCTCGACGCTCTGGTCGTCGCCGGCGGTGCCGGTCGTGCCGGTCGTGCCGGTCGTGCCGGTCGTGCCGGTCGTGTGGTCGTGCCGGTCGTGGTGTCCGTCCCGGTCGCGCCCGCGGTCTCCGCGTGGCGCCGGTCGAACTCAGCCGCGGCCTCGTCCGGATCGGCGTCGGGATCCTTCTCCGCCGCCTCGATGTGGCGCTCGCGCGCCTGACGGTGCTGGTCGTCCGCGGTCGCCGCGCGCTCGCGCGCCAGCGCGTCCTGACGGCGGGCCTCTGCGGCCTGCGCGTCAGCTTCCGCACGTGACTTGTCGGCCTGCGCGCGTCCAACCTCCGCCTCGCGGCGGATCTCACGCGCCTCGTGCCGACGCGTATCCAGCCTGCGCTCGCGGCCTGCGCGAAGCACGAACCACAGCAGCGCCAGCAGTATCAGCGCGCCGACGACGATGGCAATGATCGCTCCGGTGCTCATTTCCTCATTCCTCCCATCCTGGGGTCTGGGAGCGCGTACCCGGCAAGGGGGGCCGGTACGCCTACTTCTTGCCGGCCTTCTGCTCTTCCCCGTCCTCGACCAGCTCCCGCTTCAGCACCTTTCCGGTGGCGTTCCGGGGCAGCTCGTCGATGAACTCGAACTCGCGCGGCACCTTGAAGTTGGCGAGGTTCTTCTTCACATAGCTCTTCAGCTCGTCCTCGGTGGCCTTCTTGCCGCTCTCGAGCACCACGAACGCCTTGAGGCGCTGGCCGAACTTGTCGTCGTCCACGCCCACAGCGGCCACGTCGCTCACCGCGTCGTGCCGTGACAGGAGGTCCTCGATCTCCTTCGGGAACACGTTCTCGCCCCCCGAGACGATCATCTCGTCGTCGCGGCCCTCGACGAACATGCGGCCGCCGTCGTCGAAGCGGCCCACGTCGCCCGTGGCCATGAGGTTGCCGATCACGTCCTTCGAGCCGCCGCCCGTGTAGCCCTCGAACAGCATCTCGTTGCCGACGAAGATGCGGCCGGTGTCGCCGGGCCTCACCTCCACGCCCTTGTCGTCGTACAGCTTCACGATCGTGCCGCGCGGCGGGCGGCCGGCGGTGCCGGGCGCGGCGCGCAGGTCGGCCGGTGTGGCGATGGTGGCCCACGCGACCTCGGTCGAGCCGTACAGGTTGTAGAGCGTGTCGCCGAAGCGGTCCATCCAGCGGGTGGCAAGGTCCCCGGTCAGCGCCGAGCCGCTCGCCGCCACCACCTTCAGTGACGACGTGTCGTACTTCGCGATCGTCTCCTCCGGCAGCTCCAGGATGCGCTGCATCATCACGGGGACCACGGCGAGCGCGTCGGCGCGCGTCCGCGAGACCTCGCCGAGGCACGTCTCCGGGTCGAACTTCCTCCGCAGGACGTAGGTCATGCCGAGGATCAGGCCGAGCGAGAAGTGCGCGAAGCCCCACGAGTGGAAGAGCGGCGCGGCCACGTGCACCGTGTAGCGGCTCTTCATCGGGATCTTCGACAGATACGCCACAACGGGGTCGATCGACTCCGGGTTGCCGCGCGACGCGCCCTTAGGCGTGCCGGTCGTGCCCGACGTGAGGATCACCGCGCGGCCCTCGCGCATCGGCGGCACCACGGAGCTCGGGTCGCCCTCCGACATCAGCTCGTCGAGCGTCGGGTCGTGGCAGGTGGCCGAGTCGTGCCACGCCACGAATCGCTTGCGGCGGTGGCCGGCGTCCTCGAGCAGCTCGTAGAACTCCTCGTCGAAGATGAGCGCCTTCGGCTTCTCGCGCTGCACGACCTCGACCAGCTGCGGGCCCGCGAAGGCGGTGTTCAGGTAGAGCGCGTCGGCGCCGAGCTTCGACAGCGCGATCGTCGCCTCGACGAAGCCGCGATGGTTCCGGCACATGACGCCGACGCCGTCGCCCTCGAGGATGCCCTGGTCGGACAGGGCGTGGGCGAGCGCGTTGGTGCGCGTGTCGACCTCGCTGTAGGTGAGCTGCCCGAGCTCGTCGACGATCATCGTCTCCTCGGGGTAGCGCTCGGCGAGCGAGATGGCGCCGGCCGCTGGGCTGCGGCCCCACTTCTGCAGGGTTCGCAGCACACCCCACAGGCGGTCCGGCCGCATCGGCGCGATCACGCCGGCCTCGATCAGCACGCGCACGCTCCCCAGCTCGTGGAGCAGCCGTCCCGGCAGGCTCTTGCCGTCCTCGTCAGCCACCTCTTCCTTTACCTCCTCGTCCTCCAGCTCGAGAGCCAGATTCTTCAGCGTTTCCTCGAGCGTCGTCGCGACCATCGGCGCGGCGAGCCTGTCCGCCACGTTTCCGAGCAGGCCGCCGGGCGAGTCCCACGACAGCCGCAGGGTGACCTTCGTCCGGCCGTCGTCCGACTCACGGAGCCGCCACCGCACACGGTGGTCGATGCCCGTGATGCTCGTCCACGCCATGTCGGCGTTCGCGTCGCACTCCACGATCTCGACGAGCCCGCCGATGTCGGCCGAGCCGATCCGCATGCGGATCGTGAACCTCGCTCCGAGCCCGGCCTTCGTGTTCCTGCGCTCGAGCCGGGTGATCCCGTGCCAGAAGCCGTTGTAGTTGTCGGGCTCCGACACGAGCTCCCAGATCCGCTCGGGCGGGGCGTCAATCGCGATGTCGCGCTCGACCCGCATCAGCCCAGCACCGGGAGCGAGCGCTCCTCGGCGAGGCCGGTGAGCGCGGTCTGCATCGCGGTCGTCACGCGCTCGTATGCCCTGTCGACGTCCATGCGCGACACGTCGATCGGCTCGAGCACCTGGATCGTGATCTTCGCCGGGAGCGGGATGTGGCCGAGCATGTCGCCGACGTTCACGCCCCACGGCAGCGCCAGCGAGATCGGCAGGACCTTCAGCCTGAACATCCGGTCGAGCCCGAACAGCTTCGCGAGCCGCTCGCCGCGCGAGAGGAACAGCGCGGTCTCCTGCCCGCCGATGGCCACCACCGGCACGAGCGGCACCTTGCGCTCCTTGGCCAGCCGGATGAAGCCCCTGCGCCCGCCGAAGTCCACGCGGCCGGATTCCCAGCTCGGGCGATGCACCTCGTAGTCGCCGCCCGGATAGACGAGCAGCGCGGCGCCCACGTCGAGCGCGCGCTGGGCGTTCTCCGGAGTCGCGGCGACGGTGCCGTACTTGCGCAGCATGCCGAGGCCCGGCATCGAGAGCACGAGGTTGTGGGCGAGCTGGTGGAAGCGGCGCTCCACGCCGAAGTAGGTGCTGAACGCCAGCGTGAAGACGTGCGTGTCGGGTGTGAGGTTCCCGCCCGAGTGGTTGCCCACCAGCAGCACCGGTCCCTCCTCCGGAATGTTCTGAAGGCCTCGCACCTCGGCGCGGAAGTAGAGGCTCGCCAGCAACCACAGCCGCGGCAGCGTGTCGCGGATGTAGTCGGGGTCGCGCTCGTCGAGGTCCGCGGTGGGCACGCGTCGCTGCGCCTCCTGGGCGATCGCGCCGATCACGCGGCCGGCCATCTGGGCGAGCGAGGCGGCTCCCTGGATCGCGCCACCGGGCGCCCCACCGTTCGTGGATCCATGCGCGGTAGACGTGCTCACCGCGCGTGCCTCACGCCGCCCGGCGTGTCGACGACGTGAGCAGCTCCGGCCACGTCGACGGGTGCCCGGACGGCCGCCGGACCTTGTGTGGCTCGCCCTTCGGCATGCCCTCGAGCAGGGCGCGCACCTCGGGCCGCCGCAGCTGCGCCGCGACGGTCTCCTCGGCCGTGTCGATCACGTCCTGGCGGCGCTCCGTGTTCATCCAGTTGCGCCCCATTGCGGCGTGGTCCTCGGCGGTCGGCTCGATGACGACCACGTGGGTTCCGAAGCGGCGCACCTTCCGCTCCTCGCGCTCCAGCCGGGCGCGGGAGGCGCGCCGGGTGAGCGAGGGGATGAAGTCGATCGCTCCGCTGATCGCGCCCGTGGCCGCGGCGCGCACGCCGCCGCCGGCGGGCCGGCCCTCCTGGGAGCTCGTGAGCGGGTTGAGGCAGATGACCAGGTCGAGCCCGCGGCCCGCGACGAGGTCGAGGTTCGAGACCGAGCAGACACCGCCGTCCACGTAGCGGCGGCGGCCGATCTTGACGGGGCGGTAGAAGCCGGGGATCGCGCACGAGGCGGCGACGGCGTCGCCGATGTGGGCGCGCGGGGAGCCGAGCCGGCCGAACGGGGTGCGACGACCGGTCTCGTAGTCGCAGGCCACCGCCCAGTAGTTCGGGTGATCGACCCAGTCGCCGGGCACGGCGCGGGCGACGGTGTCCCTGAGAGAGTCGGTCGAGATGAAGCCGGACGGGATCCACCCGGCGACCATCTGGAGCGGCGTGTGCCTGAGCGGATTGGACATGGCGGTGAACGCCATCCGTAGGGACCCGGGGCCGATTGCCGGGAGGCCGCGGTGCAGCCGGAAGCTCGCGCCGGCGGAGCGATCCGCTTCGGCGGCGGGCCGGCCGTCGGGGCCGACGAGGCCGTCGAACACCTCTCCGCGCGAATGGGCGACCATGAACCAGGGCGGGATTCCCCCGGCGACGAGGGCGCCGATCATCGACCCGGCGGAGGTGCCGACCACGAAGTCGGCGCTACCCGGATCCCAGTCCGTCTCGCGCGTGACCGCGCTCAGGCCGCCGACCAGCCACGCGCCACCGAGCACGCCTCCAGCGCCGAGCACCAACCCCACCTTCACTGTGACGCGCTTCCCCTCGAAGCCTCCGGCGCAAACGCGGGCCCGCACGAATCCACGAGCTCCACCCTAGCCCGAAGAGGCCGTTCCCGCCCCTCATGATCCTCCGGCGAGCGGATCGAGGTACGCGTCCTTGTCCCACGGAGGGAGGACATGCGGATCCAGCGGAACGTACGAACGAGGGTCGATCGACTCGAGCGGGACGAGCCGCAGGCCCTCGCCCGTCGTGCTGCGCTCGCGGAGGCCGTGTCCGGGCCTGATCGGCATGAGGCGCGGAGGGGCCGGCGGCCCGACGGCGCGGGGGACGCGCTGCCCGACCCAGCGGCGTGGCAGCTGGACAAACGGGAGATGGCCTGAGTGGCTGCCGCGGGAGATCCGAACCCAGCCCGCGTGTCGCGCCCACTCGCCGCGGCAGAAGGACCACTTGCAGCTCTGGAAGTGCCCGTGGGAGCTCGCGCGGAGCCAGACGCGGCCGTCGGGATCCACCCGGACGAAGGCGCCCTCCCAGTCGTCGCGGTGGAAGCCGGGATACGGGCCGACCCAGCCCAGCACGTGTGCCCAGATCCTGTCCGACCCCGCCAGCGTGGTGTTGGAGTCCGGGTAGTAGAGCCAATACTGGATGTAGAGGCGCCCGCCGCGCCGGATGACGTGGGTGAAGGCGGTGGCGCGCGAGCCGGCGGGGCGCGCGTGGCCGGCTGCGACGTGCGCGTCGAGCGCGGGGTCGTCGGGAGCGACGGAGCAGCTCACCCGGCGGCACTCGCGCCAGTCCACCGGGAGCTCGCGCTCGCCCGGCTCGTACACGAGGTTGGGAGCGAGCGCGCGCACCGACGCTGCGGTGCGCTCGCCGTACGCAGCCACGAGCCGTCCCTCGTCGCGGTCGCAGCGGCCGGTGACAGCGCAGACCAGATGGCGAGCCAGGAACCCGCCGGTGTCGCGCCCGTCGAAACCACCCCGGAGCGCCAGCAGCGCACCAACGGCGAGACAGCACAGCGACACGAGTGCGACGAACTCGACGCTCGCCTGTCCCCGCTCCCCGTTCACTGGCTCGGATCGAGGCCGGGTAGGTCGCTCAGGAGGTCGACCGGGCTCACGCAGCTGTTGATCATCCGGAGCGCGACGCCGTAGGGCAGCGTGTAGCCGGGGAACCGGCTCTCCGGGTGCCGGAACGCGTACCGGGTGCGCTCGTACACGAGACACGCGAACCAGGCCCTCCGCCACAGCACGCCCGCACCCCGCCCCGCCCGCCGAAGCGCATCGCGACCGGCCGCCAGCGCCGAGGGCGGGAGCGCCGGAAGCCGCGGGCCGGGAACGCGCCGGAAGCCGCGGGCCGGGAAGCGCCGGAAGCCGCGGGCCGGGAAGCGCCGAGAGCTGTTGCGGGCGCAGCTTCCGGGTGGGTCGCGGGTGGGTCGGGGCTGCGTCCGGCTGGGCCGGGTGTATCACCGCCGCGGCCAGGGTTGTCCCGAGCTCCGGTCCGTCGGCCCTCGACGCCAGGTGGCCGGCCGCCACCAGCACCAACGCGACCATCAGCAGCAGCGCGACCCATTCGACGGTCGCCTGGCCACGCTCGCTCTGCGCCCGCTCGCTCCACATGCGAGCGAACGTACGCCCGGGCGGCGCACCGGTGGGTGCCGTGGGTGACGAGGGGGTTACAGGGCGATGACGGTGCGGTCAGCCGCACTTCGGCGGGCCGCCTCGATCACCGCGAGCGTGGCGATCCCGGCCTCGAGCGGCACCGGTGGAGCTGAGTTTTCGCGGATCGCGCGCTCCACGCCCTCGTAGAGCTCCACGTAGCGGCCTCGCTCGGTCTCGACCGGCCGCGGCGGGTCGTCGTCGGCTCCAAGCGTCCCCCACGCCTCCCGGGGCTCCTCGCCGAAGCCGGGCGCGCGTGGGTCGGCGCCCTCGCGGAGCGCGGCCTCCTGGACGTCGAGGCCCCACTTGACGTACGCGGCGCGCGTTCCGAGCGCGCGAAGGCGCGGCCCGGCCTGGGCGGCCATCATCGTCCCCCACAGGAGCGAGCGGGCGCCGGACTCGTGCTCGAGGGCGAGGAAGAAGTCGTCGTCCACCTCAGCCCCCGGCCGCAGCGTGCGCACCTCCGCGTACACGGACCGCGCCGGGCCGAGCAGCTCGAGCGCCTGGTCGATCACGTGCGGCCCGAGGTCGAACAGCACCCCGCCCGCGTCCTCGGGCGTCCCGCCCTCGCGCCACTTGCCGCGGTCCACCTCCGGCCGCCACCGCTCGAAGCGCGACTCGAGCCGCACCACCTCCCCGAGCGAGCCCTCGTCGTGCAGCCGGCGGAGCGTGAGGAAGTCACCGTCCCAGCGCCGGTTGTGGAACACGCTTGCGACGACGCCCGCTGAAGCGGCCGCCGATGCCACCCGCTCCGCCTCCGCGACGCTCGGCGCCAGCGGCTTGTCGATCACCACATGCAAGCCCGCGTCGATCGCCGCCAGCCCGAGCGGAGCGTGATGGCGGTTCGGGGCGGCGACGATCACGAGGTCGTGGTCGTCAGCGGCCGCGAACAGCTCGTCCGCCGAAGGGACGATGGCGGCATCCGGATGCCTGGAGCGCGCCTCGCGGGCGCGGTCCGGGTTCGAGGTGACGATCGACGTCAGCGCAAGACCCGGCACGGCCTCGACGAGCGGCGCATGGAACGCCGACCCGGCGAGGCCGTAGCCGATCAGTCCGACTCGTAGTGGGTCCGCTAGACCCGTCCTGCCGCCTGACGCTGGCTGCGTGCGATGGCGTCGATGATCACGGCGAGCAGCAGCACGGCACCGGTGACGATGAACTTGATCGACGTCTCGAGACCCAGGAGGTCCATCCCGTTCGAAATCGACGTGATCACGAGTGCCCCGAGCAGTGCGTGCCACACGCTGCCACGCCCACCGAACAGGCTGGTGCCCGCGATCACCGGTCCGGCGATCGCCAGCAGCAGGAAGTCCCCGGCGCCGGACGACTGATTCACCGCCAGAAGCCGGGATGCCGCCATCACGCCGCCTACCGCCGCCATCGTCGAGGAGATGACGAACACGACCACGCGCACGCGTGTCACATGGATGCCCGCCCGGCGGGCGGCCTCCGCGTTTCCGCCGACCGCGAAGATGTGGCGCCCGAACGTGGTCCTCGTGGTCACGTAGAAGAAGAACAGGCAGAACCCGACCAGGATCAGCGCCGCCAGCGGCACGCCGCGGTCGTCGTTCAGCACCCAGACCGCCACCAGGATCGCCACGGCGATCAGCGCGATCCGCAGCACGACGAGGCCGAGCGGGGGCGCCGACAGGCCCTGTCCAACTCGGCTCTGCCGGCCGCGCAGCGCCAAGGCGGCGTATACGGCGATCCCAACGAACGCCATGATCCAGCCGACCGTGTCGCTGTAGAAGGTGCTGGTCAGCCCGGTGATCTTCGGGTCGTTGAGGTTGAGCGTGCCGGTCTCGCCCAGAACCTTGAGCTGGAATCCGGGCCAGGCTAAGAGCCCCGCGAGCGTCACGACGAACGACGGCACCACGAAGCGGGTGAAGGTCGAGCCCTGGAACAGGCCGATCGCCGCGCCGGTGGCGACCGCCGCCGCGATCGCGAGGTACGGCGACCAGCCGTGCTTCACGTTCAGCACCGCCATGATCGAGGCGCACAGACCGCTCACGGCTCCGACCGAGAGGTCGATCTCGCCGAGCAGCAGCACGTGGACGATCCCGACCGAGACGAGGCCCACCGCGCACGTCTGGAGGACCAGGTTCGACAGGTTCACCGAGCTCATGAAGCGCGGTTCCTGGATGTAGAACACGAGCCAGATCACCGCGAGCGCGAGCACGACCCGCAGCTCGGCGAGGTCGCCGGCTATGAACCGGCGAAACACGTCCATCTGAGGACTGCGGACCTCGACGTCCTCGTCGACCGTCGCGTCGGCCGTGCTCATGACTTTCCTCCCTCGTTACCGGAGGCGCCGGCCCCGGTGATCGCCTTGACCACCTGGTCCTGATTCGCCTCGCCTGCCTTGAAGTCTCCTGCCTCGCGGCCCAGCCGCAGCACGTAGATCCGATCGGCGACCTCGAAGACGTCAGCGAGGTTGTGGCTGATCACGACCACTCCGTACCCGCGCTCCCGGAGCCGTTTGACGAGCGCGAGCACCTGGGCCGTCTGGCGCACACCGAGCGCCGCGGTGGGCTCGTCCAGCATCACGAGCTTCGGCTCTCCGAGCAACGACCGAGCGATGGCCACCTGCTGCCGCTGGCCGCCGGACATGGTGCCGACCTCGTTGCGCACGTCGGTGATCGTCACCGCGAGGTTCTCGAGCAGCTCGCCCGTCTGCTTCTCCATCCCCACCTCGTCCAGCGGCCCGATAACCGCAGGCCCGCCCGCCAGCTCCTCGCGGCCTAGGAAGAGGTTCTCGACGACGTCGAGGTTGTCGCACAGCGCGAGGTCCTGGTACACGGTCGCGATCCCCAGTGCGACCGCGTCGCTCGGGTTCGTGATGTGCACGTCGTTGCCCTCGAACGAGATCGTGCCGCCGTCCGGCGAGTGGATACCGGCGATCGTCTTGACGAGCGTCGACTTGCCGGCGCCGTTGTCTCCCACAAGCGCCACGACCTCACCTGGGTGAACCTCGAAGTTCACGTCGTTGAGCGCCTGCACCGGGCCGAAGCTCTTACTGACGCCCTTCAGCTCAAGGACAGGTGCGCTCCCGTTCGCATTCATTTTTCGTCTCTCCTCCTCGGTGGGGCTGCCGGGGGCGCGCGATCGCGCCCCCGGCATTGTTCCCCACAGGACCTACTGGATGCCAGCGGCCTTGCAATCCGCTGCGTACTTGCCGGCGCAGATGTCGTTCACCGACAGGAACTCGTCCTTGAGGATCGTGTCCTTGATGTTGTCCTTCATCACCGCCACGGGCGTCAGGAGAACCGACGGCACCTTCTTCGAGCCGTTGTCCGTCTGAGCGTCCGCCCCACTCGGCTTCTCGCCCTTGGCGAGAGCGACGGCGAACTCAGCCGCCTTCTCGGCCTCGGCCTTGAGCGCCTTGTAGACGGTCATGTACTGCTCACCCGCGAGGATCCGCTGGATGCCCGCCAACTCCGCGTCCTGTCCGGTCGTCGGGATCTTGGTCGGGTCGACGCCGTTGCCCTTCATCGCGGCGATTGCGCCGCCGGCGGTGCCGTCGTTGGCCGCGTAGACGCCCACGAACCCGTCCTTGCCGAGTGCCGTGATTGCCTGCTCCATCTCCTGCTGGGCCTTGTCCGGGCTCCAGTCAGGCGTGTCGTACTCCTTCGCGACCTTGAAGCCGCTCGAGTCGATCACGCTGTGCGCGCCCTGCTTGAACAGCTTGGCGTTGTTGTCCGTCGGGGCGCCGTTGATCATCACGATGCTCCCGCTCTTGCCGTCGTCCTTGAGCTTCTTGACGAGGGCGTCGCCCTGGAGCTTGCCGACCTTGGCGTTGTCGAACGAGATGTAGTAGTCGATGTCCGCGTCCGTGATCAGGCGGTCGTAGCTGATCACCGGGATCTGCGACTGCTTCGCCCGGTTCACGATCGCGCCGGCCGACGCTGCGTCCACCGGGTCGAGCACGATTACCTTCGCGCCCTTGGTGATCGCGGCCTCAGCCTGCTGCTGCTGCTTCGACGCGTCCTGATCGGCGTTCGAGTAGATGATCGGGCAGTCGGAGCAGAGCTCCTTGACCTTCGCCTCGAAATGCGGCCTGTCCTGAGACTCGTAACGAGTGGTCTTGGACTCAGGCAGGAGCAGCGCAATCGAGCCGCCACCTCCGCCACTGCTGCTCGAACTACCACCGCTGGTGTTGCTTCCACCACTGTCGTCGTCGCCACCACATGCCGCGAGCGCGAGCGCGAATACGCCCACGAGGGCCGCGGCGACGGCGATGAACCTGAACCTGCTCATCCTTCCTCCTCTTACGTTGCTGCCGTTGACTGTCTTACCGCCGGCGCCGGGCCGCTCCATGCGGGTCCGGCCTCGTGGAGCACGAGCGCGACCGCGCCGAGCAACTCGGCGCGCCCCCCGAGCTCGCCGAGGACGATCTTCGCGTCCTCCGCGGCACTCGGGATGGCCCGTAGTCCAACCGCTTCTCTGAGCGGATCGAGCAGCACGTCTCCGGCGACGGCCATGCTGCCCCCGACGACGATCCGCTCGGGGTTGATGAGGTTGCAGAGATCGGCGACCGAGGCGCCGATGTGGCGCCCGGCGTCCGCCAGCGCGCGCCGGCAGCCGGGGTCGCCGTCGACGGCGCGCGCCAGCACGTCGTCGAGGGTGAGCGGCTCACCGAGGCTGCGGCTGAGCAGCCCGGCTATCGCACCGCCGCTCGCGTAGGTCTCGAGGCATCCGCGGCTCCCGCAGCGGCAGATGTCGCCCGTCTCGTCCAGCGAGGTGTGTCCGATCTCGCCCGCCGTGCCTCCCGCTCCCTCGAACAGCCGCCCGTCGATCACGATTCCCGCGCCGATGCCCGTCGCGAGCTTGAGGTAGACGAGGCCGCAGGCGTCGCGCCCGGCGCCCCAGGTGGACTCGGCGAGCGCGCCGAGGTTCGCGTCGTTGCCGAGCCAGACCTCCATGGACAGCCGCTCGGCCATGCGATCGCCCGCCTGCGTGCCCGCCCACCCGGGAAGGATGGCCGAGGAACCCACGACGCCGGTGGTGTGCACCGGCCCGGGCAGCCCCATGCCCACCCCGAGCAGCCGGCCCGCGTCCGCGCCGGCCGCCTCGAGCACCGTCTCCACCAGCTGGGCCGCCTGCTCGATGCCTGCGTCGGCGTCGTAGTCGTCCGGCATCTCGCGCCACTCCTCGGCGAGCAGCTGGTGCGAGAGGTCCGCGAGCGCGACCGCGAGGTGGCGCTTGCCGAAGTCGATGCCGATCGCGAACCCGGCCGACGGGTCGAGCGCGATCAGCGCCGGCGGGCGGCCGCCGCCCGCGGGGCGCCCGTCGGCGTCGCGGTCCACGACCATGCCCTCGGCCTGGAGGCCGGCCACGATGGTGGACACCGTCGAGCGCGACAGGCCGGTGTGGCGCGACAGGTCGGCTCTGCTGGTGACTCCCAAGAGCTGAAGTGCCTGGATGACGCGCAGCCGGTTGGACGCGCGCAGCGACGGGGCGGAGCCCGGCTCGTCCTCCATCCGGGCGATCCTCCCTTCCCCCGCATGGGTTTGTCAAGGAATCGGCCGAAGTTTGTGTGTATTTGGCGTTAATTTGTTCGAGTTAGACCGATCAGACCTTGCCGACCGGCGCGTCAGGGAGCCTCTTCAGTGGTATTGGGTTAGGTGATGGCAACCGCCACCTCTCAGAGGACAGGCTCCGCTGACGCGCTCGCGGCGCTGGCCGAGCGCTTCGACTCGGACGTGCTCGACCTCCGCCGCGGCCGCGCGCGGGTGCGGCTCGAGGCCGGGGCCGGCACCACGTACGACGCGGTCATCGCCGGGCGTCGCGTCCGGCTTCGCAGCGCGGATGAGAGCGCCGAGCCGGATGCCGTCCTGAGCGCCGACCCGGCCACCTGGCGGCGCATCGCCGCGGACTACCGCGGCGGGATGGAGGCCTTCCGCGCGGGGCGCCTCAGGATCCGCGGAAGCATCCACGTGGGCGTGGGCTTCCTGGCCGCGACGAGCGGCTCGGAGGAGCCCGGCCGGCTCGAGTTCGAGACGCTCCGGACGCGCGATTTCGGCGGTATTTCCGTGCTTTCCGCGGGCACCGGGCCCGAGACCCTCCTGTGCGTGCACGGCCTTGGCGGCACGAAGGCGTCCTTCCTGCCCACCGTGAACGCGCTCGCGGAGCACTACCGCGTGGTGGCTATGGACCTTCCGGGCTTCGGCGAGTCGGACAAGCCGATCGGGGCGCCATACGACGCCCCGTGGTTCGCGCGGTCGGTGTTCGCCACCATGGACGCCCTCGGCGTCGACAGCGCTCACGTGGCCGGCAACAGCATGGGTGGCCGCGTGGCCATCGAGGCGGGGCTCACCGACCGGGACCGCACGGACGGCCTCGTGCTGCTCAGCCCCGCGCTCGCGTGGCTACGCCAGCGCCGCTGGGCGCCCGTGATCCGCGCGCTGCGCCCCGAGCTCGGCCTGATCCAGCCGGCGCCGAGACCGATCGTCGAGGCGATGGTGCGGCGGCTCGTGCCGGCGGCGAACGGCGGCTGGACCGCGGCCGGGGTGGACGAGTTCCTGCGTTCGTACCTGACGCGCAGCGGGCGGGCCGCCTTCTACGCCGCCGCGCGCAACATCTACCTCGACGAGCCCCACGGCGACGACGGATTCTGGACGCGCCTGAAGTCGCTCGAGACGGAGTCGCTGTTCGTCTGGGGCCGGCACGACATGCTCGTTCCGATCGGCTTCATGAAGCACGTGGAGCGCGCCCTTCCGGGGGCGAAGCACGTGGAGCTGAACTGCGGCCACGTGCCGCAGTTGGAGCGCCCGCGCGAGACGCACGCGGCGATCCGAAGGTTCCTGGCAGAGTTGTAGGGGTGGAGTTCCCGCCCGGCCCGCGCATCCCGAGCCTGCTTCAGGCGGCGTTCGTGACCGCGTCGCCGTACGGATGGATGGTGCGGCGCTGGCGGCGCTACGGTGACGTCTTCTCATCGCGCTTCCCGATCTTCGGCCGCGTCGTGTACATCGCCGACCCGGCGCTCGTGAAGGAGGTCTTCGGCGGCGACGCCGTGACCTTCCACGCGGGCGAGGCCAATGCGCTCGCGGTGGGCGAGGCGCTCGGCGACCATTCGCTGCTGACGCTCGACGAGGACCGCCACATGAGCCAGCGCAAGCTGCTGCTGCCGCCGTTCCACGGCGAGCGCGTGCGCCGCTACGCCGAGGTCATGGTGGAGGAGACGGCGCGCGAGGTGGCGACGTGGCCCGTGGGCGAGGAGATCGAGTTGCGGCCGCGCATGCAGGCGATCACGCTCGAGGTGATCCTGCGAGCGGTGTTCGGCGTGCGCGACGACGCCCGGATGGACCTGTTCCGCAGGCGCATTCCGGCGGTCGGCGAGCTCACGAGCATCCTCAACTGGCTGCCGTTCATGGACCGCGACCTCGGCGGCATCACTCCCGCCGCCCGGGCGCGCCGGGCGCTCGCGGCCGTGGACGAACTGATCTACGCGGAGATCGCCGAGCGCCGCGCAGCCGGCGACGACGAGGGGCGCGACGACGTGATGACGCTCCTGCTCCGCGCTCGCCACGAGGACGGCTCGCCGATGACGGACGGGGAGCTGCGCGACGAGCTCATGACGCTGCTCACGGCGGGTCACGAGACGACCGCCACGGGCCTGGCGTGGGCATTCGAACGGCTCCTCCACACGCCGCACGCGCTCGAGCGGCTCACCGGCTCGCTCGACGACGACGGCTACCTCGATGCCGTGGTCAAGGAGACTCTCCGCGTGAGGCCGGTGGTCGTCGACGTGGCGCGGAAGCTCACGCGCGAGACCGAGATCGACGGCTGGCGGCTGCCCGCCGGGACGCTCGTGCTGCCGGCGATCGCCGTGCTGCACATGCGGCCCGATCTGTACGAGGCACCGGAGAAGTTCCGGCCGGAGCGCTGGCTCGAGGGAGAGGTCCAGTCGTACGCCTGGATCCCGTTCGGCGGCGGTGTGCGGCGCTGCATCGGCGCCTCGTTCGCGCAGATGGAGATGCGCACCGTGCTGCGCGAGGTGCTGCGGCGAGTGCGGCTGCGAGCGGCGAGCCGCCGGCCGGAGCGCGGCGTGGTCCGGCACGTGACCGTGGTTCCCGGCCGCGGCGCCCGCGCGGTCGTCGATCAGCGGCTACCCGTCGAGCCGGCGGCGGAACTCGCCGGCGCCCACGACGGCAGCGCCGGCGTCGCGCACGCGCCGGGCCAGGTCGCCGTCGGACGTCACGACTGACAGCTCGCCCGGGGCCCGGTCGGCCTCCACGAGCGCGGCGATGTCGTCGTCGGCCGCGTTTCGGCCGCGCCGGCTGGCGAACATGACGCTGACGCCGTCGCCCTCCAGCTCGAACGGCTTCCCGTCGAAGACGACCGTCACGTCGTCTCCCCCGCGCGCCGCGAACTCGCCCAGCTCGGCCACCAGCCCGCGCATCGCGCCCGGGCGGTCGCGCCACCAGCCGGTCGGCCGCGATCCGATCACGTTCATGCCGTCGACGATCCAGCGGGTCATTTCCGGCGGCGCAGGAACAGCAGGATGCCCCCCACGAGCAGCACCCCCGCGCCGAGCTGCAGGGCCAGCCGCACGGCCGCGCTCTCGTCGTTCGTGGCGTTGGCGATCGCGCCGAACATGATCGACGCGCCGAAGAAGACAACGAGCGTCCACAGGATCGTGTTCCGGTCCACCGGGCGGGACCATACCCGTGGGTAGTCTCGGCACGAGTGTCTGACCGGCCCGTTCTTGCGGGGGTGCTCGGTGCCTTCGTGATCGCGTTCTCGGCGATCCTCGTGCGGCTCTCGGAGGTGTCGCCCTCCACCGCCGCGTTCTTCAGGTGCTTCTGGGCGCTTCCGGTCCTCTGGCTGCTCGACCGCCGCGAGGAGCGCCGCTACGGGGCGCGCACGCTCCGCGACCGCCTGCCGCTGTGGGGCGCGGGCGTGATGTTCGCCGCGGATCTCACGTTCTGGCACCACTCGATCGAGGCGGTCGGGGCCGGCCTCGCGACAGTGCTCGGCAACATCCAGGTCGTGCTGGTCGGGCTGCTCGCGTGGCTGTTCCTCGGCGAGCGCCCCGAGAGCCGCACGCTGGTCGCGATCCCCGTCGTGTTCGGCGGAGTGGTGCTGATCTCGGGCGTGGTCGGGGGCGGCGCGTACGGAGAGGACCCCGTGCTCGGCGTGGTGTTCGGCGTCCTCACCGCCATCACGTACGCGCTGTTCATCCTCATCCTCCGCCAGGGCAACGCCGATGACCGCCGCCCCGCCGGGCCGCTGTTCGACGCGACGCTGAGCGGCGCGGTGTTCTCCGCGCTGGGAGGCATCGTCGTCGGCGACATCGACTGGACGCCCGGCCTCGAGTCGCAGGCCTGGCTCGTGCTCCTCGCCCTGTCGTCCCAGGTGCTCGGCTGGCTCCTGATCTCGGTGTCGCTGCCGCGGCTGCCCGCGGTGCTCACCTCGATCGTGCTGATGCTCCAGCCGGTGTGCACCGTCTTCCTGGGCGCGGTGCTGCTCTCCGAGGCGCCTTCGCCGGTGCAGCTCCTGGGCGTCGCGGTGGTGATCGCCGGCGTGGCGGTCGCGACCGTGCGGCCGCGTGAGCGGACCACCGCCGCGGTTTAGAATCAATGGAGCCTCTGGAGGTGGCGATTGGACTCGCCTCGCGTTGCGCTGATCCGACGGCTATTCGAATACACGGAGAAGAACGACCTCGCGGCCGCCGCCGAGGAGCTGCTCGCGCACTCCGCCGAGGATGTGGTGTTCGAGCCGCATGCCTCCCACGGTGAGGAGATCCGCGGGCACGAGGCGCTGCGGGAGTTCTGGTCGCGGTTCGCCGAGGAGGGTCTTCAGCTGCGGGCGGGGGTCTACTCGATCACCGAGGAGGGCGACTCCGTCGTCGTCAGCGGCTGGGTCAGGACCATCGACGAGGGCCGGCTCGCCGACACGCAGTCCCGCTGGGTGTACCGCTTCAACGACCAGGAACAGGTCGTGAGCGCGCGCGTCGAGCGCGCCTAGGCGGCGGCCTCAGCGGGTTCCGCGGGCTCCTCCGGCTCGGCTGGCCGCGGCGCGAGCAGCGCGCCGCCGAAGCAGAACTCGCGCCCGAGCGCGAGATCGGCGTCGAGGATCTTGCGGTAGGCACGCGCGGGCACCATCGCGGTCTCGTCGCGCTCCCAGCGGTCGGACGAGATGCGGGCCACCCAGCCGCGCCCGTACGGCTGCGCGAGCAGCGCGTGCGGCGCGCGCCGGAGCAGCGGGTTCAACTCCAGTAGCGCTCCGCGCACCGGCGAGCCCACCGCCACGACGCGGCCCGAGCGGCCCTGAACCGTCGCGAGCGTCTCGCCCACGTCCACGCGGTCGACGGCCCAGAACTCCACGTCCGGCGTGTACCAGAGCACCTCGCCGAGCGGCGCCGTCACGCCGACGGTCACGATGCCGTCCTCGATCTGCGCCCACACGTGCCGGCCCGCCAGGTACTGCCTGTCCGACGGGAGCGCGAAGCGTGCGGACGGCGCTGTGGCGGCGACTGAGATGTCGGGCACGTCGCGAGACTGCCGCGTCCCCCGGACGGAAGACCATCGCTGCGCCGCGGGCACCGCCCGCGGCTTGCGCCACGGCGCTTGTTACAAAGCCGCAACGATTCGCCAGGGCGCGTCCGGCGGCCCGTCGAGCGCGAGCGTCCACCGCTCGGTGAAGGTGGTCGCGCGGTCCTTCGAGCCGCCGACAACGGTCGTCGTGTCGCGATCCTCGACGTAGCGGCTGCCGCCCAGCTCCACCGCCACGGTCATCGTCGCGGGCACGGTCTCGACCTGCACTCCCTCGATTTGGATCCGATTCACGCGCGGGCCGCGGACCACGAGCCGTGTCTTCCTGGTGGCGTCGCCCCCGTAGAGCAGCTCCCCGACCGCGTCGGGCGAGGCCACCGCCTCGAGCGCGGCGTCGTCGCCGTCCACCGCCTCCGCCCAGGCCCCGACCGCGCGGCGGGCGGCGGCCTCCAGCACGTCCGGGGCGAAGCGGCCGTCCGCGACGGACAGGTCGAGCGCGCGGGCGCGCGCGTCGCCGGCGAAGTCCACCTCGGCGAGGTCGGCCGTGGTGAATCCATCGGGGAGGGCGTCGGCGACCGCGAGCTCCGTCACGGCCTCGTCCTCGAGCCGCTGGTCGTCCGACCACGGCGACGCCACGATCGGCTCGTCGAGCTGGTGGTCGCCCTCCGCGCGCTGCTCGATCGACTGCACCATCCACTGCCCGTCGCGGCGCGCGAGCGTCCAGTACTCCTGGAGCGTCATCAGCTCGTCCTTGTCCCCCTTGCGCATGATGCGCTGGCCGTTCCCGTCCTCGACGTAGGAGCGGAGCTGGGCGGTGATGCGGACGACAGCGCGGTCCTCCTCGTCGTCATCCCGGTTCGTGATGCCCACGTACCGCACCTCGGGGTCGGCGAGCACCTGCACGCGGTTGTGCCAGTGCTTGCGATCGAAGTCGTCCAGCCGGCGGTTCCACTCGACGAGCAGATCGGGCCCCACGAGCTGTGCCAGCGCCGCCCGGTCGCCCGCGTCCCAGGCCATCTGGGCGGCTCTGAACAGCGCGGCGGCATGGCGCTCGAGCTCGTCCGCGGCGAAGTAGGCGTCGTCCTCGGCCGCCTCTGCCGACGCCGTCCGCACGCGCAGGTCGCGCTTGCGCACCTTGCGGTGGTAGAGCCCCGAGCGGAGGACGAGGTACAGGACCAGGAACGCAAACCCCCCGAGCACCACGACGGCGGCGAGCGGATCTCCCTCACCGGAGCCGGAGCCGCCTCCGTAGCTGCCCCCGCCGCCCCCGAAGCCCCCGCCTCCTCCCCCGCCGAAACCGCCGCTTCCGGAGCCCGCCTGGGCCAGGACAAGGGTCAGAAGGGTCATCGGCGGCCAGCATAAACGGCTTTCCTCAGCGAAAAACCGTGTTAGCGTGCCTGATGCGTTTTACAACCGCTGTTCGTCTTTCCATCCTCATCGCTCTTCTCGCCGTGCCGGCCGACGCGCTCGCCGCCGGCGCCGTCCGCACCTCGTCCGTGACCGCGCGCCTCGTCGTGCCGGGCGGCGGCCCCCGCACGATGCGGCTGCAGTGCCCGTCGAACACCGTCGCGCTGAACGGCGCGGTCACGAGCCGCGGCTCCGGGGTGGTCGTGCGCAGTTCGAGCCCGGGCGATGACCCGCACAGCTGGGCGTTCCGGGTAACCGCTAGGGGACACGGCTCCCGAGTGGTAAGCGCCGTGGTCCGCTGCGTGCGCGTCGAGATCCCGAACGATCACGGCCTCGCGCAACTCGCCGTCCGCACGCGCCTTCGCCCGGTCGTGCCCGTGCCCGCAGGCGGGACCGCGACGGTGCGGCTCGCCTGTGGCCCCGCCTGGAGCGCCACCGGCTACGGGTTCGCGGCCGACCGGCTCGGCCAGGTCCGCCTGGCCTCGGTCCTGCCCACCCCGCACGGCTGGCGGTTCACGCTCGAGAACACCGGCGACACGGGCGCGCGCGCCGGCGTCAGTGCGCGCTGCCTCCGGACTAACGTGACCACCACCGGCGGATCCACGCTCCGCTTCCGGGTGGCGCGCCGCGCGACGACGAACACGGTCGGCCCGGGCGCGGCGCGGACGTTCTCGCGCAGCTGCGGCGGAAGCTTCAGCCTCGCCACGGGCGCCAGCGTGGATCCCGCGGACTCGATCGAGCTGGCGCTCAGCTCACCGCTCGGCCGGAGCGGCGGGCACTGGACGTTCGCGAACGCGAGCGCGGGCGACCAGGTCCAGAGCGTCCTCGTCTGCCTGAGCCGGGCATCGCGCTTCGGCTGAGAGGGACCGTGCGGCGCGGGGACTAGCATCCCGCGCCGCATGCAGTTCGACCTCACCGAGGAGCAGCAGCAGATCCGGCGCCTGGTGCGCGACTTCGCCGACGGCGAGGTCCGGCCGGTCGCCGAGGAGCTCGATCGCGAGAAGCGGTTCCCGTACGAGATCGTGGCCAAGCTCGGCGAGCTCGGCCTAATGGGGATGCCGTATCCGGAGGAGTACGGGGGCGGCGGCGCGGACAACCTCAGCTACGCCATCGCGATCGAGGAGCTGGCGAGGGTGGACTCGAGCGTGGCGATCACCATGGCCGCGCACACCTCGCTCGGCACGTGGCCGGTCTACGCGTTCGGGTCCGACGCCCTGAAGGACGAGTGGATGCCGAGGCTGTGCTCGGGCGAGCGCCTCGGTGCCTTCGGACTGACCGAGCCCGAGGCCGGCTCCGACGCCGGGAACACGCGCACCCGCGCCGAGCTCGACGGCGACGACTGGGTGGTGAACGGCGCGAAGCAGTTCATCACCAACAGCGGCACGGACATCTCGGGCTTCGTGACGATCACGGCGCGCACCGGCGAGGGCGAGGTCTCGAACATCCTCGTCCCGAACGGGACGCCCGGATACGACATCGGGGAGCCCTACCGGAAGATGGGCTGGAACGCGTCCGATACACGCCCGCTGGCGTTCGAGGACTGCCGCGTGCCGGAGGACAACCTGGTCGGCCCGCGGGGGCAGGGCTTCAAGCAGTTCCTCCAGACGCTCGACGGCGGCCGGATCGGAGTGTCGGCGATGGGCGTGGGGCTGGCCCAGGGCGCGCTGGACGAGGCACTCGCGTACGCGAAGGAGCGAGTGGCGTTCGGGCAGCCGATCTCGAAGTACCAGGCGATCCAGGCGAAGCTCGCGGATCTCTCGACGGAGATCGAGGCGGCGCGGCTCCTCACCTACAAGGCGGCGCTCGAGAAGGACGCGGGCAGGAACTTCTCGCTGACCGCGGCCCAGGCGAAGCTGAAGACGGGCAGGCTCGCGGTGCGTGCCACCGAGGAGGCCGTTCAGATCCACGGCGGCTACGGCTACATCGAGGAGTACCCCGTGTGCCGCTTCTACCGCGACGCCAAGATCCTCACGATCGGCGAGGGGACCGACGAGGTGCAGCAGATGGTGATCGCGCGAGCGCTCGGCTGTTGAGGTAGGTTCGACACACACCCGATCCAAGGAGGAACCGTGGCTGATGCTGGCCTTTTCATCGGCTGGGGCGAGGTAGTGCGCGGACGGGAGGATCGCGCGCTCGAGGTCTTCAACGAGACGCTCGAGCTGTATGGGCAGATGCAGTCCGACGGGCGCATCGAGAGCTTCGAGGCGGCGCTGCTGAATCCCCACGGCGGCGATCTCCAGGGATTCGTGATGGTGCGCGGGAGCGAGGCGCAGATCGACGCGGTCGGCCGCGACGACGACTTCCAGCACGTCATGACGAAGGCTTCGCTGATCGTCGAGAACCTGGGAATCATCCCCGCGGCCATCAACGAGGGCCTGGGACGCGCTATGGCCATCTACCAGGAGGAGATAGCGGTCGTCGCCTAGGCGTCCGTGGCTAGGGTGCGGCGCCGTGCGTCGCACCCTCGCCCTCTGGTTGCTCCTGTTCGGCGTCTACGCCGCGACGATCGGGCTCGAGGCGTTCCGCGGGTCCGAGTACGGGGGCGACGAGCCGCACTACCTGCTGGCCGCGCACTCGATCGTCCACGACGGCGACGTGGACGTGCTCGACGAGTACCGGTCGCGCGTGTACGCGGACTTCTATCCGCACGAGCTGCGCCCCCACGGGCAGCGGACCGAGGGACGGCTGAACGAGCCGCACGGGGTGGGCTTTCCGCTCCTGATCGCGCCGGCCTATGCGATTGGCGGCCCGCGGGGCGTGGAGCTGTTCCTGGCGGCGATCGCGGCGCTGGCGATCGCCCTGGCGTACCGGCTGGCGCTCCGGGTGGCACCGGACCCGTGGGCGCTGGGCGCCGCGCTCGCGGTCGGGCTGAGCCCCCCGCTCCTCGCCTACGGCACGGCCGTCTACCCCGAGCTGCCGGCCGCCGCCGCACTCGCGGGCGCGACGCTGCTCGCGGTGCGCTTATCGACGCGCGTCCGGTGGCAGGACGCGGCGGTGTGCTTCGTCCTCCTCGGAGCGCTCCCCTGGCTCGGCACGAAGTTCGTGGCCGCCGGCGCGGTGGTGGGCGTGTTCGCCGCGCGGGCGATCTGGCGGGCGCGGCGCCGGACTCTCGCGATCGGTGCCGTGGAGGTGGCGCTCTTCTCCGTCGCCCTGTACGTGGCGATCAACGAGGCGATCTACAGCGGGCCCACTCCATACACGGCCGAGAGCGCCGGCGAGACGGCCACGGACGCTGGGTTCCCGGGCGGATACCTCGGACGGGCGTACCGGCTGGTGGCGCTGTTCGTCGACCGCGGCTACGGCCTTCTCCGCTGGGCGCCGGTGTTCCTGCTCGCGTTCGCCGGCCTGTGGTGGCTGTGGCGGTCGCGCCGCGACCGGCTGGCGCGGGCGGTACCCGGCGTGCGTGAGATGGAGCTCACCGCGGGGCTGTGCGCCGCGGCGCTCGGGGCGCAGCTGCTCGTGGCCGCGTTCGTGGCGCCCACGATGTTCGGCTTCTGGTTCCCGCCGCGCCATCTGATGGCGGCCCTCCCCCTCGCGGTGCCGCTCGTGGCATGGGGCCTGCGGCGTGCACCGCGGGTGGGCCTGGTGCTGTCCGCCCTGACGGTGGGTGCGTCGGCGTGGCTCTACGCCGACGTGCGGTGGGGCGGCGGCTCGCTCGTGGCCAACCGGCCCGACGCTCCGTTCGGCCCGCTCACGGACGCCCTCCCGCTGTTCTCCCCGGGAGCGGGGTGGCCGTTCTGGCTTGCGGGCGCGATCGGCGTGGCCGTGGGCGCGATCGTCCTGCGGGAGGCCCTGGCCGCGCGCCACTCGCGCCAGACCGCCGGAGCCACCCGCGCGAGGTACTCCGGGTAGCGCACGAACGAGCGGCCGGCGGCGCGGCGGCGATAGTGGATCGGCACCTCGATCGCCTCGATCCGGCTTCCCCATAGCGAGAGCGTGAGCACCTGCGCGTAGTTGTAGTCGTGCGCGATGCTTGCCACCGCGAGCGCGCGCGCCGACAGCGCCCGGTAGCCGGTCTGGCCGTCGCTTGTGATCGTCTCCATCAGGCAACCGAGCATGGCGCTGGTCAGCCGATTGGCGAGATTGCGGTGCCAGCTCATGCGCTCGCGCCGGCCGAGGAAGCGAGAGCCGAGCACGTAGTCGGCGCGCCCGCGGGCGACCGGCTCGAGGACGCGTGCGAAATCCGCCGGGTCGTACTCGCCGTCACCGTCGATGTAGACGGCCGCCGCGTATCCCTCGTCGCGCGCGCGCTCGAGGCCGGTGCGAAGTGCGGCGCCGAGGCCGCGGCACACCGGATGCGAGACCACCGCGACGCCGAGCTCCCGGCCGATGTCCGGAGTGGCGTCGCGCGAGCCGTCGTCGACCAGGAGCACGTCGACGGGGAGCCCACACGCCTGCTCCGGCAGCCCGCGAAGCACCGCGCCGACGGCCGCCTCCTCGTTGCGCGCGACGACGATCGCGAGGCAGCGCCCCGCAGCCGCTCGCGCGCCGCCCGGACCGCGTCGCGGGCCCGCCGGCTCCACCCGCGGATCCTCCGCCGGCACGAGCGGGCGGCCCCGGGCGGCCGCCGGGGCGGGGAGTCCGAACAGCTCCGAGATCGTTCCGGCCAGCTCGAGGATCGAGCGGGATTCGGTCGAGACCGCGCCCGGCACCGCCCCACGACCCCACACGACGAACGGCACCGGCCGCTCGCCCCAGTCGAGGTGGCCGTGGCCGCCGATGCCGCGGCCCTGGCCGTGGTCCGCCATGAGGATCACGGTCGCGTCGTCGAGCTTGCCGCGCTCCTCGAGGAAGTCGAGGAAGCCGCCCACGTGCCGGTCGGTCTCCGCGAGCTGGTCGAGATACTCCGCGCTGCGCACCCCGCGCACGTGCCCCAGCTGGTCGGCCGCCAGGAGCTGGAGCACCAGCAGGTCGGGGTCCTCGTCCTCGATGACGCGTCGGGCCTCGGCGGTCAGCGAGCGGTCGATCTCGGCGGTGGGCTGGACCGAAGTCACGGACCGGACCACGTCCTCTCCGAACGGGTCCAGCAGGTGCGCGATCCCCACGAGCCGGCCGGTGCGCCCATGCCGTTCGAGCACGTCGAAGACAGACTCGCGCCGCACGCCGAGCCGAGGCGCGAAGTTGGAGCGCATTCCGTGCTCGGCCGGCGTGGCCCCGGTGAGCATCGACGAGAAGCACACGACCGTCCGCGCCGGATAGGCCGGCCCGACCGCGAGGTACTCGGTGCCCTCGCGCGCGAGCCGATCCATGACGGGAGCGTCGGCCTGCCACAGCCGCCCGCGGTTGCAGCCGTCCACGACGATCACGTACACCCGCCGTGCGAGCTCTCCGCCCGATCGGGTCGCGACGGCCGATTCCGGATACGCCGGCAGGCGCTTCGCGAACCGGCGCGCCGCAACCGCGCCGAGCGCGGCCACGATCACCACCGCGGCGACCGCGCGCGCGAGCGAGCCCGCCGTCGGCTCCTCCGCCACCAGCGTCGCCGCGCCGAGCGCGATGAGCAGCTTCGGCACCTGCTCGAGGGCGTTCCCGCTCGTTGGGTCGGAGTTCGTCAGGACCAGGCGCCAGAAGCGGAGCCCGTTCGTCCAGGGCGCGCCCGTGCGGAGGTGGTAGTAGATCGACCCCCACACGACCACCGTGAAGAGCGCGTAGCCGGCGAGCGCGCCCGCGAGGAGCGCCGGCGCGCGCCAGGGCTCGAGGAGGGGCACGGACGCGAGCGCCGCGACCCACAGGAGGACACGGCCGCGGAGCGCGAACGGGAAGCGCGAGAGCACCACCGCGACCGCGGCCGCCGTGCCCAGCGCGGTCGCGAGGCTTCCGTCCGGCGCCAAGCCGACGAGAGCGGCGGCGAGCAGCACCATGCAGCGGGTAGACGACCGAGAACGGCCGGCCCTCGTTGAACACGTTCCAGGCACGCGCGGCCCAGACCTCCGCGAGGGATGCGCTCCTGTGACCACCGCCGGGCATGCCCGGCATCGTATTAGGGCGCCCTAACTTGGTGCTCGCTCGCTGTCCACAGGCCCTTCAGCCGCTTCGTGTAGGCCTTCGGCTTCTCCGCGTACACGCGCGCGCCGAGCCTGAACGCCTCGGTCTGCAGCTCGCTCCGGCGGCGGTCGACCGCGGCGCGGAACTCCGGGCCCGCCCCGCCGTGCTCCTCGACCCACGCGGCGAGCACCGCGAGGTCGTGGTCGTCGCCGAGATGGTCGGACAGCGCGTGTGCCTCGTCCCCGATCACCTCCATCACGGGCGGCCACAGCGAGCGCAGCAGCGTGTGGTGGTACCAGAGGTGCTTCGCGCGCTTGCGCCACTCGTGCAGCGACTCGACGGTCGGCTCGTCCACCGCCGCCTCGAACTCGCGCCGGCCACAGCGGTAGGTCTTCTCGAGCCCCTTCTCGAGCGCGTCGAACGAGTCGCGCTCGAGCGACCACGTGCTCACGCGGCCGCGCGCCTCCTTCAGGATCGCGATGGCGCTCCGAGCGGCCGCCGTGCGGTCCCCGTCGCCGCCGTTCCGCTCGAGATCGGCCTGGATCCGCTTCCGCACCTCCCACGCCTGCCCGGCGGGCAGGTAGGTCAGCCGGTCGAGCGTCTCGAGCATGACGTCGGCGTCACGCTGCCCGGCCAGCTCCTGGGCGGCGTCGCGGAAGCATGCGTTCTCCCGCTCGTAGGTCTGGCCGCCGAGCTCCCCGCGCGCCAGCCGGAGCAGCGCGCGCAGCTTCTTCATGTCCTTGCGCGCCTCGTGCACAGCGTCCACCGGCGTGCTGTCCGTCGTGCCGCGCAGCTCGTCGATCGCGTGGTCGATGCGGCCGCGCGCAACGCGCGCGATCCCCTCCGGCAGCGGCTCGTCCTCCCTCAGCCGGTAAGCACGCGATTCGCCCACCCAGCGAGCCTATCTTCAGACGCGCCGCAAGACGTCCGTTGCAGGGGTTTTCGCGCGACGGCTACTCCGTCTCGCGCTCCAGGAGGCGGGCCGCCGCGCTCGCCGGGTCGAGGCGCCTGCGCCACCACCTCGTCGAGCAGGCTCTGTACCTCGGCGTCGCCCTGCACCTCCGCCTCCAGCTTCCGGCGCATCCGGCCGGCGGCGAGCGCGACCACCTCGTTCATCAGGTTCCGGCGCCGGCGCTCGGCAAGCGTTCCCTCGGACTCGATGAACTCGCGGTGCTCGCCGATCTTCGTCGCCAGCTCCTCGACGCCCTCCCCCCGGCTCGCCTCGGTCTTGACGATCGGCACGCGCCAGCCCTCCTGCGCGCCCAGCGAGAGGACGCCGCGGATCTCGCGGACCATCGTGTCGGTGAGTGGATGGTCGGCCTTGTTGACCGCGATCACGTCCGGGATCTCCATCACGCCCGCCTTCAGCGCCTGGATCGAGTCGCCGCTCCCCGGCATCAGGACGAGCACGACCGTGTCCGCGTGATCGATGATGTCGACCTCGGCCTGCCCCACCCCGACCGTCTCGAGGAAGACGTCGTCCTTGCCGCTCGCGTCCATCAGGAGCGCGGCCTGCAGCGTGGCCTCCGACAGGCCGCCGAGCGACCCGCGGCTGGCCATCGAGCGGATGTAGACGCCGGGATCGAGGAAGTGGTCGGTGAGCCGGATCCGGTCGCCCAGCAGCGCGCCGTGGGTGAACGGCGAGCTCGGATCGATGGAGAGGACCGCCACCTGCCGATCCGCGGCACGCACGTGCTCCACGAGCCTTCCGATCAGCGTGGACTTGCCGACACCCGGCGGCCCTGTGAATCCCACGACGGCCGCCCGTCCGGTCTTCGGATACACCTCGCGGACGAGCGCCCACCCCTCGGGATCGTCGTTCTCGACAAGTGAGATGGCCCGCGCGAGCGCACGCCTGTCGCCGCCGAGCAGACGCTCGGCGAGATCAGCGGCGGTGCGTCCCTGGCCCGGCACGGGCGGGAACTCTACGGCGCGGCCCCGCGTACCTCGAACACCCGCACCGTCCGCGCGATGTGACGCGGCGGGGTGGGCGAGTGCGACCAGGACAGGTGCAGGTGCGGGGCGCAGCCGCAGGCGCGGCTTGCAGACCGACGGATGGCCGTGGTTGAAGTCGCCGTTCCAGCCGACCCATCGGAACGGGGCGCGCGGGTGGTTCTGGCTCGGCTCGGCCCACCGCGCGAGGCGGGAGACGTCGTCCCAGGCGCCGCCCGCGCCCGGCAGGATGTCCACAGCGAGCCCGAGCGGATGCTCGCCGAACGGCTCGTGGCCGATGGTCCCGAACCCCTCCCAGATCTGGACGTGGTAGCGGCGGATGAGGTAGAGGACGTCCGGGAGGATGCGCCGGTCGATCCGCGCCCAGCTCTGCCCCGGGATCTCGACGAGGCGGCCGCCGCCCGTGAGCCGCGTGAGCCGGCCGACCGTGCCGGGCGGCCCGTAGTCCACGCGCTCGCAGCCGAGGTCGAGGAAGTCGCCGCACCTCGGCGGTGACCGTGTCGTGGCCGCGGCCGCACCAGACGCTGTCGCTTGTGGCGTTGCGGACATTGAGCGTGTCGTCGCCGTCACCCGCATCGACGAAGGCGCCGGTGGTCGGGACGCAGGCCACCCCGGTCGGGGTGGCGGCGCAACCGGGGCCTGCGGTGAGGGGGGCGGTGAGGTCCGTGACCGTCGATGCTCCGATGCGTCAGCTGGTTTTGCTCTCCGGGCGCGGCTCGGACGTCGAGGGTCGAGCTCTCTACCGAGACCGTCGCTGCCTGCGTTGGGGCACTGAGGACGGCCAGCAGGAGCAGCGACATCGCGACGGTGGTCGGGATTCGTTGCGTTTTTCGCACCGATTCCCGACCACCATGCTCCGCGGCGACCCGCGCGGCGGTCAGCGCAGGTGCTCGGCTACGTCCCAGGTCCACAGCTCGACCACGTTGCCATCCGGGTCGGTCACGTAGGCGGCTCGGCCGGCGCCGTCGAAGGCGATCTCCTCGACGTCGTCGCCGCGTTCGCGCAGCAGGGCCACGGCGGCGTCGTAGTGCGTCCTCGCCGATGTGCATGGCGAAGTGCACGTGCACGCCTCCGCGTCCTCCGGCGAGGCCCACCTGCGGGCGCCACAGGCCGATCCGGGTGCGGTCGCCGGCCATGACCCAGATCGCCTCGCGGTCCGGCCATCGCTCCACGACCGGCAGGCCGAGCACGCCGGCGTAGAACTCCTCGGCCGCGTCCAGGTCCACCACCTCCAGGACCAGCTCGGACACACCGGTGACCGGCACGCCGGCCGCCCGGGGATCACTCATACGCCAATGCCTGCAGCACGTCGAGCCGCGAGGCGCGACGCGCCGGGCCGATGGCCGCCACCACGCCGGCGAGCGCGGCCAGCACGAGCAGAACGATCAGCGTGACCACCGGATACGAGAGCCGGAAGCCCTCGTCCGCGAGCGGCCGCGACACGAGCGCCGCGAAGACGCAGCCCAGCGCGGTGCCGAGGATCGCGCCGATCAGGGCGGTGATCACGGCCTCGTAGCGGACCATCGTCCGCACCTGGCGGCGCGACATGCCCACCGCGCGGAGCATGCCGAGCTCGCGGGTGCGCTCGTGGATCGACAGCGCCAGCGTGTTCACGATCCCGAACACCGACACGATGACGGCAAGCGAGAGCAGCGCGTAGATCAGCCCCAGCAGCTGGTTCACCTGCTGCTTGTTCTGGTCCTTCAGCTGGCTCTGGTTCTGCACCTCGACCGTTGGGAAGCGGTCCTTCAGCGCGTCGTCCATCGCCTTCTGCACGTCCTTCGGCGACGCGTCGGGGGCCAGCCGCGCGAGCGCGAAGTTGGGCTGGAGGCGGCCGAACTGGCTCGTGGCGCTCTCGTCGATGATCGCCTTCCCGAGCAGGTCGAGCTCGCCCTTCACGGTGCCGAGCACGCGGAACGTCGCGGTGCGCTCGATCGGGCGTGCGCACCCGCAGCGTGTCGCCCACGCCGAGGTGCTTCTTCCGCGCGAAGTTCTCCTCGAGGATCGTGTCGTGCGGTCCCAGCGCCGCGAACGCGGACGGGCCGCCCTCCTTGAACTCCAGCGCGAGCACGTCGCCGAGCGTCCGCGGGTCCACCGCCGCCAGCTGGATGCTGCCGCCGCCCTGCGGGAGCTCGCCGGTGGCGTAGGTGATCGCCGACACCGTCTGCACGCCGTCGACCTTGCGCGCCTCGTCGAGCGCGTCGCGCGGGAACGGCGAGAAGCCGTCGGAGTTCTGGATCGCGATCTCGCCGCGGAAGCTGTCGTCGATCGTCTTGGCGACCGAGCTGTTGATGCCGGCGGCGAAGACCGTCACGAACACGATCAGCGCCAGCCCGATCATCAGCGCGGCGGCCGTCGTCGCCGTGCGGCCCGGCTTGCGCATCGCGTTCTCGCGCGCCAGCCGGCCGGTCAGCCCGCGCAGCCGCTCGAGCGGGCGGCCGGTCACGGACGCCAGCGGCCGCACCAGCCGCGGCGAGAACAGCGACACGCCGAACAGGATCAGCGCCGCGCCGCCGCCGAGGAGGCCCGCCGCGCTGCCGGAGTCCTCGATGCCGCCGAACAGCCCGATCAGCATCATCGCGAGCCCGATCGCGCCCAGGCCGATCGCAAAGACCAGCACCACGCGGCCGCGCCTCTTCGTGTCCTGCAGCTCGGCCTCGCGCAGCGCGGCCATGGGCGTGACGCGCGTGGCGCGCAGCGCCGGGTTCAGCGCCGCCACCAGCGTCACGACCACGCCGACGATCAGGGACACGATCACGGTGCGGGTCGCGATCACGGTGCCGGTGTTCGGCAGGTCGATCCCGACCGCCTTGAACAGCTCGTTGATCCCGTACGCGAACGCCACGCCGCCGAGCAGCCCGAGCGCCGCGCCGAGCAGGCCGAGCGTGAGCGCCTCGAGCCCGACCGTGGTGAGGATCTGGCGCCGCGACGCGCCCAGCGTCCGCAGCATCCCGAACTCGCGCGTGCGCTGGGCGACGGTGATCGAGAACGTGTTGAAGATCTGGAAGGCGCCCACGAACAGCGACACGCCGGCGAACACGAGCAGCGCTATCCGAAGGAAGCTGAGGTTGCTCTCGATGTCGCTCGTCTGGCGCTTGGCCGCCTCGTCGCCCGTCTCGACCAGCACCTGGTGAGGCATCACCTTCGCGATCCGGTCCCGCAGCTGCTCCGGCGTGACGCCTCCGGCCGCCGCGACCGAGATCTGGTCGAACTCGCCCTCGCGGTCGGTGATCCGCTGCGCCTCGGGCAGCAGCACCTGGGCGATGCCGGCGCCGCCGAAGCTCGTGTCGCCCAGCTTCGTGAACCCGACGATGCGGTACGTCTTGGCCTCGTGCGCGCCGGCCAGCCGGAGCTGTCCGCCGATCTTCAGGTTGCCCGTGTCGGCAGTCTGCGTGTCGATCGAGACCTCGGAGTTCGACCGCGGCTTGCGGCCCTCCACGTAGTCGAGCGTCTCGAACCGCGGCGGGTTCAGCGAGGCGATGAAGTTCGGGGCGAAGCTGTGCCCGATCGGGTCGCCCTTCGCGTCCACGAAGCGTCCCGAGGCGAACACGGAGCCGGCGGCGGCCTCCACGCCGTCCACCTTCTTCACCCGGGGGAGCAGGGTCGCCGGGAAGCCGGGCGGCGTGGCGTCCTGGGTCTCCACGTCCTGGCGCGCGGTGATCGCGACGTCCGTGCCCTTCAGCGACTCGCTGAAGATCTCGCCGAACGACTTGTTGATCGTGTCGGTGAGGACGTATGTGCCGGCGACGAGCGCGACGCCGAGGAAGATCGCGAGCCAGGTCGTGAAGGCGCGCATCTTGCGCGCGCCGATTCCGCGCAGGGCGACCTTGGTCACGCCACGTCCTTCATCAGCTCGATCACGTCGTCCGCGCTGCCGGCCTCGCCGTCGTGCACCACCTGGCCGTCACGGAGCACCACGAGCCGGTCCGCGTACGACGCCGCCTCGGGGTCGTGCGTGACCATCACGACGGTCTGGCCGAACTCGTCCACCGCCGTGCGGAGCAGCCCAAGGACCTCCTCGCTCGAGTGTGAGTCCAGGTTGCCGGTGGGCTCGTCCGCGAACACCACGGCCGGGCGCGACACGAGCGCGCGCGCCACCGCCACGCGCTGCTGCTGGCCGCCGGAGAGCTCCGAGGGCCGGTGCGTGAGCCGGTCGCCGAGGTCCACGGTGTCGATCAGCCGCCTGAACCATTCCTCGTCGGGCTTACGGCCCGCGATCGAGAGCGGCAGCATCACGTTCTCCTCCGCCGTCAGGACCGGGATCAGGTTGAAGAACTGGAAGACGAAGCCGAGCTTGTCGCGCCGCAGGCGGGTGAGATCCGCGTCGTCGAGGCCGGTGATCTCCTCGCCGTCGAGCGTCACCGCGCCCGAGGTGGGCCGGTCGAGGCCGGCGAGGATGTGCATCAGCGTCGACTTTCCTGAGCCGGACGGCCCCATGATCGCGCTGAACTTGCCGCGCTCGAAGCCGACGGTTACCCCGGCGAGCGCATCAACCGCGGCGTCGCCCTCTCCATAGCGGCGGTGCACGTCCGCCGCGGACACGATCGAATCCATGCTCCCCAGGGTGGCAGCCGCGCGGTTTGCGCGCAGTACGGATAACCCGCCATAGTCCGCCGTCATGGAACCGAAGGAGATGTGGGACGCGGGCAACTTCGCGGCAATCGCGGAAAAGATCCTGGACGCGGGCGAGACCGTCGTGAGGAGCGCGGGCGTGGAGCCCGGCATGGACGTGCTGGACGTGGCGTGCGGAACCGGCAACGCGACGCTGCCGGCGGCGAAGGCCGGCGGGCGGGTCACGGGACTCGACTTCGCGCCGGGTCTCCTCGAGATCGCACGCGAGCGCGCGGCCGACGCGATGGTGGAGATCGACTTCATCGAGGGCGACGCGCAGGCGCTGCCGTTCGACGACGCCAGCTTCGACCGGGTCGTGTCGACCTTCGGTCACATGTTCGCGCCGGACCACCGGCGCACGGCAGACGAGATGAAGCGCGTGCTGCGGCCTGACGGCGTGATTTCGGTCGCGTGCTGGATGCCCGAGGGCGCGATCGGGCGGATGTTCCGCGTGACGGCCGAGCTCCTGCCGCCTCCACCCGGCCCGCCGCCGGGACTGTGGGGCACCGAGGACCACGTGCGGGAGATGTGGGGCGACGCCATGACAGTCGAGTTCGAGCGCCACGAGATCGTCTGGACGGACGAGTCGGTCGAGTCCTATGCCCAGTTCATGCTCGACAGCTTCGGTCCGCTGCTCAACGCTCGAGAGCTCCTGGGAGAGCGCGAGGGCGAGCTCGACCAGGCGTACCGGTACTTCCTGGAGCGCGAAAACGAGGCCGACGACGGCACGCTTCGCTTCCGCGGTGCCTATCTCGTCTCGGTCGCCCGCTAGCTAGATAGCCGCGCGCTCGAGGACCTCGATCTCCTCGATCGCGCGGCCCGCGCCGAGCACGACGCAGGTGAGCGGGTCGTCGGCGAGCCGCACCGGCACGCCGGTCTCGGCCTCGAGCCGCTCGCGGAACCCGCGCAGGAGCCCACCGCCGCCGGCGAGCAGGATGCCGTTGCGGGTGAGGTCGGCCGCCAGCTCGGGTGGCGTGTTCTCGAGGGCGTCCCGCACCGAGTCGAGGATCTCGACGGCGTGCGGCTCGAGCGCGTCGCGCAGCTCGGCGCTCGAGATGGCCGCCTCCCGCGGCAGCCCGCTCACGGGGTCGCGGCCGCGCACCTCGGTCGACGACTCGGTCTCGTCGGGCCGCACGCCGCCGATCTCGCGCTTCACGGACTCCGCGGTCGTCTCGCCGATCGCAAGCCTGTGGTGGCGCCGGATCCAGCCGGCCACCGAGTCGTCGAAGTCGTAGCCGCCCACGCGCAGCGAGCGCGACACCACGATCCCGCCGAGCGAGATCACAGCCACCTCGCTGGTGCCGCCGCCCACGTCCACCACCACGTTGGCCATGGGCTCCTCGATCGGCAGCTCGGCGCCGATCGCGGCGGCCATCGGCTCCTCGATCAGCTGCACGGACCGCGCGCCGGCGCCGAGGCACGCCTCCACCAGCGCTCGCCGCTCCACGTCCGTGATCCCGGACGGCGCGCACATCACGAGCCGCGGATGGGCGAAGCGGCTCTTGTGGACGCGCCCGATGAAGTGGCGCAGCATCGCCTCGGTCACCTCGAAGTCGGTGATCACCCCGTGGCGGAGCGGGCGCACGGCGGAGATCGACGCCGGCGTGCGGCCGATCATGCGCTGCGCCTCGTGGCCGACGGCGTGCACCTCCTCGGTGCGGGTGTCCACCGCGACCACGGACGGCTCCGACACGCGGATGCCCTCGCCGCGCACGTAGACGAGCGTGTTGGCGGTGCCGAGGTCGATCGCCATGTCGCGCCCGCCGATGCGCACTCGCCGCCTGCGCCGGACGACGCCGTGGTGCGATACCGGCCCGCCGCTCACGTGCGCAGGAAGGCGAGCACCGCCAGCACGCGGCGGTGATCCTCGGGGGCCGGGGCGAGGTCGAGCTTGCCGAAGATGCTGGTCACGTGCTTCTCGACGGCGCGCTCCGTGACGGTCATGTGCTCGGCGATGGCGTTGTTCGAGCGGCCCTCGGCCATCAACTCGAGCACCTCGCGCTCGCGCGGCGTGAGCTCGTCGATCGGATCGTCCCGGCGGGCGCGGCCCACGAGCTGCGACACGACCTCGGGATCGAGCGCCGACCCGCCGTCGGCCACGCGCCTCACCGAGTCCACGAACCGGTCCACGTCGGCCACGCGGTCCTTCAGCAGATAGCCGACGCCGCCGGCCGAGTCCCCCACGAGGTCGAGCGCGTAGCCCTCCTCCACGTACTGGGACAGGACGAGCACGCCCGTGTCGGGGAGCTCCGCCCGGATCTCGAGCGCGGCCCGCAGGCCGTCGTCTGTGTTCGTGGGGGGCATGCGGATGTCGACCACCGCAACGTCCGGCTTGTGCGCCTTCACCTTACGGATCAGGTCGTCGGCGTCGCCGGCCTGGCCGACGACCTCGAAGCCGTTCTCCTCGAGCAGCCGCACGACGCCCTCCCGGAGAAGGACCGAATCGTCGGCGACGACTACGCGCATGGAATCTGAGCTCTCAGTGTTGTTCCCCGACCCTGTTCAGAGTCGATGTCGAGCCTACCCTCGAGCACGGCGAGCCGGTCGGCCAACCCCCTGAGCCCGGTCCCGATCTCCGGATCCGCGCCGCCGACTCCGTCGTCGGTCACCTCCACCACGAGGCGGCCGTTCTCGCGCTCGACCCCCACGGTGGCGTGCGTCGCGTTCGCGTACTTGGCCACGTTGGTGAGGCCCTCGGCCACCACGAAGTAGGCGGCCAGCTCGACCGCCTCGGGCAGCCGCTCGGCGGGCAGCTCGGCCAGCTCGACCGGCACCGGCGCGCGGCTCGCCAGCGTCTCGAGCGCCGTCGCGAGCCCGCGATCGGTGAGCACCGCGGGGTGGATGCCGCGCGCGAGCTCCCGCAGCTCCGCCAGCGCCGAGTCCAGCTCCTGGCCCGCCGTCTCCAGCAGCTGGTCGGCCGCGAGCGGGTCCTCGTTCAGCTTCGCGCGCGCTATCCGGATGTTGAGCGCCATCGACACCAGCCGCTGCTGGGCGCCGTCGTGCAGGTCGCGCTCCAGCCGGCGGCGCTCCTCGAGGCCGATTCGCAGCATCCGCTCGCGCGAGCGGCGCAGCTCGTCGACCTTCGCGCGCAGCTCCGCCTCGAGCCGCTCGTTCATGAGCGCGAGCGAGGCGGCGGCACCCACGGCCTCGACGTGCGCCTTGGCCTCCGGAACGGCGTCGTAGATGATCGCCGCCACGCACTCACCCTCGCGCGCGACCGTGTGAATCGCGCGCCTCGGATCGTCGGTGGGCAGCTCGTAGTCGCGCCCGCGGAAGTCCA
This sequence comes from uncultured Thermoleophilaceae bacterium, assembly GCA_963808875.1. GTDB lineage: Bacteria > Actinomycetota > Thermoleophilia > Solirubrobacterales > Thermoleophilaceae > JACVRW01. The sequence goes on from CAWEHM010000035.1 coordinate 56,413, forward strand.
CGTAGCCCTCCCGCTCCGGCAGCCAGTACACGAGCTCGACGGAGGAGTCCTCGAGCGCGTCGGCGAGCGCGTCGCGCAGGTGGCCCGCGCGCGGCGTCTCGTTGAGGCGCCTCATCAAGCGGGTCACGGCGCCGCCTTCAAGGAGGCGCGCGCGCACCAGCGAGCCGAGGAAGAGGTACGGCACGAGCGCGAACGGCACCAGCGAGATGACGAATGCGATGTCGGCCGCGTTGCTGTCCGAGTTGGCCGACTGCAGCACGAGATTCCCGATCAGCGCGATCATCAGCGCCACTCCCGCCGCGTACATCGGGGTGTAGAGGCGGCGCTCGGCGCGCGTGGCCACGCGCCAGCGGCGGATCAGGCTGCGGAGCACGAGCACGATCAGGACGACGCCGATGACGTTGATCACGAGGCTCGCGACGTCCACCACCGACTGGCTGTGCTGAATCAGGAACACGTTGTCCGGGCAGTTCGCGCACTCGGTCGACGGGTCGAAGAAGAGGTAGAGCGGCAGGACCCCGACCGTCACGAGCAGGTAGGCCGCGATCACGATGCGCCGGTCGCCGGGGGAGAGGGTCCCGTGAGGGGCCGCGAGCAGCGTGTGCATGGTCGTGACGATGTAGACGGAGCTGAGGAAGGCTCCGATCGTGAAGACGGCGGGGATGTTCGAAGAGCTCAGCCCCGCGATCAGGAAGGCGAAGCCGGTCAGGGCCATGAGCGAGCCGAGGCTGTTGTCCGGCCGCCGCGCCCAGGCGAACAGCCCGGCGCCGATGAACCCCCAGCCGACCGTGAGCCCGAGTACCGCGACGGCGCCGCGCAGGTCCGTGTGATTGCTCGTCAGGACGACCGCGGCGGTGATGACGCCGAGAGCGAAGCCCGCGCCGGCAAGGCCCCAGAGGGCCCGCTTGAGCGATGTCAGAGGAGTGCCTCCAGCGCGGCGCCGGAGAGCTCAGCCTTTGGAATGAATCCGCGCACGTCGCAACGGTCTCGCACGGGGCCGAGGTCCGCAAGGTCTCGGCTGGAGGTGAGGACGATCGCCGGAGCCGAGCCGTTCGCCGTCAGGCGGCGGGCGACCTCGATTCCGTCGATATCCGGGAGCTGCACGTCCAGGAGAACCACGTCGGGACGCAGCTCCTCGACCGCGCGGAGCGCGGATAGGCCGTCCTCCGCCTCGCCGACCACCGAGTAGCCCTCGGCCTCGAGCAGCATGCGAGCGCTCGCCCGGAAGGACGGGTGATCGTCGACGATGAGAACGGTCCTGGTCATTGCAAGCGCAATTGTGATGACGAAGCGCCTAGCCGCCAATACGGGTAGCCGCACTCATGCCTACCTATGATCCCCGGTCGCATGGAGCTCCGCGGCCCTCCCCCGCCGAGACGTGGCGGGCTTCTCACCCTCCTCCGCTTCATGCGCCGGCACGGGATGCTGAACCACAAGTACGGCCGGCTCATCGTCCGGCTCGGCTTCGTGAAGCTCCGCCTGCGCTCGCGCCTGCGGCTCGACGGGCTCGCGTTCATCGGCCCCGGGTGCAGCCTGGAGGTCGGGCCGAGGGCCACGCTCGAGTTGGGCCGCTGGTCGTGGGTGGGGCACGGATGCAAGATCCGCAGCCACGAGGGCACGGTGTCGATCGGGGCGAAGACCGTGATTGGACAGGAGTGCACGATCTCGTCGTACCAGCACGTCTCGATCGGGCGCGAGTGCGTGATCGCGGACCGGGTGATGCTGATCGACTTCGACCACGGGATGGTCGAGGTGGACCGGCCGATCCGGCTGCAGGGCATCTACAAGCGCGACGTGCGCGTGGGGAACAACGTGTGGATCGGCTACGGCGCCTGCATCCTCCGGGGCGTGACGGTCGGCGACAACGCCGTGATCGGCACGAGCGCCGTGGTCACGCGCGACGTGCCGGCCAACGCCGTGGTGGCCGGCGTGCCCGCCCGGATCCTGCGGATGCGTGAGGCACCCACACGCATGCGCTTCGGGTAGTTCGGCAAGCAGCGGGCGGTGCCCGGTGCGCAGCGGTGCGGTCACCCGTACCACCGGACGCCTGCCAGCCGCATCGGAACGGGGGCCGCAAAAGCGGAAGCTGGCGGCCATGAGCAATCGCACCCACACCCACCGCAGCGAGTCCTCTTCCAACCACAACATCGCGGCTCGTGTAGGCCGCTGGAGCGTCCAGCACCGCCGCAAGGCCATCCTCGGATGGCTCGCTTTTGTCTTCGTCGCACTCGTCGTCGGCTTCAACGTCATCCCGCAGAAGGAGCTCGACCAGAACACCGGCATGCCGGGCGAGTCCGGCAAGGCCGGCGAGGTGTTGAACGACGCCTTCCCGAAGAAGTCCGGTGAGCAGGTGCTCGTCCAGTCGAAGACGCTCAAGGCGTCCGATTCGCAGTTCAAGGACGCGGTCTCGGACGTGAGCCAGCGTCTTCATCGCGTCGAGGGCGTCATCGACGTCGAGAACGGACAGGTGTCGAAGGACGGCCACTCCCAGCTCGTGGAGTTCAACCTCAAGGGCGACCAGGTGGCCGCGAGGAAGACGGTCGCGAACTCACTCGCCGCCGTCAGCGGAGCCGCCAAGGCGCATCCGGAGCTCCGGATCGACGAGGCCGGTGACGCCAGCCTCGACAAGGCGCAGAAGGAGCAGAGCAACGAGCAGACCGGACGGTCCCTGATGTTGACCCTCGGCCTGACGCTGCTGATCCTGATGTTCACGTTCGGCGCGGTCGTCGCAGCGGGTATCCCCGTGCTGCTCGGCCTCACCAGCGTGCTCGCGACGGTCGGCCTGCTCGGCCCCGTGAGCCAGATCGCACCGGTCGATGGATCGGTGATGGAGGTCGTCCTGCTGATCGGCATGGCCGTCGGCGTGGACTACAGCCTCTTCTACCTGAAGCGGGAGCGCGAGGAGCGTGCTGCCGGACGTGAGTCGAACGCGGCCATCGAGGCTGCCGCCGCCACCTCCGGTCGCGCCGTCCTGATCTCCGGCTTCACGGTGATGGTCGCCATGGGCGGCATGTACCTCGGCGGAATCTCGAATTTCGCCTCGTTCGCGACCGGCACGATCATGGTCGTCGCCGTCGCGATGCTCGGCTCGCTCACCGTCCTGCCGGCCACGCTCTCGAAGCTGGGCCATCGGGTCGAGAAGGGCCGTATGCCGTTCATCGGCCGGCTGAAGGACCGCGGCGGCGTGGGCATCTGGTCCCGCGTCCTCGACCGGGTCCTCCGCCGTCCGCTCGATCTCGGCCGTCCTCGCCGCCGGCGTGCTCGTCGCGCTGACGGTCCCGGTGCTCGGGATGCAGACGTCCCTGGAGGACACCAGCAACAAGTCGGACCTGACGGTCGAGAAGACCTACGACCGGATCGACGCCGCCTTCCCGAGCGAGGGCAGCGCCGAGATGGTCGTCGTGAAGGCGAACGACGTGACCTCACACGAAGGTCGAGTCGGGCATCAGGGCTCTCGAGTCAGAGGCCGCCGCCCGCCCCGCTCTCTTCGAGGGCACGCCGAACGTCGAGGTCAGCCCCGACAAGTCGGCCGCCATCGTGGCGCTCCCGACGACGGGTGAGGGCACCGACGACCTGTCCAACAAGGCCGTCGACGCCCTGCGCGACGACATGGTCCCGAACACCGTCAGCAAGGTCGACGGTGTGGAGGCGTACACCACGGGTGAGGCCGCCGCGACCGGCGACTTCAACGACGCCATGATCGGTCACCTCCCCTACGTGTTCGCGTTCGTGCTGTCGGCAGCGTTCCTGCTGCTGCTGGTCACCTTCCGCTCGATCGTCATTCCGCTCAAGGCGATCACGCTGAACATGCTGTCCGTGGGCGCCGCCTACGGCCTGCTCGTCACGGTGTTCCAGAACGGGCTCGGCAAGTCGATCGGGCTGACCGAAGGCCCCATCGCCGCATGGCTGCCGCTGTTCCTGTTCGTGGTCCTGTTCGGGCTGTCGATGGACTACCACGTGTTCATCCTCACCCGGGTCCGCGAGGCATTCGATCGCGGAATGAGCACCGGCGACGCCGTGGCTCACGGGATCAAGAGCACGGCCGGCGTGGTCACGAGCGCGGCTGTCGTCATGGTCGCGCGTGTTCTCGATGTTCGCGCTGTCGCCTGAGGCGCAGATGCAGCAGCTGGGCATCGGCCTCGGAGCCGCCGTCCTGATCGACGCCACGATCATCCGCGGCATCCTGCTGCCCGCCACGATGAAGCTCCTGGGCGACTGGAACTGGTTCCTGCCCAGCAAGCTCGGCTGGCTGCCGAAGGTGAGCCCGGAGCCGGAGGTGGTGCCCGCGACCGCGTAATCCGACCCCAACACCAGCAGCCGCACCCGAATCGCCCGCCCCCATTCCGCGGGGTGCGCGATTCGCGTCGGACCTTAGACTGCGCCTGCCGTAGGCCCAGCAAGAGGGAGCCGACTCACGCATCCGAAGGATCGATCCGGGATCAGCCGACGCCAGTTCGCCCGAGGGGCCGCGGGCGCGGTCGCCGGCGCGGGCGTCGCGGCGGGGCTGGCGGCGTGCGAGAACACGACCACGCCGGTGGGCGCCGAGGCGGCCGGAGCGACCGGCGCGGCCGCCGAGCTGGTCGTTCAGAAGCCGACCGGCCCAGGCGGGCTGCCGCTGCCCGCGCACGGACAACTCGGTGACCTGGGCGATCACCGAGGAGAACAAGCCGGTCAAGGACGGCCTCAAGCCCGAGCCCGGGCCGCTGCGGATCTACAACTACGCCGACTACCTCGACCCGGCCACCATCAAGCGCTTCCAGAAGCAGTTCTCGACCAAGGTCGAGATCGCGACCTACAACTCGTCCGACGAGGCGATCGCGAAGCTGTCCTCCGGCGCGGTCGACTTCGACCTGATCGTCGGGCTGACCGGCGCGAACATCGTCGACCTGATCGCGCACAAGCTGCTGGCGCCGCTCAACCGCTCGTACCTGCCCAACCTCGAGAAGAACGTCTGGGCGCCGCTGGTGGACCCGTTCTACGACCGCGACAGCCACTACACGGTCCCGTACGTCGTCTGGATGGACGGCATCGGGTGGCGCAACGACAAGGTGAAGGAGGACATCCCGGGCATGGATGTCCCCTGGGACATCTTCTGGCACGCCCAGGCCTACCGCGGCAAGGTCGGGATCCTCGACGACCGGCGCGACGCGCTCAGCATGCCGATGCAGCGCGATGCGATGCAGAAGGGGACCCGGCCCGAGCTGAACACCGAGGACAAGGACGTGGTGAACAAGGCCCAGGCCGAGCTCTCCGAGCTCAGCGGCATCTGCAACCCGAAGGTCACGATCACCGACTACCAAACGCTGCCCGAGGCCAAGACGGTCCTGCACCAGTCTTGGTCGGGCGACCTCCTGTCGGCGGCCTTCTACTACCTGCCGAAGGGCGTCAACGCCGACGTGCTGTCGTTCTGGGGGCCGGAGGAGAACGGCGTCGTGCAGAACGACTTCTTCTGCATCGGGAAGACGACGAAGCGACCCGTGCTCGCGCACGAGTTCATCAACTTCATGCTCGACGAGAAGAACGCGTACGACAACTTCGTCAACTTCACCGGCTACACGCCGCCCCAGAATGGGATCGACGCCGAGACGCTGATCAAGCAGGGCCTGATCCCGAAGACCCTGACGGAGGCCGTCGTGCGGCCGGACCAGTTCGCGGCCAACCAGGAGCTGCTCCAGCTGAGCGTCACCGGCCAGCGCTACTGGGACGACGCCTGGTCGAAGTTCAAGGCCGGCTGATGCGCTCTCGCTGGACGTGGCGCCTGGTGGCGCTCCCTGGCATCGCCTGGCTCTCGGTGTTCTTCCTGTGCGCTTTCTACGCGGTCCTGGCTGTGGCCTTCGGCAACCAGGACACCCTGTCGCAGCCCGTCCCGCACTGGAACCCGCTCGACTGGAACGTCGGCTACGTCGTCGACATGTTCGACAACCTCCTCCACGGAGGGCCCTTCTGGATCGTCTCGCTGCGCACGATCGAGTTCGTCGCGATCGCTGTGGCCCTCTCGCTGCTGGTCGGATACCCGGTCGCCTACTTCACGGCGCGCCATGCCGGACGCTGGAAGGGGGCCATCCTGCTCGCCCTGATCCTGCCGCTCTGGATCAACTACCTGATGCGGATGCTGGCGTGGATCAACCTGCTCGCTCCGGACGGGATCGGCTCGCGGGTCCTCCACAACGTCGGAATCGAGTGGCTGTTCCTCCAGCTCGGGCTGCTCTCAGAGCCGGGTGGCTGGCTCAACGGCCAGCCGACGACGGTCATCCTCGCGCTGCTCTACGGCTACATCCCGTTCTTCATCCTGCCGCTGTACGTCGCGATCGACCGCATCGACCGCCGCCACATCGAGGCGGCCCGCGACCTCGGTGCGAGCCCGGCGAGCGCGTTCTTCCGCGTGACGCTGCCGCTGTCGGTGCCGGGCATCCTCGCCGGAGCCGTGCTCATCTCGCTGCCGATGTTCGGCGACTACTACACCGCTGACCTCGTCTCAGCGTCGACCCAGACGAACATGATCGGCAACCAGATCGACGAGTTCATGCGACAGGGGTCGGAGAAGGTGACCGGCGCCGCCCTGACGCTGCTCCTGTCGGCGTTCCTGCTGGGGCTGATGTTCTACTACCTGCGCACGACCCGCCGGGCGGGCACGACCGCCCAGACGACATGAGCCGGCTGCGCAATCCCTGGGGGCAGCCGCGCTTCCTCGCGCTGATCACCGGCGGCTACATCCTCTGGGCGCTGCTCCCCGTGCTGATCGCCATCGCGTTCGCCTTCAACGACGGGCGCTCGCGCACGACCTGGCAGGGATTCTCGTTCCGCTGGTTCACGGGCGAGACCGGCAGCGTGCTCCACGACCCCTCGCTCCGGGACGCGCTCGGGCACACGCTGCTCCTGGCCGTGATCTGCGTCGCGGTCGGCCACCCCGCTCGGGGTGGCGCTGGCGCTTGGCCTGCAGCGCTGGCGCGGGCGCGGCAGCGGATCGGTCAACACGCTGATGCTGCTGCCGCTCGTAACGCCGGAGATCGTCATGGGCGTCGCGCTGCTGCTGCTGTTCCTGCAGGTTTTCAGCGGCATCGGCCTCGGGACCGACGCGCAGGCGATCGGGCAGATCACCTTCACGCTGTCCTACGTCGTCGTGATCGTGCGCGGCCGGCTGGTCTCGATCGGTCCCGAGTTCGAGGAGGCGGCGGCGGACCTGGGCGCCCCGCGCCGCGATCAGTTCTTCCGCGTCCTGCTGCCGCTGCTCGCGCCGGCGATCGTCGCGAGCGCGGCCGTGGCGTTCGCGGTCTCGATCGACGACTTCGTCGTCACGCAGTACCTGTCGAGCGACGCGAGCACCACGACCGTGTCGATGCTCCTCTACTCGAGCGCGCGCGGCGCCCCCACCCCGGCGCTGAACGCAATCGCCACGGTCAACCTGGTGATCACGCTGTTGACGCTCGCATTCGCGTACTTCGTCTACCGCCGCTTCGCCGGCCGCGACGAGGCAACCTCACTGGCGACGCTGGAGGTCTGATGGAAGGCGAGATCCGCCTCGAGGAGCTGTGCAAGAAGTTCGATGACGTCGTCGCGGTGGACGGCATCGACGTCGACATGCCGCCGGGGGAGTTCTTCACGCTGCTCGGCCCGTCCGGGTGCGGGAAGACCACCACGCTGCGCATGATCGCCGGCTTCGAGCGGCCGACCAGCGGACGCATCCTGCTCGACGGCAACGACGTCGCGCGCGTGCCCCCGCATCAGCGCAACGTCAACACGGTGTTCCAGAGCTACGCGCTGTTCCCGCACCTCGACGTGGCGAAGAACGTGGCGTTCGGGCTCAAGTACCACAAGCTCAGCAAGGAGGAGCGCGCCACAGCGGGTCGGCGAGGCGCTCGAGATGGTCGACATGACCGAGTTCGCGCGGCGCAAGGCGGACCAGCTGTCCGGCGGGCAGCAGCAGCGTGTCGCGCTCGCGCGCGCGCTGGTGCTGCGACCGCGCGTGCTGCTGCTCGACGAGCCGCTGGGCGCGCTGGACGCGCAGCTGCGCAAGAACCTCCAGGTCGAGCTCAAGGCGCTCCAGGCCGAGCTCGGGATCACGTTCATCTTCGTGACCCACGACCAGAGCGAGGCGCTCACCATGAGCGACCGGATCGCGGTGATGTACAGAGGGCCGCGTGGAGCAGGCGGCGTCACCGAAGGAGATCTACGAGGAGCCGGACACGGTCTTCGTCGCCGACTTCCTCGGTGTGTCGAACCTGCTCGACGCGACGGCGGTCGGCCAGGACGGCGCAAGCCTGCACGGTCGAGGTCGGCGACCGCAAGCTGCGGGCAGCAGCAGGGCGCGACCGACGCGCGCGGCGAGGTGAAGGTGATGATCCGGCCCGAGCGGATCGCGATCGAGCCCCACGCCAACCAGGGGGAGGAGCGCCTGCCGGGGATCGTCGAGCGGTCGGTCTTCCTGGGCGGCTCCTACGAGGTGCACGTCCGCGTGCTCGGCGGCGAGCTGCTCAGGGCGATGGTGCCGAACGACGGCAGCGCCTCCGCCGCCGACCTGGAGCCGGGCGCGGCGGTCTGCCTGCACCTGCCGCCCGACGCCGTCCGCGTGCTCACCAGGAGCGAGCCCGACGAGGAGGCCGAGGAGGCCGACGAGGCCGAGGAGGTGCCGGCCGGGGGCGGTGAGCGGTGAGGCAGCTACCCTGAGCCGCGATGGTCGCGCCCGCCACACCCGCCGTTCTGCACGCGCTCACGCCCGGCAATCCGGTCGTACGCGGTGCTGAAGATCGGCGCGATCGCGGGCATCGTCGCGCTGCGTTTCGGGATGGGGCGGCGCAAGCGGCACGACGACGCGGCCGCCGAGCCCGAGGCGATCGAGGTCGCGCCGCCCGTGCGCACCCCGCATCCGGTGAGCAAGAAGAAGAAGCGCAAGCGCCGCAGCGCTTGACCCCGCTCCGTCCGGACCCGTAGCATCCAATGAAAGGTGGTTTCACTCAGTGAAATCACGTCGGATGCCGACCACTTCGCCGTGGAGCTGGCCGCACGACTCGCCGGCGAGGAGGAGAACCGCTTCCAGGGCATGCCGTCCGACGGCGACTCGCGAGCCGGGTACCGGGCGATGGGCGAGGCGGGCTGGATCGGTCTCCACTGGCCCCAGGAGCTCGGCGGGCGCGGTCTCGACCCGCTGCTGACCGTCGCTGCGGAGGAGCGCTTCGGCTACCACTGGCTGCCGCTGTCGAGCTACCTGCTGTCGGTCAAGACGATCGGCAACGCGATGCTCGACCACGCGCCGTTCGAGCTGCAGGAGCGGCTGCTGCCCGAGATCGCCGCCGGGCGGCTCGTGTTCTGCCAGGGCTTCTCGGAGCGGGAGGCCGGCTCGGACCTGGCGGCGCTTCGCACGGTCGCGCGCCGCGACGGCGACCGCTACATCGTCTCCGGCCACAAGATCTGGACCTCGAGCGCGCAGCTCGCCGACTGGATCTACCTGGCCGTGCTCACCGACCCCGACGCCGGGCGGCCTCACCGCGGCATCTCGGTGCTGGTGGCCGCGATGGACTCGCCAGGGATCGAGGTGCGCGAGATCGAGGTGGTCGGCGGCGGGGTGCTGAACGAGGTGTTCCTCGACGACGTCTCGGTGCCGTCGTCGCAGCTGGTCGGCGAGGAGAACGGCGGCTGGCGGGTCTTGATGAGCACGCTGGACCACGAGCGGGTGACGAGCGAGAAGATCGGGATCGTGCTGCGGGTGCTGGAGGACCTCGAGGCGGCGGGCGCTCCGGCGCTCGAGCTGCGCCGGCTGCGCGGCGAGGCCCAGGCCGCGCGGCTGCTGGGGCGGCGGGCGGTGAGCCTGATCGCATCCGGCCGGCCGGCCGCCTCTGCCGCCGCGATGGCGAAGCTGTCCATGTCGACGCTCGCGAAGCGGACGGCGGACGCCGGCACGCGCCTGCTTGGGCCGCGAGCACTGATTGAGGACGGGCCGCAGGCGGTCGGCGAAGGGCGGCTCGCGGGGGTCACGCGCTCGACCGCCGGCAGCTCGATCGCCGGTGGAGCGTCCGAGATCCAACGCCGGGTGATCGCCCGTCAGGGCCTGGGGTGCGCGGCGTGACGACCTCGGCGGCTCAGCTCGCGGCCGCGGACGAGGCGGCCCAGTTCGCGGCGACGGTCGCGGCAATCGCATCCCGGCACGCGGGGGCCGATCCCTGGAAGCCGGGCGCAGCGGCCTCCGACGCGAATCCGGCATTGGCGGAGGCACTGAGGGAGGCGGGCTGGGAGGAGCTCGGCAGCGATCCGGGCCTTCTCCCCCTCGCCGCCCCGGCGGGCGCGGCACTGGGCCGCGCGTTCGCCTCGCTCGCCTACGTCGACGGACTGCTCGGAGGTGCGCTGAGGGTGGGGGCGCTGGCGCGCTACGCGAGTGAGGGCGCCGTCCTCGTCGAGCCGCTGCGCGGCCACCTGCACGTAACGCGGCTGCGAGCAGTTCACGCGCATCCCGTATACGGACGCCCTCGGCGTCGGCGTGGTGGCCAAGGCTGCGCCGGCACGGGAGGAATCCGGGGCGAGGATGGCGGCGTGGGTCGCCGCGTCGACGGGATACCTCGCGGGCATGTCGGAGGAGGCGCTTCGGCTCGCGCTCGAGCACGCGCGCTCGCGGCGGGCGTTCGGGGGGCCGCTGTCAGCGCTCGAGCCGGTGCAGCAGATGCTCGCCGACGCGGCGACGCTGGTGGACGGCCTGACCCTGCTGAGCGGCGACTCCCCAGGCCTCGACGCACTCGCCCACGCCGGCGACGCGGCCGAGCGGGCGGCGACGATCTGCATGCAGGTGACGGGCGCGCTGGGCTTCACGATGGAGTTCCCGCTGCAGCGTGCCTACCGCCGCAGCCGCTCGGCGCGGGCCTGGAACGAGGCGGTGATCGCGGCCTGGGAGGTCCCGCAGCCATGAGCGCACGCCTCCCGCTCGCCGGGCTTCGGGTGCTCGACTACGGGCAGTACGTGGCCGCGCCGTTCGCGACGATGCTGCTGAGCGATCTCGGCGCGGACGTTGTCAAGGTCGAGCCGCCGCGCGGCGACGAGTGGCGCCGCTACGACCCGTTCCAGCCCGGCGAGAGCCGCTACTTCTACGCGCTGAACCGCGGCAAGCGCTCGATCGCGCTGGACCTGAAGACGGCCGAGGGGCGCGAGCGAAGCCGCGCGCTGATCGCGACCGCCGACGCTCTGGTGCACAACTGCCTGCCGGAGCGGGCGCGCGAGTTCTGCCTCGACCGCGAGAGCGTGCGGGAGGTGAATCCGCGCTGCGCGATCGTGTGCGTCTCGGCGTTCGGAAGCGACGGCCCCGATGCGAGCCGGCCTGCGTACGACCTGATCGGCCAGGCGCTGTCCGGGCTGCTGCTTGCCGATCCCCGGCCCGGCGACACCGTCCCGCGCCGAACCGGCGGGCTCGCGCTCGCCGACTTCACCGCCGGCCTCCTCGCCGCCCTGTCCGTGGCCGCCGCGTTGCTCGGCCGTGACGAAAGCGCGCCGGAGATCGAGGTATCGCTGCTCGGAGCTGCCCTGGCCCTGCAGGCGCAGCGCCTGGTCGCCGTCGACGGCATCGACGCACGCGACGGCCGGCCGACGCCCTTCGCCGGCCGCGCGGAGCTCGAGGCAGCGACGGCCAGGGCGGCGGCCGGCGAGGCCCTCGACCCCTACTACCGCGCTCACGCGTGCGCGGACGGCTTCGTCGCCCTCGCCTGCCTCAACGTTGTCCAGCGCCTGCGCGTGTGCGAGCTGCTCGACCTCCGTGACCCGTTCGTCGACAACCCGCAGACGCCGCCGGCGGACGCGGCGGAGCGCGACCGGCGCGAGGCGCACGTCCGCGCCGTCGAGGCCGGGTTCGCGCGGATGGGCGTCAGGGAGGCGGTGGAGAGCCTCGGCGAGCGGCGCGTTCCGGCGAGCGAGGTGCGCGTCCTCGAGCAGCTGTTCGACGATCCTCAGGTGATCGCGAATGGGCTGGTCCAGACCGTTGAGCAGCCGGGAGTCGGCGCGGTGCGCCTGCTCGGGAGCCTCTTCAAGGTGGACGGCGTCGCCGCGCCGTGCGGCCGCCCCGCGCCCAGGCTTGGCGAGCAGCGATGAGGGTCGTCACGGACCTGCCGCGCCCGGTGCGCGTGGTCGACCACGTCTGGATCCCGATGCCCGACGGCATCCGGCTCGGCGCGCGGATCTGGCTCCCGGCGGACGCCGAGGACGATCCGGTGCCGGCGATCCTCGAGTACATCCCGTATCGCAAGGGCGACGGCACCGCCGTGCGCGACCACCCACGCCACACCTACTTCGCCGGGCACGGCTACGCGGTGCTTCGCGTGGACATCCGCGGAGTCGGGCGAGTCCGGCGGGATCCTTCACGACGAGTACCTGTCCCAGGAGCAGGAGGATGCGCTCGAGATCCTGCGCTGGATAGCGGCGCAGCCGTGGTGCACGGGCGCTGTCGGCATGTTCGGCATCTCATGGGGCGGCTTCAACGGCCTACAGGTCGCGGCCCACGCACCGCCCGAGCTGAAGACGGTGATCAGCCTCTGCTCGACGGACGACCGCTACGCCGACGACGTCCACTACCGCGGCGGCTCCGTGCTCGCGCTGGAGATGCTCTCGTGGGGTGCCTCGATGCTGTCGTTCAACGCCATCCCGCCCGACCCCGCGGTCGCCGGCGAGGGGTGGCGCGAGCTGTGGCTCGAGCGCATCGACAGCGTGGACCCGTACGAGCACGAGTGGCTCGCGCCACCAGCGCCGCGACGACTACTGGAAGCAGGGCTCGGTCTGCGAGGACTACGCGGCGATCGAATGCCCGGTCTACGCGATCGGCGGCTGGGCGGACGGCTACTCCGAGGCGGTCTTCCGCCTGGTGAAGGGGCTCGGCGCCGCCATCGAAGGGGCTGCTCGGCCCGTGGTCGCACGCCTTCCCGGACGAGGTCGAGCCGGGCCCCGCGATCGGGTTCCTCCAGGAGTGCCTGCGCTGGTGGGACCGGTGGCTGAAGGGCGTCGACACCGGGATCGAGGACGAGCCGATCCTGCGGGCGTGGATGCAGGAGCCGGTGAAGCCCTCGGCGCGCCAGGTCGAGCGGCCCGGCCGCTGGGTGGCGGAGGAAGGCTGGCCGTCGCCGAACGTCGAGGAGCGCCGGCTGTGGCTCGGCGACCGGACGCTGCGACGAGGCGCCGGACGGCGGCGACCGCCGGCTCGAGGTCGGCACCGACCTCCTCTGCGGGATCGACGGCGGCGTCTGGTGCGCGGACGGAACCCACGGCGAGGGCGCGGTCGACCAGCGCGCCGACGACGGCCGCGCGCTCAGCTTCAACTCCGCCCCGCTCGAGGAGCGGATCGAGCTGCTTGGGAACGCGCGCGTGGAGCTCGAGCTGGAGAGCGACCGGCCGGTGGCGCAGCTCGCCGCCCGGCTCTGCGACGTGGCGCCCGACGGCAGCTCGCTGCTGTCACGCGCGGCGTGCTGAACCTGACCCACCGCGAAGCCACGAGCAGCCGCAGCCGCTCGGCCCGGGCGAGCGCTGCACGTCGCGCTCGAGCTCGACGGGATCGCCCAGGCGATCCCGGCCGGTCACCGGGTGCGCTGGCGCTCTCTCCCGCGTACTGGCCGTGGCTGTGGCCGGCGCCCGGGCCGGTCACGCTCGGCGTCCACACGGCGACGAGCGCGCTCGTGCTGCCCGTGCGCGCGCCGCGCGCCGAGGACGAGCGAGCTGCGGCCCTTCGACGAGCCCGAGCAGGCGCCCCGCTCGAGGAGGAGAAGCTCGACCCGGTGGAGGGCTCCCGCACCGTGACGCGCGACTTCGCGACCGGCCGCACCGAGCTGCGGTTCGACTGGGCCGCCGGCGGCCGCTACCGGCTCGTCGACGCCGGCCTCCAGACCGGCTACTGGACCGAGACCGTCTACTCGATCGTGCCGGGCGACCCGCTCTCCGCCGAGGTGCGCTGCGAGGCCGCCACCGAGCTCGGCCGCGACGGCTGGCTCCCCGCGCCGAGATCCGCTCGGTGATGGCCGGCGACGCCGAGCGCTTCCTGGTCCGCACCGAGCTCGAGGCGTTCGAGAACGGCGAGCGCGTGCGGCGGCGCGAGTGGACGTTCGAGACGCCGCGCGAGCTCGGCTAGGCGATCCGAGCGCGGTCGACGCGCGCCCGCACCATGTCCTGGAAGGCGCCGATCAGCTGCTCGGTCCGCGTGAGCAGGCGCCCGTGCTCGAGCGCGCCGCTCGCGGCGCCGCGCTGCACCGCCTCGACGAGCCCGGTGTCCTCGGCGCCGACCTGGTCGTCGAAGCGAGCAGCTCCTCGATCCAGGCCTCGTCGGTGCCCTCGGCGAAGAAGTAGTCGAACCAGGCGGCGGTGCGGTCGGTGGCCACCGGCCACAGCGGGCCGATCGACAGGTTCGGCCGCCCCGGGTTCACGTTGAACTTCATCGCCGGGAAGAGGATGTGGTACTGCGCGGTGGGGACGCTGTCGCTCACGTCGTAGGGCGCGGCGTCGGTGTACGCGTCCGGGTGGATCGGCGGGAACTGGCTGAGCCGCAGCCCGTCGACCTCCATCCGCTGGCGCTGCTCGTCGATCAGCTTCACGAAGCCCGGGTGGTTCAGCTGGCAGTGGTAGCACTCGAGGTAGTTCTCGATCGCGATCTTCCAGTTCGCCCGCATCTCGTAGCCGCCCCGGTGGTGGAAGCGGAGCGAGTCGACGTCGAGGCCGTTCTCGGCCACCACCTCCGGCAGGTTGCCGAGCGCGGCGTCGAGCGGCGGCGCGTCCATGTCCGGGTTGACGAACACGAACGGGCCCCAGGTGCCGACCTGCACCGGCACGAGGCCGAGGCAGCGCGGCGTCGAAGTCCGGCTCCTCCTTGCTGCGCGGCGCCCCGCGCAGGGAGCCGTCGAGCCCGTAGGTCCAGGCGTGGTACGGGCACTGGATCGTGCCGCGCGTCTGCGGCTCGTTCACGAGCACGGTGCCGCGGTGCCGGCAGACGTTCAGGAACGCGCGCAGCTCCCCGTCGCGAGTCCAGCACGACGACCACCGGCAGCCCGCCGACCTGCGTCGGGAACATGCTCCCGGGCCGTTCAGCTCGCCGGTGTGGCCCGCGTACTGCCAGGAGCGCCTGAAGATGCGGTCGCGCTCGGCGGCCGCGACCGCGGGGTCGGCGTACCAGCTGTACGGCAGCGTCTCGACGCGCGACTCCACCTGCGTGCGACCCATCTTCGGGTTATCCTTTCAAAGTCGATATGCGAAAGCAACTTTCGCAGGATGAGAACAAGGGCTCGGTGGGCACCCTCGCCCGCGGCCTCGACATCCTCGAGCTGTTCGCCGGCGAGTCGCCCGAGCTGACCCAGACGGAGATCTCGGACCGGCTGGGCCTCCCCGTGCCGACGGTGCACCGGCTCGTGAAGCTTCTCACCGAGCGCGGCTGGCTGGTGCGCGACCCGGCGACGCGCCGGCTGCGGCTCGGCCTGGGCGCGGCGCGGCTCCTGCCGGCGGTCCGCCTGCCGGACCTCGCACGCGAGCCGCTGCGCGCGCTCGCCGAGCGAACGGGCGAGACGGCGAACCTGGCCACGCTCGACGGCAGCGCCGTCCTCTACCTGCTGAGCGAGACCGGCAGCCACCTGCTGACGCTCCGGTCGCACGTGGGCCTGCGCCTGCCGGTCCACGCGACGGCACTCGGCAAGTGCCTGCTGGCGCAGCTCGACGACGACGCCGCTCGCGAGGCGGCCGGCGACGAGCCGTACGAGACGCTCACGCCGCGCACGATCACGAGCTGGAACAAGCTGCGCGCGCAACCTCGAGCGCGTGCGCCGCGAGGCGTGGCGTACTCGCGCGAGGAGTACGAGATCGGGCTCGTCGATCGCGGTGCCACTCGCGTGGGTCGAGGGGGACGGCCCGGTGGCGGTGAACGTCTCGCTGCCGTCGTCGCGCGCCGGCCGGGATGCGACGCGCCGGGCTGGTGCGCGAGCTGCGGACGAGGACCGTCGGAGGCGATCGCGTGACGCTCGGAACGACTCCCTTCTGGCTCGACGCCGCCGACGAGCCGGGGCCGCCGCTCGACGGGGACGTCGAGGTCGAGGCGTGCGTGATCGGCGGCGGGGTCGGCGGGCTGTCGTGCGCGCCGGCTCGCGCAGCACGGCATCGACACGGTCGCTGCTCGAGGCCGCACGGTCGCCGGCGGCGCGAGCGGGCGGAACGGCGGCTTCCTGATCACGGGCACGGCCGCGTTCCACAACGACGCGCGCGAGCGGTACGGCGTCGAGCGGGCGCGCGCGATGTACGCGGCCACGCTCGACGCCCAGCGGGAGATCGTCGCGCTCGCCGAGGAGCTCGGCGCCGGCGACGCGGTGCGCCAGGTGGGCCTCCTTCGCCTGGCGGTGTCCGAGGAGGAGGCCGAGCACGTGCGCGACCACGCCGCCGCGCTGCGCGCGGACGGCTTCCCGGGCGAGATCGGTCGAGCGCGAGGAGCTCCCTCCCGCCCTGCGGCGCACCGGCCTCGTGGGCTGCCTGACGGACCACGACTGCGCGCTCCACCCCGCTCGCTGGTACCGGCTGCTGGCGGCGCGGCGGAACGGCGGGCGCGCGGATCTACGAGGGAACGCGGTCGCGGGCCCGTCGCCGGCTCCCGGAGAGGGACCGCTCAGCCCGGCCGCGCGGCGAGGCAGCGCGCGTGCGCGCGCAGCACGTGGTCGTGGCCGCCGACGGCGCGCTCCGGCGCTCGTGCCCGAGTACGCCGGCCGCGTGCGCTCGCGGCGCCTGCACATGGTCGCGACCGAGCCGCTGCCCCCGGCGATCGACACGAGGTCTACGCCCGCTGGGGCTTCGAGTACCCCCAGCAGCGGCCCGAGGGGCGCATCCTCGCGGCGGCTTCAGCGACGTGGACGTCGACGAGCTCGTACACGGACAGTGACGCCGGCAGCCCGCCGATCTGGGAGCGCGTCGAGGCATACCTGCGCGAGGACCTCGGCGTGGAGCCGCGGTCACCCACCGCTGGGCGGGCGTCGTCGGCTACAGCGACGATCGCTGCCGTACGTTGGCGAGGTCCCGGCCGCGCCGGCCCGTACGTCTCGGGCGGCTACTCGGGCGTCGGCAACGTGCCGGGCTTCATGTGCGGCCGCGACATCGCCGACGCGATCGCCGGCACCGGCCCCGCGAACCCCTCTTCCCGGCGGATCGTGAGCCATGGACGGGCGCAGCGGCGAGCTGATCGGCGACCTGCGCGAGCAGGAGCGCGAGCGCTTCGCGTCCGCACGCGCGCGCTCGCAAGCGACTGTTCAAGCGCGCCGGGAGCCGCGGCGGGCGGCGTCACTCGCCGTTCCACTGGCAGCGATCCGTGGCCCGTCGTACATCGAGCGGGGCGAGGGCGCGCGCATCTGGGATGTGGACGGCAACGAGTACGTCGACTTCCACAACGGCTTCAGCGCGATGGTGCAGGGCACGCCCACCCCGCGATCGTCGCGGCCGTCCGGGAGCGGCGGCGCTCGGCACGCACTTCGGCGCCACCACCGAGCAGGCGGTGGAGGTGGCCGAGGAGCTCGTCCGCCGCTTCGGCCTCCCGCGCTGGCGCTTCACGAACTCCGGCACCGAGTCGAACATGGCGGCGATCGGCTCGCCGGCGCGCATCACCGGCCGCGAGCCGTGGTCAGATGGCCGGCTCCTACCACGGGCACGCCGACATCTCCGCCGCACGAGGTTCACTTCAACGATGCCGAGGCGCTCGAGCCGCGCATCGAGGAGACGACGCCGGCCGCCGTGCTGATGGAGGGCGCCATGACCAGCGGCGGCCTCGTGCTCCCCGAGCCGGGCTACCTCGCGGCCGTGCGGGAGCTCACGCGCCGCCACGGAGTGGTCCTGATCTTCGACGAGGTGAAGACGGGCCTCACGATCGCGGCCGGAGGCGCGGTGGAGCGCCTCGGCGGAGATCCGGACATCGTCACGCTCGCCAAGTCGCTCGGCGGGCGGGCTGCCCGGCCGGCGCGGTGGGCATGACGCGCCGAGTTCGCGTACCCGGTCGGCGACGGGCGACGTGCGGCTGATGGGCACCTACAACGGCAACCCGCTCAGCATGGCGGCCGCGAGCGCCAGCCTCAGGCAGGTGCTCACGCCCGCCGCCTACGACGAGCTCGAGCGCCTCGGCGCCCGGATGGCCGCCGGCTGCGAACGGGCGATCGAGGCCGCGGGCCGTCGACCGGAAGCTGGTCGCCCTCGGCTCGAAGGGCTGCGTCAGATGGACGGACGACCCCGAGCTGGCCCAGCTGGCCTGGATCTGGCTGATGAACCGCGGCCTCTACACACCGCCGGCCGCGGACAGGAGTGGAACCTGACCGTGGCCCACGACGAGCGGACGGTGGACCGCTACGTGGACGCGTTCGGCGGCCTGGCTGGCGGAGCCACTCCACGATTGTCCGGCTCTGCTCGCGCATGAACTGCGGCAGGTACCAGGCGCCGAGCCCGCCCTTGCCGGTGGAGCCGCTCGACTTCCAGCCGCAGAAGGTCTGCGTGCCCGGCCACGCGCCGGTCGTGGCGCCCGCGCGCCGGTTCACGTAGACCACGCCGGCCTGGATCTCCGCGAGGAAGCGCTCCTTCTCGGCCTCGTCGCCGGTGAAGATCCCGGCCGTGAGCCCGTAGACGGGCGCGTTCGCCTCCGCGAGCGCCTCGTCGAACGAGCCCACGCGCGCGACGGTCACGAACGGGGAGGAACAGCTCCTCGCGCTCCAGCTCGTGGCCGTGCGGCAGGCCGGCCACGACGGTCGGCTCGACGAAGTGGCCCGGCAGGCCGGGGCCGCCCCCGCCGGCGGCGACGCGCCCGTCGCTCTCCGCCGCGGCCACGGCCGCCGTAGCGCTCCACGCTGCCCTCGTTGATCACCGGGCCGACGAACAGCCCGGCTCGCTCGGATCGCCGAGCGGGAACTCGCCCGCGCGCGCGGCGAGCTTCTCCACGAACTCGTCGTAGACCGGGTCCCCACGATCGCGCGCGAGCAGGCGCTGCACTTCTGGCCCGACAGGCCGAACGCGGAGCGCGCGATGCCCTCCGCCGCGGCGTCGAGGTCGGCGCGGCCGTCACGATCGCCGGGTTCTTGCCGCCCATCTCCGTCAGCGCCGGGCGCGCGTAGGCGCCGTCCTGGAGCTTGCGCGCGATCTCCCGGCCCACCTCCGCCGAGCCGGTGAAGGCGATCCCGTCGACGTCGGCGTCCACGAGCGCGCGCCCCGTGTCTGGGCCGCCGTGCACGAGGTTGAAGACGCCGCCCGGCAGCCCCGCGCCCCTGGGCGATCTCCCCGAGCGCCGCGCCGGTCGACGGCGTCTCCTCGGATGGCTTGAACACGACGGTGTTGCCGGCGATCAGCGCCGAGCTGGCCATCCCGATCGAGAGCGCGACCGGGAAGTTGAACGGCGCGATCACGCCGAACACGCCGTAGGGGCGCAGCACGTCGACGTTGCGCTCGCCCTCCACGAAGCTGTCGAGCGGCGCCGCGTAGCCGTCGTTCTCCTCCATGTGCCCGGCGTAGGCCTCGATCAGGTCGATCGCCTCCTGCACCTCGAGGATCGACTCCGTGCGCGACTTGCCGGTCTCGAGGCTCGCGAGCGCCGCGAGCTCCATGTGGCGCTCGCCGATCCCGGCGGCCACGGCGCGCAGCAGCCGCGCACCGCTCCCCGTACGGCGTGGCCGCCCAGCCGGGCGCGGCCGCGCCGCCGCCTCTACCGCCCGGCGCACGAGCTCCGGCCCGCCCTCGTGCGCGCGGCTCGCCACGTGGCCGGGCGGGAGGGGTCGCGGCGCTCGAAGACGTCGCCCTCCGCGACTTCCTCGCCGCCGATCAGGTGCGGGTGCGGCGCCGCCTCGGACGTCGCGCGCCGCCTCGAGCGCCGGCTCGAACGCCGCGTCGGTCTCCGCGCCGAGGTCACCGCTCGTGTACGTAAGCCTCGTGCTCATCGGCCGAAGCTAACCGAACGGCGTGACACGCGGGAAGGAACCTTCGGATCCTCGCCCCGGCAGCGCTCTTCGATGCCGAGCTTCGCCGCCTCGCCGGACTCCACGAGCGGGCAGCGCGGGTGGAAGCGGCACCCCGGCGGGATGCGTGTGGGGTCGGGCGCCTCGCCGGTGAGGACCTGCGGCTCCACGTGCTTGGTCTCCGGCACCACGGACAGCAGCGCGCGCGTGTAGGGATGGCGCGGCGCGGTGAGGATCTGCTCGGCCGGCGCGTCCTCCACGATGCGGCCGAGGTACATCACCGCGACGCGGTCGGCCACGTTCCAGGCGAGCCCCAGGTCGTGCGTCACCACGAACACCGTCACCCCGGCGTCGACGGACGAGCCCGAGCATCAGCGACAGGATCTCGCCGCGCACCGACGCGTCGAGCGCCGACACCGGCTCGTCGGCCACGAGCAGGCTCGGGTTCAGCACCATTGCGCCGGCGATGATCACGCGCTGGCGCTGGCCGCCCGAGATCTCGTACGGGTAGCGCGTGAAGAAGCTCTCCGGCGGGCGCATCCCCGCGCGCGAGAGCCCCTCGGCCACGAGCTGCTCCTCGTCGCCCTCGAGTCCCTGGATCTCGCACGCCCTCCGCCACGGCCTCGTAGAGCGTCTGGCGCGCGTTCAGCGCCCCGGTCGGGTCCTGGAAGATCATCTGCGCGCGGCGGCGGTGCTCGGCAGCCGGCCGCGGCTGTACGACAAGCGGCTCGCCGCGGAAGCGGACCTCGCCGGAGGTCGGGCGCTGGAGCCCCATGATCGTCCGCGCGAGCGTGGTCTTGCCGCAGCCCGACTCGCCGACCAGGGCGAGCGTCTCGCCCTCGCGCACGTCGAGGTCCACGCCGTCGACCGCGCGCGCGGGACCCCGCGGCCCCCGGGTAGTGCACGTGCAGGTCGCGCACCTTGACGAGCGGAGCGCGCGCGTCGCTCACGTCGCCACCGGCGCGCCGGGCCACGTGGACGCAGGCCGCCTCGCGATCGTCGCCGGCCGGCCACAGCTCGACCGGCGTGCCGGGGCAGACGTCGACCGCCACGGGGCAGCGCGGGTGGAAGGGGCAGCCGCTCGGCAGGTGGCGCGGGTCGGGCGGGTCCCGGGCAGGCCCGAGGGGTTCATCCGGAACTCCGGGTCGCCGATCACCGGGAACGCCCCGGCGAGCGCGCGCGTGTACGGGTGCGCGGCGTCGGCGAACACCTTGTCGTTCGGCCCTCCTCCACGATGCGGCCCGCGTACATCACCGCGATCCGCCGGCAGATGTCCCGAGCGTCGACAGGTCGTGCGTGATGAAGATGATCGCCAGCCCGAGGTCGCGCTGGAGGTCCGCGAGCAGGCGCAGCACCTGCGCCTGGACCATCACGTCGAGCGCCGTGGTGGGCTCGTCGGCGATCAGCATCCGCGGCTCGCACGCCATCGCCAGCGCGATCAGGACGCGCTGGCGCTGGCCGCCGGACAGCTCGTGCGGATAGGCGCGCGCGCCGCGCGGGCAGTCCCACCAGCTCGAGCAGCTCGCCCACGCGCTTCGAGGGGCTGCCGCCGAGCTTGCGAGTGCAGCCGGATCGCCTCGGCGATCTGGTCGCCCACGCGCTGCACCGGGTTGAGCGTGTGGAGCGCGCCCTGGAAGACGATCGCCAGCTCCGTCCAGCGCACGGCCCGCAGCCGTCCGGGCTTCATCTCGAACACGTTCGCCGTCGAGCAGCACCTCGCCGGTCGACCTCGTGCCCTCGGAGCAGGCGCAGCGGCGCCGCCGCCATGGTCGACTTGCCGCAGCCCGACTCGCCCGCGATCCCCAGCGTCTCGCCCACGTCGAGCGCGAGGTCCACGCCGCGCACGGCCGGGATGGGCGCCGCGACGCCGCCAGGTAGGTCACGTGGAGGTCCCTGACCTCGAGCAGGCTCATCCGCGCCGGTCTCTCAGCCGCGGGTCGAGGATCTCCTCGACGCCGTGCCACAGAGCGTGAACGCGAGCGCCACGAGCATGATCCCGAAGCCCGGCGGGATGAAGACCCACCAGGCCTGGGCCGTGACCGCGCCCCTCTCGAAGGCGTCGTCGAGCATCTGGCCCCACGACGGATTCGACGGGTCGCCGAGCCCGAGGAACGAGAGCGTGGCCTCGGAGAGGATCACGATCGGCACGGTGAGCGTCGTGTTGGCGAGGATGAGCGGCGACACGTTCGGGAGGATGTGCCGAGTGATCAGGTGCCAGTTCGACGCGCCGAGCGCGCGGCTCCGGTCCACGTAGTCGCGTCCCGAGCGTGAGACCTGCGCCCGGATCAGCCGCGCCGGCTGGGGCCACGAGGTGATCCCGATGACGATGATGATGTTGCGGACCGACGGCCCAAGGATCGCCGCGAGCACGATCGCGAGCGGCAGGAACGGGATCACGAGGAACCACTCGGTGATCCGCATGAGCACGCCGCCGATGCGCCCGCCGAAGAAGCCGGCGGCGATCCCTACCACCGAGCCGATGAGGACCGCCAGGAGCGTGGCGGCCAGGCCCACCAGCAGGCTGGTGCGCGCGCCCCAGATGAACTGCGTCATCACGTCGCGGCCAGGCCGTCGGTGCCGAGCGGCTGAACTCCGACGGGCTCGCGAAGGTCGGGTTGTCGACCGTGTTGATCGCCCTGAGGCCCGGACTCGTCGGCGCAGCGGCGCGGCGAGCGCCATCGCGACCGCCGCCACCAGGATGCCAGTCCGATCATCCCGGGCGGGTGATGCCGGTACTCGGCCAGGCGCGCCCGAAAGCCCGGCGGCGGCGCAGCCAGGCGATCCGCCGCGCCGAGGTGACGCCGGCGACTGGCGCTCACGTCGGCCTCACCCGCGGGTCGAGGTAGCCGTAGAGCAGGTCGGCGACGAGGTTGAAGAAGATCACCGAGGCGCTGAACACCAGGAAGAGCCCCTGGAGCATCGGGAGGTCCGGTCCCTTGAGCGCCTCGTAGGTCGCGAGGCCAAGGCCGGGCCACGAGAAGATCGCCTCGACGGCGATCGCACCCGAGAGCACGAAGCCGAAGTTGATCGCGAGCAGCGCGACCACCGGCAGGATCGCGTTCGGCACCGCGTGCCGGTTGCGCACCAGCACGTCGCGCAGGCCCTTGGCGCGCGCGAGCACGCAGGTAGTCCTCACGCATCGTGTCGAGCAGCGACGAGCGCATGATGATCGCGTACTCGCCCAGGTAGCCGACCGTGAGCGTGAGCGCCGGCAGGAACATGTGCTGCGCCTGGTCGGCGAGCTTGAGATCCCGGTGGCGGTGGACGACGCGTCCTACGATTCCGCCGACCGGGAACCAGCCCAGCACCACCGCGAAGAGCGTGAGCAGGAGCATTCCGAGCCAGAAGTCCGGCATGGAGTAGGTGCCCACGCTGAACGCGGTCGACCTGTAGTCGGTGCGCGTGCTTCTTCGCCAGGCGGCCGCGATGCCGAGCAGCACGCCGAAGAGGCCGATAGCAGCGCCGAGATGCCCACTAGCGCGATCGTGGGCCCGGCCTTGCGCTTGATCTCCTCCCACACCGGCGCGTTGCCGGTGTACGAGCGGCCGAAGTTGAACGTCGCCGTCTCCTTCAGGTACGGACGAACTGCGCGCCCGTGGACTCGTCCAGGCCGAACTGCTTGGTGAGCTTCTCGCGCTGCTGCTCGCTCAGGTTACGGCCGCGGTAGAGGTTCGCGACCGGGTCGCCCTCGACGACGCGGAACAGGAAGAAGTTGAAGCCGATGACGAAGGCCAGGGTCGCCAGCGACCCGGCGAGCTTGGCCCCGACGAAGCGTGCGCTCACTCCCGCTCGTCGGCCGTGCGCCGGCGCCGCATGAAGAACACGGCCCCGACCGCGAGCGAGGGCGAGCGACGATCGCCGCGATGATGCCGCCGCTGCTGCCGCCGTCGTCACCGCCGCGCTGACGCCGTCACGGGCTTCAGCTGCGCGTAGGACGGCGACGTGTTCGAGTAGACCACCGGCCGATCTTGGCCGGCTGGCGGACGAATCCCTCGAAGCGGCCCTTCACGTACGCCTGCGTGTCCGGATACGTGTAGAGCGCGTGGTAGACCGCCCCACTGCTGGAAGCGCGTGAGCATCTCGTGGACGATCTGCTCGCGCTTGTCCCGGTCGAGCTCGACCTTCTGCTGCTCGTAGAGCTTGTCGTACCCCGGGTCGCAGTAGTTGGCGTCGTTGTAGTAGTTCGTCGGGTCCTTGGGGTCGCTCGCGACCTGGTCGCACGTGAAGTACGACAGCATCGGATCCGGGTCCACGAAGGGGGTCCAGCCCCACGAGAACATGTCGTAGTCGCCCTTGCCGATGATCTCGGTGAGCTGCGTGTCGTCGGCGACCTTCTTTGTGGTCGCGATCCCGATCTCCTTCAGCCATCCGGTCACGAACTCGGCGATCTTCGTGCCGGTCTCGCCGTCGGAGCGGACCATGTACGTGAAGTTGAGCGGCTTGCCCCCCGGGCATCTCGCGCACGCCGTCGCCGTCCGTGTCCTTGTAGCCGGCGTCCTCGAGGATCCGCTTGGCCTTCTCGAGGTCGAAGTCGAAGACCTTGTCTGCGGGGATGTCCGGCGTCCATTTGGGGTCCGGCGAGGTGCTGAGGGCTGGGCGACGCGTGGCCGAGGCCGTTCCAGCACCCTCGCGACGATCGTCTTCTTGTCGATCGCGTGCCCGATCGCCTCGCGGACGCGCGGGTCGAGCAGCGCCGGATGCGGCTTCTTGAGGCCGTCACCGCCGTTGATGGCCACCTCGGGACATCGCGCCCTGGTTGCCCTCGACGGTCTGGATGTTCGGTGTCATCCGCGAGCCTGGTCGAAGGCCGCTCCCGGGACGTCCTCGGCCGCGTCCAGCTCGCCCGTCTTCAGCGCCGCGACCATCGCGTCCGGGTTGTTGAACTTGCGGAGCACGACCGTGGTCGACGGCCGGTTCTCCGCCCCAGAAGTACTTGTTTCGGCCTTGAAGCGGGCGAACTGACCCTTCTCGAACTTTCTCGAGCACGAACGGGCCGGAGCCGACGCCGTCGGTGGCGTTGTACTTGCCGCGCGCGTCCGCGCTCATCTTGCCCCAGATGTGCTTCGGGCAGGATGTAGACGTCGAGTGTCGGAAGCTTCGGGTCCGGCACCTTCGACTTCAGCGACCAGCGTCGTGTCGTCCTTGGCCGTCGCGTCGAGATTGACCGTCGTCGCGCTGTGGTTGATCCACTCCTCGTCGCGGCTCGTGTTGATCGTCCAGGCAATGTCCTCCGCGGTCAGCGGCTGGCCGTCGGACCACTTCAGGCCCGTCGCGCAGCGTGTAGGTCCAGGTCTTCCCGTCCTCCGAGCCCTTCCACTACTTCGCGAGGCCGGGGATCGTGTGGAAGTCGCTCGCGGCCTTGTCGGTGAGCGTCGCGTACTGGATGTTCCACGCCTCGTAGGTCGGCGGCCGTCACACCGATGAGCGGGTTCATGCTGTCGATGCCCTGGGGGTCACCGAGGGTCGAAGGCGGTCTGCTTTCTCTCTTCACCCCCTCTTATGTCGTCCTGGCTCTGGGCGGACACCGCCTGTGGAGGCCGGCCAGGAGAAGAATGCAGGGGACGATGACCAGCGCGAGTCGCTTCATGGGCGGATGACTCTCTCATGAGCTTCAGGCGAGATTCCAGTCGAGGAAGCGCTCCAGGCGGCGGTAGAAGTCGAGCTGCGGGCCCGACGCGCAGGAAGCCATGCGCCTCCGTCGGGTAGGTCACGTACTCGAACGTTTTGCCGAGCTCGCGCAGGCGATCGACCAGCTGCTCCGACTGCTTCGGGCTCACGCGCTCGTCGCGCTCACCGTGCGCGACGAGCAGCGACACCTCGATGTTCTCGAGCTGGTGGTAGGGCGAGCCGGCGATGTAGGCCTCGCGCGCCTGCGGCCGGCGTGCCCATCATGCGCTCGAGGTCCTGCACGCCGGTCCGGTCGCCCTGCGCCCATGACGTTGTGAGGTCGCAGTCGCCGTACTTGGGCACCGCGCAGCGGAAGCGGTGCTCGGGGTCGAAGGTCACCGCGCACAGCGACATGTACGGTCGTAGCTCGCCCCGAAGATGCCGAAGCCGCTCGCCGTCGACCCAGTCGAGCGAGCGCAGGTGGTCGGCCGCCGCAAGGCAGTCCTTCGTGTCGTCGACGCCCCAGACGCCGTGGTTCCTGCGCTCGAAGTCGCGGCCGTAGCCGGTCGAGCCGCGGAAGTTGACGGCCAGCCACGCGTAGCCCCTGTCGACGAAGTACTGCGCGTGGCCGTCCCACTCGTCGGCGTACGCGTCGGTGGGACCGCCGTGCGGGTAGACGATCGCGGGCGCGGGCTCGATCCGGCGAGGCGTCGCGCGGGCGCATCAGGAACGCGGGGAACGGCGAGCCCGTCGAACGACTCGAATGTGACGTCCTCGAGCTCGGCGTACGGGGCGTTCCTCACGGACAGCGGCGCCGGGAGCGTGGACCTCGCGGCCGGCGGCCGGCGGGCGTGAGCCGCCCGAGCTCGGGCGGCGTCGCGTGATCGTGGTAGGCCGCCACCACGACGCCGCTCGGCCGTCCACGCGGGGACGCCCAGACTCCCGCCGGGCGCGAGCTGGGTGGCGCTCTCCGTCCGCCGGGTCGACCGACACGAGGCTGTAGCGGTTGCGCTCGCAACGCGCGGCCACGATGCGGCTCGCCGTCTGGATGCCAGGCGGGCGTCCGCGTGGTCAGCCCCGGCGCTCGGCGAGCTGCCGGTCGTTCGCTCCCGTCCGCATCCACCAGGTGCAGCTCGTAGAAGCCGCTCCGCTCCACGCGTAGGCGATCCGCGCGCCGTCCGGCGACCAGCGCGGGCCGCCGTCGTGCATGTCCGGTTCGCCGGTGAGGCGGCGCACCTCGCCGGTCTCGATGCTCGACCACGCGGATCTCGCTGCTCCGGTTCTGGTTTGCGCGGGAGGTAAACGTGTAAGCCACCGCGGTGCCGTCGGGGGACACGTCGGCGTCACCCTCGTCGCCGTGCGCGTCCAGGTCGCCGTGGCTCGGTGGCGAGCCGGCGCGGCGACGGATCTTCGATGTCCACGTACGGCGAGCCGGGTGGTCCGGTCCTCGTCACGTCTCCACCTCGATCAGGAGGCGGCCGTCGCCGATCCACAGGGGGCTCCCGCCCTCGACGAGCCTGCGGGGCGGGCCGCCCGCCGCCGGCACGAGCCAGACGTGCTCGCCGTCGACGTAGGCCACCGCGTCGGCGGCGGGCGAGAGCCGCGGGGTCGTGTCCTCCCAATACGGCATCGGGTCGCGGCCGGTCGTTAGGCGTCGCGCCGGCGAGCCGTCCTCGAGATCGATCAGCCACACGTCCGAGCGGTCGTCGCCGTCCTGGATGAACACCGCTCAGCCGGCCGCCGGATCCCACCGACAGGCTGCGCGGCCGGGGCGTGTGGGCGATCGCCTCAGCCGCCAGTGCAGGCCTGCGGCGCGTCGGCGCGCGGCTGCGCCAGCACCCCGTGATGCTCGTCCCTGCCGACCCAGATCGACCGTCCCTCAGCCATCCATTCCCTCCTCGATTCCGGTCAGCGCCTCGCGCACCAGCCCGCCTACCGCGTCGAGGTCGTAGCCGCCCTCCTGCACCACCACGGTCGGAAGGCCGAGCCCACCCAGCATCAGACCGGCGTCCCGGAAGCCGGAGGCGTGACAGCAAGCGGGCTCTCGGGATCCCCTCCGCCGCGTCCACTCCCAGCGCGACCACCAGCGCCTCGAGCGCCCCCCCGCTCGCCTAGCCGGCGAGCTCGGTAGACCGCCGCAACCCACAGCTCGTCGCCGCTGCCCGGGGCCATGACGGCGTTGCGATTCGACCCTTCGCGCCGCGCTCCTCCGGGTAGCCGAGGAAATGCGGGAACCAGCCCGCCGCCGGGGTCCACGTGGACGGACGCGGTCAGCAGCTCGCGTCGTCCCAGAAGATCGCCTGGGTGCCGTTGCCGTGATGGGCGTCGATGTCGAGCACCGCGACCGCTCGTGCCGCCGTCCCGCAGCCGCGCCGCGGCCGCCGCGCCAGTTGTTCAGGTAGCAGGAGCCGCCGAAGCAGGTCCGCGTCGCGTGGTGGCCGGGCGGGCGCGTGCACGCGTACGCCGCGGGCGCCCCCGTCCAGCACGAGCTGGCGCGGCCGTGACGGCGGCGTCGACACGCCGCGCGCGCGGCCTGCCACGCGCCCGGACCGATCAGCGTCATCGTGTCGTAGGCGAACTCGCCCTCGCGGGCCGTGATCGAGGTGGGCCGGGTGCGCCGGCCGCCCGGAGAAACAGGTCCGGGTGCGGGAACAGGTACGGCACGACGCGGTCGTGGCCCGGCTCTCTCGTCGAGCCCGGCCTCCCGCCACGCCGCCCAGGCGCTCGCCAGGTAGTCGAGTCAGGCCGCTGTCGTGCACGCTTCGCCACCGCCTCGTCCGGCTGATGCGAGGGCGTCCACGAGCGGGGCGCCCGGCGTGGGTCAGCCAGGCCTGGATCCGCTCCGCGCGCTCCGGCAGCTCGGTCCCCGGCGTGCGAATGCCTAGCTATACCTCGCCACCCGGTTCGTGCAGGCGGTGATCGTCGCTCCACACGACCGGCATCGCGAGTCTCACGGCGCGAGATTATCCGCCGAGCTGGCGGGGCCGCTCGGCCCTGATCAGCGCGGCCGCCTCCAGCGGGCCGGTCCTCACCGTGTCGATCGTGACGTGCGCCTCCCGCCAGCTCGTCGATCTGCTCCACCCAGCGTCTCGTCTCCTCCAGCAGGTGCTCCGTGCCCGACCATCGACGGGCTCGCGCGCCAGGATGCGCTGGCGGAGCAGCATGTACGGCGCGGTCTAGCCGCACGAGCAGATGGTCGTCCGCCTCGACGGCCTCGAGCAGCCCCGCGGGGTGCCCCGGCCCCTCGACCACCTCGCCCATCAGCAGCAGTTCGTGACCCTGGTCCCGGTGGCGGCCCACGCGCGCCGTACGTACTCCTGCGCGCCTCTGACACCGGGTACGGATATGCCCAGGACACCTCGTCGGCGTCGATCGCCGCGTGCGCGATCTCGTCGTCCGCCAGCACGTCGGTGAGGGCGGTGAGGTAGGTGGTCTTCCCCACGCCGGGCGCGCCGGTCACGATCACCGCGAACAGCGCCGAGTCTCCCAGTTCGTAGAGTCCCGCCATGGACGACGCGAAGAGCCTCCGCGAGCACGGCGTGCGCATCGGCGAGCTCGAGGCGGGACCGCGCGGCTCGATCGCCGACGTCGAGGGAGTCCTGGTGGGCCACGTGACCGCGGTGCGCGACGAGCCGGATCCGCCGGCCGGGCGCGGCGTGGCGCGGACCGGTGTCACCGCCTCGTCCCCGAGCGGTTCGGGGTGGCTGTCGGCCGAGGCGCCGCCCGCCGGCGTCGCGGTGCTGAACGGCGCCGGCGAGCTCACGGGCTCGCTCGAGATCGCCGAGTGGGGCGAGCTGGCCACGCCGGTCTACCTCACCGCCACGATGTCGGTCGGCCGTGTGTACGACGGCGCGGTCGCGGCGGCCGTCGAGGCGGATCCGCGCATCGGCGTGGAGGAGGTCGTGATCCCGGTCGTGGGCGAGTGCGACGACAGCTGGCTGAACGACGCGCGCGTGGTCCAGGTGGAGGCCGACGACGCCGGCCGGGCTGTCGCGGACGCGTCCCAGGACGTGGCGGAGGGCGCGGTCGGTGCCGGACCGGGATGGTCTGCTTCGACTGGAAGGGCGGCATCGGCAGCTCGAGCCGCGTGACCGGCGAGGGCCACACGTGGGCGCGCTCGTGCTCGCCAACTTCGGTGCCCGCTCCCCAGCTGCGCGTGGACGGGGTGCCGGTCGGACGCCTGCTGGGAGGGGCGGTACCTCCACCGAGGAGGACGCCCGCCGCCCTCCCGCGGGCAGCTGCATCGCGGTGGTCGCGACCGACGCACCGCTCGGCCCGGCGCAGCTCACGCGGGTCGCGCGCCGCGTCGGCCTGGGCCTCGCGCGCCCGGCTCGGTCGCGCACCACGCCAGCGGCGAGATCTTCGTGGCGTTCTCGACCACGGCTCGCGGCGAGCCGACTCCCCCGACGCTCCCGGACACCGAGCTCGACCCGCTCTTCCTGGCGACCGTGGAGGCGACCGAGGAGTCCGTGCTGAACGCGCTCTGGACGTGCGGAGACGACGACAGGCCGCGAGGGCCGCGTGGTGGAGCGGCTGCCGCACGAGCCGGTGCTGGAGCTGCTCCGGAGCCACGGCCGGCTCCCGTAGCGCCGCTGTCCGTCAACTACAGCGGTGAAGGAGGTGGGCTTTTGTTGCTTTCTTTTTTGACGATCCTGCTTAAGGGACCGTATCGGTACCTAGGTCAGGATTGCCCCCGTTTGACGGCCGCCGCGATATCGTCCGCGCGTGGGTCAGCTCGACCATCTCTGGCTTCACTTCACGGAGATGGGGCGTTACGGCGCCGGTGAGGAGCTCCAGGTCATCGTGCGGGGCGACGGCTGCCACGTCGAGGACGCCGCGGGGCGCCGCTACCTGGACGCGCTCGCCGGCCTCTTCTGCGTGAACATCGGCTACGGCTTCGGCGAGGAGATGGGCGAGGCCGCGGCCGCCCAGATGCGCGAGCTGCCGTTCGCGATCAACTGGACGTTCGCCCACCCGCGCTCCATCGAGCTTGCCGGGAGCTGCGGCCTTGCGCCGGGCGACCTGAACCGGGTCTTCTTCGTGTCCGGCGGATCCGAGGCCGTCGAGGCCGCCTGGAAGCTCGCGCGCCAGCACTACACGGCCCGCGGCGAGCGGCGCTGGAAGGCGATCGCCCGGCGCGTGGCCTACCACGGCACCACCATGGGCGCGCTGTCGATCAACGGCTGCGCCGACCTGCGCGCGCCCTTCGAGCCGCTCGTGCCGGACGTGCTGCACGTCTCGAACACGAACCGCTACCACCGGCCGCCCGAGGAGACCGAGGAGCAGTTCACCTCCCTCCTCCTCGACGAGCTCGAGGCGACGATCCAGCAGGCCGGGCCCCGAGACCGTCGCGATGGTGATCGTCGAGCCGGTCCAGAACGCGGGCGGCTCGTTCATGCCGCCGGCGGGCTACTCGAGGGCGTCCGCGAGCTGTGCGACCGCCACGGCATCCTGCTCTGCTTCGACGAGGTGATCACCGGCTTCGGCCGCGCTGGGGCACTGGTTCGCGGCGGAGCGCTTCGGCGTCACGCCCGACCTGATCACGTGCGCCAAGGGGCTGTCGTCCGCATACGCCGCGATCGGCGCGCTGTCGCGAGCGAGCGCGTGATGGAGCCGTTCCTCGCGGGCGGGCGCATGTACACGCACGGGATGACCTTCGGCGGCCACCCGGTGCAGGCCGCGGTCGCGCTGAAGAACATCGAGATCATGCGCCGCGAGCGGATCGTCGAGCACGTGCGCGAGACCGAGGCCGACTTCCGCGCCGCGCTCGAGCAGCTGCTCGAGCTGCCGATCGTCGGCGACCTGCGCGGCGCCGGCTTCTTCTACGCGCTCGAGCTGGTCAAGGACAAGG
Source organism: uncultured Thermoleophilaceae bacterium (assembly GCA_963808875.1). GTDB lineage: Bacteria > Actinomycetota > Thermoleophilia > Solirubrobacterales > Thermoleophilaceae > JACVRW01. The sequence continues at coordinate 87,763 of CAWEHM010000035.1, forward strand.
AGACGCGCGCGTCGCTTCAGCGACGAGGAGTGCGACGAGCTGCTGCGCGGCTTCGTGTCGCCGCGCCTGTTCGAGGAGGGCCTCTCTGCCGCGCCGACGACCGCGGCGACCCGGTCGTGCAGATCTCGCCGCCGCTCGTGGCCGGGCAGGCGGAGTTCGACACGATCGCCGGCACGCTCGGCACGGTCCTGGAGGAGGCCGGCGGGCGCATGCGGGTCGCCGTGTGAGCGGCCGACGGCGGCGGAGCCGTTCGACGCCATCGTCGTCGGCGGCGGCCACAACGGGCTCACCTGCGCGGCCTACCTCGCCCGCGCCGGCCTGCGACGTGTGCGTGCTCGAGCGGCGCGACGTGCTCGGCGGCGCCTGCGTTACCGAGGAGCTGTGGCCGGGCAGCGCGTGTCGCGCGCGTCGTAGTCGTCTCGATGCTCCAGCCGAAGATCGTCTCCGACCTCCGGCTGCACGACTTCGGCTACGAGGCCGTGCCGCTCGACCCGAGCTACGCCACCTTCGGGCCCGACGGCGGCCGATCTTCTTCTTCGACGACACGGCGCACCCAGGCCGAGCTCGAGCGCTACTCCAGAGGGACGCCGAGGCGTACCCGGGTACGAGGCCGTGCTCGCCCGCCCGCGGGTTCCTGCGCCCGCTGCTGCTCCGCCCGCCGCCCGCGCTCGGGTCGAAGCGGCCCGGCGACCTGCTCGGCCTGCTGCGCGAGGCCGGCCGGCGGCGGGGCTCGCGGCCGCGACGTGCACGAGCTGTTCCGCGTGATGACGATGTCCGTGGGCGACCTGCTCGACGACTGGTTCGAGACCGACGCGCTCAAGGGCGCGATCGCGTCCACCGGCGTCGTCGGCGTCTGGGCCGGGCCGCGCACGCCGGCACCGCCTACAACCTCCTCCACCACGAGCTCGGCGAGTGAACGGCATCCCCGGCGCGTGGGGACACGTGAGGGCGGGATGGGCGCGATCAGCCAGGCGCTCGCGCGCAGCGCCGAGTCGCACGGCGCGACGGTCCGTACGGGCGCGCCGGTGCGCTCGATCGAGTGCGCGACGGCCGCACCACCGGCGTGACGCTCGAGAGCGGCGAGGAGGTGCGGGCGCCGCTCGTCGTCTCCGGCGCGCATCCGCGCACCACCGTGCTCGAGCTCGTCGGCGAGCGAGCACTTCCCGGACGAGGTCGGCGAGGACATGCGCCGCTTCCGGACCCGCGGCGGCTCGGTGAAGATCAACTGCGTCCTGTCCGAGCCGCCGCGCTTCGCCGACGAGCGGCGCTGCTCCACACAGGCGTCGCGATCTGCCCCTCGATCGACTAGCTCGAGCGCGCGTGGCAGGACGCGGTGCGCGGCGAGCCCGCCGAGCACCATACATCGAGCTGGAGGTGCCGAGCGCGGTCGACCCGTCGCTCACGGACGACGGCACGTACGTCGTCACGATGTTCACCCAGTACGGGCCGCACTCGGAGGACGGCTGGCCCGACGGCGCGCGCGAGGCATATGCGGAGCGCTGCTTCGACATCGTGTCCGAGCACGCACCGGGCTTCCGCGACGCGCTCTCCACCACGAGGTGCTCGCGCCGCCGGACCTGGAGCGCATCTTCGGCCTCGCGGGCGGCTCGATCTTCCAGGGCGAGCAGGGGCTCGACCAGATGGCCTTCATGCGGCCCTCTCCCCTGCTCGCCCAGTACGCCACGCCGGTCGACGGCCTCTACCTGTGCGGCGCCGGGACGCACCCGGGCGGCGGCGTGATGGGCGCCTGCGGCCACAACGCGGCGCAGCGGGTCCTGAAGGACCGCCGGCGTCGGCGCCGCGCGGAAGCTGGTGCGCGCGAGCAGCGCGTAGCCGTCGTCGAGGAACAGCCCCGCGACGTAGCGGCCGGCCGCGAGCCGCCCTTCCCTATCCACCCCCCCCCCCAACAACTCACCCATTCCCTCCCTCTCCCCCCCGGCAGCGCCTCACCGAGCATGAGGTCTGGAGGCGGGAGGTCGAGCGCCGGCGCGATCGCGGCCCAGATCTCACGCCGCGCGTGCTCCACGTCCATGTCGCCGAAGAGCACCCGCACGCCATAGCCGTCGGCCAGCGCGAGGATGCGGTCGGCGATCCGGTCGGGGTCCGCGTCGGACGCCAGCTCGCCGCGCTCGACGCCGGCCTCGATCGCCTCGGCGAACCAGTCGCGCATGCGCGCGTAGAGGCGCGCCGCCGTCGGGCGCAGTCCGGGTGGCGGACGGCGCGCAGCCACAGCTCGACCCACAGGATCCAGTCGCGCTCGAGGATGCCGGGGTAAGGCAGGCACTGGTCGATCATCGCCGCGAGCCGCCCGGCGCTCTCGAGTCGTCGGCGTCGCCCTCGGGACCGAGCCGCACGTCGCCGGCGAGCTCGTAGCGAGTACTCGAGCGCCTGCTCGAGCAGTGCGTCGCGGGTCTCGAAGTGGTAGTGGACGAGCGAGGTGAGACGCCGGCGTCCATCGCGATCCGCGCGATCCGGACCTCGTCGATGCCGTCGCTCGCGATCCGCTCCACCGCGGCGGCGAGGATGCGCTCGCGCGCGCCGCGCTCGGTCGGCCGCGGCGGTCACCGAGGTCCGCTCTGATGCGGTCGGCGAACCAGGCGATCGCGGCCTCGCGGTGCGAGAGCGGCCCGAGCTCGAGGCCGCGCGTCTCGAGGCCGGCCTGCACGTTCTCCACGAGGTCGGCGTCCTCCTTGCTCGACGAGCGTGTTCAGCCTGTTGTTGGCGAGCCGCGCGAGCCGCGTGCGGAGCCCGGCGCGCGGGTGGCGGTACCCGAAGGCCTCGTCGCGGGCGCGGAGCGGGCCGTCGGGATCGATGCGCCAGGTCACGACCTGGTCGGGATAGAGGTCGATCGTGGTGTTCGGATAGATCATCGCGTAGCGCCAGACGCGCCGGTCGGCCTCGGCGAGGCCCGGCATCGGCGTCATGAGGCGCTGGTAGGCGCGCTCCATCAGGTTGCCGGAGGGCTTGTCGCGAACGGCGCCTCGAACCAGACCCAGCCGTCGTGAACCTCGACGTCGTAGCGCTTGTAGTCGAGCAGGCGCATCAGCCCGGGGTGGGCGATCGGCACGTGGTAGCCCTCGTTGTAGTTGTCGATCACGATCTTCCAGTTCGAGGGCTGCGTGTTGTGCCACTCGCCGCTCGGCTCGAGCCGCTCGATGCCGTAGCGCGCGAGGCGCTCGGGCAGGCCGGCCACCTGCTCGGCAGCGGCTGCGCGTGGATGTCGAGGTTCACGAAGATGAGCCCGCAGAGCGTCTCGACGCGCGCCGGGAACAGGCCCGAGCTTCGACTTGTCGAGGCCGGCGATCGAGCGGCCCTCGGGCACGCCGATCAGCTCGCCGTCGGTGCGGTAGGTCCAGCCGTGGTAGCGGCAGCGGATCGCCTTGCCGCACTGGCCCGAGCCGCTCAGGAGGCGCGAGCCGCGGTGGCGGCAGACGTTGCGGAAGGCGCGCAGCTCGCCGTGCTCGTCCCGGAGCACGAGCACCGGCTGGGAGCCGGCCGTGGAGGTGAGGTAGTCGCCCGGGTTCGGCAGCCGGCCGAGTGCCCGACGAGCTGCCATTGCGGGCGAAGATGCGCCGCTCCTCGAGCTCCGTGATCTCCGGGTCGCGGTAGTGCGCGGCTCCAGCTGGCGCCAGCTCTGCCTGGGCTCGCGGGTCCGGTCTGGGGCGGTCTGGAGCGTGCTCAGGGCGTCATCCTGACTTTGTGATCAGTCGCATGATAACATGCCGCCGTGCGTCCACTTGGCGCTCGCCACACATGGCTCTCGATCACCCCCGAACCCGAGCTGGAGCTGCCCGAGGCGCTCGCCGACGCTGCGCGCGGGCGGGCCTCCTTCCGCGGCCATGGTTGAGCGCGAGACGCGCCCGCGCGGAGGCGCTCGTGACGCGCGGAACCCGGCGCGCGTGGCGCCGCTATCTGGCCGAGGCGCTCGCCCTGGCCGGCGGCTGCGAGGACCCGGCCGTGCGCGACGCGCGCGCGCTCGTGGAGGACGTCGTGCACAACCACAACAACCTGGAGCTCGCCCTATGACAGTCACCCCCGCCGCCCCCGCCGCCCAGACGGCGGCCGACTTCACGCCCGAGCAGCTCGACCTGCGCGACCGGGCGCGCCGCTTCGTCGAGGAGGTGCTGATCCCGAACGAGGAGCTGGCCGAGCGGGCGGGCGGGAAGATCCCCGACGAGCTGAAGCAGCGGATCAAGCGCGAGGCGATCGAGGCGCGGCTCTCGGGCGGGCTGCACGCGGTCGAGCACGGCGGGCAGGGCTGGTCGAAGGTCGAGTGGTTCCTTGTCGAGGAGCAGCTCGGGCGCTCGACGAACGCGCTCTCGTGGCACATGCCGGGCGCCTACAACGTGCTCGGCGAGCGGCTCGCCCGAGCAGATCGAGCGCTACCTGAAGCCGGCACTGCGCGGCGAGCTGCACGACGCCTACGCGGTCACCGAGGCCGAGGCGGGCTCCGACCCGTCGCGGATCGAGACCACGGCGCGCCGCACCGACGGCGGCTGGGTGATCGACGGCGAGAAGTGGTTCGTGACCTACGGCGACGTCGCGAGCGTCTACATCGTGATGGCGAACGCGCTCGTCGACGGCGAGAAGCTGCCCGACGCTGTTCCTGGTGGACCGCGGCGCTCGACGGCATCGAGATCGTCGACGACCCGCCGTTCAGCCACACCTATCCGCACGGCCATCCCACGATCCGCTTCAACGGCGGTCGAGGTGGGCGACGACGCCGTGATCGGCGGCGTCGGCGGCGGCGACGACCTCCAGCGCTCGTGGTTCACCGAGGAGCGCCTCGGCATCGCGGCGCGCGGCGTGGGCTCGATGTGGCGGCTGATCGAGGACGCCACCGCCTGGGCCATCGAGCGCGAGCAGGGCGGCTCGCGGATCATCGACTACCAGGGCGTCTCGTTCCCGCTGGCCGACTCGGCGGCGGACGCCGCGGCGGGGCGGCTGCTGGCGCTCGAGGTGGCGCGCCTGGCCGACGCCGGCGCCGACCCGAAGGTGGTGCACGCGAAGGCCTCGATGGCGAAGCTGTTCGTGAGCGAGGCGGCCAACCGCTGCGCCGACCGCTGCCTCCAGATCTTCGGCGGCCGCGGCTACATGCGCACCAACGTGGCCGAGCGCTTCTTCCGCGAGCTGCGCGTGGACCGCATCTGGGAGGGCACCAGCGAGATCCAGCGGCTGATCATCGCCCGCGCGCTGGAGCGCCGCGGCGTGGAGCGGACGCTGCACTGATGGACCTCGGCCGGCTGCTGCGGCCGCGTAGCATCGCGGTCGTCGGGGCGAGCGAGCGCGACGACTCGTACGCGGGCGAGACGCTTCTGAACCTGCGCGGCGCCGGCTTTGCCGGGCCGGTCTGGGGCGTGAACCCGAAGCGCGCCGCGGCGCACGGGTTCCCCTGCTTCCCGTCGCTCTCGGAGCTGCCGGAGGTGCCGGACGCGGTGGTGGTTGGGATCCCGGCCGCCTGCGTGCCTGAGGTGGTGGACGAGGCCGGCGCGCTTGGCTGCGGCGGCGCGGTCGTGTACGGCGCGGGCTTCGGCGAGGTCGCGCTGGGGGCGGAGCACGAGCGGCGGCTGCGCGAGGCCGCGGCGCGCCACTCGCTGCCCGTTTGCGGCCCGAACGGCAACGGGATCGTCGCGCTGCGCTCGGGCGCCGCGATGTGGGGCGACGCGCTGCGCGCGCTCGAGCCGGGGCCCGTGGCGCTCGTGTCGCAGAGCGGCAACGTGGCCGTGAACGCGCTGGCGGCGCAGGCGCGGCCTGCGGTTCCACACCGTGGTCTCGTGCGGCAACTCGGTCGTGGACCCGGCCGACTGGGTGCGCGGCGCTCGCGCGCGACGACGCCGTGCGCTCGATCGCGCTGTACCTCGAGGGCGACGGCGACGGCGCGCTGCTGTGCGAGGCGCTGGCGGAGTGCGCGGAGCGCGGCGTGGGCGTGGCGGTGCTGAAGGTGGGCGAGTCGACGGCCGGCGCGGCCGCCGCGACGGCGCACACGGGCGCGCTGGCCGGCGACCAGCGCGTGTTCCGGGCGCTAGTGGAGGAGGCGGGCGCCGCCTGGGCGGCGGACGTGCACGACCTGCTCGAGCTCGCGAAGGCGCTCGCCGTGCCACGACCGCGCCCGCAGCGTCGGACGGCTGGGGTCTGACCGGGCTCGCCATGCTCACCTGCTCCGGCGGCGACTCGGCGCTCGCCGCCGACGAGTGCGCGCGGCTCGGGCTTCGGCTGCCGCTGCTCGCGGCGGACACGGCGGCGCGGCTGCGCGAGCTGCTGCCGGACGCGGCCACGGTCGGCAACCCGCTCGACTACACGGCGCTGATCTGGGGCGACGTCGAGCGGCTCCGCGACATCATCGTGACCGTCGGCGACGACCCGTCAGTGGACCGGGTCCTCGTCTTCTACGACCAGGCCGCGGACTCCGGCCGCGGCGGTTCATGGGCGGCGGTGCGCGAGGGAATCCGGCTGGGGGCGGCTCACGCTGCGGTGCCCGTGATGGTCTCCTCGACCCTCCCCGAGCTGCTCGACGAAGACGCCGCCCTCGAGTTCATGGACGCGGGCGTGCCCGCGGTGGCCGGCCTCCGAACCGGGCTGGCCTGCGCGGCCGCCCTCGGGCGCCCGGCCGGACCCCGCGCGGCTGAGGGAGATCGCGACGCCGCCGCCGGCCGGCGCGCGCCCCCGCCGCGGCGAACGGGTGGCGCTGGCTCGCCGAGCACGAGGCCAAGGAGCTGCTCCGGTCGGCCGGCCTGCCGGCGGTGGACGGCCGGCTGGTTTCCGGCGAGGACGACGCGGTCGTCGCGCTCGCGGAGCTCGGCGGTCACGTGGCGGTGAAGCTCAGCGCGCCCTCGCGTGCAGCACAAGGCGGACATCGGGGCCCTGGTCCTCGACGTCGCGTACCGAGGACGCCGTGCGGAGGCGCACCGCCGGCTCGCCGAGCTCGGTGTGGACGGCGCGCGGGTGCTCGTCGAGCGAATGGCGCCGCCCGGCACAGAGCTGCTCGTGGCCGCCCGCGCGGACGCCGTGGTGCCGTGTCTCGTCGTCGGCGCCGGCGGCGTCTGGACCGAGGTGCTGGACGACGCCGCGGTGGTGCCGCTCCCCGCGACGCCCGAGCGGGTGGAGGCGGCGATCCGCAGCCTGCGCGCGGCCGCCTCTTCACCGGCGGCCGCGGCCGCCCGGCGCTTGACGTGGGCGCCGCCGCCCGGCTGGCCGCCGCAGCCGGCGAGCTGCTGCTCGCGAGCGGACTCGAGCTGCTCGAGCTGAATCCGGTGCTGGTGCACGAGCAGGGCGCGTGGCCGTGGACGCCGTGGCGGTGCGCCGGGACCGGCCATGAGGGCGGTCGTCGTCGGTGCGGGCCTCGCCGGGCTCGTCGCGGCCGACGAGCTCGCGCGCGGCGGCGTCGAGGTGGTCGTGCTCGAGGCGCGCTCGCGCGTGGGCGGACGGGTGTGGTCGGAGCGGCTTCCGAACGGCGCGGTCGTGGAGATGGGGGCCGAGTACATCCTGCCCGGGCAACACGGCGATCCGCGAGCTGGTGGACCGGTTCGGCCTCGGGCTCTGGGACAAGGGCATGCGCTACGGCCGGCGCGACCCGAGCGGCGGCATCGGCACGACGCACGAGGAGCTGGCCGCGGCGATGGCGGAGGTCGAGCGGAGCTGACTGGCGGCGCACGCGACTCTCCGCGCGGGAGTTCCTCGACGGCCTCGACATCCCGGCCGGCGCCCGCGAGGCGATCCTCGCGCGCGTGGAGATCTCGTGCGCCAACTCGGCCGAGCACGTGGCGGCCGCCGACCTCGCGGGCGTCGCGCACATCGACGACGAGCCCGCGCCGAGCATCGCCGGCGGCAACCAGCGCCTGCCGCTGGCGCTGGCCGATGAGCTCGGGTCGGCGGTGCGGCTGGATCGCCCGTGACCGCCGTCGAGTGGGGCGAGCGCGTGCGCGTGCTCGCCGCGCGGCGGCGAGCTCGACGCGGACGCCTGCGTGATCGCCGTGCCCGCGAGCGTCCTGGACCGCATCGCCTTCGAGCCGCCGCTACCGACCGCGCTGCCGATGCGCTGGGGCAGGTCACCTACGGCCACGCGGCGAAGCTGTTCGTGCCGCTCCGGCACCCGCGCCGAGCCGAGCGCCGTGATGAACGTGCCCGAGCGCTACTGGACCTGGACGGCCACCGGCGAGGGCGGTCGGGCCGCAGCCCGTCGTGAGCGCCTTCGCGGGTTCGAGCCCGCGCTGGATGCGCTCGACGTCGCGACCGGGCCCGAGCGCTGGCTCGACTCGCTCGCGCGGCTGCGGGGTGACCTCGAACTGGACTCGGGCGGAGCCGTGCTATCCACGTGGGCGGACGATCCCTGGGCGCGGGCGGCGTACTCGACCTCTCCGCCAGCGTCGGTGGCCGCGGCCGTGGAGGCCCGACCGGCCCGCTCGCCTTCGCGGGCGAGCACACCGCCGGGCAGTATGCCGCGCTGATGGAGGGCGCGATCAGGAGCGGGCGGCGCGCCGCGCGCTCGCTGCTTGCGGCGCGTGACCTCGCTGTAGACGCTCGCCACCTGCGCCGCCACGTCGGCCCAGTCGAAGCTCAGAACGTGCTCCGAGGCCTCGGCCACGAGGCGGTCGCGCAGCTCCTCGTCGGTGAGCAGGCGCTCGGCCATCGTCGCGAGCGAGCCGGGGTCGCGCGAGCGGAAGCGCAGCCCGACGTCCTCGTTCGGTACCACCTCGCGCAGGCCGCCGGTGTCGGCCACCAGGCAGGGGCAGCCGGACGCCATGGCCTCGAGCGCCACCAGGCCGAAGGGCTCGTAGATCGAGGGCACCACCGTGAGGTCGGCGATGCGGTAGAGCGAGTGCAGCACGTCGTCGCCGATCCAGCCGAGGAAGGTGCCGTGGTCGTCGAGGCCGAGTCGGCTGGCCTGTTCGCGCAGCTCCTCCTCCGCGGTGCCCGAGCCGGCGACGAGAAAGCGGACGTTGCCCAGGCGCTCGATCAGCCCGGGCAGGGCCTCGAGCGCCAGCTGGAAGCCCTTCTCGTACACGAGCCGGCCGACGAGCAGGACGAGCTGCTCGTCGGGCGCGGCGAAGCGCGCGCGCAGGGTGTCGAGGTCGTCCACCGGCACGAGCTCGGACGGGTCGATCCCGTTCGAGATCACGTTCACGCGGCTCTCCTCGAGCCCGTAGATGTCGGCCACGTGCTCGCGCATGTAAGAGGAGCAGGTGATCAGGCGGTCGGCCCGGTTCGCCATCCAGCGCTCCACGCCGTGGATGTAGGACTGCGGGTGCTTGTCCACCCAGCCCTGGTGGCGGCCGTACTCGGTGGCGTGGATGGTCACCACGAGCGGGGCGCGGAAGCGCTTCGCGAGGTGGTCGCCGGCCGAGGCCACGAGCCAGTCGTGTCCGTGGACCACGTCGAAGTCGTAGCGGTCGCCCACCTCCACGCCCGCGGCGAGCATGTCGGAGTTCATGTGCTCGATCCAGGCCACGAACTCGCTCAGGTCGCGCGGGCGCTCCGGCTCGCGAACGCGGTGCACGAGCACCCCGCCCGCCTCCTCCTCCGCGGGATCCTCCTCGCGCCCGCGGGCGAGCACGTGGACGTCAACGCCCTGCGCCGCCATGTTCTCAGCGAGCTTGCGCACGTGGCGCGCGAGCCCGCCCTCGATCAGCGGCGGGTACTCCCAGGACAGGATCAGGGCGCGCATCGGGTCTACGGAGTGGTCAGAGGAGACAGGTCGAGGTGTGGTGCGAGGCCGCGCAGCGACGGCGTCGGGAGCGGCCGCGGAGTCTGTCAGAGCAGCCAGCGCGGCGTCGAGTGGAATCGCCGTGCGAGGCTCATCCGCTCCGCCGGGTAGTCGGCGGCCAGGTCGCGCGTGACCATGAACGGCCCAGTCGCTCGACTGCATGGCGAGCAGCTCGCGGGCGGCGCGCTCGAGTGCCGCGTGCGGGGCGGCGTGCCCGCCACGGCTGCGACGGTGCGCAGCTCAGCGGCGCGCGCGGCGAAGGCCAGCTCGGCCACGGCGGGCGCGTCCCAGGTGGTGAAGTCCTTGCGCGTTCCCCCAGGTGGACGGGTGCCAGCTCCCGCGCCGCCGGCTCCACCAGCTCGATGCCCTCCGACACGGTCACCAGCCGCACGCCCTGCGCCTCCGCCTCCTCCAGCACGGCGCGCAGCCAGGCCTGGCCCTCGTACCACCAGTGGCCGAGCAGCTCGGTGTCGAGCGCGAAGCAGAGCAGGCCGCCGCCGGCGAGCCTCGGCGGCGCGCGCGCACGAAGTCGCGTGCGTGCTCGCGGGCGAGCTCGAGCGCGGCCTCGTGGTCGTACGGCTCGCCGGCGTTGCTCCACGGCTGCAGGTCGTGGACGGTGCGGCCCCAGTAGTTGCGGTAGCGCCGTCCGCCGGGTAGCCGTGCTCGTCGCACCAGACGAGCTGCGACGGACTCCCAGTCGATCGGGACGGCGACCGGGCCGGCCGGTGGCACGGCGTCAGGTGGTCGAAGCCCTCCACGCCGGTCTGGTCGACGCAGAAGCCCGCACGCCGTGGTCGGCCAGCTCGCGCTCCAGCCCGGGCACGTAGGCGCACTCGGGCAGCCAGAAGCCGCCGCCCCAGTCGCCGAAGCGGCGCAGGTGCGAGGCCGTGCCGGTGGCCACCTGAAGCCGCACGCCGGCGTCGGTGGCCATCAGCGGCAGCAGGCCGTGCGTCGCAGCGGAGGTCCAGAGCTCGACCGCCGTCGAGCGCCGCGAACGCGGCGACACAGGTCGCGGCCGCGGTCCTCGAAGACCGCTCCGCGCGCGTGTAGTCCTCGGCCGCGCGGCGCACCTCGGCCGCGAGCCGCGGCTCGCCGCCGTCGTCCAGGCCCGCCGCGTCCTCGGCGTGGATCGGCGCGCGCACGTCGCGGAGGAAGCGGAGGTAGCGCTCGCCGGCGTCGCCGCGCATCGCCTCGAACTGGTCGCAGAGCACGGGCGTCAGCCCGAGCGTGACCGGCGCGCCGTCCAGCACGTCCAGCAGCGGCAGGTACACGCACGCAACCGCCTCCCAGAGCCACTCCTCGCCGAACGGCCAGGTGCCGAAGCCCTCGACGTAGGGCATGTGCGAGTGGAGGACGATCGCGAGCGCGCCGTCCTGCCGCGGCGCGGCTCAAGGCCTGGAGCACCGCGACGAAGTCGAGCGCGCGCTCGAGCGGGCCCGGGCGGAGCGCGAAGTCGCGCGCGGAGATGGCGGGCGTGAAGCGGTCGTAGAAGGGCCTGGTGATCCCGAGCGCGGCGTGCACGCGGTCCCAGCCCGCCCGCAGCGCCAGCTCGTGGGCGCGCAGCACCCGTGCGTGGAAGAGCCCGAGCAGCTCGACGTCGCCGAACACGCTCTCGCAGAGCGCGCGGAACTCCTCCGCGCGGTACTCCTTCACGTGCCAGGGGTTGTCCGACTTCTCGGCCCGGGCGGCGCCAGCGTCAGCAGGTTGGGCGTCGAGACGTACGCGGCGCCGCCGGGGCGCAGCATGTCGCGGAAGTGGCGCAGCACCGCCTCCGGATCCTGCACGTGCTCGATGGTCTGGAGGAACACGACCGCGTCGCAGGGCTCGGCGTAGCTCTCGACCAGGTCGCGCACGAAGCGCACGCCGGGCCGCGTGTACTTCAGCCGGGCGTGCTCGTGCGCCTCGGGGTTGGCGTCGACGCCGGTCACCGTGCCGCGCGCGCCGGGCGAGCACGTCCACCCCGTAGCCCTCGCCGCAGGCCATGTCGACCACGTCGCGGCCGGCGCAGCGCTCGGCCACCCACTCGTACACCGCCAGGTGGCGGCGGAACCAGTAGTTCTCGGCCGGCACGTCGGGAAGCGTCCGCTCGCCGGTCAGCTCGAGCGGAGGCACCCCCTCGGGCTGGGCTCTCTGCACCGTCTCCTGCATGGGCGGAGTGAGTCTAGGTACTACCCTGCTCCCGCCCATGCAGACCGCCGAGCGCATCAGGGACGCCAACGTCCGCTACCACGACCTCGCCGCCGAGCACTACGACTCGAAGTGGGGGATCGACTACAACGACGTCGGCCAGGCGCAGGTCACGGCAAGCTGCGCAAGGCGCTGGGGCACGAGCCCGGCCGCTACGGGCGCGCGCTCGAGATCGGCGCCGGCACCGGCTACTTCACGCTCAACCTGCTGCGCGCCGGCGTGGTCGGCGAGGCGGTGGCGACCGACATCTCGCCCGGGATGCTCGGCCGGCTCGAGCGCTCCGCCGAGGAGCTCGGACTGGCCGTGGAGACGGCCGCCTGCGAGGCGGCCGAGCTGCCCTTCGCGGACGACTCGTTCGACCTCGTCTTCGGCCACGCGGTGCTTCACCACCTGCCCGACCTGCCGGCCGCCTTCCGGGAGTTCCGGCGCGTGCTGCGGCCGGGCGGCGTGGTGGCGTTCTGCGGCGAGCCGTCCTACTACGGCGACCGCATCGCGGCGTGGCCGAAGCGGGGCGCCGGCGCCGTGGCGCCGCTGTGGCGGGCGCTGATGGGCGCCGGGCCCCGGCCGGCGTCCAACGGAAACGACCACGGCGGCCTGGAGCGAGGAGGACCGGCTCGAGCAGGTCGTGGACATGCACGCGTTCACGCCCGGCCGCAGCTCCGGCCACGCCGGCGGCGCCGGATTCGAGGAGGTCAGCGTGAGCGGCGAGGAGCTGGTGGCAGGGCTGTTCGGCTGGGCCAACCGCACGCTCGAGTCGACGGCGGACCCGCTCGACGTGCCGTGGGCCTGGCGCGTGTACGCCTACCGCGGCTACCTGCTGCTCCAGACGCTGGACCGCTCGCTGCTCGAGCCGCGCCTGCCGGCGGCGCTCTTCTACAACCTGCTCGTCTCCGCCCGCGCGCCGGCTCCTAGCGCAATTCGCTAGCCGAGGGCGATCGCGAGAAACGGCGCCGCGGCGGAGGCGACGAGCGCGTAGTCGAGGGCGCGGGCTCTGAGGGGAAGCGGCGCCTGCCGCGGGCGCGGGCTCGAAGGCGGACGACTGCGCGATCACCCAGGCCAGCACGGCGTCGACGAGCTCGCGCGGCCGCTTGGGCGCTTCGCCGAGTCGCGCGGCGAGCGCTCGAGCGGACTCCGCGAGGCGGCCCTCGGATGCGATGCCGTCGAGCACCGAGGAGGCCTCCGTTGCCGACGGAAGCGCGCGGAGCCGGTGGAGCACGCGCCTCGACACCTCGCGCAGCCCGGGTGCACCGGCGGCCGCGCGCAGCCAGGTGGCGGCTAGCACCAGCAGCGCGGCTCGAAGCGCGCGGCGCAGCGCGGCGTCGAGGCCGAGCCCGCCGCCGAGCGCGAAGGCGAACGCGCCGAGCGCCAGGACGGCCGCGAAGGCGAGGCCGGCGCGGAGCGGCTCGGGATCCGGCCGGCTGAGGGCCACGCCGCGGCGAGCCACACGCTCATCGCCGCAAGGAAGGCCCACTCCGTGCTACCGAGCAGTAACGCGAAGGTAACGGCTGCACTGAGGGTGACCGCCCGGGGGTCGAATCTCGGGGTGTGGAGGACTTTTCGATCGCCAGGCGACTGATTTCTCCTCCACACCCCCGGCTCGGGCTCCCCTCGGTGCTGTCGTTCGTCGGCGCCGGACGCCCACGCCCGCAGCCCCCGCCTGTACACCAGCACCTGCACCGTGCTCGCGAACGCCGCCCAGGCCAGCGAGGCTCACCGCCGTCAGCACCAGCGCGTCCGCCGTGCCCACCTCGAGCCCGACCCTGCGGCCGATCGCGTCGTAGGTGCCGGCGTAGGCGTCGAGCCCGCCTGCGATCACCCAGATGAAGAACGCCGTGGTCGCCGCGTTGTGCAGGAGGCGGACCAGCGCGCACGCGGCGAACTGGGGCCAGAAGCCCGTGCCGCGCGCGTGGAGGCGGCCGAGCAGCGGCGCGCTGAGCGCCTGGGTGAGCGGCACGCCGAAGCGAGCCGGGCCGATGATCGCGACGGTCTCGAGCATCGCCGCTGCGCTCGCGCCGAAGCCGAGCCGGGCGCCGCGGCGCTCGGCGACGCGGGCGAGCGCCACGCCGCCGGCGAGCGCGATCCAGAAGCCGCCGGTGGGAGCGGCGCGGGCGGCCAGGAAGGAGACGACGGCGACGTGCGCCGGCCCGACCGCCTCGCGGGGCGCTGAGGACGGCCGGGCGCTAGACCATGGCGCGACCGTAGCGGGAGCGGCTCGCGCCGCCCCCGACTAGGCCAGTGGGGGGTTGTTGGTCTGGGTCCCGGGGCGGGGCCTCGGGGCGGCGGTCTAGCTGCCGGAGTAGCGGCGGATCGGCGACTCCGCGATGCGCCGGCCAAGGTCGGCTACCTCGTCGTCGCTCATTCCCTCGGTCGCGAAGCCTGCCTGCTCCAGCTCGTCACGGACACGCTGCACGCCCTGGATGTAATCCAGCTTCGCGCCCAGCTTCACCATCACCGACTTGGCGTTCTCGTCGTCGATGGCGGCACTTCCGTCCGCTGACGGCTTCAGGAGCCAGGACTTGACAGCCTCGGCCTCGGCAAGCGTGAGCTCGAGGCTCACGCCCTGATCCGCACCCTCCGGGAGACCGTTGGTCACCTCGATGGACATGGGGTGTGAATCGGCCTCGCCCCTGGTTCCTTGAAATTCCGCTGGCTAGCCTGGACCCATGGGGCAAGAGATCTTGCGCTTCCCGCTGTTCCCTCTCGGGCTGGTCCTGCTGCCGGGCGAGGTCGTGCCGCTCCACATCTTCGAGGAGCGCTTCAAGCAGATGATCGGCGAGTGCCTCGACGAGGAGCGCGAGTTCGGGATCCTCTGGCTGGCCGACGACGAGCTGAAGCAGGTGGGCTGCGCCGCGAGGATCACGCGCGTGCTCGAGCGCTTCGACGACGGCCGCCTGAACATCCTCGTCGAGGGACCGACGCCGTTCCGGCTCGAGCGCCGCATCGGCGACATGGACTATCCGGCCGGCGACATCGAGCTGCTCGACGACGACCCGGACGCCGACGAGGACGCGCTCGAGCACACGCGAAAGACGTACGGCGACCTGGTCGAGGAGGTCACCGACTCGCGCCCCGAGCCCGAGACGCTCGCCGGGCTCGGCGCCTACGGCATGGCCGCGACCGTGGACATCAACCCCGCCGCGAAGCAGGTGCTGCTCGAGCTCCGCTCGGAGCCGGCCCGCCTCGAGCAGCTCGACGCGCTCTTCACCGAGGCGCTCCAGCGCATCAGGACCGCCGCGCGGGTGGCGGAGCAGGCGAGCGGGAACGGCCATCTGAAACCTGGCGAGTAGCGGCCAGCTCGGTGCGCGAGCGGATGCCGAGCTTCGCGTAGACGCGCGTCAGGTTCGCCTCCACCGTGCGGACGCTCACGAACAGCTCCGCCGCCACCTCCTTGTTCGAGCGGCCCTCCGCCACGAGGTCCGCCACGCGCTGCTCGGTCGGCGTCAGCCCGTCGGCGGCCGCACGGCCGCCGATCCGGCCCAGCTCCGCCCGCGCCCGCTCGGCCCACAACGGCGCGCCGATCCCGTCCAGGACCTCGACCGCCTCCTCCAGCGCCCGCGCGCAGCCGCCTTGTGCTTCGCCCGCCGGTGCAACGTGCCCAGCACGATCAGCGTGCGCGCCCGCTCGAACGGCACCGGCAGGTCGCGATGGTGCTCCAGCGCCGCCTCGGCATGCCCGATCGCCGCATCGAGATCCCCCTCCGCCGCGGCCAGCAGCGCCCGGCAGCGAGCCGCGGTCGCATGGATCCGGGGGCGGTCGAATCGCCTGCCGGTGTCCTCCCACGCGCGCAACAGCTCCTCCGCCTCGATCCGCCGGTCGAGCGCGATCAGCGCTTCGATCGCCTCCGGCAGGTGGATCCTCTCGCGAAGCCCTGGGTCACCGGCCCTCCCGGTCAGGAAGCGCTCCATCAGGTGCGAGAACCAATCCACCGCGGCCGCGTGGTTCCGCGCGAGAACTCGACGAAGCCGAGCACGGCGCGGTTGACGTCCATCAGGATCGTGTCGCCGTATGCCTCGCTGGTGGCGAGTGTCCGCTCCGCGACCTCGCGGGCAAGCTCGAGTTCCCCCTGTACGCGACCACGAGCGCGAAGCCGCCGGCGCGGCTCTCCTGGATCGCGGCCGCCTGCTCGGCGTGGACCAGCGCAACGTCGAGGCGCCCGGCGCGAACCTCGAGCTCCGCGAGAAACACCAGCAGCGATACGCGCCCCTCGTCGTCGCCCACGTCCCCGGCCCGGCGGAGACGATCCTCCAGCATGGAGCGGGCGGGCTCCAGGTGATCAGCCGACATGATGCAGCGGCCGAGCTGGCTTCCCGCTCCCCAGCCGGCACTCGGAATCAGGTCGTCGCCTTCGACGCTGCCGCCTCTTCCAGGGCCGCGCGCAGCGGGGTCGCCGCGGAGCTCCGCGAAATAGGCGTACGCGGTCACGACCATCACCCGCAGCACCCTCGGGTCGTCCGGCCGCAGGAGCTCACGCGCGCGCAGGAGCGCGTCGTATCCCTCGTCCTCGCGGCCGGCGGCCTCGAGCATGTACGCCTGCCACATCAGGGCCTGCAACAGCGCCTCGCGGTCGTCGCCTGCCTCGTCGACCGCACGGTTGATCAGGTCGACGACCTCGGCGACGTCGCCCTCCAGCTGCGCCATGACGGTCAGCGCCCTGGAGCGCAACGACCCATGCGGCAGATCCCGCAGCACGTCCCGCCCAAGGGCAGCCGCAAGCTCGGGCTCTCTCGAGAGCACGTAATGCCCGACCGCGGTTATCCGGCGTCGAGCCGCGGTCTCGAAGTCAGGCTCGAGGCGAGCCGAGGCCTCGAGCAGCTCGCCCGCCGCAACCAGCGCTCCGCGCTCGGCGGCGGCCTCGGCGCCCTCCTCGATGGCCGCAGCCACCGCGGCGTCCGAGGCCGTCGTGGCCGCCGCGAGATGGCGCGCGCGCTCCTCCCGGTCCGTCGTCGCGTCGGCCAGGCGCTGATGAACCGCTCGCCGCCGTGCCGGCGGCAGCATGCGGTACGCCGCCTCCGCCAGGAGCGGGTGGTCGAAGCGGATGGCGTCGCCCTGCTCGTCCAGGACTCCCGCCTCGAAGGCCTCGTCGAGCGTGCCTGGATCGAGCACCGCCGACACCGACGCGACGGTCGGATGGCCCATCGCCGCGACCGCCACGAGCGCCTCGCGCGTCTCACGGGGAAGCGCACGGAGCCGATCGTCGAGGGCGGCGGAGATCGCCTCGGGCAGGGGCACCTCCGCGCCGCCTCCGCGGCGCAGCGCGGCGCGTCCGAGCTCGAGCGCGAAATAGGGGTTGCCGCCGGCGATCTCGGTCATCCGCGCGAGTGCGGACGGCTGAATGGACTCGCCGAGGCGGGTGTGGATCATCCGCTTGAGCGCCCGTGGACCGAGTGGCCCGACGGCGATTCGCATGAGCCGCTCCTCCGCGATGCCAACGTCGACCGCGTGGGCGCCGCGCTCGCCCGTACGCCGCGTCGCGAGGAGCAGCACCTCGTCGTCAGCTCCGATCCGGCGGAACGCGAAGCGCAGGGCCGCCGCCGAGGCAGGATCGAGCCACTGGATGTCGTCGACGGCCACGAGCACGGGCGCGCTCGCGGCGGCGGCTCGCAGCGCGCCGAGCGTGGCGGCGCCGACCGCCCGCGGATCGAGCGGCCCCGGTGCGGCGGCCGTCCTGAGCAGCGCAACGTCCAGCGCGCGGCGTTGTGGAGCCGGGAAGTCGGCCGGCAGCGCCTCGACGAGCGGCCCCAACAGATCGCCGAGCGCGGCGTGCGAGAGGCCGGTCTCCGCCTCCGCGGGCCGGGCGACGAGCACGCGCATCCCGCGCTCCCTGCCCGTTGCGATCCCGGCGTGCCAGAGCGCGGTCTTGCCGATGCCGGCCTCGCCCTCGAGGACGATGGCCACCGGCGCGGGCCGCTCGAGCGCGTCGCGGACCGCCTGCAACTCGGCCTCGCGGCCGACGAGCTGCTCCACGGCGCTCCGATCCTAAGTGCGAAAGGGCGGGCCCGCGCGGGCCCGCCCTTCACTTCCCCGCTGGAGGGGTCTAGCGGAAGTGGTGGAAGCGGTCGGCGGCGTTCGGCACGCCATCCTGCTGCGCGCCGTCACCGGTGACCGCGTCGTTCCGGTACTGCGTCGCCGGGCTCGGCTGCGCCGTGGCGGGCGCGGCCGACGGCTGCGACGCGGTGGTGCTGCCATCGCCGCCGGCCGACCGCCAGCGTGACGGCGACGGACGCGGCGGCGACGAGGGCGCTCGCCGAGGCGAGGATCTGGGTCCGGCGGGAGACGGTGCGGCGGGGAAGGCTGGCGGTGGTGCTCATCGGGACTCCTTCATCGGGGATGCGATGAAGCTACGCCCGGCCTGGCCCCCGCGAAATTGCGGAAACCCACACAGTTTGCGCGGCGCCCGTTCCCGCGTTTAGCGGGGTCCGGGGCCGGCGGAGGCTGCTGACGGCCTAGTCCACCACCGTCGCGACGCCGCCCCGGCGCGGGTCGCCACCTCCCGTGAGGCGGCCCGTGCCCGGGTTGCGCGCCACGGCCTGGACGCCGCCGAAGAACAGGTTCAGCTCGCTCCAGCGGCGGACGACCCAGCCCGTCCTCTCGAGCCGCTCGAGGGCCGCCTCGTCCACGCCCGGCTCCGCGTCCACCTCCCCCTGCTCGACGTGCAGCCGCGGCGCCGACACCGCGTCCTGGGCGGCAGGCCGTCGTCGATCACGCCGAGCACCGTCTGGAGGATCGCCGAGCGGATCCGGTTCGAGCCGGCGCTGCCGATCGCGATCTCGGGCGCGCCGTCTGACAGCACCACCGTCGGCGACATCATGCTCGGCACGCGCGCGCCGGGCGGGTGGCGGTGGAAGCCGAGCGGGTTCAGGTCCTGCTCGCCGAGCATGTTGTTCAGGTGCACGCCGGTGCCCGGCACCACGACGCCCGAGCACGAGCCGTTCGAGCAGGTGACCGACGCGCAGGCGCCCTCCGCGTCCATGACCGAGATGTGCGTGGTGTTCCCGAGCCGCGAGCGCACCTCGGTGGCGACCGAGTCGAGCGCCTGCTTGGCCAGGAACCGCTCGAGGAAGCCCTCGGTCGCGAGGCCCTCGAGGAACTCCTCGTCGCGCGCGCGGTTCGTCTCCTCGATCACCTCGGCGATCACGAACGGGTCGTGCGGCCGGCCGAGCCGCTCGAGGATGCCGAGCGCGTCGGCGATCAGGATCCCGCCCGACGACGGCGGCGGGTTCGTGAGCACCTCGCGGCCGCGGTAGCGTCACCCGCGCCGGCTCGCGCTCGATCACCTCGTACGAGGCGAGGTCCTCGCGGCTCAGCATGCCGCCGCGCTCGAGCACCCAGTCGCTCACCGCGTGCGCCACGTCGCCGTCGTAGAGGAAGCCCGGGCCCTCGGCGCCCGAGCCGGTCGAGCAGGTCGCCCAGCTCCGGCGCGCGGAAGGTGTCGCCCTCGCGCAGCAGCCGCCCCTCCGGCGCGTAGAGCGCCGCGCACTCGGGCGTGGAGGTGACGATCGGGGCGAGCACGGTGTAAAGGAACGCCTGCATCGGCACGACCTCGACCCCCTCGCGCGCGGCCCGCGCCGGCGCGCGCCGTGAGGTCGCCGAGGCTGACGCGTGCCGAAGCGCCGCAGGGTCTCGGCGAGCCCGAGCGTCGTGCCGTACGCGCCGCAGGACGCGGCGCCGATGTTGAAGCGCTGGACCGCGTCCTCGGAGAAGCGGACGTCGATCGGCACGAGCGCGCCGGGCTCGCGCTCCTCGAGCGCCCAGCCCGGGCGCCGCGACGAAGAAGTCGAGCACGTGGGACTCGCCGCCCGCGTGGACGACCATGAAGCCGCCGGCGCCCGGCCCGGTGAGCGGCGCCTCGGCCACGAACGACATCAGCACCGCGGCCACCGCCGCGTCGACCGCGTTGCCGCCGGCGCGCAGGACATCTGCTCCGGCCTCGGCCGTGAGCGGATGGCCGGCTGCGACCACCCCTCTCATCGGCGCGAGCCTAGCCGTGCGCTGGTCAGCCGCGCGGGACGAACTCGGGCACGTCGATGTCGGCCAGCAGGCCGGCGCCCGTGCGCTCCCGCGAGCGCCGCACGTGCGGCTCCGCGTCGGCCGGGATGCTGCCGCGGCGACTGCGCGCTGCATCGGCCGGTCGCCGTAGCCCGTGGCCACGACGGTCACCCACACCTGGTCCTCGACCTTGTCGTCGACCATGGCCCCGAAGATGATGTTCGCGTCGGGGTGCGCCGCCTCGGCCACCGCCTTCGCCGACTCGTTGACCTCCCACAGCGAGAGGTCGCGGCCGCCGGTGATCGACAGCAGGATCGAGCGCGCGCCGTCCAGCGACGTCTCGAGGAGCGGCGACTCGATCGCGTGCTCGACCGCGTCCATCGCGCGCCGGTCGCCCGTGCCCATGCCGATGCCGAGCAGCGCCTGGCCGGCCTCGGACATGATCGTCCGCACGTCGGCGAAGTCGAGGTTGATCAGCCCGGGGAGCGTGATCAGGTCGGAGATGCCCTGCACGCCCTGGCGCAGCACGTCGTCCGCCACGCGGAACGCCTCGACCATCGAGGTGGACTTGTCGAGCACGGACAGGAGCCGAGCGTTCGGGATCACGATCAGCGTGTCCACCTCGCGAGCGAGCTCCTCCACGCCGCGGTCGGCCTGGTCGCCGCGGCGCGCGCCCTCGAACGAGAACGGCTTCGTGACGATGCCGACGGTGAGCGCGCCGACCTCGCGGGCGATCCGCGCGACCACGGGCGCCGCACCGGTGCCGGTGCCGCCGCCGGAGCCGGCCGCGATGAACACCATGTCCGAGCCCTTCAGGTGGCTCTTGATCTCGTCGTAGTCCTCGACGGCCGCGGCCCGGCCGAGGTCCGGGTTCGAGCCGGAGCCGAGCCCGCGCGTGGCGGTGTTCCCGATGTGCAGCCGCGTGGACGCCGACGAGCCCTCGAGCGACTGGACGTCGGTGTTCACGGCGAGGAACTCCACGCCCTCGACCTCGGCCTCGATCATCCGGTTGACGGCGTTCACGCCCGCGCCGCCCACGCCGACGACGCGCAGGACGGGCTCGGTCGGGCGATCGGGCGCCACGCGGATGAACGGCTCCGACTCGGGGATCGGCTCGCGCTGAGCCGGGACCGGCTCGCGCTCCATGATGTTCTCGGGGATGTCGTGGGAGAAGACGGCCTTCAGCCGCTCCTCGGGCGTGGGGATGCCCTCGTGGTGGCCGTACCGGCCCTCACGCTCCACTCGCCGCGCCTCGCGCTCGTCGGCGCGCTTGGCGGCCTCGGTCATCCTCTCCGTCTGCCCCTGGGGCTCAGGAACATGCTTGGTGACCTGCGGCGCCGGTCCACCCTCCGGAAGCGGGCGGCCGAGCTTGGGCTCGTCCTCGCGGCGAGGCTGCTCCTCCTTGCGAGGCGGCTCCTCCTGGCGCGGCTTCTCCTTCGGACGAGCGTCGTCCTCCTCCGTCTTGCGGAAGAGCTGCGCCAGGGGGCCCTCGCGCATGCTCGCCCTCTTACCGCTTGCCATTCGCCAGGACCTCCTCCGCTAGCCGCCGGTAGGCGTAGGCCGCCTTACCGTCAGGGTCGTACTTCAGCACCGACATCCCCTTCACCGGGGCCTCGGCGAATCGAACGGTCTTGTTGATGCGAGACGCGAAGACGCGGTCGCCGAAGTTCTCCTCGAGGATCTCGATGGCCTCCTTGGCGTGCACCGTGCGATTGTCCACGAGCGTCGGCAGGATGCCCTCGATCTCGATCTCCGGGTTCAGCTCCTCGCGCACCATGGACAGGGTGTTCTGGAGCTGGATCAGCCCGCGCATGGACAGATACTCGCATTGCACGGGGACGATCACCTTCTGGGAGGCCGTCAGGGCGTTGATCGTGAGCAGCCCGAGGCTCGGCGGAGTGTCGATGAAGATGAAGTCATAGTCGTCGCGAACCGGCTCGAGACCCTTCTTGAGGGAGCGCTCGCGGCCGATCATCGTCGACATCGCGATCTCGGCTCCGGCGAGGTCGATGGACGAGCACGCCACGTCCACCTCTCGCTTCCGGATCACCTCGCGGATCGAGAGCTGGTGCACGAGCACGTCGTACATCGACGCGTCGAGCTGAGTCAGGGTCGATGCCCTGGCTCATCGTGAGATTGCCCTGCGGGTCGAGATCGACGCACAGCACGCGGTGGCCTCGCTCGACGAACGCCGCCGCGAGATTGAGCGTGGTCGTCGTCTTCGCGACGCCGCCCTTCTGGTTTGTGAACGCGATGACCTTCGCCTTGGCATCCATTACGCAAGCGGTATTCGCACGGGCTGGGCGGAATCCTTCACCCTTCCCGTCCGGTGACTGCGCTACTCGACAAGCGGCTCGTCGTCGTGACCGGCAAGGGAGGGGCCGGGAAGACGACCGTGGCGGTCGCGCTCGGCCTCGCCGCGGCGCGCCACGGAAGCGCGTCGTCCTGTGCGAGGTGGCCGGCAGCGAGCGCATGTCGCGGCTCGTGCCCGAGCTCACCACGGTGTCCGTGGACCCCGAGGAGGCGAAGCGCGAGTGGCTCCGCTACCAGCTGAAGTCGCGGACGCTCGCAGGCGTGCTCGGCGGGAGCAGCATGTTCCAGTACCTCACCGCAGCGGCGCCCGGGCTCACCGAGCTCGTGACGATCGGCAAGGTGTGGGACCTCGCTCAGCTCGAGCCGCGCGCCGGCACGCCGGCCTTCGACCTCGCGATCGTCGACGCGCCCGCCACCGGGCACGGGCTGGCGATGCTGCGGGCGCCGAGCACGTACGCGACCATCGCGCGCGTCGGGCCGGTCGGCCGGCACGCCGAGACGGATCGACTCGTTCCTGCGCGACCGGCGTCAGACCGGCGTGCTCGCCGTCGCGCTGCCGGAGGAGATGCCGGTGAACGAGACGGTGGAGTTCGAGCGGGCGCTCGACCGCGAGCTCGGCATGGCGATCGACGCGATCCTCGTGAACGCGGTGCACCCGATCCGCTTCCGGCCGCCCGACATCGAACGGATCCGCGCCGCCACCGGTGAGCGGCCGCGTCACACGCGCTGCGCTGAACGCGGCTCTGTCGGAGCACACCCGCGCGCGCGCGCGAGCACGCGCAGGTCCGCAGGCTGCGGCGCGCGGCCACCGCCCCCGTGGCCACGCTCCCGCGGATCTTCGAGCCCGAGCTCGGGCGCGATGAGATCGAACGGCTGTCGGCCGAGCTGGAGCGGCGGCTGTGATCGGCGACTGGCTCGCCCGCAAGGAGGTGTGCATCTGCTGCGGCTCCGGCGGTGTCGGCAAGACGACGACCTCCGCGGCGATCGCGCTCGGCATGGCCGCGCGCGGGAAGAAGGTCGCGGTGCTGACGATCGACCCGGCCAAGCGGCTGGCCAACTCGCTCGGGCTGCCGGAGCTCGGGAACGAGGAACGGCTCGTGAAGGCCGACGTGAAGGGCGAGCTGTGGGCGATGATGCTCGACCCCAAGCGCACCTTCGACGAGATCGTGGAGTGGCACGCGCCCGACGAGCGCACCCGCGACGCCGTGCTCTCCAACCGGATCTACCAGGAGCTCTCGAACGCCGTGGCGGGCTCGCAGGAGTACATGGCGATGGAGAAGCTCCACGAGCTCCACCAGGAGGGCCGCTACGACCTGCTGGTGCTCGACACGCCGCCGACGCGCAACGCGCTCGACTTCATCGACGCGCCGAAGAAGCTCGCCGCCTTCATCGACTCGCGCACGCTCCAGGCGTTAACGGCGCCCGGCGTGCTGGGCCTGAAGGTGATCGGCCGCAGCTCCGGGATGGTGTTCTCGATGCTGAAGCGCACGACCGGCATCGACCTGCTCGAGGACCTGTCGACGTTCTTCTCGAGCTTCGGGGGCATGACCGAGGGATTCCGCGAGCGAGCCGAGCTGGTGAACGCCCTGCTGGCCGACAGCCGCAGCGCGTTCGTGCTGGTGACCTCGCCGCGAGCCGACGCAGTCGAGGAGGCGGGCTGGTTCCACCACCGCCTGCTGGATGCCGGGCTGCCGTTCGCCGGCGTGGTGGCGAACCGCGTGCGGCCGGCCGCGCCGAGGGGCAACCCGGCGGCCGAGCTGGACGACCTGCTGGGCGATCCGGGCCTGGCCCGCAAGGTGCTGCGAACGTTCGAGGAGGAGCGCCGCCTGGCCGCCCAGGACCGCCGCAACCTGGCCGACCTCGCGAAGCTGCTCGGCCGCAAGCCGATGATCGAGGTGCCCCACCTCGACGACGACGTGCACGACCTGGCCGGCCTGCGCCCGGATGGACGAGTTCCTGTTCGGCTGAACCGCGTCGCGCGCTAGACCGGCGCGGAGAAGTCCTCGGGATCGTCCCAGCCCCAGTCGGCCGACTGGGTGACTCCGTCGAGCTCGTGCTGGACGGGCTGCTGGGCGGTCACCGCCACCGGCTCGATCTCGGCGGTGTCCGGCTCGTCCTCGTACTCCGCCTCGTGACTCCGCCTCGTAGTCCGGCTCGTGGTCGGGCTCCGCCTCCCACTCGAGCTCGGGCTCGAAGGTCACCGGGTTCTCGAAGGTCGGGACCTCCTCCCGATGGAACCGCGGCGTGTGGTCGGGAGGCGGCTCTCGCTCGGGCTCCGGCGCGGGCTCCTCGCGCATGTCGTGCGCCTCGATCTCGCCCAGGGGCTCGCCGTGGGATTCGATCAGGATGTCGTCGGCCACCGACTTCAGGTCCGCCTCGAGGTAGCCGCAGAGCACGTCGCGCAGCAGCGCGCGCAGGTGGCCCTCGACCTCGGCCACCAGCTCGCGCGGGGACTCCGTGTCGATGCTCGCGCCGGTGGAGTGGCCCATCACGTACCGCTCCAGGCGGGTGGCCGTCTCCATCCGCTCCTGGAGCTCGCCGCGGGCCCCCTCCTCGGCGCACAGCGCCGCCAGGCGCAGCCCGAAGCTGGCCTGCCCGGTGTCCGTGGTGGCGTCGAGCAGGGCGCGCAGCCCCAGCAGGTGGTCCGTCAGCGCCTCGGCGTCGGTCTCCTGGGCGGCGCCCATCTCGAACCGGTCGAGCGCCCACGCCACGTGCGGCGGGCGCTCGGCGACGCTGATCGCCGTGAAGAACTCGCGGAACGCCTGCTCGTCGCCGGCCGGCAGCATCCACTCGCCGCCGCGCGGCCGGGTGCTCGAGCCGATCGGCACAGGCTGCCAGCGTGCCTGGTCGGACTGGCGCCAGCCGGGCGCGACGAGCGACACGCTCCCGGGAGCCCACAGCCGCATCGCCGTCACGACCGAGGCGAAGCGCGCGGCCGCCTCGTCGGCCGGGATCGGATCGTCGGCGGGCACGTCGCGCTCGAGCACGCACAGAAGCGCCGTGCGGTCGTGCGGGCCCTCCATCGCGTCGCCGCGCGCGAGCGAAAGGCCGTCGCCCAGCTCCACACGCTCGGCGTGCATCCACGCGCCGGGCAGCGGCGCGATCACGCGCGCGCGGACGGCATCGCGGTACAGCGTCAGCTCGACCTCCCCGTACACGCGCTCGAAGCGCTCCTCGGGGAAGCCGAAGCTGGTCGCGTCCTCGTACAGCCGTTCGAGCATCGCCCGCAGCGCGGGCTCGGCCTGCTCGCCGCGCAACCCGTTCACGCGCAGCCACGCGGAGGCGCCGGCGCCGAGCTCGTGGCACGCCGCCTCGCGCGACGGGCAGCTCGCGCAGCCGCTGCCAGCGCTCCTCGATGAACGCGCCGGTGCGCGGCTCGTAGCGGTACAGGGCGGGCCCGCGGCCGCCGCCCTCGTCGACGACGTCGAACTCGACCTCGGCGCCGCCCTTCAGTTCGTCGGTCAATAGCGCGGCGGCCTCCAGCGCGAAGTTCCGCAGCGCGTCGTGGAGAGCTCGATTGCGCATGCGACGCGATTTCGGCGCCGCAGGCGGGTGTCCTGCCGTCTTGCGCAAGCAACGGGCCGTGCCCGGTGCGCAGCGATGCCCTTCCGGCGGCTAGGGGCTAGGGGCTAGGCGGCGACGGGGGCGGCGCCGACGGCGTCGGGCGTGACCGCGCAATCCTCGACGCCGAGGTACTCGCGCCCGTAGCGGCGCATGTCCTCGATCAGCGGCACGAGCGCCTCACCCTTCTCGGTGAGCGAGTACTCGACCCGCGGCGGCACCTCGGGATAGGTGTGCCGCGCGACGATCCCCTGCTCCTCGAGCGCCCTGAGACGCAGCGACAGCGTCCGTGGGCTGATGCCCGCCAGCGAGCGCTCGAGCTCGCAGAAGCGGCAGCGGCCTTCGGCGAGGTCGCGGATCACCAGGATCGTCCACTTGCCGCAGATGATGTCCGCGGTTGCGCAGACAGGGCAGGTCGGATCGCTCACATGTTCGATTTTAGAGCAAGACTTCACGAAATGAAGTGTGGCGGGCGGCGGCCGCCGCCCGCCCCCGCCTCAGCCGGTCAGGTTCCCGAGCAGACCTCCCGCGCCGCCGCCCGACGGCGTGGCCTGCGTGACCCGGCCCTCACTCGGCTGCACCAGCACCCAGCCCGGGGCCGGCGAACGACATCTGGACGGACTCGCCCGAGCCCTTGCCGATGAAGTTCTTCAGCTTGATGTCCGTCTTGATCCCGGTCTGGACGCTCGACGCCCAGGTGATCGCCGCCTGCGGGTCCGCGAACGTCGGAGCCTCGGCGGTGTTGAGCAGCACGGGCGGGCCGTCGGAGACGATCGCCACCCAGCCGGTGCCGGTGAGCGCCATGTTGAACAGCCCGCCGCCCATCATTCCGGAGACCCCCTCGACACGCCTGATGTCCCAGTCGATGCCGGCGTCGAATGCGAGCAGGTTCTCGCCGTTGACCGTGATCGCGTCGTTCTCGAGATACAGCAGGTGGATCTCCTGGGCGGTGTGCGCCAGGAATACCTCGCCGGTTCCGGTCATCTTCATCAACGGGGTGCCCTCACCGGTCATCGCCTTCTTGACCATCCGGCTGAGGCCGCCGCTGCCGGCGTGCTCGAACAGGACCTCGCCCTGGTAGGCGACCATCGAGCCCGCCCGGGCCTGGATGCTCACCTGGTTCAGGCTGACCTTCAAAAGCTTCGAGTTCTGAAGCGCGAAGGGCTGCTCAGACTTGGTTTCCTGGAACTCACCGAGCGTGCTCTGCACCTGTCCTCCTAATTGGTCGAAATTGCCGGTTCAAGCTACTGTGATCCTCTTGCGCCGGTGGTCACTGGTTTGTTTGCTCACGATGCTCGTGGCCGCCCCCGCGGCCCGCGCAGGCGATCCCATCATGCCGCTCTCCGAGGTCAAGCCGGGCATGAGGTGCACCGGCCTGTCCGTGATCAAGGGCACGGAGATCTCGTCCTTCGACGTCGAGATCCTGGACGTGATCGCGGCCGAGACAGGTCTCAGCGGTCCGCGGATCCTGATCCGGGTGTCCGGCCCGGCCGTGGACGACACCGGCATCGGCCCCGGCTTCTCCGGCTCCCCGGTGTACTGCGACGGCCGCAACGCCGGCGCGATCTCCGAGGGCCTTGGCGAATACGGCAACGAGGTGGCGCTGGCCACGCCGATCGAGGCGATGATCCGCGACCGGCCGCCGTCGCCCCCGTCGAGCGCCCGTCGCGACCCGACGCTGCTGCGGGCCGCGCGCCCGCTCGGCACGCCGCTCAGCGTCAGCGGCCTCACCGGCCGCGCCGCGGAGCTCGTCAGGGAGGCTGCGCGCCGCGCTCACCGGCCGCTGTTCGTGGCGCCCGCCGGGCCGGTGGGCGGCTACCAGCCCGTCGAGTTGCGCCCGGGCGCGTCCGTGGGCGCCGCGATCTCGACCGGTGACCTCTCGCTCGGCGCCATCGGCACGGTCACATACCGCGACGGCGACGACATCTGGGCGTTCGGGCATCCCTTCGAGGGGCTCGGCAAGCGCGCGATGTTCCTCCAGGACGCCTACGTCTACACGGTCATCCAGAACCCGCTCGGCATCCAGGACTTCGGCGCGATCACGTACAAGCTCGCCTCGGCCGACGGCAACGTGCAGGGCGCCGTGACGAGCGACAAGGCGGATGCGATCGCCGGAAAGGTCGGCGCAGAGCCGGCGTCGATCCCGCTGCACATCGTTGCCCGGAACCGCGCCGGCGAGACGGTCACCCAGGACTCGCTGCTCGCCGACGAGCGGGACCTCGGCTGGGGCGCCGGCATCTCGTTCGTCGGGCCGCTCGGGCTCACGCAGGCGGTGGGCCGGCTGATGCGGGACTTCGGGCCGTCGACGCTCCGCATGTGCCTGCGCATCCGCGTGCGCGAGCTGCGGAAGCCGATGGGCTTCTGCAACCTGTACTTCTCCGTCGACGACGCGGTCAACGACGTGGCCCAGGCCGGCGACCTCGTGGACTTCTTCGACTTCGCGCCGCTCCACGTGGAGCGCATCTCGATCGGCGCGCGGGTGCGTCGCGGCGTCAAGGAGGACGTGATCATCCGAGCTCGCGCGCCACAAGGGCACGCAAGGGCTCGCGCATGCGGGTGCGGCTTACGCTTCAGCGCAGGCGCGGGGCCCGGCATCGCATGAGCGTGCGCGTTCGCGTGCCGCGCTCACTCCGCTCCGGCAGGGTCCACCGGCTGACGATCAGCGGAGGTGGCGGCGGCTTCTC
This sequence comes from uncultured Thermoleophilaceae bacterium, assembly GCA_963808875.1. Lineage (GTDB taxonomy): Bacteria > Actinomycetota > Thermoleophilia > Solirubrobacterales > Thermoleophilaceae > JACVRW01. The sequence continues at coordinate 116,194 of CAWEHM010000035.1, forward strand.
CGAGGAGGCGCTCGTCGAGGAGCTGATCGCGATGCTGGACGCCGAGGTCGCCGGCGGTGGCGGCGCCGGCTCCGAGCCGCAGACCGTGCGCCAGCTCGCGCGGCGCATTCACTCGCTGCGGCGCGTGCCCGGCGTCTACGCGCGGTTCGACCACCGCTCCGCGCGGCTCGTCCGCCGCACGGGGGACGTGAGCTACCAGGGTCGCGTGCGGCTCCGGGTGCGCGTTACGCCGCGTCGCCGCTGACGTCCGGCGCGCCGCCGTTCGCCGGCGCAGCCGCGGCCACCGTTTCCGTCTGCTCCTCGGGCGTGCTCATTACGGACTCGACGGAGGTGCTCCGCAGGCCGTCGGACGACACGAGCAGCTTGAAGTCGTGCGGGTGGGTTGCCGCCTTGAGCGCGACCTCCATCGACACCCGGCCGGCCTGCACGTGGCCGAGCAGCGCCTGGTCGAAGGTCTGCATCCCGTAGTACGCGCCCTCGGAGATGACCTCCGGCAGCTTGCCGGTCTCCTCCGGGTTCATGATCATGTCGCGCACGCGGCCGGTCATCCGCAGGATCTCGCAGGTCGCCACGCGGCCGTTCCCGTCCGGGGTCCGGACGAGCCGCTGGGAGATCACGGCCTTCAGCGTTCCCGCGAGCATCGCGCGCGCCTGGCGCTGCTCGGCCTGCGGGAAGAAGTCGATGATGCGGTTGACGGACTCGGCGGCGTCCACGGTGTGGATCGTCGAGAGCACGAGGTGGCCGGTCTCGGCCGCGGACAGCGCGGTGCGGACCGTCTCCTCGTCGCGCATCTCGCCGACCAGGATCACGTCCGGGTCCTGACGCAGGACGCGCCGGAGCGCGCGGGCGAAGGACGCGGTGTCCTCGCCGACCTCGCGCTGGTTGATGATGGAGTTCTTGTCGCGGTGGAGGAACTCGACCGGGTCCTCGATCGTGACGATGTGCTTCGCGTAGCTCGTGTTGATGTGGTCGATCATCGCCGCGAGCGTCGTCGACTTACCCGAGCCGGTCGTGCCGGTCAGGAGGATCAGCCCGCGCTCCTCGTCGGCGATCTCGTCGATCACCGGCGGGCAGCATGAGCTCCTCCGCGGTCTTGATCTCGAACGGAATCGCGCGGCAGACGAGCGAGACGGCGCCGCGCTGCACGAACGCGTTCACGCGGAAGCGGGCGACGCCCGGAACCGAGTAGGAGAAGTCCACCTCGCGCTCGTTGCGGAACGCCTCGAGCTTCGCCTCGTCCGTGAGCATGTGGAAGAGGGTGGCCTCGGTGTCCTCGGGCCGGAGCGGCTCGATGCCCTCGAATCGGCACGAGCTTTCCGTGCTGGCGGACGATGGGCGGAGCGGGGACCTTGAGATGGAGGTCGGAGGCCTCCGTCTCGATGACGGTCATGAGGGCAGCGTCGACGTCGAACATAGTTCGGTCATCGACATCCGCACGGCCTTCTTGAGGGCTGAAGCCGGTTTTGGACGAGCCTTTTCGGCGTCTGGACGGGCGCCGTACGGCACTAGGCGACGTCGCGCAGCTTCTGCGCTTCCGCGAGCGACTGAAGCTTCTTCAGCGACTGGTTCTCGATCTGGCGGATCCGCTCGCGCGTGACGTTGAACGTGCGGCCCACCTCGTCGAGCGTGCGCGGGTGCTCGCCGCCCAGCCCGTAGCGGAGCTCGAGCACGCGGCGCTCGCGGTAGGAGAGGTTCTCGAGCGCCTCGCGGAGCGCCTCCTTCGTGAGGATCTCGGCGGCGCGCTCGTAGGGCGACTCGGCCCGCTCGTCGGCGATGAACTGGCCGAACTCGGACTCCTCCTCGTCGCCCGACCGGCTTCTCGAGCGATACCGGCGCCTGCGCCGAGCGCTTGATCGACTCGACCTCCTCGGGCTCGATGCCGGTGTGCTCGGCGATCTCCTCGGGGGTCGGCTCGCGGCCCAGCTCGGTGACGAGCTTCCGCTCCGCGCGGCCGATCTTGTTGAGCTTCTCGACGACGTGCACCGGGATGCGGATCGTGCGCGCCTTGTCGGCGAGCGCGCGGGCGATCGCCTGGCGGATCCACCAGGTGGCGTAGGTCGAGAACTTGAAGCCCTTGCGGTAGTCGAACTTCTCCGCGGCGCGGACCAGGCCGAGCGTGCCCTCCTGGATCAGGTCGAGGAAGGGCAGGCCCTGGTTGCGGTAGTTCTTGGCGATCGAGACGACCAGCCGGAGGTTCGACTCGACCATCTTCTGCTTGGCGTCGAGGTCGCCGCGCTCGATGCGCTTGGCGAGGTCGACCTCCTCCTGCGCGGTGAGGAGCCGGACCTTCCCGATGTCCTTCAGGAACAGCTGAAGGGAGTCGGTCGTCATGTCCGGCTTCAGGTCGATCGTCGCCTTCTTGCGCCGGCTGCGGCGGTCGACGGCGCGCTCGACCTCGGGCGCGGCAGTGGGTGGGATCGTCCTCGACGAGCTCGATCTCGGACTTCTCGAAGTAGCCGTGCAGCTCCTCGATATCGCCCTCGTCGAGCTCAACCTCGGCAAGCGCGGTGGCCACCTCGGCGTACGTCAGGACCCCAGTGGCTTGGCCCTTGACGACGAGGAGCTTGACCTCCTCGAGCTCTTGCAGATCGGCTACAGACATCTCATTCCTCAACGGCGCGCAGGGCCTAGCGCGAGGGCGCCGGGCCCAGTCAAACAGACATGTTGTCCAACATAACGCTACAGATAGTGAAGTCAAGCGGCCCGATGCGGAATTTCCCCTGACTAGCCAGTCAACCAGTTGATACCTCTACGACTCTATCGACCGCTCACCTCGTGGCCGGTGTACCCAGAACGGGCACTTATAGAATCACTGTCCATGACGGACGACGGAGGAGTGCTCGGAAACCTGCCCAACTCGCGGCCCGGGAAGCGGAGCGCGAAAGAGGGACGCCGGAGCGCGAAGCCCGCGGCCGAGTCGCTCGGAAGAAGCGGCGGCCCCCCAGACGAACCGCAACTGCGCAAGCGAATGATCCCGTTCCGCCGCCCCGCTTCGGAGGACCCCGTGGGTGCCGTCGTTCGTACCGCAACGGGGGTTGCCGTGACGGGAGTCAAGGTCGCCGGCGCGGTCGGACGCGAGTTCTTCAAGCGCCTCCCCCGCCCCTAGCTGTCACCACTGCCATGACGCGCGCGTCCTCCGCTCTGGGGATGTGACGGGGTTTCGAGGTATGCTGGCCACGTGGCGTCTGGCCCGAAGCACACGCCTCGATGTCTGATCGTCGATGACCACCCTGTTGTGCGCGCGGGCGTGCGGGCGGTGCTCGAGCAGGCATTCGACAGCGTGGACATCTCCGAGTCGGAGTCGATCGAGCAGATCGGCGAGATGGCGAACGGGGATGCGCCCGACGTCGTGATCATCGATCCGTGGCGTGCAGGCGTGGACGTCGCCGAGATCGTCAGCCGCCTGCGCGCCCAGGTGAAGGCGCCGATCGTGGTGTTCACCTCCGACGGCGGCGCGCGGCTACTCAGCGAGGCGCTCAAGGCGGGCGTCAAGGGCTACGTGCGGAAGGACTCGCCATCCGAGGACCTCGTGCGGGCCATCGAGGCGGCCCGCGACGGCGAGTTCTACGTCGATCCCGGCCTCTCCTCGACGATCGTGCTCGACGAGGGCGATCGCACGCTCAGCGCCCGCCAGCGCGAGATCCTCCAGATGCTCGCCGACGGCATGCAGACGGACGCCGTGGCCGAGAAGCTCGGCCTCTCGACCGAGACCGTCCGCACCCACACGAAGCGCATCCTGGCGAAGCTCGAGGCGTCCACACGCACGCAGGCCGTCGCCATCGGCATCCGCCACGGCCTGATCGAGTAGGCCTACTAGGTGGTGGCCTCTTCGGCGGTCACGTCCTGAGTGCCGGGCGGGTCGCCGAGCGCGATGCCCTCGCCGGCAGCCTTCGCGCGGTACATCGCGCGGTCGGCGGTGTCGATGAGCGCCTCCGCCTCATCACCGTGCTCGGGCGAGGCCGCGACGCCGATCGAGACGGTGACCGACGGGTCGCCCGGCGCCGCCACCTCCTCCTCGATCGCGGTCGCGAGGCGGGCCGCCAGCTTCGCCGCGCTCTTCAGGTCCTGCTCCGGCAGGAGCACGCAGAACTCGTCGCCGCCGATCCTCGCCGCGGTGTCCACCGAGCGGATCGACCGCCGCAGCGACATCCCGACCTGCATCAGGACCCGGTCGCCGGCGGGGTGCCCGTGCGAGTCGTTGATCCGCTTGAGGCCGTCGATGTCCATGCAGCAGGACCGCGAAGGGGTGCTCGTAGCGCTTGCGGACGTCCAGCAGGGTCGCGAGCTGGCGCTGGAGCGCGCGCAGGTTTCCGAGGCCGGTGAGCGGGTCCGTGTTGGCCTGCGACTCGAGCTCGCGCGAGCGGGACGCCACGTGCGCCTCCATCGCCTCGGCCTGGATGGCCGCGGTGGCCTCCACGAGCTGCTCGACCGCCTCGGCGAACCGCACCGGGTCGTCCTCGAGGTCCTCGCGCAGCGCGTGCAGAAGCACCGTCTGGAGCGCCGCCACGTCACGCGCGACATCGCTCGCGCGCGTCTCGCGGGCGCCCACCCGGAGCGCGGCCAGCGACGCTGCCCGCTCCGCCTGCTCCTTCGTCAGGGTGTACGGATCGCCGTCGCCGTCGGCGATCGCGTTCGCGATGCCGCTGATCAGCTCGGGCAGCTCCCGAGCGATCTTCTCGGTCGGGAGCTCGCGGATCTCGTCGAGCGACGCACGCTCGATCAGGCGGACGAGCCACTGCTTGGCAAGCTCGTCGCGCGAGCGCTCGAGGCGCGCGAGGGGTCCTCGAATCGGCGTCACTCGGGTCGATCGTACCTTCGGAAACGGCGGACCGCTGGCGACATTTCCGAGAAGATTGCGCCCGTGAGCGACCTGATCACGATCGACGAGGCCCGCCGGCGGGTCCTGTGCGGCCGTCACCCGCCTAGGGGACGAGCCGGTAGCGCTCACGCCAGGCGCTGGGCCGCGTGCTGGCCGAGGAGGTGTCGAGCACGCTCCCCGTGCCGCCCTTCGACAGCTCGGCGATGGACGGGTTCGCGGTGGTGGCGGGGCCGGCGGCGGAGCTCTCCGTGGTGGGCGAGGCGCGGGCGGGGCATCCGTATCGCGGGCGTGGTGGCCTTGGGTCAGGCGGTGCGGATTTCGACGGGGGCCGTGTTGCCTGAGGGCGCCGACGCGGTGGTTCCTGTGGAGCGAACGACGGCGGTGAAGGAGGCGGGTTCGGGCGATGGTGTCGTCCTTGAGCCCGCATTGCGGGCAAAAGGACGACACGATCGCGTTTCCGTGCCCGAAACCCAGCCTGGCGAGAATGTGCGGCGCGCCGGCGAGGACATTCCCCTCAATGCCGTCGTTCTGCGAACGGGCATCGCACCTCGGGCCCGCCGAGCTGGGCGTCGCGGCGTCGGTCGGGCGAGCCGAGCTCCGATGCGCGCAGAGAGCCCAGAGTCGCCGTCCTCGTCACCGGCGACGAGCTCACCGAGCCCGGCACGGCGCTCGCGCCCGGTGGGATCTACAGCTCCAACGCCTACGCCCTCGGTGCCCAGGTGGAGCGGGCGGGTGGTGAGGTGGTGAAGCGGTCACCGTTCCGGACGATGCCGAGGGCACGAGGCGGGCGCTCGAGCAGGCGCTCGAAACGGCCGACGTCGTGATCGTCTCCGGCGGCGTCTCGGTCGGGCCGCACGATCACGTGAAGCCCGTGCTCCGCGACCTCGGCGTCGAGGAGCGCTTCTGGGGCGTGCGGCTCCGCCCCGGCAAGCCCACCTGGTTCGGGGTACGCGGGGACACGCTCGCATTCGGCCTTCCGGGTAATCCCGTATCGGCGATGGTGACCTTCCAGCTGTTCGTGCGGCCCGCGCTCGCCGCGGCGCAGGGCGCGCCTCCCGACGCGCCGCGCGTCGTCGGCGACGCTGGAGAGCCCGATCCCCCGCAACCCCGAGCGCGAGCAGGCGATCCGAGTCCACGTCCTTCAGAGCCAAGACGGTCCAAAGCGCAGCCCCCACCAAGGGCGCCCAGGGCTCGCACGTGCTCACCTCGATGGTCGGAGCCGACGGCCTCGCCCTGATCGCCCCCGGCGAGGGCGAGGCGCCGGCCGGCGAGCGCGTGGAGGTCGAGCTCCTGTGAGGCCGCGCGATCCGCGCCGGCTGGTCGAGCGCCACAGGCGCGCGCGGGCGCGCGTGACGATCGTCCACGAGCCGCAGTCCCACGGTTCCGACGACGGTGGGAGCACCGGCAGCCGCCAGGTGGCGGAGGTGACGCTGCCCCGAGAGGAGCTCGAGAAGCTCTGGTCACCCGAACACCTCGAGAGCCTCGCGCGCACCTACTGGAGCTTCCTGTCGCGCTTCTCGCTGGGCCTGATCCGCGTCATCTACACGGACAACTCGCGCGAGGTCGTGTTCCTCCGCCGGCCCTTCGTCCTACTGCGCTTCCACAAGCCCGAGTACGACCTCAATCGTGACGGCGGCACGGTCACGTGGCCGATCGACCGCGGCGTGCTGGTCGCGAGGCGCGGCCGCGGGCGCGGGTTCCTTCGCCTGAGCGTTCACCGCAAGCCGGTGGAGGACGGCGCGAACGAGGTCACCATCGTCGTCTCATCCGAGGTCGTGAACTTCTACCCCGTGATCGCGACCCGCGCCGGCCGCTGGCTCTACGAGCAGACGCAGCTGCGAATCCACGTGATCGTGACCCACGCGTTTCTGCGCTCGCTCGCCAATCTCGAGCTCGAGCCGTCCCGCGTCGGCGCGCTCCGCGCCGTCGCGGAGGCGGCCATCACCCCAGCCGCTCGCCGGTGATCTCGCGCAGCTTCTGGCGGTCGTGCCGCGCGCTGATGCGGCGCACGGTGCCGGAGCGCGACCGCATCGACACCGATTCGGTCCGCGCCGCCTGGTTGCCGATGTAGGTCACGCCGTCGAGGAGCTCGCCGTCCGTGACGCCGGTGGCCGCGAAGAACACGTCGTTGCCCGACACCAGCCGGTCCTTGTCGAGCACCTCGTCGAGGTCGTAGTCCGCCTCGAGGGCCGCGCTTCCGCTCCTCGTCCGAGCGCGGCCACAGGCGTCCGAGGATCTGCCCGCCGGTGCACTGGATCGCCGCCGCGGCCAGCACGCCCTCCGGTGTGCCGCCGATGCCGAACAGGAGGTCGATCGCCGACTCCTCGGTCACCGCGGCGAGGGCGGCGGACACGTCGCCGTGCGGGATCAGCCGGATCCGCGCGCCCACGTCGCGGATCTCGCGCATGTACTCGTCGTGGCGGTCGCGGTCGAGCATGATCACGGTGATGTCGCCCACCGGCACGCCCTTCTCCTTCGCCATGAGCTGCAGCGTCTCGCCGATCGGGCGGTCGAGGTCGAGCACGTGCGCGAGGCTCCGCGAGGTGGCCATCTTCAGCATGTAGACGCACGGGCCCGGGTCGAACATCGTGCCCCGCTCCGACAGGGCGATCGTCGCGATCGCGTTCGGAAGGCCCTTGGCGCACAGCTCGGTGCCCTCGAGCGGATCGACCGCGATGTCCACCTCGGGCGGCGAGCCGTCGCCGATGTGCTCGCCGTTGTAGAGCATCGGCGCCTCGTCCTTCTCCCCCTCGCCGATCACGACCACCCCGTCCATCGACACGGTGTCGAGGAGCAGGCGCATGGCGTCCACGGCGGCGCCGTCGGCGCCCTCCTTGTCGCCGCGCCCGATCCACCGCGCGCACGCCAGCGCCGCGTACTCGGTGGTCCTCACCAGCTCCATGGCGAGGTTGCGATCGGGCCTGGGCGTCCCGGATTCCATGCCGGGAACCTAACTCAGATGACGCCCGGCGGCTTTCGGGCGGTCGTGTAGACGGCCTGGCGCAGAAAGCCGGCGACCAGGAGGCCGATCGACGCGAGCAGCCCGACGAACCAGCCGATGCCCAGGCCCACCTCGATGCCCGGGTCGGGCTTCCCCAGGATGATCCCGTTGCAGAGGATCAGCATGAACGCGACGATGCCGACGATCATCGTCACCTCGCCGGGCTTCCACGTGAGCTTGTGCGCGCGGGCGACGATCCAGGTGAGGATGAACGGCGCCGCGCAGGCCGCCACCAGCAGCCAGTCGAGGGTCGTGAAGACCGTCCACGCGTTGGCCGAGCTGTTCGGGCCGACCGCGCAGTTGGTGGTGGTCTGGCCCGAGCACGCGAGCTTCGAGTTGGGGTTGCCGCTGGTGGTGAACCACGGCAGCCACAGCGACGCGAACAGGACGAGGGCCGCACCCATTCCGAGGAGCTCGCCGGGAGTCACCCTCGACCAGTCGAGGTACCCGCTCCTCTCCTCGGCGCCGGCCTCCATCGCGCTGGACGCTACAGCCGGGGTAGGCTGCGCACAACTCAGAACGAAGGGAGCCCCCGGATGGCAGTCACGAAGATCATCGAAGTGGTCGGCAGCTCACCCGAGAGCTCCGACGGCGCCGTGAAGGCGGCGCTCGCCGACGCGAGCCAGTCACTTCGGAACATCAAGGCGGTGGACGTGGTGTCGACCGGCCTTCGGGGCGAGAACCTCGACGAGTGGCGTGCCCTCGTCCGGATCTCGTTCCTGGTCGAGCGCGTCAGCGAGTGAACTCGGACTGAGTCAGCTCGAACGCCCGCTGAAGATCACCGAGTAGGCCCGACGCCGCTTCGGGGGTCCCGCTCGATCTCCTTTCGGCGGCTTCCGCGATCCCTGCGGCCCGGGGCAGTAGCCTGCCGCCGCCATGGAGCTGAATGGAGCAGGCACGCTCGTGGCGGGCGGCGCATCGGGGCTGGGCGAGGCGACCGCGCGGGAGCTGGCCTCCCGCGGAGCGCGGGTCACGATCGCCGACGTGAACGAGGAGCGCGGCGAGGCGCTCGCGCGCGAGATCGGCGGATCGTTCGCGCGGGCGGACGTGACCGACGAGGCCGAGGTCCAGGCGGCCGTCGAGGCCGCGGGCGAACTGCGACTGGCGGTGTCGTGCGCGGGCATCGGCTGGGCCGAGCGGACCGTTAAGAGGGATGGCCCGGCCGCCCTCCAGCCGTTCGAGACCGTGGTGCGGGTGAACCTGATCGGGACCTTCAACGTGCTGCGGCTGTCCGCCGCGGCCATGGCGGCGGGCGAGCCAGACGAGGGCGGCGAGCGCGGCGCCGTCGTGATGACGGCCTCGATCGCGGCCTTCGACGGCCAGATCGGCCAGACGGCCTACTCCGCCTCGAAGGGCGGCGTCGTGGGCCTGACCCTTCCGGCCGCGCGCGATCTCGCTCGGCTCGGCATCCGCGTGTGCACGATCGCCCCGGGACTGTTCGACACCCCGCTGCTAGCCGGCCTTCCGGACGAGGCGCGCGAGGCGCTGGGTGCGCAGGTGCCGCACCCGCCCCGGCTCGGCCGCCCCGAGGAGTACGCCCTGCTGGCGTGCCACATCGCCGAGAACCCGATGCTGAACGGCGAGACGATCAGGCTGGACGGCGCTCTCAGGATGCCGCCTAAATAAGGACGCGAAGCGTCCGGTCACAGCGGCCTGGACGGCGCCGACCGCATCAGGACGCGGGCATGGATGCCCGCGGAGCTATCTTTCCCCGCCATGGCTCAACCAGTGATCGTCGATGCCGTTCGCACACCCATTGGCCGCGCCTTCAAGGGGTCGCTGGCCCAGCTCCGCCCCGATGAGATGGGCGCGTTCATCGTCGACGCGGTGCTCGAGCGCAACGAGCAGGTCGAGCCGGAGCTGATCGAGGAGGTCTACTGCGGCGTCGGGCTCCCACAGGGGCTCCAGGGCTTCAACATGGGCCGGATCATCACCCTGCTGTCCGAGCGGCTGCCGCTGGGCACGAATGGGGCCACGGTCTCGCGCTACTGCGCCTCGAGCCTCGAATCCATCCGCCAGGCGTCGAACGCGATCGCGGCCGGCCAGGGCGATGCGTACATCGCCGCGGGCGTCGAGTGGGTGTCGCGCTACAACGAGGCGGTCGAGGGCGCCCGCCCGCAGGACCAGAACGAGAAGCTTCAGGGGACGAACGGGCAGCCGGACGCCTATATCTCGATGGGGCTGACCGCCGAGAACGTGGCCGAGCGCTACGAGGTGAGCCGGGCCGACATGGACAAGTACGCGCAGCGCTCCCAGGAGCTCGCCGTGCAGTCGCAGGAGACGGGCTACTTCGACCGCGAGATCGTGCCGGTCACGCTCGAGGACGGCACCATGGTCTCCAAGGACGACGGCCCCCGCGCCAGCTCGACGCTCGAGAAGCTGTCCCAGCTCGACCCCGCGTTCAAGGAGGGCGGCAAGGTCACCGCCGGCAACTCGTGCCCTCTGAACGACGGCGCCGCCGCCGTGCTCGTCATGTCGGACACGAAGGCGGACGAGCTGGGGCTCGAGCCGCGCGCCCGCATCATCGCGTCAGCCACGGCCGCCAACGAGCCGGAGTACATGGGCGTCGCGCCGATCTGGGCGATCAAGAAGGTGCTCGAGCGAGCCGGAATGACGATCGAGGACGTGGACACGGTCGAGCTGAACGAGGCGTTCGCGGCTCAGGTGATCCCGATCATGGCCGAGTGCGACATCCCGCTCGAGAAGATGAACCCCCACGGCGGGGCGATCGCGCTGGGTCACCCCTTCGGCATGACGGGCGCCCGCATCATGACCACCCTGATCAACGGTCTCGAGACCGACGACAAGACCATCGGTCTCGAGACCATGTGCGTGGCCGGCGGCCAGGGCCAGGCCATGATCGTCGAGCGGCTGAACTAGCGCGAGCGCCGTCAGGGTAGGGCGTCGGGCGGGTCGACCTCGACCCCTATGTCCACTCCCGCCTTCAAGTCCGTGTCCGGCACTGTGCCGCCATCGGCCGGAGCGTCAGGCGTCGGGGTCGGCGCCGGCTGTGCCGCCGGTGGGGCGGGCGCCGAATCTGCCTGCTGCCCGGATTGACCAGACTCGCGCGAGTCGGTGGTCCGGCCCGCGCGGCGCCGGTCCCGCGACCGCCGGGAGGCATCACTTCGCTCCCCCCTAGGCCGGGTGGGACGATCGCGACGCTCGATCGCCGCGGAGCGCTCCGGAGGCGAGCCGGTGGACGGCGCCCGGTCCTGATCACCGCCGCTGAGGCCCCCGAACGTGGCGGCTCCAACACCGAGGACGAGCACGGCGAGGCCCGCCTTGACCGCCGCGGACCCCAGCGGCCCGGCCGCTCCGCCTCCGCCTCCTAGGCCACCGCTCGCCGCGCCGGCGCCGCCCGTGCCCGCCCCCGAGGCGCCACCCAGGACATGCTCCTTGAGCGCGAGCGACGGAAGCACGGGGAGAACGAGGGCGATGCGCCGGCGCTGCCGGTCCATGTCCCTGCGAAACGCCGCGCACTGCGGACATACCTTGAGATGCCGGCGGAGATGGCCCTGCCTCAGCGCTGCCCCGCGTGCGACCGCCAGCTCCTGCCGCACGTCGCGACAGGGCAGCGCCCGCGCCTCGCGCCAGCCCGAGAGCGAGCTCCGCGCCTGGTACACGAGCGCGCGCACCTTCTTCGGCGGGCATCCGAGGACCTCGGCCACCTCGGTGTGCCGCAGCTCCTCGAGCTCGGACAGGACCAGGGCGGCACGCTGATCGTCGGGCAACCGGCCCATGTCGTCGACCAGCTCGCGGAGGTCGCTGCGGCGCTCGACCTCTTCGCCCAGACCGGCCGTCGACGTCGGCGGACTCTCCGAGGGCAGCTCACGCCGAGCCCGCAGCTGATCCACACAGCGGTTGCGGGCGGTGGCGTAGAGCCAGGCGCGTAGGTGATTCGGCGGATCGTGCTCCACGAGCTGACGGAAGGCGGCGGCAAATGTGTGCTGCACGGCGTCCTCCGCCTCCTCGAGCGGCCCCAGCAGGTGCCGGCAAAGCGAGAGCAGGCCGAGGTGATGGCGCTCGAAGATCGCCTCGAACGCGGACTCGTCGCCCGCCGCGGCGAGTGCCGCGAGGTGGCGGTCCTCGGCCCGCCATAGGTTCGCCTTCCGTGGCGTGTGGACAGACATCCTTCGATATCGGTGTCCGGTTCGCGCACGCCGAAACGGGCTTGCTTCCAACCTTCGGGCCCTACGACCGTCTCAAAGTGGTCAACGATTGGGAGGAAGACCAAATGAGAACCCGAATTGCTCTGCTCGCGATGGCCGTATGCGTGGCCGTCGTGGCGGCGCCGGCTACCGCGGGAGCCCAGGAGCCCGCCGGCCTTACCCAGGTGGTGCCGGTCACCGGCAAGTCGAAGAGCGGCAAGCCGTTCAAGGGCACCTACACCATCGACCGCTTCCGGAGCTCGCACGGCGACCTGCTCGCCGTCGGCACCCTGCGCGGCCGCCTTGGGCACCGGCGAGTCACGGAACGGGGCGTGCGGATGCCGGCGGAGCTCTCCAAGAGCTCGACTGGGGCACAGGTGCCGCCGATCCCGAATGCCTGCGAGATCCTCGACCTCGTACTGGGGCCGATACACCTCGACCTGCTCGGGCTCGTCGTGCGCACGAACCGGATCAACGTGAGGATCGATGCCGTGCCGGGACCAGGCAATCTGCTTGGAAACCTGTTGTGCGCGATCACCGGGCTGCTCGATCCGCAGACCGCGTCAGCGCGCCAGCTGGCCCCAGCTCTGAACGCGATCCTTGCGCTCGTCCCCAGGACGGGCTAGCCGGGGCACGGGGTGGGCCGCGGAGCGGGAGCGTTACCCACGCTCTTCGCTTCGCGGCGTCGTGCCCTAGACCGCCCTCAGGGCCGGACGGGCTTCCTCGCGCACTGCCTCGACGCGCCGGAGCGCGAGCTCCGCGTCGGCCGGCATGCCGAAGTAGAAGCCCTGTCCGTAGTCACAGCCGAACGCCCGGAGCGCGGCGATTTGGTCAGGAGTCTCGATGCCCTCGGCGATCACCTTGAGGTCGAGCGCGGCGCCCAGCTCGATCACCGCGCGCGCCAGCGCATGGTGTTCGCGGGACCCCGTGACCTCGTCGATGAACTGCTTGGGGATCTTCATGGTGTCGACGGGAAGTCGTGAGAGGTAGGCGAGCGAGGAGTAGCCCGTGCCGAAGTCGTCCACCGCCACGCCCATCCCGCGCTCGTGGAGTGCCTCGAGCACCGCGAGCGGCACCGGGTCGTCGCCCACGAAGGCGCGCTCGGTGAGCTCGAACACCAGCAGCTCGGGCGGGATCTGGTGGATGTCGACCAGCGCGTCGAGCCTGTCGAGGAAGCCGGGGTCGACCAGCTCGGGGGCGCAGACGTTCGCGTGGACGGGGATCCGCAGCTTCGCCGCCGCTTCGACGACCCGCTCGAGCACGATCGCACCGATCTCCACGACCGCGCCGGTCTCCTCGGCGAAGGCGATGAACTCGCCCGGCGCCATCAGGCCCCGCTCGGGGTGGTTCCACCGGACGAGCGCCTCGAGCGCGGTCGCGCGGCCGTCGGCCAGCGAGACGATCGGCTGGTAGACGACGGTCAGCTCCTCGTCGGTCACCGCGCGCTCGAGCTCGTAGGCGAGCGTGCGGCGCTTGCGCAGTGCGTCCCGCATCGACGGGTGGAAGATCCGGTACTGGTTCTTGCCGCGGCGCTTGGCCTCGTACAGCGCGACGTCGGCCTTGCGGAGCATCTCGTCGGGGCCGTCCTTGCCGGGCGAGCCGATCGCCACCCCGATGCTCACGTGCACTCGCACGCGCTCGCCGCCAACCTCGATCCGGCTCTCGAAGTCCGCCAGGAGGCGGCGCGCAACGGTGACCGCATCCACCTCGCCGCCCGCGCGGTCGAGGAGCAGCGCGAACTCGTCGCCGCCCAGGCGGGCCGCGGTATCGCCCTCGCGGAGGCAGCCGCGGAGACGCTCCGCGACCGCGCGGAGCAGTTCGTCGCCCGCGTGGTGGCCGTGACTGTCGTTGACGGCCTTGAACTCGTCGATGTCGAGCAGGAGCACGCAGACGCCCGGCCGGCGGCTGTGCAGCGCGTGCTCCAGCCGGTTGTGGAAGAGCGAGCGGTTGGCGAGCTGCGTGAGCGAGTCGTAGAGGGCCTTGCGCTCGAGCTCCTGCTGGAGCGACTCGAGCTGGCGCACCGCCTGCTCGAGACGGTCGTACTGGAGCGCGACCGTCACGTTGCCGGTGAGCGTCTCGAGGAGACGCAGGTCCTCGTCCGTGAAGTTGCGGTCGACGCTCTCGCGGCCGGAGATGGAGAACAGCCCGACACAGCCGGACTCGCCGTGCAGCGGGGCCACGACGCCGTTCTCCATGCCGCGTGAGCGGAAGTACTGGCGCAGGCCGAGGTCCTGGACGCGGTGGGTCTCGACCGGGCCGGTCAGGCCGGCGGCGAGCGTGCGCAGGCCCTCGGCCAGCGGCTCGTCGATCGGCTCGAGCATCCGCCGGACCCCTTCGCCGTTGAGCGACGAGCGCGCCGAACGGTTCGGCTCGGCGGAGAAGAGGACCAGGTCGACCGCGTTGACACGGAAGGCCGAGGCGGTGCGGGCGAGGAGCGCCTCGAGCTCGGGCACGATCTCGGAGGAGCGCGACAGCGTGCGCGTGGCCTCGTAGAGGAACTCCAGCTCAGAGTTGCGGCGGCGCTCCGAGAGATATGCGCGGTACGCCGCCATCAGCAGCACCGTGGGAGGCACGAGCAGGAGGCCGCCGACGGGGCGCGCGGTGACCACAGCGGCGATCGCCAGCGCGAGGCAGGTGTTGCTGAGCGCGACGGTCCAGTTCGTTAGCAGCATGTCGATGCGCTGCTGGGTCTCGAGCCGGCCCTCCGCGATGGTCACCGCCGCGCCCACGCAGATGTCGGCGACCAGCGTGGCGGCCGAGACCGCGGCGAAGACGGAGAGCCACACCACCGGGTCGAGCGGGTCCCGAACGTTCACGAAGCCCTCGACCACGAACAGCGCCACACACGTGCCGAGCGTGAACTGCGCGAGGTTGAAGAAGGCCTTGAATGTCGGGATCTCGCGGTCGAAGGCGAGTGCCGCCGAGGCGCCCACAAGCCCCGCGAGGACGAGTTCGTGCGCCGGCAGGAACAACAGGCCGGCCACAAGCGGAAGCTCGCCGAGCGACAGCGAGTGGGTGCTCCGGCGGAAGTGCAGGTGGACGACCCAGCGCTCCGCGGCCGCGAAGCTGACGGCCACCAGCCACCAGGGCACGTCCAGCTCGCTCGGCCCAGTGCCGATCGGCCGGACGAGCGTCATGTAGGCGACCAGGGAGGCCAGCCCCACGATCGCCGTGAGGAGCCAGATCTTGGCTTCGAGGCCGAGCTCTCGCCTCAGCAGAGCCATCGCCCTAGCCGTCGAAGTCGGTCGTCTTGCGGAAGCTGACCCGTCGGAAGCTCACCCGCGCGGGATCGACTTCGCCACTGGTCGTGAACCCGCAGTCGCAGCGGAAGCTCGCCCGGCTCCAGCTCGCGCTGAGGCTCGAGCCGCTCGCATCGCGGAAACTCGCCCGGCGGAAGCTCGCCCGAGTCCAGTCGATCAGCCCGGTGGCCGGGTCGATCATGGTGTTCGGAGCGAGGTTCGTCGACCAGGACGAGCCGGAGTCGAGCGCCGAGTACACGTCGATCACGCCGCCCGCGCCGGGCACGTCGTCGAGCGTGGCCAAGAGCGCGCCCTTCACCCGTCCGGGCGACCAGTACGGGCGCTCCTCGAGGATCAGCGCGGCGGCGCCGGAGACGACCGCCGTTGCCATCGAGGTGCCGCCTGCCTTGAAGTAGCGGGTGTCGACGATGCAGGTCGGGCACAGGTGAGCGAAGTCGCTCTCCGGCGCCAGGGCCGAGACGAGGCCGCCGCCCGGAGCGAGCATCTCCGGCTTGCGGATGCCGTCCTGCGTCAGGCCGTGGCTCGACCAGGGCGCGAGGATGTCGTCCAGCCGCGAGAACGTTCCGCGATCGTCGAGCGCGCCGACCGTGATGACCCACGGGTCGTTCGCCGGCGAGAACGTCACGCCGTCGCTGGTGAGTGCCTCGTTGCCGGCGGCCGCGACCACCACGATCCCGGCGTTCCACGCCTGCTCGGCGGCTGCGTCGAGCGGATCGGTCCTGTACGACTCGGCCGTGTTCGACGACAGCGACAGGTTGATCACCCGGATGCCGTACTGAGTCTTGTTGTCCACCGCGAACTGGATCCCGGCGATCACGTCGAGGACGGTGGTGTTGCCGTCGTCGTCGGAGACCTTGACCGAGACCAGGTTGGCCCGCGGAGCGACGCCCATGTACCGGCCGTAGTACCGGCTGTCGGACGGGTACAGCAGGCTGTTTCCGCCGATCAGCCCGGCAACGTGCGTGCCGTGTCCGTAATCGTCCGTGGCGTCCGTGGCGCACGGGTTGGTCACGGCCGACGCGATCACGCGCGAGCCGTTCCAGCCGGGCGTCTGGAAGTCGGGGATATCGCCGGCGATGCCGGTGTCGATCACCGCGACGCCCACCCCGCGGCCGGTGGTCCGGTACCACGCACGGTCGGCGCGGATCGCGTGGATCATCGGCTGAGCCAGGCGGTCGTTGTAATTCAGGACGGACGGATCCACGTCGCGCCCCCAGCCGGGTGCCGGCTTCGCGGCGACGGTGGTCGAGTCGGTGGTCGGGCAGGTGTACCCGCCGCTCGTGCTCGTCGCGCTCGCGGTCATGCCCGCGTTGAGCGAGACCGACTTGACGCCGCGCCGGTGGCGCAGGCGCTCGGCCGCCCGGCGGCTGAGCTTGGCGCCGAAGCCGTTGATCACGCGGAGCGTCGGCGAGGTGACGCGCCCTCCGAGGACCCGGACCAGCCGCTTCCCGGCGGCGGGCGTCGTGCCCTTCTGCATCTGGACGATGTACTCGCCGGTGGTCGGCGAGGCCGCGCGAGCGGTCAGCGAGCCGGCGAACAGCAGCACGCAGGTCGCCGCTGCGAGGGCCACCGCGAACCGGAGCCGATAGACGATCGTGAGCTCAGACATTGCTGGATTCATTCCTCCTGGATTGATCCGGCAGCTGAGCCGCCTCCACGTCCATGCAGAGGCCTCTGGCTTTGCGTCCCCGCCTCACGACGGGTTTGCCCTTGACGGTCTGGACCCGGTTATCGACTTGGGGTACGCCGATCTTCAATCCCGAGGGATCGGACATACGCCGATCGAACGAACGTCCAGCGGCCGCAGAGGCCGGAAGCCAAGCCTGCGCAAGCCTGCGCGGGCTAGCTGCTAGCTGGGGTCGATCTCGCCGCGCTGGATGGCCAGCGCGACGGCGTGCGCGCGGGTGGCGGCGCCGAGCTTCGTCATCGCGTTGCGCACGTGAGTGCGCACGGTCTCGGACGAGAGGAACAGCTGCTTCGCAGCCTCCTCGCCCGACAGGCCCTGCGAGAGCAGGCCCATGATCTCGCGCTCACGGGGGACAGCGTCTTCGGCCGCCCGTTCCGCTCCCTCGCGAGCAGAGGGGTGAGCCGCGGGTCCAGATAGTCGCCCCCGCCGGCCACCGTGAGGATGGCCTGCTCGAGCTCCTCCGGATCACCGCTCTTCAGAGCAAATCCGGCCGCACCGGCGTCCAGAGCGTCCAGCAACTGGCTCTCGTCGGCCGCGCCCGTGTAGAGGATGATCCGCAGCTTGGGGTCCTCGGCGAGCAGGCTGCGCGTCATCGCGGCGCCGCTCTTGCCCGGAAGCGCGAGGTCCACGAGCGCGACGTCGGGCCGCCGGCGCAGGATCAGCGCCTCGCCCGCCTCCGCGTCGTCCGCGGTGCCGACCACGTGATGGCCCGCGCGGCGCAGGAGAAGCTCCATACCGCGCCGCAGCGCGACGTGATCGTCCACGATCACGACGTTCAGTTCGCTGATGTTGGTGGGCGTCGGCATCTCAACGTTTCGGGAAGATCCCACGGGCTGTCTCGGCATATGCGGGAGAAGCCTTGAGCTATGCGAGAAGGACGATCTTCCCCAGCTTCCCACCGGCTTCGAACCGTGTGTACGCCTCCTCTGCCCGGTCGAGCTCGAACGTCTCCGCGACGGGCACCATAAGGGTCCCGTTCGCGAAGTGCGGTAGCACCTCCTTCTCCACCAGCCTCATGGCGATGGCCTTCTCCTCGAGCGGCCGGGCGCGCAGCGTGGAGCCGTGGATCCTGCCCCGCTTCTGCATGAGGATGTGGAGGCTGATCTCGCCGGTCGGGCCGGTCCCGCCCACGCCGATCACTGCGATGCGGCCGCCTGTGGCGAGCGACTTGATGTTGCCCTGGAGGTTCGAGGCTCCGACCAGCTCGAGGACCACGTCGAACGGGCCCTCCTCCTCGTAGCCCTCGGGGTCGATCGCGCGGGCGCCCAGCTCCGAGACGCGTCCGCGAAGCTCCTCGTTGCGGACCGTTGCGGTCACGCGCGCGCCTGTCGCTCGGCCGAGCTGCACCGCCGCGCAGCCGACCCCGCCCGCGGCGCCGTGGACGAGCAGGTGCTCCCCGGGTCGAAGCTCCGCCTGGCTGAAGAGCGCGTCGTGCGCCGTCGTGAAGACCTCGGGAAGGCCGCCGGCTTCGGGCCAGTCGAGCGGCTCCGGCACCGGCATCGCGGCGCGCTCGTGCACCACCGCCAGCTCGGCCTGACCGCCTCCTCCCACGATCGCCATCACGCGGTCGCCCTCGGCGAAGCGCTCGGCGCCCGGGCCGAGTGCCTCGACCTCGCCGGCGAGCTCCAGGCCCGGGATGTCGGCGGGGGAGCCTGGCGGCGCCGGGTAGGCACCCCTCCGCTGGAGCATGTCCGCGCCGTTCAGGCCGGCGGCGCGGACGCGAACGAGCACCTCGCCCTTGCCGGGCTGGGGATCGGGGCGGTCCTCCACCACGAGCTCCCCGTCCTGGATGGTCACTGCACGCACCGGCGGGGAATCTACCCGTGCCTTGTCAAGAGGGTGTAACACCGAGCCGTCGGATGCCGACAATAGGGTCACGAGGTCGTCATGAGAGGTCCAAGCCTCATCTCTGTAGGCGTGGGGCCGCCGCTCTGGCGGGAGGCCCGTATCGGCCTCGAGGCCGCCGCTCTCGTACGTGACCCGGTCTTCCGCGGCGACGGCATGGCCGACGGCCGCGGGCGCCCGGTGCTCCTGATTCCCGGCTTCCTGGCGGGCGACGGATCGCTCTCGATGATGGCCGGCTGGCTGAAGCGCACCGGCTATCGGCCGAGCCGCGCCGGCATCGTGTCGAACGTGAATTGCGCCGGCGTGCTGCTGCCGCGGCTCGAGCAGCGGCTCGAGCGGCTGGTGGACCTTCAGGGCAAGCGCGCCGCTGTGGTGGGCCAGAGCCGCGGCGGGACGCTCGCGAAGGTGCTCGCAAGGCGGCGGCCCGACCTGGTCTCCGGCGTGGTCGCGCTCGGCTCACCGCAGGTGGACCCGCTGGCCGTGCACCCGCTGGTGCGGCTCCAGGTCGAGGCCGTGGGCCGCCTGGGCTCGCTCGGAGCGCCCGGCCTCTTCAAGCGCTCGTGCATCAGGGGCGACTGCTGCGCCTCGTTCTGGGAGGACCTGGCGGGACCGCTCGCCGCGGGGATCCCGCTCGTGGCGGTCTACTCGAAGAGCGACGGCGTGGTCGACTGGCATTCCTGCCTCGACCCGCACGCCAGCGAACTGGTCGAGATCCGCACCTCCCACTGCGGCATGGCCGTGTCGCGATCCGCGTGGCGCGTCGTGGCCGAGGCGCTCGAGAGCTTCGAGGACGCCGACGCTCGGCGCCGTCCCCAGCGGCGGGCGCAGGTTCACCGGCTCCCGCGCGCGGCCTAGCGCGCGGCTCGCCAGGCGATCTCGCCGCTGGCGCAGGAGTCGACGCGCTCGCCGTCGCTGCTGCGGCGCACCACTCCGGTCAGCTCGAACGTGCCGCGCGCACCGCGGCGGCCGAAGCGGCCGTGCATCTCCCAGCGGTAGCGCTCGACCACGCCTCTCCCGTCCGGCTCGGTGTAGGGCCGGGTGAAGTGGCCGGAGGCGCCGAACTTTCCGCGCCGTACCCGCACCCGCAGGGCCACCACGTCCAGCGGCAGCCCGATCGCGCTGGGGCAGTCAACCCGTACCGTCACGCCGGCCCGCCGCACCAGCCGGCCGCGGTCGGTGACCCGCATGAGGAACGGCTCGTCCTGTTCGGTGGTTCCGCGCTGCGTGCCCGGCTGGAGGGTGCTGCGCCCGGTGCCGGCGTCCCCCGGAGGCCGCCGAGCGGACCAGGCGATCGGGCCGGTGTCGCAGCGCGACACCACCGGCCCGCCCTCGGTGCGGGAGTAGCTCGTGCGCACGCGCGCGGTGCCGCGCGCAAGCCCGCCGGCGAGGACGCGCGCCGAGAAGGCGATCGTGCCCTCGGCGAACATGCCGCCGGTGAGCGGCACGCCCGGGTCGGTGCGGTCGGTGAAGGTGCTCGTGGCGCCGTAGCGCCCCGCGGAGTCGAGCCGCACGTCTCTCACCGAGATGCTCTCTGTGAGCTGGTCGCCGAACCTCGGCGAGCACTTGGTGACGAGCGTGGCGTGGGCCGTCAGCGTCCCCTCGGGGAGCACGCGCAGCGAGACGAACTGCATGTAGTCGCGCACGGCTCCGCCGCCGTACAGCCCGGACCGCCCGGGCGGCAGGGCGCCGGCCGCGCCGGCGCTGAGCCCGCTCAGGACGAGCAGGCCCGCGGCGGCGGTGGCGATGCGACGTGCGCGGAGCACGCTCGGATCACAGCAGGAGTACCGCCGAGCCGCGCAGGTTCCCGGAGCGGACCCTGTCGAGCGCGTCGTTCGCCTCCTCGAGCGGGAACGTCTCCACCTGCGTCCGCACGGGCACCCTCGGGGCCAGCGCCAGGAACTCCTCGGCGTCCGCGCGCGTGAGGTTGGCCACGGACCGGAGCACCCGCTCGCCCCACAGGAGCTCGTAGGGCATCGCCGGGATGTCGCTCATGTGGATGCCGCCGCACACGACCGTGCCGCCCTTCGCAACGGCCCGGAGCGCGGCCGGGACGAGCGGGCCGACCGGCGCGAAGATGAGCGCCGCGTCGAGCTCCTCCGGGGGCGGTCCGAGCGAGTCGCCCGCCCACTCGGCGCCCAGTTCGAGCGCGAACCGCTGCGCCTCCTCGTCGTCCGTGCGCGTGAAGGCGAACACGCGCCGCCCCTGATGGAGCGCCACCTGGGCGATGATCGATGCCGCCGCGCCGAAGCCGTAGATGCCGAGCCGCTCGGCGTCGCCCGCCAGGCGGAGCGTTCGGTAGCCGATCAGGCCGGCGCACAGGAGCGGCGCCACCTGGACGTCGTCGTAGCCGTCCGGGAGCGGGAAGCAGAAGCGCTCGTCAGCCACCACGTGCTCCGCGTAGCCGCCGTCGATGTCGTATCCGGTGAAGCGCGCGGCGTCGCACAGGTTCTCGCGGCCCGACCGGCAGAAGCGGCAGGTGCCGTCGGTGGAGCCCAGCCAGGGCACTCCCACGCGCTGTCCCGGCTCGAAGCGCTCGCCGCCCTCCGTCACGCGTCCGGCGATCTGGTGGCCCGGGACGAGCGGCAGCTTCGGCTCGGTCAGCTCGCCGTCGAAGATGTGGAGATCGGTGCGGCAGACGGCGCAGGCGCGCACCTCGATCGCCACCTGTCCTGGGCCGGGCTCGGGAACGGGGAGGTCCATCGGCCTGAGCGGCTCACGGGCACGTTCGAGCACCATGGCGCGCATGGACTCACACTAGCCCCGGGCCATAGGCTGGTACAGCGATGGCTGAGGACTATCGCCAGGCGATCGCTCCCCGAGGTCGCGGCGGGGGTGGGCGACACCGGGCTGGCGGCCGCCGCGAGGGTCGGGGCCACGAGCAGCCTGAACGTGCTGGCCGAGTGACCGCGCCGCTTGTGTCGGCGGCGTGGCTGCGTGAGCGGCTGTCCGACGACGGCATCCGGATCGTCGACTGCCGCTGGAAGCTTGGCGAGCCGGAGGCCGGCGCAGCACTGTGGCGCGAGGGCCACATCCCGGGCGCGTCGTTCCTCGACCTGGACCGCGACCTGGCGGCGCCGCCCGGCGAAAAAGGACGCCACCCTCTGCCCAGTGCGGACGACTTCGAGGCCGCCGCCCGCCGAGCCGGAATCGGGCAGGACACGCTGGTGGTGGCCTACGACGAGGCCGGCGAGGGCGGAGCCGCGCGCCTCTGGTGGCTCCTACGACATTTCGGCCACGACGAAGTCACCGTCCTCGACGGCGGCTTGCGCGCCTGGCGCGAGGAGGGCGGCGAGCCGAGCGCCGGCCAGGAGCAGATCGCCGCCGGCGACTTCACGGCCACCACTTCCCCGAACGACACGGCGACGGCGGAGGAGCTGGCGACCGACAGCCGCGGGGAGGAGATCACCGCCGGCAACCTCACGGCCGCCGGTTCCCGGAGGAACGACACAGTGACGGCGGAGGAGCCGGCGACCGCGGGCCACGCGGAGACGCGCGCGACCAATCGCGCGCTTCTCGATGCCCGCGCGCCGGAGCGCTATCGGGGCGAGGCCGAGCCGGTCGACCCGGTCGCCGGGCACATCCCCGGCGCGGTCAACGTGCCGTTCGCCGAGCTCGCCCCCGGAGGCCGCTTCCTTCCGCCCGCCGACCTGCGCGCCCGCCTCGAGGCGGCCGGGGTGCGATCCGGCGGCAACGCCGTCGCATACTGCGGCTCGGGCGTAACGGCAGCGGTGCTAGTGCTGGCCGCGGAGGTCGCGGGAATCGGACCGGTCCGGCTCTACCCCGGCTCCTGGAGCGAATGGTGCGCCCGCGGACTGCCGGTCGAACGCGGCTAGCACGACGGTTTGGGGCGGCCCGCGAGGGGGGCTTGCCGTCTTAACCACCGTATAGGGGACTAATACGACAAACCCCCCTTGGACCCACCCCCTCAATGCCGCCGTTAAGACGACCCGCCATCGGCGCGCCACAACAAAACCCGCCCCACCTCAAACCGCAGCAAAGGCCCGGGCGGCGCACTGAGCGCATACTGCGAATACTTGGCCGCCAGCGCGTCCGAAGCGTCCGGCGCGGACGCGCTCGGCACCACCTCCACCCGCCCCAGCAGCTGCACCCACGCAAGCCGGGTCCAGTCATCGTCGTACTCGTCAACCAGCAGCGACGCCTCCGGCCGCCTCCGCAGGTACCCCACGCGCGCCGGCTCGGCACGCCGCTTCGGCTTCTCGTCGATCGCGCTCCATACGAACCCGTCCGCCACAGCGAACGTCACCGGCAGCACCCGTGGCCGGTCCTCGCCGTCCAGGTAGCCCAGCCGCGCCACGCGTGCCCGCGTCACGAGCTCGAGCGCCCAGCCGGGAACGGTGTCGAGGCCCACGCGCCCAAGTCTGCCGGAGCTTCCGTCCACCCGCCGCGCCACGATGGTTGTCGGATGGCAAGGACCCGGGTCATGATCGGCGGCGCGGCGGCTGGGGCGATCGGAGTGCGGGTCGCCCGCTCGCTCTACGGCCGGTGGCGACTCCTTCCCGAGGCCGACCGTGAGCGCATCGCCGCCTTCGCGGAGGACACGAAGGAGAAGGCGCTGTCCCTCCGCGGGACCACCGACCGTGACCGGGCCGAGGCCGACCTGCGCGCCTCCAGCGAGACGCTGGCCGCGGCGCTGGTCGAGACGGCCGAGTCGGACCCCCAGATCGCATCGGACGACCTCGAGTCGCTCAGGCAGGAACTGCGCCGCGAGCTCGACCGCCTCGCGAGCGATAGCCGCCGCGCCGCGTAGCGGCCGGGACGGAGCCGCTCAGCCGGGCGCGGGGCCGGTGGAGGAGCGGGTCACCAGCCGAGGCGCCACCAGCTCCCGCCGGGGGCCGCCCGGATCGTCGTCGTCCAGCGCTCCCCGCAGGAACCCGACGGCCAGCCGCGCCACGTGCGAGACATCCCAGATGGTCGAGGTGAGCGGAGGATCCAGCAGGCGCGAGATCGGATGGTCGCCGAACCCGGCGACCGACACGTCCCCCGGGATCTGGAGCCCCAGCTCGGCGCAGGCCAGGTACACGCCGTAGGCGATCGAGTCCGATAGGCACAGCATCGCCGTGGGGCGATCGGAGGCCGACAGCAGCTCGGCCGCGAGGGGCCGCGAGCCGTTGAGGGAGTACGCGCACGGCACGATCCGGCAGTCGAGCCCGAGCGTGGCGGCAACCCGCGCGACGGCGCGCTCCGCGGGGCGGCCGGGGGAGGTCTCCACGGCCCACGACAGGACGGTGACGCGCTGGTGGCCGAGCGCGCCGAGGTGGCGAAGGGTCGCCTCGAGGCCGCGGTCGTAGTCGAACACCACCTCGCCGAGCGGCGTCACCCCGGGTAGCGCGTCCCCGATCGTGACGGTGGGCACCTCCTGCGCGATCGACGCCCACTCGCCGCTGGGCGGGCCGACCGGCAGGACGATCAGTCCGTCCACACGGTGGTCCACGAGCCGGCGTGCGAGCTCCAGCTCTCGCTCGGGCTCGCCGTCCGCATCGGACACCAGGGTGCCCCGGTTAGCCTGGCGCAGCTCGCGCTGCACGGCGTGCATCAGCTCCTGGTTCCAGAAGTCCGCGAGGCTCCCAA
This sequence comes from uncultured Thermoleophilaceae bacterium, assembly GCA_963808875.1. GTDB lineage: Bacteria > Actinomycetota > Thermoleophilia > Solirubrobacterales > Thermoleophilaceae > JACVRW01. The sequence continues at coordinate 140,543 of CAWEHM010000035.1, forward strand.
CGAGCAGCCCCACCACCCCGCTGGCGCCGCCGCGAAGCGCCCGCGCGATCGGATCGACCTCGTAGCCCAGCTCCTCCGCCGCGGCGCGCACGCGCTCCTCGGTCTCCGCCGAGACCTGCATGCCGCGCAGCGCATAGCTCACCGCCGCCTGCGACAGACCGGTGTACTCGGCCAGCTCCCGGATCGTCGCGCGGCGCTTCGGTCGGTCCGGCACTAGGCCCGAGGGTACCCGGCCCATTTGCATCCATCCGCCGAAAGCCGCATAATGGCGCTACTTAAACGTTTCACTGAAACCTTTCACAAGACCTTGAGGGTAGACGTACATCAGCATCTCTGGCCCGAGCCGCTGATCGCGCTGCTTGCGCGCCGAACCGAGCCGCCGCGAGTGCGCCGCCGGCGCGAGGGCTGGTACATCCAGACCCCCGGGGAGCCGGAGTGCGGCTTCGACCCCGCCGACCACGACCCCGTCCGGCGCGCCGAGCTCGTCGGATACGACGGCCTCGACCTCGCCTGCATCGCGCTCTCGAGCCCGCTCGGCATCGAGGCGCTCCACCCGGCCGAGGCGCAGCCACTGCTCGACGCCTGGCACGAGGGGGCGGCCGCGTTCCCGGCGGAGCTGCGCGCGTGGGCCGCCCCGAGCCTGGACGCCCCGGACCCGCGTGAGCTGGGCGAGCTCCTCGACAGCGGCTTCGTGGGCCTGTGCCTGCCGGCGGAGACGCTCTCCGGCGCGGCGGGCATGGAGCGCTGCGCAGCGCTGCTCGAGGTCCTCGGCGACCGCGGCGCGCCGCTGTTCGTGCATCCCGGCCCGGCCCCGGGGACCCTGTCGGGGGCGCGCTCCAACGGTGCAGAGCCTCGCGGCGACCCGGCGTGGTGGCCGGCGCTCACCCGCTACGTCGCGGCCATGAACATGGCGTGGCACGCGTTCGCGGCCTTCGGGCCGGTGCACCCGCGTCTCCGCGTGTGCTTCGCGATGCTCGCGGGCCTTGCGCCCCTGCACCGCGAGCGGCTCGTGGCACGCGGCGGCGCCCCCGCCGGCGCCGGCATGCCGGAGGTCTTCCTCGACACCTCCTCCTACGGTCCCCGCGCGATCGACGCGGTGATCCGCGCCCTCGGTGTCGACTCGCTCGTGTACGGCTCGGACCGGCCGGTGGTGGTGCCCGCCGAGCCCGACCTTGGCGAGGCCGTGCGGGTCGCGATCCGGAGCCGCAACCCCGCCCGCATGCTCTCGCTCGCCGAGGTCCCGGCGTGAACCTGCGCTTCGAGACCGATCTGGACCGGGACGCGCTCCGAGGGCTCGTCGCCCGGATCGCCGGCCAGCCGGCCCTGTGGCGACCGCTCGTGAGGCTGGACGCCGGCCGCCGCCACTTCGCCCAGCTGTGGCGGGACGATCACGTGGACATCTGGGTGATCTCCTGGATGCCCGGCCACGACACGGGCTACCACGACCACGATCTCTCCAGCGGAGCCGTCGCGGTGGTGGATGGCAAGCTCGTTGAGGAGCGCCTGATGATCGGCAGCGCGCCGCGCCGCTCGAGCTACGGGGTGGGCGAGACCTTCGACTTCGACGCCGCGCACGTGCACCGCATGCACCAGCCGGGCCCGAAGGCATCTGTATCGATTCACGCCTACTCGCCCCCGCTCTGGCGCATGGGCTCGTACTCGATCGAGCCCGACGGCACGCTGCGGCGCACCTCGATCTCCTACGCCGAGGAGCTGCGGCCCGCCCAGGCCGGATAGCCGAAAAACGCTTCTCGAACCCCTAACAGGGCGAAAGGATGCACACGGATAGGATCGCTGGCGCGTGCTCTCCGGGGTTGATATATCTGGGCTGGTGAGGCCCGTACCCGGCCCCTCCGAGGGGTGAGCCCAGCGGCTACCGACGAGTCCAGCTCCCGCCGTCACGCAACAGCCGTCCTCGAGTTCCAGGAGGCGACCAAGGTCTATCCGGGGCGCCGCACGCCGGCGGTGTCGAACCTCAGCCTCGAGGTGCCCGCCGGAGAGATCTGCGTGCTGATCGGCCCGTCGGGCAGCGGCAAGACGACCGCCATGCAGCTGGTGAACCGGCTGATCACGATGACCTCCGGGGACGTGACTATCGACGGCCGGAGCATCACGGACCTCGACGAGACCGAGCTGCGCCGCGGGATCGGCTACGTGTTCCAGCAGATCGGCCTGTTCCCGCACATGACGACCGAGGACAACATCGGCACGGTGCCGAGGCTCCTCGGCTGGCCGAAGGAGCGGATCCGGGCGCGCGCGAAGGAGCTGCTCGAGCTGGTGGGCCTCGACCCGGACGACGACCTTCGCCGCTACCCGGCCGAGTTCTCAGGCGGCCAGCGCCAGCGCATCGGAGTGGCGCGTGCGATGGCCGCCGATCAGCCGCTGATGCTGATGGACGAGCCGTTCGGCGCCGTCGACCCGATCGCGCGCGACAGGCTCCAGGACGACTTCCTGCGCCTTCATCAGGAGGTGCCGAAGACGGTCGTGTTCGTGACCCACGACATCGACGAGGCGATCAAGATGGGCCACCGAATCGCGATCCTCCGCGACGGCGAGCTCGTCCAATACGACACGCCGGACCACATCCTCGCCGAGCCGGCGAACGACTTCGTCGCCGACTTCGTGGGCGCCGACCGCGGCCTCAAGCGGCTGAACGTCTGGCGCCTCGGCGACCTCGAGCTGGACCCGGCGCCCGAGGAGGCGGGAGACCTCACGGCCGCCAGGGACACGAGCCTCCGCGACGCGCTGTCGGTGATGCTGGTCGAGGGGAAGGATCGCCTAACGGTGGTCGACGAGGACGACCGGCCGGTTGGCACGGTCGCGCTCGACTCGATCACCCGCCTGATCGGTCCCGACGAGAAGGCGGTGGCGCGATGATGCTCGCCGGCGTCGCAGCCGCGCCGATCGCCCAGGGGCCGGTGATCCCGCACTACGAGAGGGCCAGCAGTTGCATTCGCGAGAACGGCCAGTTCTGCTTCAGCTGGTTCGTGGACAACTTCGACCGCGTGTTCGTGCCGCGGCTGGTCGAGCACATCTGGCTGACGCTGATCGCCGTCGGGATCGGCTTCGTGATCGCCTTCACGGCCGCGCTGGTGGCTTACACCCTGGACTGGTTCGAGACGCCCTTCGCGATCCTCGCTGCCTTCCTCTACACGATCCCGAGCCTGGCCTTCTTCCAGCTGCTCGTGCCGATCACGGGGCTGACCGTCACGAGCGCCGAGATCGCTCTCGTGTCCTACACGATCCTGATCCTGTTCCGGAACACGCTCACGGGCCTGCGCGAGGTACCCGAGGACGCCCGATTGGCGGCGCGCGCGATGGGGCTCACCAAGGGGCAGATCCTGCGCCGGGTGGAGCTGCCGCTCGCGCTTCCGGCGATCATGGCCGGAATCCGGATCGCGACCGTGACGACGATCAGCCTCGCCACGGTGGCGGCCTTCATCGGCGTGGGGGGCCTCGGCCAGCCGATCTTCAACGCGATCCAGAGCGGCTTCAAGACGCAGTTCGTCGCCGCCGGCCTGCTGGCCGTGGCGCTCGCGCTGGTGGCCGACGCCCTGCTCGTCCTGCTCCAGCGCATGCTCGCCCCGTGGCTGAGAGCGCGGAGGGCGTGACATGAAGACCTTCGAGAACGCGATCCAGTTCCTGTTCGACAACACCGGGCTGATCTGGGACAAGCTCCTCGAGCACGTGTGGCTGTCGCTGGCCTCGCTCGGGGTGGCTTGCGTGATCGCGATCCCGCTCGGCGTCTGGCTGGGCCACGTGCACCGCGGCTCGTTCGTGGCGATCAACGTGTCGAACGTGGGCCGCGCCCTGCCCAGCCTCGCGGTCATCTCGATCGGCCTCGGCCTGCTCGGCGTGGGCTTCACGAACGTAATGGTGGCGCTCGTCATCCTGGCCGCGCCCGTGATGCTCACGAACGCCTACGTCGCCGTGGATCGGGTCGACCAGGACGCGGTCACAGCGGCGGTGGCTATGGGCATGCAGCCGCTGCAGGTGCTGCTGCGCGTGGAGCTGCCGCTCGCGCTGCCGCTGATGTTCGCGGGCATCCGGACCGCCGCCGTCTACGTCGTGGCCACCGCGCCGCTCGCCGCGCTCGCGGGCGGGGGCGGTCTCGGTGACATCATCGTGAACCAGCCCACCTACGGGCCGGAGGGCGTCGTGGCCGGATCGCTCGTGATCGCGGCGCTCGCATTCGCGACCGAGGGCGTGTTCGCCCTCCTGCAGTACGCCGTCACGCCGCGCCCGCTGCGGCGGGGCGGGAAGAAGCAGCCCCTGCTCGAGCCGAAGGTGGAAACCGCCGCGGCATGAGCCCCAGACCGAAGGTGTCCAACGAAGGAGTCCAATGAGACGACGCAAGATCCAAACCCCCCTACTCATGGTTCTGCTGCTCGCCGTGCTCGCGGTCTTCGGACTGGCCGCCTGTGGCGGCGACGACGACAGCTCCTCGAGCAGCACCAGCGAGAGCTCGTCCTCGTCCAGTGACCAGCCGGGCAAGGGCAAGCCGGCCGTCACGCTCGGCACGAAGGACTTCACCGAGGAGTTCGTGCTCGGTGAGCTCTACAAGCAGGCACTCGAGGCCAAGGGCTACACGGTCAAGCTGAAGAAGAACATCGGGTCGACCGAGATCATCGACAAGGCCCTCACGAGCCACCAGATCGACGGCTACCCGGAGTACCTCGGCGTGTCCGTGGCCGTGGTCGCGGGGAAGGACATCATCCCGAAGTCCGACCAGGAGACCTACGACCTGGCGAAGCAGTTCTACGAGGGTCGCGGCCAGACGATCAGCCAGCAGACGCCGTTCTTCGACGTGGACGCGATAGCCACGACGAAGGACTTCGCGACGAAGAACTCGCTCAAGAGCGTCGCGGACCTGAAGAAGCTCGACAGCTTCACGGTCGGCGCCCGGCCGGAGTTCAAGTCCCGCTACCAGGGCCTGAAGGGCATGCAGAAGGTGTACGGGCTGACGAACGCCCAGTTCAAGCAGCTGGCGCTCGGCATTCAGTACCAGGCGCTCGACAAGGGTGACGTGGACAGCGCGAACGTGTTCTCCACGGACGCCCAGCTGGCCAGCGGCAAGTACACCGTGCTCGAGGACCCGAAGGGGATCTTCGGCTACCAGCACGTGGCGATGGTCTTCGACAAGAAGAAGAACGACGCGCTCGGGCCGGAGTTCTTCGCGACCATCGACGGGGTGTCGAAGCTGCTCACGAACGACGCGATGATCTCGATGAACAAGGCCGTCGCGCTCGACAAGCAGCCGGAGGCCGAGGTGGCCAAGAAGTTCCTGCAGGCCAACAACCTGCTGTAGGAGGAACGTCGTGGGCAAGGCGGCGGCAGCCGAGCGGGAGGCACGCTTCCCGATCGGTGCCGTCGCCACCCTCGAGGAGCTGGACCACGATCCCCACCCGCTGCACGCGCGGCTGCGGGCGGCGGAGCCGGTGTCGTGGCTGCCCGCGCTGGACGGCTGGCTCGTCACGAGCCGCGAGCTCGCGCTTCAGGCGATGCGGGACGCCGAGACGTTCACGGTCGACGACGAGCGCTTCTCGACCGGGCAGGTCGTGGGGCCGAGCATGCTCACGCTCGACGGGCACGAGCACGCGCGCCACCGCGGGCCGTTCGCGCGGCCGTTCCGGCTCGACGCGGTGCGCGAGCGGTTCACGGATGCCGTGCGTGATGAGACCGAGCGGCTGATCTGCGGGCTCGAGCCAGCCGGGCGGGCGGAGCTGCGGCGGGGCCTGGCGGGGCCGCTGGCCGCGCGCATCGTGACGGTCGCGCTGGGGCTGCCGGACGAGGACACCGGGGCGGTTCTCGGCTGGTACGACCGGATCGTTGCGGCGGTGACGGAGGTGACCGAGGGAAAGCCGGTGCCGGCGTCCGGGCGGGAGGCGTTCGCCGCACTGCACGCGAGCGTGGAGCCCGCGTTCAAGGGCGACGCCGGAGATCTGAGCCGAGACGAGGTCGTCTCGAATCTCGCCGTGCTGATGTTCGGCGGGATCGAGACCACCGAGGGCATGATCGCGAACGCCCTCATGCATCTCCTCACGTTTCCGGACGCGCGTGCGGCGGTCGAGTCCGACCGCTCGCCGCTGCCGAACGCGATCGAGGAGTCGCTGCGGCTCGAGCCGGCCGCCGCGGTGATCGACCGATACGCGACGCGCGATGCGGAGCTCGGGGGTGCGCCCATAGCGCGGGGCGACCTGGTGAGGCTGTCGATCGCCGGCGCGAACCGCGACCCGGCGGTCTTTCCCGACCCGGACCGCTTCGACGTGCGGCGCGAGAACGCGCGCCTCCAGATCGCGTTCGCCCACGGGCCGCACGTCTGCCTTGGGATGCACCTCGCCCGCCTCGAGGCGCACACGGCTGTGGGCCTGGTGCTGGAGCGGCTGCCCGGCCTGCGGCTCGATCCCGAGCAGCCGCCACCCGCCGCGCGCGGCCTCGTCTTCCGCAAGCCGCCCGCGCTGAACGTCGTGTGGAGCTAGGTTGCCGTCCGTGATCCTGGACGGCCGCACCCTGACGCCCGGAGCCGTCGAGGCGGTGGCGCGCGGCGGCGAGCAGGTCGAGCTGTCCCGCGAGGCGCGCGAGCGCAACGCGGCCGCCGTGCAGGCGCTCGACGAGCTCGTGGCGGGCGGCGAGCAGGTGTACGGCGTAACGACAGGAGTGGGCCCGTTCCGGACGCACCCGGTTCCGGAGGACCAGCGGGGCGATCAGCAGCTGCGGCTGCTGCGCAGCCACGCGTCCGGCGGCGGGCGGGAGCTGCCGCCGGAGCTCGTCCGCGCGGCGATGGCGGTCCGGGCGAACCAGATCGGGGCCGGCGGCGCGGGCGTGTCCGAGGGGCTGCTCGACGCGCTCGTGGACGCGCTGAACGCGGGCGTGACTCCGGTGGCGCATGAGATCGGCTCGCTCGGGACTGGAGACCTCACGGTGCTCGCGGAGATCGCGTTGGCTCTGATCGAGCGCTCCGCGCCGGAGCTCGGATCGCGCGACGGGCTCGGCTTCATGAGCAGCAACGCAGCATCGATCGGCCACGCCGCGCTGGTCGCGGCCGCGGCCGATCGACTGCTCGACGCCGCCCTGGAGGTGGCCGCCCTGTCATTCCTCGCCGCGGATGCCGACCGGGTGGTGCTCGACGAGCGCGTGCACCAGGCGCGGCCGCATCCGGGCCAGGCGGCCGCCGCCGCCCGACTGCGCGAGCTGCTCTCCGCGGAGCCCGGGGCCCGGCGCTCGTCTGAAGGCGGGCTGGTCCAGGATCCGTTCCCGTTCCGCGCGCTGCCGCAGATCGAGGGCACCGCGCGCGACGCGCTGACCGCGCTCGAGCGAGTGCTCGCCGTGGAGCTGAACGCGGCGGCCGAGAACCCGCTGATCACCTCCGGCGAGCCGGCCATCCTCCCCAACGCGAACTTCCACGCGGGCGCGCTCGCCCTCTCGCTCGACGCGTTCCGGGGTGGGCTCGCGCAGTCGTCGTCCCTGTGCGCCGCGCGGGTTACCGCGATGCTCGAGCCGGACCTGACGGGCCTGCCGCCCATGCTCGCCTCGGATGCCGGTCCCGGCTCCGGCGCGATGATGCTCGAGTACACGGCCCACGCCGCGGCCGCCGGTGTGCGCGCGCTCGGGGCGCCGGTGGCGAACCAGACGACCGTGGTCGGAAGCGGCGTGGAGTCGCACGCCTCGTTCGCGCCCATCGGTGCGCGGCTGGCCGAGCGGGCGCTCGACGAGGCGACCGTCGCGATCGCGACAGAGCTGGTCGTGGCCATGCGCGCGCTGCGCATCCGCGGAGCGGAGCCGTCGGGCATGCCCGCCTGCGACCTGTACGAGCGCGCGGCCGCCGTGCTCGACTCGGACCTCGAGGACCGGCCGCTGGCGGAGGACGTGGAGGCCGCGCGGCGGCTGCTGCTCGAGGACCCCGGGCGCGCGGACGGCCGAGGCGGCGGCCCGCGGGCGTAGTAGCTTCGGGGCGTGAGCACGGCGCCGCACCCGGGGACCATCGAACCGTTCCGGTTCGAGGACGGCGCGCTCCTGATCCTCGACCAGCGCTCGCTGCCGGCCGACGAGCACTGGATCCGCTGCGAGACCGTCGACCAGGTGGCGGACTGCATCCGCACGCTGGCCGTGCGGGGTGCGCCGGCGATCGGCATCGCCGCGGCCTACGCGATGGCGCTCGCCGATGACCGCGACGCTGCCGCCGAGCTGCTTCGCTCCACCCGGCCGACCGCGGTGAACCTCGCCTGGGCGCTCGAGCAGACCCGCAACGCGGACGATCCGCTCGAGGCCGCGCGCCGCCTCCACCAGGATCAACGCGACGCGGATCGCAGGCTGGCGGGGCTCGGAGCGGAGCTGTTCGGGGAGGGCACCCGCGCGCTCACGCACTGCAACACGGGCGCGCTCGCCACGGGTGGGATCGGCACCGCGTGCGGGGTGCTGCGCGTCGCCTGGGAGCGGGGCCGGCTCGCGGAGGTATGGGTCGACGAGACGCGCCCGCTGCTGCAGGGCGCGCGGCTCACCGCGTGGGAGCTGCGCCAGGCGGGGATCCCCCACCGCGTGGTGGCGGACTCCGCCGCCGGGTCGCTCATGGCGCAGGGGCGCGTGGACCGAGTGATCGTAGGAGCCGACCGCATCGCCGCGAACGGCGACGTGGCGAACAAGGTCGGCACCTACCCGCTCGCGGTCCTAGCCGACCGCCACGCCGTGCCGTTCTACGTGGCCGCCCCGCTCTCGACGATCGACCCGGCGACACCGAACGGCGCCGAGATCCCGATCGAGGAGCGCGACCCCGCCGAGGTGGTGGCCGCCGGCGACGCCTTCAACCCCGCCTTCGACGTGACACCGGCCGAGCTCGTGACGGCGATCGTGACCGAGGCCGGCGTGCTGGAGCCGCCATACCCCGAGTCGATCGCGAAGGCGCTGGCCGAGTGACCACCGAACCGCACGCGACGCCCTCGCGCGACTCTGCGCCCGCGGACGGCGAGCGCCCGCTCGCGGACGCCGAGGCGCTTCTCGCCGCCGCCCGGCGGCCGCTCGTGCTCGGCATCGGTGGTGGCGGTGACGTGGTGGGCGCGCTGGCCACGGCCGAGCTGTGCCGCGCTCACGGCGCGCGTCCGGTCGTGGGTGGCGTCACGTGGGAGCGCCGGCCGATCGACCCGACCCCGGGGCCACGGGCGGAGGACGAGATCGAGGGCGCCCGCAGGCTCGCGCCCGGCGTGCTCGCGGCCACCGGCTCCACGCGGGTGCGCGAGAGCGGGATCCTGTTCGCGGAGTCGCGGATGGCCGAGCTGCTCGGCGAGGAGACGGTTCTGGTGGATGCCACGCTCGGGCCGGCCGCGATCGCGGACGGCCTGGCCGCCGCGGCGGCGGAGCTCGGCGCCGACCTGATCGTCTTCGTGGACGTGGGCGGCGACGCCCTCGCCCACGGCGACGAGCCCGGCCTGGCCAGCCCGCTGTGCGACTCGATCATGCTCGCGGCCGCCGCGCGGCTCTGGAAGGCACGCGCGATCCCGGTCCTGGGCGGGATCTTCGGCGTCGGCTGCGACGGCGAGCTCACGCCCGCCGAGGTGCTCGAACGGCTGGCCGAGGTCGCGGCGGCGGACGGCTTCGCGGGCGCGCGCGGGCTCACCCCGGCCATCGTCGCCCGCCTCGAGCAGGCCGTCGAGGTGGTCCCCACGGAGGCCAGCGCGCAGGCCCTCGCCTGCTTTCACGGTGCCATCGGCGAGACATCGATCCGCCAGGGCCGCCGCACGCGTGCAGCTGTCGCCCGCCGGCGCGCTCACGTTCTACTTCGACGTGAGCAGGGCGATCTGGTCCGCCGCGCGCCTCGCGGCCGCTGTGATCGACGCCGAGGACCTCGAGGCCGCGAACGAGATCCTGCGCGCCCGCGGCATCCGGACCGAGCTCGACTACGAGCGTGACGCATTGCACACAGTTCGACCGTCATCGAACTGATACTTCGGGGCGTGATCGAACGCCTGCCAGACGGAGCCCCGGTCGTGATCCGGCCCATCCGCCCCGAAGACAAGGGCATGCTCTCCGATGGGCTCCGGCGCCTCTCCCCCCAGAGCGTGCAGCGGCGCTTCCTCACACCCAAGCGAACCTTCAGCCGGGCGGAGCTTCGCTATCTCACCGAGGTGGACGGCCGCGACCACGTGGCGCTGGTGGCCGAGTACCCCTGCTATCCGGTGCGCCGCCTGATCGCGGTCGCCCGCTTCGTGAGGCTCGAGGACTCCCCGGACGCCGCCGAGGTGGCCGTCACGGTGGCGGACGAGTGGCAGGGCCGCGGGCTCGGCTCGGTCCTGGGCGCGCATCTCTCCCACCTCGCCCGCAACCGGGGCATCCGCCGCTTCACGGCCACGATGGCGAGCGAGAACACGCCCGCCCACCGCCTGATGGCGAAGCTCACGGAGCACCTGGAGCAGCGTCACGTCGGGAGCGGCGTGGACGAGCTGTCGCTGGACCTGGTCGCCTGACGTGCGCGCAAGCCGCGGGCGGTGCCCGCGGCGCCGCCATGCCGTCCCGGGCCGGGGGGAGGCGCTGGTAATGTGCCGCGCCCCCGGACCCCATGAACGTCTCAGTACCCAAGGAAACGGCCGAGGGTGAGCGCCGAGTCGCCCTGGTGCCGGAGGTGGTCCAGCGCCTGACCGGCGACGGGCTCGAGGTCACCGTCGAGCCCGGCGCGGGCGAGGGCGCCCACCACCCGGATGCCTCCTACGAGGAGGCCGGCGCGCGCACCGGCGACGGCTTCTCGGGCACCGTGGTGGCCAAGGTCGCGCCGCCCAGCGCCGAGGAGATCGGCCGCCTGAGCGAGGGATCCGTGCTGATCGGCTTCCTTCAGCCGCTGACCGCCACCGACACGGTCCGGGCGCTCGCGGACCGCGGCGTCACGAGCTTCGCCATGGAGGCGATCCCGCGCATAACGCGCGCCCAGTCGATGGACGCGCTGTCCTCGCAGGCCACCGTCTCGGGCTACCGCGCCGCGCTCATGGCGGCCCAGGAGCTGCCCCGCTTCTTCCCCATGCTCACCACAGCCGCCGGCACCATCCGGCCCGCCAAGGTGCTCGTGCTCGGGGCCGGCGTGGCCGGCCTCCAGGCGATCGCCACCGTCCGCCGGCTCGGCGCGATCGTGCAGGCCTTCGACGTGCGCTCGGCCGTGAAGGAGCAGATCGAGTCGCTCGGCGCCCGGTTCCTGGAGCTCGACATGGGCCTCGAGGACGCCGAGGCAGCCGGCGGCTACGCCCGCCAGCTCACTGACGAGGAGCAGCAGCGCCAGCGTGAGCTGCTCGCGGAGGAGATCGGGAAGATGGACGCGGTGATCTCCACGGCCGCCGTGCCCGGCCGCCGCGCGCCGCTGCTCGTGACCGAGCAGGCCGTGAAGAACATGAGCCCCGGCTCCGTGATCGTGGACCTCGCCGCCGAGACCGGCGGCAACTGCGAGCTCACCGAGCCGGGCCAGACCGTCGTGAAGGAGGGCGTGACCATCGCCGGACCGCTGAACCTGCCCGCCACGATGCCCGACCACGCCTCGAGCCTGTACGCGCGCAACGTGCAGTCGCTGCTCGCGGTGATGGTCAAGGAGGGCGAGCTGTCGCTCGACTTCGAGGACGAGGTGATCGCGGGCGCCTGCATCACCCGCGACGGCCAGATCGTGCACGAGGGCGCCAAGGCCGCAGCCGGGGTGCGATCTAGCGATGCCGGAGGCGGAGCACGATCTCAGGACGCGGGGCTGGAAGCCCCGCGGAGGTAACCCCTCATGGACCTCCTCACCGAGCTCACCATCCTCGTGCTCGCCGCGTTCGTCGGCTTCGAGGTCATCTCGAAGGTGCCGAACACGCTCCACACACCGCTGATGTCGGCGACGAACGCCATCCACGGCATCGTCCTGCTCGGCGGCCTCTACCTGATCGGGCCGGCCGACGGCTTCCTCAACGAGCTCCTGCTGGTGATCGCGATCGCCTTCGGCACGATCAACGTGGTCGGCGGCTTCCTGGTCACGGACCGGATGCTCGAGATGTTCAGGCAGAAGCCGCAGAAGCCATCCGTCCGCGACGGGCACGGCCCGTCGCCTCCGGCAGTGCGCGACTGATGTACATCGGGACGTTCCTCCAGGACCCGGACTTCATCCGGTCGCTCTACATCGTCGCCTTCTCGCTGTTCATCATCGACCTGCGGCTCATGAACCACCCGCGCACGGCGCGGCGCGGGAACGTGCTCGGCGCAATCGGGATGACGATCGCCGTGATCGCGACGCTGCTGATCAAGGAGGTCGGCGACTACGGGCTGATCGTGCTCGGCGTCGCCATCGGCGCCGCGGTGGGAATCCCGGCGGCGCGCTCGGTGAAGATGACCGCGATGCCGCAGATGGTGGCGCTGTTCAACGGCGTCGGCGGCGGCGCCGTGGCGCTGATCTCGTTCGTGGAGTACCGCGAGGCCCTGGCCGCGGGCGGCAACCCCCCGCTCGACGCGCTCATCCCGGCGCTGTTTGCGGCGATCATCGGCTCGGTCTCGTTCTGGGGCTCGAACATCGCCTTCGGGAAGCTCCAGGAGGTGATTCCCGGCCGGCCGATCCAGCTGCCCGGCCAGCAGTTCATCAATCTCGGACTGCTCGCGATCTGTGTGGGATGCGCGACGGCGATCGCGTCCGGCACCGAGTCCGAGGGCCTGTTCATCGTGATCCTGGTCGCCGCGGCGGTGCTCGGGAACATGTTCGTGCTGCCGATCGGCGGCGCCGACATGCCGGTGGTGATCTCGCTGTTGAACGCCTTCACCGGCCTCTCGGCGGCCGCGGCCGGGCTCGCGCTCGACAACGTCGCGCTGATCGTGGCCGGGATGCTGGTGGGCGCCTCGGGCTCGATTCTCACGATGCTGATGGCCGAGGCGATGAACCGCTCGATCGCCAACATCTTCAGGGGCGGCTTCGGCGGCACCACCACGGTCGCCGCCGATGCGGAGGGCAAGTCCGTGCGCTCGACGGACCCCGCCGACGTGGCCATTCAGCTCGCCTACGCCAGCCGTGTCGCGGTCGTGCCCGGCTACGGCCTCGCGGTGGCCCAGGCGCAGCACACGGTCCGCGATCTTGCCAACGCGCTCGAGAAGCGCGGTGTGGACGTGGCGTACGCCATTCACCCGGTGGCGGGCCGCATGCCCGGGCACATGAACGTGCTGCTGGCCGAGGCGGACGTGCCGTACGAGCAGCTCAAGGAGATGGACGACATCAACCCGGAGCTGCCGCAGACGGACGTCGCGCTCGTGATCGGCGCGAACGACACGGTGAACCCGAACGCCGGCATGCCGATCATCGACGTGGGCAGCACCGGCTCGGTGATCGTGCTGAAGCGGTCCATGAACACCGGCTTCGCCGGCATCGACAACCCCCTCTTCTACAAGGACAACACGTCGCTCCTGTTCGGCGACGCGAAGGAGTCGGTGCAGAAGGTCCTGAAGGAACTCGAGGAGCTCTAGGGGAGCAGGCTCTCCTGCCCGGTGGCCGCCACGCGGCGGCGCCGGGGCAGGCCGGCCGCCTCGGCGAGGGCGGCCTCCACGTCGGCGAGGATCGCGCGCTCGGAGCGGGAGGCGACGATCGGCTCCACCAGCCCGTCCACGTGCACGTAGGTGCGGCGGCCGTCGCGGCGATCGCCGCCCTCGATCGGCACGAGCGCGTAGACGCGGTCGGCGCGAACGAACTTGCCGTAGCCGAGGGGGATCATCCGGGGATCGCGCTTCGCCATTGCGCCCTATGACGATAGTCGCATGCCCGGCCGTTTCTTTGGGTAGCCACGGCCCTATGAGCGAGGAAGACGAGAAGGAAGAGAAGACGGAGCACCAGCAGAAGATGGAGGCTGCGAAGGAGGAGATCCAACAGCTCGAGGAGGATCCCCCCGACAAGCTCGAGGACTGGCCTGACGGGCAGGCGAAGTACGAGACCTTCGGCGGCGCCGAGGGCGACCACTCCTACGACGAGGGACCGGAGGCGAAGCTCGGCCCGGACTCGGTGCGCCACCACGAGGACGGCAGCGTCGAGGTGGGCGGCGAGAAGGCCGACGACCCGGACGAGTTCAAGGGCGAGCCCATCGCCGGCGGTCCGACCGACCCGGACGCCGAGAGCAACCCCGACGAGCAGCGGCTGGCCGAGGACGACGACGACGACAACGGCAACGGCGGCGAGGACCGCGAGGACGACACCTCAGACGACACGTCCGAGGACACCTCGGACGACGGGGAGAGCTAGACCGGGAGCTTGTCGGCCTCACCGCCGCGCGGCGTCTCCGGCGCGGCCCTCCGGGCGGCCTCGCCGCCCGGGCCCACCGGGCCCGATGCCGCGGCGACGCCGCGCTCGTCGATGTCCTGCATGAACGCCGCGTCCGCCTCGGCCGCGTGGGCCTGGGCCTGCTTGTCGATCAGCGGCTGGATCAGGGTCCGCGCGACGATCAGCGCCCGCGCCCACCCCGGGACGACGATCCACCGCTTCCTCCCCTCGATGCCGTCGGCGATCGCCTGGCCCGCCTTCGAGAGCGGGTAGGTCCGGCCCATCGGGCCGCCCATCTGCTCGCGCAGCTTGCCGATCGCCGGATGCGCGTCCGCGCCGCGGACCATGTCCGTGTCGATGAAGCCGAAGTACCCCACCCCGACGTCCACGCCCAGGTGCTTCACCTCGCCGCGGAGAGCGTCGCCGAACGCCTCGACGCCCGCCTTGCTCGCCGAGTAGGCGGCCATGCCAGGCCCGTGCAGCGGGGCGGCCATGGAGGCGGTGATGTACACGTAGCCGCGCCGCTCGATCACGTGCGGCAGGCACGCGCGCACGGTGCGCCACACACCCAGCAGGTTGATCTCGATCGTCCGCTCGAACGCCTCCGGGTCGGTCGAGCGCGTCATCCCGACCGGCGCGATGCCCGCGTTCGCCATGACGACGTCGAGGCCGCCGAAGCGATCGACCGTGCCCTCCACCGCGCGCTCGAGCGCCTCGGTGTCCGTCACGTCGCACTCGAACCAGGCGGCGTTCGCGCCGCACTGGGCGGCCACCCGCTCGAGCTCCTCGGGCTCGAGCCCGACAAGCGCTACCTTGGCACCGCGGGCGGCAACCCGGCGCGCCGTCTCGGCCCCGAGGCCGCGGGCCGCGCCCGTGATGAACACCGTCTTTCCGTGCGTCGTCCAGTCCATGAGACGAACCCTAAATGAGTAGCCTCGAAGCCATGGCCGAAGACCTCTCGCCCGCCCGCGTGGCGGAGCTTCAGCGCGATGGTGCGCAGCTGATCGACGTGCGCGAGCCGTACGAGCGCGAGGCCGGCCGGATCCCGGACGACACGGCGCACATCGAGCTCGACCGGCTCACCGACGAGGCCGAGTCGATCGACCGCGACCGGCCGGTGGTCTTCTACTGCCGGACCGGCAGCCGCTCCTCGCTGGCCGCGCAGGCGTTCTCCGCGGCGGGATATGACGCGCACAACCTGGATGGCGGCCTGAAGGCCTGGGTGGGCGACGGCCTGCCGATCGAGCCGGCGGACGGCCGCGTGGTCTAAAGCGTGAGCTGAGCCTCGTAGGGGCCGTGGCCGGTCATGCAGGCGGCGCCGCAGCGGGCGGCCAGCTCGACCGCCCTGTCGACATCCCAGCCGGCGCCGAGGCCGTAGGTCAGGCCGGCCGCGAAGCTGTCGCCCGCGCCGTAGGCGTCGCCGACCGGGCCCGGCAGTGGAGCCGGCCCCCACCTTCCGCGCTCGCCCGAGGCCGTCTCCCACTCGCCACCCTGGGCGCCCAGGGTGCGAACCACCAGGCCCGGCTCGGGATCGAGCTCGCCCTGGCGGTACAGCTCGCCGGGATCGCGGCCGCTCGACACGAGCGCGTCCAGCTCCACATGCGCATCCGAGAGCGTGTCGAGCCCGCGCGGCGTGGCCACCAGCACGCGCGCGCGGCGGGCGTGGCGCACCGCCTCCACGTCGCCGGCCGTGAGGTACACGGCGTCCGTGCCGTCCAGCCGGCCCCAGTCGAGTGAGTCGGCCCCGTGCGGCCCGAGCCGCGGGCCGAGCACCGTGATCGTGCGCTCGCCCGGGTCGTCCACGTGGACGAATGCGCGTCGCTGCGGCTCGGACCGAAAGTCGCCCTCGATCTCGAGCCCGAGCTCCTCGAGCCGGTCCTTCGAGCGGTGGCCGATCTCGTCGTCGCCGAAGGCGGTGAACAGCGTCGCGGTGCCGGCGAGCTTCATCAGCTGGACGGCTGCGACCGCCCCTCCGCCGCCGGGCTCCTGGAAGCTGCGGGCGGCGTGGACGATCCCACCTGGTGTCGGCACGTGCGGGACCTGGGCGAACTCGCACCACTCCATGTGTCCGACTACCGCGACGCGCATCGGCCGGGAGCTTGCCATAGCGTCCTGCCGATGGAGGATCCGCTCCGAGTCGGCCGCCACGCCGCCGTTCCCCTATCCGAGATCGAGCTGCGCACAAGCCGCTCGTCGGGCCCCGGAGGCCAGCACGCGAACGTGACCGCGTCGCGCGTGGAGGCGGTGTTCGACGTGTGCGGCTCCTCCTCGCTCACCGAGGCGCAGCGCGACCGGATCGCCGCACGGCTGGGACCGGTCGTGCGCGCTGTTGCGCAGGACACTCGCAGCCAGTCGCGCAACCGCGAGCTGGCGCTCGAGCGCCTGCGCGGGCGCCTGGA
Organism: uncultured Thermoleophilaceae bacterium; assembly: GCA_963808875.1. Lineage (GTDB taxonomy): Bacteria > Actinomycetota > Thermoleophilia > Solirubrobacterales > Thermoleophilaceae > JACVRW01. The sequence goes on from CAWEHM010000035.1 coordinate 157,169, forward strand.
GGGCGCGCTGGCGGTGCGCCGGCCGCGCCGCGCGACCAAGCCCACAGCCGCATCGAAGCAGCGTCGCGCGGATTCGAAGCGCAGGCGCGGCGAGGTGAAGCGGCTGCGCCGTCCTCCCGAGCTGTAGGGGTATGGCGGGCGGGACGCCCTAGGGCGAGCTCGGCGCCGCCGCGCCGCCGCCCTCGCCCTGCGGCTGGGCGGGCGCGGGCTGCGTGGGCGCCTGGCCCACTCCGCCGCCGTCGCCCTGCGGCTGCGTGGGCGCGACCGGCGTGGCGGTGGTGCCGCCGGTGCCGCCCGTCGCCGGCGGGGTGCTCGGCGTGACGGTGCCGGAGCTGGTGTCGCCGTTCGTGTCGGTCTTCTTGTTCGCCTTCGACCGATCGGTGCTCGGCGTCTTGACCGTCGGGCTGCCGCCCACGCCGAGGTCCGAGGGAGTGCTCTCGGGCGCCGGGTCGCTACCGCCCGCCGCGCTGATCACGACGATCAGCAGGATCAGGAAGACGAGGCCGCCGACGATCGCGGCGGCAGCCCGCCGCCGCCTGTATACGAACTCGGGCTCACGGCCGGGCGAGCGCGGCGCGCTGCCGTAGGTGGTGCGCTCGAGCACGCGTGTTGGCTGCTCTTCCATCGCTCGTGAAGGTATCAGCCGTCACGACCAAACAGGCGAGGTGGCTTGGGCCGCTCAGGCGAAGCGGAGGTCGGCCGCCTCGGCCTCGTCCACCGGCTGCTCGCAGGTCGGGCACCACCAGCGCGCCTCGACCGGCGTCCCGCACGCCTCGTGGCGGGGCGGCTCGCCACCGTCTAGATGGCGGGCGCCCCAGTCCGCCAGGAGGCGCAGCGTGCCGGCGAGCTCATGCCCCGAGGCGGTGAGCTCGTACACGAACCGCTGCGGCCGCTCGCTGTATGGCTGCGCGAGCACCAGCCCCTCGCCCTCCAGGCGGCGGAGCCGCTGCGTGAGCACGTTGGGGGCGATCCGCGGAACCTGCTCCTGCAGGTCGCCGAAGCGGCGCGGGCCCGTCGAGGAGCGCCTCCACGAGGAGGAGTGTCCAGCGGTCGCCGACGCTGTCGAGCGCCGCCGCGAGCGGGGTGGTGGTGGGCTCCGTCATACGCAAATCGTACCTCTGTATAGTGACTTGCAATTTGCAAGTTAGTCCTGGGAGCCTGAAATGAACTCGATTTCAACCATTCAAGAAGCAATCGCGGGGGCGGCCGAGCGTGTGGGCCCGTCCGTCGTGGGCCTCGGCCGCGGCTGGGGCCACGGCTCCGGTGTGGTGATCGCCGACGGCCACGTGCTCACCAGTGCGCACAACCTGCGCCGCGACGAGGTGACCGTCTCGTTCGCGGACGGCCGCCGCGAGACCGCGACCGTGGCCGGCGTCGACACCGACAACGACCTCGCCGTGCTCGCGGTGGACACCGGTGACGCATCTCCCGTGAAGTGGGAGCCGAGCGAGGAGGCCGACCCCGGCGACGATCCTCCGGCCGCGGGACGTGCCCCGGGCGGGCCGGGCATCGGCTCGCCGGTCATCGCGCTTGCCAACCCCGGCGGGCGCGGCCTGCGCGCCACGCTCGGCTTCGTCTCGTCCGGGGGGCGCAGCTTCCGCGGCCCGCGCGGGCGGCGCATCCGCGGCGCCATCGAGCACACGGCGCCGCTCCCGCGCGGCTCGTCGGGCGGTCCGCTCGTGGACCCGGACGGCAACCTGCTCGGCGTCAACAGCCTGCGGCTCGACGGCGGCCTGATCCTCGCCGTGCCCGCCGGCGCCGCCGTGAAGGAGCGCGTCCTCGGGCTCGCCCGGGGCGAGGCCGTGTCGCCGCACCGCCTCGGCGTGGCGATCGCCCCGCCGCGGGTCGCGCGTCGCCTCCGCAGCGCGGTCGGCCTCCCGGAGCGCGACGGCCTGCTGGTGCGCGCGGTGGAGGACGAGAGCCCCGGGGCTGAGGCCGGCATCGAGCCCGGCGACCTGATCGTCGCGGCCGCCGGCAAGGAGACCGGGGGCGTCGAGGCGCTCTACACCGCGCTCGACTCCGTTCCGGCGGCCGGCGGCGACCTCGAGCTGACCGTCGTCCGCGGAACCGACGAGCGCACCGTGACCGCGACGTTCCGGGGTGAGCAGGCGGCATGACCCAGCTCGCCGAGCCTCCCTCACCCGAGGAGACCGAGGCGCTCGACGCCTATTCGCGCGCGGTCATCGCGGTGGCCGAGCGGCTGGCGCCCTCGGTGGCCAGCCTGCGCGTCATGCGGCGCACCCGCGGCGGGCAGCTGCCGGCCGGGGCGGGCAGCGCCGTGGTGCTCACGCCCGACGGCTTCCTCGTGACGAACGCACACGTGGTCGGCCGCACGGACACCCGCGGGCGAGCCACCTTCGGCGACGGGCGCGAGGAGCGCTTCGAGGTCGTGGGCCGCGACCCGCTCTCCGACCTGGCGATCCTGCGCTCGGAGGGCGATGGGCTCACGCCGGCCGAGCTGGGCGACGCCGAGCGGCTGCGCGTGGGCCAGCTGGTGGTAGCGATCGGCAACCCGCACGGCCTCGGCGGCTCGGTCACGGCGGGAGTCGTGTCGGCGCTCGGCCGCTCCCTCCCCGCCCGATCCCGGCGCGCCGGCCGCATCATCGACAACGTGATCCAGACGGACGCGGCCCTCAACCCGGGCAACTCCGGTGGTGCGCTCGCGGACAGCCGCGGTCGCCTGGTGGGGATCAACACGGCCGTGGCCGGTGTCGGGCTCGGGCTCGCGGTGCCGATCAACGAGGCCACCCAGCGGGTGATCGCCGGGCTCATGTCGGACGGTCGCGTCCGCCGCGCCTACCTCGGGATAGCGGGCGGCCCTCGACCGGTCCCGCCGCAGGCCCGCGCCGCCACCGGATCGACCACCTGCGTCGAGGTGGTCGAGGTCGTGGAGGACGGTCCGGCCGACCGCGCCGGCATCAGGCCGGAGGACCTGATCCTGTCGGTCGGCGGCACCCGCACCGAGCGCGTCGAGGACCTCCAGCGGCTGATGGTCGCCGACCTGATCGGCACGCCGGTCGAGGTGCGCGTGCTGCGCGCCGGCCGCCTGATGGAGCTGGAGCTGGAGCCCGCCGAGCTGGCCGTCTGAGCGCGGCTAGAGCCCCGGGATGTGCCGGACCGCGAAGCCGGCGGTGGAGCGCGAGTCCTCCTGCCAGCGGGTGCCGGCGCGGCCCTGGCCGCTCGTATCGAACCGGAGGCCGGCCACGTACATGAAGATGTGGCCGGGGCTGGCGTAGATGGTGATCCAGTGGCCCGGGCCGGGCGCGCCGTAGTTCATGAAGAGGCCGGACGTGAGCGGCCGCCCGAGGAGGCCCGCGCCCGCCAGCGCGAACGAGACCGACCCGGAGCAGTCGTATCCGTTGTCGCGCCACGCGCCGTGGCCGCCGCCCCACTTGTATGGGAACTTCGCGATCTCGTTCCCGGCCATGATCACGCGCTTCACGACGTCCGGGGCGTTGTCTGGCGCGATCGCGGTGCCGTCGCGCAGCACGCGGGCACGCGGGCCGGTCTGAAGGAACGCCGTGGTGTTCAGATGCTTCTTGAAGCTCGCCAGCGCGGCACGCGCCTGGCGGAGCTCGGTGCGCACCTCGGCATCGGTGGGCGCGCCGGGGCTGGGCGCGTCGTCCGTCGGGCTCGCGCCCGCCCGATCCACGCCCACGCCCTCGAGCTGAACGACCTGCGCCTTCGTGCGCCGCTTCGGCTGATCGTCCACTTGCTTGGCCCGGCCCTCGCGGGCGGCCTCGGGCGTGAGCACGACCTCCTCGGGATCGGTCGCCCTGTCCGCGCTGTCGGCGCCGCCCTGCGGATCGCGTCCGCACGCCGCGACGGCGACGGTGCACAGCGCGAGCGCGGCGAGAGCGGCCGCGCGCGTCAGCCGGCCGGGTCCGGTGCCTGGTGCCTGGACTTCCATTCCTGGTACGGCATCCCGTAGACGATCTCCCGCGCCTCCGCGTCATCCAGCTCGATTCCCCGCTCCTCCGCCGCCTCGCGATACCAGCGCGACAGGCAGTTGCGGCAGAAGCCGGCCAGCTCCATCAGGTCGATGTTCTGAACATCGGCGCGCTCGCGAAGATGCTGTACGAGTGCGCGAAAAGCGGCGGCCTCGAGCTCGGTCCGGGTGGCGTCATCCATGGATCTGGAACGATAGGGACGATGAGTGAGACCGAAGAGCCACACGACATCCTCGCGGCGGAGGAGTTCGGCATCCCCAGCCGCGAGAACCGCATCCCAAGCGATCCCACCGGCCTCCGCGAGGCGCATGACGTGCTCGCAGCGGAGGAGTTCGCCATGCCCGCGGGCGCCTACCCGGACAGCGCGGACGGCGGCGGGCCGGGCGTGCGCGCGTTCCTGCCGCTGGCGCTCGCTGCGCTGATTCTCCTGGTCGTGCTCCGGCGCCGGCGCTGATGCCGGAGCTCTCTCCGGAGAACCGCATCGGCGTGACCGTCGACCGGTCGCTGTGCATCGGGTCGGGTGACTGCGTGGACACCGCGCCCGACGTGTTCCAGCTCGACGACGAGGACAAGGCCGTCGTGGTCGACCCCGACGGCGCGCCGGTGGACGACATCATCGCGGCGGCCGGCAACTGTCCGGTGAGTGCGATCTTCGTGGTGGGCGAGGAGGGCGACCTCTACCCGTAGAGGCGCGCGCCTCGTCAGGCGTGCTTGGGCGCGTGGCCCGTGAGCGCCGCCTGGAGCGCGTCGGCCGACAGATCCTCGAGCGGCCACAGGAGCCCGCGGGTCACAGCCAGCGACTCGCGATCCTCGTCGCGGATCCACTCGGCCTCGTCGCGCGACTCGACGAACATCGCGAGCGCGTGCAGGTAGGCGGCCAGGCGAGCGGGGCGCATCACGATCGTGCCGGCGCCGCCGGTGAGCTCGCGCAGCTCGTCGGCCAGCGCGGTCAGCTCGCGGAACTCGACCACGTCGTCGGCGGACAGGTTCTCGTTGCGGAAGCGCTCGGCGATGGCGGCGGACACGGCGTGTGCCGACGCCGCGATCTCATCCTCGCGGAGGTCGAAGACCGCGTGGACGACCCGCTCGCCCTCGAGGTCCGTCGTGATGTCGATGTGCTGCCGTTCCATCTCTCTCACCGACAGTATCGGCCAATTGGGGCCGTGTCGTTATGTGTGCGTTGTTACCCGCAAATAGCGCTAAATCACACGGCAGCGTGGCGCGAATGAATTGCTTCCGGAAGCGCGTCGAGCACGGCGATGAGCCAGCGCTTGTACTGCAGCGCGAGGAAGGGCTCGGCGAGCTTCCACCTCCACGACGTGGGATCGATCCCCGCCTCCATCTCGACGAACGTCTCGTCCTGAGCCGGCGTCAGCGTGAAGCGAGCCCACGTCCCGGTCATCGTGCACCGGAACTGCGCCTCCTTCATCTCAGCGAGCCGCTCGACCACCCAGACCGAGTCGACGGCGTCGACGAAGCGCATCATCTTTGCCGTGTGCACGTACTCGTCGCCCTCGGCGACGCGGTCCGCAGCGTCGATCCGAACCACCTCGGGCCACCAGTCGGGATGGGTGCGCGGATCGCTCACGACCTCCCACACCTCGGCCACCGAAGAATCGATCATCGCCTGGTGACGGTACGTACGGCCCATCCTCCGATGTTAGTGGGCCTCAGCGCCCGTAGACCAGCTTCAGGAGCCGCGCCAGGAAGCGGGTGCGCTTCTCCGAGTACGGCAGCATGTGGAGGTCCTTCTTCATCGGCGCGAACTTCGTGACGAGCACGCTCTGCTTCTTCGTGTACTTGCGGATGCCGTCGGCGCCGTGCCGGCTGCCGAGGCCGGACTCCTTCCAGCCGCCCATCGGGAGCTCGAGCGCCACGTAGTTGATCATCGCGTCGTTCACGGTCACCGAGCCCGCCTCGATCCGGCGCGCCAGCCGCTCGCCCTTGGCCGCGTCCTTCGTCCACACCGACGCCTGGAGGCCATAGGACGTGTCGTTCGCGAGCCGCACCGCCTCCTCGGAGTCGCGGACCTTCATGATCGGCACGGTCGGCCCGAACGTCTCCTCGCGCATGCAGTCCATGGAGTGGTCCACGTCCACGAGCACCGTCGGCTCGAAGAAGTGCCCGTTCTCGTCGCGCCTGCTGCCGCCCGCCAGCACGCGCGCACCCTTCTCCACCGCGTCGTTCACGTGCCGCTCGATGATGTCCGCCTGCGGCGGGCTGATCACCGCGCCGAGGTCGCACGAGCCGGGGCCGGCGGGAGCGCTCTGGCGCAGGCCGCGCACCCCGTCGGACACGAGCCGCACGAACTCGTCGTAGATCGGCTCCTCGACGTAGACGCGCTCGGTCGAGGTGCACGACTGGCCGGCGTTCTGCATCGAGTAGTGGACCGCGGCGTTCGCGGCGCGCTCCACGTTGGCGTCCGCGCACACGATCATCGGGTCCTTCCCGCCGAGCTCGAGCGAGACCGGGGTGAGCGTCCGCGCGGCGCGCTCCATCACCTTCCTGCCGGTGGCGGTCGAGCCGGTGAACATCACGAAGTCCACCTCGTCGATCATCGCCGCGGCGGTCTCTCCGTAGCCCGGGAGCACCTGGTACACGTCCTCCGGCAGCCCGCACTCGCGCAGCATCTCGCCCATCAGCATCGACGTGAGCGGGGTCACCTCGGACGGCTTCAGCAGCACCGCGTTGCCGGCCATCATCGCCGGGATGGAGTCGCCGAACGAGTTGGTGAGCGGGTAGTTCCACGGTCCGATCACGCCCACGACGCCGACGGGCGCGTACCGCACGATCAGCTTCCGCCCCTTGACGAACGGGGACGCCGATCGCACCTTCTCCTCGGCGAGGTACTTCTCCGCGTTCGCACCCCAGAACCGGAAGGCTGCCTCCGCGTACCCGATCTCCGCGACCAGCGCCTCCTCGTAGGCCTTGCCCGTCTCGGACATGATCGTCTCGATCACCCGCTGGGAGTTGTCCGAGATCCACTTCTGGCAGCGCTTCATGACCGCCGCGCGGCCGTCGAACCCGAGTGCCTCCCATCCTGGCTGTGCGCGCCGCGCCCGCTCCGCGAACGCGGCAACCTCCTCGGGAGGCACGGCCGGGACGGTGGCGATCACCTGTCCGGTCGCGGGGTTCTCGACCTCGATGGTCGTGGCGGCGGTTGCTGGGGCCTCTGTGACGCTCATCGTGACCTGAACGCTACCCGGTGGCGGTTGCCCTGCTTGCGGAGAATGGGCGCCGCCCGAAGCGCCCGCCTGCCCGACATCGACATGACCCGCGCCCCCCAGCCGCGCCAGGCGGGCACGACGCGCACGAGCTTCTTCGAGTCGAGCAGTGCCACGGCGTGCTCGGCCACCTCGTCCGCGCTGAGGAGCCGCGGCCCGGACCAGTTGATCGCGGCGGCCGGCTCGTGGTCGTGCTCACGGAGGAGCGGCGTGTCGGCGGCGTCAGGGCACAGCGCGTGCACCGTGATCGGGATGCCGGCGTCGAACAGGTCGCCCTGGAGCGAGCCGGTGAAGCCAAGCACGCCGTGCTTCGCCGCCGCGTACATCGACAGCCCGGGCACCGGCCCGAGCGCGGCCAGCGAGCCGATGTTCACGATGTGCCGATCCCCGCTCCCCGCGCGCATCGCGTCGACGGCGGCCAGCGATCCCCAGATCACCCCGAGCAGGTCCACCTCGCAGGTGAGCCGCACGTCTTCGTCCGAGTGCTCCCACGCGGGCCCGGCGCGCATCACGCCCGCGTTGTTGACCCACACCTCGAGCGGGCCGTGCTCTGCCGCCGCCCGGGCGGCCGCGCGATGCTGCTCGGGGTCGCGCACGTCGAGCGGCATCGACGCGCCGCCGATCTCCTTCGCGACCGCGGCCACGGCCTCCTCGTCGAGGTCGGTGGCGAGCACGAAGTGGCCGCGGCGCGCCAATCGCGCCGCAATCGCGCGGCCGAAGCCGCGTCCCGCTCCGGTGACCACCGCCACTCCCCGCATCGCGCGAGCTTATTCTGTGCGGCATGCCGATCGCGGACGTGAACGGGCAGCAGCTGTACTACGAGGTCCATGGCGAGGGCGAGCCGCTCCTATGCGTGGCCGGCCTCACCTGCGACACGCTGGTCTGGATACCGCAGGTGCAGGCCTTCTCGGCGGCCCACCGCACGGTGATCTTCGACAACCGCGACGCCGGCCAGTCGTCGATGGCGGACGGGGACTATGAGATCGCGGACATGGCGCAGGACGCGCTGGCGCTCGCCGACCACCTCGAGCTCGACAGCTTCCACCTGCTCGGCGTGTCGATGGGAGGCACGATCGCGCAGGAGATCGCGCTTGCCGCTCCCGAGCGGGTGCGCACACTCACACTCGCGGTCACCTGGCCCGGCGGCGGCACCTATTTCCGCCGGACGGCCGACGTCTGGAGCGCGCGCGTAGCGCAGATCAGCCTCGAGCAGCACGTCGACGAGCTGATGCTGCTTAACCACTCCGAGCCCTTCTACGAGCAGCCCGAGATGGTCGAGTTTGTCCGCATGGCGATGCTGAACAACCCGCACCCGCAGCCGCCCGATGCGTTCAGTCGCCAGGTCCACGCGTCGAGCCGGCACGAGACGAGAGACCGGCTCGGCTCGCTCACGATGCCCACGCACGTGATCGGCGGCGAGTACGACATCCTGATTCCGGTGTGGAAGGCACGCGAGGTCGCGTCCCTGATCCCGGGCGCCAGGCTCACGGTTCTTCCCGGCGCGCCCCACGGACTGTCGATCGAGCGCGCCGATGAGTTCAACGCGCTCGTGCTCGACTTCATCCGCGAGGCGGCCGCTACGCCTGCGGCGTAGTGATCACCGTGACCGCGGCGTCCACGTCCTCCCGGACGGGCGCGGCGCGGTCGAACTCGACGATCTCAAGCACGCGCGAGACCGGCCTGCCCGCGGGGGCGACCACGACCATCTGCTGGCGGTGGCTCCCCACCTGGCGCGCGAGGCTGAACAGCATCGAGACGCCGCTCGAATCCATGAACTCGAGCCCGGCCATGTCCACGACCACGCCGCGGGCCGAGCTGGGCACCGCGTCCGCGATCTTCTGGCCGGTGGACGCGGCCACCGAGATGTCGAGCTCTCCGGTAAGGCGCGCGACGACCACGTCGTCCCGTTGCTCGATATCCACCTGAGTCAAGTCGCTCAAGAGGCGTCACCTCCCGGCTGCCCCAGCCGGCGCCTGAGGCTAACCGTCGTTCCCTGTTTCCCCCGGTTGCACCGCAACGCTATCCATCAGCGTCCGCATCAGGTCGAGTCCCCTGCCGTGGTCGTCCTCGCGCTCCGCGCGCCAGCTGCCGCGGTCGTGCACGGCGACCTCGATCACGGTGCCGTCGCGCTGGCCCGACACCTCGAACCGGGCGCCGTTCGTGGTGCCGGCGTGCTCGATCGCGTTCGTGGCCGCCTCCCCGCAGGCGGTCGTGATCTCCGCGATCTCGAGGTCGTCGGCGCCGGCGTGCGCGAGCCAGCGGCGCAGCATGCTGCGGATCGGCGCGAGCGACTCCGGCTCGGCGGGGAACTCGGCGCTGAACTCCTCCGGCACCGGGAGGTTGAAGAGCGTCAGGAGCGCCACGTCGTCCGCCGCACCACCGGCCGGGACCAGCGTGGCGAGGAGGTGGTCGAGCAGGCCCTGCGGGTCGTCCGGGCCGTCCCGCACCGTCGCCCTGAGCTCCTCGAGGCCTCTGTCGAGGTGCTCGCCGGGCCGCTCGACGAGGCCGTCCGTGTAGAGCAGCAGCGCGTCGCCGGGGTCGAGCCGCGAGGTGATCTCCTCGTAGGTGGGGAACGGCAGCACCCCGAGCGGCACGGACCCCTGGCCCTCGAGGAAGCGCGGCTCCCCGCGCGACATCACGAGCGGCGGCGGATGTCCGGCGTTCACCCAGCGGACCGTGCTGGCCGCGGGGTCGACGACCAGGTAGAGCATCGTCGCCATCTGGCTCTCCTCGGCCTCCGTCCAGAGCAGCCTGTTGAGCCGCTCCACGACGCGGCCGCCGTCGTGCCCCTCGAGCGCGTACGCCCTGAGCGCGCTGCGGAGCCGGCCGACCATCGACGCGCCGGCGAGGCCCTTGCCGGCCACGTCGCCCATGACGAGGCCCACGGCGCCGCCGGCGATCGGGATCACGTCGTACCAGTCGCCGCCCACCTCGGCCTCCGACGCCGCGGGCAGGTAGCGCGCGGCCACCTCGAGCCCGGGCAGATCGGGGAGGCGGTCGGGCAGGAGGCTGCGCTGGAGCGTCTCCGCGATCCGGTGCTCGCGCTCGTACACACGCGCATGCGCGATCGCGAGGCCCGACCCGCTCCCCCGCGAGCCGGAGGAGCGTGAGGTCCTCGGCTCCGAACTCGCGCGGCGGCTCCGCGCCGGCCACGAGCACGCCGGTCACCTCGTCCTCGGCGATCAGGGGCACGCCGACGAGCGCGTCCGCCTGCGCGAGCATCGCCTCGCGTGACTCGGCGACCCAGATGCCGAACTCCTCGCCCACGGCCCCATCCCCCGGGCTCGAGGCACCCACGCTGAGCCGGCCACCCTCGTCCACGAGATAGATCGTCGCGGCGTCGGCCGCGAGCACGCCCCGGACCTGGGTCACCAGGTCGCGGAGGATGCCCTCGAGGGTGCGCTGCGCCAGCGCGGCGTCCACCAGGGCCTGCATGCCGCCGATCATCTCGGCCACCCGCTCGGCCTCCGCGCGCGCGGCCTGCTCGCGCAGCAGCGCCTCGCGCTCGGCCTGCCGGCGCAGGCGCTCGCTCGTGTCGGTGATGAATCCGGAGGCGAACACCTCGCCGCCCGCCTCGACCCGCGAGACGGTCGCCTCCCCCGGGAACCGGCGGCCGTCGCGGCGAACCAGCTCCACCTCGTACGTCTCGGTGATCAGCGGGACATCCCTCTCCACCAGCGCCTGGCGGCGCTGGTCGTGCCGGTCGGCGTGCTCGGGCGGCATGATCAGCTCGCGCATCTTCTGCCCCACGGCCTCGTCCCTCGTCCAGCCGAACATGTGCTCCGCCGCCGCGTTCCACGTGGTGATGCACCCGTCCCGGTCGAGCGTGATGAACGCGTCCGGCGCGGTGTCGAGCACGAGCCGCGTGCGCTCCTCGGACGCGCTCAGCTCGAACGCGTGGTGCTGGATGCCGGCGAGCAGGCGGGAGATCAGGATTCCGGCAACGGCGGGCGTGCCGACCGCGAGCAGCCAGTCGACCACCACCATGTCCGCGTTCTGACTCGCGAGAACGACGGCGTACGCGAGCGCCAGGAACACCATCTGGGCCAGCGCCTCGCGGATCGGGAAGAAATAGAAGGCGTAGAGCGCGGTCCACGTGTAGAGGATCGGATAGAGCGTGCTGGGCCCCGCGTAGTAGTTGGCGAGGCTGATGATCACCGTGCCGAGGGCGAGCACGGCGTGGAGATGCCAGTCGCGGACCCGATCCGCCAGCGCCCAGATCGTCGCCCCGATCGCGTAGGCGGCGGCGGCCAGGACGACCAGCGGCAGGTCGCGGATCTCGTCCGAGTGCGGGAACGCGAGCGTCAGGAGGCCAAGCGACGCTCCGGCCGCGAACAGGTACGCGATCGAGCGCGCCTTGACGCGGACATCGAATAGCCCCGGGAGGTCCCTCACCCCGGGTACAGCCTAGAACCCGGCTCCGCCGCCTCGTGCCGAGAGTCTCGCCAGCGCCTCGTGGCACTCCACGACACGCCGCTTGACCGGGTCCTCGTCGGACCGGTCGTGGACCAGGTCCCAGGTCTTGTCGGCGACGTCACGCGCGGTCTCCGCCGTAGCCTGCGCGCACAGCATGTCCACGAGCGTAAGCTCGAAAGCGGCCAGCTGCTCGGAGGGGTCGCCGGGCTCCATGCGAGGGAGCGGGGCGGCCGTCGCCTCCTTCCACATCTGCGTCGCCATGACGAGCCGGTTGCGCAGCTCCATCTGGTCCACGGCGGGCAGGCTACCGGCGCGCGGCGTGCCGGGCGGCGAGACGCTTGAGCATGGCGAGCGGGTCGTGCGGCGCCCCGGTGGTCCCGCGGCCGTCGCGCACCTCGAGATGAAGGTGGTCGCCCCAGCACGACCCGGTGCAGCCCACGCGCCCGACGTGCTCGCCCATCCGCACCGCGTCGCCCGGCTCGAGCGGGGTAGGGCGGAGCATGTGCAGGTACACGAACGTGTGCCGCGCCTCCGGGCTCCAGATGGCGATGTAGTTGCCGCGGCCGCCGTCGTCCCCCGTCTCCACCACCCTGCCGTCCCGGATCGCCACGAGCGGCGTGCCGGCCGGCGCGAACATGTCCTGTCCCTCGTGCATGTGGCCGCTGCGCGAGGCGCCGAAACGTGCGTCGGCCTCGCCCCAGTCCACCTGGGCGAGCACCGGGAAGACCGCATCCGGCCGGGCGGCGCGCTCGCTCTCGCGCTCGGCCACCCGGCTCGCCGCCTGGAAGGTCGGCGCAAGTGCGATCAGCGCGGCCACGGTGTAGAAGGGCATCGCTGCGCGCCGCGCACGGCCCGGCTCTTGCGTAAGACGACGTAGCTGCATCGACGGCCGCGGAGCGTACCGTTGGGCCATGTCGCAACTTCACCTGCTGCGCGTGTTCTGCGCCGAGGACGGCTCCGGCGGCAACCGCGCTGGGGGTCTTCCTGGAGGGCGCCGAGGTGCCGGACGACCGCCGCCAGGCGGTGGCCGCGGACCTCGGACTCAGCGAGACGGTCTTCGTAGACGACACGGCCGGCGGGACGATCCGGATCTTCACGCCCGCGGAGGAGCTCGACTTCGCCGGCCATCCGAGCGTTGGGACGGCGTGGCTGCTCGGCGATGCCAACAGCCTGCGCCCCCCGGCCGGGGAGGTCCCGGTGCGACGCGATGGTGAGGACGTCTACGTCACGGCGAGGCCCGAGTGGGGACCGCCGTGGCCGCTGGTCGAGCTCGGCTCCCCCGAGGAGGTCGAGGCGCTCGAGGGCCCGCCGGGAGGCTCCGACCTGGTGGTGGCGTGGGCATGGATCGACGAGGGCGGAGGCACGCTGCGGGCTCGCGCGTTCGGCAGGCGGATCGGCATCGCCGAGGACGAGGCCACCGGCTCGGCCGCCACGAAGCTAGCCGCGCAGGCGGGCAGGCCGGTTGAGATCCGGCAGGGCCGCGGATCGCGCATCCAGGCGCGACCCGCGGACGCCGGATTCGTGGAGATCGGCGGGCGGAGCGTGCTCGACGAGGTGCGCGACTACACGCTGCCCTGAGGGCCGGTCAGCTACCTACGGGTGAGGGGTCCGGCCGCACGATGACCGTGTCGGCCACCGGGATGATCTCGTCGGCCGGAAGGTCGGCCGCCTCCGCGTGCGCGCGGATCGCCTCGGGGCTGTCGGCGGCGTAGATGCACACCGTGCCGAGGCCGCCGGCCTCCTCCTGGAGGACGTAGCTGCGAATCCACTGCACGCCCGACCCGTCCTTGTCGCCCTCGGCCGTCGACCGGGCGGCGGCGGCCTCGAGGTCGGCACCGTCACGCCATCCGTTCCGCCGCAAAATCACGTAGAGATCCATCGATTCCTCCTGGTTCGTGGGGGGTGTCCACCCTAACCCCGGTCTGCGCCCAGCGCATCCCGCCCAGGGCTCATGAAGGCGATGGCCGGGCCGAGCCCCGCCTCCCCTCGCAGCGTGGCGATCCTTCGGCCCGGCTGCACGGCGTCGCGAGGCGCTCCGAGCAGGTCGCCGAGCGACTGTGCGGTGCGCTCGAGGTCATCCACGCCGAACGCGAGCCCCCACAGGCGTGCGGGCCCGTCGGGATCGCGCGCGACGCTCGAGCCCTCGGGCGCGAGCACCACCTCGAGGATCGGCTCGCCGGCCCGGAAGAACGCCTGCCGCGTGGACCCACCCGGCGTCGGGCCCGTCGCGCCTGCGGCGCAGGTCGAAGCCCTCGGACTCGAGCTCCGCGACGGTGCGGTCGAGGTCGGGTGCGAGCAGCACCACGTGGTCGATGCGCACCGCGCCGTTGGGATGCGGGCCGGCCGCGCGCTCCACCGCCGCCTCGCCGAGCGTCCACCCCACGATGCCGCGCCGCGGGCCCTTCCCGGTCAGGCGTAGCGCCACGCGCGAGACGCGGCACTCGCCGTCCTCGACCTCGAACCCCGCCGCGCTCCACGCGGCCGGCTCGTCGGCGATCTCGAGCGCGTCGATGCTCGGCACGCGCCGGACGCTACCGGGCGAGCGGAGGCCTACCGGCCGTTCTTCAACTGCCCGGGCGATGCCTTCGGCGCCGGCGCCGCGGTCGGCACCTCCACCGAGGGCGCGACCGGCTCAGCGGGCACGGCCGCCTTGGGCGCCGTCTGGCCCTGCGGCGCCGGCCTCGACTGGGTCACCGGCTTCACGTGCGGCTGTTTCACCTGGCCGCCCGGCATGCCGCGGCTCGCGCGGCTCGGCGGCCGTGCGGCTCGCGCGCTTGTCCTGCCCGAGCCGGCGTCCGCCGGCCGAGTTCTCGCGTGTGCGTGCCCGCGAGCCCGCGTTCCCGTGCCGGTGCGAGCGCGCCGTCCGGCGCTCGGCGCCACGCTGGCCGTGATTCCGCTCGGTCGAGACCTGCTCGCCGTGCGTGCCGCTCGTGCGCACCGCCTCGGGCGTGGGGGCCACCAGCGGCGGCGGGGTCGTGTTGCGCGTTCTGTCCGCCGCGGGCGCCCGCTGCATCGCACCGTCGCTCTGCACGGCGTGCTCGACCGCCACCTCACCCGCCACGATGCTGGTTCCGGCGAGAACGCCGACGACCGCCACCTTCGCGAGCGCGGCCGATCCGAGCGCGAGCCCGCCGCCGGCGGTTGCGCCGGCCGCGCCACCGCCCGTGAGGCCCGCCGCCCCCATCACGCTCGACTTCAGACCCAGGCTCGGCGCCACCGGGAGCGCCACGGCGAGCATCTTGCGCTGGCGGCGCACCTCGTCGCGGTAGGCGCTGCAGCCGGGGCACTGGCGCAGGTGATGGCGAAGCTCGTTCCGGCGCAGCGCGCCGCCGCGAAGCGTGGCGAGTTGCTCGCGAATCTCGTGGCACGGGGTCTCGCGCGCGGACCGCCGCTCGATCAGGGAGCTGCGCGCGCGGAAGACGATCCCCCTCACGCTCGCCTCCTTGCATCCGAGCACCTCGGCAACCTCGGCGTGCGAGAGCCCGGCCGCCTCGGCGAGGAGCAGCGCGGCGCGCTGGTCCTCGGGCAGCTCGCGCAGGTCAGCGAGGAGGTCACGTAGCTCGGCGCGCTGCTCCACATGCTCGCTGAGCCCCTGCGGTGGGCAACTCGTGCATCTCGGTCGCCAGCTCCCTCCGCGCGCGAAGCACCGACACGCAGCGGTTGCGCGCGATCGTGTAGAGCCATGCCTTGAGGGCGATGCTGCGTTCGCTCGAGCGCTGGAGATCGCGGTAGGCCGCGGCGAACGTGTGCTGGACGACGTCCTCGGCCTCCTCCTGCGATCCGAGCATGTGCCGGCAGAAGCCGAGGATGCCCGCTCCGTGGCGCTCGAAGGCCACCTCGAAGGCGAGGTCGTTCCCGCGCCGGATCTGGTCGACGAGGCGCTCGTCGCCCGCGAGCGCGAGCAATCGCTTCGAGCGAAGCACTCGAACCGGAGCGCGGCTTGTGATGGTTCCGGCAGCCACGGCCTAGGGGTTGTACCCGTTTGCATCGCACATAGGAACGCAATCGGCACGCGGAGGTTCGCACGTAACCCTCAAACCTTTGGTTTCGACCGGCGTTTCAGCACGCATGAAGAAGATCACGCTAGTGGCAGGGCTCGCTCTGATCCTCGTCGTACCGGCAGTTTCAGTGGCGAAGCCGACACCCGATAGGGGCGACAGGCGCGCCGCCGTCAAGGAGTGCAAGACGCTCCAGGGGCAGACCGATGCGACGCGCGAGGCGTTCCGCACGCAGTTCCGCACCTTCGGTGCCTGCGTCAGGCCTCACGCGGCCGACGAGGCGCAGGAGGAGCAGAGCGCGCACACCAACGCGGCACGTGAGTGCCGGACGGAGCGCGGCACGACCGACGAGACGCGCATGGCGTTCAACGAGAAGTACGGCACGAACGGCAACAAGAAGAACGCGTTCGGCAAGTGCGTCTCCCAGAAGGCCAAGGCGAAGGAGAAGGCTGCCGACGCCGAGGACCAGCAGGAGGCGACCGAGTTCAAGAACGCCGCCAAGGAGTGCGACGCCGAGCGCGGCGACACTGACGAGACGCGCACGGCGTTCAACGAGAAGTACGGCACGAACGCGAACAAGAAGAACGCGTTCGGCAAGTGCGTCTCGCAGAAGGCGAAGGAGAACCACCAGGACAACGAGGACGAGTCGGAGACTCCGCCCGCCTCTTAGTCAGGCCCGCCGAAGGAACGGCACCGCGCCGAGGAGCTCTTGGGGAAAAGCCTCGGCGCGGTTGCCGTCTCGGCCGTCCATGGCGTCGGCCACGCACAGCGAGTTCAGCACCGACTCCAGCACCACCTCACCCGCGACCTCGAACAGGTCGCGCATCGCGGCCGAGTCGTCGCGCAGGAAGGTGAAGTCGTCGCGATCGCGCTCCACCCGGTGCGCGACCCGGTGAGCGGTCGAGAAGGCGATCACGTACTCGCCGCTCGCGTTCGTGCCGAAGCTGCCAGCCTTCCCGAGCCCGAACGTTCCCCGTGACGCGAGCCTGCGCAGCTGGCGCTCCGACATCGGGGCGTCGGTGCCCAGCACGATCATGATCGAGCCGCCCTGCGCCGGCGGCTCCGGCGCGGCCTCCGCCCCGCCGGCCGCCTCACCCACGAGCAGGTGCAGGTCGCGGCGCGCGCCGTAGTTCGAGACCACCAGACAGCCGAGCGTGTGGCCGCCCGCCGCGCGCGACGAGGTGCCCACACCGGCCTTGAAGCCGAAGCAGGTGGTGCCCGTGCCGGCGCCCACGGCGCCCTCGCCGGTCTCCTCGGCGCTCGCCGCCGCGATCGCCTCGATCGCGTGCTCCGGCCGCACCGCGAGCGCACGCGCGTCGGACAGCCACCCGTCGAAGCACTCGCCGACGATCACATTGACCGTGTCGCGGTCGCGGGCGGCGTCGGGGTTCTGCTCGAGCAGGCGCCGGAGGCCGCCCTCCCAGACGGCGCCCACGGCGAGCGTGTTCGTGAGCAGGATCGGGCTCTCGATCGTGCCCAGCTCGGCGAGCTGCGTGAGCCCGGCCGCCTTGCCGTAGGCGTTCACCGCGTGGTACGCGCCGAGCACCTTCTCCTCGTAGAGATTCCCGCCGTGCGGCAGGATCGCCGTGACGCCGCTGCGGACCCGGTCGCCCTCCATGAGCGTGCGGTGGCCCACCAGCACGCCCGGCACGTCCACGATCGCGTTCAGCGCGCCCGGCGCGAAGCGGCCGACGGCATATCCCAGCTCGCGAACCCGTTCACGCACGGTTCCGGAGCTTAAGGCGCGCCCATATGGGGAAACAGGCCGCTTGAGAACCCGACGCCAGCCGGCGCTAGGAAAGGAGTCCCATGTACATCGGTATAGGAACCATCCTGCTGATCATCCTGATCGTCCTCCTGATCGCGTTCGTGTTCTAGCGAGGGAGGACGTTGCTGCTGGCGGCGCGCGGGTGCCTGCGCGCCCAGCGCCGCTCCGCAGCACGCCGCTTGGCCCGGCGGGTCTTCTGCCGCCGGGTCACACGCGTGTTCGCGGCCGCGCTGACACCGCTCCCGGTGGTCTCCGCGATCCACGGCCGTAGCGTGTCGTCAGCCACCCGGCCGTAGACACCGGGCCGGCCGGGGCGCGCGCAGCCCTCTCCGAAGCTGGTCGTGCCGACCACCCGTAGCGCGCCGGTGGACGTCTTGCCGAACATCGGCCCGCCGGAATCGCCCTGACAGGTGTCGACGCCGCCCTGCGGGAACCCGGCGCAGACCATCGTCTGGGCGTCGAAGTCGCTGTACGCGCCCGCGCAGTACTGGTCGGTCGTGATCGGCACGCGCGCCTCCTGAAGGTTGTCCGGCACGTCGCCGCCCTCCTCGGTCGCGCCCCAGCCGACGATGCTCTCGAGCGTGCCGGCCGTCCAGATGCTCCGCTCGCCCGCGCCGGCCACCTGTGTGGGGGCCATCGTGGAGCTCTGCGAGAGCTTCAGCAGCGAGATGTCGTAGCCCGACGTGAGCAGGTAGTTGGGATGCACCACGACCTGGCTGACCGAGCGCTGCTCGCCGTCGCTCTGCGTGACCCCGCCGATGCGCACGTTGATGAGCTGCGGCGGCCAGCCGGCCGGCGAAGCGACCGCGGCGCCGGTGACGCTCCCGCAGTGACCCGCCGTGAGCACCCAGTCCGGTGTCACGAGCGTGCCGGTGCAGAGGAACGGGCCGAAGGTGACCTCGGCGACGGACGGGTACTCACCCGGGCTCGCATTGCTCCCGCCCACGACCGCGGAGGACGGGGCGGCGGCCGCGCCGAGCAGCGCGGCGGTGGCCAGGGAAACGGTGAGAACCCTTCGGATAGCGCTCATGTGTGCTGCAACGCACAGAACGCCGCAAACTTGCGGTTACATTCCGCACATGCGTCTCCCGCCAGGGCCGCCGATGCCCCGCACGCTTCAGACCGTTGCGTGGTGGAACCGCACGGTGCCGTTCCTCGAGCGGTGCCGCGAGCGTTACGGCAAGCGGTTCACCATGCGCCTGCTCCAGACGCCGCCGTTCGTGCACCACTCGGAGCCCGAGCATCTGCGCGAGATCTTCACCGCGCCGCCCGAGGTCCTTCACCCCGGACAGGGCGCGCGCATCCTCGAGCCGGTCGTGGGCGCGAACTCCGTGATCCTGCTCGACGAGCGGCCCCACCTCAGCCAGCGGAAGCTGATGCTGCCGGCGTTCCACGGGGAGAAGATGAAGCGGCTGTCGGGGCTCGTCGAGGACGTGGCCGAGCGCGAGGTGGACCGCTGGCCCAAGCAGGAGCCGGTGGCGCTCCACCCGCGCCTCCAGGCGCTCACGCTCGAGGTCATCCTGCGCGCGGTGTTCGGGCTCGACGCGGGCGCGCGGCTCGATGCCCTCCGCGACAGGCTGGCCGGGATCCTCGAGTACGGCGCCCGGCCGTCCTCGATGCTGCCGATGTTCCAGCGCGGCCGCCGCTGGCGCCAGTTCGCGCACGCGCGCGACGAGTCCGACGCGCTCATCTACGAGACGATCGACGAACGCCGAGCGAACGGAGAAGGAACGCAGGCCGGCGAGGGGGACGACATCCTCGCCATGCTGCTCTCCGCCCGCCACGAGGACGGATCGCCGATGTCGCCGGTGGAGCTGCGCGACGAGCTGATGACGCTGCTCGTGGCCGGCCACGAGACCACGGCGTCCGAGCTCGCGTGGGCGTTCGAGCGGCTCGTCCGCACGCCGGACGTGCTGGAGCGCCTGACCGCCGAGATCGACTCCGGCAATGGCGACGAGTACGTGACGGCGACCGTCTACGAGACGCTCCGCCGCCGGCCGGTGCTGCCGAACGCGGCGCCGCGGCTCGTCATGGAGCCGATCGAGGTGGGCGGCTGGCGCTACGAGCCGGGCGTCTGCCTGATCGCCGACTCCTACCTGCTCCACCACGACCCGGACATCTATCCCGACCCGTACGCCTTCCGCCCCGAGCGCTTCCTCGACGAGCAGCCCGGCACGTACACGTGGATCCCGTTCGGCGGCGGCCGCCGCCGCTGCCTCGGCGCCAGCTTCGCCATGCTCGAGATGAAGATCGTGCTGCGCGCTGTACTGGCGCGGAACGACCTCGCCCCCGCCGCGCCGGGCGAGGAGGGGGCGCGCCGCCGGAGCATCACCCTGAGCCCGCGGGCCGGCAGCCGCGCGGTGCTGCGCGCACGCCGCGACGCACGCGTGCCCGCCGTCGCATGAGCGTGACCACGGCGAACGTCGAGCTCACCAGAGCGGCGTACCTCGCGATGAACCGGGGCGACGTCGATTGGCTCGTCGAGCATTCCGACCCGGGGCTCGAGATGCACTTCCTGGGCGTGGCGGGCGAGCCGGCCCTGTACATGGGCGCGTCCGGGATCCGCGAGTACTTCCGCGACATCGGCGAGATCTGGGACTCGATCGAGTACATGCCTCGGGAGATCCGCGACCTGGGCGACCGCACCCTCACCGTCCTGGGGCGCCGGCTCAGCGGGAAGAAGTGCGGCCTGAAGCTCGAGGACACCGTCGTATGCGTGTGCGCATTCCGCGCCGGAGCGGTCGCGGAGATCTGGGCCTACCGCGACCTGGACGACGCGCTCGCCGATTCCCGCCTGGATCCCTAGCGGTGCTCGGGGTTCTCGTAGTCGAACCGGCAGCCCGCGTCCCACTCGGTGCGCTGATTGCCGTGCGCCGGTATCCCGCCTGCATCCTTCAGCATCCGGGCGAGGTGGAGCAGGTTCCACGTCATGAACGTGGTGTTCCGGTTGGTGAAGTCGTTCTCCGGCCCGCCTGAGCGGGGATCGAGGTAGCTCGGGCCGGGCCCCGCCTCGCCGATCCAGCCGGCGTCGGCCTGGGGCGGGATCGTGAAGCCGAGGTGCCCGAGCGAGTACAGGATCTCCATCGCACAGTGCTTGATGCCGTCCTCGTTGCCGGTGACGAGGCAGCCGCCGACGCGGCCGTAGTACGCGTACTGACCGGCATCGTTCAGAAGATGGCTGTTGCCGTACAGCCGCTCGATGACGCGCATGCAGACGGACGACTTCTGCCCGAGCCAGATCGGCGAGGTGATCACGAGGATGTCGGCCGCGATCACCTTCTCGAAGATCGCCGGCCACTCGTCGCGCTCCCAGCCGTGCTCGGTCATGTCCGGCCACACGCCCGTCGCGATGTCGTGATCGACCGCCCGGATCACCTCGACCGAGACGCCGTTCGTCTCCATGATCCCGATCGACCGGTCGGCGAGCCCGCGGGTGTGCGACCGCTCCGGCGACCGCTTGAGGGTGCAGTTGATGTAGACGGCGCGGAGGTCCGAGTAGTCCGGCATCGCGCGCACGGTACCTTCCCGGACCATGCTGTCCCGCGCCGAGCCCCTCCTCCGCGAGCTGGAGCACGCTCTGCCCGACCGCCCGTTCGCGGTGCGGCTGTGGGACGGGTCCACGCTCCCGGCGACGAACGGCGGCGGGCCCACCTTCGAGGTGCGCTCGCCCGACGCGCTCGCCCACGCGCTGCTCTCGCCCGGCCAGCTCGGATTGAGCCGCGCCTACGTCTCCGGCGCGCTCGACGTGGACGACCTCGACGCCGTGCTGGAGGTGCTGGCGGAGTGGCAGCCGCCCGCGATCGAGCGGCGGGAGCAGGCGAAGCTCGCCCTGGCGGCCGCCCGCGCATTCGGCCTGCGGCGGCCGCCGCACGTGCCGCGCGCCGAGCTTCGGCTCAGCGGCCGGCGCCACACGCCTGAGCGCGACGCCCGTGCGGTGCGCCACCACTACGACGTCTCGAACGAGTTCTTCGCGCTGTTCCTGGGTGAGGCGATGACGTACAGCTGCGCGATCTTCTCGCGCGGGGCGAAGACGCTCGAGGAGGCTCAGGAGACCAAGCTCGAGCTGGTCTGCACGAAGCTGGACCTGCAGGAGGGCCAGCGCGTGCTGGACGTGGGCTGCGGCTGGGGCAGCTTCGCCATGCACGCGGCCGAGCGACACGGGGTCAGGGTCGTCGGCATCACGCTGTCCGAGCCCCAGGCCGAGCTCGCGCGCAAGCGGGTGGCGGAGCGCGGACTATCGGACCGGGTGGAGATCCGCGTCCAGGACTACCGCGAGACCGACGACGGGCCCTTCGATGCGGTCTCGAGCATCGGCATGGTGGAGCACGTCGGCTC
Organism: uncultured Thermoleophilaceae bacterium; assembly: GCA_963808875.1. Lineage (GTDB taxonomy): Bacteria > Actinomycetota > Thermoleophilia > Solirubrobacterales > Thermoleophilaceae > JACVRW01. The sequence continues at coordinate 178,860 of CAWEHM010000035.1, forward strand.
GAACCAGATCGACCTGTACGCGCGGCAGCTGGCGCGACTCGTGAAGCCGGGTGGGCGCGTGCTGAACCACGGGATCGCCCGCCTGCGCGTGGGCGAGCCCGAGCACGGCGCGTTCACGCAGCGCTACGTGTTCCCCGACGGTGCCCCGCTGCACCTGTCGCGCATCCAGACCGCGCTGGAGCGCGCCGGGCTCGAGACGCATCACGTCGAGGACTTCCGCCACGACTACGCGGAGACGCTGCGCCACTGGGCGCGCCGCTTCGACGACAACCTCGACGAGGCGATCCGGCTCGGCGGCGCCGAGCGAGCGCGCGTCTGGCGGCTCTACCTGCGCGGCGCGCGGCGCGGCTTCGAGACCGGCTTCACATCCATCTTCCAGGTGCGCTGCACGCGGCCGTAGTGCGCAAGCAGCGGGCGTGCCCGCTGCGCAGCGTTGCTATCTGAGCGCCGCCGTAAGGAGCTCCGAGGCGCCGATCATCCCGCCCAGGCTCGGGTGGACGGGCGTCCGGCAGGATCGCGGCGTAGTTCACGGCGATGGCGCGTGTGCTTTGTGAGCGAGTCGACACGTACGCGCGATCATGCGAGTTGTGGTCCCAGGGCCGTTCAGCCCGTAACGGGGGATGCGAGCAGGCGTAGGACGCGGTCGGCGATCAGCTCGGGCTTCTCGTCGACGACGAAGTGGGCGGCGTCTGCGACCAGCTCCAACTCGATCCGGTTGCTCTGGCCGGCCACGTCCTCGACGGTGCGCGTTGTGAGGATCGGATCGCGCTGGCCGAACACGAGCTTCGTCGGCGTCCGCAGCGCCACCGGTGAATGCAGCCCGCGCACGATTCCCGGCAGCTCGCGGAAGAAGAACGTCCTGTACAGGCGCTCGGACGCGACGCCGCGCTCACCTTCGAGCCTGCTCACGAACGCATCGACCTCCGCTGGGTGACAGGCCCGCGTCGGCCAACCCGCGCCGCGCGATGGCACGTCCTGCACGGCGGCCGATGTGGGGTGTTCCGAGCACGGGCTGGTAGATGAACCGCCACGCGTCGAGCGTGTTCCGGCGATCCCTGGGTCCCCAGGGAGGGAGCACGTTCGCCGCGAGCAGGCCCCTCACCCGGTCCGGGTGCTCCATCGCCAGCAGAAAGCCCACCAAGCCGCCCCAGTCGTGTCCGGCGACGGTGACCTCTCCGATGCCCAGCTCGTCCAGCAGCGCGAGCACGTCCCGGGCGAGCTGCGCCTTCTCGTACCCGCTCTCGGGCACCTCGGTCCAGCCGAAGCCGCGGAGGTCCGGCGCGATCACGCGCGCGTGCGGCGCGACGACGGGGATGACGTCGCGCCACAGGTACCAGTGCTGCGGCCAGCCGTGCAGCAGCAGGAGCGGCGGGCCGTCGCCGGCGAGGGCTACGTGAGTGCGCAGCCCGCCGGCATCAACGAACTCGTGATCGACGCCTGCTACGTCCGGGATGCTTTCGCCCACCGTGGCGAACCGTACCCGGGCGTGACACCTCGAGCCCGCTCTGCTCGAACTCCGCGTGCAGCCTGAGCTCGTGGGCGATCTTGCCTATGTCGCGCGCCTGGTCGTGCATCACGAAGGTCACGCCCACCCCGGCGCGGCCGGCGCGGGCGGTGCGGCCGATGCGGTGCACGTAGGTGTCACGGTCCTCGGGGGCGTCGAAGTTCACGACCTGTGTGATGTCGTCGACGTCGATGCCGCGCGCGGCCACGTCGGTGGCGACGAGGGCGGCGACCTGGCCCTTGTGGAAGCGCCTCAGCGCCTTCTCGCGCTGCGACTGGGACTTGTCGCCGTGCATGGCGGCCGCCTCCACCCCGCGCTTCGCCAGCCGCTTGACGAGCCGGTCGGCGCCGCGCTTCGTGCGCACGAAGACCAGCGTGCGACCGGCGTCGTCGCCTCGGAGGACGTGCACGAGCGAGTCGAGCTTGTCCTCGTGTGCGACCGCCATGAAGCGGTGCAGGATGTCGACGACATCGTCGCCCTGGTGCGCATGCTCATGCCGGCGCGCATCGCGGGTGTACTCCATCGCGATGCGGCCGGCCTCTCCTTCGAGTGTCGCGGAGAGAAAGAGTGTCTGGCGATCGCGCGGCACCTGGGCGACGATCCGGTCGACCGCCGGGCGGAAGCCCATGTCGAGCATCCGGTCGGCCTCGTCGAGGGCGAGCACGCGCACGCGGTCGAGCCGGACCGCGCCGCGCGCGATCAGGTCCTCGAGCCTGCCGGGCGTCGCGACGATGATGTGCGCCTTGCGTGCGAGCTTGATCTGGCGCTCGAAGCCGACGCCGCCGTAGACCGCGGCGACCGAGAGGGCGCGCGCGGCGGCGATGTCGCGGATCTCCTCGACGATCTGGCTGGCGAGCTCGCGGGTCGGCGCGAGCACCAGGGCCGCGGCGCGGGCGTCGGTGGCCTCGATGCGGTCGACGAGCGGAACGCCGAGCGCGAGCGTCTTGCCCGAGCCGGTCGGGGACTTCACCAGGACGTCGTGTCCGGCGAGGACGTCGGGGATGACCGACGCCTGAACGGGAAACGGACTCCGAAGGCCGCGCCCCGCGAGGGTTCGTGCGACCACCGGCGATACGCCGAGGTCGGCGAAGGACTGCTTGTTCATCTTGCTCCTGACGGCAGCCGCGTCATTGCGGCCGCTAGCTATCTGGGAGATTCACCTGACCCAGATCGCTACTGCCACCGGAGACGAGAACCTCGCGGGCGACGGCGTCACCCACATCGGGGACCGTAGCAGGCGTGAAACCTTCACCCGCGTATGTGGGTAGGGTCATGCACGTGACGACGCAGCTTGTTGCAGACCCCCCCGCCCCCACGCGCGACGACGTCCAGCCGGTCAAGAACGAGACCGCTGACAGGATCGCCACGGGCACGATCACCGCGCTCCCCTTCATCGCACTGGGGATAGTTGGCTGGCAGCTATGGAACTCGTGGCTGCACTGGTCCGACGTCGCGGTGTTCGTGATCATGTACCTGGTCTGCGCGATGGGTGTGACCGTGGGCTTCCATCGTCACCTGACTCACCGCAGCTTCAAGGCGAAGAAGCCCGTGCGCGCCGCACTGACCGCGGCCGGCTCGATCGCGATCGAGGGCCCGGTCATCTCATGGGTCGCCGACCACCGGAAGCACCACGCCTTCTCGGACCAGGAGGGCGACCCGCACAGCCCGCACGTCGGTCACGGGAGCGGGTGGAGCGGCGCGCTGCGCGGCCTCTTCCACGCCCACGTCGGCTGGCTGTTCATCCACACCCAGCGGGGCAAGCGCGACCGCTATGCGCCCGACCTGATCGCCGACCCGACGATCAGCTTCTTCGACCGCACCTTCCTCTTCTGGGTCTTCGCCGGGCTCGCCCTGCCGTTCGGCCTTGGCTTCCTGATCGGCGGCACGCTGCTGACAGCGCTCACGGGCCTGCTCTGGGGCGGCGGCGTCCGGATGCTGGTGGTGCATCACGTGACCTACAGCATCAACTCGCTCTGCCACTTCTTCGGCCGCCGCGACTTCGAGACCGGCGACGAGTCGCGCAACCTCGCCTGGCTGTCGGTCTTCACCTTCGGGGAGTCGTGGCACAACAACCACCACGCGTTCCCCACGTCGGCGCGGCACGGCCTGCGCTGGTGGCAGGTGGACCCGTCGTGGATGGTCATCCGCGCGTTCGAGGCGACCGGGCTCGCCTGGGACGTCGTGCGGGTCGACGAGCGCCGGCAGGCACGCAAGGCGCGCCCTGCCGACGCCGTCTAGCCGGTCTAACGCCTCTACTCAGAGGGCATCAGCACCCACAGCGCCACGTATGCGAGCGGCGTGAAGGCGATCGCCCCGGCGATGGTCACGATGCGGGCCACGAACGGGTTCATGCCGTAGCGGCGGGCGAACGCGCCGCTTACGCCGGCGATTACGCGGTCGTCGCGACTTCGCGCGAGCCCTTCCTCACGGAACCAGGCGCGAGCACCGTCGAGTGAGTTGTCGGTTGTCCTTGCGGTGTGTGTTTCGTTCATGCAAGGAGCATGCCGCTCGGGCGGCCCCGTTTCGATGGAGGTATCAGGGGTGCCGGGGTGCGGTTAACCCGGGGCTCAGAGCGCGCGCACGCCGGCGGTGACCGCCGCCGCCAGTAACACGCAGGCGATGATGGAGCCGGTCCGCCAGATGACGAGTCCGCCGGCGGCGACGCCGGCCGTGTCGGCGCCGATGGCGAGGTGATCGCCGTTCGCGAAGGCCTGGGTCGCGACGAGCGCCGCGAGCAGCGCCGGCGACAGCAGGATCACGACGCTCGTGAACCACGTGGGCAACTCGCGGCCCCCCAAGGCGACCGGCCCGACCGCCTTGATAGCCGCGGTGATCACGCAGCAGGCGGCGATTACGACCGCGGGCGTGCTCATCGCGGCGCCCCCTCGGCCTCCTCGCTCTCCAGCACCTCGGCGCGTGCCCGCCGCGTGAGCCCCACGAGCGACGCGAGGCTCGCCACCAGCACCGGGACGCCCGGGGGCGTGAGCGGCACCAGCACCAGGGCGATCGCGGTGCCCAGCGCCGCCACAGCGCGCGACCGTGGGCTCCGCAGCTCGTTGAGGAGCAGCCCGAAGAAGAACGCCGGGAAGATGGCGTCGAGGCCGAACGAGCTCGGGTCCCCGAGCTTGTCGCCCCAGATCGCCCCGACGGCGGTGCCGCTCACCCACGTGGCGTAGGCGATCGCCGACGCGCCGATCAGGAGGTGCTCGTCGAAGGTGCCGTCGCCGCGCGATGACATCGCCCACGACGCGTCCACGACCGTCTGCCCCTTCGCCGCCCGCTTCAGCGGGCCGCCGCGGAAGGACGGCCCCACGGCGGCGCTCATCGGCAGGAAGCGCGAGTTCATCAGGGTGGCCGCCGCTATCGCGGCCCCCGCGCCTCCGCCCGCCCCGACTATCGAGATCGAGGCGAACTGCGCCGATCCCGCGAACACGATGGCCGAGAAGACGGTCGCGAGCGCCGGTGAGAAGCCGGACTCCACGGCGAGGATGCCGAACGAGACGGCCAGGATGCCGCCGGCGACGGCGAACGGCGCGCCCTGGCGCAGCCCCCTTCGGAAGCCCTCGCTGCGGACGAAGCTGTTCAGCTCTCGACGAAGTAGCTGCCGGACTCGCCGCTCGAGAAGTACCGCGTGGTGATGGTCTTCTTCCGCGTGTAGAAGTCGACCGCGTCGGTGCCGTGGGCGTGCAGGTCGCCGAGGAAGCTGTCCTTCCAGCCGGAGAACGGGAAGAACGCCACCGGCGCGGCCACGCCGATGTTCACGCCGACCATGCCGGCCTCGACGTCGTGCTTGAAGCGGCGCACGGCCGCGCCCGACTCGGTGAAGATCGACACGCCGTTGCCGAAGCGCGAGCCGTTCACCGCCTCGATCGCCTCGTCGAGCGTGTCCACATGGATCAGCGACAGCACCGGCCCAAAGATCTCCTCGCGCGCCACCTCCATGTCCGGCTGCACGCCGGTGAGAATCGTCGCGCCCATGAACGAGCCCTCGGCCACCTCGGTGTCGCGGCCGTCCACGAGCAGCTCGGCGCCCTCGCCGACGCCTCGCTCGACAGCCGCGATGATCCGCTCGCGCGCCGCCTCGGAGACGACCGGGCCGAGCTCGGAGCGCTCGTCGAGGCCGTCGCCCACCCGGACGGCCTCGGTGGCCTCCTTCAGCGCGGGCAGCAGGCGCTCGTGCGCGTCGCCGACAGTCACGACCACCGAGCCCGCCATGCAGCGCTGGCCGGCCGCGCCGAACGCCGACCCGATGATGCCGTTGACGGTCTTGTCGATCACCGCGTCGGGCATGACGACCATGTGGTTCTTGGCGCCGCCGAGCGCCTGCACCCGCTTGCCGGCCTTCGCGGCGCGCTCGTAGACGATCCGCGCCACCGGCGCGGATCCGACGAACGAGATCGCGTCGATGTCCGGGTGGTCGAGCATGCCCTCGACCACCTCGCGGCCGCCGTTGACCAGGTTCACGACGCCGGGCGGAAGGCCGATCGTGTCGAGCACCTCGAACGCGATCTGCTGCGTGAGCGGCACCTGCTCGGAGGGCTTCAGGATGAACGCGTTGCCGCACCCGATCGCGAACGGCAGGAACCAGAACGGCACCATCGCGGGGAAGTTGAACGGGACGATCGCCGCGCAGACCCCGACCGGCTGGCGGATCGTCTCGGCGTCGATCCCGCGGGAGACGTCCTCGAGGATGCGGCCCTGCATCGTGGTCGGGATCGCGCACGCGGCCTCGACCATCTCGATCATCCGGGCCACCTCGGCGCGCGCGTCCACGATCGTCTTGCCCATCTCGGTGGTCACGGAGCGGGCGAGCTCCTCGCGGCGCGCGTCGAGCCCCTCGCGCAGCGCGAACAGCCTGCGGGCGCGCTCGATCACGGCCACGTCGCGCCAGGCCGGGAGCGCCTCGCGGGCCGCCTGCACGGCGGCGTCGAGGTCGGCCGAGTTCGACAAGGGAACCTGCGCGAGCACCTCGCCGTTGGCGGGATTGGTGACGTCGAGCCGCTCGGACGAGCCGGCGGGCGTCCACGACCCGCCGATGTAGTTGTCGAGCACGCGGGTTGCGGCCTTGGGCAAGCCGCGGCGGGGCGGCGCGCCGCCCTGTCCGGTAACGGTCATGCGAGCGAGATTATCCGCTCGGCGGAAGCGCCCGTGGGTCGTCCCCGGGGAGCGCCCTCTCCTCGCTCGCCGGCGGCGTGGGTTCGTCGCTCGCGCCCTTGTCGTCGCCGTGGCCGTCGAGGAGCGGCTTCAGCAGGTCCATCGGCAGCGGGAACACGATCGTCGTGCCCGCGTTCGAGCTGATGTCGGAGAGCGCCTGGATGTAGCGCAGCTGAAGCGTTACGGGGTTCGGACGGATCACGTTCGCGGCCTGGGAGAGCCGGTCCGCCGCCTGGAACTCGCCCTCGGCGTTGATCACCTTCGCGCGCCGGTTGCGCTCGGCCTCCGCCTGCCGCGCGAGCGCCTGCTGCATTCGCTCGGGGATCTCCACGTCCTTGATCTCCACGATCGTGACCTTGATGCCCCACGGCTCGGTCTGCTCGTCGATGATCTGCTGCAGGGCCTCGTTGAGGCGCTCGCGCTCGGCGAGCAGCGTGTCGAGCTCCGCCTTCCCCAGGACTGAGCGCAGCGTCGTCTGGGCGATCTGCAGGGTGGCCGACATGTAGTCCTCGACGTCGAGCACCGCGCGCCGCGGGTCGATCACGCGGAAGTACGACACCGCCGCCACGCGCACCTGGACGTTGTCGCGGGTGATCACCTCCTGCGGAGGGATCCTCAGCGTCACGGTGCGGAGGGGCACGCGGACCATGCGGTCCACGGCCGGGATCAGAAGGATGAGCCCCGGGCCCTTTTCGTCGATCACCCGTCCCAGCCGGAACACGACCGCGCGCTCGTACTCGCGCAGGATGCGCACGGAGGCCGCGGCCAGCGCAGCAGCCGTGACCACAACGATCGCGATCACGATGAGAGCCGCGGCGGCCATCAGGCGTCCTCCCACTCCTCCGCCCGGCGGACCGCGAGCGTCAGCCCGCTCACACCCTCGACGACGACCCTGTCGCCGGTCGTGAGACGGTCCTCGGAGTCAGGCCAGCTCGGACGGGCCCGCCACAGCGCGCCGTCGACGAACACCTGGCCGTCGCCGTTCTGCCAGCTGCGGACGACGCCGCAGCGGCCGGAGAGCGCGTCGCGGCCCGAGCGCGAGCGAAGCTGCCGAGTGGCGAGTGCCTTGCGCGTTGCGATCGCGAGCCACAGCCCACTGGCAACGAGCGCGCCGAGGATCACTCCGACGATCACGGCGGCGCCGCCGCCGGCGCCCGCCAGCGCGAGCGCCGCGCCCGTCGCGAGCGTGATGCCGCCCGTCACTCCCAGCACGCCTCCGGGCACATGTGCCTCGGCCACCAGGAGGGCGACTCCCACCACCACCAGCACTACGCCGATCTCGACCATCTCGCTACCTCTGATGGTAGTCCTCCCCCGCTCTGGGGCGGGAAATCTGGCGGCTCATCGCTACAGTGCCGCCCCCTTGCGCTCGACCGATGGAAACGGCTTCACGCGGCGCGATCTGATCCGCTATTCCGGCGCCGGGGCGGCGGGCGCCGCGGCACTCACGGCGGCGGGCTGCGACCTGACCGACAGCAACTCGAAGGCGGACAAGCCGGAGGTCCAGAAGGTCGTCGCGCGCGAGGGCGAGCCGCTGAACGTGCTGCTGATCGTCACGGACAGCACGCGCCGCGACTTCGTGAGCATCTACGACGGCGACAAGCTCGCCGACACGCCGAACCTGGATGCGCTGGGGAAGGAGGGCCTCGTCTTCGACCGAGCGGTGCCCGAGGCCATGCCGACCGTCGCCGTGCGGCGCGCGCTCCTGACAGGCACGCGCTCCTTCCCGTTCCGCGACTGGAAGGTCGCGCCGAAGCTGCCGCAGTTCCCGGGCTGGAGCCCGATCCCGCCGTACAAGCGGATCTTCACCGAGTTCCTCGACGACGCCGGGATCGAGACCGCGTACGTGACCGACAACCCGTTCCTGATCGGCCCCCGCTTCGAGCGGTTCCGGGGCACGCTCGGAACCTCGAAGTCCATCTTCGGGCAGGCCGAGTATCAGGTGTGGAACAGAGGCGTGGACAAGGACAAGGTCGCCTCGAACGCGCAGATCGAGAACTACCTGCTGCCGGCGCTGAAGGGCACGGAGGCCGAGCAGCGCATCAAGGAGAACATCGGCTACAACAGCGGCCGCGAGGGCGACCAGCTCTCAGGCGCCCGGACGCTGAAGGCCGGCATGGAGGTGCTGCGGCAGCTGAAGGACAAGCAGCCCTTCTTCCTCGGCGTGGACGCCTTCGACCCGCACGAGGCCTGGAACACGCCGGAGGCGTACATGCTCCGCTTCCCGCACCACGAGGGCGTCGAGCCGATCCTCCCGTTCAAGACGCCCAACTCGAAGATCGAGTCGCTCGACGTGACGCAGGACCAGATCGACCGCGTGCGCGAGCTGTACGCCGGGGAGCTCACGTACATCGACGCGTGGATCGGCCGTCTGCTGAACCTGCTCGACGAGCTTGGCCTGGCGGACCGCACCGTCGTCTACTACCTGTCGGACCACGGCATCCTCCTCGGCGAGCACGACCGCCTCGGGAAGGACGGCTCGATGCTCGGCAAGGAGATCCACTCCGTGCCGTACATGATCCGGCACCCGGACGGAAAGCGATCGGGCGAACGCAGCGACTACTTCGTCTCGACCCACGACGTGGCGCCCACGATCCTCTCGTTCCAGGGACTGACCGTGCCGGGGAAGATGGAGGGCGAGGACCTCACGGTGATGTTCGAGGGCGCCGACCCTCCCGAGCGAGACCACTGGACCACCGCGTACTCCGCAAACGTCGCCGCGGGCGACGGCCGCTGGCTCCTGATCGCCGACAACCAGGGCAAGGAGCGCCGGCTCTACGACACGGAGGCGGACCCCGGCGAGGAGAAGGACGTGGCCGGGGACAACCCGGACGTGGTCGACCGGCTGTGGGGCTACGTCCTCGCCGACGCCGGCGGCACGATGCCGGTGTTCGGGAAGACGCACGTCATAACCGGCTAGGCGCGACTAGGCCAAAAGCTCAAGTCCGGTGTACCATTCAGCGGATGCCAGCGACGAGCTTCTCGGCGCTCACTCCGAGCCCCTTCGCCAGCCGGGCGATGGTGCTGAGGCGCGGGTCCCGCACCGCGCGCTCGAGGCGCGACACCTCGGTCGGATGGATGCCGGCCTTGGCGGACAGCTGCTCCTGCGTGAGCTTCGCCGCCGTGCGGTGTCGCCGGAGGTTCGAGGCAAATCGCTCCTCCGGGCTCACGGCGGCCATCCTCCGGCAGGTGGGCCAATGAGTACAGAGCCAATAGCTCAAGCTCTGGAGCGGCTCGAGCTGGCCGGCGCGTACCACCGCGCCGCTCGGGCCCGCCAGATCGGCGTGCCGCAGATCGAGCTGGCCGCCCTCGAGCACCTGTACGCGTCGGGCGGCCTCACCCCTGGCGAGCTCGGCCACCGGCTCGGGCTCACGTCCGGCGGCGTGACCGCGCTCACGGGAAGGCTGGTGGACGCCGGCTACATCGCACGCGACCGCCACCCCGACGACGGGCGCATGCGCGTTCTGACCCTGTCAGAGGCGGGGGCCGAGCAGCTGCGCGAGCACATGGCGCCGGTGAGGGAGCCGGTGGACGAGGGGCTCGCGGCTCTCCCGGCCGCCTACGCCGAGCTGCTGGCGGAGGTGCTGGACCGGCTCGCGGCCGACCGCGAGGTCGCCGCGGCCGCCACGCCCGGTCCGGAGCGCGCCTACCCCACCGACGGGTACACGCGCGCACTCCTCATGTAGCCGAGGCGCCTAGGCGGACAGCCGCTCGGGCATGCTCACGAACTCGATCAGCGCCTCGACAGCGTCCGGGTCGAACTGCGTGCTGGAGTGCCGTTCGAGCTCCGCGAGCGCGGCGTCGTGCATGAGCGCCGCGCGATACGGGCGCGTCTTCGTCATGGCGCCGTAGGCGTCGCAGACCGAGACGATCCGCGCCGCCGGCGGGATCGCGGCCCAGTTCAGACCGTGCGGGTAACCGCTCCCGTCCGGGCGCTCATGATGGAAGCGCACGATGGCCGCGACCGGCTCGAGCCCGGCGATGCTCTCCACGAGGCTCGCGCCCCACTCGGGGTGCATTCGGATCAGGTCGCGCTCGGCGTCCGTCAGCCGGCCCGGCTTCGAAAGAAGCCCGCGGGGCAGGCACAGCTTGCCGATGTCATGAAGCAGCGCGCCGAACTCGATGTCGATCAGCTCCTCGCCGTGGAACCCGAGCCGGCGCCCCACGGCTGTGGCCATGGCCGCCACCTGCAGCGAGTGCGAGTAGGTCTCGCCGTCCGCGTCTGCCAGCGCCCGGATCAGCGCGTGAGTCTCCGAGCGGGACGTGCCGGACTCGACCTCCTGGAGCAGCTCCATGCGACGAAATTCGCGGTGTCACTCCAGGTCCCTCCCACGAAAGCTCATTCGCGCGGCTGTGCCTCCATCTACGACCAGCGTCTGCCCGACGACGAACGACGCGGCGTCCGACAGGAGGAAGGCCACGGCCGGCGCCACGTCCTCTGGCCGTCCCACCCGGCCGGCCGGGATGGACTCCGCGAACCGCTCCGGTTCGTACGCCGGATCCGCGCGGGTCCGCTCGACCTCGATCACCCCCGGCGCCAGGGCGTTCACGCGCACCGCGGGCGCCAGCTCCACGGCGAGCGCGCGGGTTGGCCGACGCCCTCGCGGCCGGGCGGCTCTCGGCGGTCGCGCTCGACGTTCATCCATCCGAGCCGCCCCCGTGCACCACCGCCTCTAGGCGATCCGCGCGTGATCTGCACCCCGCACACGGTCGGGCTCACGCGGCGCTGGAACGAGGAGGTCTTCAGCACGCTGGCCGACGGCGTCGCGACGGTCCTCCGCGGCGGGCGGCCCGCGAACCTGCTGAACCCCGAGGCGCTCGGCGCGCCTAGGTGAGCCGCGCGTCCTCCTCGGCCTCGACGCCGAGGCGGAATAGCGTGCGGCGAAGCGCGTCGCGGAGCGCGCGCCGGATGAAGAGCGCGTCGGCGATCCCGCGAAGCGGGCCGTACCGGGCCAGTTCGTAGTCGAGGCTCAGCTCGACCTCCGATCCGTCGCTCGCGGGGAGCGCCCGCAGCGTCTGGGTGCCGGTGAGCGCGTTCTCGTACACCTGGGTGGAGAAGCGGTCGCCGGACCGCTCGGTCACGGTCTCGGTGACCCGCCCGCGCCCGTCGGGCGTGGACTCCCAGACCACCCGGCTGCCGGGCTCCGGCCAGGTCTCGGTGAGCTGCAGCCGGCGCGCGAACCCCTCCACGAAGCTCGGCCAGCGCTCGACGTCAGCCCACAGCCCCAGCACCTCGGGCGGCGTGAGCGGCAGCGCGGCGCGGGCGCTCGCCCGCCTCACCGCCCGTAGACCTCGCGCACGATCTCGTCGATCGACGACTTGACCGAGTCGAGGAACGGTCTTGCGTCGCCCCTCAAACGCTCGTACTCGTCGCGACCCTCTTCCGTCAGCGAGTAGTAGCGGCGAGAGCGCCTTTCCGGATGCTCCCACTGCCCTTCGATCAACCCCTTCGACTCGAGCTGTCGCAGAAGCGGGTACATGGTGTTGGGGTTCACCGACAGCACGCCCGCCGTCATCGCACCGATGCGCTCCATCAGCTTGTTCCCGTAGCTGGGTCCCTCGCTGATCAGGTGCAGCACGAGCAGCGGAAGGATCGAGCGCCGGCGAAGCTCACCGGTGAGCGGGTCCTGCGCCCTGCGACCCGGAGCAACGGCGGCTTCGATCCCACCGGCCTGCTCGACCGCCTCTCGAACGGCTTCTCGCTTGCCCGCCATTCCTGACGGACATTGTTACGTCTAACTAGGTCGGTGGCTAAGCGGCGGCCGCCGCGGGCTCCTCGACGCGCCGCGGCATCAGCACCTCGCGAGCGATCACGAGCCGCTGGATCTGCGACGTGCCCTCGTAGAGCTGCATGATCTTCGCGTCGCGCATCAGCTTCTCGACGGGGTACTCCTTGATGAAGCCGTACCCGCCGTAGACCTGCACGGCGTCGACGGTCACCTCCATCGCGCTGTCCGCGGCGAAGCGCTTCGCGTGCGACGAGACCAGCGTGTTGCGCTTGCCCTGGTCGAGCTCCACGGCCGACTTCCACACGAGCAGCCGCGACGCCTCCACCTTGGTCGCCATGTCGGCGATCATGAACTGGATCGCCTGGTGCATCGCGATCGGCACGCCGAACTGCACCCGCTCCTTGGCGTAGTCGCGGGCGAACTCGAAGGCGGCGTTGCGCGATGCCGACCGCCATCGCGGCCACGCCCGGCCGGGTGCGGTCGAGCGTCATCATCGCGAGCTTGAAGCCCTTGTTCTCCTCGCCGATCAGGTTCTCGGCGGGGATCTCGACGTCGCTGAACGAGATCATCGCCGTGTCGGAGGCGCGCTGTCCGAGCTTGTCCTCCTTCTTGTCGACGGTCACGCCGTCGAGCTCACGCGGTACGACGAAGGCGGAGATGCCGCGGTGGCCGGCCTCCTTGTCGGTCTTCGCGTAGACCGTGTACCAGTCGGCGTGCGAGCCGTTCGTGATGAAGCACTTGGTGCCGTTGATGACGTACTTGTCGCCCTGCTTCACGGCGGTCGTGCGCATGCCGGAGACGTCCGAGCCGGCGTCCGGCTCCGTCAGGCAGAACGAGGCGAGCCTCGGCTCCTCGGTGAGCCGGCCGAGGAACTCCTTCTTGACCTCCTCGGACGCGCCGAGGATCACCGGAGCGGTCGCCAGGCCGTTGCACATCAGCGAGGTGCCGATGCCGGAGCAGCCCCATCCGAGCTCCTCCTCGATGAGACAACCGCTGAGGTAGTCGAGCCCGGGCCCGCCGTATTCCTCGGGGATGTGGTTGTTCATCAGGCCAAGCTCCCAGGCCTGCTTGATGATGTCCGTCGGGAAGGTGGAGTCCTTGTCCAGGTCCCACGCGACCGGCCGGATCTCCTTCTCGGCGAAGTCGTGGGCGAGCTGGCGGATGTCCTTCTGCTCGTCGGTAAGCGTGAAGTCGACCACTGCTAGATGCTCCTCTGATTGACTCGTCAGTCAACGACCTACCCAGCAGGTTACAGCAGGTAACGCACCACCACGTAGATACCCCCCGCGAGCGCCGCCAGGGTGAAGATCAGGAGCCCGATCTGGTCCGGGTAGAGGGCAGGACGGCTCGGTGCAAAGGTCCGCCGGCGCAGGCGCTTCCACATGGGGTGAAACTACCCGGGATGGACTTTGGGACAGTCCTGATCGGGGTGTCGGTGCTGGCGGTGTTCGTGGCCGCCTTCTCCTACTGGGGAAGCGGCCGCATTTATTCCGGACTCGGGCAAGGAGACCTGCGAGATGGAGCGGGACCGGCGCGCCGCCGCGCCGGCGTCGGCCGCGGAGGCAAGCGAGGAGATCAGGCAGATGCTCGAGGCCAAGTCGCGCCGCCGCGAGGCGCGCGGGGAGGCGCCGATCGACGTCGAGGCGGAGCTCGCCCTGCTCACCACGGGCACGCCCGCACCCGGCGATCCGGCGCTGCGCGAGGAGGTCCGCCAGCTCGTGATAGCCCGGAACGAGCGCCGCGTCCGGCAGGGCAAGGAGCCGCTCGACGTGGAGGCCGAAATCGACCGTCAGCTGCGTGACCTACAGGGGTGATTTCGCCGCCAATCCGGGGGTATAGGCTGGCGCTGATGGCCGACGAACGCCGCTTCGATCTCGATGACGTCCTCCTCCGCCCCGGCTGCTACCTGAACCCGCAGACGGAGATCATGGTGGTGGTCGACGACTCGCCCTCGATCGACGGCGAGATCTTCAACCTGGAGGAGTTCGAGGGCGCCGACTGGGTGCTGATCGCGGACGAGGTGCCGGTTGACGAGGCGCGCCGCGACGAGCTGCTCGAGAGGTTCCAGGCCACCTACTCCGGCGGCGACGGCCGCACGCGCGCGATCCGCGCGGCGGCCGAGGACGACGAGGACGACTACGTCTCAGACGACGAGAACGCCCCGCCCGAGCCGGACGAGGAAGCAGACGACATCTAGAGGACCTCGAGCTCGAGGTCCGCGCCGGCGAGGATCCCGTCCACCTGATCCGGGCGCGGTCCTTACGCGGGAGCGCCGGTCTCGTCCAGCGCCTCGCGCAGCTCCCGGACCTTCTCGCGGTAGGCCGGCTCGCTGCCGCCCAGCAGATACGAGCCCCATCGGACGCCGTTGTGCACGTGGGGAACCTCGTCGGCCAGGAGGTAGTCGAACACCATCGCGACCCTCTCCTGCCCCAGCTCCATCAGCCTCTTGCGCCGGTGCGAGTGGCGCCACATCGCGCGCTGCTCGCTCGTCCCGTTGAAAAGGCACAGCCGCCCCAGCAGGTCGTACGCGTAGATCGACTTGAAGTAGGAGAAGCCGACCGGGAAGTCGCCCCAGGCGCAGCCGAGCTCGTCCTTCATGAGCAGGTCGTGCAGCCGCGCGTGGCGCACCTCGTCCCAGTTCTGACGGGCCATGTCCACGTGGAAGTCCCACGGCATCTCGGGGTGCTCGTGGGAGTTGCGCGCCATCAGCTCGGCCGCCGACAGCTCGGCGTCCATCAGCCCGTGGAAGAAGTGCTGCTGCTCCTCACGCTCGACCGGCACGTGGTTCTCGGCCCCGTTCACGTAGAGATCGCGCGACAGGTACGGGTCGCCCGTCTCGGTCACCTCGACGAAGTCGTCGCGGAGGGGCTCCTCGAGCGGCGGCAGGATCCGGAGCTCGCGCGGCACGGAGCGGAGCTGGACCGGGTACGTGCCGATGTCGGCGTCGAAGCTGCCATGCCCGTCGGTGTGGCGCTCCTGGCGCTCGACGATCTGCGTCAGCAGGCGGAGCGAGGGCTCGTCGGCGACGGGATCGAGGTTGTCGAGATGGATCCGCATGGCGCGGACGAGCGCGGGCTTCGCCTCGGTGTAGGCGACCGTCAGGTACTCCTGCGCGGTGGCGGCGCTCGCCATCCGGTCCAGCAGCCCCTCGAGCTCCGGCGACGGCGAGCCCGGGTACTCGCTCGGGTGGCGCAGCTCGTACAGGCGCCGCTTGATCTTCGTCAGCGCCCGCGCGTCGTCGTGCACGTGGTCGCCGAGCGCGTACTTGCGCTCCCAGCTCGGCTCGAGCGGGATCCAGCCGTTCGTGAAGTGCACCAGCTCCCGCAACACGTGGAAGTAGTTGGAGAACCGGATGGCGTTGTCGTCAACGTCGTAGCCAAGCGGTCTCGTCATCCGCACCCTCCTCTGCCAGCAGCCGCTCGCGGTGTCTGCCCACCACGCTGGGGAGCAGGCCGCCGCCGGCGGACACGTTGATCACGGCCCGATCCGAGATACGCGTGATCATGCCCGCGTACTTCCCGCCCAGGCCGAACGGATTGATGTTGAAGCGCTTGAGGCGCATGTGCACGTGGCCGCCCTCGACCGTGGGGAACATCTCCTCGGGCACGGGCACGTACTCCTGCACGACGTAGTCGCCCGGCCGGTGGTGCTCCTCGATCAGCCGGTCCCAGTCCGCCTGGCTCGTCTCCATGCCGAGCGAGACGCCGTGGCCGCCGTAGTCCGAGGCGGGCTTCATGACGAGCCGCTCGCGGTTGTCGGAGACGAACGCGAGCAGGTCCACGACCCAGTCTCCGTAGGCGGCGCGGCCCTCGCGCAACACGCGCGTCCACGGGATCGTCTCCGCGATCACCTGCCGCTCCGGGTCCTCGACCAGGTGCGCGAAGCGCGGGTCGCCCAGCAGCGCGAACAGCTTCTTGTTGTTGGCCACGCGCGCGCGGAACGGGTTCACGACGGCGGCGCGGCGGTCGCGTGCCGCGGCGATCAGGTCGCCCTCCGGCAGGTCCTCGAGCAGCGCACGGCGGTACACGAGGTGGACGGGCTCGCCCTGCACGCGCAGCACCGACCCGTCGTACTCCACCTCGTCGAGCGTCGCGTGGAGCGCCTCGATGCCGGCGTCACGCGCCGCCGCGCAGATGATCCGGAACTCCGGCACGGACGGGCTGCCCTCCACATCCACGAGCGCGAGCCGGGGCGTCTCCGGCAGGTCGCCGCGTTCGCCGCGGAGCTCCCGGTATGCGGACATCAGCGTGTCGATCAGCACCGGCAGCATCGGCGTGTACGACGTCTCGAACTCGGCGCTCACGCGCGGCAGCGAGATCGCTCGGGCGAGGCCCTCGTGAAGCACGTCCGTGTAGCCGATCCCGGCCGGCGAGTCGGCGTTGAACTCGAGGAACTTCACGTCGTAGCCCTGCAGGAAGGCGTCGAGCCGGCAGATGCGGAGCGGCCGCGAGAAGCCGGGGTCGAGCCTGATCAGCGCGTCCTCCGCGGCCGGCACCGCGAGCTCGCTCGCGCAGGCGCTCGTCCTCGGCGTAGGCGTCGCAGAAGCGGTCGAGCACGGCCGACAGGCACGCCACGGCGCGCTTCACCCGGCGCAGCTGGCCGGGCGAGACGAAGTGCGGCATCAGGACGAACGGGATCGTGTTGCCCCGCGAAGACGACGTCGTGCTCAGCGAGCCAGGCCTCGATCTCCCCCTCGATGGCGGCGCAGCCGTCGCCCAGCTTGGAGAGCTCGACCAGGTGCTGCAGCTTCAGGTTGTTGACGTGGTCGATCAAACCTCCACGGATCAACGGTACCCCGTAAGGTTCGCGCGCCCATGCGTCCCATCCACTACCTCGGGGTGTTCATCCCGATCGCGATCGCCCTGGAGCTGGCGCACGCGGGCCCGGTTCTGATCTTCTCGGCGGCCGCCCTCGCGGTGATCCCGTGCGCCGCCGTGATGGGCGAGGCCACGGAGGCGATCGCCGCTCGCACCGGGCCCGGGATCGGCGGCCTGCTGAACGTGACCTTCGGCAACGCGCCGGAGCTGATCATCGCTTTCTTCGCGCTCCTCGAGGGGCTGCAGGAGGTCGTGAAGGCGTCGCTCGTGGGCTCGATCATCGGCAACTGCCTGCTCGTCATGGGCGCCGCGATGGTCGTGGGCGGGTGGGGACGCGAGAAGCAGGAGTTCAGCCGCACCGCGGTGAGCGCCCAGGTCGGCATGCTCACGCTTGCGGTTGCCGCGCTGGTGTTCCCCGCCCTCTTTCAGCTCATCCACGGCGGCCACCTACCTCCCGTGGGCGCCGACCAGGTGGACTTCGGGTCGGACCTCGAGCACCTGTCGCTCGGCGTGGCGCTCGTGCTCCTGGTGAGCTACGCCGCCGGGCTGTACTTCTCGCTGAAGACGCACCGGGACGTGTTCAACCCGTTCTCCGACCGCGAAGAGGAGGAGCAGCACAAGTGGCCCGTGAAGCGGGCCGGGATCTACCTGGCCCTGTCGGCGGTGGCGGTGGGCGTGATGTCGGAGATTCTCGTGGGCTCGATCAGCGAGGCCTCCGAGAAGATCGGCCTGTCCCAGTTCTTCGTCGGCGTGTTCATCGTGGCCATCGTGGGCAACGCCGCCGAGCACTGGGTCGCCGTCCTGGTCGCGGCCAAGAACAAGATGGACCTGGCGGTGAACATCGCCGTCGGCTCGAGCGCGCAGATAGCGCTGTTCGTCGCGCCCGTGCTCGTGCTGATCTCGTTCTTCGTCGGCGACGACCCGCTGGCGCTCGTCTTCAACGGCTATGAGCTCGGCGCGCTGCTGTTCGCGGTGATGATCGCGAACCTGGTGACCCAGGACGGCGAGTCGAACTGGTTCGAGGGCGTGCAGCTCCTGTCGCTGTACGCCGTCCTGGGTCTGGTCTTCTTCTACGCCTGAGACGCTCTAGGGCTTGGCGCAGAGCAGCGTCGGAGCTGACCGGGATCGTCGTCGGCCCGGCCGCGGTGCCCGGGCCCGCTATGACGGGGATCTTGAAGCCGGTCGGCGCACTGCCCACGGGCTCGGGCGCGCCGCCCGAGGCGTAGATCGGGACCTCGCCGGCCTGGCAGGTGGCGGTCACCGTCGGCTCGTTCGCGTTGCAGAAGTAGATCGTCGTGCGGCGGGATGCCGGCCTCGGTGCAGGTGCCGGGCACCGTCGCCGAGAACTGCCGCACGACGAGGTTTCGGAGCCCACTCTGCGGCAGCTGGCCCTTGGCGAAGTCGATTGCCTTCAGGCCGCCGTTCTTCACCTCCGACGTCCCGACCGCGCCGGGGGCGATCTGCTTCGCCTTGACGCTGTTCTTGCCGAGCTGGATGGCGGCCACCGAGGTTCCGCCGAGCGCGATGAACAGGGCGAGAGTGGCGACGACGTTGGCGTACGTGACCCGACCGCGAAGTTTCGTGAGCATGCGCCACGTTAGCCCCGACAGCGGCGGATCGCGGCGCTATTTGTGACGTTGCGAGAGCTCGCGCAGCGCCGTTGCGCTCGTCTTCGCCATGCGGAGGAGCATCGACTCGTCGACGTTGTCGATCGTGTCGCACGCCAGGTGGTAGCAGGGATCGCGGGGCTTCCCGTGCGGCCCGGCCTCGCTCGAGCCGGTGTAGAGCCCGTTCACCGGGATGCCGGCCAGCTGGAAGAACGTGTGGTCGGACGCCCCGCCGACCGACACCTCGCCCAGGTGACCGCCGTCGGCCTCTCGCAGCACCTTGGCGAGGTCCTTGTCGCCGTCGGAGTACACGTCCGGCACCGGGTTCGGCGAGCCGACCATGTCGAGGTTGATGTACGCGTCGATGCGCTCGCGCTCGGCCCGGTCGAGCGACCGGACGTAGCGGCGCGAGCCGAGCAGGCCGAGCTCCTCCGCCGCCCAGAACGCCACGCGCACCCTCGCGCCCGGCGGGTTCGGCCCGATCGCCTCGGCGGCCTCGATCAGGGTGGCGTCGCCGCTGCCGTTGTCGTCGATGCCGGGCCCGCCCGCGACGGAGTCGAGATGGCCGCCCGCCATGACCACGTGGTCCTCGTTCCCGCCCGGCGTCTCGGCGATCACGTTCTGCGTGCGGCCGCCGCGCGAGGTCGCGTCGACGCTCACGGACGCGCGGCTGCCGTCGCCGTCGCCACCGAGCGCGCGGGTCGACACCACGACCACCGGAATCCGAATCCCGGTCGCGGCCAGCGTGCCGCTCGGCACGCCGCGGCTGCTGCTCACGTCCTCCTGGATGACGAGCGCGGTCGCGCCCGCGCGCTCGGCGTTCTGCGCCTTGACTCGCGAGAAGCATTCGCCGCGCTCGACCAGCGGTATCTGGCCACGCTCGAGCCCGTCGAAGTCGGAGGCATCGCAGCCGAGGCCCGACTCGCGCAGCGTGCCGGTGGCGCGGCCCGAGCCGGAGTAGCTCAGCACCTGGAAGTCGTCCGCCCGGGTGAGCTCGCGTCCGCCGATGGTCAGCGACGCGTCGTGCAGCCGGAAGTACGTGAACGGCACGTCCTGGCGCGTGACCCGCCACCCGGCGTCACGCAGGCGCGCGGCCACGTAGTCGGCGGATTGGTCGTATCCCGGCGTGCCCGCGGACCGGTTGCCTCCGTTGCGGTCGGCGATCCGTTGAAGCGCCGCGAGATGCTCGTCGAGCTCCGCGCGCGTGATGCGCGGGCGACGGCCGCGCGGATCCGGCCGGCCGGTCGAGGTCTGATTTCCGGAGTCGTCGTCCCCACCCAGGCAGCCCGAGAGGGCGGCGGCCACGAGCGGAATCGCCACGAGGGCAGGGCGGCGCATCGCGGTGTTGTACCGCAGGGCTACCCTGCCTCCATGGCACTCAGCGCCCGGAATCAGATAAAGGGGACCGTCACCGGCGTCACGAGCGGCGAAGCGACCGCGAACGTCGAGATCGACGCGAACGGCGTCCGCCTGGTGGCGTCGATCACGACGGAGGCCGCCCGGGAGCTCGGGCTCGAGGAGGGCACCGAGGTCACGGCGATCATCAAGGCCTCCGACGTGATCCTCGCGACCTAGTCGTCGTCCTCGGCTCCCACCGTCGCCGCCGCGAAGCCCGACGGCGGGCGGCGCAGCTCGCTCGCGGTGACGATCCGGTCCACCAGTCCGTACTCCACCGCCTCCTCCGAGCTGAAGAAGCGGTCGCGCTCCATGTCCTCGTGCACCTCGTCGGGCGTCCTCCCGGTGTGGCGGGCGTAGATCTCCTCCAGCAGCCGGCGCAGCTCGAGCACCTCGCGGGCGTGGATCTCGATGTCCGACGACTGGCCCTGGAAGCCGGACGACGGCTGGTGGATCAGGATGCGCGAGTTCGGCAGCGTGAGCCGCTTGCCCTCGGTACCTCCGGCGAGGATCAGCGAGCCGGCCGACATCGCCATCCCGTAACAGATCGTCTGAACGTCGGGACGGATGTACTGGATCGTGTCGTAGATGGCGAGCCCCGCATGCAGCGAGCCGCCCGGCGAGTTCACGTAGACCGAGACGTCCTTGTCCGGGTCCTCGGACTCCAGGTGCACGAGCTGTGCCACGACCAGGTTCGCGATCTCGTCGTCGATCGGCCGGCCGATGAAGACGATCCGCTCGTTCAGGAGGCGCGAGTAGATGTCGAAGGAGCGCTCGCCCCGCGAGGTCTGCTCGACGACCATGGGCACGAGCTGGCTGTGGACGCGTCCGATCTGCATTTCCAGGTCTCCTCTCCGGTACTATGCAACTCGATGGTTGCGCGTCAGAATAGCAACCGCTTGGTTGCACATCGTCCAGGAGGCCGAGATGGAAGAGCTGGTTGAGCGGGAGCTGACCGTTCCGGATGGCATCGACGAGGTGTGGGAGTCGCTCGCGGAGCCCGAGTGGCTCGGCGACGGCGCGAAGATCGACCTGCGCGAGGCGGGCGACGTGCACGCCGGCGAGCGGACCGGGTTCGTGGAGGAGGTCGAGGCCCCGCACCGGCTCGCGTTCTGGTGGAGCGCGCCGGGCGAGGAGTCCACGCGAGTGGAGCTCGAGCTGGACGAGACAGACGCCGGGACCCTGATCCGCGTGACCGAGTCGCGACCGCTCGCCATCCTCGACGGCCGCGACCTCGCGATCGAGTTCGGCGGCATGTCGGGCGGAACCGGGCCGATGGCGCTGGCGGGCGCGCTGCGCTGATGCTGGCGGGCGCGCTGCGGGCCTGATGCGCGGCTGGATCCGCGGCCGGACGCCGTCTTCGCGGCGCTCTCGGACGGCGACGCGCCGCTCGCTCTACGCGACGCTCGGCGAGCGCGGCGAGGCGACGGCCACGGATCTCGCGCGTGACCTTCCCGTAACGCGGCAGGCCATCCAGAAGCACCTCGGGACGCTGGCGGCCGCGGGCCTCGTGGCCACCCGGCGCGAGGGCCGTGAGGTGCTCTACAGACCCACCCCCGCTCCGATGTCCGAGGCGCTCGCCTGGATGGCCGAGGTGGGCGCCCAGTGGGACGACCGCCTGGCCGCCCTCGAGCGCCAGCTGGCGCGCGGGCGGAGCGTCTCCGCCTAGCGCGGGCCGCGCGTCGGCGCGGCCTACATCCCGCTCCGCGCATGCACCTCGGCGCGCCGCTCCTCGCGGTGCTCCTCGGCCGCGGGTCCTGCCGGTCGGCCCGCACCGAGAGCACGATGCCGATCGTGAACGCCACCGCGATCACGGCGAGGCTCGCCAGCGGCCCGACCTTCACCAGGTCCTCCGCCAGCAGCTTCACCCCCACGAGCCCGAGCACGATCGCGATCGTCTCGTCGAGGTAGCGGAAGCGCGCGATCAGGCTCTCCACCAGCACGAACAGCGCGCGCAGTCCGAGCAGCGCGAACACGTTTCCCATCCAGATCAGGAGCGGGTCGCGGGTGATGGCGAAGGCGGCGGGGATCGAGTCGATGGCGAACGCCACGTCGGCGAACACGATCGCCGCCAGGCACAGGAAGATCGGCGTCGCGTAGCGGCGCTTGCGAGCCCTCCTTGCGCACGAACCAGCGCCCGCCGTGGAACTCGCCGGTCACCGGCCAGACGCGGCGCACCAGCCGCACCATCAGGTTGCGGTCGGGGTCGACGTTCTCCTCGACCCCGCGGAACACCCGGTACGCCAGCACGAGCAGCCCGACGCCCAGCAGGTAGACCACGAAGTGGAACTCGTCGAGCACCGCGGTGCCCGGCGAGGATGAACACGCCCCGCAGCGCGAGCGCCGCGATGATCCCGAAGAACAGGAGGCGCGGCCGGTGCACGTACGGCACGCCGAAGTACGCGAACAGCAGCAGGAAGACGAACAGGTTGTCGAGCGAGAGCGAGCGCTCGATGAGGTAGACGGTCGTGTAGGTGACCGCGTCCTCCGCGCCGTCCAGAAGCAGAACCGGAATCGCGGCGAGGAGGCTGAGGACGAGCCAGCCGACGGACCACCAGGCGGCCTCCTTGAAGCTCGGCTCACGCCCGCGGGCGAAGAAGTGGAGGTCGAGCCACAGGAAGAAGACGAGCGCGACGATCAGCGCCGCCCATGGCCGACGGCGTG
Organism: uncultured Thermoleophilaceae bacterium; assembly: GCA_963808875.1. GTDB lineage: Bacteria > Actinomycetota > Thermoleophilia > Solirubrobacterales > Thermoleophilaceae > JACVRW01. The sequence goes on from CAWEHM010000035.1 coordinate 201,730, forward strand.
GAGTTCCACGGGCCGGACCATAGAGTGAAGGGATGCTCGGGCACGTGGCAGTGGGCACCTGGAGCGGAGGGCGCTTCATGCGCTTCGGCGAGCCGATCTCGGACGCTCGCCTCGAGGCTCTGCTGCGCCCCGGAGGAGGCATCGACACGCTCATCACGGCCGACGCCTACGGCGCGGGCGAGGCGGATTCGCTGCTCGGCCGGGCGCTCGCCGGCGTGCCGCGCGAGCACTACTCGCTGGTGGGCGCGGTGGGCCACGACTTCTACGAGGGCGAGCGCGAGGGCGCGAAGGGCTACCCCCGCTTCACCGACCCGCGCCTGCGCGGCCCGGACGGCTACGGCGACTACCTCCGCATGGCCGTGGAGCGGAGCCTCGAGCGCGTGGGAGTCGACTCATTCGACCTTCTTCTCCTCCACAACCCCGACCGGCGCGGCTTCGAGTCACCGGAGGTGTGGGAGGCGCTGAGCGGGCTGCGCAGCGACGGGCTCGCCGGCGAGATCGGCGTGGCTCCCGGCCCCGCGAACGGGTTCACGCTCGACCTGATCGGCTGCTTCGAGCGCTACGGCGAGGTGATCGACTGGGCGATGCTGATCCTGAACCCGTTCGAGCCGTGGCCGGGTGAGCTCGCGCTCGACGCCGCCGTTCGCCACGACGTGAAGGTGATCACCCGCGTGGTCGACTACGGCGGCCTCTTCCACGACGACGTCCTCCCCGGCCACCGCTTCGACTCTCACGACCACCGCGGCTTCCGCCCCGAGGGATGGGTCGAGGCCGGTCGCGAGCGGCTCGAGCGCATCAGGCCGATCGCCGACCGCCACGGGCTCACGCCGCTCCAGCTCGCGTGCGTGTGGAACCTGGCGCACCACGCCGTCGAGTGCGTGGCGCCGACCCTGATCCAGGAGCCGGGGCCTGACGCGAAGCCGATCGAGCGCAAGCGCGAGGAGCTGGCCGCCGTGCCGGCCGGCCCGGTACTGACCGACGAGGAGGTCGTCGAGATCCGCGCGATCGGCGACAACCGCGGCTCGATGCTGCTGAAGGGCGCCACGCCCGACCACGATGGCGACGAGCGCCCCGACCGCTGGGCCGTGGACGAGGAGAAGGCCGAGCTCGCCGCCCGCTGGGGAATAGACCTAGGGGCGCTGAAGAAGGTCGGCGCAGCGCTGTAGCGCCTCGGTGTCCTCCGGGCGCGCCTTGTCCAGGCAGTCGGCGTAGTCCTTGAACTGCTGCGAGCCCGGGTTCGCGTTGTCGGGAACGCTCGGCGCGCTGCCACCCGTGCCGTTGCCGTTACCCGTGCCCGGCACCGTGCCGCCCGCGGTGCCCGTCGCGATACCTCCCAGCCCGCCGCTGCCGCCCAGCGAGCGGGTCAGCGACGAGAGCGGCCGCGCGTGCGCCGGCGCCTCGATCTGCTGGTCGCCGTTCACGTTCGCGAACTCGAGCTTGAACTCGATCGAGCCCGACTGGATGCCGCCCAGGCTCGCGCGGTTGGCCTCGGGCACGTCGAAGTCGAGCTTGCCGGACAGCCGCCGGATGGTGTCGTCCTTCTCCCCGACGTAGACGTTGAACGTCGGGTCGTGCACCACCTGGCCGATCATCTGGATGTCCTCGGTCGAGAGCGGCTGCGGCGGGGTCTGGCCGGTCGTCTGCCCCAGCGTCTTGCCCGACCTGCGCACGAACTCGTTCAGGTTGCGCATGACCGACTCCACGTCGAGCTTCCCGGCGATGTGGCGGGTCTTCACGCCGGCGATCTCGTCCTCGCCCACGTCCTTGGCCTCCGCCAGCCAGGTGCGCGGGTCGAGGCCGAGCCCGCGCAGCGAGCCGCGCTTCGACTTGCTCTGCGCGATCGACGCGTTCGCCTTCGCCACCTGCGCGCGCGGCTGCTCGTAGTAGATGTCCTGGAACTTGACGAAGGCGCGGTCGCCGGTCGACAGGAAGCCGGTCGTGATGGTCTGCCCGCCGCCGTCGTTGCCGATCTTCAGCTCGACGTCGGCGGACGGGATCTTGCCGTCGTTGGTCCGAAACGGCCCGGTGGCGGTGATCCGCAGGGGCTTGTCGAGCCCCGGGCTACCCTTCACCTGGATCGTCGCGTCCAGGTTCAGATTCGCGCTCTTGATGGAGCTGCTGAAGGCCTTGTCGAGGAGACTCTGGACGTCCTCCTGGTCGTTCCCTCCGCCGCAGGAGGAGAGCGCCAGCGCGGCGAAGAGCAGGAGGAACACGGCGCGGCGCACGCGCCGCAGAGTAGCTGGAGGCACCGCAACTCGGTGCGACTGGGGGCGTTGTTCAGGCGAATGGGGTACGTGAAGCGAACGGCACTGGCGGCCGTCGTCATGACGGCGGTTGCGGCAGCTCCGGCACACGCCGGGACGGTCATCGAGGTGGACGGCAAGACCGCCCATCGGGTGAACGATCCCGCGGTGCCCACCCGCGCGGAGATCGCGCTCCCGCTCGCAGGCCCCGTCCGGGCCGGCGCGGCGGGCGTGGTGGCACACGCCTCGACCAAGAGGGGACGGCGCGCGGTGTACGCCGTTCTCCGCAGAGAGCTGCGGCGTAAGCACATAAGGAAGTCGCAGTACCGCCGCTGGCGCGCCACGTACGTGCGCTCGGCGCGCACCCTGCGCCGCCTGCGCGGCGCACGGGCGGCCCAGCTCCGGTACGTGCTGGTGTCCGTCGAGTCACTGGCGTTGCGCAAGCGGCTGATCGCGAGCCGCATGCCGGCCGTCTTCCTCCAGCTCGAGCGCAACCGCCAGTACTGGCCGCGGATGCCGTACCCGGCGGTGGGCGACCAGGTGAGCTTCAGAGGCAGCGAGCTGCTCTACCAGTACTTCGCCGGCGAGGGGCTCCAGCTCCATCCGCTCTCGATCTTCAAGAAGGCCAACCACCTGCACGGCTTCTGCGAGCGCAGGGAGCCCACCTGCGACGAGGCCGCGCTCCGCCGCATCCTCGACGAGATGACCGCACTGGCGGTCAAGCGCAGCCGCGGCTTCATCGCCTGGGAGTACCTCTTCTACTTCGGCGGAGGCGTGCCGCCCTGGATGAGCGGGATGGCGCAGGCCACCGGGCATCCAGGCGCTCGGACGCGCCGCGCAGCTGCTGAACGAGCCGAAGTACGCCGCCACCGCCCGCCGCGCGCTCGGCGCGTTCACGACCGCCCCTCCCACCGGCGTGCGGACGACCGGCCCGCGGGGCGGCGTGGCGTACCTCCAGTACTCGTTCGCGCCGCGGCTCTACATCTTCAACGCGTTCCTCCAGTCGCTGATCGGGCTGTACGACTTCTCGAACCTGACCGACGACGCCCGCGCGCGCGAGCCTGTACACCGACGCGATCGACGAGGCGCGCGCCGAGGTCCCGCTACAGCGACGTCGGCGACTGGTCGCTCTACAACTACGCCGGCCACGAGTCGAGCCGGGACTACCACGAGCTCTTGCGCGAGTTCCTGGAGAGCCTGTGCACGCGCAGGCAGGGCGCCGTGTTCTGCGAGTACGCGAAGAAGTACCGCGGCTACCAGGTCGACCCGCCCACGGTGACCTACGAGGGCCCGGCGACCGCGACGGAGGACGAGCCGGTCGCGCTGCGCTTCAGCGTGTCGAAGCTGTCGGCCGTGCAGGTGACCGTGACGCGGCCCGACGGCCGGGTGGTGTTCGACCGGCTCGCGACCTTCCGCCGCGGCACCGGCTGCGTTCACCTGGACGCCGAGGGGGCCGTCGACGTTCACCGTCCGGGTCGCGGCCAAGGAGCTGCGCACCGGCCTCGGCAAGCGCGACAGCGACACGGCCGACGTCGTGGTGGAGAACCGGCCCGGCTAGGGCGCCGTGCGCGAGTCGCCGGGCGGTGCCCGGGGCGGAGCGATGTCTCTAGAGTGCGGCGGCTGATGCCGCGCACCATCCTCTACACGGGAAAGGGCGGGGTCGGCAAGACGAGCATCGCGGCCGCCACGGCGCGCCGCTGCGCCGACGCCGGCCTCCGCACCGTCGTCCTCTCGACCGATCCGGCCCACAGCCTGTCCGACTCGCTCGAGGCCGAGCTCGGCGCCGAGCCCACGCACGTGGGCAGCAACCTGTTCGCGCAGGAGGTGCAGGCGCAGGAGGAGATGGAGCGCCACTGGGACGGCGTGCAGGGCTGGCTCGGCGACCTGCTGGCCGAGCGCGGCATCGACCGCATCTCGGCCGAGGAGCTGACCGTGCCGCCCGGCATGGACGAGCTGTTCTCGCTGCTCTGGATCAAGCGCCATCACGAGGAGGGCGAGTTCGACTGCGTGATCGTCGACTGCGCGCCCACCGGCGAGACGCTGCGGCTCCTGTCGTTCCCCGACGTCGTGACCTGGTGGCTCGAGCGGATCCTGCCGTCGCAGCGCAGGCTCGCCCCGTTCGCCCGCACGCTGTTCGACATCCCGCTGCCCGGCGAGGCCGTGTTCGAGGACGTGGAGCGGCTTGCGCGCAACCTCGTCGCGATGAACGGCATCCTCCGCGACCGCTCGCAGACCAGCATCCGGCTGGTCACGAGCCCGGACCGGATGGTGGTGAAGGAGTCGATGCGGACCTTCACCTACCTGAACCTCTACGGCTACCTGACGGACGCGGTCGTGGTGAACCGGCTGCTGCCGCAGGAGGGGTACTTCGCCGCCTGGCGCGAGTCGCAGGAGGAGCAGCTCGAGCTGGTGCGCTCCGCATTCGCCCCCGTCCCGGTCCTGACCGCCGACTACTTCGAGCGCGAGGTGATGGGCGCCGAGATGCTGGACCGGCTCGCCGGCGCGGTCTTCAACGGCCACGACCCGGCCGCGGTGCTGCACGACCGGCTCTCGCAGGAGCTCGTCACCGACAACGGCACGGCGACCCTGCGCGTGGACGTTCCGTTCGCCGACCGCGGCGACCTCAGCCTGAAGAAGATCGGCCTCGAGGTGATCGTGCGCGTGGGCGCGCCAGAAGCGGACGATCATGCTGCCGCCCGCGCTGAGCGCGTACGCGACGGCGGGCGCCCGCCTCGACGACGGCAGCCTGGAGATCAAGTTCGAGAAGGTCGCCGATGGAAGCTGAGAGCCGCCCCCCATACGACGACCAACCCCGATCCGACGGCGAGCGCGCCGACCGGGACCGCGCCCGAGGCCAGCACGGCCCGCCCGACCCGGCCGCCCTCTTCCAGATGCTCGACGGAATGCGCCGGATGGCCCCCCGCGAGCTCGAGGATCAGATCACCAACCTGATCCGCGAGTTCCTGCTCACGCTGCGCTCCCTGATCGACTGGTACCTCGAGCGGCTCGACCGAACAGCCGGCCGAGCCAACCGTCGAGGACATCCCGATCGAGTAATGGGCAAGCACCCGGGCGGTGCCCGGTGCGCAGCCAGGACTTCCCTAGCCCTCGCCGCCCGTCTTCGGGAAGTGGGGCAGGTGGCCGCCGGCGTCGTGGAGGATCCTCCCCCACAGCTCGTGCACCTTCTTCGGGTGCCGGTGGGCGACGTTGTGGCGCTCGCCGGGGTCCGATTTCTTGTCGTACAGGCGCAGCTCCTCGCGGTGGTTGCCGGCGATCAGGAGCCAGCGGCCGTCGGAGGCGCTCAGGTAGGTGTTGTAGGCAGCCGTCCGGTAGCTCCGCTTCGTACGCGGCGCCTGGCCGTCGAGGAGCGGCGAGAGGTCCGCGCCGTTCATGCCGCGCGGCTCGTCCACGCCGAGCGCCGACAGCACGGTCGGCCCCACGTCGTGCGTCGAGGCGAAGTAGCTGGTGGTCCGGCCCGCGGCCTTCCCGGCGGGATGGCGCATCGCCAGCGGCACGTGAGTCAGCTCTTCGTGCATCTCCGAGTAGCGCTTGCCCACCCAGCCGCGCTCGCCGAGCAGCACGCCGTGATCGCTGACCAGCACGACCATCGTGTTCCCGGCCAGGCCCAGGTTCTCGAGCCGGTCGAGGAAGCGGCCAAGCCACACGTCCACCATGGTCACCTCGGCCGCATACAGCTGCCGCATCCGGCGCAGCAGCCGCTGGGTGAGGTCGACCTCGCTGACCTTCGCCGCCGGCGTGGCGAACGGCTGGATCGGCTCCACGCCATGCGGGTTCGCGTCGCCGTACATGTCGATCAGCCGCCGCGGCGCGTCCCACGGCTCGTGCGCGTCGAAGGAGTCGATGACGAGCGCGAACGGCTGCCGGGCGCGCGCCCACTCGATCCAGTCCATCCCGTTCCGGAAGACCTTCGCGGCGTTGTAGTCCTTCTCGTCCCGGCCCGGCCGGTTCCACGCCAGATACGCCTTCATGCGCGGCTCCGCGCGGGTGCCGCGCAGCGACTTCGGCAGGTGGTGGTCGAGCTCCCGCCTCGATACGCGGTGCGGCCCGCGCCCGGTGCCCGGGACCTGCCCGTGCACCAGCTGGACCCTGTCGAACTTCGACCGGAACCGCCTGTGCACCGGCAGCAGCAGGTGCGGGTTGTCGGTCACGTAGCCGGTCGTCCAGCCCTCCTTGCGGAGCGTGACCGTCCACATCTCGCCGTCGATCCCGACCGGCTCCCAGCCCGGCTGCGGCGGCAGCCCCGGCCAGGGGTGCCATCCGCGGAACGGATACACGCGGCGCCCCGACATGATCGAGCGGCGCGCGGGGATGGTCGGCATCCCCTCCGGGTGGGCGTTCAGGAAGCGCACGCCCTGCCGGCCCAGCCGATCCCAGGCCGAGGTGTGCGCGTGCCGGTCCCGTAGATGTGGTCCACGCGCAGGCTGTCCATCACCACGACCACCACGTTCATCCGCTGCGGCGACTGGGCGGCCGCGCCGCTCAGGCCGAGCGTGGCATAGCCCAGCGCACCGGCCCCGCCGGCGCGCAGCAGGTCACGACGCGATACCTCCCGCGGCATCGAGGCGGACTACCGGCCCTTGCTGATGTCGATCGAACGGATGGCGTGTTCCTCGGGGAGCTTGGCGAGCACCTCGCGCACGACGTCGTGCACGACGCGCTCGTCGTGCCCGAAATCGTCGAGGAACGACTTAAGGGCCGTGTAAGTGATCTTCAGCTGGGCGGGCGTGAGGTCGAGCCGGTAGGCGATGTCGTCCGGCCCGATCAGGTGGAGCTCGTCGTCTGCCATAGCGCGCACAGGGTAACTAGGCTTTCCGGCAGTGGCCAAGACCTGGGTGCTCACCGGATCGCTCGAGAACTTCCATGCCACACGTGAACACGGCTTCCGCGTGATCGGAGCGAAGGAGGGGCGCCGCGGGATGGCCGAGCAGATCGAGCCCGGTGACCGGATCGCCTTCTACGTGACGGGCGTGCAGGCGTTCGGCGGGATCGTCCGCGTGACGGGCGAGATGTACGAGGACCGCACGAAGATCTGGCCCGGCAAGCCGGGGAAGGTGGACGCGTACCCGTGGCGCTTCGAGACCGAGCCGGAGATCGTGCTGGACGAGGACGAGTTCGTGCCGGCGGTGGAGCTCGCGGGCGAGCTCGAGCACGTGCGCAAGTGGCCCGCCGAGCACTGGCACCTCGCCTTCCAGGGCCAGCTGCGCACCGTGTCCGAAGCCGACGCCGAGCTGCTCGAGAGCCGTATCCGCGCCGGAGCCGGCGCGGCAGCGTGATCCACGAGCGCCACTACACGCTCGCCGAGGCGTCCGAGCTGCTCCCGCACGTCGTGGAGCTGATCGAGCAAATGCGCTCGGCGCGCGACCGGCTCGGCGACCGCGACGCGCGCGAGGCGCTGTCCGAGGCGGGTCCCACGAACGGCGGTGGCGACCCGGGCCGCACCGTCTCCGAGGGATTCGTCGAGCTGCGCGACTCGATGGCCAAGCTGCGCGCGCTCGACGTCGTGCTGCGCGACCTCGACACCGGCCTGCTCGACTTCCCCTCCATCCGCGACGGCCGCGAGGTCTATCTGTGCTGGCAGGAGGGCGAGGACGCGATCGAGTACTGGCACGAGCCCGAGGCCGGCTTCGCGGGCCGGCGCCCCCTCGACGATGGCGGCTGACGTCCTTCGCCGCACCGCGCGCGCCGCGCGCATCCTGAACTCCGAGCAGCGCGTGGCCGCGGCCGGCGCGCTGCTCCTGATCCTCAGCACGCTCGGGTCGTTCTCGTTCGTCGAGGGCGGCCTGCTGGTCCTCTCGCTCGGCGTGCTGGCGCTCCTCTTCGCGCGCGCCGAGGGCGCCCGCTTCCACCTCCCCTTCGGCGACGGCACGGTGATCGCCGGCGCGGGCGTCTGGGCCGGGCGCTCGTGTTCGCCGGCCTGCTCGACCGGGGCGTGGGTCAGAACATCTTCGGCGCCGCCGGGGCGGCGATCCTGTTCCTGGCGGGCACACGCGAGCGGGCCAAGCGGCCGGCCGACGACGTGCCGGCCGAGGCACCCGGCGGAACGCCCCCGATCAAGACGAGGCGCCCGCCGCGCAGGCCGGGCGCCGCCGCACAGGCGGACGCCACGACGGAGCCGCTACCGCCGCCGGAGTTCAAGCCCTACGAGCCGACGGAGGGCGAGCAGCTGCGTCTCGGTCCGGAAGACCGGGAAGACGCGCAAGCGTAACCCCGGCCACCGCGCCGGCCATCTGCAGGGTCGCCGCGATGACGATGGTCTCTGCGGAGCCCAGGCCGGTGGCGATCACCCCGCCCAGCGCGGAGCCGAGGGCGAACGAGCCGACCTTCAGCCCCACGGCCGTCGTGAACACCTGCCCATAGAGCGACGGCGGCACGTGCACCTGGCGGGTGCCGAACTGAGCCGCCAGCGCCGGGCCGTCCACGAGCGCGGCGAGCGCGATCAGCACGAGGAAAACCGGTAGCGCGTCCGCGAGCGGCCAGCTCAGCATGAGGATGCCGAAGACGGCATACCCGGTCAGAACGATGCGCTCGGGCGGGAAGCGGCGCTGGATCCGCACGAGGCTGAGCGCGCCGAGCGTCGAGCCCACCGCGAACGCTGCCCACATGTAGCCGGCGGCGCTCCGCGCCACGTCCAGGTGCTCGACCGCGAACAGCGGGAACGCCACGGTGAGCAGCCCGAGCCCGCACATGCCGAACGCCGCCGCGGCGGTCACGGCGCGCAGCTGCGGCACCGCCACGATCATCCGAAGGCCGTCGCCGGCCACGCTCCACAGGGTGCGGTCCGGCGCGCGCTCCGGCGGCCGGTCGAGGCCAGGGATCCGCAGAATCAGCGCCAGGGCGGCGAGGGCGAGCACCGCCTCGACAAGCAGCGGCGCGACGGGCGCGATCACAGCCGACAGCGTGCCCGCCAGAGCCGGCCCGATCACGAGCGCCGAGTTGAAGCTTGTCGTCTCGAGCGCGTTCGCGGGCGGCAGGAGCTCACCGGGCACGAGCGACGGGATCATGCTGGTGAAGCCGCCGAACGACAGCGGGTAGGTGATCCCGGCGGGGATCACGACGAGCGGCAGCACCCAGTTGGGCGCGTGCCCGACCAGCAGCACGAGCGCCACGACCACGGATGCGATCACGAGCTGGTCGATCACCATGAGCGTGCGGCGCCGGCCGGTCAGGTCGAGCCAGGCGCCGAGCAGCGGACCGCTCACGAGGCTCGGGAAGGTGATCGCCGCCACCGTCGCGCCCGCAAGGGTGGCGCTGCCGGTGCGGTCGAGCACGAGGAGGACGACGCCGACAGAGAACATCTCGTCGGACACGCGCGCGAGCGTCGCCGCCGACACGAACCGGATGTAGCCGGGCTGCGCCCGCAGCCGCCTGAGCGAGTCGCGGTCCATCAGCGCGCCGGCGGGATCGCCTGCCGGAAGCGGAACCGGAAGTCCGGGTCCACCTGCTTCTTGATCTCGCGCAGACGGTGGAGGTTCGCGCCGTAGTACGCCCGCTGCCAGTGGTCGAGATCGGGGTCGATGTAGTTCTGGTACGCCTCGCCCGAGACGTGCGGCCGGAGCGCGTGCCACACGCCGTTTATCCACCGCCGGCTCGCGCGCCCGGCCGCCGCGCCGCCGAAGTACGCGAGGTACTGGAGCGAGAAGAGCATGTCGCGATGCACGAACGCCGTCGCGTCGGCGGCCGGCCGGTTGAGTGCGCCGCCATAGGCGTCGAGGAGCAGCGCGCCGGACCCGAGCGACGGCGTGCGCTGGCGCCGCTCGATCCAGTCGATCATCCGCGCGCGGCCGCGCGGGCCGGCCGGCCGAGCGAAGTAATCCGACTTCGCGTAGAAGCTCGAGCGCGTCGAGCGGTGGCACGCGGACAGCCCGCCGTCGAGGCAGCCGGCCCAGCGGAGCACCATCGTGAAGTAGTCCGAGGTGCCGGTGCTGAGGTGGGCGCCGCCGACCCCCGTGAGCGGCCGCACGAGCCGCCGCAGCGCCGCCTCGCTGCCGAAGTACTGGCCGAGCGCGGACACCCTCGGCGCGCCCGAGCCGCCGGTGGTGCCGAGCGACAGGATCGACGTGAGCGCACCCGGCGCGTGCGGCGCGAACCGCTGCCAGGCGGCGATCGCCTCGCTCGCCTGGGACCACGGCCAGGACACGAAGAAGTACGCGGCGCGCGAGGCACGGTGCGTGCGCAGCGTGAGGGAGGTGACCACGCCGAAGTTGCCGCCGCCCCCGCCCCGGCAGGCCCAGTACAGGTCCTCGTGGGTGCCCGCGTCCACGTGTCGCACGCGGCCGTCCGCGGTCACCACGCGCGCCGCGACCAGGTTGTCGCTCGTGAGCCCGAAGCGGCGCCCGGCCAGGCCGTGGCCGCCGCCGAGGGCGAGGCCGCCGATGCCGACCGTCGGGCACGAGCCCGACGGGACGGTCACGCCACGTCGCGTGAGCGCCCGCTGGACGTCGATCAGCTTGGCGGCGGGCCCGACCGTGGCGCGCCCGCCGGACACCCGCACGCCGCGCAGGGCCGACAGGTCGAGCACAACCCCGTCCGTCGTGGTCGAGTAGCCGCCGTAGCTGTGCCCGCCTGAGCGCGCGACGAGCGGCACGTCGAAGCGGTTCGCCCAGCGCACGGCTGCAGCCACGTCCGCCGTGTCACGCACATGCACGACCGCGTCCGGGCGGCGGCCGTCGAAGCGCGTGTTGTAGACGAGCGCCGCGGAGCCGCTCGGCACGGTGACTCGTCCGCGCACCGCCGCGCGCAGCTCGCGCAGGGCTCGCCGCGACACTCCCGCGGACTCCACGCCCGGCCCGAGCCCCAGCCCCAGCCCGGCCACGCCGCCGGCCGCACCGAAGAGGAAGTCACGACGGTCGAGCGAGGCCACCCGCTCATTCCAGCAGACCCCTCCGCATCGCCTCGGCCACGGCCGCCGCGCGCTCGGACACCCCGAGCTTCTCGTAGATGTGCTGCAGGTGGGTCTTGACCGTGGCGGTGCTCACGTGGAGCGTCGCGCCGATGGCCGGCGCGCTCAGCCCCTCGGCGATCAGCCGCAGCGTCTGGCCCTCCCTCTCTGTCATCAGCGGCCGCTCCTGCGGCGTGCGCAGCCGGATCTCATCGGCCACGCATCGCTGCAGCTCCGGCGCCAGCACCGTGGCCCCGCGCGCCACGGCGGTGATCGCGTCGCACAGCTCGCGCGCGTCGGCGTCCCTCGTGAGGTAGCCGGCGGCGCCGCCCGCGAGCGCGGTGTACACCTCCCCCGGCTCCGGCCGCGCGGCGATCATCACCACGCGCGTGCCGAGGCCGTCGCGCGCGACCGCGTTGAGCACCTGCTCTCCGCTCAGCCCGCCGAGCGTCCCGCCGACCACCGCCACGTCCGGTTGCGCCGCCCCTATCGCGTCGAGCGCCTCTCGCCCGTCACCCGCCGAGGCCACCAGCTCGAGCTCCGGGCGCTCGCGGATCGCCCGCACCACGGCGTCGCGGTAGAGGGGCTCGGCCTCGGCGGCCAGGACGCGTACGCGCCGTCCTGGTTCCGCGCGAAGTACCTCACTCAGCAAGACACATGAGTTGTACCAGCAAAAGACCTTTTACGCTCTAAGACTCCTGACCATGGACCGGCCGGGGAGGCGACTCGAAGTGCATCTGCGCGAAGGTCGTCGGGATACCGGCTCCGTTCGCGGCCTTCCGCAGCCGCGACTTGCTGCCGGCCTCGATCTTCTCGACCTCGCTGAGGACGCCGTTCAGGAGCTTCGTCATCTCCTCCCATCCCTGCTCGTCGAGCACCATCCGGCTATGGGCGAGGTGCCGGTCGGCGCGGGCCTCGAACGTCCCGGCCTTGATGCTCTCGGACGCGTCGTCCCACACGATCTGGAGGATCGAGTCGGAGATCGCCTGTCGCCCCGAGCGCGGCAGCCTCTTCCAGTCCCGGTCGCTGAAGAACGGCCGTACGATCGCGCGGTAGTAGTGCTCGATCGCCCCGCGCCGCTGGGCCGTGTCCACGAGCTCGATGGTGCCGAGCTCGAGGAGCGCCCGGACGTGGTAGCTCACGTTCGGCAGCCGCTCGTCGATGGCATCGGCGATCTCGTTGGGGCTCGCCACCCGCTCGTTCAAGATCATCAGGATGCGCGCCCGCATCGGGTGGGACAGCGCCTTTGCGATCCGCGGATCCACCAGGTCGAGCGTGGGGCGAGCCATTCAGCGACCTTAGTGGAAAGGTGACCGTCGCGGGAAGCGATACATCCGCGGCCTACGACGCGTTCGCGCCCTACTACGACGCGTTCACCGCCGAATCCGATTACGAGGCGTGGGGCCGCGAGACCCTGGCGCATGCCCGGCTCAGCGGCCTCCGCGGCGACCGGCTGCTCGACCTCGCCTGCGGCACCGGAATGAGCTTCATGCCCTTCCTCGCGCGCGGGTTCAGCGTCACGGCCTGCGACTTCTCGACGGCGATGCTCGCCGAGGCGGCCCGCCGCGCTCCCGCCGCGCGGCTGGTGCACGCCGACATCCGCGCGCTGCCCGATCTGGGCCGGTTCGACCTCGTCACCTGCTTCGACGACGCGCTCAACTACCTGCTCCACGACGACGAGCTCGAGGCGGCGTTCGAGGGGATGGAGCGCAGCCTCGCGCCCGGCGGGGTGGCGATTTTCGACCTGAACTCGCTGTTCGCGTACCGGACCACGTTCGCCGTGGACAGCGTGCACGAGGACGGAGACCTCGTGTTCGCCTGGCGCGGATGCTGCGCGTCCGACGCGCCGCCGGGCTGCGAGGCCGTAGCGGAGCTGGACGTGTTCGAACCGGCCGAGGCCGGGCTCTGGTCGCGCGCGCGGGTGACCCACCGGCAGCGCCACTTCCCCCGCGAGCGCGTGGCGGCACTGCTCGCGGGGGCCGGCCTCGAGTGCGTGTCCGTGCGCGGCGTGCTCCCGGACTGCTCGCTCGCCGAGCCGGCGGACGAGGCCGTCCACCCAAAGGTCGTCTACACCGCCCGGCACATGAGAGGAGGTGACGAGGAGTGAAGATCACGAAGACCGAGCCGGTCCTTCCGGCCCTGTCCACGACGAAGCTCGGCTGACGCACACGGCGGCCCCGGCTCGGCGCGGCGCCGGGCCGGGCTCGCCACCGCGAGGGAGTCCATGGAGAGACCGCGCGTCAAGCGCACCAAGGAGCTGGTCACGAGCGGCGGCGACGTGTACGTCCTCCGCCCCACCGAGGAGTCGGACCTGCGCATCGAGCAGCCCGATGCGGTGGCGCGCGGGCTCCTCGAGGCCCTGGACGGCACGCGCACCGAGGCGGAGCTCGAGCGCGAGTTCGGCGCCGAGCGGGTTGGCGAGGCGCTCGCCGTGCTCGCCGGCGCGGAGCTGCTCGACGACGCCGCCGACGACGCCCGCGTGCCGGCCCGCACGCTCGCGCGGCACGACCGCCAGCTCCGCTACTTCAGCGAGGTCGGCGCCGCGGCGATCGCGCCGTCGGAGTACCAGCGCCGGCTGCGCGAGGCGCGCGTGGTGTTGCTCGGCGCCGGCGGGCTGGGGAGCTGGGCCTCATACGCGCTCGTGTGCTGCGGCGTCGGCGAGCTGGTGGTGGTGGACCACGACCGGGTCGAGGAGAGCAACTTCAACCGGCAGATCCTGTACCGCGAGCGCGACATCGGCCGGATCAAGGTCGAGGCGGCGGCGGAGGCGCTCCGCGCCTTCGACTCGGGGTGCGAGGTGGTGGCGCTCGAGCGGCGCGTCGAGGGCGTCGCGGGCGCGCGCGCCGTGATCGACGAGGCCGACGTGGTCGTGAACAGCGCGGACTGGCCGGCCCACGACATCGAGCGGTGGGTCAACGCCGCCTGCTTCGAGGCCGGCGTGCCGTTCATCACGCTGAGCCACTCGCCGCCGGTCGGCCGCGTCGGGCCGATGTACGCCCCGGGCGAGACGGGCTGCTTCGAGTGCCAGGAGGCGACCTATCGCGAGCGGTACCCGCTGTACGACGAGCTGGTCGAGCAGCGGCGGGCGAAGCCGTCGCCGGCCGCGACGCTCGGGCCGGTGTGCGCGTTCGTGGGCGGCCAGGTCGCGCTCGAGGTCGTGCACCGACTGACCGGCCTGGTGCGGCCGGCCACGCTCGGGCGCTCGTACGTGTACGACCTCCGGACGATGGCGGTCACGCACGAGGATGTCCCCGTCGTGGAGGGCTGCCCTGTGTGCGGCGGCGCCGGGCCGAGCTGAGGGCACGCGACCAGTCCCGCGCGGCACGACGGCCTCGCGCGTTTGGCCCCACGCACGCCTCGGGCCCGAGAGCACGGGACGTGGTCGCGTGTGAACGCAAAGCCGCGCGGACGCCCGATTCGCCCCGGCCGCCGTTCCGTCCGCGGCCGAACGTATGTTCGGTAACGCACGACCAAATAAGCGCCCCGGCGACGCGACCACGTCCCGGGGCATGGCACCGAAGGTGGAGCTTCGGCGCAGCACCACGATACCCACCTTCGGCTGCCCCAACGACAGGGGGATGAGATGCCGCGCGTATCGGTGGAGGTGCCGGAGAAGCTCGTGGAGGCGGTCAGGGAGACCGTACTGCTGCTGTACCAGGCGACGGCCGAATCGCTTCATCAGGGGCTCCGGGCACGCGCGGAGGGCGAGGCCGGCACGGCGGCCGAGGCGCACGCGCACCGGGCCAGGATCGACGAGCTGGACGAGCTGGCGGGCGCGCTCGCGGCGGGACCGGGACCGGTTCGGCTCACGGCGTCGCGTGACCTCCTTCACGACATGCTCTACGGCGCGCTGATCGACGCCGGCGAACGGCTCGCCGCCCTATCGGGCCGCGGCTGGCGCGGCGGCGTGCCGGCGGAGCGGATTCAGGAGGCGGCGGGCGAGGTGCTGTCGCTCCACGCGCTGCTCGGCGGGCTCGACGCCGACTCGCCGTGCCGGTAGAACGGGACCGGATCGGCGGGCAGCGGCGTGTTGCCCAGGATTAGGTCTGCCGCCTTCTCGGCGACCATCATCACCGGCGCGTAGATGTTGCCGTTGGTCACGTACGGGAAGACCGACGCGTCCACGACGCGCAGCCCATCGGTGCCGTGCACCCTCATCGTCAGCGGGTCCACGACCGCCATGTCGTCGGTGCCCATGCGGCACGTGCACGACGGGTGCAGCGCGGTCTCGGCGTCCTTGGCGACCCACTCGAGGATCTGCTCGTCCGTCTCGACCTGGCGGCCGGGCGACAGCTCGCCTCCGCTGAACGGCTCGAAGGCGGGCGCGTCGAGGATGCTCCTGGTCACCCGGATCGCCTCGATCCACTCGCGCCGGTCGTTCTCCGTGGAGAGGTAGTTGAAGAGCAGCGCGGGCTTGTCGCGCGGGTCCGCGCTGACGATCTTGCACGTGCCGCGCACGTCGGAGTACATGGGCCCCACGTGCACCTGGTAGCCGTGGCCCCCGCCGCCCTCGGGCAGCGTGCCGTCGTAGCGCACGGCGATCGGCAGGAAGTGGTACATCAGGTTCGGGTAGGCCACGTCGTCGTTCCCGCGCACGAAGCCGCCCGCCTCGAAGTGGTTGGTCGCGCCCGGGCCGGTCTTGCGGAGCAGCCACTCGGCGCCCACCAGAGGACGGCGCTTCATGGCGAAGTAGGGCGCCATCGTCACCGGCTGGGTCGAGCTGTGCTGCACGTACACCTCGAGGTGGTCCTGGAGGTTCTCGCCCACGCCGGCGAGGTCCGAGACAACGTCGATCCCGTGCGGCCGCAGGTCAGCCTCGCCTCCGACACCGGAGAGCTGGAGCAGCTGCGGCGAGTTGATCGAGCCGCCGCAGACGATCACCTCGCCCGCGCTCACCCTCCGGCCGCCGCGGCCGCGCCGGGTGTACTCGACGCCGGTGGCGCGGTTGCCCTCGAACAGGATTCGCGTGGTGAACGCGCGCGTCTCGACCGTGAGGTTCGGCCGGTTCATCACCGGGTGCAGGTACGCGCGCGCCGCGGAGAGCCGCCTGCCGTCGTGCACGTTGCGGTCGAAGGCCGCGAAGCCCTCCTGCCGGTAGCCGTTCACGTCCTCGGTGAGCGGGTAGCCCGCCTGCTGAACCGCCTCGAAGAAGGCGTCGAACAGCGGCCCCTTCGCAGGGCCGCGCTCGAGCACCAGCGGGCCGTCGTGGCCGCGGAACGGATCGTCTGGCGCGGCCGCCAGGCAGTTCTCCATGCGCTTGAAGTAGGGCAGGCAGTGAGCGTGGTCCCACGTCTCCATCCCCGGATCCGAGCCCCAGCGCTCGTAGTCCATGGGGTTCCCGCGCTGGAAGATCATCCCGTTGATGGAGCTCGACCCGCCGAGCACCTTGCCGCGCGCGTGGTACACACGCCGGCCGCCCATGTGGGGCTCCGGCTCCGACTCGTACTTCCAGTCGTAGAAGCGGCTGCCGATCGGGAACGCGAGCGCCGCCGGCATGTGGATGAACACGTCCCACGGATAGTCCGACCGCCCGGCCTCGAGCACGAGCACGCTCGTCCCGGGATCCGCGGAGAGGCGATTCGCGAGCGCGCTGCCCGCGGAGCCCCCACCGACGATCACGTAGTCGTAGCGCGAGCCCACCGGTCGATCCTAAGCGGCGTGGACCAGCGATTCCAGCCCGCGCTCGAGACCGGCGTTGCCCACCTCGCGCACCTCGAGCGGAAGGCCGAGGGCGGCCGCCGCGCGCTCAGCGGCGAGCTTTGTGCCGAGCGTCGGCCGTTGAGCGAGCCAGATGACGCGCCGGTAGTTGCCGAAGTAGTCGTCGCGCAGCTCGGGGTGGCGGTCGAGCCCGAGCTCCTTGATGACGGTGTGCTCGAAGGTGCGAGCGAGGAAGTCCGTCAGGAAGTAGGTGCCGGGCTCCTCCGCGAGCGCCTCGCGCACCTCGTCGCGCGCGATCAGCTCGTAGCAGTTCTCGGCACGTAGCCGGGCGATGCCGCGCCGGTCCAGCACCCGGTCGAGCTCACCGTAGGTCCCGCAGTCGCCGTAGGCCACCGCAACCCGGTCGTAGGACTCGGACAGGCGGTCGACCTCCTCCGCGACCGCCGCCGGGATCTGGTCGGGGCGGTTGTGGAGCAGCGCCGGCACGGGATGCACGTCCACGTCCCAGCCGTGATCGCGCGCGAGCCTGCGCACGTCGGCGGCCAGGGCGCCGCACGCGATGACCGCCGTGCGGCTCATCCCGGAAACGCCAGCTGGTCGATGAACGCGTCGTTGAAGTCGGCCCGGCCGGACAGCTCCACGTAGCGCACCTCGTTCACGATCGAGCGCGCCTCGGCGCGCTCGCGTAGCGACAGCGCGGCGATCTTCGAGCCCTCGCCCGCCACGTTGCCGGCGGACACGATCCGGGGCAGCGCGATCCGCGGCACGAGCCCGATCCTCACGGCCGCGGCGGGCGACAGGTACTGCCCGAAGGAGCCCGCCAGCAGCACCTGCGAGACCTCCTCGGGCTCCATCCCGATCTCCCCGAACAGGATCTTCCAGCCCGTCGCGATCGACGCCTTCGCGAACTGGAGCTCGCGAATGTCGCGCTGCGTCAGGTACACCGACGCCGCGGGGTCCTCGCCCTTCCACGACAGGACGAACACGCGCTCCTCGCCGATCTTCGTGAGCCGCGGCGCGAGCGTCGGCGATATGCCGGCGGCCGTCTCGTCGTCCACGAAGCGGCCGGAATGATCCAGCAGGCCGATGCGCACCAGCTCGGCCACGGCGTCCACGAGCCCGGAACCGCACATGCCCACCGGCTCGATGTCCCCGATCACCTCGAGCGAGATGTCCTCGGCGAGCGCCACGCCCTCGATGGCGCCCTCGGCGGCTCGCATGCCACAGCGGATCTGCGCCGCCTCGAACGCGGGGCCGGCCGGGGCCGCGGTGGCCACCACGCCGTCCTGGTTCCCGAGCGCGATCTCGGAGTTCGTGCCCACGTCGATGAACAGGCGGATGCGCTTGTCGCGCGTGAGCCCCGTCGCGAGCATGCCCGCCACGATGTCGCCGCCCACGTAGGCGCCGAGCGACGGGAACACGAACGCCGGCGCGCGCGCGTGGACCGGCACGCCCACGTCGGCCGCGAGCAGCTGGGGGAACTCGTGCGTCGTGACGATGAACGGCGCCATCGACAGCGGCTCCGGGTCCATGCCGAGCGCCATCTGGGTCATCGTCACGTTGCCGCAGATGGTGATCTCGTAGACCTCGCCCGGGTCCACCCCCGCCTCGGCGCACACCTCCTGCGTGAGCTGCGCGAGCGTCTCCTGGGCGCGTGCCTGGAGGGCGTCCAGAGCGCCCTCGTCGAGCATCGTGGCCGACACGCGCGAGATCACGTCGGCGCCGAACGGCTGCTGGCGGTTCAGCATCGACTCCACCGCCATCGGCTGACCGGTCTCGAGGTCGAGGAGGGTGGCGACCACCGTGGTCGTGCCGAGGTCGAACGCCATCGCGAAGCGGCGCGCCGTGGTGTCGCCCGGCTCGAGGTCGATCAGGAGGTCGTCGCAGACCACCGCGGTCACGTCGAAGTCGTTCTCGCGCAGCACCTTGCCGAGCGTGCGCAGCACGGGGAGCTCCACGCGCGGCTCGAGGTCGTCGAGCGCGTCCATCACGCGCTGCAGGTCCGAGCGCTGGTCCTCGAGCGACGGCTCCTCCAGCACGAGATGCCGCTTCTGCACCGAGGGCCGCAGGATCACGTGGCGGCCGACGCCCACGAGCGCCGCCTTCGGCCGCGTCTGGAGCGGCGGCACCTCGATCACGAGCTCGCCGCGCGCCGGCGCGCGGCAGGCGAGCCGCCAGCCGTCGTTCAGCTCGTCGGGCGTGAACGCGCGCGGGTCGACAGTCGAGATCGGGCAGCTCTCCCTCGACGACGCGCACCTTGCACTTCTTGCAGGTGCCGTGGCCGCCGCAGGTGGAGTCGATCGCGATGCCGTTCCAGCTGGCGGCGTCGAATACCGGCGTGCCCGCGGGCACGCGCACCTCCTGGCCCTCCGGCTCGAAGCGAACGTGGGCGCGCTCGGCGCCGTCCGCCGGCGCCGCGATCGCTATCGGCTCAGGCTGCTGACTGCTGGCGCGCACGATGGGCCGCTATCCAATTGGCACCCCAGGGATCGTGGCCGAGGAGGAGGTCGGCTGCCCGGACGCTGTCCACGCATACCTTCGCGGTGCTCATGATCGCGCTGGTCAGCCCCGCGGCCATCGCCATCGGCAGGAACCCCGCGTTCAGCACGTGCCGCTCGGGCAGGCCGAACGACACGTTCGACGCGCCGAGGCACATGTTCACGCCGAGGTTGTCGCGGATCAGCCGGATCGTCTCGAGCGTCGTCGTCACGGCCTCGGTGTCCGCGCCGACGGTCATCGCGAGCGGGTCGATCACCACGTCCTCGGGCGGGATGCCGTGGTCGCCCGCGGCGTTCACGATCTTGGTGGCGATCTCGAGCCGCTGCTGAGGCGTCTCCGGGATGCCGGTCTCGTCGTTGGCAAGGCCGATCACCGCCGCGCCGTGCTTCGCCACCAGCGGCAGGATCTCCTCGAGCCGCTCGTCCTCGCCGGTCACCGAGTTCACGAGCGCCTTGCCCTCGTACACGCCGAGGCCGGCCTCGAGCGCCTCGATCACGGACGAGTCGATGCAGATCGGCAGGTCGGTCGTCGTCCTGGATCAGCGTCAGCATCTTCGCCAGGAGCTCGGCCTCGTCCACCAGTGGGATGCCGGCGTTCACGTCGAGCATGTCGGCGCCGGCCTCCTCCTGCGCGTTCGTGTCCACCACGACCGTGTCGAGGTTCCCCTCGCGCAGCTCCTCGGAGAACTTCTTGCGCGCTGGTCGGGTTGATGCGCTCGCCGATCACACAGAACGGCTTGTCCGAGCCGATCGTGATGGTCTTGGTCTTCGAGCTGAGAACCGTGTCCATGGCTACGCCGGTACCGCGCTGCGGCGCCGCTCGATCAGGTCCTTGGCGAGCTTCACGGCGGAGGAGGCATCGGCCGAGTAGCCGTCCGCCCCCACCGCGTCCGCGTACTCCTGCGTGACCGGCGCGCCGCCCACCATCACGATCACGTCCTCGCGGATCCCGCCCTTCTCCAGCGCGTTGATGTTCGCCTTGAACATCGGCATCGTCGTGGTCAGGAAGGCGGAGAAGCCGACGATGTCGGGCCCGTGCTCGTTGATCTGCTCCACGAAGCGCTCGGGCGGGACGTTCACGCCCAGGTCGATCACCTCGAAGCCCGCGCCCTCGAGCATGATGTTGCAGAGGTTCTTGCCGATGTCATGGACGTCGCCCTTGACCGTCCCCATCAGGAACTTGCCGATCGGCTTCGCCCCCGACTCGGCGAGCAGCGGGCGCAGGATGTCGAGCGCGCCCTGCATAGCGCGCGCCGCGATCAGCATCTCGGGCACGAAGTAGTCGCCGCGCTCGAACCGCGCGCCCACCTCCTCGAGTGACGGGATCAGCGCGTCGTAGAGCATCGACTCGGGATCCATCCCGTCCTCGAGGCCCTTCTCGACGTTCTCCTTGACTGCCGGCGCGTTGCCCACGAGCGTGTCCTCGTAGAGCGCCTTGAGGATCTCCTCGTGCGTCATGCGGCGTGGACTCCTTCCGGACGGTGGCCGAGCTCTCTCGAGAGTGCCCGGCACTGCTTGATGATGAGCGGACGCAGCTCTGCGATCCGCTTCGGCGTGAGCCGGAGCGTGGGGCCGGAGACGCTGAGCGCCGCCACCACGCCCCCGTTCTCGTCGAACACGGGCGCGGCCAAGGCCGACAGGCCCAGCTCGAGCTCGTCGATGGCCGCCGCGAAGCCGTCGCGGCGGATCGAGGTCAGCTCCGAGCGCAGGCGCGCGGGATCGACGACGGTGCGCGAGGTGAGCGGCTCGAGCGGTCCGTCGAGCTGCGCGCGCACCGCGTCGTAGGCGAGCAGCACCTTGCCGTTCGCCGAGCAGTGGTAGGGCACCGTCCGGCCGACCCACTGCGTCGTGCCGAGGAAGTGCTTGCCCTCCACCTGGCTCAGGTGCTCCACGCCGCCGTGGCCCGGGACACCCAGGTTGATCGTCTCGCCGGTGGCGTCGGCCAGCGCGCCCATCGGCCGCTCGGCCAGCTCGACCAGGTTGCGCCCGGCGAGCCCGCCGGCGAAGCGGAGCACCACCGGGCCGGCGCGGAAGCGCCCGCGCTCGCCCTGCTGCTCCACGAGGCCGTTGCGCTCGAGCGCGCTCAGGAGTCGCGACGCCGTGCTCTTCGGCAGACCGGCGTCCTGTGCCAGATCGGTCAGCCCGCGGGGGGCGTCGGCCTCGAGCACGAGCGCAAGCAACTGAGCGCCGCGATCGATGACCGCCGTACCGGCGGCGGGCTGGAACTCTTGTTCCATGCCAGGTATATTGTCGCCCGCCGCGCCCTTCGTCAAGGAGAGTTCCGTGTTTCGCAACGAAATGCCCCGCTACGAGATCCTGAGCGAGGAGGCGATCGACACGCTCGACAGGGGCTGGCGACGGATCGTCACGGAGCTGGGCGTGGAGTTCGCGCTGCCTGAGGCGGTCGAGTACTTCGAGAAGGCCGGCCAGCGCGTGGAGGGCGAGAAGGTCTTCCTCGATCCGGAGTTCGTGCTCGAGCAGGTGGCGAAGGCGCCCAGCGAGTTCGAGCTCCAGGCGCGCAACCCTGACCACAGCGTCCACATCGGCGACGACCACATGGTGTTCGCCGGCGTGTACGGCCCGCCGTTCGTGCGCCGGGGCGCGGAGCGCGGCGACGCGCACATCGAGGACTTCGAGAACTTCGTTCGGCTCGGCCAGACGTTCCCCGAGATGGACTCCGCGGGCGGCACCGTCGTCGAGCCCGAGAACCGGCCGCTCGACTCGCGCCACCTCGACATGGTGTACGCGCTCCAGACGCTGTCGGACAAGCCGTACATGGGCTCGGTGATCTCGGCCGAGAACGCGCGCGACACGGTCGAGATGGGGCGGATCCTGTTCGGCGGCGACGACGCGTTGCAGCGCGCGCCGGTGTCGATCTCGCTGATCAACTGCAACTCGCCGCTCCGCTGGGACGACCGGATGCTGAGCGCGATGCTCGAGTACAACCGGACGAACCAGGCGGTCGTGACGACCCCGTTCCTCCTGATGGGCGCGATGTCGCCGGTGTCGATCCCGGCCACGCTCGTGCAGCAGATGGCCGAGGCGCTGTCCGGGATCGCGCTCACCCAGCTCGTCCAGCCGGGCTGCCCGGTCGTGTTCGGCTCGTTCCTGTCGAACACCGACATGAAGTCGGGCTCGCCGAGCTTCGGCACGCCGGAGTCCGCGATCGGGCTGCTCTGCACCGGCCAGATCGCGCGCCACTTCAACCTGCCCTGGCGAAGCGGCGGCGGGCTCACCTCGAGCCAGATGCCCGACGCCCAGGCGGCCTACGAGGCGCTGATGACGATGCTGCCGACGTTCCTCGCCGGCGCGAACTTCGTGATGCACGCCGCCGGCTGGCTCGAGGGCGGCCTCGTGTCGAGCTACGAGAAGTACATCGTCGACATCGAGATCCTGCGGATGCTCAAGCACGAGTTCAAGCCGCTCGAGATCGACGAGGACTCGCTCGCCTTCGGCGCGCACGAGGAGGTCGGCTCCGGCGGGCACTTCCTCGGCGCGGCGCACACGCTCGAGCACTTCCGCACCGCGTTCTACCGGCCGCTCCTCTCCTCCACCGAGAACTTCGAGCGGTGGTCGAAGAACGGCGGCGCCGACGCCGCCGAGCGCGCCGGCCGGATCGTGCAGGAGACGCTCGACAACTTCGAGCAGCCGCCGATCGACGACGCCGTGCGCGACCAGCTGCGCGACTACGTCGCCCGCCGCCGAATCGAGCTCGGCGACGAGCCGATCCCGTCCCCGGCCTACTAACCCTCGACCACCCTCCGAAAAGGGTCAGACCCCTTTCTCAGTTCTGATATATCACTGTTCCATGGACTCGCAATCCGCCAGCTCCTCGCTTCCCGCCCAGGCCAAGTGCGTCGTGATCGGCGCCGGGATCGTCGGCAACTGCCTCGTCGGCCACCTTGCGCGGCTCGGCTGGAAGGACCTCGTCCTGATCGACAAGGGGCCGCTCCCCAACCCGGGCGGCTCCACCGGCCACGCCTCGAACTTCATCTTCCCGGTCGACCACTCGCGCGAGATGACCGACCTCACCGCCGACAGCCTCAGGCAGTACGAGGAGCTCGGCGTGCTCACCACCTGCGGCGGCATCGAGGTGGCGCGCACCGAGGAGCGGATGGAGGAGCTGCGCCGCCGGATGGCGTCGGCGAAGGCGTTCGGCGTCGAGGGCTGCTCGCTCGTGACGCCCGCCGAGATCAAGGAGCTCGTCCCGTACGTGGACGAGAGCATCCTGCTGGGCGGCTTCTACTCGAAGAGCGTCGGCGTGGTGGACTCGCTGCGAGCCGGCACGCTCATGCGCGAGGAGGCGCAGAGCGCGGGCGCGCTCACGGTGTCGGCGAACACCGAGGTGACCGCCATCGACGTCGAGGGCGGGCGCGTGAAGCGCGTGCGCACGGACCGCGGTGACGTGGAGGCCGAGTACGTCGTCATCGCCTGCGGCGTGTGGAGCCCGCGCATCGCCAAGCTGGCCGGCGCATCGATCCCGCTGACACCGGCGGTCCACCAGATGATCGACGTGGGCCCGGTGCCGCACTTCGCCGACTCGAAGAGCGCGATCGAGTTCCCGATCGTGCGCGACATGGACACGAACATGTACGAGCGCCAGGACGGGTCGGGACTCGAGGTGGGCTCCTACGCGCACCGGCCGATCCTGCACGACCCCGAGGAGATCCCCTCGATCGAGGAGTCGGCGCTCACCCCCACCGAGCTGCCGTTCACGCAGGATGACTTCGTCCAGCAGATGGAGGACGCGCTCCAGCTCGTGCCGGAGATCCTGGGCGACGAGTCCGTGGGCATCAAGTACGCGATCAACGGGCTGCTGTCGCTCACGCCGGACGGCCTGCCGATCCTCGGCGAGACGAACGAGGTGCGCGGGCTCTGGTCCGCCGCCGCGGTCTGGGTGAAGGAGGGCCCGGGCGTGGGCCGCGCCGTGGCCGAGTGGATGGTCGAGGGCGAGCCCGAGATCGACCTCCAGGCCTCCGACGTCGCCCGCTTCTACGAGCACCAGAAGACGCGCGAGTTCGTGCGGAGCCGCGCCGCCGAGGGGTTCAACAAGACCTACGGGATCGTGCACCCGGGCGAGCAGTGGGAGTCGTGCCGGCCGATCCGGCGCTCGCCGTTCTACGAGCGCGAGCAGGCGCTCGACGCGGTCTTCTACGAGGCCGCCGGCTGGGAGCGGCCGCACTGGTACGGATCGAACGCGCCGCTGCTCGAGGAGTTCGCGGACCAGATAAACGACCGTGAGGCCGAGTGGGACTCGCGCTGGTGGTCGCCGATCATCAACGCCGAGCACCTGGCGATGCGCGACCGCGCCGCGATGTTCGACCTCACCGCGTTCTGCATCTTCGACATCGTCGGCCCGGGCGCGCTCGAGTGCGTGCAGAAGGTTTCGATGCGGCAGATGGACGTGAAGCTCGGCAAGGTCGTCTACACGCCGGTGCTGACGCCGCGCGGCGGCTTCCGCTCGGACCTCACCGTGATGCGGCTCGGCGACGAGCACTTCCGCGTGGTCACGGGCGGCGCGCACGGCATGGCCGACCTGAAGTGGTACCGCGACCACCTGCCCGAGGACGGCACCGCGCAGATCTTCGACCTCACGTCGAGCTGGACCACGCTCGGGCTATGGGGTCCGCGGGCGCGCGACATCCTCGGCTCGCTCACGAGCGCGGACGTGTCGCATGAGGGCTTCCCGTTCGCCACCTGCGACACGATCGAGATGGGCCCGCTGCGCGTGCTCGCCTCGCGGATCTCGTACGTGGGCGACCTCGGCTGGGAGCTGTACGTCCCGATCGAGCAGGGTGCACGGCTGTGGGACATGGTCGCCGAGGCGGGCGAGCCGCACGGGACCGTGCCGGCCGGCATCGGCGTGTACGGCACAACCGGCCGGCTCGAGAAGTGCTACCGCGCGTTCGGCTTCGAGCTCGACGGCGAGTACAACGTGGTCGAGGCCGGCATGGCTTGGGGCAAGGTCAAGGACCAGGACTTCGTCGGCAAGGAGGCGCACGTGCGCCACCGCGAGGAGGACCCCGCCACGGTCATGTGCGCCATCACCGTGGACGACCACACCTCGGCCTCCGGCGAGAAGCGATACATGCTCGGCGGCGAGCCAATCGTGACGCGCGACGGCGAGCGCCTGGTGGACCCGCACGGCCGCGGCTCGTATGTGACGAGCGCGGGAGCCGGACCGTCGATCGGCAAGCACATCCTGATGTCGTACCTCCCGCCGGAGTACGCGAACGTCGGTCAGGAGCTGGCCGTCGAGTACATGACCGAGCTCTATCCGGTGACGGTGCAGACAAACGACTCGGCGGCCCTGCTCGACCCGGACAACGCACGCGTGAAGGCCGCCGACCCGATCCCGGCATGAGGATCCTCGTCTGCGTCAAGCGGGTGCCGCTCACGGGCGGCAAGATGGTGCTCACGGCCGACGAGCAGGCACTCGAGACGCGCCACCTCGGCTTCACGATCTCGCCGCACGAGGAGTGCGGGGTCGAGGAGGCGGTCCGGCTCGTTGAGAAGGACGGCGGCGAGGTGACCGTCCTGACGCTCGGGCCCGCCGAGGCCGAGGAGCAGATCCGCGACTCGCTCGCCAACGGCGGCGACCGCGGCGTGCATCTCGTGACCGACGGCGAGGAGTGGGACCCGCAGGCCACCGCCGCGGCGATCGTCTCGACCGTGCAGGCCGAGGAGTCCGCCGGCGAGGGCTTCGACCTCATCGTGTTCGGCAACGAGTCGGCGGATGCGGGCAACTACCAGGTGGGCATCCGGGTGGCTTACGCGCTCGGCCGGCCGATCGCGACCGGGCTGAAGGGGCTCTCCGTGGACGCCGGCCGCGCGCGCTGCGAGCAGGAGGTGCCCGGCGGACGCGACATCTACGACCTTCCGCTGCCGGCCGTCGTCAGCGTGCTCGAGGGGATCAACCTGCCGCGCTACCCGTCGGTGCCGGCGAAGCTGCGCGCGCGCTCGAAGCCGGTCGAATCCTCCACACCCGAGCGGCCCGCGCCGAAGCTGGAGAAGGTCCGGCTCGTGGTGCCGCCCGGCCAGGGCAAGCAGGCGGAGATCCTCGGCAACGGCCCCGAGGCCGCGCCGCGCGTCGTAGAGATCATGCGCGAGATCGGAGTGGCCGGATGAGCGTTCTCGTCCTGGTCGAGCCGGGCGAGGATCTGTCCCTGCAGGCGATTTCCCTCGCGCGCGACCTCGGCAATCCGGTGCATGCCCTTGCCTTCGACGCCACCGAACTCGGCCCATACGGCGTACAGACCGTGCACCTCGCCGAACACGATCAGCTCCCCGGATACGCGCCCGCCGCCTGGGCGGCCTGCCTGGAGCAGCTGATCGACCAGGTGCAGCCCGACGGAGTGGTCGCCGCCGGCACGAACAGAGGCAATGAGGTACTCGGCCATCTCGCCGCACGCCGAGATCTGCCCTTTGCCGCCAATTGCATCGCGGTCGGAAGCGAAGGCGCCGTCACGCGAGTGCGCTGGGGTGGCTCGCTGCTGGAGGAGGCCCGCATCCACGGTGATCTCAAGCTGCTCACAGTGGCTCCGCACATGGTCGAGGCGACCACGGTGAACGGTGGGACCTCGACGGTCGAGACGTTCGAGCCGGACCTGACCGAGGCTGACCTGATGGTGCGCGTCGTGGAGCACGCCGAGACGCCGTCCGCCGGCATCTCGCTCGCGGAGGCGAAGGTGGTTGTGAGCGGCGGCCGCGGCGTGGGGTCGGCGGACGGGTTCGGGATGCTCGAGGAGCTGGCCGGGTTGCTGAACGCGGCGGTCGGCTGCTCGCGCGTCGTGACAATGGCCGGCTGGCGCCCGCACACCGACCAGGTGGGTCAGACCGGCACGAAGGTCGCGCCCGACCTCTACATCGCCTGCGGGATCAGCGGCGCCACCCAGCACATCGCCGGCTGCAAGGGAGCGAAGAAGATCCTCGCGATCAACTCCGACGCCGAGGCGCCGATCCTCTCGAACGCCGACTACGCGGTGATCGGCGACCTCGCCGAGATCGTCCCCGCGATCACCGCCGAGCTCAGAAAGGCGCAGTCCTCATAGACGTCGCGCTCGGCGCTGTCGCGCTCGCCGCGCTCCTCGCCGTCAGCGGCACGCTGTTTGCGAGGCGGGCAAAGCTGCTCGTCGATCTCGTCAGGCTCGGCAAGCCGGTGGACCGCTTCGGCGACGTGCCCAAGCGCGTCGAGAACGAAGCCGTGATCGTGCTCGGCCAGAGAAAGCTCCTCCAGCGGCTCGTGCCCGGCCTGATCCACGCAGCGATCTTCTGGGGCTTCCTCGTCCTCTTCCCCACGATCGTGATCGCGATGATCGGCGCGGTCAGCCGCGACGCCACGCTCCCCTGGCTCGGCCACCAGGGCTGGTTCGCGTTCATGGTCGACGTGTTCGCGGTGCTGGTGCTCGCCGGCGTGATCGGCGCGGTGATCATCCGGAAGGTCCAGCGCCCGGCGCGCTTCGAGGGCAGCCATCTCGGCGAGGCGGACCTGATCCTCGCGCTCATCGCCGGGATCGTCACCACGCTGCTCCTCTGGCACGCGTCGCGGATCGCGCTCGGGCTGAACGAGTGGCCGAAGAGCGCGTCGCCCGTCTCGAACGCCCTGTCGAACCTCTTCGGCGACGACGACGTCACGAAGGTGCTCGAGCGCGTCTTCGTCTGGGCGCACGTGGCGATCATCCTGACCTTCCTCGCCTACCTGCCGCACTCGAAGCATCTCCACATCGCCACGGCGGCGTTCAACGTCTACTTCACGCGCACGCGCGCACGAGGCAGGCTCGAGCCGCTGCGCTTCGACGTGCCCGAGGAGGAGATGCGCTTCGGCGCCGGCACCGTGCCCGACCTCACCTGGAAGCAGACGCTCGACACCTTCTCGTGCACCGAGTGCGGCCGCTGCCAGGACGTGTGCCCGGCGTGGGCCACCGGCAAGGAGCTGTCGCCGAAGCTCCTGATCATGGCCCTGCGCGACCAGGTCTTCGAGGACGGCCCGCCGCTGGTCCGCGGTGCGGAGGGGTTCGAGCCGTCACCGCTCGTGCCGAACGCGGTCACCGACAACGTGGTGTGGGACTGCGTGACCTGCGGCGCATGCGTGCGCGAGTGCCCGGTGTCGATCGAGCACGTGGACCACATCATCGATCTGCGCCGGCACCTCGTGATGATGGACTCGTCGTTCCCGGCGGAATCCGAGCAGATGCTGCGCGACGTGGAGCGCGCGTCCAACCCGTGGGGCAAGCCGCAGACCGAGCGCGCGGACTGGGCGGAGGAGCTCGGGGTCCGCGTGCTGGAGCCGGGTGACGCCGCGCCCGAGGTCCTCTACTGGGTGGGTTGCGCGGCGTCGTTCGACGAGCGCGCCCGCACCGCGGCCGAGTCGACGGCCAAGCTGCTCAAGGCCGCCGGCGTGGACTTCGCCATCCTCGGTCCGCGCGAGTCATGCACGGGCGACCCGGCGCGGCGGATCGGCAACGAGTACCTGTTCCAGGCGCACGCCGAGACGAACGTGTCGACGCTGAACGAGGCGGGCGTCACGAAGATCGTGGCGAGCTGCCCGCACTGCTTCAACACGCTTGGCAACGAGTACCCGGACTTCGGCGGCAACTACGAGGTGGTTCACCACACCGAGCTGCTCGCGGATCTGGTGCGCGAGGGCAGGCTCGCCCCGGCGGGCGGCGGGAACGGCCAGACCATCACCTACCACGACTCCTGCTACCTCGCCCGGCACAACGACGTGAGGGCGGACCCGCGCGAGATCGTCCAGGCGGTGGGCACTCCGATCGAAATGGAGCGGCGGGAGGAGCGCACCTTCTGCTGCGGGGCGGGCGGCGCGCACATGTGGATGGAGGAGCGTGCCGGCGCGATCAACGAGGAGCGCGTGCGCGAGGCGGCCGAGACCGGCGCCGAGACGCTCGCGGTGGCGTGCCCCTTCTGCACGGTGATGCTGGACGACGGCGTGAAATCTCGCGGCGACGACCTGCGCGTCGTGGACGTCTCTACGTTGCTCGCCGAGTCTCTAGACGAGCAATCGCCCGCTGCCGCCAGCGCTCCGTCCGACCCACCTCGTTGAACGTATAGAGGTGGAAGCCGGCCACCCCGGTGTCGGGCTCCTCGACCACCTGCGCCAGGCCGTCGAGCAGCCTGTCTGGCTTGAACTGGCGGGTCAGGAGGCGCGACACCCAGCCGCGCTGATGGCTCAGGAAGCGCGCCGACTCGGCCATGCCGATCTTCATCGAGATCCGGGCCAGCTTCGAGTAGTCCACGCAGCCGGGCAGGCCGATCCAGATCGGCAGGCTCACCCCGCGGGCGCGGACCGCGCCGATCCACCACGCGATCGTGGCGGGGTCGAAGCAGAGCTGGCTGACGATGTCGGTGGCCATCTCCGCCTTGACGGACATCGCGCGGATGGTCTCCTCGTCGGAGATCAGGTGGTGACTCTCGGGATAGCCGGTGATGCCGATGCGGTCGAACTGCGTGCGGGCCTCGCCCATCGCCTCGAGAAGATCGGCGGCGCTCTGGAACTCGCCCGGCTCGGTTGCGTCGCCCGCCGGAACGAACAGCTCTCGGATGCCGGCGGCGGCGAGGCGGGCGAGCACCTCCTCGAGATGTGCGCGGTCGCGAACGAGCCGCGCCGACAGATGCGGCACGACCGGATAGCCGGCCCCCGATAGGCGCTCACTCAGCGCGAGCGTGGCCTCGAGCCCCTTCCGCGGCGAGGCGGTGACGGTGACCTTGGTGTCGGTGCCGAGGTGCTCGACGACCTGCTCGTAGATGCCGTCGAGTGGGAGCAGCTCGAACCGGGAGCTGCGAAGGAGGTCGGCGAGGGTGGGACCCTGCCGAGGAGCGTCCGCTGGCTGCGCGCCCGCGGCCTCGACGGCGGCGGCCTCCTCCGGGCCGGTCACCGGCTGCACGCCAGTGGTCTCCTGCGCGCCCGCCTCCATCCTGATATATCAGGCTACCAGTGCCCTAAGATCAGGTCGACTCGCGATGGCCGCTGAACCATCGACTTCCTCGCCGGTCCCGGACACCACGGCCACGCGGCTCGTCGCGGAGCGCGCGTACGTCGACCTGCGTGACCGGATCGTGACGCTTCATCTCCCTCCGGGCACCGTGCTGCGAGAGGACGAGCTGATGAAGGACCTCGGCATCGGCCGGACGCCGCTGCGCGAGGCGGTCAAGCGGCTCGCGCTCGAGAACCTCGTCGAGGTGCAGCCCCGGCGCGGCACGTTCGTCACTGCGATCGAGGCCGCCGACATCCAGAACATCACCGAGGTGCGCGCCGAGCTCGAGGGCTACGCGGCCGAGCTGGCGGCCCTCCGGCTCGACCCCGAGACGCGCGCGAAGGCGGAGGCGCTCCTCGCGAGATCGAGTCGCTCGACGGCGCCGGCGAGCAGAGCGTGCTCATGCGAATGGACGAGCGGATACACCGCTTCGTATGGGACGCCTCACGCAACCCCTATCTGACCGAGACGCTCGAGCGCTACTTCACGCACTCGCTGCGCATCTGGTACCTCGTGCTCGACCGCGTGCCCACCCTGGGCCACGCCGTCCACGACCAGACCCAGCTGCTCGAGGCGATCCTCGACCGAAGCGGCCCCCACGCGCGGACGATCATGCACGAGCACGTGCTGGCCTTCCAGCGCGAGATCCTCACCGCGTTCAGCCGCCGCTAGCGGCGCTGTCTCCGCTGGCGTGCCGGGCTTGCTCCGGCCAACTACGGCATTGAGGATGGGTCCCGGCGAAGTGGTGGGGATTCGTACCGTTTTCCGGGACGATTCCCCACCGGTTGCCAAAAAGGGCCCGGGGCCGCACCCCCTGAGTGCCCCGTCCACCACCACCCGCCGGGCTGATATCTTCGCCATGGCCACCGCTGCGACCTTTACCCGGCTGTTCATCGGCGGGGAGTGGGTGCGAGGCCGCGAGCGGCGAGGCCGCGGAGGCCAGCAGCCCGGCCACTGGCGAGTCGCTTGGCCCGGTGGCGCAGGGCGACCGGGACGACGCGCGGCGCGCCATCGACGCGGCCGCCGCGGCCTTCCCCGGCTGGGCCGCAGCCACGGCGTTCGAGCGCGCCGGTGCCCTCCGGCGCGTCGCCGAGGTGTGCGAGTCGCGCCGCGACGAGCTCGCTCGCGTGTGCACCCTCGACCAGGGCAAGCCGATCTCCGAGTCGTACGACGAGGTGGGACGAGCTCGTGGCCATGTTGCGCGGCGCGGCGGAGGACGGCATCCGCATCGAGGGCTCCATTCCGCCCAGCTCGGGCGAGGCCAAGCGCGTGCTCTTGATGCGGAGGCCGCGGGGCCGGTCCGATCCACGCCTGGAACTGGCCGTACACGATGCCGGCCGAGATCGTCGCGCCGGCGCTCGCCTGCGGCAACACGGTGGTGCGGGCACGCCGGCGCCCAGCACCGCCGTCTGCTCCGGCGCGCTCGCCGACTGCATCGCCGAAGCCGACCTCCCGCCCGGCGTCTTCAACTTCGTGCCCGGCCCGGGCCCGGTCGTTGGAGACGAGATCGTCTCCAACCCCGGCACGGGTCGCCGTCGGATTCATCGGCTCCAACGGCCACCGGGCAGGAAGATCGCCGAGCGAGCCGCGGGCAAGCCGCTCCTGCTCGAGATGGGCGGCAATGGCCCGCTCGTGGTCATGGACGACGCCGACCTCGAGGTCGCGGCCGCGGAGGCCGCCGGTCACGAGCGTCTTTCGTGTGCGCGGGCAGAGCTGCACGGCCGGCGAGCGCACTCCTCGTGCACGAGGCGGTGCGGCGACGAGTTCGTCGCGCGCCTCGCCGCCGCGGGAGCGGTCACGTGCTGCTGGGCGACCCGTTCGACGACGCCACGACCATCATGGGCCCGCTGAACAACGAGCCGGCTGCGCCAGAAGATGGACGAGCACGTCGAGGACGCGGTGAGGCGCGGGCGGCAAGGTCGTGGCGGGAGGCAGCCGGGCGGATGGGCTTCCCGACGGACCGGTACTGGCGCGCGACGGGTGCTCGACAACGTGCCCGCCGACGCGCCCGCCTCGACGGGAGAGGAGACCTTCGGGCCGATCGCCGCCGTGGTCGCGATCGCGAGT